>CAWBVA010000001.1:0-129758 GCA_963792125.1 uncultured Methanocellaceae archaeon
GTTTTCCGGTAATAACGGCCACCGCGGATTTGGCAATGCAGCCTGACATCTCTGTGTTTCCGGGGGAATCCACGAATGGCAAGCAAGGTTTACCTGGCCCGCCTCAGGATCGGCAAGGCCCGGGTCAATACGGTGACGAAGATCAGGAAGCTCTTCGACATGGCCGGGTTCGGCAACATCGTCAGCGAGGGCGAGCTGCTGCCGGTGAAGGTGCACTTCGGCGAGCGGGGCAACGACACCTACGTCCGGCCAGTATATGTGCGGCAGGTGATCGACAAAATCCTTGAGAAGGGCGGCAAGCCGTTCCTTACCGACACGAACACCCTCTATTCAGGCAGCAGACACGACTCGGTTGACCACCTGATCACGGCTATCGAGCATGGCTTCGACTATTCCGTCGTCCGGGCTCCGATGATCATTGCAGACGGCCTGGTCAGCGACAACTTCCGGGAAGTCCCGGTCAAAGGCAAACATTTCAGCAAGGTGAAGATCGCCAGTGACATTCTCACCCCGCCGGGCATGATCGTGCTCTCCCATGTCAAAGGACATGGCATGGCAGGGTTCGGGGGCGCGATCAAGAACCTGGCCATGGGCTGTGCCCCGGCAAGCGGCAAGATGGACCAGCACAGGGGGCTTCGGCCGACAGTCGACGAGGGCACCTGCGCCGGCTGTGGCAAGTGCGCGGCGGTATGCCCCCGGGAAGCAGTACACATGGACGAGGAAGCCGGGGCTGTGGTGGACGACGAGGTCTGCATAGGCTGCGGGGAGTGCATGACCGTCTGCCCCGTCAGGCTCCATCAGCTTCGACTGGGACCGGGACATCGTGCCGTTCATGGAAATGATGACCGAGTACGCGCTCGGCGCAGTGGCCGGAAAGCAGGGGAGGGTCGGCTACATGAACTTCCTCATACAGATCACCCCGGAGTGCGACTGTGTCCCGTGGAGCGATGCCCCGATCGTGCCGGACATAGGCATCCTCGCCTCGACCGATCCGGTGGCCATCGACCAGGCCAGCTTCGACCTGGTGAGCCAGCAGATCGGGCTGAAGGGGAGCAGGCTGAAGAGCGATTTCGAGCCGGGGCAGGACAAGTTCAGGGGCACGTGGCCGGATACCCGCGGGCTTGTGCAGATAAAATACGGCGAGGAATTGGGCCTCGGCATCGAGCCAGTACACGCTGAAAGAAATTTAGAGTAATGATGCCATGCGCCGGTTCACAGTGCCCAGAGACGCTGCTGCAGGTAGGAATCCGCTTTAGTCATGTTCGCCGAGTCTGACATGACCTTGTACTGATCTGCCAGCTTGACGACGTTCCACGGGTTGATGTAGGCGGGATACGAGGTCCGGTTTTGATAAGTGCTGTCGATGCCGCTGCGGCCGATCACGTTGGTTGTCAGGCGATCCCAGCCCGAAATGTTCCTGACCTCGCTGCGTGTGGCCTTTCGCGGGTTGTAGTCCGGATCGATGGCACTGGTAAACGGCTTGTTGTCCTGGCGGTCCAACGGCTTTACCAGCAGCGTAGCCGATTTCGGCAAAATGGTCGATGGCTCCGGCGTCGGTACGGGCGTGGCTTTCGTTACATTCGTCCTGTTTGTGGCGTTACCCGCGGGCGTTGCGGTCGCAGCCATGGTCGGTATCGGGGTTGTGGTCGGCCGGGGAGTAACGGCCAGCACATTGGTCGTGTCCTCGACGCCGACCGCTGTCGATACCTGCTTTTTTACCACGGGCTCATGCTCCGTCCACAGGCTGCTGGTCGCATTCAGTGCATCTCCCGGAGCCGACATGCCCGTGGCCGACTGGTTCGTGGTATCGTTAACCCCAGGGACAGTGTCTGCCGGTTGTGTACTGCCCGCTGTGGCCGGCTTGCGCTCGGTTTTTATCATCTGCGGGAAGATCAGCCCTGCAAATACTGGCGTCCGCGAGACGATCGGATCGCCGATGCTGGTGTGCAGGAAGCCTTCGCCGGTGGGACAGGAGAATTTCAGGAAGCTGAAGGTCGCCGTGTAGAAACCGGTGTCGGTGGCGTCAATGGCTGCTGCATTAGTCTGTGCCAGGTCGATGCTGCCATCCGGGCTGCGGCCGAAGGCGAACGCCTCCGTATCGGTAGTTGCGGCAGTCTGGCTGTGAAAGAGCGTCTGGATAGGGGTGGTCGTATAGGCCTGGTCCTGGACGAGCAGATTACCGGCCTGGAGCTCAAGCTGTGCTTCCCGGTAGCTCTGCACAAGAGGCGGAATGGCCCCTGCACTGATGACGATCAACAGCACTATCAGTGCAAGAGGCCGCGTTAGTCCCGTCTCGAATACCCCCTCAAACCCCTTAATAATACCCAATAATAGGAGAGGGCACGGCCATTATTATATTTTGACATTATTTATACCAGATAAAATGGAAAATAAGCAAAATTATGCTGGATAAGACTGACGCCATGACATTCTGCGCTGTCAGCAGGCGCGCCTGCCATGCTTGTGATCAGGCACGTTGCGGACGCAGGATGCCTGCGTTCGACACCTTAATGATGAGAAACGGGGATATCGAATGTATGGAGCAAAGACATTCCTCCGGGCAGACATGGCTCCTCACTACATCAACCGGATCATTGCAGTCACTATTAATAGCCTTAGCAATGGCCACGCTGTTAGTGTATGCCGCAGTCCCGTCGTGTCCGGCGCAAAGCCTGCAGCCATCTCCGGAAAGTGACGAGACAAAAGCTAAGCTGCTGGTCATCGAGCTGTTCTTCCTGTTTGTCGGGCTGGTCGTCGTCGGGTTCCTGCTCATCCTGATATGGCTGTCGCGGAGACGGAAAAAGGCCATGTCGAAAAAGTGACGGCTATAAAAAAGGGACCCCGGAATGCCTTTTACTTAGGTATGGGCCCGGGCATCTCGCCTTTCTTGTGCTCTTCGTCGATGGCATGCCGGACGTCTGCCGACCTGAAGCCATATCTCTGACAAGCGGGAATAATCTGCCATTTACGACCGTTGTCAGGTGCCAAAGGCGGCTGCCGTCAGCGGCAGGGCAGGGAATACATGCATGTCACCGGTTATCAGGTGAATGGCCGCGGTCTGCACTACCACGCTTACTGTCTCAGCTGTAGAGCCAGTAACCGGTTTTTCCGGGACAGTACCATCAGAAGGCACTGCCTGCACGGCTACATTATCCTGACCTGCCGGCACAGCACCGCCCTCCAGTGCGTACATCGTGCCGTCGTTCTCGATGTACTTGATCCTGCCCGCGACCTGATCGCTGCCAGGGTTGTTCTGCAGGCTGCGCAGCCTGTCCAGGGCCGCCTGTGGCAGGCTTGCGGCAACGCCGTCGATGATGGTATAGGTGTATTTGATCACGCCGCCTATGCTTTCGAGGTATTTCACGTCTTCCTGTGTCACCGGGCTTTTAAAGACGACGATGACGTTTTCTGTCGGGCCGGCGGCGCTGGTCGCCGTAGAGCCTGCTAAGCACAGGGAAAACATAAAGATGCTGATGAGCGCAATCGTGGTGATCTTTTTCATGACATACCCTCTGGCATAAGATGAAATGCCGATCGATAGATAATCACCCACCGGGATATCAGGCATTGTGAAAAATAGAGCAAAATAACGCCCGATTATGCAATGTTAAGCGTGGTATCGGTTTATATAAAAATCAGACAGCGGAACAGAGCCCGATGAAAAAGAAAAGGTCAGGGATGGAGCGGATATGTGCTCCCGGCCCCGAACCTTGTCATGTAGAAAGTACCGTCCCCGTTGCGGACCCCTGCATAGTATTTGTAGTCGTGATAGTAAGCGGTCTGCACGCCGGAGGTCAGCCATTCGCAGACGAAGCCCGACTGGAGCAGGTTCACGCAGCGCTTGTATTGATCGTATACATGGAACGCCGAAGCGGTACGCCATTGCCGGGTCAGGCCCGGACGTGCCTCGCCATCCTGGTAGAACTTCTCCAGTGCCACATCTGCACCGTCCATTGTCTGCGTCGCGGGCAGAGCGTACTGGTACGTATACGATTTTTGTGCCGTAATATCATAGACTGAAAACTCCAGACGGTTGTAGTTTGCACCCCGGGGATTGACCGTCTTTATGTAAATCGAGAACTCATGGCTCGCAGGACACGAGATAGTCTTCAGCCACGGATAGCTGTAGGCACTGATGAATATGGTAAAGTCCACGTAGTTGGCATTGCTCCAGTTACGGCCGATGACAATGTCGTTCTCCGGCTGGTAGCCGTTCACGGCTTTACTCCACATGTGCATGGCGACGATCTCGTCGGTCTGCAGGTTCGCCAGTGACTTAGAGCTGATGCGGGCATATACGCTCGACGCCAGGATAGCTGGCGTCCGGGAGCTTGCACCACAGGCACCGATATATGTTGCGGCATAGTTGGAACTGAAGCCTGAGCTGTAGGGAAGCGTTTCCCATTTAGTTATAGACTGGATGCCTACGCTGCTGGCAGCGGACGACCATTTCCCTGACCGGCCAGGTGGCAGTATATGGGTGTAGCCGGCCGGAGCATGGCCGGCGTAGACCTGCCCGTTGTCCTGCGACACGCCAGGGATCGTCAGCTTATCGGTTTTGCCCGACAGGTAATTATCTATGGCGCCTTCAACCAAGGCGCTATTTTTATCGATGCTCGATTGCTGGCTATAAGCGGTCGTACCGTCTTTCTGTGCCCCGGCGACGATAGAAAAACAAGCGCTACACAACAGCACAGTGATCAGGCCTAATGATGCGATCTTCTTCAAGATATCACCCTGTGTCAGAATACAGGACACAGGGCGAACTGACGGTGTTTTTGCCCTGTGCCCCGGGGGCATGAGAACCGGCCATTGCCAACCCCCGGAGACGGCCGGTTATTATGCCTCTTTTTAGCGTATGGCTGGTAATCATACGCTAATACAAATAAACGCTTGATTAGTATAAAAATGTTATGATAATGCTACAAATATATTCAGAAACGTGTAAAAAAGGCTATTATAAAAAAATAGAAGGATAACTCTATTTTCTTACATCCGCAGGAACCGCCTCAATGACCCCACAGGCGACTCGATCGCCACTGTTCCCTGCCGGGTCTGTCACCTGGTCGTCGGGACCTGCATGTATGACTATGGCGCTACCGTCATTATCAAACAACGTGGTCGGGCCAGGCGACAGTGTAAACCGGTCTGTGGTCGTATTCAGGTATCCTGTGCCATTCTCATCGACCTGCAGGTCGGGCAGATCGCCGGCGTGCGGACCATCCGGGTTGTTGAGACCATGTTTTTTATGCGTCGGATTAAAGTGGCTGCCGGCTGCGGCAAATGTCGGGCTGCAGTTTCCTGTTTCATGGATATGGATGCCATGCATGCCCGGCGAGAGGCCGGTAGCCCTGACATCGACGTGTACAACACCATTGCCGTCCTCAGTGAAGTCAGCTGTCCCGATTACATCGCCATTTACGTTTTTCAGGATAGCCGATGCATCGTGAGTAACACCCTGGCGGGCACAGGCACTGGCTGACAGGATAAATACCGCTAATAAAACCACTATGGATATTCTTCTCATATTACTCCCCCTACGAATAAAATGAGATTTTTTCAGTTGAAGAAAGTTCGCTGCGGAATAAGACAGGACCAATGCTATGGATAAGACATTTCAAGAAGCGGATCCATTCCGACAGGTATCAGAGAAATAGTAAACTATAAATTGTTTTTCTACGAAGGCAAAGAGTGACTATACTTTTCCGGGCTATGCGCCCCTGGCGAGCGTGACAGGCATGAGTGATAAGCATTTATACGCCTGCGGTATACGGCTATATATCCCCCGGACTTCATATTTTCGTAACCACAGACACCTTACCCGTATGTTTCTTTCATCTGCGTCCGCCACCAATTATTAAAAAGGAAAACGTCGAGCGTCAGAAGGACTGTTCACCAGAAGAGTTGTCCGGGCACGTATCATCGGAACCTTTGTAGAAAGTTTCCGAGAGTATAAAATTTTGGTGCGGGGGACGTGATTCGAACACGTGAACTCCTTCGAGACTAGCCCCTCAAGCTAGCGCCTTTGACCTGTCTGGGCAACCCCCGCAAAGAGGTTATAAAAACACAAAATCGCCACGAGGCGGTTTTGCAGAACTTACAAAGGCACTGTTGAAATATAAAACTTTCCCTTCCTGCCTGCCAGATGTACGGTCAGTTCATTTTCGTATCGATGAACACATACCAAATCTGCACGCCAGCCGATGCCCGGTCACGCACACGCACTCGAGCGGCCGCACTGCAGCACAAGGATTCGTACATGTCGGACCCACATATAGACAGGGTCAGAATCGCACGCCGAAGTAGACGTTGTGGTGGTAGCAGTACACATCGTACAACGTGCCGCCGATGTTGTGCTCGTCATGCAGCAGGATGCCTGACAGCACCGAACTGGCCGCCTGCCGGCCGTTATCGAACGAGTCGGCACTGACAGTCCCGTTCATGATCAGCGAAAAGCTGAGAAGCACGCAGATCGTTGCTATCACATAGAAAAGGCTCATTTTTCCTTCGGTCATTCGTACTTCAATCCCCTGTATCTGGTATAGAATTCAAATTTACCTGTTCTTTTAAATCCTTTTTGGATATTTCGCTTAATAAACATCTTTTATAGCCATTAATCGAAAATAAACAGCATATTCTATGATTGTATCGAATATATCGAGATAAATCGTGAATAAGCTAATAATATGCCTTGAGTAACCGATTGCTTGGAATTGCGTGACTGAACAGTGTCATAATAAATTAGACCTCCGTCCTGGTTATATACGTACGCGCGAGCGCTCGACCCGCCTGCATCGACGAGCCCTGCCCATTAAAAAGATGAATGGCTCATGAAATATTACCCGGCTTTTCCATAGGATAACCCTGACTGGCCCAGGCCGTGGTGCCGCCCAGCACATTATAGACATTAGTAAAACCGGCATTCTTCAGTATGCTGGCCCCGATGCTCCCCCGGTGCCCGACGCTGCAGGTCACCGCAATAGATGCGTCTTTCGGGCCGTCGGGCAGGTTGTCCTTCAGCGTGCCCACGAACCTCATTTCCGCGCCGGGCATGATTCCATTCCGCCACTCATCGGGCTCGCGCACGTCTATGATGCGGATGCTGCCAGCGTCCTTGAGCACTTTCAGCGCGTCGACGGAGATGGCGCCGACGTGCTCCACGGGCAAGCCCCGGTTCTGCCATGTCTCGAAGCCGTCGCAGAGATATCCCTTTACGTTATCGAAACCGATGCGCGAGAGGTATAGTGAGACCACGGAGACATCTTCCGGACGTTCTGTCACCAGATAAACAGGCCTGTCGGCATCAAGGAGCCAGCCGGGGAAAACCGTGTTGCCGCCGGGCCATATGCTTAACGAGCCAGGTATATGGCCTCCGGCGAATGCCTGCGGCATCCTTGTATCGATGAGATGAATGCCACCTTCGATTACGACTTCGGCAAATTCCAGGGGCTGTACCGGCCTCGGCCCGGGGCCCGCTGCCAGCGGCGGAGCACCTGTTGCATTCAGCCGTTCCATGTTCCTGAAATAGGGCGGGTACAGCGGCTTCTCTGCCGTCTTTTTACTGACGAACGCGTCCCGGTCATACGAAAGCCACGGATTAACCTTCCGCTCGTAGCCGATGGTCGTCTCGTCCCGGTCGCTGATGCCAGCGCCGCAGACGGAGCCTGCGCCGTGGGCAGGACAGAGTATGGCCTGGTCGCCCAGCGGCAGCAGCTTCTCATGAACGGACCGGTACAGCAACCCGGCGCATTCGGCCTTCCGCTCCTCGCCGTAAAAGTCTATGCGGCCGCAGCTTCCGGCGAAGAGCGCGTCGCCGCTGAAGACCATGAGCGCCACATCGGGCTGCTCTGCCGCGTAGAGCGCGTAGGACAGGCTGTCCATCGTGTGCCCGGGCGTTTCGAGCGCCCTGATAAACATCCTGCCGAAGTTGAGCGTTTCGCCGTTCTTCAGCCGGACGTCGCCGTACCTGACCTCATCGTTCACCCCCCGGCAGATCAGTGCGCCGGTCTGCGTCTTCAGGGCAGGCGAGCCCAGCAACAGGTCTTCGTAACGGTGGGTCTCGAGCACGTACTTGATCCGCAGGCAGTGTTCACGCGCGACCTTTACGTAAACGTCGATGTCCCGGCGGGGGTCGATGACGACGGCTTCTTTTCCGGAGCCGATCAGGTAGGAAGCAGCGGCGAGGCCTTCAGCGGTGAACTTCAGGAAGATCATGGCGATCAATATAATATTGAGTATATACAGATAAATAACATGCGGTAAACCGTTTTTACCTGCTGGCGGCCCCGGCGCCTGTACGATAGCGGCCCATATTTTATTTTAAAGCCAGGAAATCAAAAGAGGAAATATTATTTAATATATTACCAATAATTTTCTAAAATATTTCCTATAAAGGGAAAGTATATAATATATATTGCTAAACGATTGACTACTTACTCAGGAGGGGTAACCATAAAAAAACGTATTCTGATACTCGCTGCAATAGTACTGATTATTGTAGCATCAGCGCTCATTGTCCAGGCTCACTCCCCCGATATGGACGCTGCACAAGAGAATGTAACTAATACGTATATCGTAGCGTTCAACGATGATTCTGATACCGCAGGCGTGATGGACGAACAGGTCAGCACGTTTGCCGCGGAAAACAACGCGAATGTCTTAGAGCGATATACTCTCATAAACGCTGTCGCAATAAGCGTCCCGGATGAGGCGGCCGCTAAGAAGCTTGCCTCGATGGACGGCGTCAGGTACGTCGAAAAGGACGTCACTTTCCACGCGACCCTCGACAAGTCCGCCCCGCAGATGGGCACCCCTGTCGCCTGGGACGCAGGCCTGACCGGTAAAGGCGTGGTCGTCTGCATCGTAGACTCGGGCATAGACGGCAGCCATCCGGACCTGAAGGGCCGGGTCATCGGCTGGAAAGACATTGCCGGAGGCAAGTCGACCGGCCCCTACGATGACTTTGGCCACGGCACCCACTGCGCCGGCATCATCGGCGGCAGCGGCGCTGCATCCGAGCGGCAAATACAAGGGCATCGCCCCCGAGGTACAATTCATTGGCGTCAAGGTGCTGGGCAAGGACGGCTCGGGCAGCGAGTCCAGCATCCTGGCAGGCCTCCAGTACGCGGCGAGCACTAACGCCAGCGTGATCTCCATGTCGCTCGGCTCGGACCAGCACTCACAGGCGATCTGTGACGCAGTCAGCAAGTGCGTGAAGAACGGCAAGATCGTGATCGTCGCGGCAGGCAACAGCGGCCCGAACGGCAAGACGATCGGCTGTCCCAGCGACAACAAGGACGTGATCACCGTCGGAGCGGTCGACAGGACTGACAAGGTCTGCTCGTTCAGCTCACGGGGCCCGTTGAAGGACGGCTCAATTAAGCCTGACGTGACCGCCCCCGGCTACCAGATCGTCTCCTGCCGTGCCACGGGCACCAGCGACGGGAAAGCCATTGACCAGTATTACCTCTCCATGAGCGGCACCTCGATGGCATGCCCCATGGTCTCGGGCACCGCGGCACTGATGGTCCAGAAGGACCACTCTATGACGCCGCAGAAGGCAAAGGAGATCATGGAGAAGACGGCAAAGCCGCTGGGCACGAAGATACCTGACAGCGACTATGGATACGGCAGGATCAACATAAAGGATATCCTCGCTTACATGGACGGCAGCTGGAAGCCTGCGCCGACACCGTCGCCGACGCTATCGCCGACGCCCACTGCAACACCAAAGCCGGGAGTATCCCCGACGCCGAAGCCGAAGCCGTTGCCTACACCGACACCGTCGCCGACGCTCAAGCCCGGAAATCCCGGGATACCCGTTTCCGGGATATAACCCGTACCCCGGTTACCCGTACCCGAGCAATCCGTACCCGAACTACCCGTACCCGGGATATAATCCTTATCCCGGCTACCCGTACTTTTAAGCAGGGGGCTTTTGCCCCCGCTATTTTCTTTTATGCCCGGTAACAACAGGGACCGCTATCCACAAATTTATGTAAATTACAGGGTGTCAAAAGATTTTTAACATCAAACGTAATAAGAATATCAATAATCGTATTACTATACGCACGGAGAAAGAGTATGGAACAGGAATTAATGCGCATCGGGGTGTCGCTGCCAGACAATCTTCTGGGCCGCTTCGACCAGATCATCGAGAAGCGCGGCTACTCGTCCCGGTCCGAGGGCATCCGGGACGCTATCAGGAACTACATCCTCCACTACGAGTGGATGAACGAGGTCGAGGGCGCCCGTATCGGCATCATCACGCTGATCTACGACCACGACCAGCGTGGCCTGGTGAACAGCCTGACCGACATCCAGCATGAGGCCATGGACATGATCAAGTCTTCGGTCCACGTACATCTCGACCACGACAACTGCCTGGAGATCATCATGCTCCAGGGCGAAGGCCAGAAGGTCAAAGTGGTCGCGGAGAAGATGATGGCCCTGAAGGGCGTCAAGCACGTCAAGCTGACCACCATTTCCCCGAACACCGAGCTTTAGGCTATAACATGACAATCCCCGCGTGGATGAGCCAGACGGACGACAGTCCTCCGCCGGCCTGCGGCGCAGGCAGCGGCCGGAAGAGCTTCGCCAGGAAGACCGCCGACAGCCTCCTGAAATTTTTCGAGGGCACACTTGCTTCCGGCGGCTATGCGAAACGCGACGGGCTACTGCAGAGTCTGGACTCCCGTGTCAAACTCATCGCGACACTTGCGCTGGTCGTTTCCGTGACGCTGGTCGGCGACCTGCCCGTACTGGTATGCGTGTACCTGCTTTTGCTCGCACTGGCATACGCGAGCAAGGTGGACCTTGGCTACTTTAACAAAGTTGTCTGGGCATTCATCCCGTTCTTCTCTGGCGTTATTGTCATCCCGCTGCTCTTTAACGTGTTCATGGCCGGAGACCCTCTGTTCCATATCTTCTCTTCCGGCGGCTTCACGCTTTATGTCACGAAACAGGGCCTGCTGTTCGCTGTCTCCTTCGTCGCCAGGGTGACTACGTGTGCCGCAGCAGTAGTATTACTCGTCCTCAGCACGCCGCAGGAATCCCTGTTCAAGTCGTTCAGATCGCTTGGCGTGCCAAAGGTCTACGTCCTGACGCTGGACATGGCCTACAGGTATATTTTCCTGCTTATGGACATCACCCGGGACATACTGACGGCCAAAAAGAGCCGCACGATACGGAGTGGCGGCATGCTGTCGGAACAGCGTTGGGTGGCCGGGAGGATCGGATACCTGTTGTTCCGGACGCTTGACATGAGCGATAAAGTGCATAAGGCGATGATCAGCCGGGGGTTCACCGGGGAAGTCAAGGTGCTTAAGAAGTTCCGGGCGACCGGCCGGGACTATGCAGCCCTTGCCACCTCGCTGGCCATTTGCATATTGCTGGTGCTGTACTCACAAAATCTAATCGGGATTTAGGTCTTACCATGGAAAATGTCTTCGAGCTAAAGAATGTCTCGTATTCATATCTGGACAAGTTTACGGCGATCAGCGACGTCAGCCTGACGGTCGGCAAGGGCGAGCAGGTCGTCCTGATGGGCGCCAACGGGTGCGGGAAGTCGACGCTGCTGTCCGTGCTCAACGCACTGGTCTACCCTGCGAGCGGCGAGTTCCGGGCGTTCGGCAACCCGGTGACAGAGGAGGTCTTCGATTCCCTCAGCGGCAACGAGTTCAGCCGCTACTTCCGGCGCAAAGTCGGGTTCGTGTTCCAGAACTCCGACGCGCAACTGTTCTCCTCGACCGTCTACGACGAGATCGCCTTCGGCCCGATGCAGCTCGATATGAAGCCCGACGAGGTCAAAGCCCGCGTCGAAGAGGTTATGGGCATGATCGAGATCGGGCACCTTAGAGACCGTGCGCCTCATACGTTGAGCGGCGGCGAGAAGAAGAAAGTCTGCATCGCCTCGGTGCTGGCGACCAACCCGGACGTGCTCCTGCTGGACGAGCCGACATCCGGCCTGGACCCGCGGACACAACTCTGGCTGATCGAATTGCTGCACGAGCTGGGACACGCGGGCAAGACTATCGTGACCGCGACTCACGACCTCGATGCCATCGAGCACATCAGCAGCCGGGCCATCGTCATGGGCGAAGACCACACGATCAGGGTGGACGCGCCGACGACACGGGTGGCCAACGACCTGGAGCTGCTGCTTTCCACGAATCTGATCCACAAGCACATGCACCGCCACGGGACCACCACTCACCAGCACATGCACATGCACGATCACGACCACGTTCATGAGCACGAGCGCTGATATCATGGACCGGCTGCAACAACAAATCGCTTTCCTCATGGAGATCGACCGGCTGAAGCACATCTACCGGCAGACGTACCTGCTGGACAAATCCCGGCATGACAGTGACGTCGAGCACTCCTGGCACTTTGCGGTCATGGCGATGGTGCTGTCGGAGTATGCGAAAGACTCCGTCGACGTGTGCAAGGTCATGAAAATGGCGCTGATACATGACATCGTGGAGATCGACGCTGGCGACGTATTCGTCTACGATCGCAAGGACAGCGGGGACCATTACGCGCTGGAGCAGGCAGCCGCAAAACGGATTTTCGGCATGCTGCCGGCCGACCAGGCGAAGGAATACATCGCGTTATGGGAAGAGTTCGAGGCCAGAGAGACGCCGGAGGCAAAGTTCGCCGCCGCGCTCGACCGGCTGGACCCGCTACTACACAACTATTACACAGAGGGCAGATCATGGCGAGAGCACGGGGTTACCGCTGACCAGAGTCCTGGAGATCAACAGTCGCATCGGCCTCGCGGCACCGGAGCTCTGGGAGCGGGTGCGCGCGCTTGTCCTGGACTGCGTCGAGAAGGGGTACCTGGAACCGGGCAATGGCAGTCCTGTTAAGAAATAATTTCAAATAGATAATATAGTGTTACTTTTTTATTATAATATTGTTACTTAAGTTGTACATATGGTAAATAAAAGTAATACAAAAACACTCTGACTATTTCGTCATGAAAATATTCTGTATCCATTAAACTGATTGATAATGCTTCAATAAAAGTTATAATAACGTCGATATTAGTTCAATATGGTCAATATTATCGGTATGTACATCGATGTTACATATTTTTATAATAGGCCTTAATTAGTGTTACTAATCGATACGTTTTTATAACTAAAAGTGTCATTTACATATTGGTGATATTTTGCACATACCCGATACGTACCTCGGGCCAATGGGGTACATACCATTGTTCATCATCATGATACCGATCTGGCTGTACGCCAGTCACCGCCTCAACAAAGAGCTACGCTCGAAGCAGGTGCCGCTCCTCGCGCTGGCAGCGGCATTCTCCTTCGTCATCATGATGTTCAACATCCCCATGCCCGGCGGCACCTCGGGGCACATGGTAGGCGCTGCGCTGATCAGCATCATCCTCGGCCCGTGGGCGGGTGTGGTCGCGATGACAGTGACGCTGGCCATACAGGCATTTGTCATGCGGGACGGAGGCATCACAGCGATCGGGGCGAATTGCTTTACCATGGCTTTCCTGATGCCGGTGAGCGCATATATCACCTACAGGATCATCAGCAGCCGTTCGGAGGCGACGTCATTGCGGAGGCTCCTGGCCGCAGCCGTCGCCGGGTTCGTATCCCTGGTCATCGGCGGCATGGCTACCGGGTTCATCCTGGGCTCCCAGTACCCGCAGTTCTTCCCGTACGCATACAACGTATCGCTACCGGCCATGCTGATCGACAGTCTCTTCTTCGGCGTCTTCGAGGCGATCGTCACCGGGCTCATCTTCGCGTACATACAGAGCAACGACCCGTCGCTCATCGGCGGCAAGGCAAAAGTCCCGGCCGCTATGACACAGAAGGCGAATAGTAAGCTCGTAAGGAACCTCCTCATCGGGCTGGCCGCACTGATCGTGCTCACGCCCATCGGCCTGATCGCGTCAGGCGTACCATTCGGCGAGTGGAGCCTGGAAGAGCTACGACAGGAAGCCGGGTATATCCCTTCCGGCATCAGCACCGGCGCCGGGGACTTCTGGAATACGCCCCTGTCCGACTACGGGGTCCCGGGCCTCAGCGCTCCCGTCGGGTATGTCATCTCTGCCATCGTCGGAGTGGCCCTTTGCGGAGGCCTGCTCTATCTGGCGATGCTCTGGGCCAAGAAGAAGGAAAGAGCGGAAGAATGAGCACTTGCAGGTATCCCCTGTTGCAAGTGTAACGGGGTACGGCGCCAGCTAATGAGCGGTATCCTGCCGCTTTTTCAGGTGCTCGTATCCTTTACAGGAGATCTCGCTCTTCCTGCCGTTGTCGTCCAGCGTGAGCCCGGATTCCGCGACCTTGCCAATCACTGTAAAGTTGACACCTTTGATTATATCAACATCTGCGGGAGCGACTGTGAACAGCAATTCGAACTCGCCCCCGAAGCAGATGGCCATGTCCAGCAACTCCGCGCGATCCTTTGCGACACGCCGGGCCTCGTCCATGACGGGCAGCTTATCCCCGTAGACGACGAAACCGACCTTGCTTGCAGTCGCCAGCTCATATACAGACTTGCCCAGGCCGTCGCTGATATCCATCATCGCCGTCACGCCGGGATAGTCCGAGAGAATCATGCCCTCGCCCAGCCGTGGCTCCGGCCTGAAGAACCTGCGGATCAGCACCTGCCGGTCTGAAGACGAAACGGCCCGGCCTTCGATCAGCACCTTATAGGCTGCCGCCGGCGTGCCCAGGTATCCCGTGACACATAACAGGTCACCAGGCTTCGCGCCTGAGCGCAGTTTGACCGCATCTTTTCTCACCAGACCTAACGCAGTGGTTACCATGGTCAGCTCCTGGTGCTGGTCGGTGTCGCCGCCCACGATCTCGGTGCCGTACGTCCGGGCGCACCGGTCCATGCCCCGGGCGATATCTTCGACGAAGGCTACGTCCGTGTCGCCTGGTATGCCCATCGCCGCGACGACGCCGAGCGGCCGGGCGCCCATGGCGGCTACGTCGCTGAGGCTGACAGCGACGCTCATCCAGCCTATGTCCTCGCCCGTCATCTCCCGTGGAAAATCCGTCACCCGGTGCAGCATGTCGATGGTAACCACCAGGTACTCCGGGCCGACGTCCAGCACCGCACAGTCGTCGCCCAGGTACTTAGAGCGGAGAATGCCCCCTATACGTTTGATGAGCCCGATCTCGCCTATCTCGTTGACCTTCATCCCGTGCACCTACAGCTTGATCATTAACGTCCTGCGTGTCCCGATCATCCTCGCCTCGATCAGGCCTTCCAGGTGATCATAGTCCTTCCGGGATAATAGCATGTTCGTCGTATGCAGGCCCATGGCAGCCGCCTTGCTCAGCACTGCGAGGACCAGGTCGCCTGCGTCAGCCCCTGTTGACCAGCCCCGGACGATGGCTTTACCGGGTATCGGGCAGTGACAGGCAATTACGGCAGGATGCCCGTTCACCTTGAGATACCGGGTATGTCGCTGCATGTTCCTGCAGGAGGGGAGCGAATATTCGTCCGCTATCTCGAAGACGTGGTACGCCGAGCTCTGCAGCCGCCCGATCTTCATATCCATGCCCCAGGTGAAAGACTGCATGCTCAGGGGTGGCTGCAACGGCGCAACATCCACCACATATTCGCCAGGCAGGGCTTCGATCTCCACCAGGGCGTCCCGGAAGGAAAAGCCGCACCTGCGGTAGAACTCTTCCGTGGCCTGGACCGAAGACACGGTCAGTGAATCGCAGCGATTCTCCCTGGCGTACGCCAGGGCTTTTTCGACCATCATGGTACCGATGCCCCGGCCGCTGAAGTCCTTATGGACGTACAGGAGGCCGATATGGCAGTTCCTGCCGTAGGGGACTCCCTCCCGGCTGACGAACAGTTCCATCTCGGCAACTGGCTGTCCATCCGCTTCCGCGACGAAGGGCAGATGATGGCCAAGCAGAAGGTTGTTCAGGTGAATGGCACAGGTCTCCGGACTCATCCACTGCCCGCCGAAGCCATATCGCTCGTCGAGCGTCAGGGCGTCGTAGCCCACTTCACAATGCTCTGCCTCAGTCCTGCGGTACCACTGGGGGACATGTGACATGTGTATGCGGGTAATCGCCGACGCATCGTCGAGACGGGCGAGCCGGATGTTAATCGGGCCTGGAGACAGTGGAGACCACATCCTCACATGCACCGTATGTGCCCTTTATAAAAATATCTACTGTGCTCCCTCGAAGAAGGAGCGGTACAGATCTTCAAGGCTGGTCATGGTCTGGCGGGCCTCGTATATCTCGGTAAAGGCCGACGCGTGCCGGATGACGCCGGGAATGTGTATGATGTCGTCCACTTCGACGGTTACTATGCCCTCGCCCACGTACGTGTGGTTGACAAACAGCTGCTGGTTGATAGACTGCACCAGCCGGGCCTGGCTCATCGGGCTCACCCGGAGCGTCACGGCAGGCCGGCCGATCTTCTCCCGCACTGACGACATGCTCTCGTTCAGCAGCGTGGCGCCGTCCTTGATGATGGTCACGCCGTCGCAGATCCGGTCCAGCATGTCCATGTTGTTGGACGTGAGCAGGATAGTCTTGTCGCCTGAGCTTCGCAGTTTAGTGATCAGGTTACCGCAAAAGATGGGGTCCAGTTCCGAGAGCGACCCGTCCATCAGTATGACGCTGGCGTCCGTGAAGAGGCCCATAGCGATCGAGACACGGCGCTTCATGCCCCGGGATAGCTCGCCGATCTTCGTGTCCATGGAGTTTTCGAGATCCAGCATCCCGGCCAGCACGTCTACCCGGTAAGAAATATCCTCCCTCGACAGCCGGCACGACTTGCCGTGCTTCCACAACAGCGCTTTTGGCGTCTGGTTGTCCGGTATCCGACAGATGTCAGGCACCTGGGCGACCATGCGCTTCATCTCCGGGCTGGTCACGGGCAGGTCGTCGATGGTAGCGGACCCTGTGTCAGGCCTGACCTCGCCGGCCAGTACCCTGACTGCGGTGCTCTTGCCGCTGCCGTTAGGCCCTACCAGCGCGTGAACCGTATTCTTGCGCACAGACAGGTCAAAACCGTTCAGCGCCCTGACTTTGCCGTATGTTTTTACAATCCCGTGGGCTTCGATCACGTAGACCACTGTAGGATATGATCGCTCTTTTACTATTTAAACGTTGAACGTTTACGGCCGTAGAGTCACGAAGGACATTAGATGGGGATTAGATTTGGAACATTGGACACTAGAGGGCACGGATGATGACCACAGACGGGACTGCACAGAGGTATGACGGGCCAGGCTTTCGCTCGCGAGCGAATATCCGTAGACGCCTCATGTGCATGCCGAATCTTTTGTCCCACTGTAGTGAGAGCCTTGAGTCTTTGTGACATGTCCTGTCCAGTGTACAGAAGATTGATATCACCCTTCGCACATAGGACAGGAAGATGAACCACGACAGGATAAAGCACGCGGATATCCACGGGACGATGACCGTCGATGCGCTGGTGCGCCAGATGAGCGGCTGCGCCTTCGGCGCCGGGAGGATAGCGACGGCGTGCGACGTGCTTGAGGAGATGCAGGCGGAAGATGTCACTAAGTTTTTCGGGCTGTCGGGTGCCATGGTGCCGGCGGGCATGCGGACGCTGATCTCGGACATGATCCGCGACGGCTACATCGACATCCTGGTCACTACCGGGGCCAACATGGTGCACGATGTGATCGAGGGCATCGGCGGCTGCCACACCAAGGGCTGTGATCACGTAGACGACATACAGCTCAAGAAAGACCGCATCAACCGCATCTACGACGTGTTCCTCGAGGAAGAATGCTTCGAAGCGCTGGAGGCGAAGATGCAGTCCGTTTACGGGAGTCTCGACCCGAAGAAGACTTACTCCATCCGGGAACTGATGGGCGAGATCGGCCGCAGCCTCGACGATAAGCACTCCATTCTCCGGGCAGCGTACGAATGCGACGTGCCTGTTTACTGTCCGGCGGTCCAGGACTCGATCATCGGCCTGCAGGCCTGGCTGTTCAAGCAGGCCAACAAGATGAACGTCGACGCGTTCGCCGACATGAAGGACCTGATGGACCGGTGCTTCGAGGCAAAGCGTACCGGAGCGCTGCTGATCGGCGGAGGCGTGCCGAAGAACTATATCTTCCAGAGTATGCTGGTCACACCCAGGGGCGGCTTCGACTACGCGATACAGATCACTATGGACAGGGCGGAGACCGGCGGACTGTCGGGCGCCACGCTGGACGAGGCGCGGAGCTGGGGCAAGGTAGGCGAGAACGCGAAGGCCGTGCAGGTCTACTGCGACGCGACCATTGCGCTGCCCATGATGGTAGCGTCGGTGAACGAGCGGCTCGGCAGGAAGTGAGGTGTTTTCATGGCAAGCGAAGATTACCTGAAAGGTTATATCGAGGGCTTCAAGGAGGCGCTGGCTACGGTGGGGCAGGACTTGCAGGACCACGAGATCATGGAGTACTCGGTAGAGGACTACGGGAAACTGTACCAGAACGTCGCGAAGCAGATGGGCAACTGTGTCATTTGTAAAGACGTCGGCACCGAGAAAGGCTGCCCGGCCGGCAAGACGATCTGGTGCCCGCGGATCACTGAAACGCTTGAAGACAGCCCCGGGAAAGAGTGAGAGAACATGGCTTCCGAATTACTGGTGAAGGGACTGAAGGTCGTCAGCGGCAAAGACCTGAAATGCGCCTGCTGTGGCATATGCTGCCGGACCTATTCCAAAGTAGACGTGAGCATCACAGATATTTTTAACATTTCCGAATACCTTGGCATCACCCCTGACGAATTCTTTTCAAAGTACTGCAAGGTCATGAGCGATGCAGAAGACAGCTCCGAATTCCTGCTGGACATCGAAGGCGGATGCAAGTTCCAGAAGGACAACAAATGCACTATATACCCGGTCAGGTCGGATATGTGTGCCATGTACCCGTACAACCTCATGTGCCTGAACACCTCGAAAGGGCTGAAGAAATGCGTGGACGGGCTTAATAAATGCTACGTGCATTCGCTCCCCGACGACCTCCTCATCGTCCCTGACCTTGAGCGTATGATCGACAGCCGCATCATGTTCATGATCAAAGAGATATACACGGCCAGGTTCGGCGGCACCTTCCGGGAGAAAGACGCTCTTGAATACCATCAACAAGGGCTGGCACGGGTGAAGAACGAGCGAATGCGTAACATCATGCATATGCAACTGCTGACCGAGTTCCAGAAAGACCCGCCTCGCGATGCGGATACGAAAGAGCTGTTATTAACAGCTGAGGAAATAAAGCAGGTCTATAACTATGCCAGGGGTCTGCCGCGGGCCTGACGGGTCCGGACACCCCTTTTTCTGACATTTACGGGTTAATGGCCGATTTTACCATCAGCACGGGGCATGGCGATTTGGAGACAAGCTTGTCTGCAATCGAGCCCAGCAGGTAGTTCGGGACTTTCGGCCCCTCGGTGGCGCCGATCATCATCAGGTCGTAGCCACGGTCCGCCTCGTCCAGGATGGTCTCGACGACAGGGCCCTGCCTGAAGAGCGCCCGGTGCCGGATGCCCGACGCCGTCAGGACTTCGATCACCGGCTTCAATGCCAGTGCGGCCTCGTCATGCGATTTGCCGACGTATAGGACAGTAATGTCGCTGTCGTATTTCCTTGACAGCAGTTCGGCCAGCTTCGCCGCCCGGGCAGTGTGATGGTAGCCGGACGTCGGGATCAATATCTTTTTATAGCTCATGGGCTGGTCGTCGCGATACCGGAGCACCGTCGTCTCGACGTTCGCGTTGCGGATGACCTCGTCCATCTTGTTGCCGAAGATGCAATTCAGCCGCTTCCGGTAGGTGGAATTCGACAGCAGGATCAGGTCGTACTTACCAGTGCCTGCCTCGCTGACGATGCCTGATGCTACGGACTTCGCGTTTTTCACCCGGTAGTTGATGCACATGCCCTCTGTGGCCGAGAGATGACAGGTCGTGGAAATGGCGCTCATGGCCCGTCTCCACTCCCCCGGCGAGATGCTCAGCACATCCGACGTGAAGACGTGGAAGAAAGTCATCTCGCCGCCTGGCGCGAGAAAGACGTTGACGAAGTCAATCAGGAACTTCAGGTTCGATGTCCTCGCAATCGGTATGAGAATGTTATTGTACACGACTTCACCTGATATTGACATACCATGAGGCCGGGAATATAAATATTATCGCCTGCAGCAATATTTTCCGGGATGGTTTAACTTTTATTAAAGCTTTTATATATGTCAAAATCGCCGTAGTATCTATGGTTGTCCGCTCGTCAAAGCGCTAACGTATTAGCGTCCATCGTCCGAATCCCCTTGATGAGGAGGGTAGTACTACGAATAAAAGAATAACTCTGACAGTCCTTCTGGCAGCGTCAATCGCCCTGCTGTCGCTGCAGGCGAATGCGTCCCTGACATCGATGTCCTGGGGGTTCCCGCAGATAGTCCAGGACCACACCCTGACGGCATTCCAGAAGGACACGGCATTTTCCTCGGACAACGAGACGGCTTCGATCTCTTTCCCGACCACATCGGGTGACATTACTGGCAGTGTTTTCGGCTCATCGTTCCCGATGATATCGCAGACTTCCGAAAAGACCACCTTCATGAGCAGTGTCAGGTTCCAGAACGAGAACGAGCACTTCGCGTTCTCATACCCGTTCATGAGCATCGGGAACTCCTGGATACCATCGATGGGCTTCTTTTAAGCCCATAATCCCGGAGACCTGCCATTTGAACAGGTCATTTTTTACTGCATGCAGAATCGTGAATCCTATACGCAGTACGATGAATTACCCGATACCAGTATTAATAATGTTGATCAGTCGATGTTTAACATTTGTTAAAGCTTTAAGGCACGTTATAATATTGCTAACCAGCCTCGATCGCTTATTTTTCCTTCACTAACGTTTTAAATTAATATTATTCAAATGATAAATTTGTAATTTCCAGACAGTACAATTGAGGAGGTAATAATGGATAAGAAACTGATCACAGTCTTCACTTTTGGCATACTGGCCATCAGCATATCCAATCTGTTGCTTAGCGTGGGCGTCGTGTCCTTCTTGCTGCTCATGAACCAGGATACCAGCAGCCTGTCCCCAGACGGCAGTGACTTCCAGTCGTTCATGTCAGCTGCAAACGGTTCCGTACCGGCAACAGGCATCAACAGCATGATTATGGATACCAATGGCGGGACAAATAGATCAGGCGCGAATGCCACGGTATCCCCGTCGCCACAGGCCAATGCCACGACTATCACGGGGATGCCCGGGGCAGGACAGGCCTCGTCACGGTTCGGGGATGGCACTGCCAGACCCGGGACAGTTCCCTGCAGGCGCAGGGCAAATGCCACCGTCCGGGCAAATGCCACCGTCCGGGCAAATGCACAGCCGTTCCGGGACAAATGCCATCCTCCGGACAGGTGCCTTCGGTGAGCCCGCTCCCGGGCACATCGCAAAGCGTACCGGGCGCCACACAGACCGCCACCGGGACAGGTACAGGCAGCCTTGATATATCGGATTATATGGGGAGCTTCGGGCGCTCGACGACGCCGACGCCCAGGCCTACGCTGGCTTCGACCGCATGGGTCAGCAATCTCACCAGTATGCTGAATAGCCAGTATGCCGCGAATGCGCAGACATAACCGGCAGGAGCCGACAGACAAGGCGGGTACGACCGGGTACAATAAAATTGCGAATCGGATCATGGAAAGCTCGTACGGCATGCAGGCAATCAGGTTCACGACTATAACTGACACAACGCATGTCGTACGGACCTTGTATTAGCACAATTACTCAGGCGGGGTGCAGGTGGAGCTACTGGCAAAGGTGGATACCGTTCTATCAGGGGTCTACTCGGATTACCTGAAGTTTTTCAGGTACCTGGGTATCGGCATCATATCGACGCTCGTCGACTGGGCGATCTTCTATATGCTGATCGGGTCCCTGGGCGTTTTCTACATGCTGGCGCTGGCCATATCCTACTTAATATCTACAGTAATCAGCTTTTTCCTCAACAAGCGTTATACGTTCCGGAACACGTATAAGAAGGTACATTTCCAGCTCGCTTCGTTCGTTGCCGTCGCCATAGCCGGCCTGGCCATCAACGAGGCTATCGTGTACGGCCTGGCCCACTATGTATTCGGAAGTAACGCCAGCCTGGCGCTGATGGCCGCCAGGGTCATCGCCACATTCATTGCCTTCGTCTGGAACTTCATGATAAACAAGCGGGTCACCTTCCAGGTATTCCAGTGATTTTTCATCCGGAGGGCAGAAAGGCCATGGTCTTCAGACGGTTGTAAATCCCGCGGTTACGCTATATTTTAACTTTTGTTAAAGGATTAATGCGTGTCAAAAGTTATGATTTATAACCTCAAGCCCGTTCATAAGAGCACTAATATATTAGCCAGTATTTCCCGGTACATGACTACTGGCATATATAGCAGAATATGTGCAGCTGGCGGGTATACAGATGGTAAAATTCGAAGTGACACGCGACAGGATTTTCCTTGCCCTTATCCTGGCACTGGCAGGCTTTTTAAGCTTTTACGCCGTGTGGAACGAAGGCTTCAGCAACACGTACTATTCCGCGGCCGTCAAGAGTATGCTGACAGGCTGGAAGGACTTCTTTTTCGTATCGTTTGACCCGGGAGGATTCGTCAGTGTTGACAAGCCCCCGCTGGGGCTCTGGATACAGGCGCTCTCGGCAGCGATATTCGGTTTCCACGGGTGGAGCCTCATCCTGCCACAGGCGCTGGCTGCTGTCATCTCGACAGCGCTGGTGTACCACCTGGTCCGCCGGACCTTCGGAAATCCAGCAGGCCTGATCGGGGCGCTTATCTTTGCCCTGACGCCGGTGGTCGCCGCCGTGAGCCGGACCAATAACCTCGATACCGTGCTGGTAATGTTCCTGCTGCTGGCGGCCTGGGCGGCCATCGTGGCTTCCGAGCGGGGGAGCCTGAAGCTGCTCCTTGCGAGCATGGCCCTGGTCGGGCTGGGCTTCAATGTCAAGATGCTCGAGGCGTTCGGGGTATTGCCCGCAATTCTGCTCATATACTTCTTATCTCCGGCCCACAGGACGTCGAAAAAGATCGGCCAGCTCACCGTCGCCGTAGTAGTGCTACTGGCCGTATCGCTCTCGTGGACGGCGATCGTCGATCTCACGCCCGCCGATCAGCGGCCGTACGTTGGCAGCAGCCAGACCAACTCGGTCCTGGAGCTGGCCCTCGGCTACAACGGCATCCAGCGGATACTGCCCGGCAGCTCTCCGATGGGCGCCGGCTTGCACCCCGGCAACGTTACAGAAAGCATAACAAACGCCACAGGCGGCAATATGCCGCCGGACGGGATACCGGCCATAGCAGACGGAGGCAATGCCACAGGAGCGATGATGTCCGGCCCCGGCGGATTGATGCCGGGCGGCATGGGTGCATTCGGCGGAGAGACCGGCAGCCCGGGCGTGTTCAGGCTCTTCGGCAAAGAGATGGCCGGCCAGATCAGCTGGCTGTTGCCGCTGGCGATCTTCGGGTTTTTCGCGACCGCGATGATCCTGTGGAAAAAGAAGGACAATGTGACGAAGGCCAGACTGCGGTCGATCTGTTTCTGGGGCGCGTGGATGCTGCCTATGCTGGCCTACTTCAGCATCTCAGGGTTTTTCCACAGGTACTACCTCATCATGCTGGCCCCTTCGATCGCGGCGCTATGTGGCATAGGCCTGACCGCGATGTGGAACGAATACCGGGACCGGGGCCGGAGAGCTTACCTGCTGCCGCTGTCGCTGGTCGTTACGGCCATCGTCCAGCTAGCGTTTATACTCAGATACCCGGAGCTCAGCTACTGGCTGATACCGCTGGTAAGTGCGTTCGCTATCACTTCTGCGGCCGTGCTCTTGTACGCAAGGTGGGACGATTCGGGCGTCTTCAAAGGCATCGTGAAGCCGCTGGCCGTCTTCGGCGTTGCCGCTTTACTGATCGCCCCGGCCGTATGGTCAGTCACGCCCATCCTGTACGGGGGCGAATCGACATTGCCCTACGCCGGGCCGGAACTATCGCATAGTGCATTTATGGGCGACGGCAATGCCGGCAGGTCAGGTACGGGGACAGGTTTCCCGGGAATGGGAGGTACGGGGCAGGCGAGTACAGTGGGCTTGACCAGGTTCCTGATTGATCATTTGGCAACGAATGTTATATGGTGGCCGTCCCCAACGCCATGACCGCTTCAGAGATCATTATCGAGACTGGCATGCCCGTCATGGCCGTCGGCGGTTTCTGAGGTTCGGATCCCATACTCACTGCAGACTCGCTTGAAAAAATGGTGGCTGACGGGGAGATAAGGTATTATCTGACTATGAATATGCCGGATTTTTCCGCTTTTACAATGCCTGGCGGCAGTAACATGACGTCAGGCAGCGGTGCCGGAAACGCATTTTCACAGGGAGACTTGCCGGGCAACCGAAGCGCAATGCCAGGGATGATGGGCGGTAGCCAGTCAGAGATCAACGAGTGGGTGCAGACCCACGGGACAGTGGTACCCACCAGCGAATTGATGGGCGATAATGCCATAAATCTGTCCGACAGGGATGGCTTTGGCGGGCCTGCGAGCGGTTTTGTGCTATACGACTTGAAGGGGAGTGCGTGAACATGATGCTCAGCGTCATTCTGCCGGTTTTCAACGAGTGCAACCGGCTGGCCGCATCGATCGATAAGCTTGATCACTACCTCACGACCAACTATGACCGGTATGAGATCATCGTCATCGAGGATTGTTCCACGGATGGCAGCTACGAGGTCGCCAAACGGGTCTGCGAGAGCAGGAAAAATGCCGTGCTCCTGCACAACGACCGGAGGCTCGGGAGAGGCACGTCGCTGGCGATCGCCATCAGGAAATCCCGCGGGGACTTCGTCATGTACATGGACGTAGACCTGGCGACAGATATCCGCTATACCCGGACACTGGTCGACAGCCTGGCACAGGGCGCTTCCGTGGCCACAGGCTCCCGGCTGATGCGGGACTCGCACATATCGCGCCCGGCAAGCCGGGACATCGCCAGCCGGGGATATAACGCGCTGGTGAGGCTCTTGTTCGGGTCCCGGCTTCACGACCACCAGTGCGGCTTCAAAGGGTTCAACAAAAAGGATATCCTGGAAGTCATCGGCCAGGTCCGGGACAATCACTGGTTCTGGGATACGGAATTGCTCATCCTCTGCCAGGTCCGGGGCCTGAAGGTGAGCGAGTTCCCGGTCAACTGGGTGCACAACGGCGGTGACAGCGTGAATCCGTCCAAAGTGAAGGTGCTCAAGGACTCCTATGTAATGGGAAAGAAGCTGCTGGAGCTGAAGCTCAGAATATAGAGAGGCTGTGTCCGGAAGCAGATTTATTTACTTTGACGTACGTTTATCCGCCGATGAAGTACGCAGTCTCGCCGTCGCCGGAACAGGCGCTGGAGATGCTCAACGAGAGCAGGAAAGCCATGGCCACAATCGTAGGATGCTGCCGTATCGAATACTCGGGCCGGGCTAAATCGTTCCTGGACTATGGCGACCGCCTCGTGATCCTCAAGCCGGACGGCACTGTCATGGTGCACGGCGACGCCCGGCGCGAGCCGCTCAACTGGCAGCCGCCGGGCACGAAGGTGCGCTTTGTCCTGGACGACGGCCTGGCCATCGAGGCGAAGCGTACCAGCCCGCCGGAGAACATGCACATCCACTTCCGGGACATCCACGCGGTAAGCGTGTTCCGGCTGGACGACGCCGTGGAGATCGACCTGGTCGGCGAAGAGACAGACATCAAGGACCGCATCGAGAAAGACCCGTCCGTCATTGAGCCGGGACTGCACGTCATCCGCCGCGAAGTGCCGACCGAATCGGGTTACATCGACATGTTATGCGAAGACTCAGCCGGCCGTACTGTTATCGTGGAGGTCAAGCGGACTTCCATATCGCCTTCGTCAGTCTACCAGCTCGAGGCCTATTTGCTGGACATGCGCAAGAAAAACAAGGACGTGCAGGTGCGTGGCATCCTCTGTGCGCCCCGCATATCGAACATGGCCAGGGTGCTCATCGAGGAAAAGGGCATGGAGTACCGGGAGATCGGGTACGAGTTCGAGCTGAACGACAAAAAACAGAGTTCGCTGGATTGCTTTTAGAATCACAATTTCGGAATGCCATGACCGATGACGAAAGGGGCCTAGGAATAGACTCTATCGGGCAGGTCGCTCGCGCACGCGATGAACGACAGGGCCGGACAATTCCGGAAACCGCCCTTAGATTTCCATATGCTTATATGTCGATGTGCTGAGTCGCTATTATGAAACGATCAGCGGGTGCAGCTATCATTCTCATTCTTCTCGTGTCAGCCCTGCTGACCACCATCAGCCCGGCTCACGCTAAATTCTCGTTTCCCGTACTTGGCTCTGTGCACGTTGGTTCCATCGTGGCTGGCGATAAGGTACAATCAGATGATACGCCACCGTCGAGGAACCTGGCCATCGACGAGAGCTACAACGGGAAATCATTCAGCGCGTTCAAGAACGAGATGCTGATCGTCCAGCTAAAGGAGACCGACCCGGCGCAATCATGGCATTACACAGGCAAGGGAAGCTTTACGATCGTCGGTGACACGGTCCTGGAGTCATACCCGGCTTTACATGATTTCCGAGTCAAGGTACGGGGGCCCGGAGACCTGATGTTCGCTAAAGTAGACAGCCGGAGCGGTGACGTGATCGAGCGATTCGGCGTCCACGTCGTCATCAGCGGAGCCGAAGCCGAAGGAAAACATCGTCACCAGGTACCCGCTGTACGACTTCAACGTCGTCGACTTTTCACCCGGGCTCCTGAGCCTCTGGCGATAGCCTGCGCTAACCGGGTAAAAATTAAAAAGGACACCGCAGGCCTATGGCGTTGCGGTCGGGATCATGAACGTGAGGGTGCTCTGCAACGCATCTGCCTGCTTCCGGCTTTCGCTGGCCAGCGAGCTGTAGTGGTTCGCCTGCGCAATGTAGTTGTTATACCTGATCAGGTTCGGGTTCGGGCGGCTGTGCTCGCTGGCGTACTCAGCGAAGGCATCGCTGGCATTCTGGAAGCTCATGGACTCGTAGCCCGCGACCTCTGCCCACTTCTCACTCAGGCTGATCTCCGTCGAGCTGCCCGCATATTGCTTCATCGCCAGGAAGTCCTGCGATGCGGCATCCATGCGGTCTTTGGCCACCAGCATCTGCTTGCTTGCATTCGTGTAGTCCCCTGTGACCGACGTGTTGTTAGCGTCCCTCATGAGGGTAATACCAGAGTTGTAATGATCGATGCCAGAGTAGAACCGCTCCATGTACTGGTATTCCCGCTCCACGGTCTGGTTCCCCGGGACAGGCGTGGCTGTAGGCGACGGGGTGGCCGTCGGGGCCGGGATGGGCGACGGCGTAGCCGTGCCCTGTGGGCTCGTGCAGCCTGCTATGGCCAGCACGGCCATGATCATCGTCATTGCGAGGACAGCCATTATAGAACGGAATGAGTTTACCAGGGTAACACCTTCATATCATATTCACTATTTACATGCGCCGGCGATATAGATATGCAATGGCCAGCAGCGCCATGATACAGGCCGCGGCACCGAAGCCGGGCACCACCGTAATGTGGAACGAAAAAGGGAAAGAACCGTACGACGGCCAGGCCCTTCATAGCCCATCATGAGGCAAGCATCGCTCTTAAGATTTGTGGTTTTTGAGGTCTCGGAGGTTTCAGGAGGTCACGGAGACTCTCACCACAGAGGGCACAGAGGCCACAGAGGACGACACAGAGGTTCTTTAAGAAAAAGGCTCGATGTGGAGCCTTGTTATTAAAAAATCCTCTGTGTATACCTCTGTGTCCCCTGTGCCCTCTGTGGTGAGAGTCTCCGTGGCCTCAAGAAACCTCTCTGTGTCCTCCCGGCCGTGAGTTTTTCTACCCGGAAGTCGATGCTCAGATCATGCCGGTGCGGAGTCTCTTCATCAGCAGACAAAACCTCGACTTCATGATCGAGGACTGCAACCTGCGGAAGCCGGAAGAGGCCTGTGGTCTGTTAGTGGGAGCCTTCGAGGATGCCGTGGCGAACGCGTCTGACGTCATGCCTGTGAGGAACCAGAGCATGTCACCCTACCGGTTCTCTATCGATCCGGTCGTGATGTTCAAGGCAGTGAAGAAGGCGGAGGAGCAAGGCAAGACGATCATCGGCGTATACCATTCCCACCCGTCAGGTGCCGAGCCGTCGCACATCGACGTCAATTACATGGAAGGTACCAGCTACGTGTGGGTGATTGTGGAACAGTGCCGGGGAGTCAAAGCATTCGTGTACGAGGACGGGGTAAAAGAGGTACAGATAGAGAAAATGGAAGAGGCCGCAGCTGTTACCAGCCGCGGTTCTGTATGATTGATTCTTTTGGTATTGTGCTCACGCCAATGCCCTTCATCGGGTTGCCGATGCCTTTGGAGATTTTCGCCAGCTTCTTGGCGTCATCGTAGTTGTTGACCGCCTCGACAATGGCTTTCGCCATCTTCGCGGGGTTGTCCGACTTGAAGATGCCCGAGCCGACGAACACGCCGTCTGCGCCAAGCCGCATCATCAGCGCGGCATCCGCGGGCGTAGCCACGCCGCCTGCCGCGAAGTTGACGACGGGGATGCGCTGCAGCTCGGCTGTCTCTATGACCAGTGCCGCGGGCGCCTCTATGGTCCGGGCGTACCTGACGAGTTCCTCGCGGGACTTGCCCTTGAGGTCACGTATCTCGCCCTGTATCTGCTTCATGTGCTTTACGGCTTCGGACACGTCGCCAGTGCCTGCTTCGCCCTTCGTGCGGATCATGGCCGCGCCCTCGTCGATGCGGCGCATCGCCTCGCCCAGGTTCCGGGCGCCACAGACGAATGGCACCGTGAACTTAGACTTTTCGATGTGGTACTTGTCGTCGGCAGGGGTCAGCACCTCGGACTCGTCGACCATGTCGACTCCGAGTGCTTCCAGGATCTCCGCCTCTACGAAGTGGCCGATGCGGGCTTTCGCCATCACGGGGATGGTGACAGCGTTGATGATCTTCTCGATGATTGCCGGGTCTGCCATGCGGGCGACTCCGCCTTCTTTCCGGATGTCGGCAGGCACTGCCTGCAGCGCCATGACCGCGACGGCGCCCGCCTTTTCGGCGATGAGCGCCTGCTCCGCGTTCGTGACGTCCATGATGACTCCGCCTTTCTGCATCTTTGCGAAGCCCCGCTTGATGAGCGTCGTGCCGTGTCTGAGCTCTTCCATCTTCATGATTGTCCCTTCACTAATGGTTGCTATTAAAATGATTTTGATATTAAAAGACAAGTCATAAGACCTGCCATTGGATTAAGAAGTGCATTAGAAATATAAATATTCTATGGCAGGGGCAACGTCGTGGCCCGGGCTTAATGGCTCTCGGTCTCGATGGCTGGCAGCATGACCATGAACTTCGCGCCCTTTGTGTGGTCGCCCTTAACCCGGTCCTCGACCCGGACACGGCCGCCGTAGCTTTTCGTCCGCTTTCTCCGCTATCCTGGACTTTATTTCCAAAAATATCGGGAAATTTTCAACAGCAACTTGTAACTATTATGTGGTTAAAGGTAGTATGGATAAGTTATGCTGCTCGACGAAAAAACGCTGGTGACGTTGCAAAAGCTCGGCCTGACCTATTACGGCGCGAGGATTTACGAGACGCTGGTGCTGTTGGGCCCGAGCGACGCGACCAGGCTTTCCGCGGAGTCGGGTGTTCCACGGACCAAGGTGTATGACATCCTGCGGCGGCTCGAAACCGAGGGCTGGATCACGAGCGAGCGCACACGGCCCATCACGTACACCGCCCGCTATCCCCGGGACGTGCTCCAGGAGAGAAAGGCAGCATTCATTGCGGCAGTCGACGAGACCTCGAACGAGCTGTCCATGCTGTACGACAACCAGATGGACAAGGAGAACCCGAGAGTGTGGCTGTTAAGGGGTTCAGGCAATGTGACCGCCAAGCTGCTCGACATGATCGGCCGGTCGAAAAAGAGCATTTTGTTGATGGGCGCCCTTTACTTTGCCGATGAGATTGGGCATCTTAAAAAGCAACTTGCATACGCGAAGAAACGAGGGGTGACCGTGCGTCTCATCACCCAGAAGAGTATTCGATGGAAGGACGGCGATCTTGACATCCTGGGCCAGCTATCCCAGGTAGTATCCGAGGTAAAAGTATATGGGCCGCCTTACTCGAAGTCCGTGATCGTCGACGACCGGGAAGTGCTGATGGTATTCTCGCGCGTCGATGGCGACATGCCAGACGAGGAAAGCATCATCGCCATCTGGATTCCCAACACTATCGTCGCGTCTTACTGGGCGAGCGTTTTCAATGCCGTCTGGAACACGTGACCGGGCATATACAGGCGTTTCCTGCGGACCTCGCCCGAGATAAATGTAATCGTCTATGGCACTCTAGGCCGCAGTCATCTTTAACCCTGTTAAAGTTACAAAAGAGATATTAACCGCCTTCGACCTGATTCTTATTACCTATAACGCTAAAAACGAGAGGGTAGAAGGATGAAGATTGTTGATAGTAAATCATGTCCCCGGGACATGGACTGCTATACGTCGGGTTTATTAAACGTGACCATTGCAGGGGCCGCGGAAGATTGCGCGCGAAGGATTGACGGATGGGTGTTCTCTAATGACATCGATTAACGATAAACGTCTTATACTGATCATCACCTGCATGACGGCCTTCACTACGCCATTCTTGGGGTCCTCGGTCAACATCGCGCTACCGACAATCAACGCCGATTTAGCGGTCCCCGATCAGGCGCTGCTGAACTGGCTGGTCACCGGCTACTTGCTTACGGCGGCCATCTTCGTTGTACCTTTCGGGCGTATTGCCGACCGGTATGGCCTGAAAAAGGTCTTCGTCTCCGGATTGTTCATCATCGTCGTTTCTTCCCTCCTCTGCGCCATGTCCAGCTCAATCTACATGCTTATCGCATCCCGCGCGTTCGAGGGCATTGGCAGTGCCATGATCTTCGGCACATCCATCGCCCTCCTGACTTCAGCGTTCCCGCAAAAGGAGCGGGGCAAGGTGCTGGGTATCAACATGGCATTCATGTACGGGGGGCTGTCGCTGGGCCCGTCGCTGGGCGGCTTCATCGTCCACTTCGGCAGCTGGCGGCTGATCTACGCCGGGATCGCGGTGTATGCCCTGGTAGTAGCCTTGCTCGCCGCCCGGAAGATCGCCGATGAAGTGCCCGCGAGGGAGACCGGGGGATTCGACCTTTCCGGAACCGTCCTGTACGGGGCGGTGCTTGTCTTGCTCATATTAGGCCTGACCAACCTGCAGGAAACGATCGGCATAGCCCTCTTCGGGCTTAGTCTTGTCCTTATGGTCGTGTTCTTCTGGTGGGAGCTACGGCAGACTAACCCGGTGCTCAAGGTCAGCATCTTCAAGAAGAACAGGGTCTTCATGTTCTCCAACCTGGCCGCGCTGATCAACTACAGCGCGAACGGCGCCGTCCCATTCATGTTGACCCTGTACCTGCAGAAGATCTACGGTTTAGATGCGCTGACGGCCGGACTCATCTTGATCGTCCAGACGATACTGATGGCGGCCATCTCGCCTATGACCGGCAAGTTGTCCGACCGGCTAGAGCCGCGCATTGTGTCTTCGTCCGGCATGGCCATCTGTACCATTGGCCTGGTGCTCTTCGCTATGATCTCGCCGGGGACGCCCCTGTGGCTGGTGGTCGCAGGCCTGATATTCCTGGGCATCGGCATCGCGTTCTTCGTGTCGCCCAACACCAACGCGATCATGAGCTCCGTGGGGAAGTCGGACTACGCCGTGGCCTCGAGCATGGTGAGCACGATGCGGATGATCGGGGGGATTCTGGGCCTGGGCATCACCAACCTGATCTTCACGTACTTTATGGGACATACGGAAATCCCCGAGACAGGTCCTTACGACCCCCTCATGAAGAGTATCCAGGTGGCGTTTGCGGTCATGGCAGGGCTCTGCATCGTCGGCCTCGGCCTCTCTCTAGCCAGGGGCAACCTGCGCAAAGAGACAGCTACGCCGATCGCACACCCGATCAAAAAGCCATAGCCCGACAAGTAAAAGAATTAAATAATAAAGTCGCCGGCGCTCTGTGCAGGAGCGCCCTGGTTTTTATAAGCATATTTCTTAATGTGGTCGCCTTTGGCATCTCAACCGAGCGCAGCGTGTTGTCGAGAGCGCCTGCTTCCAGAACCTGTCATAAAATGTGGATTTACAGACCGGCATTAAAAATCAGATTAGACTGGAAATTTAGAATGACACGGGCCGGTTAGATATTTAAATGCTGCGCGAGCAGCTTACAATGAAATATGGCAGCGCCGATATATACTTTTTACATTCCGGTAACTGGTTTTCACGGGGCTCCCGGGGGCCTTGTTCCAAAAAGGCCACCCCGGGTCACGACACCGGACGCCTGCCCCAAAGGGGCAAATGGGATAGTTTTTGAGGGCGCACTGGGAACTTTTTACAAAAAGTTCCCCTGACACCTGCAATAAATATTCAAAAGATACAGGAGCTGGGTGGACGCTAAGTATACGGGCATTGGACACAAAGGGCACGGAGGTTCAAACACGATCTGCTTCTTTGTCCGGCAATCTGTTATCTTTTTTAATTTGAGTAACGAACACGTAGCACAGCACGCCCACGGCCGCCAGCAGCGCCGCATGGCCATATAGCGTGACGGGCAGCGTCAGGTTCGTGATCAGCACTCCGCCTGCGAACGGGCCGAGCACCAGCCCCAGGGAGAACAGTGTGTTATAGATGCCGTACACGAAGCCCTGCGAGCCGCCCTCGCCTGCATACAGGTCGGAAAACATGGGCATCATGGGCGACAGCACGAAGCTGATCGTTATCCCTAACAGCGCGAATACTGCGGCGGTGAGCAGCAGCGACGGCATGAGCATCGAGAGAGTGATGACCGCGCCCGTAGCGAACAGCCCGGCCGTGATGATGAGTTCTCCCGCCGTTGCGGTCGTATAGCCGGCCTGCGACAGGCTGCATGACCGCGCTGAGCAGCGACATGAAGCCGAACGCGATGCCGATAGCCGTCGGCGTCGCCGCGAAGGTCTGGTACAGGTACACGGGCATGTACGGCTCGATCAGCCCGAAGGTCGCCGCGCCGGCGATCGTTATGAGCGAGCAGACGAGGAATATCCCGGGCGATTTGAGTATTGGCTTCAGATAGCCGGCCCCTTTACTTTTTACGATACAGGCTGCCGGGATGTCGCTGAGCAGGAACAGCAGGCCGATGATACAGGCGATCACGGACGGCAGGATAAACGTAGGTGCATAGCCGAGATGCTCGTATATGATACCTCCGACGACCGGCCCGAGAAGCATGCCCACACACATTACTGACATGGCGTACCCGAGCTTCTCGCCCCGCTCCTCCGGCCCGTAGGTGTCGGCCAGCAGCGCGAGGCCAGCCGACCAGGTTGCCGCCCCTGACATGCCCTGTATGAGACGGGCTAAGATGAGTATGTAGACGTTGTCGGACAGCGCGAAGACGATATTGGCAGCCGCCAGCGTCAGCATCCCGATGACCAGGATGGGCCGCCGGCCCGTCCGGTCGGACAACAATCCTATCGGTATACTGAAGGCCAGCAGGGCGAGTGAGAAGGCGCCGAAGATGATGCCGATGGTAAGCTGGTCGGCGCCGAGGCTCAGGGAGTATGACGGCAGCACCGGTATGACCAGGCTGTAGACCATCATGTCGGTGAATATGGCCGCCGAGACCAGCAGGAATATTATAGATTTTTTATCGAGCGCCATTGGTACATCATCTGATTAGCTGTTATAGCGTCATAAAAAGCGTGTCGCAATATATAAAATGGCTACATGTGAGCACAGGGAAAATATTGTAATCAGTATAGTAGCTAGAACGATCAATATAACAACCTGCATACCAATCGCGGTGCGACGCCCATGCTAACAAAATATCAGGGGTCCGGACAAGTACTGTCAAATACCCTTCGCGGTCCACGGAGGGTTTTTCTGGCCGAAGGCCCCTCGCACAGCTAGCGTGCGAGGGGTGCGGAGTGCGGCCGGGCAATGAACGTGCGCCCGAAGGGCAGCGTTGCTTAGCGCTTGCGAAGCGGTCGGAGTCTGGCGCAGCGAAGCGCAGCCAGGGCTTGTCCGCGAGGGTGCGAGCGCGGCCCGGACGGCGTAGCACCGTAAAAACCCGGAGTATCCCATGCAGCATCAGCGCGCATGGGCGTCGCACCGCGATCGATATTTGATAGTACCGGTCTGGACCTCTGATATATTGCTATTATGGGCTTCGCACCACGATTGGTATCAGGAACTATCAGACACCATCGCTACATTTTAAACATCAATTTCAATTACTCACGATGCGTTCGCGGTTGAATGTCTTTAGGGCCACCGCAAGCGTAGCGACGATGCCAACCGCCAGGATGCCGATAATGATCGCATCGATCAGCATCGCATCCACGCCTATTCCATACTTGACGAAGGACAGCCCGATGATGCTGCCCGCAATCAGGTATGTCGGCATGTAGGTCACCCGCACGCTTGACACGAAGCCGGAGACCGCCACGATGATCAGCACTGACATTATAACGACCATCGGTGCGATCACCAGCGCGGTCAGCAGAATCGAAGTGACCGGGAACGGTGTCGTCCACTGGATCAGGTGCCCGTTGAGGATCAGCACGTAGCCGCTGATCATAGCCATGACGAAGGCCAGCCCGCCGAGACCCGCGACGATCGCGGCCAGCGCCTTCCCCGTGAAAATTTCAATGTCCTTCAGCGGGAGGCTGAACAGGTACTCGATCGTCCGCATCTCCTTCTCGTAGGGGAAGGCCATGACGGCGATACTCGACCCCATGACGATGGCATACATGCTGGAGAAGAGCAGGTATGTTTCAAGCGACTGCCCGGTGATTTCCGCGCTGTAGCCGCTGACCTTCATGGTGGCGTCGATTTTCATGATCGGCACGATGCTGAAGATCGCCAGCATCAGCAGGTTCCTCAACATGGACATCCGGCCGGTGAAGTACGACAGCAGCTCCTTACGGGCTATCTCGAATATGAGGTTGACCATCGCTTATTCCTCCATCACTTTGAAGTACACGTCTTCCAGGCTGTGTTCCTGACGGGCCATCTCCAGGATGCCGATGCCTGCCTTCGCGAGGGCCCTGCTGACGGCCGGCGCCATGGCATCGATGTCGCCGTAGACCTGGATGTAGCCGTCCGATACCTCGGCCTTGCCAAGCGGCTTGAGTACATTCATGGCCGCTGCAGGCTGGCCGGTCACCCGGAGCCGCAGCGACGGCGTGAAGTGTCTTTGCTTCATCTCTTCCATGCTGCCCTGGATACGGACGGTGCCGTTCCTGATGATCGCCAGGCGGTCGCAGACCTTCTCCACCTCGGGCAGGATGTGGGAGGTTATGAACAACGTCTTGCCCTGCTTTTTCAGCCCGTTGATCAGGTCTTCGATATTGCGTGCCGCCTGTGGATCGAGGCCGCTGGTGGGCTCGTCGAGGAACAGCACGTCCGGGTCGTTGACCAGTGCCCGGGCCAGCGCCAGCTTCTGCCGCATGCCTTTCGAGTACTGTCCTGCTTTCTTGTCCTTCGCCTCGTAGAGGTCGAGCTTTTTGAACAGGTCGGTGACGATCTCTTTCCGCCCCTGCCGCTCGAACCCGTGGAGCCGCGCAGTATAGTCGACGATGTCGTAGCCGGTCATGTAGTCATAGAGCCCGTAGGTGTCTGGCAGGTATCCGATGACCTTCCTCACCTTGTCCGGTTCGGCCAGCACGTCGTAGCCATCTACGACGGCGGTTCCTGATTGTGGCCTGATTAAGCCGATGAGTATCTTGATAGTCGTAGTCTTGCCCGCCCCGTTCTGCCCGAGGAACCCGAAGCAAGTCCCGCTCTTAATGTCCAGGTCGACGTCCCGTATCCCGTGGGACCCGTCGTACATCTTTGTCAAACCATTAGTTGTGATAATAATCTTCACCTCGCTCCCTCGCGGCTGGCGCGCCGCACTGGAGCAAGCATATGTAGATCGGGTAAATACTTAAGAAAAATTTTGACCGAATACGGGAAACCATTGATTGCAGGCGGTCAATACGACGAGCGTCAATGGCGTCTGAAAAGAGATAATATATTGATTGATATTATTGACTGTTATTAATATTATGCTCAGTCGCGCAGTTGCCGGGTCTCCCGCTGGAGGTGCCGGCGGAGCATGAGCAGCATCAGCAGGCCTGCCGGGGGCATGACGACAAGAGCGAGAATCGCCCCGGCCGAGAGCAGCACGGCATGAAGGAAGGTGACAATGGGGTTTACAATGCGTATCATAATCATACCTCGTTTTGCTTTTAAAAGGTAAAGGGACATCGTTTAAATATTTGCGGCTGGAGGGCAGGCCGCCAGCAAGGTATTTATCCGATCGTGGCTTTATTGCACATCGTGCCAGCCAGAGACGTCGCGAGGATTCTGAATAACGAGTCCAACCTGAAGATCCTCGATAAGCTGAAGGTCAGGCCGTACTACCCCCGGGAGCTGGCGAAGGAGATGGAGCTGAGCGAGCCGTTCGTGGTCCGGCGGCTGAAGGCGATGGAGGAGGAAGGCATCGTCGAGGGCCGCTGGGAGACCGAGGGCAGCCGCAAGGTGAAGCGGTACTACCTGATGGACGTCAGTATCGGGTACGGCAAAGAAGGGCTCAAGTACAGTTCCGAAGACATTCCCGTGAAGCCTGGCATCGACATGAGAAAGGAAGTGGTCGGCCGGCTGATCAAGCTGCCGCTCATCATCGTATTCCTGGCGGGCATACTTCTCAACATACCGGTGATCATCGGTGCCATGTTCGTGTTCATCGCCTGGTACACGGTGATGACCGCAGGCTATTATATGCGGTTCCGCTTCAAGACGCACCTGCTGTCGATCCCGGTCTATGGCATCAATACGCTGGTACTGGCATCGGTATTGCTCGGCGACATCTTCCTGGTAGACGTGCCGCTGAGCGCCATTGTCGGCGTGCTGGCCGTCGTCCTGATATACATCCTGCTGTTCCAGGCAAGATACTACCAGCTTGAGCTGGAGGACATCCTGCGGACGAACCGGCGTTTTGTTTCCGAGCTGGCAGATGCGCCACTGGCCACGAAAATCCTTTACCTGCCGATGGTGGTACGCTGGCGGATCAGCGAATATTTCCACCTCGTTTGATGGTTTTGTTTTCCCGGCTTCTGCCTGCCCGCCGGTCATTGTCGATATGCGCCGCTACGATGCCGGACATCATTCATTACTATTGGCCGCGCATGTCATTCTGGTAGACATGGCGGAAGATAGCGAAGAGAAAATAGCGGACATGCGCGTGGAAGAGTATGAAAAGGACAGGCGTCTCAACAAGGAGCAGAGCAGCGAGAATCCCGACCGGGTTGAGACGTCCAACCGACGGGCTGACGGAAGAGAGAGGGGTACGTCAGGGCCAATTTCGATGAGTCCGTGACGGAAGAAGAGACCGAGCGTAAGTACGGCCCGCAGTGACCGCGGCCGGCATCGCCGCGCCTCTGCTTTATTTATATGAACGTCAAAGTATATTTTTGGTGTTTGCTTTGCAGGATCAAATGCACAGGGAATATGAGATGAAACGGTTCGACCTGCCCGACATGAGCCACCGGGAGATGGACGACCTGCTGCGGAGTCAGCTCTTATGCCGGATCACTTTCAACGACCGGCCTTACCCGTACACGCTGCCCATGGAATACTACTATTTCGGCGACACCATGTACTTCCATTTCACCACGACCGGGAAGAAAATGGACCTGATGCGCGGCGACCCGAACGTATGCGTGGAAGTAGACTGGTCAAACGACGACCTGTCGGACTATAAGAGCGTGATCATCAGGGGAAGGCTCATAGAAGTGACCGACACGGCCGAGCGCAACACGATGAACCTGGCCATGTCCGGCGCAATCAATGACAAGGTCGGCATCAAGGCATTCCTGCGCATACCCTGGGCAAAGAAGGGCATCGACTACCTGTCGGCGTCCAACATCCCGCTTACTCTGTATAAGCTCGAAGTAAAGGACATGACCGGCAAGAAAGCGCACTAAGACATAGGCCGCACGCGCGCGCACGCATGCCCTGGCATCATCAGCGGTAATCATTTTTTCAACATTAATGTCTGACCATGACACCGGTCATCGACCGACACCTGGCAGCTTACGCTGCGGGCAGCACGACTACGAACCGTGCGCCCTTGCCGGAATTGCCTGGCACGCGGTCCTCTACCCAGACCTTGCCGCCGAAGTCGTCGACCAGCGCCCGGACGATGAAGAGTCCCAGGCCTTTTCCGTGAGCCTTTGTGTCACCCCGCTGGAACCGCATGAAAATCTTGTCCTTCAGCCAGTTGGGGATGCCCGGGCCATTGTCCTCTACCGTGACCCGCAGGTAGTCGGTCTCTTTTTCCTTTATATGGTCTGCCCGGATGTCGATGATCACCGGCTTCTCCGGGCTGGAATGCTTGATGGAGTTGCCGATCAGGTTGGTGAAGATGTCGTTGACCAGCTCGTTGGCCGATACGATACAGTCAGGGGGGGCATTCACATTTATCGTGACCTCCCGTGAACCGGTGGTCTCATATGTCGATTTCAGGTCTCTAAGCACTTTGCAGAGGTCGATGGACTTATTCGTCATGACCTCGGGCTTCGTACGCTGGAGTCTGCGGACGTTATCGATGATGCGGGAAGTGTCCGCCAGCGAGTCCAGCGATTTCTGCAGCAGATCCCGCACATCCTCGTCCCCGGCCATCTCGATAGCCAGCTCGATGTACCCCATGCCGATCTGAGAGAGGTTCCTGATGTCGTGGCCCATGAGGTCCAGGTATAGCTCGGCCTGCGCTTTTGCCTCCTTGAGCTCTTCCTCCGACTCCCTGCGCCGCGTGATGTCCGTGAACATGGCAAGGGACCCGTTATAATTGCCATCCTCGTCGATGAGGGGGGCGGCGCTGACGATCGTCGACCACCTTCGTGCCGTTGTCCTTCACAAGATCGCAATCGTAGGACTCCCGGATGCCACGCTTGCGAGCGCTCGATCGCTGTTCTCTGTGCATCCCGGGACGCTACGTCGATGAAGTCGTAGCTCGACCGGCCCATCATCTCTTCGGTTGTGTAGCCAAGCATGTCCGCCAGTTTCGGGTTGACAAACTGTATCATGGCCTTCCGGTCAATGACCCAGATGCCTTCCTGCGCCAGCTCCACGATCTGCCGGTACTTGCGCTCGCTCTCCCGCAGCGCCATCTCAGCCCTGCGGCGCTCGACGACCTCGGCACGCAGCGACTCGTTGACGTGCAGCAGCTCGTCCCTGCCCGACTGCACCTCGACCTCCAGGCGGTCCTTCGCCTGGCTGAGCTCTTCTTCCTGCCGGACATGCCACGTGACGTCCCGCATCGAGATGAGAAACGATGGCCGGCCCTTCCATTCCACCTCGACCATGCGCATCTCCACGGCGATGAACTTGCGGAACTCCCGGAGAATGTACATCTCCACCGGCTCCTGCAGGATGATAGGGAACCCGAACAGCTTGCCGATCAGCTCCTGCTCGGATATATTGAATAGCAATTCGGCCGCCGGGTTGGCGAACTGGATATAGCCATCCCTGTCCAGGATGACCATGGCGTCCGCGTTCCTCGTCACGATGGCTCGCAGGTCTTTGACGGTACGCTTCAGGGATAGTTCTGCCCCTTTCCGGCGCACGATCTCCTCGATAAGCCCCCGCAGCTCAATGAAAGCGGCCTTGGGCTCGCTATCAAGACGGAGGAAGAACTCGGCGCCTGACCGGATGGACTCGATGATGGTTTTCTCATCCGGGTGGCGGGCGTAAAAGATGACCGGCACATCGATATCACGTTCTTTCAGGGTATTGATCAGCGAACGGCCTTCGCCCTGCAAGGCATAATTAGCTACGATGATATCGATATTGTCGTTCTTTAAAGCGTTGAGGGCTTCATCGACAGACAGTGCCGTGACAATAGCCATAGCCGTGTCCTGCGAGAGATATTTTTCTCCCTCGTGCAGGATTGCAGGATTGCTGTCTATGATCAGTATCGTCGTCATCGGGCACCATGCAGACTATATTTTCAATGAGTAATTAATATTATTTTTTCGGTTTGATGTCCAGCCCGACGAGCACTTTTTCCGATACGCTCATGTCCCCGATCAGCTTTTTCAAAGGCTCGGGGAGTTTGCGGATGATTGTGGGCACGGCGAATATCTGGTCCTTGGCCGCGAGCTGCGGGCTGCTTCAGGAGATCTATGACCTCGATCTCGTACTTGCCCTTCAAATGCTCCTCGCAGACCTTCCGCAGGTTCTCGATCGCTTTACGGGACTTGTCCGTCTCGCCAGCCACGTAAATACGCAGCTGCCACTCCTTCGCGGTTTTATCGTTGCTTTTTTTCGCCGGCATATCATTCGCCTCTCGTCTTTTTATCTGGCTCGGCTTTCCGTTCGCGGGCCATGACCGAGCGGTCCAGGCTGATGATCTCGAGGTCCTGCTTCGCCTGCTCGATACTCTTCGCCAGAGTAGCCTCTTCCGTGTGGAACTCCGCTTCCACCGCCACTCTTCGCGCCTCGTACTCTCTGCGTTTCTCTGCCAGCAACGTCCGCTTGTGCTCAATCTCTCGTTCTACGTCAGTGATCTGTGCTTTGTCTTTCGCTTCCTGGATCACTTTGGCGCTGCCCATGAGCACGCCAGCCGGGCCGATATACGGCGCGATGAGGTCGATGCCCTTATCCGAAAACTTGAACTCCCGGAGCTGGTTGGAGTGGGGCATGCCCCGCGACTTGATAATGGTAAGGCTGCGGTTGCGCTCGCCATTAAACTCCATATTACGCAACATGATCCACGTGTCAATCATCGATGAGATGTACACTTCAGCCTGTCTCGTGTTAATATCCCCGGTAATCAGGTCAGTGTAGACGCAGGTGATCTCCCGCTCTTTCATGAGGTCCTGCAACCTCACCAGCATCGACTTGACTTCTTTGCCCCCGCCAATAGCCGTAAAATCAGATATAGGGTCCATCACCAGGTTTTTAGGCTGGTATCTTTTCAGCAGGTCTTCGATCATGACGATATGCATTTCCAGGCCGTACAATGCCGGACGGGTAATATAGAACTCCAGCAGGCCTTTCTTCACCCACTGCTCCAGGTCGAGACCGATCGACTGCATGTTCCGGACGATCTGGTCCTGCGTCTCTTCCATAGCAATATACAGGCATTTCTCCCCCCTCCGACACGCAGCGTCCACGAAGTCCGCGGCAAAACTGGTTTTGCCCGTGCCCGCAGTGCCCGTATACAATATGGCGCTGCCCCGGTAGAAGCCTTTGCCATCCAGCATCACGTCGAGCTTCTGTATGCCGGTAGGATATCTTCTCTCTTGACAGTCTTGTAGTCTGTTTTTATGGAGGTGATGGGGAAGATGATGATGCCTTCTTTGCCGATGAGGAACGGGTACTCGTCCATGCCATGCGTACTGCCACGATACTTGACAATACGCAGCCTCCTCGTGTTAATCTGCTCCATCACCCGGCTGTCCAGAATAATGACACAGTCAGCAATATACTCCTCAAGGCCATACCGGGTCAGCGTGCGCTCGCCCTTCTCGCCCGGTGACTACAGCGGTGATGCCCCGCTCTTTCAGCCACCGGAACAGGCGCACCAGTTCCGAGCGTAGTAACGCGTGATTGCTCAACCCGGAGAACAGTACTTCGATAGTGTCCAGCGCCACCCGCTTCGCGCCTATCGAGTCGATCGAGTAGCCGAGACGGATGAACAACGCTTCCAGGTCATACTCGCCCGTCTCAAGGATCAGGCTGCGGTCCAGGAACACGTGGTCGATAATGATCTTCTTCTCCTCGATCAGCTTCTCCAGGTCATAGCCGATCGAGGCGAAGTTCTGCTTGAGATCGTTGACATTCTCCTCGAAGGTCACGTAGACGCCGGGCTCTCCGTAACTCCATGGCGCCGTGGACGATGAATTCCATGGCGAACATGGTCTTGCCACTGCCGGCACCACCAGTCACAAGCGTAGGCCTGCCTTTCGGCAGACCACCAAACGTAATATCCTCAAACCCCTTAATGCCCGTCGGAGCCTTCTGTAGTGCATTCAGCAGGCTGCTGTCGCCATCGACGTTTTTACCTTTGACATTTACGTCTCCACGCTTACTTGCTGGCAAAATATTCACCATCGCACAGGATACTATTACAATGAAGCGAAATATTATAAAGCTTACCTTATAAACATCTGGAATTAATTAAGGCCTATATAGACGCTATTTTATTCGGGAAAAAATGTAACCTGATTATTCCCGGCAGTAGATACCGGATGTAATCCCTTGCCCATAGCAAAGCATTTTGTATAATAACCTTATATATCAGTAGTTTTAGCAAAACAGAACCTGTATCTATGAGACCTCGTCCAGACCTAAAGGTGCAACAATGAACACAGGTAAGACCATCAGGATGGGACGCATAATGAACCGGCAGACGGGAAGGACCGTCATGGTGCCGATGGATCACGGGATCACCATAGGCCCTGTGACCGGACTCACCAACATCAGCCGGTCGACGGCCGCTGCGGCGGAAGGCGGAGCCGACGCGGTCATTATGCACAAGGGAATCGTCAAGGAATGCTACGCGAAATCACCCCAGGGACCTCGGGCTGATCGTCCACCTTTCGGCCAGCACGAACCTGAGCATCGACCCGGACCACAAGATCATCATCACCCGGCCGCTGGAGGCCATGCGACTGGGAGCGGACGCCGTCTCGGTGCACATCAACGTGGGCTCCGAGAAGGAGGGCGAGATGCTGAAGGACCTCGGCGACATATCCCGTGTCTGCGAAGACCTGGGGCTGCCGCTGCTGGCCATGATGTACCCGAGGGGCAAGAACATCCACAACCAGTACGACCCGGAGCTGATCGCGCACGCCTGCAGGGTGGGCGCCGAAATGGGTGCGGATATCATCAAGACTAACTATACCGGCGAGCAGGACACGTTCAGGGAAGTTGTCAAGGGCTGCCCGGTGCCGATCATCATCGCCGGCGGCATGAAGACCAGTTCCGACAAAGAGTTGCTTGACAAGATCAAGGGCGCCATCGACTCGGGCGCCTGCGGCGTCGCCGTAGGACGGAACGTCTTCATGCACGAGACCCCTGCGGTCATGGTCCGGCGCATCCGGGGCGTAGTACACGAAGGCCTGACCCCCGCGGAAGCTATAAAACAGTACAGGTAAGTCTATAGTTAGTGTCAAGCCAGAATGCGATCTCCGTCAGCGGCCTAACAAAGTCGTTCGATAAGCTCGTCGCAGTTGACCATGTCGACCTGGACATAGGCGAAGGCGAGTTCTTCGGGCTGCTGGGCCCCAACGGCGCCGGCAAGACTACGCTGATACGCATGCTGGTCGGCCTCTGTATGCCGACATCGGGGAAAGCCACTATTTTAGGCCGCGACATCGTTTCTGATCCGTATGGCGCCCGGGAGCTGATCGGCGTCGTCCCGCAGGACTTTAATTTTGACGATAACCTCACGGCAAAGGACATCCTCACCTATCATGCCGGCTATTACGGTATGCCACGGCGCGAGCGTGAACAGCGGGCGGACGAGCTGCTGGCGTTCCTGGAGATCGGGGACAAGGCGGACACGACCTGTACCAAACTTTCCGGCGGCATGAAGCGTCGCCTGCTCATAGGCCGTGCGCTCATGACCAGACCGAAAGTGCTGTTCCTCGACGAGCCCACTACCGGTGTGGACGTTCAATTGCGGCACAGTCTGTGGGACATGTTCCGCAAGATGGAAGGGTCGGGCACCACGCTCATCCTTACCACTCATTATATCGAGGAAGCGGATTCACTCTGCGACCGCGTGGCCATCATGGACCACGGCAAGATCATTGCTCTTGGCTCCCCGGAGGAGCTCAAAAAGACTTCGAGCAGCGGCAACCTCATCGAGATCGAGATGGCCGGCGGGGGCAGCGTGCCGGACCTGAAGACCATCCCGGAGGTCATCCGGGTATGGTGGAAGGACGGCATACTGAGCGCCCGTGTCACCGACGCCGACACCGCGGCGATCAAGATACTCGACCGGCTGAAAGCGGCCGGCGTGCAGGTGAGATCGATGCACATCACCGAGGCCAGCCTGGAGGACGTGTTCCTGAAGCTGACAGGGCGTGAGCTGCGTGAATAGCCAGCTCATAGCCACATGGACCATGACGAAGCGGGAGATCATCCGCTTTGCCCGGAAGCCCAACCGGACAATCCTCCCGAGCATCATCTCCACGTTCCTGTATATTTTCGCCTTCGGCTATGCGCTGGGCTCCAGCATCCCGGCCATGGGCGGGCACTCATACATCGAGTTCATGCTGCCCGGCCTGGTGATGATGCAGGTGATCATCCACGCGTACATAAACCCGTCCTACTCCATCTTCCAGTCCCGGGACAACCAGTACCTTGAGGACCCGCTGACCACGCCCATGCATTATTCGTCCATGGTCGTGGCCTATGTCCTCGGCGGCATGGTGCGGGGACTGTTCATGGGATTCATTATCGCAGGAGTGACGATGCTGATATTCGGCTTCTGGCTGGTCGACCCGGTCATGTTCCTGCTCTTCCTCGTGTTCACGTCGGCGACGTTCGCGGCTATCGGCGTCATGTTCGGCCAGTGGTCGTCCAACATCGAGGACGTGGGCAACGTGATGAGCTATGTGCTCAGCCCGCTATTGTTCATCGGAGGCGTCTTTTTCTCCATCGACCTGATCCCCAGCGACCTGGTCAGGACGCTCTCGTACCTGGACCCGCTGACCTACGTGATCGACGGGTTCCGCTTCGCCATGATCGGCTCCTTGCGCACGGACCCGTACATCTGCCTGTTCGCGGTCATCATCTCGTTCTGCATCTGTTTCTATGCGGCGATCAGGCTGTTCGAGAGCGGGTACCACTTGAAAACGTAGGGCAGGCACGAACAGGCCAGGGTATAAAATCGTACGTGCGCGCGAGCGGCCGCCCGACTCGTAACGCCAAGTCTGCGTGCACCATCAAAAACCGACACCAAATATGTAAAAGAGAAAAAATTAATCGAGCCAGTCCCTGACCAGCTCGCCTCTGTTGATCCGGTCTGCCGTATCGTAAGCATCGTACAGCTCGTAGAGGTACAGGATCAACGGCAGCGCCAGCACGGGCAGGCAGCACAGGCATCCGATGCCAGAGGTGATCAGCGCCGCCGAAGATGTATATGATCGCCGACAGCAGTCCCGATGCACGCGTTGATGACTGTCAGTATGATGAACTTCTTCACCTGGCCGTTGTACAGCTGTCCAAGGCTGAACAGCAGGCTGCCGGTGACGATGCCACCTATGAGAGACAGTATCAGTGACAGGAACGGCTCTTTTTTCTGTTCCGGCGCATATGCCCGGTGTGCGGCCATCCTGCCTGCGCAATCCTTACAGATGACGCGGCCGCTGGCGTTTACCATGCAGTCGGCGCAGAGCGCCTTGCCACATTCGACGCACGTGCCCACGGCGTCCACATCGTTATGCACATAGCACTTCATAATGACTCACCTTACTGCCGCCCTGCATTCAGGGCTCTGCAATAGTATTGCCTGCAGTATAAATAATTAGCGCTCCGATAAAAAGGGAAGAAAAAAGACGGGTTTCAGGACATCCAGTCCTTTACGAAGACACCGCGAGTTGATGTCTCTGGCCGTCTTGTACGCGTCATATGCCGCATAGAGACACACTATTAATGGTACGATAAAGATCGGCAAACAGCACAGACAACCGACTCCCATGGTAAAGGCAGCCAGGATACCCCCGCCGATCAAATATATTACCACTACTACGCCCCATATAATCAGATCCAGTACTCAGCAGTATGATACCTTTCTTTATCTGTCCGTTCAATATCTGGCCGAGGCCAGGTATTAAAAAGGATAAGATCGCGGATACTAGCGGATTTTTCGGCGCCGCGCTGGCACTGGCGTACACCGGGGCTACCGGCGGAGGGGTTGGCGCTCCCGGAGGAGGCGTTATAGTTCCATCTACCATCAATATCACCTGTTCATAGCTATAATGTCGCAGGCATGCCACTGTGCCGGAAAGCGAACGTTCTCGCCGCCCATAATGAGGTAAGCAGACGCATGCGATATAAGCCGGTATTAGCGCTGATTAGCTATATAAATTTCTGGCTGCGCTTGTTTTCCGGAAAAAAGCTAACCGGCGGCCATTGCACGGCGAGAAAATGATGTCTATCCGATCCTTCTTACCGCTTCCACCATGTTGGCCAGCTTCTGGAACGCTGCGTCCTTTCTGCGCAGGCGCATACCGCAGTCCGGGTCGATCCACATGTTCTTTTTGCCAATCTTCTCGATGCCCAGCCGGATGGTCTTCTCGATCATGTCCACGCTTTCGATGACGTCCGAAGTCGTGTCCAGGACGCCGAAGCCGATGGTCTTCCCGTGGGCCTCGATCAGTTCCCGGTCCATGGCATCCAGGTTCTTCGACTTCGCGAACTCATGGTCCAGCACCTGGACGTTGGCCTCCAGCAGCTTGCCGAAGACAGGACGGATGTCACCGCATACGTGCATAGCCGGTGTCTCCACGGCCTTCGCCACGATGTTGACCGCCTGGATGCCGGTCTCCAGGTCAGCTCCGATGCTGAAGTAGGGCTCGTCGATCTGTATGACTTCTGCGCCGGCTGCGGCCAGCGCGCGCGCTTCGGCCGCCTGCGCGTATGCGATATCGAAGATCAGCTCAGGGTCGGCATTGGACTTGTATGGAGAGCCGGCCTCTACGACGGAACTCCTGGCCATTGTGGTAGGGCCGGTGACGATACCCTTTACCTTCGCCTTCGCGATCTTCCGGGCAAACAGGTAGTCCCCGACGGTCGCGGGCCGGTCCGGCACCTCGATACGGCCGACGACACGGTAGCGGCCGCCTTCTTTGCGATAGCCGGGCATGTTCAGGGCGAAGATGCCTACCATGTCCGCACGCACCTGGCCGTCCGAGATGATAGCCACGCCCGCATGCTCCTGGTCCTTCACGGCAATTTCGATGGCTTTCTTCACGTCATCTTCCGACTTGATCGCAATGCCCGATGGGTAGCTGCCCACCACCGTCGTGATCATCATGATATCGAAATATAGGTACCTCTCGTGATATTATATTTTTGTCAACGCCGGTTAATGGTAACCGGGACAAATCTATTCTCATTCTTAGAATATGTGAATTATAAAAACGTAATAAAAGATTTATAAACAAGTAATTGCTTATTGAATTTACGTATATAATGTACTTACAAATCAAGAAGAGGGTATGTCGATGAGAAAATTCGGGAACTTCGAAATCCTTGGCGCGGCAATAACGACCATAGGTGTCATGTTCTTAGTCATGAACGGACTCGCCTACTTCAACGTTATTCCCATGGTGGGCGCCGGATTCGGCACAGCCATTGTCAGCCTGCTGATGGCGACGAACGGCTACATGATCATGCTGTACGGCATGTCCAGCAACCACACGACAGCGGCTATGGCAATGAGCCTGCCCTGAACTGAAATGGTTCAGAAAAATATTATTTTAAGCCCGGTCGATTAGCTCGCGTGGAGCTTCTTCAAGAGCCAGGCCATATTCGACGCGACGTTTCTGACCGTCTGTATACCTTCCTCGTCCTTTTTCACGTCCTCGTGTGCATGACCGTAGGCTACGTTCCAGTATGTGGAGCCCGGCACGATCATCCCGTTGATGAAGAAGAAGTAGTTGAGCTGCGCGAAGGTAAAGTTAGCCCCCGCCCGGCGCGCGACGGCGATCGCGGCGCCTACTTTGCGCTCCAGCGTCCGGCCCCGCTTCATGGACACATAGCCTGTGCGGTCCAGCAAAGCCATGACCTGCGGCGAGGCCGAGCCGTAGTATACCGGGCTGCCGACGATGATGCCGTCCGCCGCTTCTATCTTCTCGAAAATTTCCTGGAAGTCGTCCTCGATCTTGCAGTTCTGGAGCTCGGAACAGGCATTGCAGGCCTCGCAGGGAGCGACGTTCTTCTCGCCGAGCCGGATCATCTCGGTTTCGATGCCCTCCTTCTTCAGGACCGTTAACGCTTCGTTCACCAGATATTCCGTGTTGCCCCTCGGCCTGGGGCTGCCGACGATGCCAATAACTTTCATGTGCATGCACCTTGACTATCGTATCTTCGAAGGCGGGCAACGTATATAAAAATCATGCCGCAGCCGGGCGGGACGACCCCGGAGTCTCTCGCGCAAACGGCCACTCATGGCATCCTATAATGTTACGATCCGGTCTTTTGTGACGCCTTTCCAGGCATCGACAAACGCGTCCGGGCTGACGCCAGGGAACGTGTCGATGATGCAGACGTCGCACCCTTTGACGATACCGGCAAGCTGCCGGAGGTCGCCGTGGTAAACGTCGATCTCGACAGCCCCGGAAGCCCGGGCGACCAGCGTCGGCTCTTTGCTGATCAGGGGCAGTCCATCCGTTGCTGTGATCTGCCTCAGCTCGACGCCGAGCATTTTACTGTTGACCTCGATGTTGAGCAGGATGTTTTTAACCGCGGGAAGCCAGGCATCGTTGAGAATGACTCTTCTGGCCCCGGATGCGGCTGCCAGCAGCCCCAGCGTGCCAGCGCTGGCCAGCCCGTCGACAACGATCTTATCCTGCAGCCCGCCGTCGAGGAACATCTGTTCCAGCACCTTGATCTTGACGGAGTTGTTCCGCCGGAACTCGATGTGCATCTGGCTGTGGTTCCGGTAGAAGGCCATTTCGCCTAACAGGCTGGACACGATATCCGACCGCACGTCGCAGCCGGCCAGCAGCTCGTAGGTATGTGGCTTCGCACCTACATCAGACAGGCCGACGCTCTTCAAGGGCCCGCCGGTCCGCTTCAGCACGCCTTTGACCTCGGGGACTTCGGCGACAATGAGCCCGGCAGTCGCCCTGTCGACCTCGTCCAGCAGGACGATCAGGCTTTTACTGCCCAGCCGGGGTGCCTCGAACATCTCGAAGCCGCAGGCAATCAGTGGCGAGCCCACGTCCCTCAGCGGCGTCCGCCCGCTTTTAAGGCCACGACTGACCAGTATCCCCAGCACGTGGGCCATCACGTAGTCGATGTGGCGTTTGCCGCAGGCAGGACATCGGCCTGCGTCCCGGTCGAAAAACTGCCCCATGCCGGAAAAAGGCAGGAGCTTGTCCAGTGGCTGCACTGTCGCGCATACGTTGCAGGGCGCGTACATGCCGGCGGAACCGGCGATAAGCTCTTCCGCAGGCCTGACGCAGTCCAGGCTGCCACATGTAGGACAAATGACCATAATGACAGTAGATGCGATGTGGAAATATTAATTGCTTATGGTTATCCGGCTGTGGGAGCGATCTAAGTGGCGAATAACTGGAAATTAGCCAGTGCTCCCGTAAAAACACCGATAATATGACCTGCGAGAGTCAATAAAGTGCCTGACAGCAGAACCGGTGGATATATAACCATTTAACCACAAAAATAACATACTAAATAGAAAGGCGTCAGATATGAGTGACGATCCAGGGCTTAAGACAGACCACGACTCAAATATTTTTCAGATGGTAAAAAGGAAGATTTCCGTATTATCGCCATCCGCACACCACAACTCCAGCCATAAACCAGCAAACCGATCTACCTGCGGACTATGAAGCCTCGATACGGGATGTGGTCGGGAAGATAGAACAGTTGCCGGACAGTGACTGTAATGATGATTTAAAATGCAGTTCATATAGCGCAGGCAGCATTTATACCCGGAACACCGGAATATCTGCCCCTTATGTCAGCGCAACAGGTAAACAGGGGACGGATAATAAACGCGCCGGACCGGGGGCACCGCGTACAGTGGCACGCCAGGTACCTGCTGTCGCCAGAAAGCCAAGCAGGGAAGAGCTTCTTTGTAAACAGAATACGGGACTGTACGACTCGCTCGAAAACGAGGACATTCCGACTGCGGTGACCATAATAGATGCGATGGGCTTCACGATGAACATGGGCGCCGCCGACGTGCTGGCCATTCTGCTCGAATACCCGGACGAGGACATCCGGGCGCATTCGGCAATAGCCCTGGGAAGACTGGGCCAGAGGGCCACGGTCGAGCCTCTGATCAAAGCGCTCGACGATAAGTCGTCGCAGGTCAGTGAAAACGCCGCCATCGCCCTCGGCGCGATAGGGGACAACCGCGCGGAAATCCCGCTGCAGAAAGTGCCGGTGGACAATCCCCGGGTCAAGAGAGCCGCAGTCAATGCGCTGGCACGGATAGAGAACAAGAGAATCTGAATCGACTGCGGACGGACAGGTCAATACAATTAAATACGATGCAGCCGCCAGAGGATTAAGATGACAAGCGCGATGGTGGTCACGGACCGGGGAAACGTGTTCGAGACGCTGTTTCTGGAACAGGGGATGGTCTGCAGGCAGGTGACGCCTCCGGCCTTCGGGTCACCCTACTGTCAACCTGTAAAGCTCCTGATCGTCCCGTCGGGGTTCGCCGCTCCGAAGTATTACAAAGGCGTGCTCCCGGCGCTGGAGCGGAACGCAGACAAGATCGGCAAGTTCATCGAGAACGGCGGCATTGTTCTCGCCTTCGGGGCTATTGTCGACGATTACGAATATGACTGGCTGCCAGTGAAACTCGCCTACCACATGAAGTTCAAAGAGGCTGACGTCCGCCTGGTGAAGCCTGACGACCCGGCCGCCGCGTTCGTCAAGCCGGGCGTGCTGGACTGTGACGGATACTTCACCGCCTGGGACGGCGACGTCGTCATGGTCAGGGAAGAGGACCGGCCGGTGCTGGTCAGCATAAAGTACGGCGAAGGCTATGTCATCGCTTCCGCGCTGCACCAGTGGCCGTCGCCCGAATTTCTCAAGTGGGCCTGCGGCTCTGACCGGGAGCCGTTGAGGCTGTAAAGCGCCGGGCACTTTTTTCACCCGTTTATCGACAGTCGAGACAAGGGTTTTATAGCGTTATAGATAATTCAGTGTATACAAGGGGATGAGAACATCCAGGAAGACCGCAAGGACATTAAACAGCTTTTCATGCAGAACAAGCCCTGCTCTATCCTGCTGGCGATCCCGCGCTCAGAGAAGCCTTACGTATCCACCCTGATGAAAGAGGCGGACACTACCTTCGCCCACACGACGAACATCCTCTCGGACATGGAGGCTTACGGCCTCGTGGAGTTCGTCAGCGAAGGCCGCATGAAATACGTGAAGCTGACCCGGCGCGGCAGGGACATCCTGAAATCGCTGCAATCGCTGGACGGCGCTCTCGGCGGCGGGGACCTGCTCAAGGACCTGAAACGCCTCGAAGTACGGGTGAACGGTATCGAGACAAGGCTGAAGGCGGGGGAGCTTAGCGAGAAAATTGCCAGGCGGACCGTAAAGGCCTTAGAGGAGATCACCGTCAGGTCTGGCACTATCGAACGCGAGGCCGTGCTGTTCAGGAACGAGCACCTTGACTATGAGGTCAAGGTCATGAAGGAACGGCTCGTGTACCTGAAGACAAAGCTGCCGGCATGCGAAAGCGCCCCGGAGCAATAGTTTCATCGAGCAGTTGAGTTAATAGTTAATACTCGCCTGCCCATCAATAACAAGAGGATGCCCTATGAACTTTATCCACACGGCCGACCTGCACCTTGGCTACCGGCAGTATGAGCTGGACCAGCGGTTCCGGGACTTCGGCAGCTCGTTCCTGAAGGTCGTAGAGTACGCCATAGCAGAAAAGGTAGAGTTCGTGCTGGTCGCCGGCGACCTGTTCAACTCCCGGAACATCAACGCGCCCACATATATGCAGGCGTTCCACATCCTGTCAGAGCTGAAAGCGGCAGGCATCCGCTGCGTGGCCATCGCAGGCAATCACGACAGGCCCTTTCTTAGAGATCACATGTCGTGGCTGGAGGCGCTGGAAAAACATGACCTCATTGCCCTTATCAGGCCAGGCGAAGAAAAGCTGATGGAGCATTACATCGACATCGGTGACACCAGGATCTTCGGCATGAGCTACGCGGGCTCGTCCACATCGGCGATCATCCCCCGCATCGCGGACGAGATCAGGGAGATCAACACATCGAAACCCCCGGGGTACACCATTCTCATGATGCATGCAGGCGTCGAAGGGCAGACGAAAGGCAACATCATCGGCGAGACTCCCTATGAAGACTTCCTCAAGCTGAAAGACGTCGTGGACTACCTTGCGCTCGGGCACTACCATAATGCATATGTGCTGGACAGCTGGGCCTATAACCCCGGCAGCCCGGACACCTGCTCGCTGTCGGAAGTGAACGAGCCTAAAGGGTTCTATCATGTAAAGGACGGAAAGGCGACTCTTATAGACAAAGAGATCAAACGACGCCCCTTCATCTTCGCGAGCGTTAAACTCGAGGACCACCTGGATGCGCCGTCGCTTATCGCAGCGCTCGAAAAGAAAGTAGCGTCGATGCCCAGGCCGGATGAGCAGCCGGTCGTCATCGTCTCGTTCCGCGGCTGCCTCGGCTTCGACCGATCTCACATCGACGTCGAGCACGTAAAACAGATCGTTACAGAGAAGTTCGACCCCCTGTACGTGGACGTGCGTTTCGACCTGTCCAACGACCCGTTCTGCATTTCAGGCGTCGATGCCGAGGGCATCGACCGTGTAGCCATCGAGCGAGAGGTGCTGAGCCGGTTTGCCGCGGCAGACAGCATGCTGTCGGACTACGGCCACTATTTTGCCGCATCGTTGTCCGAGGTGAAGGACCTGGCTGTCAAAGGCGCTGACGCTGAAACGATGGACACGCTGATGAGGAAGACCTTCGAGGACATAAAGAACAAGAAGGCGCCCGTCTCCGAAAAAGCTATCGTCGTGGTAAAGGCCGCAGAGGAAACGAAGCCGCCTGCAGAGACTGAAACAGGGCCTGTCGTCGCTCCTGCGCCGAAGCCTGCGAAGGAAAGGAAGAAAAAGCCTGTCCCGCCGGTGGAAGAACCTCCCGCGCCGAAGGTACAGCGGAAAACGCTCAGCGAGTTCTGGGGTGGCAAAGCATGATCATCCGCAGGATTTCGCTGGAGAACATCAAGAGCTACAAGGCGGCAGAAGTCGAGCTGGCCGACGGCATCACCGGCATCGCAGGCCTGAACGGCTCCGGTAAGTCCACGGTGCTGGAAGCGATCGGATATACGTTATTCGACTGCCTGGCGTATACGCAGAGCGAGTTCGTCCGCAAGGGCGAGAAGACCGGCAGGGTCTCCATTACGTTCGAGGGCGCGGACGGCCTGGATTATACAGTCACGCGCAAGTGCGGCGCCTCGCAGGCCTACCACATCGAGAACGAGCAGGGTGTCAGGCTCTGCGAGGGCAAGGAGGATGTTGGCGATATGCTATGCGAGCTGCTCGGCTACAAGGTCAATGAGCTGAAGCAGCTGCGATCACTGTTCGAGAACGCTATCGGGGTGCTGCAGGGCACCTTCGTCTCGGAGTTCCTGGAGAGCAAGGACAAGCGGAAGGCGATCTTCAACCCGCTGCTGCGCATCGAGGAGTACGACCTCGCCTCGAAGAACATGCTCTCGCTGAAGAACCTGGTCGAGCGGCGAATCGAAACTCTCGAAAACGAGAAGAAGTTCCTCGAAGGTCGGGCGGACAAGCTGGCGACGCTGGAAGACGAGAAGAAAAAGCTGGAGGCCGAAAGCCAGGGCTTCACCGCACAGGCTGCCGAGAAAAAGCGCCTGCTATGACGAGGCCCGTATGAAGAAAGAGGCGATGGACGCCGTAGAGAAGGTCGTGCGGGAACTGGAGGCACGACAGCGCGTCGCCATGGCGGAGTTTACCGGTGCCGGACGCGACCTGGACGCGGCCCGCAAGCAGCTCGATGCCGCAGAAGCCGCTGCAGGACGCATGCGGGAGAGTGAGCCCGGCTACAAAGCATACCAGGCGAAGCTGGAAGAAAGGGAAGCCCTCGAAAAGAAACGCGTCGAACGGGATGAGGTCAAGAACGCGATCGATGCCATCCATAATAAGCTGACCGAGCTCAAGATTCACGACGGCAACTGCGATAAAACACTGGTCGAGGTCGCGCAGGCCGAAAAAGAGCTGCCTGCACTGGAGCAGAAGGCGGCAGAGCAGGAGCGCCTGGAGGACGAGAAGGCGAAGGTCGCCTCTATGGCCAGCGCCAGGGATATTGAGCTTGCCCAGGTCAGGGAGAGAATGGCCCGGGCAAAAGGGAGCAAAGGCAACACATGCCCGGTCCTGCTGGGCGTCGAGTGTTCGTCCGTCCACGATTTCTCAGCGTATTTCGGCGAGCAGGTAAAGCGTATAGAGGATGACAGAACCAGCCTGCTGGCAAAGATGAACGAGATCGGCTTTAAGACTAAAGCGCTGGGCAACGCGAAGATCGAGCTGGCGGTCCGGCGGGAAACCTTAAAGAAGCGTGAAAAAGCCCGGGCTGAAAAAGAGGCCATCGCAAAAGACATCCAGGCAAAGAACGCCGAGGTAATGCCACTGGTCATCAAGCTCAACGGCTTCGGGCCTCTGGCCAGGTCGATCGAGGCAGTAAACGCGGAAATCAAGAACCTCAGGCCCCAATACGAGGCATACCAGCAGAACCTGAAGCTGGCAGGCCAGAAGGACGACCTGCAGAAGGCCCTGGCAAAGGCGACATCGATACGGGCGCAGCACGAGCAAAAGCTCCGGGAGATCGGCACAGAGCTGGAGGAAAAGCAGCGGTCTTATGACAGGGAAGGACACGCGAAAGCGAAGGCTGCCTGCGAGTCGCTGTCAGGCGAGATCGCCTCGATTGCGGCCCGAATTGAGGCCGGCGCCCGTCGGTTGTCGGCAGTCAACGCTGACATCGGCCAGATCGCCCTCGACCTGGCCAGGGTTAAGGAGATCGGACAAAGCCAGGACGCCGAGCGCGAGTACCTGCGGTTCGTCGACCTGTCGCGGAGCATCCTCAAGATGGCCGGCCCGGAGATCGTGAAGGTCTATCTCGACTACATATCGCGGGAGGCCACGAGCATGTACTGTGAGATCGCCAACGATCGCCGCGTGGAAATCCGCTGGACGCCGGACTACGACATCCTGCTGATCGAGGACGGCCGGGAGCGGGCGTTCCGGCAGCTCTCCGGCGGCGAGCAGATGAGCGCCGCCCTGGCCGTGAGACTCGCCATCCTGAAGATACTGACCAGCAGCGACGTGGTCTTCCTCGACGAGCCCACGCAGAACCTGGACGAGAGCCGCCGGCTGAACCTGGCGCAGGAAATCCTCCGCATCAGGGGCTTCAAGCAGATGATCGTCATCTCCCACGACGATACGTTCAACTCCAACCTGGAGAACGTCATCGAGATCGAGAAAGTCAACGGCGAAAGCGGCGTCAGGGGGCGGCCCGTTGCTTGATCTGAAGTTATTATCCGGCGAACTGGACTCCCGCAAGGAGGAGATCATCGGATACGACAGCGAGACGTCCTCAGTGGGAAAGCTGTACGCTGACCGGCTGCGCATGCTGGACGACCTCGACGCCTCGATTAACGCACAGCTCGGCACGTACTCGGGCAGCAAGGTGCTGGAGGATGGCCCGTTCGTACGCCGCTTCGGACATGCGTTTCTGACACGACAAGAGGCCACCGACTGGGCGCTGGACGTCCTGAAGGACAGGAACGTGGCCGCCGTCGACGGCAGTCAGATCTATCCTTCGAGGCACATATCCGTCCCCATCGGGCTGGTCCAGGCCTGTACTGTCATGAACAGCCACAATGGCGAACGGCGGTTCTCGACGAACTCGAAGCTGCACCTGATGCTGCCTGCTGACTTTGAGGAGAACGGCAGCTACGTCTTCGCCCAGGCCCCCGTATCCACGAAACGATTCGAGCTGGAGTGCCTGCAGATCGGCGAGTTCATGCGATCGCACCCCGGCGACATGGCCTTCCTGGACGGCTCGCTGGTGCTGTCATTCACCGGCCAGCAGGAAGAGAAGGAACAGGCGAGGTACATCAAAGCAATAACTGATCTGCTAGATGTATCGGAAGAGACCCGATCGCCGCTCATCGCATATACGGACATGTCCATGAGCAAGGACATTCTCACGTTCATGCGCTATGCTTTCCGCCTGCAGCCCTCCGGCCACCTGACCGATGCTTTCCTGATCAGCGACCGGCTGCGGTGGGGCGACAGGACAAGAGCCTTCACCTGCGACCGCGACGACCGCCTGCAGAAAGGCCAGCGTTCGACCCTCGACCTCTATGGCAGGCACCGTGACAACGTCGCGTTCTTCTTCATTATGTCCGGCGGGCACCTTGTCAGCAAGGTGGAAGTGCCGAAATGGTGCTATGATGAGGGGCTCGTCGAGCGGATTGCTGATACTATCAGGGCGGAGTGTATCATCCGCCCGGGGTACCCGGACATTATCCACCGGGCCCACGAATACGCTTCCATCAGCTTCGCCGAGACAGAGATGTTCCGGGGCATGATCGATAGCTTTGCGGCAAAGCACAGGATAAAGATTTACAAGAGCGCGAAAGAGCTGAACAAGCAATTATAACTGTTTATCAGGTATAAAATTATAGATAGGGCTATGAAAATCGCCTGGCTCAGGCTATGCGACCCCTGTCACGCTCGCCAAGGGCGCCAAGTAGCCAAGAGCACCAAGAGTTTTTAAAAATGTTTGCTTATCCGGACATGTATGTCTGAAGAATATTAATGACCTGGCCCTTGGCCTTGGCAGCCCAGAAGGAGACGTATTGTAGTAACAGTTGTAGCACTGCCAAAGTCTGTATAGTCAAGGGTCAATTTTTGTGTATGCTGATCAAGGCACTTCACTACAGAGTACACGATATGTTCCAGATAGTACACTAATTTTGATAGGAAGATGCTGTGGTAGCCCTTTCTTTAAACGTACTCTGTGTGCCCTTGGCGAGCCTGTGCACCTGTGTCGCATAGCCTGTATCTAAAGCATTGCCTCAATGACTATAACAGTGAGAAGGTAATTTCTTTAAACTGCCGAGCATGCAACTCATTATTTTCAAAATGCTCGTGCATCAAGTATTTCTCCCTTAAGCATTTTATATCAGATAGGCATGCGTTAATCATCGAGGCCTTACAGGGGATTATTTAAAATAACGGACAGGAGACAGGGGATGAAAATCGGATCGGTCGTGCAGGTGAGGACTTTCTCGGAGTATGTGATCAAGACGCCCGTGGACCGGAGCGACGGCTATGTCCCCGTCTCGGGCATCGCGCCGGGGACCTATGTGTCAATAAAGGCACAGGAAGGCAGGGTCATCGGCATCGTGATCAACGCGCTCCACAACGTCAAGGAAGATTATCTCCCTTATCTCCCGGAGGGCAAGCAGGAAGTGTTCCTGCCCTATGCCACTGACTATCGCAGCTCTTACCTCGTGGTCACCGGCATCGGCAATTTGCTGGAAAACGGGCCCAGCCACGAGCTGAAGTTCACCCCGGGCATCAACGACCTGGCCGAGGTCATGGAGCCCGGAGGAGATCAGGGCCTTTCACCTGTGCCAGGGCAAAGCCAGCTTCGCCTACTACCGGAAGCTGCAGCAGTCCGTCGACCCGGCTACGGTCACATGCGCCATCGATAACGCGGCCCATGCGATGCCGGAATGTTCCCCGATGCTGAAGGCGTTGAAAAAGCTCACGGAGAAGAAGCTATGAAGCCGGTCGGTATCGTACGGGACGTGGAGCAGAACGACGTCCATTTCATCTCTTCTAAAAAGTTCAAGACGGGCGACTTCGTGTCCTACCGGGACCGCTGGGTGGACGCGGACCGCCACGTGCTCTGCCGCGTAGGCTATGCGCAGTCATTCAAGCCGTTCCCCGACGAGCTTATCGGAGACAGCGGCATAGACCCAAAGGCCATCCTCGAGTTCGGCGGGCTGGACCCGGAGGACTACGGCCAGTACCTGATCACCGCGAGCGTCGTGGGCTGTTTCAACGAGACGCTCTCCGAGTTCCGGCACCCGCGTACCATGCCGGACTGCGGCGAGTCGATATACGAGGCAGGAGGCGATATCCTCGGACATATCAGCAAAGCCGCGGACGGGCAGCAAGGGTCGGCTACCATTGGCACTGTGCTTGGCTCCGGCGTACCGGTCGTGTTAAGCGTCCGGGACGTGGTCAGCCAGCATCTGTGCGTGATCGCCTCGACAGGCAGCGGCAAGAGCTATACTGTCGGCGTCATGCTCGAAGAACTGATGATGCCGCGCAACCGTGCCGCAGTCATGGTGGTCGACCCGCACGGCGAATACACCACACTAAGCGCCATAGTGAATAATCCCCGGTTCAGGGAGGGCGATTATATGCCTGTGGTCAAGGTACTGCGGAAGGACGGCATTAAAATCAAGATTACCGAGCTCGAGCTGGGCGATTTCCTGGGCATGCTCGACCTGTCTGACAAGATGAGGGAGTTCTTCGTCCGTGCCTTCAGGGCATGGCGCAGCGGCAAGAACCACAAGAAATCGGACCTGCTGAGGGAGATCGAGAACCTCGGCGGCAACGAGAACAACGACTCGACCATCAACGCGATCACCTGGCGTTTCCAGGGCATCATGAACAGCGGCATCATTGACGACTACCAGCACGTCCGGTTAGGGGAATTATTCGTGCCCGGACAGCTGACGGTCCTCGACCTCAGCGGCATCGGGGAGTCCGACCAGCAGCTGATCACGTCCGTCCTGTTGAGGCTGCTGTTCGACGCCCGGGAAGGCACGGTAAACCAGCGGTTCAGCGAAGGCCAGGAGCGATACCTGCCGTATCCTGCGTTCGTAGTGCTTGAAGAGGCCCACCGCTACGCGCCACAGAACGGCGAGGCGAAGTCGAAGTCCATTTTGAAGACAATCCTCTCCGAAGGCCGCAAGTTCGGCATCGGCGTCTGCATGGTCTCCCAGCGGCCGTCCAAGCTGGACAGCGATTCCCTGTCCCAGTGCATGACACAGATCACCATGCGCATCATCAACCCGGTCGACCAGGGGCAGATCGCGGCCAGCGTCGAGACCATGAGCCGCGAGTTACTGGACGAGCTGCCAGCGCTTGCCAAGGGTGAAGCGATCATTTCCGGCGTAGCAGTCAACACGCCTGTCCTGGCACGCATACGCGAACGGCTGACCCCTCATGGCGGCACCAGCCGCGATGCGCCGGGCGAATGGGCGGCACAGTGGAAGAAGACTGCATCGGCGAAGAAAGCGGCACCCGTGCTGACGCAGAAAGAGTATAAATTATTTTAATTTTTCTGGCAATACGCCCCGGGTTCTGGCCAGGTATAAGATGGCGAGAATTGGTTGTTATCTTGCAGTGCGTGACGGAACGCCAGTACAGTTAAAGGCCGCAGAGTTCGAGTCGCAAGCACAGGAACGGCAGGGGTTTATCAGGGTCAGTATCCGCATTTTTCTCGAAATGTACCGGCTCATGCGATACTGACCCCCCGGCCGCTCGCGCGCGAATGCCGGGGCATCTGTCCCATGACCAGCCTGTAAACTATCCATTAGCAGTAATTAAAAATGCCCGGGCGCCCCTGTCGAGCGTGATCGGGACGCATGGCCATGCCATTAAAATAAAATGTTTTTACTTACGTTTTTTCGCGGGAGGCTTTTTCTCTTCTTTCTTGGCCGGAGCTCTGGGAGCGGGCTTTGTCTCTTTAGCCGCTCTCCCCCTCTTCGCGGGCCTCATCTCTTCTTCTTCGTCTTCGGACTCTTCAGGTAGCTCTTCCTCTTCTTCCTCTTCGTCCTCGTCTTCTTCGTCTTCCTCTACCTTTTTGGCCTTTGCCGCTTTGCCTTTCTTCGCCGGCTTGACGGGTTTGATTTCTTCAGGCTCTTCCGGTTCTTCTTCCTCGATTACCGGCTTGCCCTTTTTAGTCGCTTTGCCCGCTTTCGTCGCCTTTGGCGGTTCAGCCTTTACAGGCGCCTCAGGCTTTTCGGCCTCTTTTGCCCCGATCTTCGACGACACAGGTTTGCTGGGCCTTCGAGCCTCGTCCTTAGCGAGAAGCTCAATCCAAAGTCCCAGGTCCGGGCAGTAGTCGGGCTCGCACTCGTAGGTGCACCCGACGCACGGCGCCACCTCGTCTTCGGCCAGGATCAGGTCGAAGCGGTACTCTTTCTTCGGGGCCTCTTTCTTCTGCTGGACAAAGCTGAGGCGGTACGTGCGCGTGCCACTCACCGTCTCCCAGGTCCGTTTCACCTTACCTTCGGCCTCCAGCCTGGCCACTACGCGGGAGCACTTGCGGCTGTCGATATCGAGGTCTTTCCACAGCTCGCTCTGGAGTATGCCTTTGGGTTTCGACTTGATCAGCTCAAGTGCCCTGTCCTCTAAACTTGCGCTCACCGCAGTATTACTCCTTGACCGGGTTTAGTAAAATGATGTTGTTGCCTCTGAGGACGACCGAGCCCAGACTCCGGACTTTCTGGCCGTTGGAAATTTCAGTCGTGTCATTCAGGTGAAGGTTCAGGTAGTCGTCAGCGCTGACGAGCGTGCCTTCAAGGATATTTTTCTCGCCTTTCATCTCGACCTGGACCTTCTGTCCAACGAGGGCCTGCACTTTTTTATTGGGGAACAAAAAATAAACCTCCTTTAACAAATTAAGATATGAGTTATATGTACGCAATTCCTATTTGTATTTTATTATTTAAAGGCGGCGGTGGCCTGCCTTTGTTTCTCCCGTGCCGGTGACCCGGCGTCACAGGTTCCAGCCATCGGCAGACAGGCGTCGCCTTGCCGGACGACAGGCATTCTGCAGTATCCAGCCTATGGCGCAGGTGCTGCCCTTTCCAGCTCCTGTTCCCTGTCCCGGGACTCCTTCTCACCCTTCACGGCCTTGGCGATATCCTTTCCCAGCCGCTCGCACTCTTTCAGGTCCTTCTCTTCCGGGACCCAAAGCACCCGCAACACCGGGTCCACAACCTTCATGCCCATGGCCCGCAATCGATCGGCAATCTGTACGGGCGCTTCGCCGCTCCAGCCGTAGGAGCCGAACGCCGCGCCCACTTTCGCGTTCAGGGGCTCCTTTTCGAGCCGCGCGATAAAGTGGTCCATGGCGTCGTGCATCTTATACCAGAATGTGGACGAGCCCAGCGCGATTGCGTCTGCACTATTAAGATCGTTCATGTCGACGTCGTAGAAGCTCACTACTTTCGTCTCGAGGCCCCGCGAATCGGCTCCCTCTGCGATCGCATCGGCCATTTTTTTCGTGTTGCCAGAAGTGCTCAGGTAGACTATCACCAGTTTCTTTTTCATGTGAAAACCCCGTGTAATATTATATTAATTATAATATTATACAATCGGTCTGTATAAAATGCTATCCCGCAACCTGAAAATTCATATGGTCGGGGCAGCATGTGATATTGTGGGCAAGCTGGTCAGAGACCGCATACCGGAGATCATGCGGGCGGAAGGGAAATCACCGGACGTAGAACATATCAGCGGAGAGTCGCTGCGGTCGGCGCTGAAGGACAAGCTGGTCGAGGAAGCCGTCGAGCTGCGGGAAGCGGCCGATTTGTCGGACGACAAATCGGGCGACATCCGCGAGGAACTGGCAGACGTTCTCGAGGTCGTGGACGCGCTGGCCGACGTCTATGATCTCGACAGAGAGGAAATCCTGGCTGCACAGCGGAAAAAACGCGCTGACCGGGGCGGATTCAAGCAAGGATACTTTTTAAAATAGACTAAGAGGCCAAGGTTCCAGGAGAAGACGCCCTGGCGCCTTCTCTCAGCACCTTAGCGGCTTGACGGGGTGATCACCGTTTCCCGCAGGCAGCACGGACGTACTCGTCCTCGGCCTCTTCGATGCGCTTCTGGTCCTCCAGCATCGACGCGTAGCTGAAGTGTGCCTGAAAATCCGCGGGGCTGACGCTGATCGCCTTGCGATACTGCGTTTCCGCGTCCTCCGGGCGACTGGTCTTCCTGAGCATGTCGCCGTAGTGGACGTATGCTTCCGCGCATTCCGGCCGGATCTCGGCGGCCGTCCTGTACTCACGCTCGGCATCGTCCCAGCGGCCGTTCTCCTCCAGTGCCATCGCGTAGCTGAAACGCGCTTCCATGTTCTGTGGCTCGGCCTCAATGACCTGTCGCAGCCCGGACAGGCCGTGCTCGAGGGCTGCATTGCGGCCGACTTCTACTATCCCATTTATGCCGTACTCCATATACAGCCAGCCTCAATACGGGCATTTCTAATTGCAATACTCGATGCCCGGTATGATTTATTTGGCCGATCTGCATAAGGTTAACGTGAGCATATATGGTAAAACCATGCTGGCCTGTGTAAAAATGACGCGTTTTAGCCCACGATGCCGTAAATGTCACTGTCGTACGCTTTTTGACGGCTCTTTGCCAGCATTCATGCGCCATATGCGACTATGCCTGCAGCCACGGCGCTATCCTGAAATCCAGCGGCAGGATTTAGCGTCTCTGACTCTACGGCACGACTGCCAGGAGTACGCGTGCTCAGCTAGTACCATAACATTTTAAATATCGGCGGCCAATAGTATGCAGCCAACACAATAGACAGGTGTAGTTTGATGCTTGACGATATCCCCCAGGAAGAATACCTTTACAAGGGCAACACGGCCTGTGCAGGCTGCTCGGCAATGCTGGCGCTGCGCTACATACTGAAGGCCGCAGGCAAGGACACTATCATCGTGAACCCGGCCTGCTGCTCCACCGTGTGCCAGGGCTCGTTCCCGAGAACGGCCTACGGCGTGCCAGTCCTGAACATCGCCTTTGCGGCTGCGGCGGCCGCTGCCGACGGCATGGCCTCGGCGGCACGGAACAAGGGCAAGAACATCATAGTCTTTGCCGGCGACGGCGGCACCGTCGATATCGGCATACAGGCCTTATCCGGCGCCATCGAGCGCAACGCGAACATCCTCTACGTCTGCTACGACAACGAGGCATACGGCAATACCGGGATGCAGAAGAGCGGCTCCACGCCCTACGGCGCGATCACGACGACCACACCCACGGGCCGTAAGGACTCGAAGAAGGACATCGATTTCATCGTCATGGCTCACCGCCCGACTTACATGGCCACGGCCAGCGCCGCATTCCCGAGGGACCTGATGAAGAAGGTGCAGAAGGCGCTGTCCATGGAGGGTACGAAGTTCATCCACGTGCACGCCCCATGCCCGACAGGCTGGCGCTATTCGACGGAGAAGTCGGTCGAGATCGGCAAGCTTGCCGTCAAGACCGGCATGTGGTACCTGTACGAGTGCCAGGATGGCAAGGTCACTCTGAGCGCGCCCACGTCCGCTGCGCTGAAGAAGCCCACGCCTGTCGAAGAGTACGTGAAGATGCAGGGCCGTTTCAAGGGCGTCGACCTGGCAGGCCTGCAGCATGAGATCGAGGCTGGCGCCGCACGCATAAGGGGGCTGGTCCAATGAAGAAGATGGCCACGGGCAACCAGGCGGCCGCGTTCGCGGTCAAGGAATCGGACGTAGAAGTGATCGCAGCTTATCCGATCACGCCGCAGACCGAGGTCGTCGAGACGATCGCCTCCTTCGTGGAGACGAAGAAGATGGACGCTGCATATATTCGTGTAGAGAGCGAGCACTCGGCGATGGCGGCGTGCATCGGCGCCTCGTCTACCGGAGCAAGGGTATTCACCGCGACATCCAGTCACGGCCTGCTCTACATGCACGAGATGCTCCACTGGGCAGCCGGCGCGCGCCTGCCCATCGTGATGGCAAACGTCAACCGGGCCGTGGGGCCCGCCTGGAACATCTGGGCAGAGCACACGGACGCGCTGTCCCAGCGCGACACCGGATGGATGCAGTTCTATGCCTCCACAGTGCAGGAGGTATATGATACCGTGATCATGTCATACAAGATTGCGGAGTCGGTATACCTGCCGTGCATGGTCAACCTGGACGGCTTCATCCTGAGCCACGCTATCCAGTCGCTGGACATCACGGACACGGGCGACTTCCTCCCGGAAATCGACCTGCCGCACGCTATAGACACGAACAACCCGATGTCATACGGTAATCTGACAGGCCCGGCGGACTATTACAAGTTCCGCCGCATGATCGACGAGGACATGAGGACCGGTGGAAAGCTGGCCCGCGTCATAGAGAAGGAGTTCGCCGGACGCTTCGGCCGTAATTATTCCGATGTGATGGAATATCGCACCGATGATGCAGAAGTCGTCATCGTCAGCATGGGCACGATCGCTCGCGAAGCTGAAGTGGCTGTGGACCTGCTGCGGAAGGAAGGCGTGAAAGCCGGCTCGATAAGAGTCAGGCAGTTCCGCCCGTTCCCCGAGCTCAATGTCGAGGGCAAGCGGGTCGTCGCGCTGGACCGGGACTACTCGCCCGGCGCAGGCGGAATCCTCGCACAGGAGATACGCTTCCACAACGACGTGCAGGTCTTCAACGTGATCTGCGGCCTGGGCGGCCAGGACGTCAGCTACAAGGACATCGCGTCCTTCGTGAAGAAGGCGAAGCCCGAAGGCGAGATGTGGATGGGGGTGAAATAATGCTAGAAATAAGGTGGCATTCCCGGGGAGGCCAGGGCGGCGTGACGGCGTCGAAGCTGCTCGCGCAGGCGGCCTTCCTCGAAGGCAAGTACAGCACAGCGTTCCCCGTCTACGGCGCCGAGCGCCGGGGCGCGCCGATCATGTCGTTCACCCGCATCTCGGAGGACGACATCAAGGTGTCCAGCCAGATCTACAACCCGGACATCGTGGTCGTGCTCGACGACACCATCCTCGACCTGGTCAACGTGACCGAAGGGCTGAAGCCCGGCGGTCTGCTGATCGTCAACACGAATCACCATGCTAAGCTGCCCAAAGGCAACTTCAAGGTGGCGACCGTCAACGTGACCGACATCGCGCTGGACCTCGGCCTGACGCTGTCGGGCGCTCCCATCCTGAACACGCCAATCCTGGGCGCGCTGGCTAAGCTCGGCATCGTGAAGCTCGACTCCGCGCTGACAGCCATCAAGGACACGTTCAACGACGAGAAGAACGTAAATGCGGCAAAGGAAGCCTACAAGAAGGTGGTCATGTGTTGAAGGCAAAAACCGTCCATAAGAGCAAGAGTGCCCTGAAGAAGAGGGACCTGCCGGTGACCCCGGCCTCGAAGCCCCAGCACGGCGCGGCAGGCAAGACGGGCACCTGGCGGACGTTCAAGCCCGAGGTCGACAGGAAGAGCTGCAAGAAGTGCGGCAACTGCATCCTGTACTGCCCGGATGCATGCATCGACAAGGAACTGAACGTCGATTACGACTATTGCAAGGGCTGCGGCATCTGTGCCAACGAGTGCCCTGCGAAGTCCATTAAAATGGTGAGGGAGTAAATCCTTCACCGTTTAACTTTTTTCTAAATTACAGGCTCCAGAACGATCGCGACAGAAACTTGCCGGCCTGTGTCATATTGAGGGCGCTTTTTACGGCGGCTGACCCCTCGCCGCAGTCTATCAGCAGTAGAGGATTTTTCACTGGCGCAATCCAGGTGGGGAATGCGGCGTCGCCTTCGTACAGATAGTTCATCATGCTTCCCTGGTGGGTGTTGCGCCACAGCCGCTCGACGATGCTGGCATTGCTGATCTGGGCGGGTGTCGACACGAAATCAAATTTGTGGGCGGAGAGTATCACTGGCAAGCCCTTGTCGATGGCGTTGAGGCCAATGGCATTCTGGTCTGATTCGAGCTTTGCGAGCTTCCAGACGGTGTCGTTTGCAATGATGGCTTGTGCAGGCGGGAACGAAAAACCAGTGCTCATCATTGTCGGAAGATCTCCCTTGCCCAGCAGGTTCCCTTTGACGACCATTTCAGGATACATGATGGCTTTTCCGAAATACGGGGCCATCCTGACAGGGCTGACCTTGCCGAACTGGCCGACACCTACGGGTGCAGCACCGACATTAACGACCGGGCTGAACTGGAAGTTCGACTGGAAGAAACCAGTGCTGGTAGCGGCAATAGTGTCAGTGCTTGTCTGTGCGATCGTCGGAGCGAGTGTCGTGCCCCCTGGCCCGGACAGGAAAGAAACGGCCAGGGCTTCTTCGTCGGTCGCAGCCAGCGTCTGGCTGTGAAATAAATCCTGGGACATGCCGCTGTTGATAAAGTCTACGCCTGCGACGACGTTGCCGTACTGGAGCTCCGGCCGGCTCTCGGTGGCATAAGTACAGCAAGACATCAATGCTGTACACAAAAGCAAAGCCACTAAAGGAACAGCAACATAGCTCTTGAAGTATCCGACGACCATACCCAGCATACCCACACCCGGCTCACACCCTGAGCCCATTTTTTACCTCATTACCCGTTACTGGGTAGAACCAGCGTATTTTAAAAGATTGTTAACATTAAAACCGGATTTTATTGAAAATCCATGGACCCTGCACCGTCCACCCTTGCCGCCGCGTACCGGCAGCAGCCGGCGGCAGGCATAGCCGCATCCATGGTGACGGGGCCTGCCCGCACTGACAAATTATTGTGGCGCAGTTCGCTCTTTTTTGTCGGACATAACCATGCGGTTCGAGCGGGCTACGTCGGGCAAATACTGAAGTTTCAGTGCGATTTCACAGGCCTTCGCGGGTAATGTCAAGCGAGAAGCAAGCCGTGTACGCTCATTGATGCAGCATAGGTTATACCGGAGTTCCGTGATTGACCTTTGGTGTTATAAGATGGTGAGAAGTAAGATTCGCTTAGCAGTAACCGCGTTGATTATCATGGCCACGTTCACGGGCATGGCGATCTGCGCGGCAGAGGCTGGTACCGGCAGCACCAGCGGCAAGAGCGCCGGCACGACAGGAAAAGGGGTTAGCACGGCAGGGACCTTCGGTACGGCCACAGCAGGGCTCAATTCGGCTTTCTCGACAGGCAACGTCGGAGGACTCATTCGGCACTTCGAACGCGTTAGCGTCCCCCAGTTTCAGCACGCCGTCCATTGCGTTCTCGACCAACAGCCTGGGCAACAACGTGTTCGGGACCTCGCTGGCCACCGCCAGCAACGCGCAGCAATCGGCCAACCTGGCGTTTCCACAGACCGGCATTGCCAATGTCTTCGGGACCTCGCAGGCCGTACCATCCAGCGTGTTCTCGACAACGAACATCGGCGGCAACGTGTTCGGGACATCCCGGCCCAGGCCAGCAACTCGCTCCTGGCGAACAACTTCGCGCTGTCGAACGCGAACATCGCCAACGTCTTCGGCTCGTCGGTCGCCACGCCGTTCTTCGCGTCCTCGGACAGCAATATCGCCAACACTGTGCTAGGCTCGTCGATTGCCCAGCCGTCGGTCACGTTCTCCCAGCCAACGGCCGCGTTCTCGGCCGGCAACATCGGCAGCAACGTGTTCGGGGCCTCCAACGCTCTCGCCAGCAACGCACAGCTGACCGCCAACTTTGCGGACTCGTCAGCCAACATAGCTAACGTGTTCGGCACGTCGCAGTCCGTGCCCGGACAGTTTGTCACTTCCACGACATTCATCTGAAGTGTGGAATGATCGGGCGGATGCCGGGGCAGCGCACTGTGCCCGGCATTACTTTTTATTCTTTAAGGCAAATCCACATGTAAAAATCAGGCAGAGACCTTTCCGTATCGTTCTCAATTTATGCCGGTCCTGCATCCGGCCTGCGTGAAGAGCATCCAGACCCGTAGCACCAGCCCGGGCACCCGCCTATGGGACTGTACGGCCTCATTTGCGCCGGCAGAATGCCAGCAAATGTGCAGGTAAAGCGCCATAGGCAGAAGAGATATAAAAATGAATGGCCGTTGCAGGGACGACCGATCGCCAGCCCCTGCAACTGCACGGAACATATCTACGATTTTTCCTTTACCGAATCTTTATCCTTGTCCCTGATCTCTACCCTGCGGATTTTGCCGCTGATGGTCTTGGGCAGCACCGGGACGAACTCGACGACACGGGGATACTTGTACGGTGCGGTAACCTTCTTTACGTGGTTCTGGAGTTCCTTCTTCAAGGCATCGCTGGGCACGAAGTCTTTTTTAAGGACAATGGTAGCCTTGACAATCTGTCCCCTGATCTCGTCTGGCACCGCGGTAATCGCGCACTCCACCACGGCGGGGTGCTGGATCAGGGCGCTCTCGACCTCGAAGGGGCCGATGCGGTAGCCAGAGCTCTTGATGACGTCGTCGGACCGGCCTACGAACCAGAGGAAGCCTTCCTCGTCGGTCCAGGCCATGTCGCCCGTGTGGTAGTAGCCGTCATACCAGACAGACGCAGTCCGCTTCTCGTCGCGGTAGTAGCCTTTGAACAGTCCCGGCGGGAAGCCTCTGGACAGATTGATGCATATTTCACCCTCTTCCCCTGCTTCGCAGAGTTTTCCGTCCAGGTTAATAAGCTCAATGCTGTAGCCCGGGGAAGGCCTGCCCATCGAGCCAGGCCGGGGCTCGATCCACGGGTACGTGGCGATCATCACGACAGCCTCGGTCTGGCCGAACCCTTCCATGAGCCTGAGCCCCGTAGCCTTGAGCCACCTGTTATACACTTCGGGGTTCAGCGGCTCGCCGGCCGTAACGCTGTACTTCATATGCGAGAAGTCGAACTTGCTCAGGTCCTCGTTGATGAGGAACCGGTAGATCGTGGGCGGAGCACAGAAGGTGGTCACCTTGTAATCCACCGTCTTCTGCAACAGCCGCAGGGGGTCGAACACCTCATAATCGTAGGCGAATACCGCGCTGCCGCCGAGCCACTGGCCATAGATCTTGCCCCATACCGCCTTGGCCCACCCGGTATCAGCCACAGTATAGTGGAGGCCGTCGTCCGTGACGTTCTGCCAGTATACGGCCGTGAGGATGTGGCCCAGGGGGTAGACGAAGTCGTGCACCACCATCTTGGGGAGTCCCACAGTGCCCGAAGTGAAATACAGGATAGAGATGTCTTCGTTCTTCGTGGCCTCCGCACCGGTCGGCCGCTCGAAGTGATCACTGGCTTTCTCGACCTCGGCGTTGAAGTCGATCCACCCGTCGTACTTTCCTTCTACGATTGCCTTATACTTCAGCAGCCCGTGCAAATCCTTCTGGGCTTCGTCGACGTATTTGATCAGGCTCTTCTCGTTCGCCGCCACGATCATCTTGATGTCCGCCAGTTTGGCCCTGTACACGATGTCCTTGGTGGTGAGCATGTGGGTGGCCGGGATGGCGATGGCACCGATCTTGTGCAGCGCCAGCATGGAGTGCCACCACTCGTACCGCCCCTTAAGTGCGAGCATGACAGTGTCGCCTTTCTTTATCCCGAGACTCTTGAAAAAGTTCGCCGCCCTATCGCTCAGGCGCTTCATCTCAGAGAACGTGATGATCTTTTCGCCGCCGAGGTCATCGCACCACACCAGGGCGATCTTGTCCGGTGTTTCCCGGGCCATGATATCCACGACGTCGAAGGCGAAGTTAAAGTTCTCCGGCACCTTCACATGGTAGTTGTCACGGAAATCCTCGTAGGACTTGAAATCCGTTTTTTCCATAAACCGGTTTAACAATGACATAGGTACACCTTCGTTTTTTACATAATGATGGCCAGGAATCTCGCAGGCTTGTTGTTCAGCGCCACCATGGCGTGCTCACAGCCGGAATCGAAATAGATGGAATCGCCTTCCGCCAGGATAAACTCATGGTCCTTGATGATCAGCTTGAGGCTGCCTTCCAGGACGAAGTTGAACTCCTGTCCCGGGTGCGTGTTTGTCTGGACCTTCGTACCGGCCGGCTTGGGCTCCACAGTCACGACGAAAGGCTCGGCCTTCTTGTTGATGAAGTTAGAGGCCAGGCTCTGGTACTTGTACTGCTTCCTCCGCTCGACACTCACGCCCTTCCCTTTCCGCGTCACGGAGAAATAGTGCATGCGAGGCGTTTCCCCCGTAAGCAGAATGCTCATCTCTACCCCGAGCTTGCGGGAAATCTCGTAGAGAACGCTGGCGGGGATGTCCTCCTCGCCGTTTTCGTATTTCAGGTATTTCTCCTTGCTCAGCTTCAGGTGAGACGACATGTCGTCAAGGCTGAGCCCGAGAATATCCCTGAGCTCCTTTATCCGGGTGGCCACTTCCTTGATTCGTTCCTGCATGTGTTTTGCCCTCTTAAAAAATGTGAGTCCTCAATATTCCCTGTATAATGGTTACAATTTTCTATGATTCATGGACACTATATTTAAACGCTTCCGTGCGTTAAGCTGTCACAGCGCACGGATGGTGTCATGGGAGAGAAAAAAAGGCTTTTTTAGTGACTATTTACACGATTAATGATTACATAACATGGCAAAGTTCCTTAACGATTATGCTTAGCCCCGAAAAGTTTATAAGCTGTACATTTTCTTCATTCTTATTAGCAGCCGATCCGCATGAGTTGCGCTTGCATATTAAGCGTGCGTTTCAGGTGGGTTAGCTATATATAAAGGAAAGGAAAACCTATTGTCACATTGACACATACTGGCATAGTGCCTGTAAAATGAACGGATGGTAGTTAAAAAATGCCCAAGAGAAAATCCCAGAGCTATACTTTCATGGGGTCTGAGAAGCCGCTGATCGGCATGACCATCGGCGACATGTTCGACGACATCGCCGAACGCTACCCGGAGAGAGAAGCAGTCGTATCGCAACACCAGGGCGTAAGGTACACCTGGGGCGAGCTTCAGAAACAGGTCAACAGAGCAGCTAAGGGATTATTAAGCCTGGGCTACAAGAAAGGCGACCGGGTGGCGATCTGGGCTACCAACGTGTCCGAATGGGTGATCACCCAGTGGGCGACCGCTAAGGCAGGTATCATCCTGATCAACATCAACCCGGCTTACCGGACACACGAACTGGAGTTCGTCCTGCAGCAGTCTGAGGCACAGGCGCTGCTGCTCATAGACTCGTTCAAGACTTCCGACTATATCAGGATGTTCAACGAGGTCTGCCCGGAGGCTAAAGGCTCGAAGCCCGGCAAGATCAATTCGGAGACCCTCCCGTTCCTTAAATCAGTAGTGCTCCTCCGGGGCAACAAGCAGGACTACATGTACTCCTGGGACGAGATGCTGAAGATGGGCGACGAGATACCGGACGCCGTCCTCTGTACGGTGCAGCAGACGTTGTCCTTCGACGACCCGATCAACATCCAGTACACCTCGGGCACGACCGGGTTCCCGAAGGGTGTGGTGCTGACCCACCATAACCTCCTGAACAACGGCTACTTCATCGGCGAGTGCATGAAGTTCTCCGAGAAAGACCGGCTCTGTATTCCTGTCCCGTTCTACCACTGTTTCGGCATGGTACTCTCGAACCTCGCCTGCATGACCCACGGCTCGACTATGGTGCTGCCCGCCGAGTACTTCGACCCTGTCGCTACGCTCACTGCCATCGAGAAGGAGAAATGCACAGCAGTTCACGGCGTGCCTACTATGTTCATCGCCGAGCTCGAGCACCCGCTCTTCAGCAAGTTCGACCTGAGCACGCTCCGTACCGGCATCATGGCCGGATCGCCCTGTCCTACCGAGTACATGAAAAAGGTCAACACCCTCATGAACATGAGCGAAGTCGTTATCACCTACGGCCAGACGGAGTCGTCTCCGGGCCTGACCATGTCGACGACGACCGATTCCATAGAAAAGCGAGTGGCAACTGTCGGACGGGCCATGCCGCACACCGAGCTCAAGATCGTGGACCCCAAGACCGGAGACATTGTCCCGAGGGGTGAGCCAGGCGAGATTTGCGCCCGCGGCTATATGATCATGGACGGCTACTACAAGAACCCGGACGCGACGAACATGGCCATTGACGCACAGGGCTGGCTCCACACCGGCGACCTGGGCACGCTGGACGAGGACGGCTACTGCAAGATCACCGGGCGCATCAAGGACATGGTCATCCGTGGCGGCGAGAACATCTATCCCAGGGAGGTCGAGGAATTCCTCTACACGCACCCCAATATCAGCGACGCGCAGGTAATCGGCGTGCCTGACATGAAGTACGGCGAAGAGCTTTGTGCGTGGGTGAAGCTGAAGAACGGCGAGAAGATCGCGGAGAGCGACATCAAGGAATTCTGCAAAGGCAAGATCGCCCACTACAAGATACCGAAGTACATCAAGTTCGTCGATGAGTTCCCGATGACTATCTCGGGCAAGATACAGAAGTACAAGATGCGTGAGGTCTCGACAAAAGAGCTGGGGCTGGAAGAGATCGCGCGCATAAAAACCGCCTGAAAAACAGCCTTGAGGGAAAACCCCTCGAAGCTGTTCAGATGCCCGTACCGATCAATATGTTCGTGCCAGGGACATCCAGATCGACGCGTTTATACCGCCAGCTTTGGCATCGAGCCAAGCTGGTTCATGATGGCGGGCGTCTGGATCGACCGCAGCGACGGCGTGCTGAGCTCCATGCTCGGGCTGTACTTGGTCGGCGTCTTCTGCTTGTTCATACCACTGGCAGTCTTGTTTACCCCGCCCATCGCGGTAGAATTGTTCACAGCCTTGCCGGATTTCGCCGGCATCTTCGTGCTCATCTTCAGCTTATTGTAGACGCCACCTATATTAGACTTCATCTGTTGTAAATCGATCATCTTGCCGGTCGACTTGATCGGCTTCATTGTGCCCGTCGGCTTCAACGTCGGCTTCATCGTTGCCTTGACCGTCGGCTTAACTGTCGGCTTAACCGTCGGTGTGACCGTGGCTGCCGTCGAAACGGCCACCGTGGCCGCGATGAACGATGCCAGTACAAAAAGCACCAGCGCTACCCTCAACATCCTCATTCCATTACCTCCTCAATACACCCGCTGTGTCGTCACCCACCGGTAGACCGACACAGCAATCAAACAAAAGTCGTTCAATAGATATTTATCAATTGTTTGATATTTTAGCAGATTTTGGACAGATAAGCCATATAAAAATTGCACGGGGAACACTAAGTACACAGAGGACAAAATGGGCAAACGTTCCGGGCCTGACAGACTTTGTCCACCATATCCTTTGCCCATCACAGGTCCGCTCTGTATAGTCATCGGGGTTGCCATTTGAACGCGGAGCCGGCACTCAACACTACGTACACGACGGCCACGACGTACACTACGTTTTAAAGGAAATGGCAAGCGTAGCAGTATTATTAGACGTCGTGTACGTCGTGGCCGTCGTTTACGTTGTGTCTGATGCCGGCCGGCATGTACAAAAAGTTACCAGAATGACTATACTTCGCGTGTAATGTTTTTAATGTGGACGGCCGTTATCTTTCATGGTGATGTCATTGTATACCGAGCACGTCAGGGCCATCGGCGTCGCGCACCTCAAGCGGATGATGGAGAGCGGCGAGCCGTTCACGCTGCTGGACGTCCGCCCCAGGAGCGATTATGACCGGGAACACATCAAAGGCGCGCGTTCGCTGCCGCTCGACGAGATAGAGAACAAGGCCGCCGCTATGCTGAAGCCCGACGAGAACATCATCGTCTACTGCGACAGCTTCGTCTGTTCGGCCAGCACCAGCGCTTCCAAAATACTGGGGCGCATGGGATACAAAAACGTGCGTGACTACAAGGGCGGCATCAGGGAGTGGAAGCAGTCTGACCTGCCCACCGAGAGCAACTATAAATGAGGTCCTATGAGGCCTCATAGGTACGCGGAAGAGAAAGTGCCAGGCGGCAAGCTGGCGAGAGTCACCGTCCGGCAGGACGGCGGCGTCGAGATCACCGGGGACTTCTTCGCCCATCCGGAGGAGGGCATGACGCTTGTTGAAAATGCCCTCGGCCGGCTGGACGGGACGGAGCCGCCGGAGAAAGTCGAAACGCTTTTGAACAGAGTCATTGTTGAAGCCGGCATCGTGCTGATCGGCATCGACGTGCCTGCCATCGTACGACTGTACCGCCAGTGCCACCGTTGAGTCAGGGGCACGGGCAGTCTATGCCAGGATGAGTGCAACCATGATGGCAAACAATGGCAGCTGGAACAGAGCACCCAGGGCCAGCGATTTAAAGGCTTCCATATCCCCTGCATCACGAGACATATACGGTCTCCGGCTACACACCCGGTTCATCCTCAAGTAGCCCGCGAACCATCCCACTCCCCATGACAGGATGATCACACCCATGACCTGTCCGCTATCTATCATTATGGGCAGGCCATCGCTGGACTGGCGGTAAGCCAGCAGGGTGGTCAGAATCATGATGTCCAGCACCATGTAGAGAAACATGGAAAAGAGAGCGAACGTTACTTCGTCGATAGACCCCGGCCACGCGTAAGACGTATCCTGCTCCATGATTGTCATGTTAATTCCTCATAAAATAGCCCTATCCTATATAGAATCAATATGCGAATATAGAGAATGGACATCACCATACGGTGAATAATCGATGGAAACCATGGCTATGCATTTTACCTGGAGGGTAATCCGGCTGGAAGCACGCCCGGCCGCGGAAAACATGGCGATCGATGAAGCCATCGCCGCCGGAATAGCCGCAGGCACCTCGCCGCCTACCATACGGTTTTACACCTGGAATCCCGGCGCAGTGAGCATCGGGTGCTTCCAGCGGCTCCGGGACGAGGTCGATCTGGAAGCCTGCGCCGCAAAGGGCATCGACGTGGTCAGACGGCGCACCGGGGGCGGAGCGGTATACCATGACAGGGAGGGTGAGATCACCTACAGCGTGATAGCGCCCGAGGGATACTTTTCCGGGGACATCAAGGCATCGTACCGGGAAATTTGCGGCTGGATCATAGCAGGGCTCGCAAACCTGGGCATTGCCGCGGAGTTCCGGCCGATCAATGACATTGTCGTCAATGGCAGGAAGATTTCAGGCAGCGCCCAGACACGAAGACAGGGCGTCCTCACCCAGCACGGGACAGTACTGTACAGCCTCGACCGGGACACGATGTTCTCGGTCCTGAAGCCGTCTGACAAAAAGCTGATCGATAAGCCGGTGGCATCATTCAGAGCGGGCGTGACCTGTGCATCGGAGGAAGGATGTGCTTCGCTTGACGGGCTATACCGGGCACTGCTGCGAGGGTTCACCGATGGCAGAGAGTATGAGCCCGGGCAATTGAGCGATGCTGAATGTACAGCGGTTGCAGAGCTGACGAAAAAGTACCTGAGCCATGAGTGGAACGAATCGCGTTAACGTCATCGTCCGGGAGCACTGTTTGAGGATAGCCCGGCCGCCCGGGCGCACGCCTCATAAAAGACTTCGCACAGCTCCGGATGCGGGTGCAGTGTCAGCGCTACGTCCTCCAGCCGGGCGCCCATCTCGACGGCCAGCATGCCTTCGGCGATGATGTCCGTGGCGTTCTTGCCGACGATCTGCACGCCCAGGATGCAATGAGAGGCCCGATCGGCGATCACCCGGGCCATGCCTACAGTTTCTCCTGACAATGCAGCAGCGCCGTTGACCGAATATGGCGCCGTTCCGACGATGATGTCCAGGCCCTGTTTTTTTGCCTGCTTTTCCGAAATGCCCGCCGTCGCAATGGGTGGCTCTGTGTAAATGGTGAAAGGCACAGCCTGATAGTCCGGCAGCCCCGGCTTTCCCGCCAGTATGTTGGCCACAGACAGGCCTTCCCGGAATGCGGTGCTGGCATTGCGCGCCCCGCCCAGCACGTCGCCGATGGCATAGATGGCAGGGTCGGATGTCCGGAAATCCCCGTCTACCATGACGAAGCCCTTTTTGTCCAGGCTGACTTTCGTAGACTTCAGGTTCAGAGTGGCGGTATTAGCTTCCTGCGCCGTGGCGTAGATCACTTTGTCGGGCTTTATTTCGATATCCTTGCCGCCGGAAGAGACTTTTACTACAGAGCCGTCCGGCGTGACTTCCCATGTCGCTTCGGGCATGAGCCTGACGCCATGGCTTTCCATCCACTTCACCGCCGGCTGCAGCAGGTCGTCGTCGACGGCGGCGACAAGCGTTTTGCCTTTAAAGACCACAGTGACCTCCGTGCCCATTTTGGCCAGCAGCGATGCCAGTTGTTGCGCCACCGAGGCCGCCTCCGATCACTACGACACGGCCCGGCACTTTTTCCAATCGTGACAGGCCATAAGGGTTGGTCACCCGTTCGCCCATACGGACGCCGTCGGGCATCTTAAAATGAGAGCCCGTGGCAATGACAGCGCGCTTGAACTCGATATGCTGGGTGCCATGGGCGTCTTTTACTATAGCAGTAGACGAGGAAACGAACGAGCAGACGCCATCCATCACCTGGACGCCACTCGCCTGCAGCAGCCCGCCGATCCCGCCCTGCAGCCGGCGGATCACCTTGTCCTTCCATTCGTGCGCCCGCTTCAGGTCGAGGGTCGCCTGCTCGTCCACCCCGAAAATCCCCGACTCCCGCGCCTCGAGGGTGAGGTCCAGCGAGTGCATGAGTGCCTTGAAGGGTATGCAGCCGAGGTTCAGGCAGACGCCGCCGAGCTGCGTGCCCGCCAGCGTGACGTCCAGCCCGAGCTGGCCACAGCGTATGGCCGCCGTATAGCCGGCCGGCCCCGAGCCGATAATGAGCACGTCCGTGCCAATGCCGATCTCGCCCACGACCAAGGCTTACACCATCTCCACAAGAAGCTGCTTCGGGTCTTCGAGATAACGCTTCACGTCGTTCAGGAACCGCTGGCCTTCCGCTCCGTCGATGATGCGGTGATCGATAGTCAGGCAGAGGTTCATCACTTTCCTGATGCGTACCTCGCCGTCGACCACTCTCGGCATGTCCCGGAGCTGCTGCATCTGGAGGATGGCCGATTCAGGGTAATTGATGATAGGCGTCGACCACAGGCCGCCGAAGATGCCGATGTTCGTGATGGTGAAAGTGCTGCCGCGGAGCTGCTCCACGCCGATATGGCCGCTGTTCGCCAGCTCCACCAGCTCTTTGATCTCCTTCGAGAGCTGTACAATGTTCTTCCGGTCCGCGTCTTTGACCGGTGCCACCATCAGGCCCCGGGGCGTTTCAATGGCGATGCCGATGTTGTAGTACTTCTTCAGGATGATCTCCTGTTTCTCATCGTCCACACTGGCGTTCAGGATGGGGTAATTACGTAACGCAGCCACAACGGCTTTGACAGTGAACGCGAGGTAGCTGACCTTCGTGCCTGCAGGCATCGTCTTGTTCACCTGTTCCCGGAGCTTGACCAGTTCTGTCAGGTCGGCGTCGTCAAACGCCGACACCTGCGCCGTATGCTGCAGCGACCGCATCAGGTTCTCGGAGATCGCCCGCCTGATGCCCCGTAACGGGATTCGCTCTTCGACACCTGCGGCTGCAGAGGGTGCGGGGGCTGGAGCAGGAGCAGGAGTCGGAGCAGGAGCTGGAGCAGGAGCAGCGGTAGGGGCAGGGGCTTTTTCCGGCTTTTTCTCTGCGGGTTTCCCGGCTGCGGCCCGTACGTCCTCGTCGGTGATTCTCCCGTACGGCCCTGTGCCTTTGACCGTATCGATGTCGACCTTAAGCTCTTTCGCCAGCATCCTCGTGGCAGGCGTGGCCAGCATGGGCGCTTTAGCCGCAGGCGGGGCAGGGGTCGTGACAGGCTTTTTCGCTTCCGTCGTGACTTTCTCCGCGGCCTTTTCCTGCACCGGCGGGGCTTCCGCTTTAGCTTCGCCCTCTGTCTGGATGACGACCATGACACTGCCGACCGGCACCTTGTCGCCTTCCTTGAACTTCAGGTCCTCGACAGTACCCGTTACCGGCGACGGTATCTCGACTACGGCCTTGTCGGTCTCCACCTGTGCGAGAGGGTCGTCCTCTTCCACTTTCTGGCCTTTCCTGACTTCCCATTTCTTGATTTCGCCGGACGTTATTCCCTCTCCCAGGTCCGGGAGCTTGAACTCGTATGCCACAGTATCACCTTAATTAATAGCTCATCACTTCTCTCGCCGCCATCATCACCCGCGCCGGGTCCGGCAGGTACTGGTCCTCCAGCTTGTACAGCGGGTACCGGATGTCGTAGCCGGCGACTCGCACGATCGGCCCCTTGAGGTACAGGATCGCTTTTTCGTTCAATGTCGCGCTGATATAGTCGCCGAAGCCCAGCATCTTATGCGCCTCCTCGACCACCATCAGGCGGCCGGTCTTTTTCACCGAGTTTAGCACGGCTTCCTCGTCCAGCGGCTTCAGCGTCCGCAGGTCGATGACCTCGGCCTCGATGCCCTCCGTCTCCTTCAGTTTCCTGGCAGCATCGAGCGAGACATTCACCATGGCGCCCCAGGTCACGATGGTCAGATCCTTGCCTGGCTGTGCGACACGCGCCTTGCCGATGGGCACGGTGAACTCCCCGTCCGGCACGCCTTCCCGGTAGGCACGGTAGAGCCGGATGTGCTCCATGAAGATGACCGGGTCCGGGTCCCGGATGGCCGAGATCAGCAGGCCTTTCATGTCCTTCGGCGTGGCAGGGGTCACTACCTTCAGCCCCGGCTCGTGGATGAAGATTGTCTCGTAGCTCTCGCAGTGGTGTTCCAGCGCCTTCACGCCGCCCCCGAAGGGCATACGGACAACTAATGGCACGTGGAACCGCCCGAAGGTACGCTGCCGGTACCGCGAAGCATGGGATACGAGCTCCTCGTAGGCCGAATAGACGAACCCCGAGAACTGGATTTCGGCGACCGGCTTCATGCCGTTGAGCGCCAGCCCGATGGCCGTGCCGACGATGCCGTTCTCCGACAGCGGCGTGTCGACTACTCTGGTCTTTGCCATACTTCTCCTGCAGGCCCGTAGTCGCCCGGAACACGCCCCCTTCGTGGCCGACGTCTTCGCCTATCATCATGACGGACTCGTCCTTACCCATCTCGTACATGAGCGCGTCGTTGATCGCCTGGACGTTGTTCAGCATCGCCATGTCATTTGCCTCCCGAGACCTTGCGGTAGTGATCGAGCTCCTCTTTCAGGTACTCCGGCATGGTCGCGAAGACGTTCTCGAACAGCTCGTCCATCTTCGGGGGCGGCGTCTGCTCTGCATCCTTCGCCGCTTTATCGACATCGGCGTCGATCTCGTCCCTGAGCTTTTTCTCTTTATCGTCGTCCCAGAGGCCCTTTTTCACAAGGTAGTTGCGGAACCGGGTGATGGGATCGGTCGCCTTCCTGATCTTCTCCATCTCCTCCTTGCTCCGGTACAGGTCGGGATTATCGGCCGTCGTATGTGCACCATACCGGTAGCAAAGCGCCTCGATGAATGTCGGCCCGTTGCCCTCCCGGGCATGCTGCAATGCGTCCCTGGTCATCACGTAGGATGCAAGCACGTCCATGCCGTCCAGCCGGTAGCTCGGGATGCCGTAGGCGATCCCCTTCTGCGCCAGCGTCTCGGCATGCGTCTGCTCCTTGACCGGCGTGGAGATGGCCCAGCCGTTGTTGTTGCTGATGAAGACTGCCGGCACCTGGAAGACGCCCGCAAAGTTCAGTCCTTCGTGGAAGTCGCCGCGGGATGTGGCCCCGTCGCCGAAGTGACAGAGGACGACATATTTCTCTTTGCGTATTTTCGCCGCCCAGGCGAAGCCCGTAGCATGCAACACCTGGCTGCCCACAGGTATCACGATGGGCGTGCAATTGACGCCTTCGGGTATCTTGTTGCCGTAGTCATTGCCCATCCACACCATGTTGAGCTGCTTCATGGAAACGCCCCTGATCATCATCGAGGCCAGCTCCCGGTACGACGGCACCAGCCAGTCGTCCGGCTCCATCGCCAGCGCGCTGCCGACCTGTATGGCCTCCTGCCCGCTGATCGGCGGGTACGTGCCCATCCGCCCGGCCGCCTGCAGCTTGATCGCCTTCTCGTCGTACATGCGCCCCTGCACCATGAACCGGTACATCTTGAGCAGCAGGTCCTCCGGCAGCCCCGGGTCATACTCGTTCGCCGTCCCGTCCTGCGATATGATGCTGAAGGTCGGGCCCTTCTCCAGCCTGTAAAGGAATTTATCGTCCATCGTCAGCCCTCTTCCCTGCGTTCGGTGATGAATCGTCGTTGCGAACGCGTTCGCAACGAACGCGAAATAGTCCGCCGCGTGATAGGAACTCCTCACGAACGGCCCCGCCGCCACATAGCCGAAGCCCAGCGATTTTGCATAGTCCGCCAGCCGCTCGAACTCGTGAGGCGACACATACCGCTCTACCGGGGCCTGGCCCTCCCCGGGCCGCAGGTACTGCCCGAGAGTCAGGATGTCCACGCCGGCCTCGCGGATGTCGATGATCGCCTCTTTCACCTCGTCACGACTCTCGCCCAGGCCCAGCATCAGCGAGGTCTTGGTGATCGTATGCGGCGACATCATCTTCACATAGCCAAGCACACCCAGCGACTGCTCATAGCTCGCCCGATGGTCACGTATCGACGGCGTGAGACGCTTCACCACCTCGACGTTGTGCGCAATCACGTCAGCGCCCGCCATGATGATCGTGCCCAGCCTGTCCAGCCGCGCCGAAAAATCAGGGATGATCGCCTCGACCTTGGCCGTGGGCCGTTCCTCACGCAGCGTCCGTATACAGTCCGCATAGTGGCCTGCGCCGCCATCGTCGAGATCGTCGCGGTCAACAGAAGTGAGGACGATGTAATCGAGATCCAGCATCTTCGAAGCCGTGGCCAGCTTCCAGGGCTCGGTGGTGTCGACAGGCGCACCGGCCTTCGAGTGATTGACCGCGCAGAAACGACAGGCCCGGGTGCATGTGTTGCCCAGGATCATGAACGTGCAGCTGCCGGAGTCCCAGCATTCGGCGGTGTTCGGGCAGTGGGCGCTGGAACAGACGGTGTGGAGGCCCAGGCCCGTCAACACGTCGCGGACATGAGCGTAAGTTTCCGTGCGCGGGAGACGTGTCTTCAGCCAGGCTGGCTTCGGCAATGAATCCTGCATAGTGATATATTTATTTTTTAATATATAATTACTTTTACCGCATTTTCTGTAACCAATACTTATGCGGGGTAAGGGATAGCAGCAGGCAATGCCAGGAATAAAAAGGAGATAGAGCCGGCTGGCTTCATCAGGATTTCCGGGAGGCTTTCCAGGGGTATATGACCGTCATGGCTACCGAAAAGAACAGCATGGAAAGGACATTCATAATTTCGCCGTCAGGAAAGTCCAGATAAAGGATGAAATAAGCGAACGCGACAGACATCAAAAACATCGTCACTACTAACGAGATCACTATGTCCCGGTTGCCCAGCGGGTTTTTGATAGCGAAATAGGCCAGTATGACGATCAGCAGGCAAAAGACTGCGAATAGCTTCACCATCGATTCCTGGTAGCTGGCAAACTGCATGAGCGTGATCATGAACGTGTCCGTAAAGAACCAGTGAAGTATTGCCATTATTACATTGACGATCGCTAAAATGGCCAACAGGATTTTGACTATCAATAATCGACTTTCGACGCTCAGCATATTCCCCACACTCAAATTTTTTATAAAATTATTGATATGTGCATACTATTTAATCGCTTTTATTGCATTTTCTGGAACTAAGATTTATAACCATGTAAGCGCTTTTGATGTAATGGCATGTGCCAGGATGCAGGATATGACGATTTGCGGTCGCTCTGGTACGGAATCAGGCGAGCGAAAATGTTATATTGCTGTATGTTATAGTAGGATGGCGGCATAGCCCCGTAGTGTAGTGGTCAATCATAGGGGACTCTGGATCCTTTGACTTAGGTTCGAATCCTGACGGGGCTACTAGTTTTGAGGGGCTCCCGGGGGCTTTTACAAAAGCCCCCTGGGTCTCGACACAATCACAAGTGCCGAAGGCACCATTTTAAGGATCGTTTTTGAAGGGGTGCAAGGGGGAACATTTTGGAAAAATATCACTTGTACTTTTTCACCCGGGCCAGATTCCCTTCCTCGTCGTAGATCTTCCATTCCCCGGTTCTCTTCCCATCCACGAACATACCGACATCCATGAGCTTGCCGTTCGGGTGATATCGTTTCCATTCGCCGACCTGCTTGCTGTTTACGAACTGGCCTGTCTGCCACAGCTCTCCGTTTTCCCGATACCATTTCCACGGACCGGTCATCTCGTCGTTCTCATATTTTCCCGTGGCCTTCACCTTGCCGTTGCGGAGGTAATACGTCCACGTCCCGGTCTTTTTGCCGTCGCGATATTCACCGGTGATGGCCAGCTTGCCATCGGTGAAATATTCCTTATGGAGCCCGGTCTTGGGCGGCTTGTTTTCTTTATCTGCTTTCATATTACCCCTTTCAATTACCCGATCAATCAGCCTGGCTATTGTAAACAAATCGATAAGAGATTGTCACAGGCAATATTTAATATACTTTATCGGTTTAGCCCGAGGCCAGGGAGGTAATAGAGATTAAGGAGAAGAGTGCATTGAGGCCAGGGAAGTTAAAGAGACTTTTAAAAACGGGGGACTTCTGGCAAAGGTTACGGGGCTTTCTTGCCAGAGGGAAAACATTCTAGAAAGGGTTGACGCGGATACCCGCCGGGGACGACCAAACAACGTTTACCGTATTGATACTAAGCGATACAACCTATTATCGACTTATAGCAACGTCGTAAGCTTAAAACAGGATGTTGGGCCGCAGTAAGCCGATTATTTTCCTTTTTGGCAAGCACATATAATAAGCACTATTTTCCGCGCATTTTCCGCGCTCAGCTATTCGGCATACGTCGGCATTTTCCTCTTTTCCGCGCCTGTTTTCGCTCCGTAAGCAAGAAAGATCAAAAGATCAAAAAATTCTTTTTTCTTTAATATCTCTCTCTTTTAGAGATTATATTAAAATATAAATTAATAATAAGGGAGAGGTAAAGCGATTTATTTTCCGCGCTAATTTCCGCGCAAGCCCAAGCGGAAAATGCGGAAAATAGGAAAAACGGCATAAGATTTCCGAAACGGTCATAGCGCGGAAATTCAGATTCATGGATCGGGGCCGGGCCGGAACCGTAAGGTGTAGGCCATTACTTCCGGGTTACGCTCCCCGGTTAAGCGAAAATCAGGGGATGATTTTTTGTTTGTATTGTCCGGTATTTTTCGGGGAGCGTAAGGACGGTTGCGGATGTTTCGCAAGGAAACGGGGATTGGTGAATAATCCCTTTTTTCGCAATCGTCCGATCTTCTTATGGTTTCCCGGTCATTTATAGTTGATTAACTATTGTTATATCGGCAAGCTTTGTTAAGCATATGTTAGGTGTTTAATGTTAAAATCATTCAATAAAGTTGTCCAATGGTAAGGAAATTAATCGATAGCCTTATCGTGCCCCGGTACTATTTCATTTTGGTGTTAAATTTGGAGCTAAAAAAGGTCGCGGTAATATCTTTCATGTTGGCGTTTACCAGTAAAATCCTTATTACACTAACTTCTGTATTTTTACAGGCGACAGGAATGCCGGGATCAACGGGTATACTAAAATATGGTCTTGGTATGATCATACTGATCATACTGATTTTTGGAGTTGTGGGGGTAGTAGCCTTTTGGGTGTTTGTTTTATCCGCATTTGGCATTGCTGTGCAAAAATTTCCCAGAAGAGATGATGATCTGGAGATATAAATGGACTAATCCCGACTCCATCCTTTATAGCGTAAACGGTTTACTATTATGTGTGATGTCGGGTGAGTTGTTAATGTGCTGGACGTTGACGGGAAAAGCTATACCGGGATCATTATGGAAGCGTTATAATTTTGGGTTGAAATGGGGGGTAGGACAACCCGGCCGTTGAAAGTACCTTGTAAGTAAATAATATGGACTTGGGGAATCGATCCCCGGCCAGTCCTTGCCATTATCCCCAGCCGCCGTGCCTGCCCGGGCCATGTAGAATAAACCAGTCGGAGTCCAAGCCGTCGGAGCAATACTCTTGTACTTCTCCACACCGCTCGCAGTGACGGCGCTTACAATCCTGGCTATAGTGCCACTTGTGCAGTCTAAGCAAGCATAATAGCTTCATCGCTTTTCACCCTCCGATTCCTGATCGATTTTACTAAAAAAGTAAATTTACATTATTATCTTTGTTTGTATTACTTACCTTTCGGAGGGTTATTAGTTCTTCCGCCGCCTGATTTATTGCCAGTCGTGCTTGGGTAACCGCCCGTGCCTTTGCTTCCGCCTTTGCTTCCGCCTTTGCTCATTATTTCACCTCTTTTTTTACAGGTTTATTATATCTCAATATCGTTATAGTTTATGTCATAAAAGTATAATAAGGGGTAAGGCTCGGCCCAATTTATGACTATAAATGCATTGTTTGTTCATTGATCATATTGCGGTACGCGGATCGGCGCCGACCAATCCGGGCACGACCAGATCGTTGTCAAGATAAAACCGGGGCGATCAAGGACTGTTGTCAGTAGCAATTCGCATAACTGCCCGGGAAACCCGATCATCGAATAAATGCCCGGCCCGTCCTAATCGATTTTTGATTCTCGACTAACTGAGAAAAAGTAAAATTATAATTTACATATGATAATTTCATTTCGGACTTATTTTGCCAAATGGGGATTTTCGGTCTTCAACGATCTACCAATCAAACGTTTATAGCATTAAAGTTAATCATAGTGGTTACAGTATTGCATCCTGCCAGGATAGACAATCCTAAAAAGGAAAAAGGAAGAAAAAAATAAAGTTAAGGGCGGCCGTCGACCGGCACGTCCCTTACTTGATCACGTCAATGATGGACGAGGCAGCCTTGCCTTTCCTGGCAGGGAACCGGCCGCCGGGATAGTCGACGTCTTCCGTTGCGGCCGACTTCTGGCCGCTCTTGCCGACTACCTGTGGCGACTGTACTCCTGTCATGATGGCGAGGACCCTCACTTTGCCCTCGTATTCCTTCTGGATGCGTGCGCCCCAGATGACGTTGGCGTGGGAGTCCATCTCGTAGGTCAGCGATTCCGCGATGTTTTCGGCCTCACTCAGCGTCAGGTCCGGGCCGCCGGTGATATGCACCAGCGCTCCGGTCGCACCGCGGTAGTCCACATCGAGCAGCGGGTGGTCCAGCGCGGCCTTGACAACATCGGCCTTGTTCTGGCTCTTGGTCTCTCCAACGAGCATGACCGCAACGCCTCCGGCATTCATGATCGCTTTAACATCGGCGAAATCGAGGTTGATGAGCGATGGCCGGGTGATCGTCTCGGATATGCCCTTGATGGTTTCTGAAATCAGCTGGTCCATGACCGAGAATGCCTGCTCCAGCGGGAGGTTCGGGACCATCTCTAGCAGCCTGTTGTTGTCCAGCACGATGACTGTGTCGGCAGCAGCCCTTAAGTCAGCGATGCCTTCTTCAGCCTTAACCATCCTCGCACGTTCAACCTTGAACGGCGTGGAGACCATGCCGACGACGATGGCGCCCTGCTCCCTGGCGACCTGTGCGACGATTGGCGCTGTGCCTGTGCCCGTTCCGCCACCCATGCCGGCCGTGATAAATAGCAGGTCAGTGTCCTTCAGGACTTCCTGCAACGTGCCCCGTGCGAGCTCTGCCGCACGCTTGCCTATCTCCGGGAACCCGCCGGCACCCAGGCCGCGAGTCAGCGATCTTCCAACCAGGATCTTCTTGTCGGCTTTGATCACGTCGAGGTGCTGCTTATCGGTGTTGACTGCGATGGTTTCAACGCCGTCGACGCCGATGTTGTACAAGCGGTTGATTGTATTATTGCCAGCGCCGCCGCACCCTACGATCTTGATCCGGGGGAGACCAAAGTCCTCAAAGTCAGCCCCCGAGGTGTTCTCGCCCTTCTCGTTCCGGTACTCTCGTTCCATTTCGGTGTATTTCAGTGCTTCTTGCACGAATGATTCCATATATATTCCATCCCCTGTTTTAGGTTTATTATCTGATCAAGGCAGGCAGTACGAAGCCTCGGAATGCGCGGCGTTCGCGCATGCCTGTTACAGAAACCGCATTTTTCACTTTCGAACGCTATTTTTCCGGGCCGTCCTGGTTAGATACTGGACGATGTTCATAGGCTGAAGTCGCAGCCCCGACAGGAAAGGCAAGCTAAACTTTACAACAATTCCGCCTCAGGTAAAGGCAGTGCTCATTAATCTAGCGATGTCGATCAAATTGATTACCTATCAATTGATCCAATCCAAATCCCAAGCTTAATATTCCCTTCTACACATTTAAACCAACCGGTGTACTCCAGTGAAAAAATTATTGTAGCATGCCGCTTTCGTTTTCCGATCTGTACTTACTAATGGACAACTGCAGGCACACCAGGCGACCAGTAACCAGCCGTAGGTTGAGGTCTCTGATGTTTCGGGCGGCCTCCACAAACCCAGCCTCCTAAAAATATGGTCTCCGCGACGCTAAACACAGAGTCATGAAGGAGTTCTGTCAATTCCCCCTTAGAACCCCGGCCGAATGCAATGGCGGGCATTCGCGTAAGCCTTGGTTGCCACGTGAATGTTAAACGATCCCCCCACGTTAATGAGGGGGATATAGTTAGCTTGCTGTAAGTGAGACAATTTTCTTATAAAAATAGCGTTATAATATTAAATGCTGCTGCGTATATTGTTTTCTCAATTATCCATCGTATTTTCTATAATAAAAAGGAAATGGTTTTTAACTAACTTTTATGCTACCACTAATTGGAGCAGGGGATGCGAATTCAAATTTCTCCAGGGCCAAATTTCTTGCTTCCTCAGGCGTCACATCGCCGCCCCCGAAAGCAAGTTTATCTGGCGAGTCATCAATCACTTCTAGTAGTAATCCATCGCCTACAAAATTCGGGTCAAAGGACTTTGTTATAACGCCTGCTATCCAGGCTTTGTTACCATCGATAACAAGTGTCGTAACATCAACCTTTACTAAATTGTGACCAGGGCCTTCAGGGCCTTCATTATTTCTATATTGTATGGTTATCTGTCCTTTAGCATCATATTGATCGTCAATCTGTTTTGCCGTAAAACCGATCGTATCTTTAAAATCACGAAGCAAAAACGTTCCTCCACCAGTGGCCTTATTCGTTTCTGTTGGGTTTGTCGCGATTGCCGTGCTTGCAAATGCTAATAGTACTAACAGGCCTATTATTATAATGGTTATTTTTTTCATTATAGTTCCTCCTTTTGTTATTTGTTTATTGCTCTTTGGCGTAGTGTCAGATATGATAGCAGTATAACAATAATGTCTTATTTATTTACACTTTATCATAAAAGTTTTTATATAATAATGTATTTTTTTATCTTAAGAGCGGCGTGGTAACAAAGGCTTACACATATAAAGCAAGCTAGGTTATAGCATAATATTATATATAAAATCGCCTAACAGCTATAAGATAAATAAAATAATGAGGCGAGGGGCATCTCCTGGAAATGCCGACATCCTGAATATGCTATTGTTTTTGTAAAGGGTGCTATCAGGCTTTCCAGTACGTGTACATTCCGATGCATAGAATTCCAGCTCCCGGGGGCGTCTGCCTGATTACCTGTAGCAGCCCTAGAAGGTCTACCGAAGATCCAATAGCATTGAGCAGGGCCAGGATGATCAGTCCCGGGCTCAGCATGCCTGTAGCTCCCAGGACTATCGGTAGCAGGACGGACAGGACGATAAACGGTGCTAAGCTGATGATGATAAATCTCTGCCTCGTCAGCACTTCCTCGGTTACTACGTAGACACCGGCATAAGTAATTCCCAGGTAGGTCTTATCGGAACGGAGGAAACCCTGGATAAAGACTAAATGTAGAAGCTCATGTACCAGCATTAGCAGGACGAGACTTAGAATGCCCAGCAGGATATCGAGCAGTTTTATCTCAATAGAGAACGAGCCTGTGAAGAGTGATGAGAAAAAATCTGTTAACTGGCTCAGCGATGCTGGCGCTACCAGCATGACTATGCCTGCAACGATTATGAAGCTCAGCAGCATCAGCGGAACTGACATGAGGATTGCTATGGCAGTACTGCCCGGCGCGTTCAGCTTCCTCCAGCCGTCAGCCATTAATCCCGTAACTTTCTCTGGATCTGTTTTTAACATTCCTGTGATGATATGGATAGCGACGCCTCCGTCAAGCCATTTACCGATGATAATCCGATCGGTTGATTATTGCCATTCGCTACTATGATACACATATATGACCTTATAATAATTCTGTAAACATTCGCATCCCGGGAAGTGTATGAATTTTACTACCCGTGAAGTGCCGCCATCCTGACCGGATTGTATTAAATACTGATAGCTAACAATTTTATATGAAAAATTTTAGTCAGGATAAAAAGGCGGTAGTGATTATTTTTTAACGAAATATAATGAGCTACCGTTAATATTGAACCCCGTCATTTCGTCGTTGAGAATAATCTCTTTGCTGCCACCCTTACCGATATTAATTGAATAATGTCTATTATCCATTTTACTCCAAACGCCTGTCGTTCCATAACCACCTTCGTTGTAATACAATGTCCCATTCTGGAAGAAATTAAAGTATCCGTACTCTGAATTATAGTACGTTTCCCAAATGCCAACTATATTATCTACCGGTATGGGTGTTGGCGTTGGCGTAGGCGTGACCGTAGGCTCCGGCGTTGGTGTAGGAGTCGGTGTAGGCTCTGGTGTTACAGTAACATAAATAATCAAGGGGGTTGGCTGAGCGACCTGTGCGCCTGTACAACCGCCTACCAAAATAAAAACCAATATTGCTAATATCAACAATGATAATTGCTTACTCATCAAAAGACTACCCCCCATAATAACAATAATTATAGGACTACCTATTATTAAGCTTACTATCACAAAGCCCCGGATATGATTAACTTACTATGAAAAATATTTAATCTTAAATCGCCTAATAGGTAAGGTGTAAGCAGATGTATGAGGCGTGAGGCGCGACCGGCCGAAGGGGCCCTTATATTCCTGCCCGTCTGACCGTTGCCCCTTTGATCATGTTTTCATTAGAAAGCGCATCGGATACAGAATCCAGACAGTCCGTACCACAGGCATCGCTGTCGCCGGGCGTTTTCGTGTCGGCCGGTTTATCGGGTGGGCTATTGCTCGTGAGCGATAGGCCTGTTCCCCAAAAAATGAAAACCGGATCCATTATAAATTCAAGTCCCAGCGTTCTTCTAAAACCGTTTCGCCCCAGTCATTATTTTCATGTGTTTCCGTAATCAGAAATCCTTTGCTATCATACAAATGTCTTGCAGCCATTAGCGTACTGAAAGTCCACAAAAACACGTGCACATACTTCTTTTCTTTACAAAAGTCAATCGCCATATCAAGGAGTTTATGTCCCGCACCCAATCCTCTCATTTCAGGTTCTAAGAAGAAAAATCTTAATTGTGCTGTTGCCTTGTCCACATGCGTAATGGCTACGCACCCTGACGAAACTCCGTTGTTTTCAAGAATAAACATGCAGTCTCTTTTGTCATCGAATTGATTTACAAAATTATGTACTCCTTCAGTCAGGTACGCTTTCCATATTTCAGACGTAAACCCATATTCCAGTTTATATAATGCCAGCTGATGAGATATTACAAAGTCCACGTCTGTCTCTTTAAAAGGTCGAATGGTAATATTTGAGGTCGCCTTGGCCAAATGCTGTTTTATTTTATTCATGGCTGTCGAGGGATTTTAGTTGTACTTTGGGTCATCGGCAAATTTTTCATACACTCCTGTGGTCTTCGATGGGTAGTCATTTCACCGAACATAATTACTGATTATTGTAATAACGATAATAAAGCTAACTTTAAGGTTACAAGGTTATTTTTCAACTGTAAGAAAAAATGTGACATTTTGCTACTGGATATATATCTCCAATTAGTATTAATGGATTGGAAGTAACTGAATATTGGACTTTATTGTCCACGAATCATCCGGAATTATGGACAGGGGAGGACGAGGCCGATCTTGGGAACGTCAAAAATAGGCACGCTGAACGAAAAGCCGCTTCATGAAGCTTTGAAGCGGTGGTATGCACAACCGGGAGACATCTTCGAGGTACCGGTAGACGGATTTGTGGTGGATATCGTCGCGGGACGGCGATCTCCTTATCGAGATACAGACACGGAATTTCAGTGCCATAAAACGGAAACTGGAGAAACTCTTAGTCAACCATTCCGTGCGGCTGGTCTATCCGATACCCCGTGAGAAATGGATCGTGAAGCTGACAGATGACGGGAACAGCCCGATCAGCCGCCGGAGATCACCCAAGCGCGGTGCATTTGAACACATCTTCGAGGAACTGATAAGATTGCCTGGACTGCTTAAGAATCCCAACTTCTCGATAGAGTTGCTGCTGATCGAGGAGGAAGAAGTACGCCGGTACGACGGCGTCCGCGGCTGGAGGCGGAGGGGGTGGGTCACGGAGGAGCGCAGGTTACTGCGGGTGGTGGATAAGCGGATATTGAATTCACCAGCAGATATGCATGCTTTTATCCCCACGACTCTGACCGAGCCTTTTTCAGTTAATGACCTGGCAACAGCCACCAATAGTTCTAGAAAGCTGGCCCGGAAAATGGTCTACTGCCTGCGGGCAATGGGTTGTGTGGCCCCGGCAGGAAAAAGGGCTAATGCGATACTGTATGCTCGACGAACTACCTGAGTGAGCCAACGGTAATCGGACTACCGTTAAAACAGGGGATATCGAGATGAAAATGCGCCTGCAGAAGCTGGATAATGGCAAGTAATAAGCACGATGAAAGACTTTTATTATAAGTGCATTAATGATCGACATTCCAGCCACACTCAAAGAGCTCACTATCGAAGAAAAAGCAGCCCTGTGTACAGGTAGTTGCCCCTGGGCCACCTTTAAAATCGATCGTCTGAAAATCCCGAGAATGATCCTTGCCGATGGCCCGCATGGAGTCAGGAAGTGCCTGAACATGAAGGCGAACGTTTCTCAAAGCCTGCCCGCTACCTGCTTCCCGACGGCTTCGTGTCTGGCCTCGACCTGGGATCGCGATCTCCTTTACACCATGGGCCAGGCACTCGCCGAGGAAGCCATCGCGCAACGTGTCGATTTGCTGCTCGGGCCGGGGGTGAACATGAAGCGTTCTCCGCTCGGCGGCCGCAATTTCGAGTATTTCTCAGAAGACCCGTACCTGGCCGGGGAAATGGCTACCGGCATTATCAACGGCATCCAGGAGAAGGGCGTGGGCGCGACGATTAAGCATTTCGCGGCCAACAGCCAGGAGTTCAAACGGTATACGTATGAGTGCTGAAATCGACGAGCGGACGTTACGCGAGATATACCTGCCCGCGTTCGAGACGGCGATTAAAAAGGCGAAGCCGTGGGCCGTCATGAGCGCCTATAACAAGCTCAACGGAGTCCCGTGTTCAGAACATCCCGAGCTGCTGACCCGTATCCTGCGATATGAATGGAAGTTCGACGGGCTGGTCATGTCGGACTGGGGCGCCGTCCAGAACCTGGTCAAGGCGATCGGCGCGGGACTGGACCTGGAAATGCAGGGCCCTCAACCGGTCGACGTGCACGGTTTAGTGGATGCCGTCCGTTCGGGAGCCATGGACGAAACAGTCCTGGATCAGGCGGTATCCCGCATTCTTTCCACGATTAATAAAGCTGCGGAAACGCCTAAAGGCGGAATATTAAATGTCCCGAGCCATCACGATCTCGCGTGCAAGATCGCCAGCGAAGGCATGGTATTGCTAAAGAACAACGGTATCTTGCCTTTAAAAAATCATGACCGGATTGCAGTCATCGGTTTGTCCGCCAGACAGCCTTATTTCCAGGGCGGAGGGGCTTCAAATGTGAACCCGACCAAAGTATCAATCCCATGGGAAGAACTGCAACATCAGGCTCCGGATACATTATTTACTTATGCCGAGGGGTATTCTCCGGATGGAAAATTCCGGCAGGTTTTAATCGACGAAGCCGTCGGAATTGCAAAATCGGCCGAAGTGGCCATCCTCTTTATCGCTCCGCCCCCCTTGACCGAAGCGGAAGGATACGACCGTACCGGTATCGACCTGTCCCACCAGCAGGTCACCCTGATCAAATCGGTTACCGCCGTTCAGCCGAACACAGTGGTCGTGTTAAATAATGGAGCGCCGATCGCGATGAGTGAATGGATCGGGGATGTGGCGGCAGTGCTCGAGGCCTGGATGATGGGACAGGCAGGCGGTAAAGCAATTGCCGAGATATTGTATGGACATATCAATCCGTCGGGAAAACTGGCGGAAACGTTCCCGCTTAAGCTCTCCGACACGCCGGCGTATCTCAACTGGCCGGGCGTAAACAACATGGAAACCGACATAGCGTGTTATGGTGAGGGGCTTTTCATCGGCTATCGCTATTATGATGCAAAAGAGGTGCCCGTGTTGTTCCCGTTCGGGCATGGATTGAGCTATACCACGTTCTCTTACAGTAACCCGCGCGCTTCGGCAACCCAATTTAAAGATACCGATGGGATCGAGATATCGGTCGATGTGACGAATACGGGGAATGTCGCGGGAAAGGAAATCGTCCAGGTATATGTCCATGATCAGAAATCCGGCCTGATCCGCCCGTTCAAAGAATTAAAAGGATTCGTAAAAGTGGAGCTCCAGCCCGGCGAAACGCAGACTGTGTCCATCCCGCTGGATTATCGTAGCTTTGCTTATTACCATCCCTCATATAAACGATGGATCACTGAGGACGGCGATTTTGATATTCTTATCGGGGCTTCTTCTGCCGATATTCGTCATCGGATCGTTGTCAGCCTGCAATCGAGCTTGAAATTATGCCATATTCTGGATCCCTATTCAACGGTTCGTGAATGGCTTGAAGACTCCCGGGGCAGAGCCGTCCTTGAGCCGATTTTAATGAAGATAATCGAGCAGAGGTGCACCGGAATGATAAGTGGAGAGTACAAGGATGAATCGATAGTCAGGAACATGATGAATAATATTATGGATATGCCAATATTCATGGTGTTTAATTATTTCGAAGGATTCATGCCGGCATTACCTGAAGAAATGATACATTATTTGATCGCAAAAATTAATGAATGAAAACACCGGCGCATATGCCGAAGGCTCGATGATTTAACATCTTTTTATTAAGGACAGAGGGGGTTATCCTATCCGTGCTATACGCAGCATTACAGCGCGCCAGGATCGCCAGGTACCGCCAAGACCGCCAAGGACTGTTTATGAGCAATGACGTGACGTTATCCATTTCACTGCAATCCTGGCGGTCTCGTGAACATCGGGAGGTTAAGGAGCCAGGGAGACGAACGGTAAAAACGGAGCTTAAGGAGCTAAGGAGTCTAAGGAGCATTTTTTAAACCGTCCTCCTTAAGCTCCTTAGCTCCTTAAGCTCCCTTTTTAAAACCGTTCTCCTCGACTCCTTCAAACTCCTTCGGCTCATGCACCCTAGTCTCCGTGCGCTCCTTAGCCGCCCGACTCCTTCAGCCCTTCAGGCACCCGGATTTTCACCGATCTACCCATGAAAACACTGGTTTATCATTAACAGAGTCTATGCAGTACTGGTGATCCTGGCGCGCTCTAAAAACGGTTCCGGGGATTCCTTCACGCAAAGCCCTGGCAGAGAAATGCGACTTGACTTACCCTGGACAAGCCCACCGCCCGACGGGTAGCAGAAACATAATGCCTGATTGCCCATAATTTATTAAATATTGGTGCGTTGAATATCCAGTCAGAAAATTGTGTTAGTGAGGAGTTGTATGAAAAATAACAATATCAAATTAACAAAAGAGAAAAGGGACGATATGGTCTCTGCAATTAAGAACTATTTTTTAAAAGAGAGGGAAGAAGAAATAGGTGATCTGGCTGCAGGCTTGCTTTTAGAATTCATTATAGACGAATTGGCACCGGAATTTTACAATCAAGGTGTTTATGATTCGTATAAACATATGGAAGACAAAATCGAAGATTTATTATCGATCCAAAAATAATGATTTATACGTAAATTTCTTTTATAGTTGCAAAGGGTTAAATTATAAATCGCCCGATAGATAGCTGATAAGAAATATCATGAGGAGAGGGGCATCCCATGCAAGTGCCGACATCCCGACGGCGCCATATTTCTTTACTTCAATAGTTCTGCTATGCCATATTGTATCACATTTTTTATCTGACTCGTACCTTTTTACTATTACTGTGCGGTATCCTACATCTTAAGGGCTGGATGTCCGGATAGATGCATCATGCCTCTCGGTTCCTGTGCTGAATGTAAAAACGGATCATTCTATAAAGATGCCCATATGATCAGCCGGAGTTGTTGGTCAATGATGGTCAATGAACTGAAGTTCGATCTCGGGAAGGTCCGGGATTGTGGCGGCTATTATCCTGGATGCTTTGTTAAGAAATGATTACTAAACTTTGGGTTGTATGTTGATGGATTATTATACAACCTTTATATGTTCCTGGATAATTGTTTGATATGCGCGATGAAGCATGAAATTACTATACCCCCCACTAGATAGAAATTGCTGAGCGCAACCCCAATATACAAATTTTCGTTATATCCATTGGTGCTTTACCCGTATACTTCTTTTATCGGTGCCCGCCAGTCAGGGCAGCACCAGACACTCGAAAGCGTGAATCCATCAGGTAGATCGCCAGCTAAGAGCAATCCGCATAATGGCCCGGGGAACTTCTCATAGAATACCGGGCCATGTCGGCAGTCGCGGCAACATCGTTTAAGGAACATGAAAGATACCTTGCACGACTGAGGATATGATGACCGACCATGCCCGGCGTGAAAGTAAGAACCCGCTATCAGCTTAAAGAAATGACCCAAACGTGGTAAGTACTGTATTGACAATAATGTAGGCTAAGATGATAGCTAAAATTACACCGGTCGCTTGCAGCGCGAGTTTAATTAAGTTCATATGCGATCTCGATCTTTAACATTAAACCCCCTACTAATAAATATTCCTTGTTCTAAACCATTGATCGTCTGTTGCAGGTCCTGACCACAGACCTCAAAACGGTAAGGCCGCGACTGGCACAAAATAAGGTTACTTTTCAGCTGGACATTCTCGGTCGTAATAGTTGGTCGCGATATAATGGTAGCGCGATGAAGTTTTTATAAAATATTCCGGACTCCCATCGAAACCGTTGAACATAGTCGTTTCGTCATCGAGAGTAATCACCACACTGTAAGCACCGTGAGAATTAAAAATAGAATAATGCCTGCTATCGACACCAACTCCAACCGCCATCATCTTTAAAATCAGCTATGCTTTTCTATTTTACATTTAGAAATTTGAAATGGTAAATTTTATTATTTAAAGCACTATCAATAGATATGAGGCCAAACTTTTGTCCATCTTCAAAAAAATCGCCACATTAGTCGTTATATTGTTATTCTTATCAATCAGCTTATGCGTTATTGGCCTTAGCTTTGGCATCATGGTAGTAGATAAAAATGGTGAAATATCTGTCCCTGCCTTATCTAATCTATCGCCGCTGCCACTGGATCCCAACGACCCGGTCATCGGGGCATATCGATCAAACGACGACACCGCAATATGCCGTTTATATGGAAACGGGACCTACATTTTCATGAGCCTGATCCACCCGTCTCTTTCGTTTGGCAACTGGAGCAACTATGGAAATAACCACTATTCGCTTTATTTATATTTCACTGAGTCCGAGGGTAAAGTAACATACGCCAATACATTACCGTTTAACCTGGCCCAGGGATACGATCTGATAAACGGGGAACTGGCAAGCTCGGACTCCAGCGATCGCTTTAGAAAAATATCTGACAACCCTGACGAATTTGTCCAGGTGCACGTGTATCCGAGCACATCTCCTGAAACCCCTATTAACCGGCAGGTTGGCGTGGAAGTAAAGCGAGTCAACTCAGCCAGTATTTCCGTAAAAGTAATGGCCGGTAAAGACGTAGCATCTCTGGTTTCGATTCGTGTCATAGCCGACGGCAAAGATGCGCAGCTGACGAGCGGTAAAATAGGTCCGCAGCTCGGCTCAATAGCATATTATAAAGTAAATGATAATACTGATATTGTTGTCGTCGCCGAGTTCTATGACTATACCCACTATAATGTATGGGCCGGAAGAATTTAGCTAAATTCTAATCCACCAGGTCAATAGTCCTTTTTTAATTCTTTTATCAGATTTTTTATTCCCATATGCTGCCGGCAGGCGGCTTATTCTTTTATTGGCGCCCGCCATCCGGGATAGCACCAAACGGTCGTCATGATGAAGCCTGCCTGGCACAGTCTCCAACAGCCGCCCATAAGGGCCGATGTATACATGTGCGAGGAGATCGGGCCATGCTTGCAGTGAACATACGGCTTCTTAAGAAATGCCCTGGCGGTTAAAAATTTGGCATAAAAATAATAGAAAAATAATAATATTCGGTGTACAGTTATGGTTATCCTGAGATCAGTGTAGCCATAGCAAATGCTCCGAGGACCATGATCGTCATAAAGACGATCATAACTGTAGTCCATTTAGATCGGCCTGATATGTCATAAGCCAATAGATATACCCCCAATTACTTAATATCACTATGCCTATATATAATATGCGGTTGATCTACATTTATTTAAAAACAAATGAACAGTATATAGTAATATTAAACAAATTATTTGTTTTTATATTTAGAATATGTAATTAAGGTATTGGCTTGTAGTGTGAGCGGGACACGACTGGCGCTATCAGAACCATCACGATGCTGAAGGCCAGATAAATTTTGTAAGTTTTGTACATACAGGGATGTTGTACTAATTTATATATGCAGAAATAGTAGTAGGGTATAGAGCGGTAAAACTTAGAGTGCTAAATTCAATAGCTATATACCCCCCAACACAGTTATTGCTGCACTCTAAGTTTAATCCCTTCATTGTCATCAATCATGATGACGCTATGTCATGAATTCAGGGCACACTGAACTATACCCCCAGTCATCCATGCCACCGGTCCAAAATTTAATATTATTTTGAGAGGCTACAAGAGGAGGATGCCTTTTTCATAATCGTTCTCATTAGAACGCCTTGTCTCCTTAGACTCCCTCTCGCGCGCTCGTCTCGGTCTCCCTCGTCTCCGTGCACTCCTTAGTCTCAGAATGCCCCAGACGGAGCCCCCTACAAGTGCCGACATCCTGACCGGATGATACTCAACTAATTTTTATTCGTCTCTATAGAACCAATCGTTAACTATAATAATATATTTATATAGTTATTAATTAGATATTAATTATAATCCTTATATCCGCATCGGGACTGAGAGCAAGGAGGTATTACAAATGAGAAAAATTGCTATAGTCTTCGGACTCACGCTAATATTAATGCTAGCGATATGCGCAACTGCGTTTGCAGCAAATAGTGGTCTGTTTTATCCACCGGGATTAGCTAAAAAAGCCATACCAGGTATTCCACCAGGATTAGCTAAAAAAGCCATACCAGGTATTCCACCAGGATTAGCTAAAAAAGCCATACCAGGTATTCCACCAGGATTAGCTAAAAAAGCCATACCAGGTATTCCACCAGGATTAGCTAAAAAAGCCATACCAGGTATTCCACCAGGATTAGCTAAAAAATACATATACATATGATTAATCTGTAAATCAAAAATTTTAAATTTCTATTAACATAGAACGTTTAATATCTAGTATTGTGCTTTCGTGCTTCATCTTATATGCAGTAAAAGGGCATCTCCTGAAAGTGCCGACATCCTGACGGGGCTACTAGTTTTGATGGGCTCCCGGGGAGCCTTTTTCATAATCGTCCTCCTTAGAACTCAATTTTAAAAGTCCGTCTCGTTAGACTTCTTCCCGCTCCCTCGTCTCTAACTCCCTCGTCTCCGTGCACTCCTTAGCCTCAACGCAGCATGAGGTAGCAGCCGATTATCATTAATAGCTCGAAAAACATATTCAACTATCCGGCGAGGTTTCAATATGGGCAGATGTGAGCTATGCGGGGCGGAGTTCGAGGACGGCAGCGCAGGTTGCGAGAGCGCAGGCTTCGGCGAACTCCAGATCCGCGAAGCCATGGACCCGGCGTACGCAGCGGTTCACTTGCTGACAGTGGACAGCTATGTGCTCCAGCACTCCGAGAGGCACAGTCCCCGGTCGAACGCGTTCCATCTGTTGAGGCTCGGCTGGCTCCTGTTCAGTGACGGTGACCCGGACGTAGCTCAAAAGGAAAAGGGCCCCATCCCCCATCTCATGAAAAATTACCGCAATTTTCCATTTCTGCCGCCACCTCCAGCCGGACACCGGGGCATCACTGTCGCCGAAGTCCTTAAGGCAAAGGACGCTGCCGGATACCGGGACATGGCTTACCGGTGGGGCCGATCGGTCTGGGATGCCTATAAGGACCATCACCTGTGGGCGGCACAAATTTTGAAGACAGTCGGGGTAAATGTGCCTGAAATGTCGGCGGGAAAATAGGAACATTATACAGCTATTACACTTTCAACTGGTATGGCTACGTTTGATAAATTTGTATGAGATTTGTTTACTGAAAAGTCTGTCGCCCGCCGCAAAATGGCCTGGGGAGAAGTGCCATCTGACATAGCATAAATAATATCGGCGGGAACGATCCCTTATGCCAGGAAACGATTAGATCGGCTGGATCACCCGGGCCAAACAACCGGAGACAGAGCAAAAGTGGCTCAATCAGATACTTGAAGAGCTGCATGCCGGTAATAAATACATGAACAGGGCCTATCGCCAGATATCAGAAAGTGAAGTTACTTATCGACGGAAGGGAGCATGACCACGAACCTGGCCCTTTGTGTGGTCGCCCTTGACCTGTCCTCGACTGATACCTGCCGATAGCTGTCTACGAGCGATTTGACGAGGTACAGGCCGAGGCCCATCCCTTTCGCTCGTGCTCTTTAGCAGCCTGTTGAATATCTTGTCCTTGAAGTCATCCGGGATGCCAGGGCCGTTGTCCTCACGTCGACCCGGGAATACTGGCTACCGTTATCCTTTATATATATTGAGATCAATAACGATGTCCGCATATTCCCTGTGCGCTTGATCGCGTTGCTCACCAGATCGGCGAACACGTCATGCAACAACTCGTTCGCATGACATGGTAATGATCAAGCTCGTTCAGGTTCAGATTAACCGTCTTTTCGGCACAGCCCCGAACTCACGCTGTATGTCACGAGCACCTTAGCCACGTCTACTGGCTTAGTCTGGAAAAACTTCATCGTGCAGCTTGTGCAGCTTCGGCATTTTGTGGATAAGCATCGCACTCAGTTGTAGCATCTCCGTGGATTTATACAGTAAATTGGCCTGCCGCTCATCTGGTAGCACGCTCTTGGCTAATTCGAGGTAGCCCAGCGCGATCTGGAGTATGTTATTCATATCGTGGCCCATCAAATCGAGATATAAGTTCCGCCTGTGTTTAGCGGTTATTAACTCATCCTTAGCCAGTTTACGCTTGGTGATGTCCTCGCGTTGCTTTTGGACTTGAAATCTTTAGCGATAGAGCTTATCTGAGCGTCTCGTCAGTTTTCGGCATTGCTTTAAACTCGTTGGTAGGTGTCAGCGTTAGGTCTCTGCAGTTCTTGATCGCGAGGCTATGCGGTATGTTGTTTCTTGATCGTGTTCGTACGTTCATTGATAGTTATTCATCATGAAGATAGACCAGATCCTAGATCCGTCCGTGGTTCACGAGCTCAACTGTATATCCGTGGGGTGTAGTAGGCTTCCAGCCTGGGAGGTGGCGATGGAGTGGTAATTTTTTTTTTTTTTTTTGGTAATTTCGTGGCCTACGGAATGCTTTTTTTTAACTCTCTTTTGCTCAAGTTGATGACCATTGTTTGTTACTGATCCACATACGATTACATTAGTAAATATGTTCCATAGACATGAGAGTTATAATTAAGCTACTTATCTTGATTATTTTGACGGAAATAAGTTAATGGTTTAAGATGGTACAAGCTACATTTTTGAATTATTTTAGAGGCGCGGAAAAAGTTATATGCATGCTCATTAAAAAGCGATTAAATATTTTAGAGTTTATCAGCGGATGAACATGTAGTTTTTTTTGTCCCCTAAGAAAGGGTTATTTTTTTTTTTTTTTTTTTTTTTTTCCTCTGCTCGCTTACGCTCGGTGATGTCACGGACTTGCTCGATGGTACCGGTCACTTTCTTTCGTTTTTGACCAACGGGTAGGCGAATAATTCTTTCCACTCTATGAGGTCACGCACGACTTCTCTCTGCATGGTTTTTTCTCGTATCACTCGGACACTCGGGCAATTCTCGCAGGGCTCTTCACGCTCATGGAAGAGCTGATAGCACTTTTTTCTCGTTAGATCTTTTAATGCTACTTTTCAATGGTCAGATTATTTCGTATGATGCTCAAGTCTTTACTCAGGACGCTAACGCTATCCTGAATACAATTAAAGACGTTATTTAAAAATTTTCGTTTTTATGCAGCGCATCCTCGGCTTGCTTGCGATCGGTGATGTCTTCTACGACAGCAACGATACGAGGCTCTTCCTGGTTGTTAATACGCATCAAGGAAACGTTCACGCGAGCCCAGACTGTCCTGCCGCTCGCGTGCACATAGCGTAGATTGCGTATGAATGACGATGCTTCCCCACTTACCAGACGCTGGACTTCGGCAATGTCCGCTGCCTGATCATCCGGGTGGACGATCTGCTCACAGCCCATCGTCAACAGTTTATCGCGGCTGTAGCAAGTAATATCGCAGAACCGGTCGTTGACCGTCATGGAACCACGGTTAACATAAGCGATTATTATGCCTGTGGCCGCATTTTGAAAGACGTTTCGGAACTGCTCCGCGCTCCCGCAGCGCATCGTCGGCTCGTTCGCGCTCAATATTATGGGAAGATATGACTTCCTGCTTTAACCGGAGCTCGTTTTCCAGAACAGCAACACGATTTTTAAGCTCTGCGATAAGATGGTCCTTCTCTCCGGCATTCCACACGACGAATCCCATCAAAAATTACAATCGGGGTATTCGGAAGATCACGAAGACGAAGAGCAGTTTCCCGACCGACGACAGCCTGTTCAAGATACTGTACCTGATAGTTATGGACACATCCGAAAAATGGACGATGCCCATACCGAACTGGGGTATCATCCTGGGCCAGCTCACCGTCTATTCCGGGAACGGGTAGAGGCATATTTATAGGATATTAAGGATTATGATGAGAAGAAGTTTCAACAAAAAATGTTACGCTCCCGGCCTGTGGAGCTAGAAAAAAGATTTTTCTACAATTGCCCGTAGCGTTGCCATATCAGGGCTATGCTTCTTCGCTTTAAAATGCTAGATAATATGATAATGAGTTAAATCCAAAAATATTTATCAGTTGATCTCTTCGAAGATGGCGGAGCTTAAATGGATGAGTGTCATTAACGGCCACGAGCATGAGTATGCACATGCTCACGACATCGAGCATACGCATGAAGAACATGATCACGATCACCCGGGGGAAGGAGACGGACACCATGATCATGAGCACCATCAGGGGCACGGGCATAGCCACGACCATGACGGGCATGGCATCATTGGCACCATTGCTTCGATCTTCCATTTAGGCGGCCATAAACATGATCACGGCGACCTGGCCGGGGATCAGGCATTAAAACATAACGAGCTGGGGATTCGCACAATTTATATCGCCGTGGCCTTACTGGGCTTGACGACGGTGCTCCAGATCGTCATTTACCTCTTCAGCGGCAGTGTTGCCTTGCTGGGCGACACCGTCCACAATTTAGGGGATGCGATCAATTCCATTCCCCTGTTGTTCGCCTTCTGGCTGGCAAACCGGGTGGCCAATAAGCGATACACCTACGGGTACGGGCGGGCGGAAGACCTGGCCGGTGTGCTCATTGTCCTCTCCATCGGCTTTAGCGCGTTCTACATATTATGGGAGTCTGTGAACAGGCTTTTTAATCCGGTCCCCCTGAATAACCTGGGATGGGTCGCAGCCGCGGCGATCATAGGCTTTGCAGGCAACGAACTGGCTGCGATCATACAGATTCGCACCGGTAAAAAGATCGGCTCGGATGCGATGATCGCGAACGGCCTCCATGCCCGGACCGACGGCCTCACATCTCTCGCCGTGCTGGTTGCGGCGACTGGCGCGTTCCTCGGCTACCCGATCGTCGATGCAGCCATAGGCATCCTGATGGGCGTCGTCATACTGTTCATCACGAAGGATGCGGCAAAATCGATGTGGTACCGGCTGATGGACGCCGTGGACCCGATCATCGTCGGAAGGGCGGAAGGCGTGATCAAAGAGCATCCTGACGTCAAGGGCGTTCAGCGGCTGCAGATGCGATGGATTGGCCACCGCCTGCAGGCGGAGGCGGTCATATCCATAGAAGCGGACCTGACTGCCGCCCAGTGCAACACGATCTCAGAGCATATCAGCCATCATCTCTACCATGAGATACCGAACCTGGCGGAGACGACAATCGCGGTCGTACCATGGAGCCCCGACGGAAGAACGTTCTACTGCGAAACGTCACACCACAGGTCGTAACTATATACCTGGTTAAAAAGCCGTCGCCCCGCAGAAATAAACTAATCAGATTATTTATCGCTCGCTTTCAACAGGCGAATGATCGTATCCCACGTGCGTGTCGTGACATTTTCGCCCGAATGTTTTTTCTATAATGCTCATCGATTGAGCCGTACCAACCCCGGTACTGTTCATACGAGACACTGCAAATAGTCCCGTCGGCGATATAATAAAATCCGGAAACCTTCGTCCGGTGACAGGCCGGAGAAATCCTTGCCTTTCAAGTCATCCGTAACAAACGTCACGATCAGCCGGGCCCCGGCAGTCACATCAATCACCTTTAAACGGTTTACTCGCCTCGAGCTCCCGGAGCTCCTCCACAGACCGCACAATAACAGTAATCTCGCGCCCCAACAAATCCTTTAATTTCCGGTTATCTTTTGAGAAAGCGCTGCAGTATTTTCGCTCGGCGCCTCAAAAAGCACGTTGCCGCTCGCCAGCACCGTTTTAACATTCCGGAACCCGAGCGATTCGAACACTTTCCGTAGCTCATCCATTTTGATAATCGTATGCCCGCCGACGTTGATGCCTCGTAGAAAGGCCGCATACTTTACGTCAGAGAATCTTCTTCAGGCGCCTTTTTCATCCATATCCGTTTTCAATTATTGCGCAAGCTTTGCCATTTCTCTGGCGAATTTCTTCGCGCCATCCAGCTCTTCCTGGTTCGGGTGACCGCCGTTGAATATTTTGGTCTTCCCAAGGCAGTGGTAGTCCCCGAGCACGATAGCGCCCTTCTTCTCCAGCGCCTTGTTCGTCGATTCGACCTCCCGGTCCTTGCTCAGCCCGGCACGCCAGCAGGTGCTGAAGTATGCGACCTTCCGGCCTTTGAAATCGTTCGACTCGATGAATTTCTGCATCTCCGGGCCTGGCAAGCCACCATAACGACCACTGCCCAGGAAGACCACCTTTGCACCCGGGTCGAGCGATGCGGCGTTAACATCGACCGCCTTGATGCCCAGCTCTTCCGCAATGGCGTCGGCCACTTTCCTCGTGTTGCCGGATTTAGAATAATAAATAACCTGATCCATAAGATACCACTGGTCCCTCAAATGCCATTAACATTATGCCATGGATGTTATAATACTGACCTGATCATATACTGCGCTTTAGAGAAATCCGGTTTGTGATCGGGCATTGCGCTTACCATATTCTTACGTTGATCGCTAATATGCGATGTATCATAAAAATGAAATATCGACCATGGTAATAAAAAATCATGGAGTCACATTATTATCATTCTTGCTGTTGATTATACACTTTTTTTTCCCGGAAACTGTATAGTACCTCCGGGTTTTCTGGGATCGACCACTGGCAGGCTGAGGCACAATTTCCAGAGCGCTTTTCTTCTCCACTGGCGGTACCAGACTCCCGGCCTTACCAGGGGCGGGTACACGGGCGGGCGTAGGCTGGGAAGGATTGACACATCGCTTTAACTCGCTCACCAGAAATTTGGCCTCAGACTCGGATGTCGGTGTGCCGGAGGCCTCGCTTCCCGTGGTTTTCGCAGATGCCCCACTTTTTTGCTCTTCGATGATCTTTTCAAAGGCAGATATGAACTCTTTAGCGCTGATCTTGCGGTCTTCGCCCCTCATTCCGGGCTTCAGGTGCCCCATGCCGATAGCATCCAGGATGCTGCCTGCCGTGACGGAGAAATCGTTCTCGACCTCCTCTATCATGACTCGCATAGCAGTAACGTCAACCGCATCGATAGAGCTGTCTGCCTGACAATCGCTAACTGTAGCCGATACTTCCGTTTTCTGGAGCTGCCTTTCGACGACGACTGGCAAAGCCGGTACTGTAGCCGACCCCGGGGCTGTTTCCTGCGGCATTACGGCGGCAGGTGCCTCATGCTCACAGAGAGCCTTGATCTCTTCCGGTGACATCGCGGCCTCTTTGGCTTTCAAAGCTTCTTTCGTCAACGGGAACTCGGCTTCGATCCACCGCGCCAGCTCCCACATGTCGTCGGCCATCTGGTCGAGCTTCTCGAAATCTGCCGTTGGATAGCTGATTTCCTCCCGGATATGGAGGAGCCGGGCTATGATTGAGAGGAGTCTATCATAATCGATCGACAAGCTGGAGCGTGCACCTGCTGGCCGGGAACTGGCGATAATTGTTGCATCCGGATTCGCAGGAATTTCTTGAGGGGGGGCAATAGCTTGTTCATCCCTTTCACAACCTCCGCTGCCCTCGCCAGGCATGAGGTGGCCTTCGATCGCCTGATACGCTTTGGTAGCTTCGGTTTTTAAGATCCCCTCCGGGCATGTCTCGCAAAGGTTTCGCAGGGCATCCCGGGCATCGGCTACGTACTCAGGTCGATTGCAGGCAAGCACAGTAATGATCCGCGCCGCAAAGGTTCTGGCCACGAGGCCGGGGCCGGCGAGCTTTCCGATCAGTGTGCCGACAAACGGGCCCAGATGATCCGGCGCGTCGGTCGCCACAATCATTAACGTATAATAGGAAGGCGCCCCGATCGTCGACATGTCCAGCTCCAGAAACGACAGCAGCGCCGGGATGAACGGCAACGCCACATCAATGCGTTCGCGCGATCGTTCGTATACGGACTGCGCGATCGCTTCAGCCAGTTCGGGGCTTCCGGCGGCCGATCCCTGGTCGATGAGGGCCAGCATCCTGTTGTCCAGTGCGGCCTCCTTATCGGGGACAAGCGTAAGGTATGGATTAAGGGCGCGTAGTGCAGTGGCGACAGCACTCATGTCCTCCGACATCAGGGCTATTTCAATAATTTCGTCGACGACCTGCTGTATTTCGTCCTGGCTCTCACTCCCGGCAACGGCTGCGACAGGCTTACCAGTGACCGTGTCATTTGACCCGTCCGTAGCGGTCAGATCTGTAAATATTTTGGTCGTCATTTATTAAATTTCCCCCCATAAACACAGGTATTAGCACCAACATCGCTATGCTATCCAGCCATATTAGCACCATTGATAGCATTGTGACAGGTTGATTGAAATATTACATTACCTTTTATTCTATATTTGATTTATATGGACAATATACTACTAATAACTTAATTGTTAATATATTTGGCGGTATATACTTATATAATTGAAATAGAAACGCTTATATATATCAATCGGCGGTTTGAGGAGGGGTGTGTAAGAAAAAACGGATAGACATGATCATTTCGGCATAGGGCGATGGCAGCTAAAGCAAGCAATATACAGTAAATCCAGTCTTCATGATTTAGCTATAGAAATATCATAAAATTACTAACTCTTTAGCTCGCAATATCGATTCTATGCAATCCAACATTTCTCTGATGATGACAGATTTCCACATAAAATCGACGGCTCCGGCCTTCATGGATTCTTCTCTGGTATGTTCATCAGCGCTGATGAATACAATTTTAACTTCGGGGCCAAACGGCAGTATTTTCCTGCCAGCCTCGGCGCCGGTCATCACGGCCATACGCTGGCCCTATCTTTGATCTTCTTCGAGAAACAGCAAAAAGCCTATATCCGTCCTTGACTGATCGTTTCAGGCTGGTATGAAAAATGGTCGATTTTTACAAGTTCTATTGCGAGGCGTGCGGCTACACCGCCATGGTCTCAGGCAAGAGCAGCCGGGGCGACTTCGACGAGGGTATGACCATCCTCTGCGAAGACTGCAAGCAGCTGTATGAAATCGAGCCGGAGAGCGCCTACACTATCAAGAAGAGCTCACACCGCATGCTCCGCTGCCCCCAGCACTTTGCCCACAGGATTAAGGTTTGGACATTCCCGGGCCCTTGCCCGAAGTGCGGTCATCCTATCAAGAGAGGCGACCACGTAATCAGCTGGGATTGATTCTGCAATTCTTACGCAGAGCCAGAGCGTTTTTGTAAACCGATCCTTTGATATCGGTTACTCCAGCACCCTCTTCAGAGCCCTGAAAGAAATGATGTCGTTGATACTTTCTACGAACCGGATATTTTCCGGGGTGCTGCTGGCTATCGAGCCTCGCAGCAGGATGGGCGACAGGTCGACGTCGAGCGCGCCGCGGGCGGTGGACAGGATGCAGAACTCGGCACAGAACCCGGTAATGATGACCGTGTCGACGCCAAGCCCCCGCAGGGCTTCGGTAAGCCCGGTCTTGTTAAATGCATTCGGGTAAGTCTTGATGATATGCAGGTCAGAAGCCAGTATGTTCAGGCTGTCCGGCAGGTCAAAGCCTTCGGTCCCTGGGACCACATGACTCCCCTCGTCCTTATCCTGGACACAGACGACGGGCAGGCCTTTCTCCCGGAACAGGGCGATAGCCGCGTTGATGTATTCAATGGCACTGTTAAGCGATTGAGCAGTGGCCGGGCTGGTCTTGAAGAACTCTTTCTGGACGTCGACTACGAGAAGGGCAGGTTTCATGTGCAGCACCTTTCATCTGATTGCATGACGATTAATCCATAAAGATAATAAACGCTTTCCCTGCCGGGTTGCTATCTGACCAGTCGATGCTCTGTACGTCTGCAAGCACGAAAGAATCCATGAATTCGCTTTACCCTTCAATGTTTACGCTTTGTCATATCCCTGGTCAGGAGCACAATATTTCCGTTTATTTTTTTAGAAATGAATTGTAGTGTCTGTTACTAGTGTTGGTGTCGGTACAGGTGCTGGTGCCAGTGTTGGTGTGGACGTTGGTGCAAGTGTTGGGATAGTGTTGGTGTGAGTACCAGAGCATGCCTTTCTGCTTATAGCCGGTCACCCAGTGCCAGTACCACCAGCGCGGTCCAGTTAGGTTCGCTCGTGGTGCCTGTTTCTTTGCCGAAGCCACCGTCGGCATTCTGTACTGATTGCAGCCATTCGACAGATTGTGACCGCAGCCGGCTTTCGCCAATGGCGCCAAGCGTCCCGGCAAGGTATGCGACATCAGCGATCCGCCCGGCCTCGATAGCTTCACTGACGTGCTTTTCCGCATATGCCAGGAAACCTGTTTCCAGGTCCTCCGGAAGCTGGTCGATCCGGCGCAGGTTGAGCACCGGCGCGTACACGTGAGAGACCGGCTCGTCGAAGAAGCCGGGGGCTTCGACCTTTTCCAGAACGTGCTCTACGCCCTTGCGGTATTTTGTCAGGCCGTAGAGATAAAAAGTGTACAGTGCCCGCAGGCAGAGCGAGGTGGTGTACGCGTTTTTCTTCGCATTGCGGCCGCTCCACGAGCCGTCGGCATTCTGGTGCTCCAGCAGCCACAGTATGCCCCGGCTGACAGGCAGGCTGGCCTTGGAAAAGTTGAACCGGTTCAGGACGATGAGTGCATATGCCGTGCAGGCGGCGTCCGTGTACATGCCCGATTTTCCGGGAAACCGCCCGTCGGGCTCCTGTATCTTTTCCAGGTAGTTGACGCCAGTGCCCTGTGCCGGATTTGAACTCCCCGACGCCTCGAGCGCATATGTCGCGCGCGCACAGACAAACGGGTCGCCGTCGGCCCAGGAGCCGTCCGCATTCTGCGATTTAACGAGATAATCCGCAGCACGTGCCAGGATGTCGTTCATCGGCCGAACACGCCCTTGAGCTCGTCGTGCAGGTCTGGTGCATAGATGTCACTGTAAAGCCCGTGCACTGTGCCATTGTACTCATGCCAGGCCTTCGGCTGCTGTGCTGCATCATACAGTTGTCTGCCGTTCGCAACCGGTATGATAGTGTCGCCGGTGAAGTGGAAGCATGATCAGCTTACGCGGTGGCAGCGACGACAGGTAGCCGGCCGGCTCGATCGATTTTACGAACCGTACAGAGGCATCGTCATCTCCCTGCAGGCCGTAAGGCCCGGTGCTGACGCCAATGGCCGCCTTGAGCCGCGGCTCCAGCGCCGTGGCGATAATGGCGAACCGGCCGCCCATGCTCTCGCCGAGCACGGCAACGTTATCGCCGTCCAGGTCGGGCGGGACCGAATCAGTCATATGCCCAGCAGCACGTCGTAGACTTGCTTGTACTGCACGGGGTCCCCGCCGTTAGCAAAGGCGTATAGCCGCTTTCCAGAGTCCATCGGCGACGGGCCGGGCGTCTTCCCGTTGTTCCCCCGCTCGTCCAGCGTCAGCGTCGCATAGCCCCATGAGCATAGCGCCTTTGCCATGGCCGGCGTCCGATTCCTTGTTGATGCTGGCCGCTGGCAAGACGATGACGACCGGCGGCTTCGTCACGTTTTTAGGCATCCGCAGCAATGCGAATACATCGTTTCGTTGAAGCTTTAGATACGATATTTCTTCGACCGTGTACTCCGGCGTATGCTTCGACGAGCTGTACGGGGCTGCAACGACGTGGCGGCCCGGCATGCCGAATGTCAGCAGGCCCGCGCTGTCCAGCTGCCACAGGTGATCGACGATGACTGCGGAGCGGTGCTTTTTCCGGTAAAGAATACAAAATAAGCGATAACGAGGACAATGCCAGTGTCAGCCAGCGCTATGGCGACGGTCAGTAGCACTGGTTCCTGCGCTTGCGCTTTTGCTCTTCGATCTCCCGGGCACGCTTCATTGACACGGTTAGTAGATAATCCTAAACGAAAATAAGGCTTGCGGAGGGGCCGGAGAATTCCTCATATCCGAGGATGCAGGCGTTGCTTGAGCCATGCCTGCCCGAGTGCGTGCATCCGCCAGCTATCCGGTGAGCCCGGCCGGACAATATAACCTCGGCAGGATGCCGGAGACCTTGCGACGGGTATCCTGCCGGGACCATTATTTTTCTATTATTGTCTCTTCGATCTTCATGCCGAAGTGCCGGCCGGACTCCTCCAGCCGGGCGAGGACTTTGTCGCCCGGCTTGAGCTTTGGTGACTGCTATGGAGCTGCCGTCGGCCGCTACGAGCTTGATCGTCTCGGCGTTCTGCAGGATGGCGGTGATTTTCCGGCCGTCGGCCTCCGCCTCGATATATAACAACGGTCTCCGCTCGATCTTCACCCGGCCGATGGTCGCCTTCCGGGCGTCGCCGGCTTTGTTGACGACCAGCGCATTGTCGCCGCTGGCCAGCTCGGACAAATAACGCGTCTTCTCTCCGACGAGGACGTACTCGTGGACGGCCCCGGCGTTCACCCGGAACGGCCGGCTGGCCACGTAGGGGCTCTCTTCGGCCTCGGACTGTATCAGGAACAGCCCGCCGGACTGGTTGCCGATTAGCATGCCCTCGCCAGGCGTCATGAGCGAGCACGTATCGATGCACACACGGTCGCCGGTGCCTGCGTCTTTTATGGCGGTGATCGTGACGGGCGTCAGCGGGACTTCCGCCTGCTTTGCCGTTATGGCGCGGGTGATCTCCCGTATTTTTACCGGATCGCTCACGTCGACCAGCACGCCGTCGGCACCCTTCTCCAGCGTCTGCAGTGCCACGGAGGCCTCGTCGATGTCGCGTGCTTTGGCGAAAATTTTAGCGCCTTTGCCGCCGAGTTCCGCGATGAGGTTCTCCAGCGGGATCACTTTCCAGTCCTTTCCCTCGATGATCAGGTAATCACAAATGCCGCCCATCCGGGCGGCGAGCTTCTCGTACTCCTTGCCTTCGAGCCGGACGAACCCTGCCACAACGGCGCCTTCCGACTTGAGCTTCTTCGCACGGGCCACGTCCTCGGAGTCATCGAGCTTCTTCGGCAGGAACAGCGTGCCGTCGCCTTCGGAGCCGATGCCGACGACGACGATATCCGGATGTCCGCTTTTCGCAGCTACGATAATCCTGCCCAGCTCGCGGGCTCGTTCAATATTCTCGGGCGCCACGAGCACGGCGTTGGCGCAGGACTCCAGAGCGGCGGTAACCTTCTCCTTCGCCTCGTCCCACGTGCGCTCGTCGGCATCCACCCAGACCAGCTTGTCGCTCATTTCAGCTCACCGAGAGCGTCGGCGGACGACCATCTCTCATGGACGATCCTCGCGATGGCTCTCGTGATCTTTGTTGGGGATTCATGCTGAAAAACGTTTCTGCCAATGGCGACCCCTTTTGCCCCGGCGCCCATTGCCCCCTCGACGGTCTCCAGGACGTCCAGGTCCGACTTCATCTTCGGACCTCCGGCAATGATCACTGGTACCGGGCACCCTTTTACTACGGTCCTTGAACGTGTCAGGGTCCCCGGTGTAGTTGGTCTTGATGACGTCGGCGCCCAGCTCGGCCCCGGCACGGGCGGCCAGCGCCACGACTTCAGGAGTCATGCGGGTTCTTGATCGCTTTGCCGCGCGGGTACATCATGGCAAGCAGCGGCATGCCCCACTCCGCACAGCTCCGGGCCGTCTGACTGAGAGCCTGTAGCTGGTCGCTCTCCGTCTCACTGCCGATGTTGATGTGCACGCGAACGGCATCGGCACCCATCTTCAGCGCCTCTTCCACGCTGCAGACCATGACTTTGTTGTTCGGGTCCGGGCCCAGCCTGGTGGACGCACTCATGTGCACGATGAGGCCGATATCCCGGCCGTAGCCCCTGTGACCGTAGGGAACCATGCCCTTCTGCTGGAGCACGGCGTTCGCTCCGCCTTCCGAGACTTTCTCGATCGTGTCAGCCAGCCCGACGATGCCCTTGATGGGGCCTTCGGATATTCCGTGGTCCAGCGGGATAATCAGGCTGTTACCGCTTTTCCGGTCCTTTATGCGTTCCATCCGGATTTGCTTGCCAATTGTCATCACAGATATCACCATGCTACTGTGTGCCATAGTAGCACACAATCCATAATAAATGTATCGGTCCGTTCGTAGAGTTTCCTTTGCAAGCTCTGAAAAACGCGCTTAATCGGTAGCGTTTTTCACACCCGCCACCTCCACACGCCTCGCACGCTGATGCGTGCTTGGGGCAAGCGGAAAAAACTCTCCGCCTTCCGCGGAGAAGCACACGTTACTCTTACCAGACGTTGTAAACACAACTCTTACCATACTAGTATTTGCATCGATCCGTACTAGTACTGGTACGCATTGTATAGACTGCTGTCGCGGTCCGCGGAGGGTTTTTCTGGCCGAAGGCCCCTCGCACGCGTAGGCTGTGCGAGGGGTGCGGAGGCGGCCGGGCAATGAACGCGCGCCCGACAGGGGAGCGTTGCTTAGCGCTTGCGAAGCGGTCAGAAGCCTGGCGCAGCGAAGCGCACCCGGGCTTGTCGCGCGAGGGTGCGAGCGCGGCCCGGACGGCGCAGCACCTGAAAAACAAGGAGTAGCGCATGCAGCGAAAGCAGGCATGGGCGTCGCACCGCGATTAGAGAGGGCATTTTTGCTAAAAATGGTATTGCTCATATGTTTTACCAAAACATGTGCTGCCAAAATATAAAACGGTGGAATATATATGTCGTATTATGTCCGTGGCGATACCCAACTTTTTCCAGAATCCCACGAAAGCGAGCCTGAATTACTTCGTGCTCATGCTGCTGAGGAGCAATCCGAAGCACGGGTATATGCTCATGCAGGACATCGAAAGGCACACCGGCGGCCACTGGAAGCCGTCCCACTCGGCCATATACAAACTGCTCAACGGCCTGGAGGCCGACGGTTACATATCTTCGTGGGAAGAAAAAGATGGAGAGAGGGCACGAAGAGTATACAAAATCTCCGAAACTGGCATAACACTGCTCGAAGAGAGCGAACGGGACTTCGAGTCGTTCATCAACGCCTTTATTTCCTCCCTGCTGGAGGCAGAACGGGTAAATCCCGACCACCTGACCGTTCTGCTGACAAAAAAAGGCAAGGCGATGCTGAACGGACTCGACCCCGGCCAGCGCATGAAGGCTTATCAGAAGCTTAAAGCGTTCCTGGATACGGAGAGCGCCCGGGTCAACAGGGAGCTGGAAGAGCTTTTAAAAGTCTTGAGTGTGTGATAAGGACAGAGCAAATCGTCGCTTGCACACGGACAGGGCACGCGCACGAAGGCGCTGGTGGCAGACCATCATCCTGTGGTCATTGATTAAACCTACAGGCCATCAACGACAACTTTTTAGCTCGTCGGCCATCTTCTGAATGTTCCGCCAGTGGCTGCCGAGCCAGTATATCCTGCCGCAATGGTCGCAAATCCAGAACTCCTTTCCTTCCTCGATCAGGTGAGCAGCCACCTCTTTTCGGATGCGTTCCATGTCAGCCTCTGTCGCCTTCCGCAGGAGTGCGTTGCAGGCGGTGCATCGTTCCATGACTGGCTCTGTCTCCAGCGGGTAATGCCGCATGAGCTCGCAAATCTGCTCCTTTACATCGTCCGGCCGAATAAGGACCGCAGGCACGCAGGCTTTTATCGCACGTTCCACCAGCACCCGGTCACGTGTCAACAGCACTCTGTCTTCCGCACGGGCAAGGTGGACCAGCCCGGCATCTTCGTCGCCGTCCGGCGTCAACTCAAGCGCGCTTCTGGTATCATAGTCGAAGATGCGCAGCCAGGCGACAAGTCGGCCCAGCATGCGGTCTACCAGGAACTTCGGGCGATCCATATATGTGCTATATGGCAACGAAATAGAAAAAGATGCCCGGCACTTGTAGTGCCGGGATTATTTCTTTTTTAATATTGTTTTCTTAGAGTATCCTAGATAGATCAGGAACAGCCCGCACGGGATGCAAGCGACCGCAAAACCCAGGACGGACTCCAGACCACTGTTCGGGGTGACGAAATAATAGAGGCAGCCCATCAGGCCCCCGAGCACTAAAATCCACCCAATCATCATGTAATAATTATTAAGCTCTATCCTGATTTTCGGTATCAAGTCGATTCTCCGGTATGCCTGATCGGTTGACTGTCTCCCTATTTAAAGCTTCTTGCGGTGTCTCCCGTATCATCTGCCCGTCGTATTTCCACATGGAGAGTGCCCATGCAGCTGTCAGGGCGGCTGTAATCAGCAGGAAGACCCGCAGGCCGAACTGGTCGACGGTGATCCCGAAAATATTGCCGATCGCACTGTAGCCCCCGAAGCCTGAGATGATGTAGCCACTGGCGACGAACCAGGCGGCGTTGCCCACGTACATGCCGAAGGCGAAGATGGGGCGGCCGATGTACGTGCGTTCCCGGAAGGTGTCTTTGATGATGTTCTGCGTGGCAAAGCTCACCGCGGCGATGCCGGCACAGCCCACCACACCTTCCAGCAGGAACACGAGCAGCGGGCTGGAGACGACGGTCAGCAGCAGCATCTCGACGCCGAAAATGACGATGCCTATCGTCGCTATGATGCGCCTCGGGGCCAGCCGGTACCGGGAGAGTGCCCAGAACATGACGATTGTGACTACGCTGACGACCAGGCAGAGCAGGCCCAGCCAGACGTTCCGGATGCCGACGTTAGCGAAGAATACCCGGGAAATCGACGACCATGTGCTGAACGTTAAGGTCATGAACAGCATGGTCAGCAGGAACGTGACGAGCGAACGCTTATTGCGCAGCACACTGCTCAGGTCCTCGCGTATCGGGTACTGGCCGTAGGTCTTCTCGTAGATCGGGTCTTTCAGTAAGGCGATGATCCCCGTCGACATGATAAGGAAAGCCAGTCCTGACAGCAGCCAGAACCCGTATCCTGTCTGCTGGACGATGATGCCTGCGATCAACGGAGTGATGGCTGCCATGATCGTCGAGATCACGTTATACCGGGAGAATGCGTCTGTGGTGGACAGGCCATGCGCATCGATGAGCTCGCAGATCATGAGAAAGGCGAGACTCCAGAACGTCCCGGCGGCCAGGCCGATCAGCAGGCCGGAAAGCAGCAACGACCATGGCGTCGGGTACAGGAACAGCAGTATCTCGTAGGCTGCCGAAATGACGCCGATGCCCACGAACATCTTCTTCGGGCTGAAATGCCGGAGCAGGAATATGGCGATGATGTTAGAGACTGCACAGCCCACGCTGACCATGGCGAAATGCAGGCTGTAATAGCCTGCAGGTATGTGATAATCAATGGCATATTGCGGGATGAAGAGCACCACACTGAGCCTTCCGTAGTACATCAGTACGAATACGGCAAGGAACAGGTCCAGCGGGCTCAGCCTCTTCAACATGGCAGAAAAGTAAGGCTGATATGTCAAATATACTTTCTCAAAACTTGGAGGGCACAGAGACTCTCACCACAGGGGACACAGAGGCCACAGAGGACGACACAGAGGACTTTTTAAGAAAAAGGCTGATGCGAGAAAGCCCTGTTGTTAAAACAAACCTCTGTGCCGTCCTCTGTGGCCCCTGTGTCCCCTGTGGTAAACGTTTCCATGCCCGTTGTGCCTGATGCTCAGTCAACGATGAACAGCTTCGCCCCTTTTTCCGTGGAAGAACGGTGGGGATTGGCATCATCAGCCACCTGATAGCTCACACCGGGGGTCAGAGTAAATTTCCGCCCGTCGCTCAGCTCGGTGACAAGCTCGCCTTCCAGGACAAGCAGCACGTGGCCGCGGCTGCACCAGTGGTCCGCCAGGTAGCCGGGGCTGTATTCGACCATCCGGACGCGGATATTGCCCATATCGAAAGTCCGCCACAAGGCCTCGCCGGTGGTGCCTGCATGTCTGGTCGGAGCTATGGTATTCCAGTCGATGGTACAGAAGGGGACATTTTCTATTTTCATTTGCGACACCTGTTCATCATCCGGACAGCGGAGCATTGTACAGGTATGCCCGGATGACATATAATTTTTAGCAGGAATTATCCGGTATTTCGCCTTGTTTTACTCAGTCGCCAGTCGCCAGACCGGCGAAATAGTTTTATAAATATAGGCTTATAATATAAAGTATAAATCCTATGACGGTATTCAGGTAAATGCCCGGTGATTAATCGAATGAAAGAAAAATACGCGCTCGTTTTGCTGGCGTTCGCCATTTCGGTCAGCGTCGCAGGATGCACGGTCTCCCAGGCCTCCGACAGGGACCAGTACGGCAGCTACCTTAGCGAGCTGAACAGCGGCAACGCAGACTTCAACAATGCGAGGGGACTGTACAATACCGGCATGAACGCGTTCAAAGGCGGGATGTACTATGACGCCACCGACGCGATGAGCTCCTCTTATGATAACTATAACAGCGCCATGATGCACTACGACCAGATGACAGGCTACGCGGCAGGCCCCGACCAGCAGGCATATGCCGGCGCCCTGAAATCTTACGCACAGAGCTGCATGTTCGCGGCTTCGGCCTATTTAGAGGCTTACCAGGCATACGAGGGCGGTGATCACTATAAGGGAGACGCCCGCATGGGCAGCGCCGCAGGGTTCGTAAAGCAGGCGAACGAGTATCACGACAAGGCTGTGGAACTCCAGGCTATGGCGATCGTTTAATGGTTTTTTACATCAACGGCACCGAGGAGTACGTACCGCTGGAGAGCGCTATAGAATACGGTCAGACCATGATCCTTGCCATTCGCAGTGACAACACGCTGGAGTTCATAATAAATGGCACTGATGCGGATTTCAGCTTAAAAGTCGAGAGGCTGACTGTTGCAAGATATGTCAAGTAAGCGATGTACAGCGAAACCCTGATGGGGCCTGCCCCATAACCATATTTTTATCGCAGTGTATCACAATATTCACTTTTTCGGATATGCGCCTACGGCACGGGCATAGTCGCACAGGTCGATCAAAAAGCATTCGCTATGCCGCGGGTTCTGCGCTTTGCATATCTCCCGGCCGAAGCGCACCAGGTCGACGTGGACAGAACCTCGCTCTCCGGCGGGCACTTCTTCCATCAGGACACGGTGAGTCTCTTCGTGGTTGGCGCTCTCCGGCACGATGCCCAGCCGCTTCGTGATTCGGAACACATGGGTGTCGACGGGTATCACGTCCCGGCCGCAGGAGAACAGCAGCACGCAGTCCGCGGTCTTGGGGCCGACGCCCTTGATAGTCAGAAGTTCCTGCCTCGCGGCCTCCGGGTCGGCGTCACAGACGAAATCGAGGGTGCCGTCATACTCGTCGATGACGAGCTGTGCGACCTGCCTGATCAGTTTTGCTTTCTGCTCGTGCAGGCCACCGATCTTGATAAGCTGTGCGATTTCCGCCTCGGGAGCGTTTGCGAGCTTTTCAGGAGTATCGTACTTCGTGTACAGGCTGGCGAAGGCCCTGTGAGAATTCTTATCAGTGGTATTTTGTGAAAGGATCGTAGCGATCAACACGTCGAACGGGCTGCCGTCGCGCTCCTCATAGCGGCCGTAGTGCTCGATCAGGCGGAGTGAGATCTCTGCGGCCTTTTCCTTGATATCGGTCTTTTTAACCATGGCTACACGTTGTTTATACTGTAGCCCTATAAAATTGTTGACGTTTTAGAAAAGCTAGCGTCATCCTGGAGAAATATTTCTTCATCCGTGCCAGGCCCTCTTTGATCTGGTCCATCGATGAAGCATAGGACATGCGGATGTGATCGTTGCAGCCCGGCCCGAATGCCGAACCCGGTGTCATGCTGACACCATAGCCGAGCAGCTCTTCGCATATCTTCTCCGAGTCGCCTTTTACTTTCGGCCATGCGTAGAAAGCGCCTTCCGGCATCTCGCACTGCAGCCCCATGTCGCGCAGGCCTTTTACGACCACGTCCCTGCGGGCGTGGAACTGTTTCACCATCTCGGCCACACGGTCCTGTGGCCCTGTGAGCGCGGCAGCGGCGCCGTACTGGACGAAGGTCGTCGGGCTGGAGATGGTGTGCTGCTGCACCTTGAGCATGTTCTGGAAGACCTCTTTCGGCCCGGTCACGTACCCGATGCGCCATCCGGCCATGGCATAAGCTTTCGAGAAGCCATTGACGGTGATCGTCCGCTCCGGGATCATTGTGCCGATGCTGTAATGTTTTACGCCGTAGATGATTTTCTCGTAAATCTCGTCGGATAAAACGTAAATGCCCTTGTCCTTCGCGATGTCGGCGATGGCCTGCAGGTCCTTCTTGCCGAGGACTGCGCCAGAGGGGTTGTTGGGGCTGTTGATGATAATGAGCTTAGTTTTCTTCGTGACGTGATCGGCGAAGTCTGCCGGTACCGAGCCGTCCTCGTTGGACTTCACCCAGACCGTTTTCCCTTCGCTCATCTTGATGCAGGCGTCATAGGAAACCCACGACGGCTCGAAAAGAATCGCTTCGTCGCCCTTGTTGATCAGGCTGAAGCATGCCGCAAAAATGGCCTGTTTCGCGCCGGGAGTGACGATGATTTCCTTGCCCTTCACGTCAAGGCCGTTGTCCTTCCGGAGCTTTTCCGCGATGGCCTCGCGCAACTCCGGGATGCCCGGAGAAGGCGCATAATGAGTCTTGCCCGTGTCCAGCGCTTTCTTGGCCGCATCGATAATGTGCTGCGGCGTGTTGAAATCCGGCTCGCCGAGGTTGAAGCTGAGGATGTCCTTCCCCTGCCTCTTCAGCTCATTGGTCAGGTCGGCGAGCTTGAGCGTCGCCGATTCCTCGACCTGATCCAGCCTGGACATGCGGGTGAGGGCCTCGCTTTATTCCTTGTAGTCCTTGATCCGGCGTACCATCTTCACGGCAGCTTCGACGGCCCGCTTGGCGTAGTCGATGCGCTCGTGGGCTTCCAGCCTGGTCATGCCCGGGCCGGAGATGCCGAGGGTGATGGGCTTGTCGTACTCCAGCGCGAGGTCGGTGATCTTCCTCGTCGCCTGGCTCACGACCACCTGGTCATGGTCGGTGGCGCCCTCGATGACACTGCCGATAGTGACGATCGCGTCGACGTTCTTGTCCGCGGCCATCTTCTTCACGGCCAGCGGCATGTCGTACACGCCCGGCACGTAGAAGACCTTGGTGACCTTCGCGCCCAAGAAACTGGCGTGCTCCTTGCCCAGCAGCTCCATCTGCCACGTCAGGTCGCGGTTGAACTCTGCGACCACAAACCCTATCCTGATCTCCTTTTCTACCATTACAATCAAACCCGTGTGAGTTACAAATGAATTATATCCTTGCGGGGCCGACGTCCTCGTAGCCCTGCCGCTGCCCCGTGCCCGCTTCGCGCTCCAGCGCCGAGGGCTTGAACAGCAGCTTGATGACGTTCAGCGCGTGCTCGCGGGCCCGCTTATCCATGAGCGCCGCCAGCTCCCTGCCGGCAGGCGCCTCGTCCTCGTGGACGAAGACCTCGATGATGTGCTTGTTGGTCATCAGCTGACACTGGATGATGCCAGTGCTGGCCTCGTGGGCGCAGACCTTGTCGGTCGGCTTGGACCCGGGCATGCCCAGCGCCATGACGATGTCACAGCCATGCTCGTCGAAGAGCTTCTTGCACGCCACGGGCAGGTCCTTGATACCCGGCACTGTGTACCGCTCGATCTTCACCGAAGCATTGCGCTTCAGCTCGTCGATGGCGGCTTTGCCCATGTCGTACCGGGCGAAGGTCGTGTCCGCTATACCCACTTTAGCCATCAGGTAAACCCCTGATCACTGATACTTCAATTTTTATATACCTTTCTTAGTGCCTCGACCCCGGCCCCGGCCTTCGGGATGACCTTGAACTGGACCAGTGTCTCTTCCAGCGTGGCGAACGTCTTGACCAGATCGTCCTCGGTAAACGCGTTCATCGACGGGATGCGGAAGATCTTGCCGTCCAGCCGGTCCTGGCCGCCGGAGATGGTGATGCCATTAGTCTTCATGGTGCCGCGGAGGTCTTTGTCCGTGATGCCCGCAGGCGTCTTAATGGCTGTAACCGTGTTGGAGAGGACTGTGTGGCCGTCCGTGACCGGGTACAGCTCCAGGCCCAGCGCCTTCGCCGCTGCCCGGATCGCTTCCGCGCCCTTCCTGTGGCGGGCGATGCGGTTTGCCATGCCTTCTTCCCTGATCATCTTCATGGCTTCCTGCATGCCGAAGAATAGCGTAATCGCCGGCGTGTAAGGCGTCTCTGCCCGGCCTTCCTTTTCCGCCGACTTCTTGTACTTCTTGAGGTCGAGATAGTAGGGCGGGTTCTTCACCATGCTGTCGAAAGCCTTCTGGCTGACCGATACGCTGGCCAGGCCCGACGGGGCGCCCAGGCACTTCTGGCTGCCGGTGACGGCTATGTCGATACCCCATTTGTCGGCCTCGACGAGGTCGCCGCCGGCCGAGGTCACCGTGTCCATGACGAACAGTGCGCCGTACTTCTTAGCCAGCTTGCCCACCTCTTCGGCCGGGTTCTTGACGCCCGCCGAGGTCTCGTTGTGCACCATGGCGATGACTTTCGTCGGCGCCTTAGCCAGCGCCTCCTCGACCTTCGCCAGGTCGACGGGCGTGCCCCACTCGAAATCCAGGCTCTCCACCTGGCCGTACCGCTGCCCGATGTCCCTGAACCGCTCGCCGAACTTGCCGTTGACGATGGTCACGATGCGGTCGCCTTTGACGAGGTTGGAGATGGCTGCTTCCATCGCGGACGAACCGGATCCGGTCAGGACGAACGTGTCGTTCTTAGTGTTGATGACCTCTTTGATCGAGTTCCTGCACTCGTCATAGATCACGGAGAACGCCTTGTCCCTGTGGCTGATCATCTGCCTCGACATCGCCTGCAGCACCCGCGGGTGCAGCATGACGGGTCCCGGAATCATGAGTAACGGTTCGTTTGCCATTATGTAACCTCTTCAGGTATGTGTCTAAACCGTGTTAACGATATATTATTTTCGGAGTCACAGGAAAAGGAGCAATAAAAACCGTTGGCGGTCGGATTAACGCAAAGAAGCAAATATCAGGGCTGATTAAGGCATCGATTATACATGTAGACAAAGTATGATTGTCATTTGAGCTTGTAACCAATAAAGTATTTTTCTTTGTGACGCTGGCAATAAATACCAGTATTTCGGCGGTTCCAATTCGTGATGCGACGTCTGTGCTAACAAAATATCGAAAGCCCGGGTCAGTACTATCGAATATTGATCGCGGTGCGACGCCCATGCGTGCTGATGCTGCATGGGCTACTCCGGGTTTTTCAGGTGCTCCGCCGTCCGGGCCGCGCTCGCACCCTCGCGGACAAGCCCCGGCGGCGCTTCGCTGCGCCAGGCTCCGACCGCTTCGCAAGCGCTAAGCAACGCTGCCCTACCGGGCGCGCGTTCATTGCCCGGCCGCCTCCGCACCCCTCGCACGCTGAAGCGTGCGTGGGGCCTTCGGCCAGAAAAACCCTCCGCGGACCGCGGAGAAGCAATGGCAATGCTTACCAGGACTAGTGCTGGATCGATGCATATACTAGTCCTGGTAAGAGTAGTGTTTACAACGTCGGGTAAGGGTAGCGTGTGCTTCTCCGCGGAAGGCGGAGGGTTTTTTCGGCTTGCCCCATAGCACGCATCAGCGTGCGAGGGGTGCGGAGGTGGCGGGTGTGAAAAACGCTGCCCAACAGGGCGCGTTTTTCAGGGCTTGCAAAGGAGATTCTTCGAGCGATAGCGAGAAGGGTCGACGAAGGTGCGAGCCCGACGCCCGACACCGGAGCACCGTAAAAACCCGGAGTAGCACATGCAGCATCAGCCTGCATGGGCGTCGCCCCGCGATTAGAATGGAGAGTACCTGGTATATTCATAGACCTTTTGTGAAAGCAAGCACCGCGATTAGAATGGAGAGTATTCGTTGCTGCCTCATGCATTCTTACAAGAAGCAATCATGGAAAGCGCATCATGGTTGATACGGGTATACTATATGATTGAGAGATCGATTCAACGATATCGCCAGAGATTATTTAAAGCCGGCAAAGCCTTCACATATTTGGTATATGATGGGAAGGAGTGACAGGAAATGGCTTTTATAGGCTCTGCAGAAATTATCCTGATAATAGTGGTGATATTAGTACTCATCCCGTTACTGATGACTCTGGGCTTCCTGTATTACATTTTTCTCCGTGCAAGCAGGGTCAAAGAGCTCAAGGCCAGGGTGGCCGGGCTGGAAAAGGCGCTGGACCGCCGGACCGACGAGAAGTAAGCCGGACACGACTTTCCCCGCAGCCTGCAAAGTTTTAAACCTCTTGACGGAACTCTTATAGCTGATGACAGAGGCCGGCATACTCATTATCCAGCATGGCGATTTTCCATTTGATTTTATCGAGAAAGAGCACGCGATGTACGAGCGCATCGAGGGCGTCATGAAGCGGCTGAGCGAAGAGTCGAAAAACCTCGACCACTCCCCGGAAAAAGATCCTCATGCGGCCGACATGCGTACACTGTCAGAATCCGTCCGTTCAGCAGGCTATGATGTGGAGCTGGGATACCTGGACTTCGCCCGGCCAACGATCGCGGAAGCCGTGAAAGCGCTCGCTGACAGAGGGCATCGAAAGATCGTCGTGGCCTGCACACCCGGGCTCATGATGCGCAGCTCTCACAGCCTGATCGACGTGCCGGCCGCGCTAAGAGAGATTAAGTCTGCCCATCCGGAACTCGAACTGATTTATGCGAAGCCTGGCATCCATACCAGCTGATCGCCCGTGCCATGGGCAAAAAGATCAATATTGCACTTGGCCAGGAGTCTCCTGGCGGGATGGCCATGCCAAAGGCGCCACATCCGGGCACTGCGGTCGTCCTGGTCGCCCATGGCGACGTGCCCCGGGACTTTATCATGAAGAACATGGGGGTCATGAAAGAGGCGGAAGAACATTCAGCTAAATGGTCGGAGACGGTGCGGGACTGGCCGAGGACCGAGGCGAATGATCCGCTCTACTACGATACACTGGTACTGAAAACGAACCTGCTGGAGATGTTCTGGCCCATGCAGATGGAGATCGGCTACATGGAGTTCGCCCGGCCTTCGATCGACGAATCCTTCGACAAGCTTGTGCTTACAGCCGCAGGAGCGAAAAAAGTCATCGTCCTGGGCGGCACCGGCTTCTTCGACCGCAGCTCCCACACGTTGATCGACATACCGGAGGCTATCGACCGGCTGAAAAAGCGCAGACCTGACGTTGAGATCACCTACGCGTACCCGGACATCGGACTCGTAAAGGATGACCTGACACGGGCGGTCGTGTTTAAGGTGGAACGCGCCCTCGATGGCGATGTCATGCTGCTATAACGACGTTGCGTGACCATGTCATAGTAACATTAATTAAGCATCATGGCCATAAGCGAATATATTCCATTTCGTACGGCGTTGTAGCGGAGATCGGGGTGTGTTGATGGAGGAAAGGGTCAAATCGGGCGTGCCGGGGCTGGACGATATCCTTGGCGGCGGGTTCTTCAGGGGCCAGACTTACGGGATCACAGGCGGGCCTGGCGCAGGCAAGAGCATTTTGTCCATGGAGTATCTCGTCAGGGGCGCCGAAAGCGGCGAACGAGGCCTCTACGTGACGAGCGAAGTGTCAGCCGATAAGGTGGTCCGGCAGATGCCGTTCAAGGGCTTCCAGGGCTACATCGACAGCGGCAACCTGGTGGTCTTCAGCACGAGGCCGCTGCCTGGCGAGGTGACGGCGAACAGCGATAAGTTCGATCTCGCGGGCCTGACATACATGGTCAAGCACTACGTCCGCAACAACGATATCAAGCGCGTCGTCTTCGACTCGGTCAACGCGTTCGTCCAGCAGTATGATGACAGACGCCCGCTCCGCAGGGAGCTGAACAACCTTGTCGGCATGCTGGAAAGCTACGGCTGCACGACGCTGCTCGTCTTCGAGGGAGACAGCACTACGTCCGACCCGGCAATGGAGTACCTTGTCGACGGCGTGATCGAGCTTGGCCGTATAGAGACGCACCAGGATGTAGTCCGTTACGCGCAGGTCAGAAAGATGCGCGGCACCGCCCATGACCTGAACAAGCGCGCAATGGAGATCGAGGACAAGGGCATCCTTATCACGAACATGAAGCCGTTCTTCGGCGATTAGCCTTTAAAGCGATGATAAGCGTTGACTGCTCTGTGTGAGGTGCCTTATCCGCATACACAAAAGCAATCCCAATAATTTTACATCCCGATGACCGCCGTTTTATCCATGGCCCCCATTTTTTACCGCAGGCGGCAAATTTCACCTCCGGGAAGGGTGGGACGATTCATGCCAGGTGCTACTGCAGGTGATCGCCCGCTTCCGCTATGACTAAAGCTGAAATCCGGGCCTGTTCGCGCTGCGGACGGCCCATCGATCCTGACATGAAGTGCGAGACCTGCGGCCAGCCGCTGTGCCACTACGATATCAGGGTGCTGGACGGCCATACGCTATGTCCGCGATGCTACAAGGAGGAGACGTTCCAGTATCACTCGAAGGAGTGCGATATCGCACCACATTGAGTGCGGATCGCACCACATGGAGTGCGACATCATCAGGCATTGAGGTACTATGAAATTCGACGTCGTTGCCGTGAACCTTGACAACGGTACGCTGGGCGAAATCGCCTACGGAAATACCATGCGTGTGCTGCAGGCCCTGGAGGATGACAGCCAGCTGGATAAGATGAAGCTGAACGGCACAGTCATGATCAAGCCGAACTTCACCCAGCCGCCGAACCCTTCGCTCAAGTTCGGCCCGCGCGAGAGCGATCTGACGGTGCACAACCACGTGTGCACGGACCCTTTCGCCATCAAGGCGGCCTGCGACTTCGTCATCAGTCACGGCGGAAAGCCGCTGGTGGCCGAGGGTACCAAATGGCCAGGGGGCACTCGCGGAGTCTTCCTGCAGATGGGCTGCGAGTCGCTGCTCGAAGGGACCGGAGCCGTAATGGTGGACACGCTCACCGACCGGCCGGAACAGCGGATGGTCGTGACGCCCTCGAAAGCATGGAACGATGACTTCCGGGAGCTGGAGGTAAACCGCATCTTCGAGGGCATTGACGTGCTCCTGAACATGGCCAAGCTGAAGTCGCACAGCAACGCACTGGTCACCGGGACGATCAAGAACATGTATGGCGCGCTGGAGCCCGCTAACCGCCGTGCGGAAGGCCACTACTGCGCCGACCCGTTATGGGCGCGTATCTCCCGCATGAAGATGGCCGAAGGGTACAAAAGGCTGTGCGAGACGTTCGTGCAGGTTCACGATGCAGTGCTCAGCACATTCGGCATCGATGAAATTTGCGTGGTCGAAGGGGTAATATCCGGCGAGGGCGACGGGCCCCTGTTCAAGCCCGCACTGCCACGCAGGGAGAACATCGTCCTGGCATCGGCGAACCGTCCTGCGACTGTGGATGCGGCGGAAAGCTTTTTCATGGGATACTCTCCAGAGTTCCTGCGGAACTTCGCGGAGTATGTACTCCATGAAATCCACTACGTAGCCGACGAAGAGTTCCTCGAATCCTACGGGAACCAGTACTTCCTGAAACTGGCCGAAGAAGCAGGCATGGGAAGGACCAGAGGCTTCGGCGTATACACAATCACTCCACGTGCTTCCGAGATCATCCCCTGCGACATGCTGGGGCTGCTACGCAGGGGCGACGTCTTCTCGCTGCCGACATTCGTCCGCTATGCGGCGAACACGCCGCTATACGAGCGCATGCCGGACGCCGACTACGAGTTCAAGGTCGAGGCTCCTGCATGAGCATTGGACACAGAGGCCAAGGGCACAGAGTCCACGGAGCGATGCATAGCCACAAATGATGTTTTACATCTTGCCCACTGAGCGTCAATAGAGTAATCGTGATGGGCGTGTCTATATTTAAATATCATTGCACCCATACATTGTCATTAAATAAATATGCCTTGAAAACGTGAACATGGAGAGCATCTGGATGAGAATCACATGGCACGGACATTCGGCTTTTGAGCTGCAGGACAGCCTGATCACGTTCATCGACCCCTTTTTTGAGGGGAACCCGATGGCAGACATAACGGCGGACGAGGCGAAACCGGACGTGATCGTGGTCACCCACGGGCACGCGGATCACATGGGCGATACGCTGACCATTGCGAAACGCACCGGCTGTAAGGTGATCGCAGTCAACGAGATCGCCAAGTACCTCCAGTCCCAGGGCATCGAAGCCATCGGGGCGAACATCGGCGGCACCATCGATCTCGGCGTCAAATACACGTTCGTACAGGCGGTGCACTCTAACGGCATCGACGAGGCTGGGTTCGGCTGGGACGCCGGCAGCCCGGCAGGAATCGTAGTCAGCGATAACATGACGATCTACCATGCAGGGGACACGGCGCTGTTCAACGACATGTCGCTCATCCGCGAGCTGTACAAGCCTAAGGTCGCCATGCTGCCCATCGGCGGGCGGTTCACCATGGACATAAGCCAGGCGCTGATCGCTGTCCGGCTCCTTCAGCCACAGTTCGTGATACCCATGCACTACAACACGTTCGACGTCATCAGGGCCGACGTGGGCAAGTTCCAGCGCATGGTGAGGACCAGACCGACACCGAAGTCGTGCTCATGGAGCCCGGCGATTCCATCGACGTGTGACTTATCAAGCCGCGAAGTTGCCAGGAAGACACCAAGGCGCCACGCAGGAAACTAAAAGACGCTCAAGGCGATCTTCCTTGGCTCCTGGCGGCTTACATCATTTTCGTATCGCCCGCGGAGCTACCGTTTTTACAAGGTCTTTAACAACCGGCGATTTCCTGATGCCGCCGTAGCCATCAGTTTCTCGAGGACTTGCCCCGGATGAACGCATTAGCGGCGAAGCCAACGAATGTAATCAAGGGGATGGTGAAGATAATACAGCCGGGCACGGCCAGCAACAGGCCCAGGATGCCGGTCGACATCATGTTGTTAAAGATGATCTCCGGGTAGGTGAGCATCCACCCGGCCATGGAGACGGGGTTCATGGACGGCAGCATCTTGCCCGTGATACATAGCGGAGCCAGGCGTTATTGAAGAACATGCTGAAGACAAAAGCATGAAGGGCGGCGGGCAGTAGCACGTTCAGGTTAGTGATCACGATCCACGGCCGAAGATGTTGATGTCGCCCCGTAAGATCAGGCGTGTCGAACAGCGGCGAAGGAGCCAGAAAGTGGCTAGGTCAGCGCCAGGTACTCCAGGCTGAGCACGCTGATTACCAGGCCTTCGAGATACATCTTCATCTTCTCTTCGAAAGGCGGCAGCATCTCGGCTGCCGCGCAGCGTCTCCCGCAGGCAGCGGCTCAGGTACCCGAACAGCAGCGGCGTCGCGATCAGTATGCGGGAGAGAGCAGCACGACCACCCCGCCCCAGAACACGTGTGGCCGTTGGTGAAGCGCGTATTTAAGGGATCGCAGCGTATGGTACAGGCGGTTCAGGACGTAGTAGACTGCGGCCACTCGACCAGCCAGCCGGGCACTTTGATGCCGGTGGGCCATAGCCGGTAATATTCCTTTCGCTGTTGCCATTCATCGCCGAACGGCCTGAAGAGAGCGGATGATCGGGGAGCACCCTGACCGGAACACTTTCAGGACCCAGTCACGATCGGGTCGCCGTTCTCTGTTTCCTGGACGTAAACCGGGCAGTGACGCCGGCACAGGTGACCAGCCCGAACGAACGCAACCCACGGTATCGTCACGACCGGCATGCAGGCAGAAACACCAGGAGTGCGATGGCGCTGCAATAGGAAAAAATTGTTCAGCGTCATCGTGGGGTACCGGAGCATCCACTCGATGACGGACAGCGGGTTCAGCGACGCGAGGTAGTCGCCCTTCATCGATGTAGCGCAGCCAGGCGTTCGTCGAAGAACAGGACGAAAAAGTCATGACCGTCAGAAGCATATTGCCGAACTCGACGTCATCCATGAACAGGTCGTATTGTATGCGCTGCCGGTCGAGGCGGAGCCGGCCGGCGCAGCCACGTTACTGAAAAAGTAGGTGACGCCAATGACCGTGACGAGGAAGTAGTAAAAGCCAGAGGAAGCTACCTTCAGGCCTGCGACGTAGTCGTCGGCAGCGGCCGGTCGAGGGCGGAAGCGTCTCGGCCACTGCAGGCTTTCCCGGACGCACCGGTCCAGGTAGCCGCAGAGCGAGGGCAGCCCGACGACAGGAACGATACGCCGAGGAAGAAAGAGCCCGCCATAGAAAAAACGATTGCTCAGCGAGCAGGCATAATCGGACGAGACGTCAATCGTTCTCAGCACCCTCGTGATCAGCCTTGCAACCACGTCCCGAGACATCCATCGCAGGCACAGATGAACGGCATGGGTAAAAACGTTTTTGGTGTTGTCAGGCCACGGAGGGCACCCAGTCGTCCATAGTCTTGTAGAAGTTCAGCACCACATGGCTCTTGCTGTCCTTGAGCGTCGGGCCCATCTGCTGACGCAGCTGGCTGATGTAGGACTCGTACTCGCGACGTCGCGGAAAGCCAGCAGCAAGATGACGTCCCATTCGCCGGTGATCGAGGCGTCCATGAGTACGTGCGGATCGGCCTTCAGCGCGCTGATGAACGCTTCGCTGGCCGCCTGGTCGGCGGTGTCCAGCTTCAGGAACAGCACGAAGAAGACCGGAGCCCGACTTATCGAGATCGATAGCTGCCCGGTACTTCCGGATGACACCTTCGTCCTCCAGCCGCCGCATGCGCGAGGAGACGGTCTGCCGGGTAATGCCAAGTCTTCCGCGATCTCGATGTGCGACATCTTGCGTCCTGTGCGAGTAGAGCCAGGATTTTCCTGTCAATATCGTCGATGCCGTCTGGCTTTCATGTAATACTGCTCCTGAAGTTTTCCGGGATGTGCAACGCAAAGTCATAGCTCCGTGTATACGCCGAGACCACGTGGCCGCTCGTATGCGCCTCAGACTCCATAGTCGATTTAACGCGAAGTACCCTGGCCCGCAGACGCCAGATACCTCCATACTCTGACATATTGGTCATTTCCCTAATAAATTTTGCATAATGTTAATTATTTTAAATTATCTAACATCAGAAAACTCTAAATAGTATATTTTCTGTTAATATGTTAAACGAATCGACTGATAATATTTTACTTTATTGTGAGGAATCACATGGCAAGAATAATGATTACGTGGTAAAAGATATCGGCCTGGCAAAGCAGGGCGCAGAGCGGATCGAGTGGGCAAGGCGGCATATGCCTGTCCTGGGACTGATCAAGGAAGAGTTCGCGAAGACGAAGCCCCTGAAGGGCGTCAACGTGATCGCGTGCCTGCACGTCACCGTGGAGACGGCTAACCTGATCGACACGATGCTGGCCGGCGGCGCGAACATAGCGCTGACCGCGTCCAACCCGCTGTCCACGCAGGATGACGTGGCCGCAGCGCTGGCGAAGAAGGGCGTCAAGGTCTACGCCATCCGTGGCGAGGACCCGAAGAAGTACTACGAGACATCGAGAAGGCGCTCAAGATCAAGCCGAACGTCACGCTGGACGACGGCGCGGACGTCATCGCGACGGTACACTCGAAGCACAAGGAGTACCTGAAGACCATCTACGGCGGCTGCGAGGAGACCACCACCGGTGTCATCCGGCTCAGCGCGATGGCCAAGGACAAGGCGCTGAAGTACCCGGTCATCGCGGTCAACGACGCCGAGACCAAGATATGTTCGACAACCGCTACGGCACCGGCCAGAGCACGCTCGGACGGCATCATCCACGCGACCAACGTGCTGCTCGCGGGCAAGAACTTCGTCGTCTGCGGCTACGGCTGGTGCGGCAAGGGAGTCGCGTCCCGGGCAAAGGGCATGGGCTCGAACGTGATCGTCGTCGAGGTCAACCCCTGCAAGGCGCTCGAGGCCGCCATGGACGGCTTCCGGGTCATGGACATGAGCGAGGCGGCCACAGTCGGCGACATCTTCATCACGGTCACCGGCGACACGTCAGTCATCCGCAAGGAGCACTTCGCGAAGATGAAGGACCAGGCCATGGTCTGCAACTCGGGCCACTTCAACGTCGAGCTGGACCTGGACGACCTGAGGAAGATGGCGAAGAGCGTCACCACGATCAAGCACGACGTGGACGAGTACGTGCTCAAGAACGGCCTCAGGATCTACGTGCTGGCGAGGGCCGGCTAGTCAATCTCGCCTGCGCCTTCGGGCACCCGCCCGAGGTCATGGACATGAGCTTCGCCAACCAGGCGCTGTCCGTTAAGCTCATCGTCGAGAACCACAAGAAGATCAAGAACGAGGTCTACAAGGTGCCCGAGGAGATCGACAACCGCGTCGCAGGATGAAGCTCGAGGCCATGGGCATCAGAATGGAAAAGCTCACGAAGGAGCAGGAGAAGTACCTAAGCTCCTGGAGCCAGGGCACGTAAGTAAAAAAGGGGTGATGGGACATGGTGGACGTAATAATGGTAGGCACTGTTGCGCTGGACAGCGTCAAGACGCCTTTCGGCGAGGTCGAGGAGACGCTCGGCGGCTCGGCGGTCTACGCTTCGGTCGCGGCGAACGCATTCGCGAAAGTCGGGCTGGTCGGCGTCATCGGGAAAGACTTCCCGAAGAAGCACCTCGATTTTGAAGAAGAAAGGCATCGACCTCGCTGGCCTGGAGATCGCGGACGGCGACTCGTTCCGGTGGAAAGGCTACTACGAGTACGACATGAACCAGGCCCACACGCTGGACACCCGGCTGAACGTCCTGTCCCGGTTCAACCCCAAACTGCCAAAGCGTACCGTGACGCCGGTATGTCTTTCTGGCCAACACCGACCCGGAAATCCAGTCAACGTCTTCGAGCAGATTCGCAAGCCGAAGCTGGTCATGCTGGACACCATGAATTTCTGGATCGACAACAAGAAAGAGGCACTTAAAAAGATCATCGGCAAGGTCGACGTCATGCTGACCAACGACGCCGAAGCCAGGCAGTTCTTCGGCACGCCGAACCTTATCAAAGCAGGCAAAGCGTTCCTCGAAATGGGCCCGAAAGCGGTGATCATCAAGAAAGGCGAGCA
>CAWBVA010000002.1:0-204138 GCA_963792125.1 uncultured Methanocellaceae archaeon
TTCGTCTATAACACAAAAAACAGTGTTCCTGGGCGTACTATTAATATGTATTATTATTAGTGCAGTTTTTTCCTTAAACACCTATTATGAGCTAAACAATTCCATAGAGATAAACAATATCGTTCATCAAAACTATGAGCTTGTGGGCACCAGTATAAGAGATACGGCAGGCAATAGCACCGCTGCGATCAACGTGAATGTACGAGGGCATCTTATCTATTATGCGGACAGGAATATCATCGAGAAAATTTATTCGAAGGATGCATTTGATTCCCTGGTAAAAAAAGGAACCTATCATGACCTTAAATATTACATTTGCGGCTACAAGTTCTATGTACCTAGATCACGGGGCCGGTTTATAGTCCCTGGCTGTTTTATGGTGAAATCGCCGGCATAGTCGAATATAATACAGCTTTGCCTGACCGGTATAATGTTACCATCATACCGGCGCATTACTCCGATGCTAACTGGGAGGACGGCGTCTATAGATACCCTGATGTCTCTAAAATGATCCTGGTACAAAACAGCTCAATACTGGAGTTCCTTAAGCCAGGCTCTTACGTTTACGGGGAGAATGGCAGTGAATTTAAAATCAAAGATATAGATTATCTGCAAAGCCGTATCATCTTTTGCAATGATTCGGACTTCACTGAACTGGCAGGCTCAATAAAAGCTTCCGCAGCACGTATGAGGTGGCCGGCTAAGCGGAGCCTTTCGCTTATTACAGGCAGGAGTTCACAATATTACTGGGATAGCGATTGCCACGGCTAAAATAGCCCGCCTGCCATCATGGCTACAACGAACGGGGCTATCAATATCACAATCGGCCCCCATTTTTCGATCCTTTTCGTCCACACGGGATCCGTATTGTCATTCGTGTCCCCGGTATCTGATCTCATATCATATACGAGTTCTATGATCCATAAAATGAGGATGGCTGCAATTAGCGTAAACAGTATTGTGGCCGGATTTCCCGATATTGGTATGATTGGCAGGTAATCTCCGATATATCTGTCTATATTGTCGACCCACATCATCGGATAAAAGATGAACAGAGTCGACAAAACCAGGCAAAAAAGGTAGTGAACCTTATCCTTGAAGCGATCGAGCACGAATAGCATTGGGGGAACGATCAATATCCACCACTGCGGGTGGGTATAAGTGGATATGAAAAACCATGCTATCACTGTGAAATTGTAAAAGATAAACGATTGCTCTGGCTTCGTTTTCGCGTTCTTCTTAAGATAAGCTCCCTGAACGCGAAGTAAATGATCATCGAATAACCGAGGAGCCACAGGGCAATATTGTGGTACGGCGGCAGGTTTGCCGGGGCTAAAACGAAATTCAGCAGCCATCCGGATTCGCCGTTGACTATAGCCGGTATGAAATACCATGCCTGAAAAATCCACAATATCACTGACAGGATACCGGTTATCGCTATACCTGTAGCGACAACGAGGCCAATCTTCAGGTAATTCCACCCTTTCTTCATCAACGAATTAACACTAAACAGCACAAATACCGGGAAAACCAGCCCGGCAAACGGGACGAACTCGATTGAAATGCCGATACATACAAAGCTCGCGATCATCCACCTGACATAATTATTGCTTTCCAGCGACCTGATGAAACAAGCCATCGCAAGGTACAGGAATAGCGTGCAAAAGACGTCTATCTGGCCCATGACGATGACGCTGATGAACGAAAACGAGCCGAAGCACAATACTGACAGCCATTTGTTTTTCAGCATAAGATACGATATGATTGCCATTAAAAACAGGCAGAAGAGATAGGTGAGCATGCCCCAGAACGGTAATAGGTTAGTGTCCGGCATACCTTGTTCCCAGACCCAGTCGTTCAGGTTATAGCCATAAATAGCCGATCCGATTTTTAGCCATATTCCCTGGATTTGTAAAAATAGCGACGGGTAGTTTATCGTTATATGGTTAATATAATCGAAACCATACGTGGCAAATATTTTCGCCTTATAGTTTAAAAGTCCAGAAGTCCCCGTGTTTGGAAAAGGAGGCCAGATAGAGATAGATGACACCACACAGTACAAGCAGGGATTTTACCGCGATATTCTCGTCGTTTCTTATCCTGTCCAGAGCCTTTTTTATCACTTGAATACCCACCGATAATCAGCATGCTCATCATGTAATAGCCGTTATCATTCTTTAAATATACTACCGTTTGCTTTTCACTTGTGCTGCCTGAAGATCCTTGTTAACAATTTCGGCCACCTGTGTCCCGGTGACTACTGCGCTGTTGACAATTCTTCCGGTCAGGCTCGGCGGGCTGAATATCCCGGCGAAATACAGCCCCCGGATCTGGTCTGAAACGTATGGTACCGGCGTGTACGAGCGGAAATAGATCGGGGCAGCATACTTCTCATACGTCGTGCGCTCCCACAGAATATCGTCGTCGCTGACTCCGAACTTTTTCAGATCGCTTCTGTAAGATTCGAGTTTCATTTTTAACATCCAGCGACTTCGAGGAGTAGTTTGTCAGATAGAGCAGATGCTCGCCGTATTTTTCCCATGGCACGAAGTTCGTGTGCTCTATCATCGCCTTAAACGACAGGTCATCTGTGATATTCGTCCAGTAGACCGGGGTGACCCTCTTTTTCAACGCAAATACCGAGCATAGCACGCCATGGAAACTGTGGTCAGGCATCTTTGCATATTTCGATGCCAGGGCCGGAGCCGTACAAATTACCCGGTCGCACTCGACGATGCCTTTGTCCGTGAGGACACCGGTTACTTTCCCGTCCCTGATGATGATTTCCTTCGCCTCGCACCCGGTGGTAATGCTGCCCCCTTTTTCTACGACTTTCGACGCCAGCGCTTTGACCAGGTTTTCAAAGCCCCCTGATACGTATCCCAGCATCTCCCCTTTCGAATTCCTTTTTCGATCGCAGCTTGACCCTGACAATGATCCAGGTAGCGGAAATATCTTCGTGATCCTCCCCGAACTTGGCTTTCAGCAGCGGGAGGAAAAATTTGCGATAGACCGACTTACCGGTATTTTTTATGACATACTCCGATGCCTTCACGTCTTTGAACCGGTACGGATCGGCGTACTTGCACTTAATCGTGAACAGCGTCAGCCGTACCTTTTCCAGGAACGTCAGGTACGGGTATTTCAGGATCTCGACAGGCGTATTCAGGGGATAGATCTTCTGGCCGAGCTGTTTCCCGATGTGCTGTTCCACCATTCGACCGGCACATCGAGTTCGTTGCATAACCTGATTAGTTCGGTATCCCTGTCAAAAAAATGGTGGTAAAATTTCTCTATATGAGTAATCCCTGCCCCCTTCCGTAATATGGTAAGAAGAGCAAAGTCCGCCTGTCTCTTCAGATTTTTCCAGGATGACGACTTTATCATCGATGTGCATACCTGCCGTCAACCCTGTGATTCCCGCCCCTATGATGACTGTGGTCATGTGTAAACCGTTCCATTTTTTATATCGTCGATGCCTGTGACGGTACTCATTCGGTTACTGGCAGAGTATTATGCCTGTTTGACTTTACCATGTAACACAATAGACCCCGAACAGGCCGGGGAGGAAATTATCGATGAAGTATATCAGAAACGCGCTGCTGAACGCCGTCGTAGCCGGAGACCCCGAACTGGGGCAGCAACAGGACGGCGGCTCCCTCCCTGACCCCCAGCCCGCTGATCGTGACAGGCACGATATTTGTCAATATTATCAGGGGAAACGTGAAAAATACCGTGCTGAAATCCGCCGGCTGAAAAGCGTTCACCAGGAGGTAGCACTGTATGATCGCCACACACGCAGACAGTATGGCCAGAACCTGATAATATGCCACCACTGGCGCCCCGATCGTCATCACTTCGGCCAGCGGCTTCAGTTGCTTTACTTTTCGAGAGCAGATCGCTGTCCAGTACAAACAGGCTGATACGCTTCAGGTTAAGCAGCACCAGAGCGGATACGGCCAGCATGATCAGCAGTATTGCCGCCATTTCCTTTCCTATGACGAACACACTGCCGATGACTGCCAGCGCGACAAACGACAGCATGTCAAATATTTTATCCAGTATGACCAGGCCCAGAAACCGGCCTTTATTTTTTACCGGCAGGTATGCCACACGGCCCAGTTCCCCACTCTCGCCGGCGTAATGACGCCGAGCGCATTGCCGGCAAAAAACGACCGCACGGCATCCGAAAAGCTGACGTCCTCGTTCCGGTTGATCATCAGGTACCAGCGGTAACACTTGATAAAAATCATCAGCGGCATTAATGCAAGCGCTGCCAGGAAGAATGGTACGTTCACTGTCTCCCAGCGATCTGATCAGCAGGCCCAGGTCAAGAACGGAAAGGATTAACAACAGCAATATATACCGTTACAGCCACCCTTAGCAACAGCCCGCGATTTAGCTTCACCCGGCATCAGCTCTTCAAAGCAGGTTCCTGTAACCCTGCAGAATTAACGATCATCTCGAAACCCAGCCCCAGGATAAACGTAATGATTCCTGATAGCAGGAGCACGATACCTGCCAGCGGTAATATGCCTGGCAGGATAGTTCCTGTGTATATCAGGTATCCGGTATACAGGATTGGCAACGAGCCCGGCAGCGGACATCAGCAAGGCAAGCCTTCCGAAAAGGTGAAGCGGTGAATGGCCATATCGAGGACGTGATCAACGCGATGCTAACGAGATCGAGCAGCCCGTACAGTATCCGGTTCCCGCCGTACCTGGAGACCCCGTTTACGCGCTGCCGGTGGTGCACCTCGATCTCGCCGATTGTAAACCCCTGCTTCTTCAACAGTACCAGCATGTAACGGTGCATTTCGCCGTACAGCTTCAGATTTTTCAAAGTATACGATCGAAACGCTTTAAACCCGCAGTTCATATCGTGGATCCGGATCCCGAATAGCGATCCCGTAAGGAAATTGTATATGCCTGACCACATCTTTTTCAGGCTTCGGTCGTTTCTCTGATATCTCCATCCGCAGACTACTTCGTACTTCTCCAGCGCTGTGATAAACCGGGGTATTTCGGAAGGATCGTCCTGCAAGTCCCCGTCCATCATGACGATGATATCGCCCGACGCCCGGGAAAAAGCAAAGGAAATTGCCGCAGATTTACCGCTGTTCTTTTCGAAGCTGAAGAATTTTACCGTCTCATCACAGATTGCCGACGCGATCTTTGCCGTATCGTCCGTTGATCCGTCGTCGATCAGTATGATTTCGTAAGACACCGCCCAGACTTGATAATACGGGCTTAAGCTCAGTATAGAAAGGAATGACGTTTTTTTCCTCGTTATACATCGGAATGATGACCGATATATACGGTGATACCCGCCCCATAAAGATACTAATATACCTTTATCCTTCTATATATGTTGTTCTAATCGGTCAGATGTTGCAGTGGTTTATAAAGGTACGATCAGGTCATAAGCATCGGGGAACCGCCGGGGAAAACCGGAATCTGACTCGCGTCATCCACATACAAATAGTCCATTGCAGGCCTGCGTTTCCATGTCCTGATAACTTCGTTCTTCAGCGCCCGCAAGATGTCCTTCGAGGAGCTTTTACACTGCTATAGAATGGTCGTTGATTCCCGGCGCTGTTTCAGCCTGTATAGCAGCTTTCCAGATGCCGGACGATACGGTCCCAGTCGTAGGGTTCTGCGGCACGGGCGCACGCAGCGGACATCGCTTTTCGCCTGCCCTCGTCGGCAATGAGGCCTGCGATCGCATCGCCGATGCTCTTTTCGTCCAGTGCCACGATCCTGCCGGTCACCCCGTCCTCCACCAGGTCCTGCGCATAGTTCCTCGGCGCATCGACAGTGATCACCGGCAGCCCGCAGGCCATCGCCTCCAGCGTCGTGATACTGAATCCCTCCCTCGTCGAAGGCAGCACGAACACCTTCGCAGCCTTCAGCCTGCCGATCAGCGCATCCTCCTCCATAAAGCCCGTAAACGTCACAGGCACCTTCAGCTCTGCCGCCAGCGCCTCCAGCGACGCCCGCTCCGGCCCGTCCCCGATCACGGTCAGCTTCACCGGCGTTCCCGCACACGCCCGCAGCAGCACATCGACGTGCTTATCCTTGATCAGTCGTCCGACGAATATGACGTCGCAGCCCTCAGCCGACGCCGGGATACTCCGAATATGGTCCAGCGGGATGCCGTTGGGTATGACAGTTATCCTGTCGCCTTTCACGCCCAGGGCCCCAGATCAGCTGCAGTCCTTTCGGATACCGCAATTAAGCCATCCGACATCCGGGCGGCCATCCACTCGATAAGCCTGCCCAGCGAATCCCGACGCACCCATGTACTCGTACCAGTAGCTGCCCCATACCTCGTGCCAGGTAGCATACAGCCGGCCGCCTTTGAGGATACGGACGACCTTACAGGTAAAGAGGGAAAAATACGGGTGCTCGTTGCAGTCGATGACGTCGAACCGCTCGCGCAGGAGCGGACCAAGCAGGCACACGGCGAACCAGATCGCCTCCGTAACGGACCGGCGGCCGTTCACGTACAGCGCCCGGGGACGGCAGACGCCGTGGTAGGTGACGTTATCCTCGACCATGACCGAAGGGCCGTCCCACCATTTCATGCCGTAGACGTGTACCTCGTGGCCGGCCGAGGCCAGCCTGCGGGAGACCTCGAAGATGCGCTTTTCCGCGCCACCCTTGACATAGGGGTAAATGACGTCGCTGACGAAAAGGATCTTCATGGGCCCATCGTCCTATCTCTTCGTGCGCAACGTGACAAGGATGCCAGCCAGCAGGCCGAAGAGAACGATCTGCATGCCCGCCAGGAACAGCAGGGTCCCGCCGACGACGGAGGCGAACCGGTTAATCATGCCGGTGCTCAGCCATTCCTGGAAGACAACGGCCCAGAGTACGATGCCGCCGAACATCATGAGCCCGCCGATGGGCAGAAAAACAGAGAGAGGGTTATGCTTCTGCGACATCCGGATGATCGAGCCCGATGATCAGCGACCCGTCCCGGTACGCCTTGATCTTCGCTACCCCTACACGCCGGCGGTAGCAGACGGGCACCTCGCGATGGAGAGAGACTTATTGCGTCCGTCTATGATCATCTCGCTGGCGAAGGGCATGCCGCTCGACACGAATTCCAGGCCGCGGAGCGCGCTGGTCCGCAGCGCCCGGAAACCGGTCTGGGAGTCCTTCAGCCTCATCCGGAAGAGCACGTTGATGGTCAGCGTGATGACACGGTTCCCGAGCCGGTTCCGTGCGGTCATCGCGCCTTCGTCCATGTGTGCAAACCGGTTGCCGAGCACGATGTCGGCCTGCCCGTCCAGGATGGGAGCGATCAGCCGGGGGATATCATGGGGATCGTAGGTGTCGTCGCCGTCGATCATGACGGCGATCTCCGTGTCCGGGGACATGTTCCTGAAGCCCATGAGATACGCGTTGCCATAGCCGGTATCCTCCTGTACGACTACCCTGGCGCCTGCTTTGCTGGCATTTTCAGGGGTGTCGTCCGTCGACTTGTCGACGACGACGATCTCGTAGTCATAGCCGTTCAGCGTTTCCCGGATGTCGCCGATGACCTTGGCGATGGCCGGCTCATTCATCGTCGGTATGACAATCGCTATCTTCGCGGTCTTCTGCCTGACAAGTGTCGACTGTGTGACCTGTTCCATAAAAAATACCTGCTCAGGGGCGCCTGATGGCAGCCACCGCTCCCGCGGCTATTGCTATGACGCATAAGGTCAGGCCGGTAAACGGCGTGGTCGCGGCATTCGTCGCTGGCACTGACGCAGGCCGGGAGGATGGCACGGCGGTCGCCACGGCAGACTCCTTGAAGACGTACAGCGTCCCGTTCATCGTGCCGGTCACCAGGCGACCTCCGGCAATCGCCGGCGATGCCCAGGTCTCGCTGCCCAGGTCATAAGTCCAGCGCTCTGACCCGTCTGCGACACTTAACGCGAACAGGATGCCGTCCTGGGTATTGCCGTACACGGTATCCCCGGCGACCGCGGCTGTCGCATAGACAGGCCCGTAGAACTGCGAGACCCACGTGTGTCGCCGGTGCTCGCGTTCACCGCATGCACGTAGCCGCCGAAGGTGCCGACGAACAGGGTACCTGTCGCCGGGTCGAGCGCGGGGGTCGCATCGGTCTTGTAGCCGAGGTCGGCCACCCAGCGTTGCCTGCCGGTGCTCTCGTCCAGCGCATAGAGCTTGCCGGACCGGGAAGCGATGTACACTATGCCGTTATAGATCATGGGAGACGAGTGCACGCTGTCGGTCGTGTTGAAATTCCAGATCACGTTCCCGGTGCCAGAGTCCAGCGCAAGGACTTTGCCGTCGAGCAGGCCGATGAACACTTTGCCGTCATCGCCTGCCGGGGAGCCCTGGGTCGGGCTGTCAGGCAGGGTCCAGGCAACAGTGCCGTTCCCCTGTACAACGCGTAAAAGTCGCCATCATCGGTGCCGATATAGACGTGGTCCTGGTAGACCAGCGGAGACGAGAAGATGCCGGACTTCAGCGGGGTCTTCCAGTCCAGGGAGCCGTCGGACCGGTAAAGGCTGTACACGTTCCCGTCATAGGCTCCGAAGAAGATCGTATTGTCCGTAACCGTGGGCGTCGATTCTATCGGGCCTCCCACTGACTGCTTGAACAGGACCGTCCGGGTGCTCAGGTTCATTGCGATGATCGATTTGCCCGTATCGTTGGAGTAGTACAGGATGCCGTTCGAGATCACCGGCGACGCGACGATGCCTCCGCCGGCGTTCACGGACCAGTCGACTTCCAGCGGCGGGCTCAACTTGTCCTGGGCATATGACGTGTGCCGGACATCGTTCTTGGCCCCCTGCCAGTCGCCAGCCATCGCCGGCACCGCGATCAGCGCGAGGACAATGACCAGTATTGCTGCTGTTACAGTGATTCTCATTGCAGGCCTCCTGCGTTTACTGTCGTGCCCTTTTGTACTGCATCCTCTGTCACGTCCGCTTCGGTCTTCGCGCCGCCGGATGAGATCACATAGTGGGCCCCGGTCGTTACCGGGCCCGAGGTAATGCCGGTCGCATAAGGGCACCGTGAAGCTGTATGCTCCGGACTGATCGGCCGTCGTCATGGCGTAGTAGTCCCGGCTGTCGTCGCTCCACGAGACGTTCAGCGCGATCTCGACCCTGCTGCCGGGCTGTGCGTTGCCCTTAATGGTGGCGCCGGCCACTTTCTCGAAGACAATGACCGGGTCGTTGCCGGTGTTAACGTATACCATGCGGTAGTGCTGGAGGCCGTTGACGACGTTGCCCAGCGGGTTCAGGCCGCCAAGGCCACGGTCGTTATACAGGCGCGAGTACATGCTGTCGTAATACCTGTCGTTGCCGTCCACATACAACGTGGTCCCGCCAGAGGCCGGCTCGAGCCTCCGGAAGCTCATGAAGTATGACGTTGCGTTCTCTCCGGCGAGCGTCGCCATGCTGTCGAACACTCCCGGGATGCCGATGCTGGCCGATCCCATGAGGTAGTCCGCCACGACGTACTTCGCGTTGCGCTCCTCCATGATCTTATTGGCTGCGGCCTCGTCCGGGGCAACGAAAAAGTCCGCCGAGTCGTCGATGCCTGTCTGGAAGTTGTTGGCCACCGCAGGCCGCTCGCCACGGTAGAGGATGTAGTTGCCGTAGTCCCACCAGGTCATGACACTGTACTCCGGCATCGTCCCTATGTCCGCCGAGTATGTGTAAGACGTCGCAGGCGTGTTGTCTTTAATCCACCCGGCGGCATCGTCCCAGCCCCCGGTCACGGTCAGCGGGGTGGTGCCGATGATGAATGTGTATGCAAGAGGCTGCAGCAGCAGTAAAACGGCCACTGCGCCTACGATGGCGAGGCCCTGAGGGATACGCGGGGATTTCTTCGTTTGCGATCCCTTTGCAGGCTTCCCTTTGCCAGAGTCTTTCCCGAGGAGCCGATCGAGCCCTGCGGATTGGGCGGCGACGCAGATGCCATAGCCGGTCAACAGCGCAATGTTGATGCCGAGCAGGTACACGAACCTCGACTGCATCAGGTTCATGACGATGACGACACCCGTCCATATCAGGAAGAAGACCTCTGCGGGCCCTATGTGCAGTTTACGGAGACTATAAAGGTAAATCAGCAGCGCCGGGATGGCAATGATCAGCGCGGTCCCGAAGTAGGTCCAGACGGTAGCCAGCGAGGTCTGGCCGTTCAGGCTCAACAGAGGCGAAACCTCCGAGATCGAGGAGAGTACAGTCGACCCGCCGCTCATGAAGGTTATGCCCGCGACCAGGTTATCGTACAGCCCTGGCAGCAGCTTCTGCATCGCCAAAAGCCCGGCCCCGGCTACAACGACAGATATTATCGGGGTCGTATACCAGGGGACACGGGCCTTTTTCGTCCCCAGGCTAAGCGCGCCCATGAATACAAAGAAGGCGGCGAAAGCCGCGAGCATCAACACGTGGAACCAGGACAGATAGATAGCCGTGATCTCCATACGCTGACCGTAATAGCTGGTCATGGCAACAGGCGCGACCAGGACCAGCGCCACCACTGCGGCGACAATGCCGGCGATGGTAAGGTAATCCGAGCTCTCTTTACGATAAGCGTCGAGGACGTACATGGCAAAGGCGAAGAGAGCGATGACGCCGATGAAGAACGGGGCGCCGTCCCAGGCGTAGATCGCCGCAGCAATGGCGACACCGGCCAGCGCCGCATAAACGATCGGCTCTTTCCGCGATAGCAGGCCGGAAAATGTAATACCCTGTGCTTTGCCCTTTGTTATACTGCGCAGGAACAGCAGGTACATAGTCAGGGAGACAAGTATCTCGAGCGAGTGGTGGCCCACATAGCCGAAGTTGGTCACGAACGCTGTCGCCGGCAGGATGGCCATGACGAAAGCGCCAAGCAGTGCCACCTTTTCTCCCAGGATGTCCCTGGCCAGGTAATATACGGCGGCGATGCCCAGCAGCCCTATGACGACGTTCAGCATAGAGGATGCCGCCTCGATGACAAACTGGCCGGGGTGTCCGAGCCCGATGACGAGCGATGCCGTGGCCGCAGCCAGATCGTAGAGTGGCGGCCAGCCGATGAAATAGCCCTGCGGATAGTTCACGTACGAGTCGAAGATGTTAACGCCCGGGAAATGCTGGACGATGTAGGTGATGCGACGCAGATGATAGTAAGAGTCCTGATCGTAAAGCAGGATATGGCCGTTGCTGAACGAATATACTACCGGCAACAGCCGGACGATCAAGGCGACAGACAGGATGCCGAGCAGGAAGAGCAATGGGGCGGACAGGGCCACGCGAAAGGACGATCTGACCGGGACCTGGTCTGCCACGGTTTTTTCCGTCAGGGGGATATCGCCGGCCGGTGCCTGAGGCTCTGCGACCGGGGGCATGCCGGGGGCTTCCTGCGGTCGCACTATCGCAGATTTCGACTTTTGTGCCTTCGCTGCGCGAGGCTTCTTCCTGGATGAGCTCATGATCGAATCAATATTAAATCATGTTCTTCCATTTAATAGTTTATGAGACACGGCAACTGTACGCTCATGCAAAGCATGCGCTCCCCGGAGGGACAGAAAAATAAAAGAATACCGGTGCCTCGCAGTAGTTTCACGGAGAGCCGTCGCAGGGTGCATGCATGCTGGCAGTACGACATAATTTAAGAATGACGGACGACAATATATTTATAATAAACAAACCACCTATGGTCGGTAAGCGATCATCGCTATACCGAAAAATTATTTACTTATTAATTTTAAATTAGAACTCAGGAACAAAAATCAGAAACAAAAAAATCTAAAACCTAAGGTAGGGTGATGAAATGATTTCAAAGAGATTTGCTATAATCATAGCAGTTACAGTATTGTTACTCGTGCTCATCCCGGCTTGTGCGCTCGCCGCAGGTGGCTCGATCAGCGGAAAAGTGGCCATTCCCCGGAACGCGACGATCCCCGAATACATCAATACGACCGTCGTGGACAACGTTACTTACAGAGACATCACGCAGAAGATCAGCGTGGTGAACCTGACGGTCTTCGCGTACAACACGAAGACAGGCTTCTCGAATGTTACCTTCCCGAACCAGGATGGCAGCTACAGCGTCCAGGTTTCGGAGAACGGGGTATACCGGATATATATTCTGCCCTCTGAAGTGCTCGATCTTGTCAACCCATCGAACTGGACGTACGTCTATTACCCGAACCAGAACGACAGGATCTATACCGTCGACGTGTATGGCGACGTGAATAACGCCGACATCAACTACTATCCGCCAGGGCAGTATGTGACGACCAACATCAAGGCTAATGCGACGCCAGTGCCTGCCACATCCGCTACGCCGGCGCCAGGCTTTGCCGCTCTGCTGGTACTGGCAGGCCTGCTAGGGGCATTCGCAATCGTCCGCCGCAACAAATAACGTTGCGGTAATCTCCTTTTTTTATTTTACCATCGCGTACAGCCTGCGCCAGGCATTCCTGACTGGCGGCCTGAAAGTGGGGCACAGGTCATTTTATCATCGCCAGCCACGTTGCTTTTTGCCCTGCAGCCGTGCCGTAAAGCTGTTTATAATGCGGACAAATAATATGAAAAAAGAAAATAGACTTATTTCAGCTTTGAAATCGTAAAAAGATGGAAATTTAGGTCCATTTTACTAAAAAGACAATCAATTGCACAGGAGGCATTACATGGCAGCAAGAGACATAGGCGATGGCGCAATAGCGGGCATCATCACGGGCGTGATCATCGGCGTAATCATGATCCTGCTGGCACTGGTCGGGCTTTCCGCGATGATGTCCTACGTTGACATCAACGCGGTCTTCGGCGGGCTATTACCCATGGTAGGGACCGCGGCAGCTTCATTGACGGCAATGATCACGCTGTTGCTGTTCACAGCGATCGTGGGCCTCGTCCTCGGAGCGATCTTCGGGGCAATCTACGAGAACATCCCGACGACCGGCGCGATCACTAAGGGTATCGTATTCATGCTTGTGCTCTGGGTGATCTTCGGCCTGCTGCTCCCCATCGTCGTGGGCTTCGGGGCAAGGGTGCCCGCGGGCGTCACTGTGGCCGGCATCGTCAGCTCGCTTATCGCCGCAATCATCTGGGGCGCGCTGCTGGGCCTGACCTTCATCTGGGTATCCAGGAAGGCCGCGGCACCGGGCAGGGCACCGATCGTCAGGCCCTGAGCATTGGAACTGGTTTTCGCGGGGCTCCCAGGGGGCCTTGTTCCAAAAAGGCCCCCCTGGGTCACGACACCTGACACATGCGCTGTAAAGCGCAAACTGCGATAGTTTTTGAGGGGCGCACGGGGAACTTTTTACAAAAAGTTCCCCTGACATCTGCCAAAAAAGTTGCACTAATAAAGTGAATACAGATGGACACAGAGGGCATGTAGATTACACCACGTATCCTCTTTGGCTTTTGTGTTACTGTTCTTATGCTATCGCCACCTGTGCTGCGGCAGAGAAGAGCCGTAAACGCCTTTTTATTTGATTTTTGCTGAACGGCGCGGACGCAAACCTGCTTTAAATGCGGATTAATAATATGAAATGGAAAAATAGAGTTTTTTCAGCCACAACAGAGTAAACAGAGCTAAAACAAGAGCTATCTGTCTTAAATGAGCAAGAAATAATTGAGGAGGTACATCATGGCTGCAAGAGATGTAGGCGATGGCGCAATAGCGGGCGCAATCACGGGAATCATCATCGGCCTGGCAGCAATAGTGCTGTCGTTGATCGGGCTGGGAGCGCTGACGAAATACTTCGACATCAGGCAGGTCTTCGGCGGGCTTTTACCGGCGGTCGGAGGGGCCACGCTCACGATTACCGCGATGATCACGATATTGCTGTTCCTGGCGATAGTCGGCCTGATCCTGGGCGCAATTTTCGGTGCAATATTCGAGAACATTCCGACACTCAGTGCGATCACCAAAGGAATAGTCTTCATGATCGCCATCTGGGTAATCTTCGGCCTGCTGCTCCCGATCGTCGTGGGGCTGGGCGCGGGAGCGTCGGCAGGCGTGACTGCTGCCAGCATACTCACCTCGCTGGTCGCCGCGATTATCTGGGGCGCACTGCTGGGCTGGGTATTCACCTGGGTCGCAAAAAGAGCCAGGGCGCCAGGCAGGGCACCGATCATCAGACCCTGAGCATTGGGCATTGGACATAAAGGTCACAAAGGCCACGGAGGGCACATAGGGAACATAGCAATTAGAAAAACAAAATAAGCCCGACAGGACAGCTTTGACGTCCCTGTGACCTTCATATTTTTTAAAAAATTATCAACACAGAGAGCACAGAGGACTCCGTGCCCCTCGTGCTCTCCGTGTAATTATTTCTCTATTTTTAGCTTGACGGCAGAGCCGTTGACCGTAGACTCGGTGTCCGGGCTCGCGGCAGGCCCGTAGCTGATGCTGCTGATTTTCATCGTGTCCTTGAGGACGACCGCTATACGGGATACGTCCATGGGAGCCTCGATTGTCACCCCGGCCAGCGGGACGTTCTGCGCCATGCTCTGCGAGTTCTTGTACTGGCGCAACAGGGAGATGATCTGCACCGCGACGTCGCCCAGCTTCAGCGCCTCGGCATCATCCCATGAGGCTTCGGTCTTCGGCCACTCCGCGACGTGCATGCTGACGATGCCCTGCGTGTCCCGGAACAGGCACTGGTATATTTCCTCGGTCACGTGCGGGGTGAAGGGGCCCAGCATCTTGAGCGAATCGAGCAGGACCGTGTAGAGCGTGTACAGCGCCGCATCTCTGCTGCCTTTCCGTGCCTCTTCCTTGCTGTAGAGCCGGTCCTTGACCATCTCCAGGTAGTTGTCGCAGAAGTCGCCCCAGAAAAACTGCTCGACGGCCATCTTGGCCTTGCTGTACTCGTAGGACTCGAAGCTCTCCGTGCTCTCCCGGATGACCGCGTTCAGTTTGGTCAGTATCCAGTGATCGACCAGCTCCAGCTGCGGCTTCGCCTTCGGTGTAGCCGAAGGCGCGTAGTCCTTGAGGTGCATCGAGACGAACCGGGAGGCGTTCCACAGCTTGTTGATGAACTTCTGGCCGTAGACGATCTCCTTTTCCTTGAACGCCATGTCCTCGCCGAGCTTCGCCGAGGCCGCCCACCACCGCAATGCGTCTGCACTGTACTTCGCGACGATCGGGAGGGGCTCGACGACGTTGCCCTTCGACTTGTGCATCGCCTTGCCGTTAGGGTCGAGGCCGTGGCCGGAGATCATCACGTTCTGCCAGGGCAGCGTGTGCGTGTGCAGGTAGCTCTTGATGACCGTATAGAAGAGCCATGTACGGATGATGTCGTGGGCCTGGGGCCGCAGGCTCATCGGGTAAATCTTATCGATACGTGAAGCGGGCTCGCCCCAGTCAGAGTTGATCAGAGGCGTGACCGACGAGGTCGCCCATGTGTCCATGACGTCCTTCTCGGGCTCGAAGACCGCGGAGCCGCACTTCGGGCAGGGCTTCAGCGGCTGCGTGACCAGCGGGTCAACAGGCAGCTGCGACTCGTCCGCGACGACGGCCGTGCCGCACTTCGCACAGTACCAGACCGGGAAAGGCACCCCGAAGTACCGCTGCCGTGAGATGCACCAGTCCCATTTGAGCCCGTTGATCCAGTTGACGTACCGGGCCTTCATGTGCTCAGGGTACCACTCGAGCTTCTCGCCCTGCGCAAGCAGGTCATCCTTCAGGTCGAGTATCCTGATGAACCACTGGGGCGTGACGTAGTACTCGACCGGGGTCCCGCAGCGCTCGTGCACGTTCATGACGTGGGTGATCGGCTGCTGCTCCACGAGCAGGCCTGCTTCCTGGAGGTCAGCGATGATCTGCTTTCTTGCCCCGGCCAGCGTCATGCCACAGTATTTGCCTGCGCTGGCGTTCATGGTGCCGTTGGGGTTGATGGATATTTTCAGCGGCAAACTGTAGTCGCGCCACCAGTCGATGTCGGTCTTGTCGCCGAACGTACAGACCATAACGATCCCGGTGCCGAAGGCGGGATCAACCCGCTGATCTGCGAATATCGGCACTTCCGCATTGAAGACCGGCGTGATGCCCTTGCGCCCGACGAGTTCCTTGTAGCGTTCGTCGTCAGGGTTCACGATCAGGCCCACGCACGACGGTATCAGCTCCGGCCGCGACGTGGCGATAAGCAGTTCCTGGCCATTGTCCGCGGCCTTGAACCGCACCGTGTTCAGGAAGGAGTGCTTCTCCTCTGAGTCCTCCACGTCGGCCTGGGCCAGCGATGTCTGACAGAGCGGGCACCAGATGGCCGGCTCGTTGCGCCGCTCGATGCGGCCCATGTTGAAAATGTCGATGAACGAGCGCTGCGAGATACGCTGGCATCGCTTGTTAATGGTAGAATACAGCAGGCTCCAGTCCACGGAGATGCCCATGGTCGTCCAGACGTTCCGGTAGCTCTTGCCGCCGATCTCCGTCTCCTTCAGGCAGAGTTTTACAAACTCCTCGCGACCCACATCCTTTATGTTCACCTTGTACTTCTTCTCGACATACCGCTCCGTCGGCAGGCCGTTGTCGTCGAAGCCCATCGGGTAGAAAACATTGCAGCCTTTCATGCGCTGGTACCGGGCGATGAACTCCGCCTGGGAGTAGGAGAACACATGGCCCATGTGGATTAAGCCGGAAAGCGTTGGCGGGGGCGTGTCGATGGAGTATACCGGCTTCTTGCTGTCCGGATCGAACCTGAAGACCTTCTCGTCTTCCCAGAACTTTTGTATTCTCGGCTCAATTTCTTTCGGATCGTATCTCTTTCGCTAGCTCTGTCATTTCACATGCCCCTGGCGCCCGATGCGCTTGCGTTAGCGTGATAAATCGGCTAATGTAAGCCGGAATGAGATACTCGCTCTGACTATAAAAAGGTTGCTTCAGGCCCGGTTTCATGGCGGGCAGGCCCTGGCAGGCCGGAAACAGGCGGGCACACATCTGCTGCCAGACTCTTGATTTTTATCCCGGCAGTACGATACGTAAAACGGGTAAAATATCGTATAAAAGGCAGTATTTTGGCTTGTTTTTATAAAATAACCAATAATTGAAGCCATTTAACTAATTTAGGCAATAATTTACCATATTTTGCTCAAATCGCTGACAACGTTAAACAACATAATCCACAATTTACTCTTTGTAGGAGGTATGGCATAAACATGTTTAAGAAACTCTTAGCAGCTGGTGCGACGGCGTTCACACTGGCGATGACGACGCTCCCGGCTGCCGCATGGTTCGGCAGAGGCTTCGGCTTCGGCGGATTCGGCTTCGGCAGAGGCTTCGGCCTCGGCCTGGGCGGCTTCGGCCTGGGCGGCTTCGGCCTGGGCGGCCTCGGCTTGGGCGGCCTCGGATGGGGCGGCCTCGGCGGTCTCGGATGGGGCCTCGGCGGCTGCGGACTCGGCGGATGGGGCCTCGGCGGCTGCGGACTCGGCGGATGGGGCCTCGGCGGCTGGTGGTAAACCAGGGCGGGGATTCAATTCCCCGTTTCCATTTTATTGACCGGCAGCGTTAATCCGGCTCGTTAAGCTTTCGCATGTTCCGTTGGTGCCCGACGGGACGCCTGACATCCATCGATTTCCGGAAGCGGTAGACGGCGACCTTGTCCTGAAGCGACTGTCCCTGCCGGCGCTTTATTTCGTGCATCCTAAAAAACCTCGTCTATCGAAATAGCACACGGCAGCCTTATTATTATTGCGCAGCGATAGTGCCGCTTTCCGATATGCGCCGTTTTATAGCAAACAATAAGTACATCGTTCGTTATAATGTATGCCGGAACGACCCCGCTGCCGGGGTCATCGTCATACGGAGCATCATTTCATGGAAACCAAGGATATCGAGATCATCATTCAGAAGTTCGCGCTCCAGAACGCCTACAAGCACGGCACCGTGCCCCAGGCGGGTGCGGTCACCGGCAAGCTGCTGGGCGCCCACCCGGAGCTGAAGCCGCACGCGAGAGAACTGATGCCGCTGGTGCAGAAGGTGCTCGCGGACGTCGGGAAGATGTCGCCCGAGGAGATCAAGGCGAAGCTGCAGGAGATCGCGCCGGAGCTGATCGATGAGCTGCACGTGAAGAGAGAGGCCCGGAAGGGGCTCCCTCCGCTGGACCTGTCAGGACTCAAGCCCGGGCAGAAGGTCACGCTGCGCATCGCGCCCAACCCCAACGGCCCGCCGTCGCTGGGCAACGCCCGCGGCATCATCGTCAACGCCGAGTACGCCCGAGTGTACGACGGCGTCTTCATCATGCGGTTCGACGATACGGACCCGGCGATCAAGAAGCCCATGCTGGAGGCGTACCAATGGTATGTCGACCAGGCGAAATGGCTCGGCTGCCCGCCGGACAAAGTGGTCATCGCCTCGGACCGGCTGCCGCTGTACTACGAGTACGCCGAGAAGCTGATCGAGTTCGGCAAGGCGTACGTCTGCACCTGCGAGAACGAGTTGTTCCACGACCTGAAGGAAGCTGGAAAGCCGTGCCCCCACAGGGAGACACCGCCGGCCGAGAACATGGAGCGCTGGAAGAAGATGATCAATGGCGGCTTTGCGGGCAAGGAAGCAGTGCTCCGCATCAAGACGGACATACAGCACCGGGACCCCGCGATGAGGGACTGGGTCGCGTTCCGCATCGTGACGGAGGAGCACCCACGCACGGGCAACAAGTACCGCGTATGGCCTATGCTGGACTTCGAGTCGGCCATGGAAGACCACTTCCTGGGCGTCACCCACATCATCAGGGGAAAAGACCTGATGAAGACGGCGGACAAGCAGCGCTATGTCTACCAGTACCTCGGCTGGGAGTACCCGCACGTCTCCCACTGGGGCCGGGTGCGGCTGCTCGGCTTTGGCAAGTTCTCCACCAGCATCATGAAGAAAGGCATCGAGGGCGGCGAGTTCACCGGCTGGGACGATCCCCGCCTGCCGACGGTAGCAGCGCTCAAGCGCAGGGGCTTCGAGCCGGAGGCGATCAGGAACGTTATGGTCAGCATGGGCGTAACGGAAACGGACATCGAGTTCAGTATGGACACGTTGTACGCGGAGAACCGGAAGATCGTGGACCCGAAGGCAAACCGCTACTTCTTCGTCAGCGACCCGGTGGCGCTGCGCATCAGCAACGCCCCGCAGATGGTGGCAAAGGCACCGCTGCACCCGCAGGACCCGAAGAGGGGCAACCGCGAAATACCGGTGCCAGCGAACCCCGAGCTACTCGTAGCCCGCTCGGATGCCCCCGTCATGAAGCCCGGCGACATCGTCCGGCTCAAGGACCTGTACAACGTGAAGATCACCTGCGCCGAGCCGCTGTGCGGCGAGTACATCGGCAACGACATCGCCGTTCTCAAGCAGGGCGCAAAGATCGTCCACTGGGCGCCGATCGACGGCGTGCCCGTCCGGGTGGTCGGCCCCGAAGGGGAGTTCCATGGCATCGCGGAGCCGGGCGTGAAGAGCGAGCTGAATAACGTGGTCCAGTTCGAGCGCTTCGCCTTCGTAAGGATTGACACGATCAACGACGTTGTACTGGCTTACTATACACACCCGTAAAAACAGAAGCGAGGGGCGATCCCCCTCCGCATATTTTTTAGTTCCAGTTTACCAGGTACTCGGTCACCGGGTCCCCTTTAGTCAGGGACTTCGGCATTTTTACAATTATGTTCTTGCAGCCGTTGATCTCGAGAGCCCGCTGCATCCACCCGGCAATCCTCGCTTCCACCAGCGCCGAGGGCTCCGGGAACCGGGTGATGTGAATGACAGCCTTCCCGGCACTGCTTTCGATGACACTCAGCTATTTGAAAAATAGCAGTCCTTTTTAGTTATTTTATCGCTATCGCGACAATGATGGTCAGGCTGAAGAAATAGATGGCTAATGCGCCCACTACGATGTACGGGACCAGCCCTGCGGGGTGTTCCCGGAATTTGACCAGGCCCAGGCCCACCCATACCATGGCCGGGATAAGTACCAGGGTAACGAGTGCCGCAGAAGGAATGTATCCCAGCGCTACGGCCACTACAAGACATACGAACGAAAGGGCACAGCAGGCCGCGAACAGGCCGATCGTTGTCCTTTTGCCCAGCAGGACAGCGGCGCCGACCTTGCCGGAGGCACGGTCTGCGTTGTAGTCCGGGAACTCGAGGACGACAAAACCGGCGGTAGCCAGGAACGCGACAGGCATAGCGACGAAGACTGCAGCGGCCAGGGCCGGCTGCATGGCCATTGTGTCATTGATCGAATACGGGGGCGCCTGGGTCACCAGCGCGCCCAGCGCGGTCAGCGGGAAGGAGAGGAACCAGGTGATCTCGCCCAGCAGCCGGTATGCCAGCCGCAGCGGAGGCGCAGTGTACAGGGCGCCGAGGCCTACCCCGACAACCCCGAACAGGAACACCGCCGGGCTCCGGGTAAAGACTATGAACATCCCGATTGCGATGCACAGGGCGAAACATATAGAGCCTGCCGCCAGCACGTGAGACGGCTTCAGGATGCCGTCGACCAGCAGCCCGGTGCCCCCGGTGAACGGCGTGCGCTCCTTGTTGATGACATCGGCGCCCGACCTGAAGTCGAAGTAGTCGTTGAACGCGATCGTCCCGGCGTGCAGGAGCACGATGGCCACGAGCGACAGTATGAAATACGTCCAGCTGAACTGCTCCGGGTAATAGTCGTATGCCACGAGTGATCCGATGATCACCGGCACGACGCCGAACAGCAGGAATATTAGCCGGAACTCCTTCGTCCAGGCGCCAATCCGGGACAGCATAAAGCTCATATCGTCTGCTGGTTATATAAAAAATATCCGGTGTGACCCATGTCGAACAGCGAACAGGTTGAGATCAAGTGCCCTAAGTGCGGCGCGGAGCAGGTGGCCACGGTCTGGAGAAAGCTTGACGCAACATCCGATACCGGGGTCAGGGAAGCGCTGTTCGGGTGGGAGATCAACATTTTCAACTGCAACGCCTGCGACCTCCGGGCACAGATGCCCGTCGGCCTGCTCTACACAGACCCTGTCAAGCAATTTTCTGTACAGTTCTACCCGATGGACGCCCTGGGAAAAGACGAGTTCTACGAGGGTTTCAGGCGGGACGGGGAGCCGCTGGACGATGCTGCCAGGACAGACAGCCCCCGGCCTCATATCGTCTTTGACATGGCTGAAATGATGCGCTACATCGTCTTCCGGGAAATCGCATTTGAAAAAGGGCAGTGATCAGGCGATATTCCTGATGCCTGACTTCCCGTTGTGCTTCAGGTTCCTGAGCTCGGCCAGGTGGGCTCTGATGCCCCGTACACGGCGATCGCCACTTTCCGAACGCTTGAGGAACTTTTCATAGGCATCGGCCGCCGCTTCCGGCTCGGCCCTGCGGTCTGCGATACAGCCGAGATAATAATAAGCTTCGGGCAGTGCGGGGTTCAGCCGTATGGCTACTTCCAGCTCCGCCTTTGCTTCGGCGTCACGATCCATCCCGGACAGCGCCACCCCGAGGTTGATATATGCCAGGCAGTTGCCGCCATCCAGGCGGATGGCTTCCCGGAACTCGAGTGAAGCATTATAGGAATCCCCGGTGAGCAGCAGGAGAATCCCCAGATCGTTGTGTATAGCCGGATCCCCCGCGTTACAGGACAGCGCCTGCCGGAACTCCAGCACGGCCCGCTCGTACATGCCTTTGTCCACATAGGCGTTCGCGAGATTATAATGTCCCTGGTAGTCGCCGGGGCTGATCTCCACTGCCCGCCGGTACTCGCGTATGGCCTCGTCCAGCCTGCCGGCCATCTGCAGCGCTTTGCCCAGGCCGTTGATCGCCGCGAGGTTCTTCGGCTCGATGTTCAGTGCTTTGCCGAACACGACGATAGCCTCCTCGTGCTTCCCTTCGTGAAGAAGTGCGTCCGCATAATGTGTCAGCACCTCCGTGTTCCCGGGTCCCTTTTCCAGCAGCTTCCGGAACTCTGCAATGGCGTCGACCACGACGCCGGTCTTTAGCAGGGACATGCCGAGCATATGCCTGGCCTCGTGATCGGAAGGGTTGATGCCCAGCGCCCGCCGGAGCTCCAGGATCGCTTCGGGGTACAACCGCTTGTGGAAGAACGCAGCGCCCATGCCCGAGTAAATCGAAGAGCAGTTCATGCCCAGCAGCGTACATTCCCGGAACTTTTTGATCGCTTCGTCGTCAAGGCCCAGCCCCAGGTACGCCCGGCCCAGCTCGTAATGAGCTTCCACACGATTAGGGTCGACGGCCAGCGCATTCTTCAGGAACAGCACGGCCTCATCATACTGCTTATTGCGGACGTGAGCCATGCCCAGCAGCGTCAGCGCCGCGACGTAATCCGGCTTGAGACGCACCGCCTCCCGGCCTTCGAGGATGGCACTGTACAAAAGCTGCATATCCTGGCCGGCGCTCTTCTGGAGCAGTGCATAGCCCAGCGTATAATGAGCTTCCGGGCTATCAGGGGAGGCGTGTACTGCTTCGATGAGCCTGGCGAGAAATGCATCTTGTTCCTTGATCATATGGTCATACCGGCGGCAGCGCAATAAAATGCTAAGTTTACTTATTTAATGTAAAACTATATTAAAATTTTTATTTCAATTTCTGAATTGCAGAAAGAGGTTTTCCATTTGCTAATTGTAAAAATGGATGTGTAAAAATGAGTCCTGCGTATGTTTTAGATATATGGCTTTGTGCACGTCACTACGCTGCGCTTGCGGCCACAAAGACACTAAGATACAAAGGCGAACAAAGACAATGAAAACGGAAGACACGACGTAAGACCACGTTATCAGGTAATTGCCAGCGCAGTCTTAATGTTAACTTGTGTACTTGTGTTAGTCATGGGAATTTTTTGTATGCAGATAAGGCATTCACGCAGAGACACAGAGTCCACAGAGTACACGATTGTCTTGATCAAGGGCTCGTTCTCGTCTTTACGTACTCTGTGTTCCTGTGGCTCTGTGTACTTCGTATTAGATGCCTTATCAGCTAATCAACATTTACCGAATGATTATATCGTACCGAGTTCTTTGTGTCTCTGTGGCCTGCAAGCGCAGCGTAATGCGTGCAGTCGGATACGCTCACTACTCGACATTAGAAAATCCGGAAGAGTAGTAAAAATGATTATTTTTATCCCGCTCACCAATCAGGTTATTATGGGACAAGCGCCATTACAGTAAATGGACGAACGACAGACGATTTTCGTCCTGGAGCCTGAATTTCGATGGATACATCCGGCAGCGGCGATGCCAGCCGCGGGCCATCGCTGAACCCTGCGCAGACGCGGGCGATCGAGGAGAACGGCCGCCAGCTTATCCTCGCCGGCCCGGGGTCCGGCAAGACGAAAGTGATCACCAGGAAGATATTGCATCTCGTCAGCAACGGCGTGAAGCCAGAGCACATCCTCGCGCTCACCTTTACCGACAAGGCGGCCGGGGAAATGAGCGACCGGCTGGATAAGGACGTAGACACTTCACAGCTGACTATCGGCACGTTTCACTCGTTCTGCCTCGACGTGCTGAATGATAACATCCTCGACTCGGGCATCAGCTTTTCTTCGGGCATCATCAGCAGGACCAGCCAGCTTGTCTGGGGCCTGAAGAACATCGACCGCTTCGGCTTCGAACACGTCGAGCTGGGCAACAACGGCAAAGAGATCATCGAGGCGATGATCGATGGCATCAGCGCGTTCAGGGACGAATTGATCACGCCGGATATGCTGGAAGCGTACCTGCGTGAGAAGGACAAGGCGCAGCTCGAGGAAGACGAGCGGGACTTCACGGACAAGCTGAAGGACATGCTCAAGGTGTACCGGGCCTACGAGCAGTACAAGAGAAACGAGACACTCATCGATTTCGACGACATGATCTACCTCGCGTCACAGCTCTTCGAGCACAAGCCCCTCGTGCTGGACGTGTACAGAAAACGGTACACGCACATCCTGGTGGACGAGTTCCAGGACACGAACTTCGCCCAGCTCCACCTGGTCAAACAGCTCGCCGGCGAGAACGTCTGCGTGGTCGGCGACGACGACCAGTCGATCTACCGCTTCCGGGGCGCTTATCTGACCAACTTCAGCGATTTCAAAGACCATTTCAAAGTCGGTGAGCCGGTGACCCTCGGCGTCAACTACCGCAACTCGAAGAACATCCTGATGCTGGCCCGGGAGCTCATGGAAAATGCGCCCAACAGGGAGCGAAAGGACCTTGTCACCGGTAATGCGGATGGAGATAAGGTCATCGTAGCCCGGTGCGAGAACGAGCAGGCGGAGGCCGCCTACGTCCTGAAGGAAATCCAGCGGCTGATCGGCAGCAAATTCTTCTCCCGGACAGAGCAGAAAGAGCGGGAATACAGGTACGGCGACTTCGCCATCCTCTGCCGCCGCAAGGCCGAAGGCACGAAATACTACCACCTGCTGCGCAAGAACCTCATACCCTGCGAGTTCGTGGGTGAGTTCAACTTCTTCGGCTCCCCGGCAATCCGTGAGCTGACCGCCTACCTGCGGGCGACGGAGAACCCGCTGCAGGCCGGCACGTCACTGTTCAAGATCATGAAAGACTCGGGCATCACCGAGGTCAACGTCCGGCGCATCAACCACTGCGCGAAGAGGCTCGCCTATAGCGATAACGCCAGCGACCACGTCTACGAGTGCATGACGGAAGTCGACGATATCATCCCTGCCCAGCGCGACGAGATCAGGGAGATCATCCACACCATCGACCGCATGATCCAGAAACGGGATAACGCATCGGTTTCCGAACTCGTCTACGACATCATGATGAACGAGTCGGGCATATACCGCAAGAACCTGAACGCAGGCCCCGAAGGCAGGGCCAACATCCGCCTGCTGAACAAGTTCTACGAGCTGTGCGCCGAGTACGAGTCCATCTCACATCATGCCACGCTGACCAGCTTCCTGGAATACATCGACATGCTGCGGAACTTCCGCATCGAGTCCGACGACAGTGTCGATGGCGACAGCGTCAAGATCATGACCGTCCACCAGAGCAAGGGCAAAGAGTTCCCCGTCGTCTTCATCGCCGACATGGCCACGAACAAGTTCCCGTTGCGGTACCAGTCGAAAGACTTCTACGTGCCCAACGACCTGTCCCGGGGCATCAAGACCGATGACGACGAAAAGGCACTGTACCAGCAGGAGGAACGACGCCTGTGCTACGTGGCCATGACCAGGGCGGAACAGAAGCTGTACTTCACCCTGGCCGAGAAGTACGGTGACAACAAGAACAAGACGAAGCCGTCCAAGTTCCTCGACGAGATGGCCTTTGAAAGCAATCCGCTGATAGAGATCGTCAATGTGAAAGCTGATTCAAAAGGCACACAGGGACACGCCGACACCGAGGCCGAACGCCGGATGAACGACCTGAAAGACCAGGCCGTCCGGGCGGTCTACGGCATGCAGCTCAAGACCGCGATGAACAAGCTCACCCTGCTGGAAAAGCTGCGCGTGCTAAGCGAGACAGGCAGCCTCGACGCATACGACCCTGCCTGGTACGCCCCTGACGGCGGAGAGGACACGGAGATGCTACAGATGCTCAGCGGCAAGCCCGTGCCACTCATCGACAGCAGCCACACCTTCTCGGCTTCTGCGCTTGATACCTACGACGGCTGCCCGATGAAATACAAGCTGCAGTATGTCCTCAAGGTGCCCACGGCGGGTAAGACGTTCTTCAACCTGGGATCGGCCGTCCACTCCGTGGTCGAGCATCTTTCGAAGATGCACATGAAAGGCGAGCGGTACACGAAAGAGATAGCTGTGAAGCTGCTGGACACGTACTGGTCGTCTGATACGTACACTTCACGGACGAAGGAGCAGGAAGACAGACGGCTGGCCGAGGCGATGATCGATACCTTCCTCGCGTGGCAGAGTTCTAACTTTAATTCTATAGTTGGCGTGGAGATGCCGTTCAAGATCGAGATCAACGGCCGCATCGTGAAAGGGTTCATTGACCGGCTGGAGAGGACGAAGGACGGGGAGTACTGCGTCATTGACTTCAAGACCGGGTCTCAAAGAAGAACGGCAACACGATCAAAGAGGACATTCAGATGAACGTGTATGCGCTGGCCGTGCTGAAGAAGTACGGGAAGCTGCCTGTGAGGGCGTCGCTGTACTACATTAAGACCAATGATACGGTCGATTATGTGCCGGATAATACGGGTATCGACGTGCAGCGGGAAAGGCTGGAAGAGATGATAAGGGCGGTGCTGAAGGAAGAGTTCGGGCCGAAGCAGTCGTTCAATGGGTGCAGGTTCTGTGATTATGAGGGGATCTGCGAGGCGAAGGAGAGCGAGATATAATGCAACTGAAGGGATTGCATGCTATATGAGGAAATGGTAAAAATCATATCAAGCTTAAACCTGGGTGAAAGAAAATCAATTATCACGGACAGTGAAGGTGTCGAACTTTATGTCGTCAGGCCAGAGATTGTATCCTCCAGGTTGAAAAACAAGTATGATGCCACATAAAAATTTCCAGATATGCATAAAGCAAAAATATCAGGACTTCAAGCCTAACCACCTCCGCGTGCTGATCGACCTAAGCCTGAAAGTCAAGGCCCAGCCGAAGCTAAAAGAAAGGATGCTCCTCGCATTTGACAATATTTACTAGGGCATGACCCGGTAAAGGAAGTCGAGCAGTTCAAGGACATTACGTTTCCCCATTTCCTGAACTCAATGGAGATCATCGCCTGCCTGTCCCAGCTATTCTTGATCGAGCAGGAGTTGAACTATTCGCGAGAAAGCCACTATGATCCGAAAGGATTGTTCTACCAGGGCTGGGTACGCGAGTTCATCGACAGCCCGAAAGAGATGGAGATCATGTGTGTGAGCGCAGCCAGAGGACAGCCTCCGAACACGAAATATACCGGCAAGGAAAATAAGAAATCGAGAAAATATCAGTCTGACCTTGAGCCATTATGGTATTTAAAATGACCATTTTTAATAGTTCATGATGATCAATTCATTGATCGGCCCGCGTTTCGAAGCGTCGCAATTGATCATCCGGCTGGCATGTGTTCTTTCGATGCGGAAGCCCTTGTACAATTTCTCGAAGAAGTTATCCTTCGGGTTCTCGTTCTTCGGGTCCGAGTTGCTAAGCATCAGATAAGCCCCTCTCTTGCCCATGTCCCGGAAAAACTTAGCGAGACGTTTCTGGTCGTTGTCGTCAAAGCCGTCTTTCGCATAGCCCGTGAAGCTCGACGTCGCGTTCAACGGCCGGTATGGAGGGTCGAGATAGATGAACGTCTGCCTGGTCGACAAATGGCTTTGCGGCACTAAAGTCACCGCAGATGACCTTTGTATTCTTCAGGGCTTTGTAGACTTCCTTGAGGTTCTCGGCGTTACAGATTTTAGGGTTCTTGTATTTGCCGAACGGCACATTGAACTCGCCCTTGCTGTTCTGCCGGAACAGGCCGTTGAAGCACGTCTTGTTCAGGAAGATCAACTGTGCAGTACGGTCTACCCATTCTTTGTGATATTTGTCAAAGTTAAAGTCAGAGAGCTGGCGATTGTAATCCTCCCTGATATCATAGAACAATTTTTCCCGGCCAGCATCATCCTTACCCAGGTAATCAGCCTCTGCTACGGCCAGTTTCTTGATTAGCGCTTTCGGGCTTCGCTGGATCGCCGTATAGCCTATGACCAGTTCCGGGTTTATGTCGAACAGATACGACTGCTTTACCTCGAACTTGTTCTTCAGGCAAAAGAACATAGCGCCGCCGCCCACGAAAGGCTCGACGTAATTTTCGATAATGCCGCTTTCCACCATGTCCGCTGGCATGCGCTTGATCAGCGCATCAAGCAACTGCGTCTTGCCGCCGGCCCATTTAAGAAACGGCCTTGCAGTGAGGATGGACCTGTTAGAAAGCGTCGTCTGCATGCGATATCTGCATTATGCCTGCACCTACATTAAGCTTCTGTCTCTCATTTTAGCATGTCAGGGCCCTTTAAGTAACGTTAAACGTTTAAGACATGATAATAATCGTATCCAACTACCCTACATCCGCATTTCTGCCCGGTAACCTTCAAGTCCCCGCGGGTAATATCCGACAATTATAGGGGGATGGATAGTGAAAAGCATCAACAGACTAGCCATACTGATGGCTGCTACCGCTATGCTCATGGCCACAATCGCCATCGCGCCGACCAACGCACAACTGACCGCAGTCGACGTACGGGTTCCCGAGCATCTACCAGAACGCACTGACCACGGCGTTCAGCAGGGACATCGTTTCCGCGACCAACTTCGAAGACGTGAACATCAGACTTCGGCGCCTGCATGGCGCGGGCTGCGGCTCGGCTTCGGCGGGTTCCCGTCGATATCTCGCAGACGTCGGAACAGACATACTTCGCAGGAGCACACGGACTACCTGCACACCGAGGAGACCACGGCGTTTAACTACCCGTACGTCGGCGTGGGCGGGCTTAGCGGACTGCCACTCGGACTTTGTTGAAGCCGCCAAGGTTCTAAGAGAAGACGCCAAGGCGCCACTTGCACCGAAAGGGCTGAAGGCGCCAAGTCTTTTTAAAGTTTCAAGCAGTAAAGGGGCCAAGAAGAGACGCCAAGGCGCCACAATAGAAAATATTAGATATGAGGACACCGGTTCTGATTCAATGTGAGATGGCATAGTAGCATGCCGTTTATAGAAATAGTCTTGGCGTTCTTGGCGGTACCTGGCGATCTTGGCGCGCTTTACCAGCTGCGCATAGCCACTGACAGGTGTATAAAATATTACAACCTGTATAATGATTGTAGTGACATGCAGGCTTTGTACAGGCTATGTGTGAAGGAACGCCCGGAACAGTTCTTCAAGCTCGCCAAGGTCGCCAAGAGCCAAGGGCGCCAAGGAGATTAAAGTTCATATGTGTGGCGACATAATTACTCTGTTAATTCCATCTTTAATAAAATCAGTATTGAAATTGATAAGATAGCCCAGACGATTATTGGATAATTTAATATATGTTCGTATTTGCCTATGATGCACCGGTAATAGTTTATCAATGTTTTTAATTCAATGACAATTTCGTTTTCTACTAATAGATCAATTCTATAGGCATCTTCAACGATCGTCATCATCAATCATTACGGTAAATATACTTCTGATTGTACTTTGAATCCTCTTTTCCTTAATTCTTTACACAATGCATCTCGGTAGAAATGTTCCAGAAGCCCTGGCCCCCATCTTTTATACACTGCAAATGCTGCATCTACAACTTCTGTTCCGATTTTATCTAAATATTCTGGTGGTTCTTCATATCTTGGATTATATTGGACATATTCTAATCACCTCACATATATATTATAAAAAATCTTGGCGCTCTTGGCTCTTGGCGCCCTTGGCGAGCTTAACAGGATGCGCATAGCCCTGGAAACATTTTACTTCGCAAGCGTTGAAAGAATAACAAATCCAACTCAATCGACCTCGCTTGCATCGATGTCGCTGAACGTGAGATTATGAACCGGGTGCACGTAGTCACGACGATAGATGACGGAACTAAAGGGTAACATGCCTGCCTGAAAAATTCGCCCATCTGAAATATATCCCCAAACTTCAACGGAGCTGTCGGGCCGATGATTGCCCTTTCTGCTTTGACCATGCTGGACATTTCTCTATATATTTCCGGCACATTATCCGGGTCTGAAATGTCTACTCGTATGTGTATATCGATAAACGTGTGATTGATAATCGAGTTTGGCTCTGCGATTTCTAATGTTAAAATGCCGCTGTAGTTAATAGAGGTGATATTTAGACCAATTTATTGGACTGATAATCTGATCTTCGGAAGGTAGAACAAAAGTATCGTTACTATGATGAACATATGGAGTAGACAGAGATATTTGTCGTTATATTGAGTGATGTCTGATTAACTGATTCGTTCGCAATATGTTCCGGCCAAATCATGATGCTAAACGCTACTGATACGAGTATTATTGTTACAATACCGAATCCCAGGAAATATTTTCTTCATTTAAATCACCGAGCGTAGAAGGTAAATGGCCCTCGCGTTCCCCCATAGTTCATTTCGAAGGATCCTGACCCATCATAGATAATCACTGTAGACAGTAATAATGCCCGTTAGGCCCGCCAATATCCCAGTCAGGATGGGGCCACCAAGGCTCGTTCAGATAGCTGGACCTCTGGTTGTGCCGGACTAACGGCCCATCATAGCACCAGAGGAAGATATATCCGGTTTCCTGCTTGCCATCTGTCCCAATCATTATAAATTTCCCATAAGCATCATATGCCACATACGGCGGCGACGTAGGCCTTGGCGTAGGCTCCGGTGTAGGCTCCGGCGTAGGCGTAATCACCGGCATAACCCGTACATTCTTACCAGCCGTCTCCCCGAACGATCCTCTCCCCGCCTGCATCATACGGAACTCCGGCATATACTGCCCCGCCGCAGGCGCCCTTATATCAAACCTGAACTCATAACTCCCGCCCGGCCTGACTACCACGCCGTTCGCCATCGGGAACTCTGCGCTACCGGCAAACCGGTATGCATCGCCAGCATTACCACCGACAGCCCCGAGCCTGACAGGAGTTACCCCCATCCGCATACCAGGTGGCGGTCCCGTTATTTTTCATAACAATAGTGGCTGCATAGCTCTGACCGGCAGTCATCTGCGCAGGCAAATCGACAGACACCACGCTGGCATCATAGACAGCAGCAACGACGTTGACATCCTTATGCGCCTCATCCCCGAACCACCCGTATCCCCCGCCCTGCATGCGGTACGAGACGGTATAAAGCCCGGGAGTAGCAGGAGCTGCTAAAGTCACGTCAAAGGAGACATTGCCCCCCGGCGGCACGCCAGGGCCTGGCATGGCACACGTGCCTGCCCCAAAGGCAGTATTGGAGTACGGAGAGAGTGTATATCCCCCGGAGTTGTTCCATTCCAGGTTCCCGCTGTTCTCGTAGGTAATATGGCAATGGTAAGTCTCCCCTGCCGTCATGCTCGCAGGAATATCGTCGCTGACATACCTGGCGTCAGGGATGTACCGGAAGAGTGAGGTAAAATTTACCTCCGCAGGGGCGGATTCGCCGCCATTGTCGTCGTAGGCGATCGCTTCGATCTGGTAGCTGCCCTCCGGGTACTTCTCCGTCAGGCCGCTCCACGTGTTATCTTCAAGACTGGCCTTCACCCATTCGCCCTCGTTCACCCGGTAGAACACCATTGCCGCCTTCCTGCCCTCGTCAGGCACGGCCCGGCCGGCGATGCCCACTCGCTCGTCGTAGTAATAGATATCGTCCTCGGCGGGGGTGGTTATGCTGATGCCGGGCTCGTCAGTATCCAGGTCAGTGATCTTGTTCTCCGCGCCCCATGCCCGGAAGCCTGCGAAGTCGCTGGCGGCAGATATTATCGGGTCTTTGATAGTCGTGCTGGTCAGGAGTACCATCGCGAAGATGAGAAGCAGCAATATCATAGTGGCCTGGGCGCCGGAGGCCCCGGAAACGTTGCCGGGCATTTGTAAAAGGTTTGGAGCTTGTGGTCCTGTCCGCATTGTCCGTGGCCTCCGACGCAGGTGGGTATGTTGGTAGTTGAGGTGTTTGTTGGGTGGATGTGTTCAAATTCTCAACCGTTTGAACAAGACTTAATTGCAATTAGATGATATATTGTTTCTGACGTTTAACGTTAAAGGGGTTAATATCGAATGCTAAGAATAAAAATTGTATATTTTCCTCGTTATTCAGATGTACTTCAACCCTTTGCAGGCTCTGCGCACCGGAACACCTGGAACAGTTTTAGCTCGCCAAGAGCGCCAAGGGCCAAGGACGCCATTTTTTTCGATTATGCATAATAGCGTATATTTTGCAGCCTGACAAATATGGACTGACTGATTAGTCAGTCATTTGACTGACCAGTCAGCCATAAAGAACGCCCGCCGGCATACCCTGAAGAATTAAGTTTTTCAATAATCGTCCTGGCGCCCTTGGCTCTTGGCGCTCTTGGCGAGCGTGACAGTAGGCGCATAGCTTAAACAAAGCGGGATTCACATACCCCTATAAAAATGTCATAGAAAAAGATTATATTTTAGATTTTTAGCCTGAAAATCCGCCACGCATTCTTCATGCTGACCGCTTCGATAATGACGTTATAGACCCCCGCCATCCGCATCGCGTGGGCCGCCCGTGCCACGCCCAGCACATCTGTAGGATTGGAGGACATATCTGTATCCAGCACAATTCTCGCAGGATCATATTTCTGGACGATCTCCACAGCCGCCCCTGGAGAGAGCTTGCCCGGTTGTATCGTAAGCCCCGCGTTGTAGCCCCGGTCGACGATCAGCTTCACGGTGTCGGCATCGGCGTGGTCTATCACGACGCTGTCGTGGTCGAGGGAAAAGGTCGAAAGGATGTTGATGATCTCTCTGGTAATCTGCGCCTTACTGTTGCGCGGCGTGTGCAGGATGACGGGCAGTTTGTACTTGATCGCCAGCTCGATCTGTCGCTGGAGCATTTCAACCTCGAAGGCGTCCCTTGTCTCTAGCCCAACCTCGCCAATAGCAGTGACCGGGCGGGCTTTGTCTGCAAGGTAAGTTTCGAGCAAAGCCAGACATGCCGGAAGGTCGTCAGGCCGGGTCCTGGGGTGTAGCCCGAGGCAGACGTGCAGGCGTACCCCGTTCTTCTCTACCCGGGATCGCTCCGCGAAAAGGCGTTCGAAGTGGTCTTTGAACACGATGCTTGAGCTCATTTTCATGGGATCATGGGCCAGCGTGAGCACGTCCGTCATCCCGCCGAGTGCCATCAGCTCGAAGTCCTCGTATGGTCGCGTGTCTACATGCGCATGTATATCGATCATTGTATGCTTCCGTCGATGATATGATAATGTAGCTTTTCAGTGGTTCGTATATAACCTTTTCAGCAGCATGGCCATGTGGAGGAACTGGAGGATACACAGGCAATTAGTAAGTTATATATATTAAATATAAATATATTTATTAGTATCATTACTTATTGGCCTGGCGCTTGATCATATGACACACGATAATAGTGATTCTGACCGTGGCCTTTCGAACCGGCCCATTGTTAGCCCGTCAGCAGAGGGACAGGGGCTGCTATGGCATAACCTGTCAGACTTTTACTTTAACTTTTTCGACCTGATCGAAGTCATGGCAATCATGATAGACATGGCCGGCACGGTCCGCATGTTCAACCGGAAAGCCGAGAAGACTGACAGGATACTCTAAGGCCGAATCGCTGGGCCAGGACTGTTTTTCACTGTTGCTGCCGGAGCACCTGCGTGACAGCGCCCGGGAGAAGCTCATGCGCGACCTTGAGGATGGCAGGGTGCCTCCGGCCATCTCCATGGACATTATTACTAAAAGCGGTGTCATGATACCTGTGAACTGGAGCATCAGTGTGGTCAGGGATGACAATGGCGAAGTATTCGGCCTGGCAGGCCTGGGGTATCTGCCTGTCGCCATGGCACCGGGCACAGGAGTCAGTGACATCGGAGATAATTTTTACTCGTACGTCGAAGTCATGACACATGACCTGCTCAACCACAGCCAGGTGGCGATGGGATACCTGGAGCTGGCCATTGAGCGTGCAGATGACGACACCGATCTCAAATGCATGCTCAACCGGGCCTGTAACGCGCTGAAGAAGTGTGGTGACATCGCAGTAAACGTCCACAAGTTTAGCGGCAGTCCGGATACCAGTGGCTATGCCCGGCTGATCGGCTCACAGAAAAGATAGCTGCGGCTGAAAGGGTAAAAAATAAGACCCATATGCATTTTTGTGTGTCGGATGTTGATGGCGCTGGCTCGCACGCACAACGCTGCGCTAAGAAATCAGGAAGAGATGATTGTCCCTGCATTTTCACCCTTGATGGCCTTCTCTATGTTCCCGGGCTTGTGGCCGTTGACAATATAGACCTCTTTCACGTTGGTCGCTATGCGCAGCAGCTCCACCACCTTCCGCTCGACGACAAGGTCTTCCATTTCAGCCTCCAGCAAGTCAGCTGCAGTAATCTCTTTGATCAGCCGGGCCTTCTTGCTCTTACGAGGGTCCTCGGTGTAGAGGCCGTCTACGTCTTTGACAAGGATGCACCGCCGGGCGCCCAGCGATTCGGCGATGAGGAACGCGCCGGTGTCAGTCCGGAATGCCGGGATGCGGCCTTCGGGGACCGGGGGCTCATAGAGGCCAAACGGCGGCGTGCCGTGCGTCACCGGCAGGCAGCCCATCCGGAAGAGCATGGGCAGGTCCAGCAGGTCGTCCCGCTTGATCCGTACTCCCCCGTACCGGGAAAGCAGGATGGCTATCATGATCGCGTTCTGCTCGCTGACCTTACCGGCAAGCTCGGACAGCACACCGATGGGCATGCCCAGGTCGAGGCCGATGTCCATGATGTGCCGGACACGCGTGCCGCCGCCGGTGACGACGAGTAACTGGTGCTTTCCGGACAGGCCCCCGATCTCCTCCGTCAGTGGCTGGACGACGGGCTTGCCGTAGTCGATAATCCCGTGGCCGCCGATCTTGATCACGTTCAGTTCCGGCGTAAGCTGGTAAGGCTTGCTGATGGCGGTCGCCTTCATCAGCGCGTTCCTGACCAGTGTCTCGCCAGTCAGCTTCGATTTGATCTCCTTTCGTTTCACGTCCGATCCCCGGTTTTCGCTACATTCCAGGCAGAGAAGTTAAGCCCTGATATCATTAATCCTAAATATTATAAATAGATATATCATATAAATAGTTGTGACATTTTCGGGAAGGTGAGCCCTGATGAAGATATTCGTGAGAGAACGTACAAGAAGCAAGGAAGGAAGCCGCAGCCCCAGGTTCCGGGTCGTGGCCACGGAAGGCGGAGACCTGCGGTTCCATGCGGACCATCTGCGCAAGACCGACATCGAGACGATAGCCAAGGACCTCGGAGCTGAGATCGTCGAGCTGCCCGGGCGGGAACACGTGGAAAAAACTGGAAAAGAGCCTAAGGCAAAGCACAAGTGATCGGACATACCTTCGACCCGGACGAGAGATGCTATTAGCCGGCGATATGAAGCGCCGATCGTTACACTTTTATACATTTGAATATAAAATATCAACTTATGCTCTCCGGTGCCGTAGTGACGCAGGGGCTGGCAGTCTGTCGAAACAGCATCTGCCATTGCCCTGTGGGGATAGCTGCGCAAGGCCCGGAAATGCCGGGGGTGAACTGTTGACGGATGCGGTCCCTGAAATCCCCTTCGACGGCCTGACCGTCATTAAAAAGTTCGCCAGCCGGAAGAACAGTGTCTACCTGGTCGAGCGGGAGGGCAAACCGCTGGTCATGAAGATATTCTCCAGCGACAGGTACGGCAATGAGTATTGTATCCTGCAGGCGGCGTACAGCGCCGGTATCCCGGTGCCGCGGCCGGTGGAGCAGAAGGGCAAAGCCATCCTCATGGAGTACGTCGACGGGCAGACGGTCAATGACCTGCTCGACAGCGGCCAGCGGCCGGACCTCGTGCTGGGCGTCGCGTCGTGGCTCGCCAGGTTTCATCGTGCGTTCGTAACAGGTGACGGCGATGTGCTCCTGAAATCCGATGCGATCTTTAAAAATTTCATCGTAGCCGACAGGATTTATGGCGTCGACTTCGAGCTGACGAAGTGGGGCAGGCCGGAGGAGGACGTCGGCGAGACGATATCGTTCTTGCTCGACACGTCGCCGATGTTCACCGAGGACAAATACCGGCTGGCTCACAGCTTCATCAGGCGTTACCAGGACGAGTCGGGCATCATCCTGAACAACATCGAGGACAGCATCGCCAAGTCGCTCATGGAAGCCGCCAGCTTCCGCCCGGGCCAGCGTGAGCTGATCTACCGGAAAGCGAAAGACCTGATCTTACTGAAACCCTTCTCCCGGTAAGCCGCAGTGAAAATATTTAGCTCGCAGGAGGAAATATCGATACGTGAAACTGCTCTGCTTTTCTGACATACATGGCAGCGTAGATGCGGTCAGAGCGCTGATCGCTGATACGAAGGCACGCGGCACACATTATGATGCAGCCATCGTCGCCGGCGACATCACGAATCTGGTAGTCGATAAAGACCCGGACGAGGCGCAGCAGCAATATGACGAGATCATGATGCTGCTCTGCAAAGAGTATGGCAGCGTCTATTACGTCCCTGGAAACCGGGATAAGCTGGGCAGGGGAAAAAAGGCCAGGGCCATCGAGCACCGGTATGGCATCCTGCTTGAGCCGGATAAGACGTATACCATCGGCGACGGGGTCAGGATCACGTCATCGCCTGAGCTTGCGGATAGCCGCACCATCCTGGTCCAGCACAGTAACATCGTCTATGCAGGCAGGTTCGACCGCACGGCGATGATTTGCCAGAAGGCGCTCCTGCATATCACAGGCCACACCCACACGGGCGTGAGGACTAAGAACTACCTGAACACAGGCTTCCTTTTCCGCGACGGCTCAAACGGCGCCGAGCCCATGATGGGGGGATATTTTGAGGTAGACATCGATGGCATGATGGTCGACGTTCAGTTCCATGCACTGGGCCCGATGAAGCAGGCAAACCTGAAATGTCAGGGGTTCGAAGGCTATGTTTACGCCCCTCATGGCCATGCCTTCCCGGTAAAGCTTCGCCTGGCGCGAGACGTTTGAAGCCCGCTTTTTACTTCCTGCGGCACAGAATATATGCCATTGATATCGCTGCCATCGAGACCAGGACTGACCCGGATAAACCCATACCTGCCGGCTTAGCTGTCGGCGAAGCCGTCGGGCTCGCCTCGGGTACCGGCGTGGGCGTGATCGTCGCCTCCGGCGTAGGGGATGGCGTTACCTGAGTCCCGGGCACAGGGGTAATACGGATGTCTGTCACGACCGTGCCGTCCTGTCCGGGGTTCGCCCAGTAATCCTCGGACCTGCTGTCGCCATATGTCGCCCAGAGCCTGCCCGGGCATGCCCTGGTAATAAATGGTCAGGCCATAGTAGCCGGTATCATTCGCGTACTGGTCGAGGATGTATTTGCCATACACTATGATGACATGCGCGTCTTTAGCCGGTTTGTCGCCATAGTAGACACGGCCGGTGAATGTCGCTGCCGGCCCTTCCGAAGCCCTTGGCGCAGGACGCGGCGTAATCCAGAAATCGTGGATAATGTGGGCGCCAGACTCCGGGTACCAGGTGAACTGGTCCGTGTCGCCATTGTAGGATGCGATAAGGACAGCCTTCCCGTTGCCGACGTAATTGACGGTCAGGTTATAGTTCCCGTACTCGTCGGCATTGGTGGTAAACGTCTGCATCCCGTAGTTCACGGAGACCGTTGCGCCTGAGGCGTTGAAGTTTTTGTAGTACACCGTGCCGGAAAAGGTCGTGGTGGGCGTTTCCGCCGCCGCAGTTTCAATGTCAACGACCAGTATCGCTACAAGAAACAATGTAAGAAATATTGCCACCCGCGTAAACATGCATGCCCCCCTGCTCATCCTCATTCGCCTGTGACCGATCAGCCGATCGATCGCTATATCATTGCCTGCCGTTACTATAAAAGTTCCTTTCGGGTCCCGCTAAAAAACCGAATATATATCCTGCGGTTTATGCCCTATAATTTTGTGACGATCAGGATGGCAAAACAATAAAGGACGAGCAGCAGGACGATAATGGCGCCAAGGATGATCCCGGCGTACACCAGGAGCGTGGAACAGGTCAGTATTCGACCCGGCCAGCGAGCTGACCTTTGTTGTCAGGAGTCGCCAGTGGAGATGCCGATAACTCCGGGCGTGGGTCCGATTGTACGCTGGCAGTGCCGTTGCCAGGCACTGAACTGTGGCCGCAGGAGTATCGTTATTTGCCGGCTGGGTCGCATTATCCGAAATGCTCCCGTTCGATAAGTAAAAGTCATGGCTGACGATGGTAACTTGAGCGTGGGCGTGATCGTATAGCGCTCCGGCGAATTGCCGATGATATGATGCACTAGAGCGTCGCCACGCCACCCAGGTAGATCGAGATGTGATCAGGTAATAGCCTGTACTCATCGGTGACAGCCCCGGCCATATATCCGCCATAGGAGAAGGAAATGTGTGCGCCCCTCACCGGGCTGTTGTTATAGTAAACACGCCCGGTGAACGTGACGTCAGGGTTCGCCGGGACAGACGTCGGCGTGAGCGTCGGCGAGGGCGTCGGGGACGGAGTAGATGTCATCGGCGGCAGCGACAGGTCCCAGTTGTAGTTCACTGTGTAGCCGGGCATCGTCCCCGTGCTACCAGTGCGGGGACTCGTAGTTGCCAGAAGTGACCCACATATTTGCCGTCCGGTCGACGTAGGGGAGCTGCAAACTGTAAAAGCCTGTGTCGTCTACCGTGATGCCCTGAAGATGGCTGCCGTAGGACACGAATACTTGCGCGTTGGTTGCTGCCCTGACCCGACTGGGTAATATGGCCCTGGAAGGTCACGACAGGGTCAGGTTCATGTGGCAAGGTATGGAGGGTGAAATTTTGCGTCACGTAGCTGCCGAGGGCGACGTCGTTGAGATTAATGACAACCTCCTGCGACTTCCGGTCCATGTAGGGATGGCCCGTGTCATCGGTAAAGGTATATGCGTATATCGTTGCAGTCCCTGCACACCAATCCGTAGGAATAAGATAATAGCCATACGGCCAATAGCCATCCAAACTGGTGCTGGTGGCGATACCAGAGAGATGAGTCGGATAGTAGACAATGACTATAGCTTTTACAGGTGTAATGCCGTCAGTATCGTAGACAATGCCGTCAAAGGTAATGTCTGCAGCGCTGGCCTGTGGTATGAGAAAGACAGCCATTGCAAATATTGTCGATACAATGATCATTGCACGCAACCAGAGTCGCCCGGAAGCCAGGCCAGATGACAGTATCCCATTCCTCCAATACCACTTGCTAACCTTTTATGGTCATGCAGGTATTAATATTATTCAGAAACTGCAGATTTTAAGGCCGTCTGCGCATGAGCAGGATACATCCCGCAGTTATTGCAGTTTGTGTGAGCAACATTCCCGGGAATGGCGTCTTACTCGACGGCAATGGCACGCGGCAGTGCGGTTGCGCTGTCTCCCCGCGAAAACGAGATATAAGAATAAACCGGAAACATATTGATCGTGTTGTTTTAGACGGCGGTGATCACAATAGATGACAAGCATAGTACCGGGCAGAGTGCCGGCGACATGAAGTGCGAATTGAAGACATGACCATGTGGTCGACGGATTGCCTGGACATGGCCCTGCTCGTCACGGACGATAAAGGGACGATAAGCTGGATCAACAACCGTTTCGTCGAGATGTCGGGCACTGCCAGGGAAAATGCCATCGGCAGGAGCCGTCGTGATCTGCTTGAGCCATTTGCGCGCCGGTTCCGGGACCCGGATATTTTCATGAAGAACATCCTCTGGCTGTACGATCACCCGGTAGAGGAATTGCGTGCCACCTGGGAACTGGCCGGAGACCAGGGCCTTGTGCGCTGGTACTCGCATCCGGTCAGGGATGCGGAAGGCAGGATCATCGGACGCATGGAGTCATACCGCAAAGCCGACGAGCACGATCTGCAGTGCGGCGTGGAGAGAGCGTCCCTTGACGCGCTGCCCGTCGGCATCATCGTCGTCGACGACGCGCTGACTATCATCCAGTATAACCGCAGCGGCAGGGACTTCATCGGCGACGTGCTCGGCTACGACCCCAGGGAGGTCCGGAGCCTGGACGTGCAGGGCCATGACAGCCCGATGGCCGGGGCGATCATCGCTTCGCTGGGCAGCGGCAGGACCGAGAAAAGATACGGTCTCGAGATTGGCGGACGGTACTTTGACCTTATAGTCTCGCCGCTGGCTTCCGGCAGGCAGTCGCATGGTGCGGTCGTAGCCCTGATCGACGCAGGGGAGACACACGAGCAGGCATGCAAGTGTGATAAGCAGCGCCGGGAGCTGGAGTTCTACGTGAACCTCATGAGCCATGACATCCGCAACTTCAACCAGGTGTCCATGGGCTATATGGAAATGCTGGAGCTGAGCGAGAACCTGTCTGAGGACCAGCGTGCATACCTCGAAAAGGCCCTGGGCGGCGTAAAAGGCAGCAACAAACTCATCGACGACATCAAGCGTATCCGGACGATAAGGGAGACCGGAGGGAACAACGTCCTGCCCGTGGACATTGGAAAAATGATTGACGAGGACGTCCGGCAGGTCATCAAGTCCCACGAGGGACAGCGTATCGTCATCAACCAGAACGCGGGCAGCGGCCGCATGGCCCTGGCGAACGGGCTGGCACACGACGTATTCCGGCATGTCATTGAGAACGCAATCAAGTATGACGACCACCCGGAGAAAGTGATCGATATTGACGTAGCGGACTCGCATGAAGAAGGCCTCTGGACCGTCCGAATCGCCGATCACGGGCCGGGCATCCCGGACGAGCGGAAGAAAACGATCTTCGAGCGCATGTCCGGCGGCTCGACAAGGGGCGCCGGCCTGGGGCTGTCCATCGTCAGGCTGATTGTCGACAGGCTCGGGGGGCACATATGGGTCGAGGACCGGGTGCCTGGTGACAGGTCGCAAGGCAGTGTCTTCGTGGTGCAGTTGCGTAAAGCCTGATTATACCCTGGTATTTCCTGGCACCCTGTTCCAACCGGTGCCGGCCATTTTTTCTTTCCCAGATTTTATAACGGCACATGTAAACTCATTATAGGAATTAAAAGGGGAGGTGAGTAAGGATGTGCATTAGCTGTGGATGCGGGATGCCCAACGACAGGCACAACAACCCGGACCTGATTACGCAGGAAGACCTCGACCGTGCGGCAAATGCGGCAAAGATGTCGGCGAAGGATGCAGCTCAGAACATAGCGGACGCGGAAGGGCTCAGCTGCAAGAAATAGAAAGACGGACAGGTTAGCTTCGTCGAATGATATTGTCGTCTGGTGCAGGAGCAGCCGGAAGAAGTTCATTTTTTCTTTTTTGATTCAAACCCGATTAGCCTGGCCGAATTAATGATCACCGGTATGGACGAGAGCTCGTGCAACAGCGCCCCTGTAACCGGTGACAGTATGCCCGGAACGGTCAGCAAGATAGCAACGGCAAGGATTGCAAGCGAGAACAATACATTTGCTTTTATGGTCTTTATTGCCTGTCTGGATATGGCCATTAAATGCGGCAGCCTGGCCAGGTCGTCCGACAGTAATCCCACGTCTGCCGTCTCTATTGCCACGTCCGTGCCGGTAATGCCCATGGCAACGCCCACGTCCGCCACGGCTAACGCCGGGCCGTCGTTGACACCGTCCCCCACAAAGGCAACCCTGCGACCTTCAGCCTGAAGACGCTTCACGATCTCGACTTTTTCCCCGGGAAGCACTTCGGCATAAACCTCGCTTATCCCGAGCTGTCCGGCGACGCGCTCAGCCGCAGAACGGTTATCGCCGGTAAGGAGGACGGTACGCATGCCCGCTATGTCCAGGTTTTTTATCGTCTCGCAGGCCTCGGGCCGTATTTCATCCTCGAATGCGAAAATCCCTGCGACCTGGTTTTCAACTGCGAGAGCAATGACATTGCGGCCAAGCGCAGCCTGCCCGGACACCGCAGTTTCCGCATTACCCGGTATGTCAATACCCTGGTCCGCAAGAGCCGTTAACCTCCCGACGAAGACATTGCGGCCGTCGACAACGGCTTTTACGCCCAGGCCCGGGAGCACGGTAAAAGCGGCAGGATCGGAAAGTACGATATTGTCGTCCTGCGCTGCACGGACCGCCGCTCTGCCAAGCGGATGCTCGCTGAATTTTTCTGCGGTCGCAGCAATACGAAGGAGCTCAGAATCGCTCGTCCCGTCGATCGATATAATCCCTGCCAGCCGGGGTTTACCCAGGGTGAGAGTGCCGGTCTTGTCGAATACGACGGTGTCGATCTTGCTCATCGCCTCGATCGTGGCCCCCTTTTTAACGAGACTACCCCGCAGCGCGGCGTTACCTATCGAGGCGACCAGCGCCGTCGGCGTGGCGAGGACCATGACGCACGGGCAGAAGACGATCAGCACGGTGATGGCCCGCATGACATCGCCGCTCCACCACCAGAGAACCGCACCCATTAACAGCGCCAGCGGCGTATAGAATTTGGCGTAAGTGTTAAGCAGCCGCTCTATCCGGGGCTTTTGTTCCTGGGCTTCGGCGATCAGGCGGTGAATCTGACCTAATGTGGTCTCGTGCCCGACTTTTGTGGCTTGAACCTCAATGGCGCCGATCTCGTTAAGGGTACCCGCAAATACCGGGTCTCCGGCGCTTTTGTCGATTAGCAGACTCTCCCCGGTAATTGCCGCCTGGTTCACTGAAGCCGTTCCGGACACGATGGTCCCGTCTACGGCTATCCTTTCGCCGGACCGCACGAGCACGATGTCTCCCGCAACCACGCTTTCGACCGGTATGACAGAATCATGGCCGTCCCTCCTGACTGTGACCCGGTCCGGGAGAAGCCTGGCCAGCGCCTCCAGGGCATTTCCCGCCCGCGCCGCAACAAAGTCCTCAAGCATCCCGCCAAGCAGTAACAGGACAGCGACAACTGCGGCTGCAGAGTACTGGCCGATGGCGATTGCCGCGATGGTGGCAATGGAGACAGGGATGTCCGCGGTGAAGTCGCGCTCCCTGATGCCCTGTATCGCCGACCACCAGATGTACGAGGAGCCGACAAGTGCTGCGGCAAGATAGAGGTACCTGCCGTTTCCCTCCATGCCGTTTTCGGAGAACATGCCCTGCGGGTACACGATCGCGGATGCTATCAGCAGTATTCCGCTGGCCAGGGTGAAAAGCGTTCCCGGCTCAAGAATAAAGCTCCTGTATTTCATGATCAGGGCAAACATGCCGGGACTGGCTCTCGCGGGGCTGGCGGTGATAGCTGACATTCGCAATCTCCTTTGACGATAACGGGCATAATGACTTGCGCACAGGGGAAATGCGCCGAATCGATTAGTATGCTCTTTAGGCTATTGAGGTATAAAATAATTGTGATATGTATTAACAAGTAACAAATTTATTAATATTTGTGCTAACTAATCGATCGCAATATGGTATAACTGACGGCTTATCAGCTGATGGATCTTAGAACTGTCAAGTAAAAACGACAGGCAATGCCTGTGCTGACTGTCACCGTCGGCTATTTCAAAACTGCTTCCACGGCCTGGAAGTCGTCCTCGTAGATGTGGACATTATCCCCGAAGCACCGGAGCTTGCCGATCGTGAAGTCGGTGGGCCCGACCAGCTCGTCCTTGACCAGCTCCTGGAAGGCCATCAGGTTCGCCTCGAAGGCTTTGAACATGTCCCAGGACCGGTAGTGGATGTGCACATCCAGCCGGTTGTTACGGTGGGGGAACACCCAGATGCGCTGGAAGCAGGGCTGGTCTTCCGGCTTGAAGCAGTCGACTTTCGGCATCCATGTGATCGCCTGGATGCGCTTAGACTCGTACCTGCCCTTCCTTAATTGTTCGGCGATCCATTGGAGCTGATCGAAACCCTCGTAATTGACCATCCGATCGATGTACGTGTATTCAAAACCATGTTTCCCGGCAGACTCACGCTTAAATTGCTGCTTATAGAATTCAATCCGTTTAGGGCTGCAAAACGGGTCCTTCTTATGCCATTGCTGGACCGGATTGTTAATTTCCAGCAGCATGCCGTTAACCATGCGGGCCTTGACCCCGTACTCGGTGTCCGCCAGTTGCCCTTCCCGGTAAATCTTACCGATGGCCCAGAACCATGCCTCGGATATCGTCTCGAATGTGCCGGCGATCATGATAAGACCTGCAATTTTTTACTCTACATTGGCTTGCACAATATTAATGCCTGTCGCTTTATCCGTAATGCAGGCACTACTGCTTCGCTTCCGGCCGCTGCAATGGCTTTTCAGGCGGGTTTTCCGTGGCCGGTGCCCGTCCTTCCGCATACCGGTCGTAGCCCCATGCCGCCGCGCAGATGACGCCGAGGAGGAGCAGGAATCCGATAATGTATATCATGTTCGTCCCGATGAAGGGCAGGTCGTTCAGCACAGTATCTATGCTCAAGGGCCGGTAATACTCACTGTTCTGCGGCACGAGCCCGACCCAGACGCCCAGTAAATAGCTGCCCACCAGTGCTATGATCAGGCAGACGGCGAAGATCAGGACAAGCTTCACCCCGTCGATGATGGTATTCATGACGGCCTTTAGTTTGCTCATGACAGTGAGTATGTCATTCGTAGGTTATTAATCAAGCGCAAGAGATCCTTCTACAGGATAAATAGTCCCGGATCACGGCGATCCTGTGAGGCAACAAGACTATTCGCCCCCCACATAGATTAAAAACGGTATGGTAACTACCGTATAAGAAAATAACCATTATATTTGCTTTATTTTTAGATGGCCGGCAAGGGAATACTTTCACTATGCTCTTGGTCCAGGTATATAATCTGCCGTGTGCAAGTATAGATCAGAAAGTCGCGGTACTACACACGCCCTACACGCTTCAGGGCCAGGATGTAGTATTGAATCCCCAACCTCACTTTCCAATTAATGGCCGGGCCTGCCCATCCCTACCCTTTTGTCCCGGCCATTGGTTTTTTACCCCTGGTGGACAATAGCCGGCGATTGTCAGACAGGAATCAGCTAATCGTGAGCGGTCTTACGGAACCGTATGAGGTACTTAGTCCCTTTCGTCATGTCCGTCGTGATCTTCCCGTCGATCTGACTGACCAGCATGGTCACGAGCTGAAGGCCGAGGGTCTGGGACTTCTCGATATCAAAGCCCTGTGTCATGCCGACACCGTCATCGCTGACTTCCAGCAGGTAATAGTCGCTTTCTATGCGCATTGAGACGGTGACAGTGCCGTCCCGGCCGCCAGGGAACGCGTACTTCAGCGCGTTTGTGACCAGCTCGTTGACGATCAGGCCGCAGGGGACCGCCGTGTCCACGTTCAGGAATATATCCCTGATATCCATATGCAGGTTGACGTTGCCATTGTTGCCGCTATAGGACCGGAACAGGTTGGTCACCAGGCGCTCGATGTAGGAGCTGAAGTCGATGCTCGCCAGGTCGCTGGACTGGTAGAGCTTCTCGTGGACGAGGGCCATGGACTTGACCCGGTCCTGGCTCTCCTGGAAGAGTTTGGCGTCCCGGGGGTCTGCCAGGTACCGGGACTGGATGCTCAGCAGGCTGGAGATCACCTGCAGGTTATTCTTTACCCGGTGGTGGATTTCCTTGAGCATGACCTCTTTCTCCTTTAGTGAGGCCATGACCTGCTCCTCGGCCAGCTTGCGCTCCGTGACGTCGCGTACCACGGCAATGATCCGGTCATTGCCCCTGATGCGGCCGTACTTCAGGCTGACCTCGACCCAGAACTGGTTCCCCTCACCGCCCCGGACGTGCGCCTCCTCCAGCACCGGGCCGGCGCTGGAAATGGCCGTGAGCTTCTGCATTACCGCTTCCCGGGAGCGGCCGGTGCTGCCCCCGAACAGGGCGGGGAAGTCAGTGGCGAGAGCCTCGGTCCTGCCGAAGCCGAACATGCGGCATACGGCATCGTTGACGTCCACGGTGCGGCCGGTCCCGATGTCCATGATTATGATGCCGTCGTTGACCGAGTTGAAGATCGCCTGGTACGTGTCCTCGGAACGCTTGAGCTCGTCGCCGATCTGCTTCCGTGCCGTGACGTCCCGGGCCATGGCCACCGCGATGGCTTTGCCGTCCAGCCGGGCGATGCTGACCGATATCTCGCAGGGTATCTGCACGCCGCTGCGCCCGTGAAGCGTCGTGCCGATGTCAACGTGCTGGACCCGGCCGCTGAACAGGCTGGCCATCGCGCCCCGGGCGCTATCGTCGACGATGTCCCCGAAGCTCATGCCCAGCATCGCGGCGCGGTCGTATCCGAGGTGGCTGCAGGCCGAGCCGCTCACGTCAATGATGCGGCCAGTGCCGGTGTCGACCATGAAGATGGCGTCGTCGCTGTGGTCGAGGATGGCACGGAACTGCTCGAGGTCGGCAATCTTCCGCTGCAGCTCCGGGTAGTAGCTCTTGCGGAACGAGCTGTCGCCGAGCCCGATGATCTTCTCCCGCAGCGGCTGCCAGTCGTCCCCTTCAGAGCGCATGCTCGAAGATCACCTCGATGTCGCCGGGCAGCGGCCTGCGAGGGTTCGTCACCATGCACGGGTCCTCCATCGCACGTGCCGAGAGGACCGGGATATCCTCCCGGCGTACTCCCATGGAGGACAGGCAGGTGCTGACCGAAGCATCCTGTTGCAGCCGGATAAGGTCGTTGACGATGGCCGCCTTCCGGTCGGGCAGACTCTTGCCCGCCATGTCCAGGCCGAGGGCGATGCCTATACGGGCGAACCGCTCCGGGTCGCTCGAAAAATTGTAGTCGGCCACGAACGGCAGCAGGGCAGCGTTGCAGGCCCCGTGGGGCAGGTCGAGCAGGCCGCCAAGGCTGTGGGCCATGGCGTGGACCGCCCCGAGACTGGCGTTGGAGAAGGCCAGTCCTGCTTCGAGGCTGCCCTGCATAATCCGGCCCCGGAGGTCCGGGTCGCCCGGCTCGTCGAGCACCTGCGGCAGGCTATGCCGCAACAGCCGGATGGCGTCGAAGGCGTGCAGGTCCGTCAGCGGAGAATGCGCGTTCGAGACATAGGCCTCGATCGCATGCGTCAACGCGTCCATGCCGGTACATGCGGTCAGTTGCCGGTCCATGGTGATGGTCGCCAGGGGGTCGATAAGCGCCACGTCTGGCACCACAGTCTTGCTCACGATAGCGACCTTCTTGCGCTCCACCCGGTCCCGGATGATGGCGAACTGGGAGACGTCTGCCGACGTGCCGGCCGTCGTCGGGATGCAGATCAGCGGCGGGCCGGGCAGGGGCACGTTGTCCACGCCTGCGAAGTCGAGCACCGGCCGCTCATTGGCGCTGACGATGCCTATCCCCTTGGCGCAGTCCATCGGGCTGCCGCCGCCCACGGCCACGATCAGGTTGCAGCCCTCCGACTTATAGACGGCCGCCCCGGCCATGACCTCCCCGGCTGTCGGGTTGGGGGACACTTCGTAGAAAAGCGAATAGCTGACCCCGGCGTTCTCCAGGCTGCCGAGGACGTGCTCCGTGACCGCCAGCTTCCGCACCTTGTGGTCCGTGACCACCAGCACTTTGCCTGCGCCGAGGTTCCTCGCATAGCGGCCGGCCAGGCTCACTGCGCCCGCTCCGAAGACGATCTCCGGGGCGACGAACTTCCTGAGCTCAAGAATATTGTCGGCCGTAACACTCCCCCCATAGCGTAGATAAATTCGATTAAAATCATAATTCACTGATGGTTTAAGTCATTATCGTTAGGAGTTCCGAATTAGTTTAAAGGAATAGTAGAATTAATGATTAGAAAACGATAAGTAACCAAATATATTATGTTTTTGCTAAAAATCAGGTAAAATCAGGGGGCGATGCAGAAGGCATCGCCACTCAATATTATATGTTGAGCTCGTCGCCAATCTTCGGCGCATAGGTGTTGACGTCGAATTCCTTCTTCACCCAGTCCGCGAAATCCTGCGTATGGTCGCCGTGGACACAGCAGACGTGCTTCGTGCCCCGGTCTACCATGTGCTTCACGATGGCCTTCAGCTCGGTGTCGCCGCTGTGGGCGCTGAAGCTGTACTGCTCCAGTGCGCAGCGCAGCGTCAGGATCTCGCCGTCGACGTCTACGTAGCCGTTGTCCAGGGCGGACCGGCCGTTAGTGCCCTCTACCTGGTAACCGGACAGCATGACCTTGTTCCGGGGATTGTCGAAAGCACGCTTCAGGTAGTGCAGCACCGGCCCGCCGTTGAGCATGCCGGCCGTGGTCACGACCACCGACGGCTCGTTAAGCACCGCTTTGCGCATGCCGGGCTTCACCGTGGTCGCGTAGCCGTAGGCCGACCGGAGTCGTCCGGAGTCGCGCAGGAACTCGGGGTCCTTGAGGAGAATGTCGGTGACTTCCGTGCCCATGCCGTCCACGTAGGCGCTGATGCCGTACTCCTTCAGGATAAGTAATATTTCCTGCGTACGGCCGATGGCGAAGCTGGGTATGATCACGTTGCCGCCGATGTCCAGCGTGTAGCGGATGGACTCGATGAACTTCCGCTCCAGTGCCTGCCGGTCCGGGTGGTCCTTGCCGAAGTACGTGCTCTCGATCATCAGGATGTCAGCTTCGGGGTAGTGTATCTTCGAGCCTTTGAGGAGCCTGGTATCGCTGTTCTTGATGTCGCCGGTATAAAGCAACGACTTGCCATCCTTCTCCAGATAGGTCAGCGCGCTACCCGGGATGTGTCCAGCATCCAGGAGGGTGATCGTGTAGTCTTTCGCCTCATAGGCATCAAGGTATTCCATCTCCTTGGTCCGGCGCATGAGCATGTGCATGTCCACCGGGTCGAACGGGGCGATGGTCCCGTTGCCGTCGGCGATCTCCATGGTGTCCTCGGCCAGCAGGTTAGTCAAGATGCTTGGTCGGCGAGGTAGCCAGCACTGTCGGCTCCAGGTCCATCAGGTTGGGGACAACTCCGCAGTGATCGAGATGGCCATGCGATATGACGACGGTCTCCGGGCTGGGGCTTCCCTGGGGGTACAGGGGCGGATCGCTTGGCTTTATCCCGTAGTCTAGCAGTATCTTTTCGTCGATAAGGAAGGCGGACCGGCCGACTTCCTGGCCGGCGCCCATGACTTTTATCTGTATAGCGAATACCTCCGTTTCTGAATAATCGTATGAAAACCAGATGCGGCATTATGCTAATGCCTAATGCACGCCTTTTTGTAATAAAGTTATTTAATTTCCAGACCTTATATAACAGTTTCCATACAAACTTATTATATTTCTAAGATAATTTCTCGACAGTGATAATATATAAAGCATAGTCTGCCGCGCTGCACTATAATATTAAGGTCCATAGAAAACTATAAATTCTAGACGTTCTATGTATGATGCCGTCAGATATAAGTTCTATAACTATATGGTGAGTGCCGCGATACATCCCATCGATGTCTACAGACTCGATAACTGTAACTCGTCCGTATAAAAACGTCCAGCATTCAGAGAGGGCTCATAGCTCAGTTAGGTAGAGCGCCTGGCTTTTAACCAGGCTGCCTGGGGTTCAAATCCCCATGAGCCCGCTCACCCTCTGTTATAGGGCTTTGTCACATCGCAGCACAGCATACCGTTTGAAATGCAGTTTTAGGAGGAAGGCAAGTTTGACCACTAAAAAATTTGACGTTCGGGAACATATGCTCGTACCCGAGCACTTATTGCTGTCCGAAGAGGAAGCAGCCGAAGTTTTAAAAAGATACAGCATCACCCCGGGACAGTTGCCGAAGATCAAGACCTCCGACGTTGTCGTCAAGCAGATTGGCGCGAAGCCAGGCGACATTCTCAAGATCACCAGGAAGAGCCTGACAGCAGGCAAAGCTGTAGCATACAGGCTTGTCATCGAGTAAAAAGGAGATAGGGAAAAGGGGATTTCACCGTGTTAGACCGTACCGAACTCAGTAAGGCATATTTCACTCGCAGGAAAATAGCGCAGCATCATATTGACTCTTTTAACGTTTTTCTGGAACAGGGCCTGCAGAAAGTCATTGACGAGCAGGGATTCATCGAGACTGACATCGAGGACATCGAGCACAACATCGAGCCCGTAAAGGTCAAGCTCGGCAAGATCAGGGTAGGGAACCCGGTAGTCAGAGAGGCTGACGGCTCTGTCGAACCATTGTTCCCGACCGAGGCACGTCTCAGGAACATCACCTACGCGGCGGAGATATTCCTGGAAATGGCCATCGTGAGAGGCGAAGTCGAGGGCGACTACATCGAGGTCAACATCGGCCAGATGCCTATCATGATCGGCTGCGCGAAGTGCAACCTCGCACGGCTTGGCCCGGACGAATGGGTGAAGAACGGCGAGGACCCTGTAGACCCCGGCGGATACTTCATCATCAACGGGACCGAGCGGGTCATCATGACCCTCGAGGACCTGGCGCCGAACAAGATCATGGTCGAGTACGACGATCGCTACGGCGACCAGATCGAGGTGGCCAAAGTCTTCTCCCAAAGGCGCGGTTACCGCGCCTTAGTTATCGTGGAGCGTGGCCGCAAGTCCATCTTAGAGGTCTCATTCCCGTCGATATCCGGCCGGTTGAACCTGGTCATGCTGATGCGTGCACTGGGACTGGAAACGGACCAGGAGATAGTCAACGCAGTCTCTGACGACCCGGAAATCCAGAAGTTCATGCTGGAGAACCTCGACGAGGCGGAGGCCGACACTGTCGAGTCCGCAATGGAAAAGATCGGCAAGCGCGTCGCTGCCGGACAGGCGAAGGACTACCAGCGGAAGCGCGCCCACTACGTCATAGACAGGTACCTGTTGCCGCACCTGAACCCGGAGAACTTCGAGCGGCTGGGGTCCGATGACCCGAAGCTGGGCGATTCCCGGATCAACAAGTCGTACTTCCTTGGCCGGATGGCCGAGGCATGCTGTGAGCTCGCGCTGAAGCGCCGCCAGCCGGACGACAAGGACCACTATTCAAACAAGCGGCTCAAGCTGGCCGGCGACCTGATGGAAGACCTGTTCAGGGTCTCGTTCAACAGGCTCACCCGTGACATCAAGTACCAGCTCGAGCGCGCCAACATGCGTAACAGGGAACTATATATGATCACAGCGGTCCGCGCAGACGTGCTGACTGAGCGCCTGATACACCCGCTGGCCACCGGAAACTGGGTGGGCGGCCGGACAGGCGTCTCGCAGCTGCTGGACCGTATCGACTACATGGCCATGCTGTCGCACCTGCGGCGCGTGATATCGCCATTGTCGCGGGCGCAGCCTCACTTCGAGGCTCGTGACCTGCACGCGACCCAGTGGGGTCGCATCTGCCCGTCAGAGACGCCTGAAGGCCCGAACTGCGGCCTGGTGAAGAATTTCGCCATGTCCGTCGAGCTGTCGACCGGCATCGAGGACGATGAATCGATCAAGAAAATCATGCTTGAGGCCGGAGTCAGGCCTCTGAGGAGGGGTGTAGTTGAGTAAGGCCAGAGTATTCGTCAACGGCGCCCTCGTGGGGACACACGAGACCCCCGGGGAGCTCGTTGCCAGCATCCGCGAGAAGCGAAGGCAGGGCATCATTTCCAACCAGATCAACATCGCCTACCACAAGCTTACCAATGAGATCATCATAAACACGGATATGGGCAGGGCTCGCAGGCCCCTCATCATCATAAGGGAAGGAAAGCCGTTGATCAGCCAGGAAGACGTCGATCAGCTGAAGAACGGCGAGATACAGTTCGAGGACCTGGTCAGGCGCGGCTTCATCGAGTACATCGACGCCGAGGAAGAGGAGAACACCTTCATCGCCATCGACGAGTCGCAGCTGACGAGGGATCACACTCACCTCGAGCTGAACCCGTCGCTGATCCTGGGCATCGCCGCAGGCATGATCCCGTACCCGGAGCACAATGCGTCTCCGAGAGTAACGATGGGCGCAGGCATGGTCAAGCAATGCCTGGGCATGAGCACGGCGAACATGAAGCTCAGGCCGGACACGAGAGGACACTTCCTGCACTACCCGCAGCGGGCAATCGTGAACACGCAGGCCGCCGAAGCCGTAAACTTCAACGACCGCCCTGCGGGACAGAACTTCGTCGTGGCCGTTTTATCCTACGAAGGCTACAACATTGAAGATGCGCTGGTCTTCAACAAGGGCTCCATCGAGAGAGGCCTTGGCAGATCGCACTTCTTCAGGACAACCGAAGGCGAAGAGCGCAGGTACCCTGGCGGCCAGGAAGACACCTTCGAGGTGCCGGACGCAGAGGTGCGCGGCGCCCGTGAGTCCGAATTCTATTCGATGCTGGACGAGGACGGCCTCGTTAATCCGGAGACCGTCGTCGGCCCGAACGACGTATTAATCGGCAAGACCAGCCCCCCGAGATTCCTCGAGGAGCCGACGGACCTGGGCGGCATCACCCCGCTGAAGAGACGCGAGACCTCGGTCACGATGCGCAGCAACGAGAAGGGCATCGTCGACACCGTCATCCTGACGGCCACACAGAACGGCAGCAGGCTGGCGAAAGTCAGGACCCGCGACCAGAGAGTCCCCGAGCTCGGCGACAAGTTCGCTTCGAGGCACGGACAGAAGGGCGTCATCGGCCTGATCGCAACCCAGGAAGACATGCCATTCGCAGAGAACGGGCTTATACCTGACCTTGTGATCAACCCTCACGCAATCCCGTCACGTATGACCATCGGGCACGTGCTGGAAACGATAGGCGGCAAAGTCGGCAGCATGGAAGGCCGGTTCATCGACGGCACGCCGTTCAACAACGAGCTTGAGGACGACATGCGCAAGGCGCTCACCAAGTTCGGCTTCTCCCACAGCGGCAAAGAAGTGTTCTACAGCGGCACCACCGGCGAGAGGATCGTCGCGGACGTCTTCACCGGAGTCATCCTGTACCAGAAGCTGTACCACATGGTCTCCTCCAAGATGCATGCCCGCAGTCGCGGCCCGGTGCAGGTGCTCACGAGGCAGCCCACCGAAGGCCGTGCGAGGGAAGGCGGTCTCAGGTTCGGAGAAATGGAGAGAGATGTCATGATCGGCCACGGCGCCGCCATGGCCCTCAAGGAACGACTCCTGGACGAGTCGGACAAGGTGTTCGAGTACGTCTGCAACAACTGCGGCATGGTCGCGACCGAGGACAAGAAGCGCCGGGTCGTCTATTGCCCGAACTGCGGCGCGGACACCAACATATACAAGATAGAGATGAGCTACGCATTCAAATTACTCTTAGATGAGATGAAAGCCCTTGGCATAGCGCCGAGGCTCGACCTGGAGGACGCAGTATGACGAGCCCGAAGAGAATCAGGAAAATCCGCTTCGGCCTGCTGTCGCCGGCCGAGATACGGAAGATGAGCGTCACCAAGATCATCACCGCCGATACCTATGACGACGACGGCTACCCCATCGACATGGGCCTGATGGACCCCCGGCTGGGCGTCATCGACCCCGGCCTGCGATGCAGGACATGCGGCGGTCGTCCGGGCGAGTGCCCGGGCCACTTCGGCCACATCGAGCTGGCAGCCCCCGTCATCCACGTAGGCTTCGCCAGGCTGCTCCGTAAAATATTGAGGACGACCTGCAGGAAGTGCGGCCGGCTCCTCCTGGACGAGAAGTCGAAAACCGACTATGTCAGGCAGATCAAGACCAACCGGCAGCTCGGCCAGCCGATCGACGAGATCGTCAAGAACGTCTTCAAGGACGCAAAATCGACGACCTGCCCCTATTGTGGCGAAGAGCAGAAGGAGATCAAGTTCGAGAAGCCGACCGGCTACTTAGAGGACGGCCACAAGCTGATGCCGACAGACGTCCGGGACAGGCTCGAAATGATCCCCGACGACGACATCGAGGTCTTCGGCATGGACCCGAAGAACGCAAGGCCCGAGTGGATGGTTCTGACTGTCCTGCCCGTGCCCCCGGTCACCGTGCGCCCGTCGATTACCTTAGAGTCGGGCCAGCGGTCGGAAGACGACCTGACGCACAAGCTCGTAGATATCATCAGGATCAACCAGCGGTTCCAGGAGAACCGCGACGCAGGCGCCCCCCAGCTGATCATCGAGGACCTGTGGGAGCTGCTCCAGTACCACGTGACCACCTATATGGACAACGCGGTCTCGGGAGTGCCCCCGGCAAGACACAGGAGCGGCAGGCCGCTGAAGACGCTGTCCCAGCGTCTCAAGGGCAAGGAAGGCCGTTTCAGGGGCAGCCTGTCCGGTAAGCGTGTCAACTTCAGCGCCCGTACAGTCATATCGCCGGACCCGAACCTCAGCATCAACGAGGTCGGCGTGCCGATGAAGATCGCCAAGGAGATGACCGTCCCGGTCACCGTGACACCGTTCAACCTCGAGGTTGTCAGGGAGTTCGTCCGGAGGGGCTCCGACAACTGGCCAGGCGCCAACTATGTGAAGAGGGCCGACGGCCGGAGACTGAAGATCACGGACAAGAACTGTGCCGAGCTGGCCGAAGCGCTGGAGGCCGGATGGAAGATCGACCGGCAGCTCAAGGACGGCGACGTCGTCCTGTTCAACCGGCAGCCGTCGCTGCACAGGATGAGCATCATGTCCCACTTCGTCAAGGTGATGCCGCACAAGACCTTCCGGCTCAACCCGGCAGTCTGCGCACCTTATAACGCCGACTTCGACGGCGACGAAATGAACCTCCACGTCCCGCAGACGATGGAGGCGCTCGCCGAAGCCCGCATCCTTATGCTGGTGCAGGAGAACATCCTGTCCCCGAGGTTCGGCGGCCCCATCATCGGCGGCCTGCACGACCACATCTCGGGCATCTACCTGCTGACCAAGGGCTACCGTATGTTCTCCGAGGCGGACTCGCTGGAGATATTAAGTAAAGTGAAACTCCACGAGCTTCCAGAGCCAGCCGAGGTCAGGGACGGCGTCAAGTACTGGTCCGGCAAGCAGATATTCAGCCAGATCCTGCCGAAGGGCCTTGATATGACCTACCAGGCGAAGATCTGCGAGAACTGCGATACCTGTAAGAAAGAAGAGTGCGAGCGCGATGCATACGTGGTCATCCGGGACGGCGACCTGAAGTGCGGAACCATCGACGAGAAGGCCATCGGCGCGTTCAGCGGCAAGATCCTCGACCGGATCGTGAAGACGATGGATGTCAATACGGCGTCCACGTTCCTGGACGAAGTCACCCGGCTGGCCATCAGGGCCATTACGCACCGGGGATTCTCCTACGGAATCAGTGACACGGACATCCCGAGAGAGTCTGTCGCGCAGATCACTGAGATTGTACTCAACTCCGAGAAGCAGGTCCGGAAGCTCATCGAGGCCCACGACAGGGGCGAGCTCGAGGCGCTGCCCGGCCGTACGCTGGACGAGACGTTAGAGATGAGAATCATGCAGGAGCTGGCCAAGGCAAGAGACGCGGCCGGCGGCATTGCGGGCAAGTTCCTGGGCAGCCAGGGCGACAACTCCGCAGTCATCATGGCCCGGTCGGGCGCCAGAGGCAGCTTCCTGAACCTCACGCAGATGGCCGGATGCGTCGGCCAGCAGTCGGTCCGTGGTGAAAGGATCATGAGAGGCTACGGCGACCGGACGCTGCCCCACTTCCTCCCCGGAGACCGGGGCGCGGACTCGAGGGGCTTTGTCGAGTCATCGTACAAGAAAGGCCTGAACCCCACGGAGTTCTTCTTCCACGCAATGGGTGGCCGTGAAGGTCTCGTGGACACTGCGGTCAGGACGTCGCAGTCCGGTTACCTGCAGAGGAGACTGGTCAACGCGCTGCAGGACCTCGAGGTCAAGTACGACGGAACGGTACGCGAGACGCGCGGCGTCATCGTGCAGTTCCAGTACGGCGAAGACGGTGTCGACCCCATGAAGAGCGACTACGGCGAGGGCGTGAACGTCCCGCGTATCGTCGAAAGCGTGGTGAACGGAGGCGAGTCGAAATGAGCCTGTCTGAGTCAAGCATCTATGCCGAGCTGGACAAGCTCGCGCTGCCTTATAAAATGGTCGAGGACCTGAAGGCTAACCTGAAGGGCGTCAAGATCACCAAGAAGCAGCTTGACACGATCATCGAGCGGACCATGGAAGCCTACGGCAAGGCAAAGGTGGAGAACTGCGAGGCCGTTGGTATGGTAGCCGCCCAGAGTATCGGCGAGCCCGGCACACAGATGACGATGCGTACTTTCCACTACGCAGGCGTGGCTGAAATCGACGTCACGCTGGGCCTGCCCCGGCTCATTGAGATCGTGGACGCACGCAAGGAGCCGTCCACCCCCATGATGACCATCCACCTGCTCCCCGAAGTATCGGGCAACAGGGACCTTGTAAAGAGGCTGGCATGGGAGCTCGAAGAGACCACCGTGGCGGACCTGGGCTCGACGTCGACGAACCTCGCCGACATGACAATCATCCTCGACATCATCGAGAAGCAGCTCATCCAGAGGAACATGACGCTCCAGGAGGTGGCCGACCGCATATCCGAAGAGATCGGGTACGAGGTCAGTGTCACGGACAGCCGTCTGACCATACACCCCGAGGAGCCGTCGTACCGCGACCTGCTCCAGCTCGTGGAAAAGGTCCGCGGCATCTCGCTGAAAGGCATCAAGGGCATCACCCGTGTCGTGATCCGCAAGGAAGAGAACGAGTACGTCGTCTATACACAAGGCTCCATGCTGAAGAAGGTCATCAACATCGAAGGCGTGGACGCGGCGCGGACAAAGACCAACAATATCAATGAGATCGCGGAAGTGCTTGGCATAGAGGCCGCACGCAACGCGACCATCAACGAAGCGCTGGATACCCTGTCCGAACAGGGTCTCACGGTAGACATCCGGCATATCATGCTGGTATCGGACATGATGTGTATCGACGGCGAAGTCAAGCAGATCGGCCGGCACGGCATATCGGGCGAGAAGGCCAGCGTACTTTCGAGGGCCGCGTTCGAGGTAACCGTAAATCATTTATTGGATGCCGCCGTTGCTGGAGAAGTCGATGAGTTGACCGGTGTCACAGAAAATGTGATCGTAGGGCAGCCAATACAATTGGGCACCGGCGATGTCGAACTACTGGCTGTCAGTTCAAGCAGAAAGAAGTGAGAAATTATGGAATTAGACCTGGACAAGTCACTGAGAAGCGTGATGAGAACCGGCAAGGTCCTCGTAGGGACCAGGCAGGCCATCAAAGCAAGTAAACGCGGAGTAGCGAAACTTGTCATCGTGGCCTCCAACTGTCCCGGTGAAGTAAAGAGCATGATAAAAGAAGCGAACATACCCCTGTATGAGTTTCCAGGCATGAGTGTCGACCTGGGGCCACTGTGCGGCAAGCCGTACATCGTCTTAGCCCTGACCGTGCTGGAGCCGGGCGACTCGGACATAATGGCGCTGGCCAGAGGTGTAAAGAGTGCCTGATGTGACGTTTACCATGGAAACGATGCAGTTCATCGCGCTCTTCGAGCAGATAACTGGAGCGCATGCGAAGGACTGTCTAATCATGGACGACGAGCGGATAGTGTTCGTGGTCAAGAGCGGGGACATGGGCCTCGCCATCGGTAAAAATGGTAACAACATCAACAGGGTCAATAAACAGATTGGAAGGCACGTCGAAGTCATCGAGTACTCTGAGGACCCGAAGGAGTTCATCAAGAACCTGTTCCAGCCTGCCTCGATCAAGAACGTCTCTATATCCACGAAGGGCGACAGACAGGTGGCCATCGTGGACGTCGCGTCAAAGGACAAGGGACTGGCAATCGGCAAGAACGGGCGGAACATCAAGAAGGTGAAGTCGCTGGCCCAGAGGCATCACAAGTTTGACGACGTCGTCATAAATAACCAGAAGTAAGGAGTAATTATCATGGGAATGGGAAAATTCGCAGCTCGCAAGCTCGATCATGACAGGAAATTATACAGGTGGGGTGACAGGGACTACGCCCGTCGCGTATTAAGGCTGGATGAGAAGGCCGACCCGCTTGAAGGCGCCCCGCAGGCGAAGGGCATCGTTCTCGAGAAGATCGGTGTAGAGGCAAAGCAGCCTAACTCCGCCATCAGGAAATGCATCAGGATTCAGCTCATCAAGAACGGCAGGCAGGTCACCGCGTTCTGTCCCGGCGATGGAGCGATTAACTTCATCGACGAGCACGACGAGGTCACCATCGAAGGCATCGGCGGCCGGATGGGCGGCTCGTACGGCGACATCCCGGGCGTACGCTTCCGCGTATGCAAGGTCAACGATGTCTCGCTGGACGAAATGGTCAAGGGCAGGAGAGACAAGCCTCTGAGGTAATACTATGGCAGAAGCTAACGTAGAGAATAACACTAACGCAGAGGTCAAGGCCGCAGGACCGAACCTGCTGCTGTTCGGCAAGTACGACATGTCGCAGGTCAACATCAAGGACCCGAGCATCAAGCGGTACATCAACCTCAAGCCGATCGTCGTGCCCCACACCGGCGGCAAGTCGGCGGCAAAGCAGTTCAACAAGGCCGACATCCCCATCGTGGAGCGGCTCATCAACAAGATGATGCGCAACGAGACCAACACCGGCGAGAAGATGAAGTGCTACAACATCGTGCGCGACGCCTTCGTCATCATCGCGGCCCGCACCAAGCAGAACCCGGTGCAGATATTCGTGGACGCTCTCGAGAACGCCGGCCCCCGCGAGGAGACGGTCCGTCTCAAGTACGGTGGCATCAACGTGCCCAAGTCCGTCGATACGGCCCCGATGCGCCGCGTGGACCAGGCACTCATGTTCATCTGTGCTGGCGCGGAGAAGGCCTCGTTCAAGACCAAGAAGACGATTGAGCAGGCGCTGGCAGACGAGCTGATGGCCGCTGCGAAGGGCGACCTGAAGAGCTACTCGGTCGGCAAGAAGGACGAAAAGGAGAGGGTGGCAAAGGCCGCCAGGTAAATCCTGTTTAATTTTTAGGAGAGGAAACCACAATGGCGACAAGAGGAAAGAAGATGGTCGAGCGGGTCAAGGACCTCATGGACAAGCCTGAGCAGATCCGCAACATCGGCATTTGCGCCCACATCGACCACGGCAAGACCACTTTATCCGACAACCTTCTGGGCGGCTCCGGCATGATCTCCATGGACCTCGCCGGCAAGCAGCTGTTCATGGACTTCGACGAGGAAGAGCAGGCCAGAGGCATTACCATCAATGCGGCCAACGTCTCGATGGTGCACGAGGTCGGCGGGGTAGAATACCTCATCAACCTGATCGACACCCCGGGCCACGTGGACTTCGGCGGCGACGTCACCCGTGCCATGCGTGCGGTAGACGGCGCGGTTGTCGTCGTGGACGCGGTCGAGGGCACAATGCCCCAGACTGAGACGGTGCTCCGCCAGGCGCTAAGAGAGAACGTCAAGCCGATCCTGTTCATCAACAAGGTCGACCGTCTCATCAACGAGCTCAAGATCGACAAGAAAGAGATGCCTGTCAGACTGGGCAAGGTCATCGACCACGTGAACAAGCTGATCAGGAACATGTCCCCGCACCACTACGAGACCCAGGGCTGGAAGCTGGACGCCGCCAAGGGCAACGTCTGCTTCGGTTCCGCGCTCTACAAGTGGGCCGTCTCGGTGCCGTCGATGAAGAACACCGGCATCAGCTTCAACGAGGTCTACGACTACTGTAAAGAGGGCAACATGAAGGCGCTCAGCGATAAATCCCCGCTGCATGCCGTGCTGCTCGATGCGGTCGTCCACCACCTGCCAACGCCGCTGCAGGCACAGCCGTTCCGTATACCGGTCATCTGGAGAGGCGACAAAGAGTCCAAGGTCGGTAAAGACATGCTGACCTGCGATCCCAAAGGAGAGATCGTCTACATGGTCACGAAGATCCTGACCGACCCGCATGCGGGCGAAGTAGCGGTCGGCAGACTCTTCTCCGGCACCCTGGTCAGGGGCCAGGAGCTTTTCATCTCCGGCACCGTGGCAACAGACCGCGTCCAGTCGGTCGCCATAACGATGGGCGCCGAGAGGATGGAGGTCGAGAAGATCACGGCAGGCAACATCGCCGCCGTCACCGGCATGAGAGACGCAATCGTCGGGAGCACGGGCTCAACGGTCCGCGAACTGACCCCGTTCGAAGCGATCAAGCACGTGTCGGAGCCGGTCATGACCGTGGCCGTCGAGGCCAAGAGCATGAAGGACCTGCCGAAGCTGGTCGAGGCGCTGCGCCAGGTAGCCAAGGAAGATCCGACAGTCAAAGTCGAGATCAACGAGGAGACCGGCGAGCACCTGATCTCGGGCATGGGCGAGCTGCACCTTGAGGTAGTCACCAAGTCCAGGATCACAAGAGACCGTGGCATCGAGGTCATCACGTCGCCACCCATCGTGGTATACCGTGAGACCATCGCCACTGCTGCGGGCCCTGTCGAAGGCAAGTCCCCGAACAAGCACAACCGGTTCTATCTTACTGTAGAGCCCATGCCCCAGACCGTCCTGGACGCAATCAAGAACGGCGACTTCTCCATGAACATGCCTGAGATCGACAGGCGCAACATGCTCATCAGCCTGGGAATGGAAAAGGACGCCGCCAAGGGTGTCACCCACGTCTACGGGACAAACATGCTCGTGGACATGACCAAGGGTATCCAGTACCTGAAGGAGACCATGGAACTGATCATCGAAGGTATGGAAGAGGCACTGAAGAACGGCCCGCTCGCCAGAGAGCCGGCACAGGGCATCCTGCTCAAGCTGATCGATGTCAAGCTGCACGAAGATGCAGTACACCGTGGCCCCGCACAGGTAATCCCGGCATTCCGGAGCGCAGTGCAGGGAGGCGTGCTGATGGCACAGCCCACGCTGCTCGAGCCGGTGCAGAAGGTCTTCATCAGCGTCCCGCAGGCCCACATGGGCGCCGCGGTACGTGAGATCCAGGGCAGGCGCGGCACGATCGTCGACATGAAGCAGGAAGGCGACATGTCTATCATCGAGGGCAGCGCCCCGGTGGCAGAGCTCTTCGGTTTCGCCAGCGACATCCGCGGCGCGACGGAAGGCAGGGCCATGTGGAACACCGAGTTCCTGGGCTTCTTCCCGATGCCGACGAATCTGCAGAACCAGGTAGTTGTCGAGATTCGCAAGAGGAAAGGCCTGAAGGCGGAAATCCCGAGGCCGAGCGATTTCCTCGAATGAGGAAATGCAGACCTCCTCGAGTGAGAAGAGAAGACAGACAGACGAAAGGTATAAAAATAACAAATGCCTTTACGTGTGCAAGTACATTTGACATTCAACAATTGGAGGATATAATATGGCAGCAACCAAGCCACACATGAACTTAGCAGTCATCGGTCATATCGACCACGGCAAGTCGACCCTTGTCGGGAGGCTGCTGTTCGAGACCGGCGCCGTACCGGCGCACATTATCGACCAGTACAGGAAGGAGGCTGAGTCCAAGGGAAAGGCGACCTTCGAGTTCGCCTGGGTCATGGACTCGCTGAAGGAAGAGCGTGAGAGAGGTATCACAATCGACATCGCCCACCGCAGGTTCGACACGGACAAGTTTTACTTCACCGTCGTGGACTGCCCGGGCCACCGGGACTTCGTCAAGAACATGATCACCGGAGCGTCTCAGGCTGATGCAGCTATCCTTGTCGTTGCGGCACCGGACGGTGTCATGCAGCAGACCAAGGAGCACATCTTCCTTTCGAAGACCCTCGGCATCAACCAGCTGATCATCGCGGTCAACAAGATGGACGCCATCAAGTACGACCAGAAGCAGGTACGAGGAAGTCAAGGACGGAAGTCAGCAAGATCCTCAAGATGATCGGCTTCAAGCCGGACGCGATCCCCTTCATCCCGACCTCCGCTTACGGCGGCGACAACATCTCCAAGCACTCGGAGAACACCAAGTGGTACAACGGCGTGACCATCCTCGAGGCACTCAACAACCTCAAGGAGCCCGAAAAACCCACGCAGCTACCCATGCGCACCCCGATCCAGGACGTGTACACCATCTCCGGTATCGGCGTCGTGCCAGTCGGCCGTGTCGAGACGGGCATCATGAAGAAGGGCGACAAAGTCATCTTCCGCCCGGGCATCGACGGGGTCGGGGCCTCCGGTGAGGTCAAGTCCATCGAGATGCACCACGAAGAGATTCCGCAGGCGGTACCCGGTGACAACATCGGCTTCAACGTGAGGGGCGTCGAGAAGAACGCAGTCCGCCGTGGAGATGTCTGCGGCCCGGTCGGCGACAAGCAGCCCACCGTAGCAGAAGAGTTCAAGGCGCAGATCGTCGTCCTGCAGCACCCGTCCGCCATCACGGCAGGCTACACCCCGGTGTTCCACTGCCACACGGCACAGGTCGCCTGCACGATCACCGAGATCATGGCCACGCTCGACCCCAAGACCGGCGGCGTGAAGGAGCAGAACCCGGCGTTCATCAAGACGGGCGACGCAGCCATCGTCATGATCAGGCCGACGAGGCCGATGTCCATCGAGAAAGTCAAGGAAATCCCCCAGCTCGGCAGGTTTGCCATACGTGATATGGGCCAGACCGTCGCAGCCGGCGTGGTAATGGACATCAAGGCGAGATAAGCGGATACGGAGGAGGGCAAACTATATTGCATGAGGGCAACATCGTTGCCCTCCCTCTTATCATTTACACAGGAGATTTACTATGGCAAATCAGAAAGCGAGGATTCGACTCTCCGGCACCAGCCCGACCAAGTTAGATGACGTATGCGGGCAGGTAAAGAAGATCGCAGAAAAGACCGGTGTCAGCATTTCCGGCCCCGTACCGCTGCCCACCCGCAGGCTCATTGTCCCATCGAGGAAGAGCCCGAGCGGCGAAGGCACCGCGACCTGGGAACACTGGGAGATGCGTGTCCACAAGAGGCTCATCGACATCGATGCCGATGAGAGAGCACTGCGCCAGCTAATGCGCATCCAGGTGCCCAAGGACATCAACATCGAAATCGTCCTCAAGGACTAAAAAAGCTAAAACGTATCCTTGTCTCAAGGATACTATCACCTCCATATTACCCTGCTTAAAATAAGGGTAACTTTCATGGGGTTTTTTAACCCCTCATCTAATTGCCTGTTTTTTACAGGGCTGTCGGGGGGCTTTGTTCCAAAAAAGCCCCCTGACCCTCGACATCCGACGCATGTGCCAAAAGCACTAATTTACAATAGATTCTCCCGCATTCTGGCCATCATAAACTGCATAGCCTGGCCCATAGCCCGCCCCGCCGCGGCTCGGGCGCACACGCGACAGAAGATGACTATAGGTACATGAAATAACCTCCTGACTCGCGACACATTACGACCATGCAGTAATCCGAACGCTTCCATGCCCGCTGCAACCGGTAATAGCTGATAAGATTACCAAAAAAATTAGAATTTATTGCTATTTAATGTCCAAAGCCATTTACCGGCGCATCCTCAACCGTATTCTGGATTCAGCGGTGCATGTCGATGGCGCGGAGCAGCGAGATCAAGTTCCTGATTATATCCATACCCCTGCTACTGCTGGCGATCATCGTCATACTTATGCAGCCGGTCATGGCACCCGACGCCGTCCATAAAAGCGTCAGCATGAGCGAAGACCCGTCGTTGCCGCTTGACAAGATCAAGCTCCCGCCGGGTTTCGCGATAGAGATCTATGCGACCGGCGTCACGGGCGCCAGACAAATGGCGCTCAGCCCGAACGGCACATTGTACGTCGGCACAATTGGCGCAGGCAACGTCTACGCAGTGCCGGACAATAACAAAGACGGCAAGGCTGATCAGGTGATCACTATTGCGAAAGGGCTTCATATGCCCAACGGTGTCGCTTTCCGCGACGGGAGCCTGTATGTCGCCGAAGTGAGCAGGATACTCCGCTATGACGGCATCGAGCAGCATCTGTCTGACCCTCCTGCGCCCGTCGTGATTAACGGCAGCTATCCCACCAGCGAATGGCACGGGTGGAAATACATCAGCTTCGGCCCGGACGGCATGCTGTACGTGCCTGTCGGAGCGCCCTGCAACATCTGTGAGCCTCCGCTGACCCTACGCCTCTATTACTCGCATTAACGCAAACGGCACTGGCTTCGAAGTATATGCCAGCGGCATCCGTAACACCGTGGGCTTCGACTGGGACCCGCTGACCGGCGACCTGTGGTTCACTGACAACGGCCGGGATTACATGGGTAATGACCAGCCTCCCGATGAGCTGAACCATGCCCCGGTTGCAGGCATGCGCTTCGGGTTCCCGTACGTCCATGGCAGGTCGATCATCGACCCGGAGTTCGGCAAAGGCCACAACGCCAGCGAGTTCACCGCGCCAGTCGTCGAGCTGCAGGCCCACGTCGCGGCCCTCGGGATGAAGTTCTATACCGGCAGCATGTTCCCGCAGCAGTACCGCAATAACATCTTCATCGCCGAGCATGGCTCGTGGAACAGGGATACCCCGGACGGCTACCGCATCGAGCTTGTCACTCTCGATGATAACCGCACAGCGACAGGCCATACCATATTCGCTGAAGGGTGGCTGCAGGGCGGAAAGGCGTGGGGCCGGCCGGTGGACGTGCTCGTGATGCCCGACGGGTCGCTGCTGGTGTCCGACGACATGGCCGGTGTCATATACCGGATCACATACAGTGCCGCCTGATAAGATAGCAAGGAGACCAAGAGAAGACTCCAGTACGCCTTTTCTTGGCTACCGGGCTGCTTACGTCACCAGAGGTATGAGTCGCCGTGTTCGACGCCGGCAACGCGGTTATTCTTGAGATCGGCGAGAACGAAGATGGTATCATACCGGGTGCCGTCTCCCATGACGTCGATAGTGACCATCGGGTAAGCTAACACGTAGCGGTACGGGTGGCCGGTCTCGAAGCCATGGACGGTGATGTTCCGCATCACTGCGTTGTGGCCGCCGATGTAGCCGCGTACGGTCGCGTTCATCATGGCCATCGGGCTCGCCTGATCAATCTGGTCCTGTGACAGGCTCATGCCCGGGATGAAGCCGGTGTCGACGATGGTCACGTTGTTGTACTGGTGCAGACCCCAGACCGGGTCGCGCTCGTCAAGCCCGATGCTGGTCGAGGTGAAAGTCGTATTGTCTACAGGCGTGCCGCTGCGGGGGACGAAGCCGATGTATTCGACACGGTTCTGGCTGGTATTGACAAACGCGATTATATTGATGCCCGCCATTTCAGGGTTGCCGGGGACGATCACTGCTGCCGGCAGTACCCGCATGCGGTCTATGCCCGGGGCGACCTCGTGGAAGCGCATGTAGACGACGCTGTCCATGCTGTAGCTGGTGTCCACTGCCAGCCGGCCGTCCGCCTCGTGCTGGCTCCGCCACGCGGTCTGTAGTATCCGCTCCTTCACATAGGGATTTGAAGCCGCTGTGTTATAGATGCTGATCTGCTGGTCGGCGGTAAAGTTGTTCGCGGGAAGAGGCTCCGGGGACGGGTCGAAGGCGAGGCGAGCGTCGCGGCCGGTGTCACCGTGCCCTGCTGTACACAGTTGATCGAAGTAGTAACGATAACCAGGATAAGCGCAGTCAGCGCCAGGCATTTCACGAGCTTCATCAGTCCACACCTGCAATTCGGTCTGATCATTGTATTCCATGCGGATAAACGTTATCTCACGATCTGCCTGTCGCGGGATAAAAGTCACAATGACATGGCCATATATGAAATTTTGTGTCGTCGTGATCGTAGTGGTCGTTGTGTCAGGTGCCTGTATCCGCATATACAAAAAGTTTACATCAATGACTAACACCAAGAAAAAGTGACACAAAGAGCGTTCGGCGTCTTTGTGTCTACGTCTGTTTTTCGGTATTATACAGCGGCTGCAGCCGGGCCATTATTCATGGTGACCGGGGCAGGCCATGTTGGTCTGCCTGTAGAACCAGGCATAGATGTACGCGGCGGACGCATATCCGGCGAATGTCGTCCAGGGGATGGTCACGACCAGCACCGCGGGGATGGACAGCACGATCTCGACAATGATTGTCGCTACCACAGCTCCCAGATATGCCAGAGGGTTCTTCGCCGCGAGGCGGAGAGCACTGACCGGGTTGATAGCCTTGACCAGGTCGCCGGTCACCGCGTATTCGACCCACGCTGCAGGCATCAGCAGGCTGACGATGACACTGATGGCCATGGCGGGCAGTAGCATGAGGATGCCTGCGAACAGCAGCAGATCGCTGCCTGCGATGGCACCGATGACGATGAATGGCACCACGAGCACGTAGAGCAGGCAGCTGATCAGCCCGAATACCAGCATGATCACCAGCACCATGATGCCGTCCCCGAACTTCCCGCCAAGATTATCCCATGCCGGGAACTTGCTGTTCCCGCGCAGGACCTCCCTGCCACACTGCGTGATGTAGCCGAACAGGAAGGGCAGGCCGATCAGCAGCATGCTGCCCAGCGCGGCGATGCCTCCCCAGAACAGGGCCCCGACATCCGATATGGCGTATTTCATTGAATTGATGATCATGTCTATGTATCCTTCATTTTGTTCCATTTCTTGTTCCTCCTTTAGCGGTACTTATCATATGTACCTACTTAGCATAGGTACCTAATATAACTACATACATATAAAGCTTTTGTATTCATGCCGGATAGGCTTACCCGGGTAGTGTACGCGGGAATTGCACAACATCAATCATGTCACAGCAGTCGCTTTGCAGGTGATGGTACTCCGCCCGTCGTGTTTAATGCGTTCGTCTGCATATTGCCCACCATTGTGGCGAACAATGTAAAAATAGCCGCAGAACTAGATTTTTAATGTTTATGCCTTTCGACGACTTCGAGCAGCACCTTAAAAGCCTGGCGCAGGAACTGGGCCTGGAGATACGCCGCATATCCGCCTTCGACATCAAGGTGGAGGACTGGATACGGCTGAAGTGCCAGTACGGCTGCCCGAACTACGGGAGGCGCTTCACCTGCCCGCCGTACAGCCCGGAGCCATCCGTCATGCGCGCCATGCTTGAGGGTTACAGCACTGCGTTCCTGCTCAGTTTTGATGCGTCTGCGAGTCCGGGAGATGCGGAAATACACGTGGGAATAGACGGCATGGACAGGGCTGTCGACGCGTTCCTGCGGCTGGAGCGTTTCGCCTTCCTGAACCGGTATCCTAAGGCCTTCGTCTTTGGCATCAACCATTGTCCCGGCTGCCACGTATGCTCGGTGGAAGAGGGCATCGGCGCCTGTAAAAAGCCGCAGATGGCCCGGCCGTCGCTCGAGTCCTGCGGCATCAACGTGGGAAAATTGCTGGAGTGCACGGGCTGGGAAGCGAGAGGCATCGACGTGCTTAAGAAAGAGGACAGGGTTTCGCTCATTTCTTTACTATTGCTGGAATGACACAAGAGCACAAGACATCGACTGATACATGAAATCCACAGCCCATGCATTTCCCGTGCCCTTGTGCCCTCCGTGAACTTATAATTAGTAATTAGTAGTTGTATAGATTATGTTTATTATATACAGGCCTTAATTATTGTACGTCAGGCGCGCGGTCGGGGGGCTGGCGACGAACAGCCGGAGGACGAGGGTATAGTCACAGACGTTTATGACAGGTTGACCAGGGGCCGGATGAGGATTGTGATCGGCTCCGGACTGCTCGTCATCACGCTGTTAATGGCCGTTCTCATCAGCCTCTATTCTGGAATTGACAGCGTCTATACCCAGGTTTTACTATATCCCTATCATCCTCGTAGGCCTCTGGAATTACAAGAAGGCTGTTTACGTCGCGCTCTTGTTCGGTTTCATTCAAATCTTTCTCGGGCTGTTCCTGATGGAAGTCTCGCACGTCGATATCTCCATGACCGATCAGTACATACGTGCTGCGATGTACCTGCTGGTCGCTGCCGTGGTGGGCACGCTTTCCGAACACCAGGCAGGCCTGCTTGGTAAGGTGAAGGACTCGGAGGAGAAATACCGTTTCATCGCCACGTCCATCGATGAAGGCATCATCGCCATCGACCTCGAGGGCAGGGTCACCTACGCCAACCCGAGGACCTACGAGATCACCGGTTTCAGCCCCGGGGAAAGCATGGGGAAGCCCATGAACGAGGTCCTGACACCGTCGACAAGGCAGGAGATCGAAAAGCTCTTCAAAGAGGTGCTGGCGGGAGGTAAAGCGATCGAGCGGGAAATCGTGATCGATACTAAAACCGGAGACCGCATCGCTGTCGAGATCAACACCAGTGCGATAAGCAACAGCGAAAGTAAGATTACCGGCGTGGTCGCCACCTTCAGGGACGTGACAGAGCGCAAGGCCGCCTCAGAAGAGATAGAGCACAGGAACCGCGAACTGTGGCTCCTGAACTCCATCTCGTCCAGCATCAACAGCTCGCCTGACATACAGGGAATGCTCTACAGCGTGCTGACAGACGCAACCGACCTGCTCCAGGTACAGTCCGGCGCCATATACCTTGCTGACAATGCCCGTCCGGGGCAGATGTCGCTCCAGGCGGCACGGCCGTACGCGGATATCCGGGACACCGGAATTGTTCAGGCAGACGTTCATCCCGGCCGTCAGGGTGAACACAGGCAAGGTCTATGCGACGAGTGATGACCTCTCGGAATGCATCGCCACGCCTTCGGGAAACTTCACTATCATAACCGTGCCTCTGGCATCTAAGTCCAGGCTTGTCAGGGCTGATGGCTGTTCCATGCCAGTGCCACGGATGACGTCGTGCACCGGTGGGATACAGAGCATACCATCATCACAGCTATTAAGCATCGGGTCACAGCTTGGCATCGCCATCGAGAACCAGATGCTGTTCAGCAAGGTCAAAGAGACCAGTCAGCACCTGTCGGACGTCATCGACGAGTCGCCGGATGCGATGCTGACGACCGATACAGTCGGCACGATCAGGTCGTTCAACAAGAGTGCCTCGCGCCTGCTGAAATACGCCCCGGGTGAAGTCGCAGGCAGGCACATGTCGACGCTGCTTCCCACGGGCTCCGACATCAGGATAGACACAGCCAGGAGTTACGTCAGGGAGTTCAGGTGCAAGGACAACACACTAATCAGCCTGAACATCTCCGCGGCCAGGCTCTCGCGGTCCGACATCAACGACGGCTTCATCATCACGCTTAAGGACCTGTCGGAGATCTCCGGCCTGAAGATCACGCCTGTCGCAGAAAACGACGTGGACTACGACCAGGAGTACCACTTCAACAAGGGCATGATATACCTCATGGACAAGAGCCGGACCGACCGCTACATGGACATCTTTACCGACCAGGTGAAGCATAACATCCAGGGCCTGTGCGTGACCCGGCAGAACCCTGAGGCGGTCCGCGACCGCTACGGCCTGGAAAAGACACCCGTGTTATGGCTGAACGGCGGAGACATCGCCTATGGTGAGAAAGCCATCAACCCCGGCAACATCTCCAGCCTGACGGCGACCATCGCGGACTTCGTCGCCCGGAGCGGGGACGGGGCGATCATGCTGGACGGCATGGAATACCTGATGGCACGCAACGGGTTCGAATCGATGCTCAAGTTCGTCCAGTACCTGAACGACAGGATCATGACAAGCAACAGCCGCGCATTCTTCTGCATCGACACCGGCGCACTCGACGATAAGCAGAAGCACCTGCTCCTCACCGAGATGAAAGAGTTCCTGGAACAGGCCTGAAAGTCATCATAGGTTTTCAGGTAACCGAGGGCGTCACCGAGGCTGCAGTACAGACGGCACAAAGGCCACCGAGGACGACTCAGAGGATTCTAAAGAAAAAGGCTGATGTGTGAGACTTTTTGGTAAAAGTTCCCCTGTGCCCCAAAACTATCGAATTTTGTCCCTTCGGGGCAGGCGCCCGGTGTCGTGACCCAGGGGGCCTTTTTGGAACAAGGCCCCCCGAGAGCCCCGCAAAAACCAGTTACCAGCCCATAGCCTTGCAGATGGCTTCTTTAGTCGCGTCGATCTCGACGGGCTTGGCGCACATCTTGATGACGGTCTCCGGGTCCTTCAGCAGGTGACCGGTGGTCACGCAGACAACGCGCTCGTCCCTGTCGATGACGCCCATGTTCCGTAGCTTGATCAGGCCTGCGACGGAGGCGGCGGACGCCGGCTCGACGCCGATGCCCTCTTTCACCGCGAGCAGCTTCTGGGCCGACAGGATTTCATCATCGGTCACAGTCTCGGCTGCGCCGCCGGAATTGCGGATGGCGTTCAGTGCCTTGACGGCATTCACGGGGTCGCCGATGCGGATGGCGGTCGCCACGGTCTCGGGGTGCATCTCGGGTACGATATCCTTCGCGCCGCTCCGGATGGCCTTCACGATGGGCGCGCTGCCCTCGGCCTGGATGGCCGTCATCTTAGGGATGCGGTCGATGATACCGAGCTTCTTCATCTCGTTGAGCCCCTTGAAGATGGCCGTGATGTTGCCCGCATTGCCCACGGGCAGGATGATGCGGTCGGGGACTTCCCAGCCGAAGTAGTCCACGATCTCGAAGCCTATGGTCTTCTGGCCTTCCAGCCGGTAAGGGTTGATCGAGTTGAGCAGGTAGATGCCATTACTCAATGCACATCTCGCGGACCAGCCGCAGGGCGTCGTCGAAGTTGCCCCGGATGCTCAGGACTTTCGAGCCGTGCATGAGCGCCTGTGCGACTTTGCCCAGCGCGACTTTTCCGGCGGGCAGCAGCACGATGACAGGGATGCCGGCCCTCGCGCCATAGACAGCCAGCGATGCCGACGTGTTGCCCGTAGAGGCGCAGGCCACGCTCTTCATGCCCAGTTCCAGCGCTTTGGTAACGCCCACGGTCATCCCGCGGTCCTTGAAGGAGCCGCTGGGATTCATGCCCTCGTGCTTTACATGGGCATCCTTCATGCCGATATCCTTGCCGATGGCCCGGATATTGTAGACCGGTGTGCCACCTTCCTTCAGCGTCACGGGCTCGCGGCTGACCGGCAGCAGCGCCTTGTACTTCCACACGGACAGCGGACCTTTGAGGTCGTCACGGGTGAGTCGTGATCTGTGAATAATCGTAAACAACGTCGAGCAGGCCCCCGCATTTCCCGCAGGTATAGATGACCTCGTCCGGCCCGTACTTCGCACCGCACCTGATGCATTCGAGATGATACATTGGATTCTCCGGATTATAGAATACGGGTTAACCTTTAAAGCTTTTGCTTTCTGCCACAGCGCCTGCAAACCCTGATTTGCCGTTTTATAGGCCATAATTCGAATTTTATATAAATTATTTCCTTATATATATAAAATTTGCGATAAAACCGATAGTAATAAGTAATAATAAGAGAGATATTGGTAGATAGTTGCCAGCCTTTGGAGTTGACATGCTGGCATTTTCGTTATGGAGAGGTGAAATTATGGATAAGAGATTGGCGAAGCGCGATGCTGGTCGCAGCGGTTTTGGTCATGGCAGTTGTCATGATTTCCGGTTGTTCATCACCGACACCAACACCGACTGGCACTGTGACGCCAAACCCTAATATTTCTAATCAGACACTTGTAGATATGTGGGCTGACGACTGTCCGTCGCTCGACCCACTTGTAGAGTATGATTCTGCATCGTTCGGTGTAACTCAAAACATTTATGAGACTCTGATCTATTACCAGGGCGAAGACCCGACCAAGCTCAAGGGATTACTTGCGACGGCCTGGAACTCCTCCGCTGATGCAAAGGTATGGACATTCTACCTGCGCACCGGCGTCAAGTTCCAGGATGGCTCGGACTTTAACGCCACGGCTGTCAAGTACTCGTACGACAGGGGCGTCCTGATCAACGCAGAACAGGGCGCGTACTTTGGCCTGCTCACCCCGTACTTCCTGGGCGGGCAGGAGTGGCTCGACTCGAACCACACTCAGGCAGATGCAGACGCATACCTGGCCAAGCAGGCCGTCAAGGTCATCAATGACACCTGCGTTCAGGTTACTCTGTCTAACCCGATGTCTGACTTCAACTACGTAGTAACCTTCCCGGGCATGGCCATTGTCAGCCCCGCGTTCGACATGGCTAATGGCGGGTACAAGCTGAACAACTATTCGTCCTCATACCTGAGGGAGCACGCTAGCGGTACCGGGCCCTTCAAGCTGACATCGTGGACTCGCGATGACAGAATGGTCCTCGAGAGGAACGACGCCTACTGGGGCGACAAGGCAAAGCCATTCCGCATTGAGCGGAGGGTCGTGCCAGACTACAACACCAGGCTGACTGCCCTTCGCAGCGGCGAAGCTGACCTGATCTACGTGCCCCTGAGGTACCACAAGGACATAGCTAACGTGTCCGAGGCAAGCGAGTACTTCGGCAACGCATTATCGGTTACCTTCATCGGCTTCCAGCATAACAAGTGGCCGACAAGCGACGCCAAGTTCAGGCAGGCCATTTCCGAGTCGTTCGACGCTCAGACCTATAAGGACAGCGTGAACTACGGCTACGGCGTAATCGCTAACGGCGTCATACCCAAGGGATTACAGGGCTATAACGAAAAGCTCGCTACGATACCCTACAATACCACGCATGCCAAGCAGCTCCTGCAGGAACTGGGCTTCAGCAAGACCAACCAGACGACCATAGTCGCCGCATACAACAGCGGTAACACTGGCCGTGAGACCGTCTGCCGCATGCTCAAGCAGCAGCTTGAGGGCTACGACATTGGCATTACTGTCGATGTACAGGGCTACGAGTGGGGAACGTACCTCGACAAGCAGAGGAACGGCGAACTGAACGTGTTCGTGCTCGGATGGACTGCAGACTACCCGTCTGCTATGGACTTTGCCGGACCGTTCTGCTACTCCAAGGGCTTCTACGGCAACCAGATAAAGTACTACAACGCCACGGTTGATGCCGCATACGAGCAGGCACTGGTCACAACGGACCCGGCCAAACTTGCGCCGCTCCTGGACACCATGGTCGTAGGCTCGAACAAAGACTATGCGTATGACCCGTTCATATTCCCGGTATGGTACCAGGTATATGGCAAGAACCTGAAGGGCTATACGCACAACCCCATGGACAGCGAGAACATATACGCTAACCTGTACAGACAGGCCTGAATAGACAAAATATTTAAAGAGACCGTATAAGTAGTTATACGGTCTCTAACCATATTTTTAAAAAACAAAAGTGATAGCAATGAAGATTTACGAGTACGTTATCAGACGATTGCTGCTGCTCGTTCCTGTCCTGATCGGTATCACGTTGATCACATTTTTCCTTTCGCACATGGTGGGTGACCCGGCAGCGGCATGGCTGACGGAAAAAACGGCAGGAAACGAAGCGTTGAGAGCGCAGATCATCAAAGCGCATCATCTGGATGAGCCGATGGTGACACAGTATTATTATTATCTTGTTGACCTATCCCACCTGGACCTGGGCATTACCGGCAAGAATGCAGGTTCAAGGCCTGTAATCGATGTCCTGGTCGAAAAATTCCCGGCCACGCTCGAGATGGCCCTCGTCAGTATGGTGATGTGTATTATCATGGGTATTCCGCTGGGGATCATATCGGCGATCAAAAAAGATAAATGGCCGGATCACATTGTCAGGATATTCAGCCTGATTGGCGTATCGATGCCGATATTCTGGTTCGGCTGCCTGCTGCAGCTCCTGCTGGCGTATCAGCTCGGATGGCTGCCGCTGCACGGCCGGTTCCCGGGCTCGTCTTCGGGATTCTATCCCCCGACGCATGTTACCGGGCTTTACTTGATCGACAGCCTCCTGGAACCGAACCTGGATAAATTCTTCTTATCACTCAAGCACCTCATCATGCCCGCATTCTGTCTGGCATACCTGTACCTGGCCGTCGTAGCGCGGATGATGAGATCGAGCATGCTAGAAACTATGACACAGGACTTCATACGGACAGCGAGGGCAAAGGGACTGTCAGAGTTCAAGGTAGTCTTCAAGCACGCCTTGAGAAACGCGCTTACTCCGACCGTCACGGTGGTTGGCCTCGCTTTCGGCGGCCTGCTCTCCGGTGCCGTACTCACGGAGACGATTTTCTCGTGGCCAGGCCTGGGGAGGTACTCCACTCAGGCCATCCTGAACTCGGACTTCGCGTCCATCATGGGCTTCACGCTCCTGGTAGTGCTGGCGTATGTCATCGCTAACCTGGTGGTGGACGTGCTGTACGTATACCTGGACCCGAGGGTCAAGATAGGGTGATCATCATGGCTGTTAGCGAAAGTACAAACGATAAGGGCGGAAGCCAGTCGATCACCGGGAAATGGCTCGAAAGGAATGACTCGAAAATCAAAGAGTTTAAACACTCGGTCAAGTTGTTCAGTAAGAGCCCCCTCGCTGTGCTGGGACTTATACTAATCGTCGCATTCTTGCTGGTTGCCATCTTCGCACCCATTCTTGCGAATTACCCGCCTGATTACATGGACGTGACTAACGCAGATGCTGATCCCGGCGGCTCGCACGTACTTGGCACGGACGATCATGGCGGCGACATTTACAGCAAAATCATCTGGGGTAGCCGCGTATCCATTCAGATAGGTGTAATGGTCGTGGTATCGGCCATAATCGTCGGTGTAGTCGTGGGCAGTGTCGCCGGCTACTATGGCGGCATTATCGACGAGATCATGATGCGTGTCACCGACATATTCCTCGGTTTCCCGAGCCTGGTGCTGGCGATGGTGATCTGTGCGGCGATGGGCAGCAGTCTGACCAACGTCATGATTGCTATGACCGTCGTGTGGTGGCCGATCTATGCGCGGCTTATCAGGGGACAGGTGCTCTCTGTCAAAGAGCGTAAGTATCATCGAGGCGGCCCGCGCCGTAGGAGCCAGCGACTGGCGGATCATCTACAAGCACATCATGCCCAACTCGTTCTCACCCATCATCGTCCAGGCCACGCTGGACCTGGGCTCGGTCATCATCACTGCCGCAGCCCTGAGCTTTATCGGCCTGGGCGCAGAAGCCGGAGCAGCTGAATGGGGCCGCATGGTCTCCGATGGCAGGCAGGCCCTGCAGTTCCACCCCGGAGAGACGACTTTCCCCGGCCTGGCCATCCTGTTGGTTTGCCTGGGGTTCAACCTGCTGGGCGACGGCCTGCGAGACATACTCGATCCCAAGATGAGGCGATAGCATGCCTGACGTACTCATTAGTATCAAAAACCTGAAGACGAACTTCTATACATATGCCGGCGTAGTCAAGGCGCTCGATGGCATCAGCCTCGACATCTACAAAGGAGAGACGCTGGGCCTGGTAGGCGAGACCGGCTGCGGCAAGTCCGTGACCGCTCTGTCGATCATCCGACTCATCCAGTGGCCGCCGGGCAGAATTGACGAGGGCAGCATCATTTTCGAGGGCAAGGACCTGCTGAAGCTGCCCAACAAGGAGATGCGCGAGATCCGGGGAAATAAGATATCCATGATCTTCCAGGAGCCCATGACGTCGTTCAACCCGGTGTACACGATCGGCGACCAGATCATCGAGGTGCTAAGGCTCCACCAGAAGATGGACAAGAAGACTGGGCGAAAGCGAAGGCCATCGAGATGCTCAAGTTCACGGGCATCGCAGCGCCGGAGAGAGTGGCGAACAGCTACCCGCACGAGCTATCGGGCGGAATGCTGCAGCGTGCCATGATTGCCATGGCGCTCGCCTGCCAGCCGGCCCTGCTCATCGCGGACGAACCCACAACCGCGCTGGACGTAACCATCGAGGCACAGATCCTGGAGCTGATGAAGGACCTGAAGAACAAGATCGGCTCCTCGATATTGATAATAACGCACGACCTCGGCATCATCGCCGACGTATGCGATCGCGTGGGCGTGATGTATGCCGGCACTATCGTCGAGCTGAGCCGACGTCCAGACTATCTTCAAGAATCCCTCGCACCCGTACACGATCGGGCTGATCGGCGCCATACCGAAGCTGTCGACCAGGCATGAATCGCGGCTGGACACGATTCCCGGCAGCGTGCCGAACCTCATAAGCCCGCCGCCCGGATGCCGGTTCCACCCCCGGTGCAATAAAGCAATGGACATTTGCCGGAAAGAGAAGCCAGGCGTGTACCGGCTGGGCGAGGGCCACTACGTATCATGTTTCCTGTTTGCGGACAAGGAGAAGGTGAGCTGAATGGCAGACAAGATCCTTGAAGTCAAAGGGCTCAAGGTGTACTTCCCGATCAAGGGTGGCATCCTTTCCCGGACCGTCGAGCAGGTCAAGGCCGTCGATGGCGTCGACCTGTATATCAACGAGGGAGAGACCCTGGGTCTCGTGGGCGAAAGCGGCTGCGGAAAGACCACCGTGGGCCGGGCGATATTGAGACTGATCGAGCCCGACGCCGGCGAGGTACGATTTAAGGGCGAGGACATCTGCGGTTGCACCCGTGCCAGTATGCGCAAGCTGCGGCACTCTATGCAGATCGTGTTCCAGGACCCGAACAGCTCGCTGAACCCCCGGATGCTGGTCCGGGACATCATCGCAGAGCCAATGGTCATCAACGGCATGAAGAGAGGGCGAGAGATGGATCGGAAGATCAACTCGCTCATGGAGGCCGTAGGCCTGAACCCCATTCATGAGAACCGCTACCCGCACGAGTTCAGCGGCGGCCAGAGACAGCGCATCTGCATCGCCAGAGCGCTCGCGCTCGACCCTGAGTTCATCGTACTGGATGAGCCGACGTCGTCGCTCGACGTATCGGTCCAGTCCCAGATATTGAACAAGCTGGAGGACCTGCAGAAAGAGTTCGGCCTCACGTACTTGTTCATCTCGCATAACCTGATCGTGGTCAAGTACCTGAGCAGCCGGGTGGCGGTTATGTACCTCGGGAAGATCGTGGAGCTGGCGAAGACGGATGAGCTGTTCGATAACCCGAAGCACCCCTACACGCAGGCATTGCTCTCAGCCATCGCAATCCCGGACCCGGCAATCAAGCGCAAGAACCGGATCATCCTCGAAGGCGACGTGCCCACGCCGATCAACCCGCCCAGCGGCTGCCGGTTCCATACGCGCTGCAGATATAAGATGGATATCTGTGAAAAGGCCGACCCGGAGTTCAAGGACACTGGCGGCGAGCATTTCGTCGCGTGCCACCTGATGGATATGCCAGAAAAGAATCAGCCGGTCCCGGTCATAATAATGACGCCGGAAAACAAACAGCCGTCGGCTACCTGAGAGACCCGGATTTTATTCTTTTATCCATTCAGCTCTTTTTTCTTTTTAAGCAACCGTCCCATCGAGCAATGGGCCTGCGCGAAATCGGAATTTATGGTAACTGCCCTGGACATCTCTGCAATAGCATCGTCCAGCAGAACTTTCCTGCCGAGTATTTCTCCAAGCTCGAAGTGCGCGCGGTAGTTACTCACGTCGAGCTGGATGGCCATTTGAAACTGTTGCACCGCCTCTTCTCCGTACCCCCATGTCCACCGTGCCCTTAGTGCCCTCCGTGTCCAATGCTCTGAAAATATATATAGCCGCAAGGCGCTGAATAGATAGATTGGTATCCCAATGGTCGGTTTCGACGAAATCATCTTCATAGCCATCGTCGCTCTTCTGCTGTTCGGGCCTGACAAGCTGCCCGGGTACCTGCGTGAAATGGGCAGGCTCTACGCCGAGGTCAAGAAAGCGCAGCACGAGTTCGAGCGAGAGCTCTCGGCAGCCGCGATTAGTATCGGCGCCGGTCGTGAAGCCGCCTTCACAAAAAGTCATGGACATTGCCATGAAGATGGGAATTTCTGTGGAAGGAAAGACGGAAGACCAGCTCCTCGCTGAGATCGACGCTGCAGTGCCCCGGTCAGACGCCGGTTCGAAGAAAGATATTTAGCCGATCAGCGACTTTTTTAGTCATATGGCGGGGTTCGTGGCTTTCAAGGGCAACGGCGCGAAGGTGCCTTACAAGAAGTTCATGCTGTCCAGGCCAGTACGGAACGACAAGGTGGAATGGGATAAGACAAGTTCCGATGCCATTAAGCTGTACCTGCCCTTTTCGAAGACGCCGTTCATGAATCTGTTAGGACGTTTCATCGACATACCCGAAGAACGCAGCTTCAAGTTCAACCCAATGGGCTCGATGGTCTGGGAACTCTGCGACGGCAAGAACTCCGTACAGGATATCAAGGAAATCATGGTCCAGCGCACCCGGGGTAACGAGAAGGACATGGAGAAGCGGCTGCTGAAGTTCCTCAACCGACTCATGCGCACCGAACTCATCACCCTGGATATGTCATAAGCCGCACTAAGGTAAGGGAACTTTTACACCGAAGGTTCAGACGCACTTTTAGCAAGCGAAGGTTCAAGACGCCAAGTCGTATTTTAAATTTTAAGTGTAGGTCAATGTCGGTCGAAGTCATCAGTTTTAATGTCGACAGTATTAAAAATCTAGATGCCTTAATTAAAAAAAACTTGGCGCCTTGAAACCTTCGGTTGCTAAAAGTGGCGCCTTGGCGACTCTCTTGGCACTTGGCGACTTCAGTAGCGGCACAGTACGGCCATGTGGTCGTGGTGTAGTGGCTCAAGGGAAACTTTCTCGACGACTTCGAACCGCTCTGCCAGCCGCTCGATCTCGCCTCTGAAGATATCTTTCACATCTCCGCCTGCGCTGATGCTCCGTGCCTTGATGGCGATGGCCGCATAGCCGCCGGAGACAAGGTATTTATCGGCATTGGCAATGGCGATGTCGGCCTGGTCGGGCTGTGCGACGTCCTGGTACAGGAAGTCCGCGTGATCGACGAAGGGCGGGTACAGGTCCGGTCGCCTCGCGTCCGAAATCATCGGGATGATGTTGTCCCGGTCTGCAATGGCGCGGAGCAGGTCCCTTACCGGCCGCGCGGCGAACTCGACAGCGAAGACGACACCGTCGGCCGCAATATCCGATACGTGCGTCACGGTGGTGCCGCTGGCCGCCCCGAGGTATAGCACGCGAGACTGTGCATTGAGCGGAATTTGCATGCCTTTCAGTATCATCGATGAAAGCTTGCTTGTCGCAGGGCTCCATGGGCGGAAAAACCTGCCCTCGTGCTGCAGAGCGCCTTCCGGGTATGTGGAAAGCGTCGCCAGCCATTCCTCCTGGCCGGCTTGCAGGGTGAAGACGTTGTCGATACGCGTTGGCCTGACGCCCGATATCTCAACGCTCATCCGGTCCCCTCCGTTTCCCGCCTTTAATAGCCATGATACGCTTCCGGGCATCTTCGCCGAGGGACAGCCGCTCGCCGGAATAGTAATCCACCCGTGCTGCGATGGCTGCTTTCCCGGCAATAGCACGGGAAATCTTTCCCCTCAGCCGCTTGGGCGATCCGCTCACCAGCGGGTGCCGGTAGATAAAGCCGTGCTTGGGCGGCGGCGTGCCTTCCCTTATGTGCCTGAACAATGCCTCGCGTGCGCCCATAACCTGCAGCGCGCTGGCCGGCAGCTTTGCGAGCCGGTCGAGTCCGCCTGCCCGGGCGATAAGCCTGGCGCCAAGCATCGGGCCGAGCACGTCCGAAAGGTTGGGCGCGACATCCGCCATACAGCCGGCGATATACTTTTCCAGCCGTTTCCGCTCTTCGGCCAGCGCCTTTGCGGATGACGCATAGCTTCGCAGCGCCTCGATGTCTTCAGGTTGCGATGTCGCGAGCCGGTCGATAATCTCCTGCGGCCGTATTTTTTCTTCTGGATGGTGGATGCCGTACCACTCGACGAGACGCTCGCTCATCTCGTTGTAAGCATCGATGACCGTGTCGAGCGCTTTGATCGACTGCACGATGTCCGCATCCTCGGTCGATAATACGGCGGTAATCCGGCTCCGGGCCAGTGCGATGGCCGTCTCGTGCATCAGCTTCCGGTAACCGGCGGCCGATTTACAGAGGCCTGCTTCGATGGCAATCCTGGCAAAATCGACGTTTTTATCTGTATCAGAGCTGTTCGAGACCGCAGCGAAAGCGGATAGCTGTTCCGGGGTCGTGCCTGCGATGACCCACCTGCCATCCTTATGCTCGCCGAACCAGGCCTTCATGCGCTCACCTGCGTATGATATCTGCGCCCTTGTTCCTGGCCCGTGTCCTGATCACGACACATTCCTTATCGAAGCTTTTGGCTGCCGCTTCGACTTTGCGGGGCTGATCGGTAATGGCGTATACCGCGGGTCCGAAAGAGCTCAATCCTGCGCCGGCAGCGCCTCCCGCACGTAAAGCCTCAATCAGCCCTTTTGCCGTGGGCTGCAGGTCGACTTCATGGCGCTTAAAGCCGATTTCCTGTATCGCGTTCACAGCCCTGCCGAACGTGTCCATGTCGCGCTCGGCGAGCGCCGGGAGCATCTGCATCAGGATCACGTGGCAGAGCTTCTCGACCTCGTTCAGCGGGATCGGACAAATGTTCGCAAACATATCTTTCTCATAAAGGTCAAATGCGCCTTTTGCGGGGGGTATTGCGAGGACAATGTCCCATGCAGGAAAATCGCGCTGGCACAGGATAGGCGCAGGGGGCACGCCTTTGGAAAAGGAACTGGGGAGAAACGCGCTCTTCGCTTCCATGCGGTGTCCGCCGTCGAGGATGAAGCCGCCGCGTTCGAAAGACCCGATACCGATGCCCGACGTCCCGCCCCGGCCGACCTTCTCGGCGATTTCCCTCGGCGAGAGTTTCAGGTCGTACAGGGCTGACATCGCCATGCCTGCCGCCAGGGCAGCTTGTGTCCCGGAGCCCAGGCCAATGTGGTTCCAGTAGGACTTTTTAATATCGATCTCAATGCCGCACCCGGGACAGATGACCTCACAGGCCTTCTTCATGCGTTCGTTAAGCTCAGGGTCGCCCCGGACCTCCACGGAATCCGACTTCTTAGCGGTGATTACGATGTTCGGCTCCTCGAGCGTGATCCCGATGCCCCCGTCGACACGGCCCAGAGAGCCGTTCATGTCGATCAGCGTCATGTGGATGCGCGACGGCGTCTTGATTTTTAGCATCTGTCCTCCGGCAATATCAGGCGTAATAGCCACGCGTATATCGAGCATTATCAAAGATAACTGTATCGCTGGCCCGGTGATTGCTGCTGCCCTCCTGCGGTCACGCAATGTCGCCAATGACGTGGCATCGAAACGCTGGCACCGAGCTATTGCCGGGTCGTATTTTTATATCTACTTTCCCATCTTTGATCGGAGCGATCTGAATGCCGCGAGGCCAGCATGCTAATCCTTTTGATGTACGCAGGAGCCTGCGAGACCTGCAGGGACGTATCCCGCATTTAGAAGAGACCGTCAATTGTCCGGTGTACAATAAGACGTTCGACCGGTTTCCCACCATCGAGCTGATGGACGAGGGAATGCAGGGCGAGATCGACTACTATTGTCCGTACTGTGATGCGCTGGTCTTCAGGGAGCTCCGCAGCCAGGATAAGCAGTGCTTCGAGGTCCTGGACCACGATCATAAGACGGAAGTGAAATAGCTTTTAATATTGCAGGCGTATAGCTCTAAGGAGCGATTACGCGTTTGACCGCACGAAACAGCCTGACGGGACGGTATGATCTGATAGTCTGTGAGCTGGCGCAACAACAGTTCGACGGCGACGAAAAGGCCGCCCGTATCTGTGCCGACGACGTGATGGCAGCTGTCGCGCTGGAAATGCTCGGGGCTGTCAACGGTAATCCCGGACAGATTTTCCCGGAAGGATTAAAGCGGCAGATCACAGACATCCTTGCAGGCGCTGAAGATGCCGTCGAAGCCGTGAATGACACCCGTAACGTGTCATCGGCACGCATCAGGCAAACGACCGCGAGAGATGCCGGCGCAGTCTACACGCCTGTGACAGTGGCCCGTTATATGTGCAGGCGTGCGATCGGGAACTATCTGTCAGGCCATTTTGTCGGAAGTCCGGAAGGGATGCCAGTATCGATCGAGGACCTGATCGGTCGTGGCGATGAGAAAGAGCTTAGCCGGGTGCGAGATCTCCTGCAGGGCATGCGGTTCATGGATACTTCCTGCGGGACCGGTATCTTCCTTGAAGCGGCCCTCGAAGAGCTTTGCAGGCTGCGACTGGCCATATCGAGGCGGCTTGATAAAAAACCCCGGGAAATGTATGAGCTTGCTGCAGATACGATAGCGAATAACCTCTATGGCAGGGATATCGAAGCCTACTCCGTGGAATCCGCCAGGGTCAGGCTCCTGTTAAGGCTGGCATCATATGGCGAATCCCGACACACAGCCATAGACAGGGTAAAGATGAACCTGTCGCCGGGCAATGTGCTTTTCCCGGAGAAAGACAGTGCAATGCCGGAGTCTTTCGACATCATCGCCGGTAACCCGCCGTACATGCGTGTCAAAAGCATGTTCAGGGATGTAGGCCCCGACGACCGGAAGCGGATGAAAGACAGCTTTGCCAGAGCGGTAAAAGCCAGCGGCCTGTACCGTTGTCAGGACGGCAACCTGAACCTTTACAAGCTGTTCATCGAGCGCAACCTTGCGCTGCTGCGGGAGAACGGCAGCATGTGCCTTATCTTCCCGTCCTCGTTTCTCAACGAGACGACTTCGACCAGATTGCGACAGCGACTGTTCTCCGATTGCGACGTGGAAGAGATCGTCGAGATACCGGAGCGCTCGAAGTTGTTCGACAGGGTCAACCAGGCGACCTGCATCGTGACATGCAGGAAGGGCACGCCGACGAATTGCCTGCGGATAAGGCATGGCGTGGACATCGGCAACCTGGATGGCGACGGCACGATACGGGTGGACATCGGCGAGCTTTCAGACATGACTGCCGGGAGGATGGAAGTACCCCTGTTCACGTCGCCTGACCTGGAATGGGCTATGCTCGACTCCATGCGGCGTATCCCGCCGTTCTGTGGCAACGCAGTATTTCCGCCGATAGGGGAAATCAGCGTCGGCAATGTGGATGAGACCATTGACCGGGATTTTGTATCAGATGCCCCTGCAGGGGACATATTCGTCAAGGGAATCCACCTGGACGAGTACTCTGTCGACCTGCGCCCTGACGGGCCGCAGCCAAGATGGATCAGGAAAGACGAGTTCCTGGAAAAGCGGCCTGCGGCAGCCAGGACGATAGCGTCGTCCAGGGTCATCGGCCGGAACACGAGAAATAAAGCATCGTCCCGCCGGCTGAAATTCGCCCTGCTGCCCGAGGGCTACCTCTGCGGCAATTCAGTCAAGCAGATCATCGTGACGGATAAAAACATCGACCCGCTCTACCTCATCGCCCTGCTGAACTCGTCGGTATTGAACTGGTACTTCGAGGTCTTCTGCTCCCAGAACAACATCAGGAACTACAGCATAGAGGCATTGCCGGTCCCCCGGGCTACAAGACAGGTGCAGGAGGCGTTTGCATTCGTCGCCCGACTGATCATGAGCTCTGAAGGCGAAGAGCGTGAGTTCCTGGACAAAAAGCTCATGGACGCAATGACCTACGAGCTGTACTTCATGGAAATGCGCACGCTCGCTGTCCTCTGCGGTCCTCTCTTCGATGGAAGACGGCGTAACGGCGGAGACGTTCAAAAGACAGGAGGACATCCGGGCGATCATCGATCGCATCACGGCCAGGGAAGGGTTTAAAGTCGTGCAGCGAACGACTTACCGGCACTGATTTTTAAGAGATTTGTCTTTACTGCATTTATGAGTGTCGGATGTTATCAGGGCTGCACGCACACGCTGCTTTGCTTTACAGAAATTGATTACCAAACCTTCACACGCTGCGCTATGCAGCCACAAAGACACGAAGGGTAACGAAGACATAAAGACGGAAGACACGAAGATCGAATAAGACACAGAGGAATGTATGATCAGTTCCTTTGTGTCTTAGATTGTCTTTGTGTCTTTACTGTTCGTGTTTTCGTTCCCTTAGTGTCTTTGTGGCCGCAAGCGCAGCGTGATGAAGGTTAGAATAATCAATTATCGTGGTGTGTGCGGACATAGCATCTGAAAAACGCAGTAGTACATAGATTTTCGAAACAGGGAAAGCTATATTGATAAAGTGCATCTTTTCTGTAGGGATATAATGAAGATCGAGTGCGAAGCAGGCGGGCTGAAGCTTTCCAATCCCACGATTCTTGCCGCAGGCATCATGGGTACGACAGGCGCGTCACTCAAAAGGATCGCCGGCATGGGCGCAGGAGCGGTCGTGACCAAGTCGATCGGCATCGAGCCAAAGTACGGGCATCCCGGCCCGACGATGATCGACCTCGAAAACGGCTACATTAACGCCATGGGCCTTCCCAACCCATCATACAGGGAATTCGCGCAGGAGCTGAAGATCGCTAAAGAGGCCGGTATCCCGGTGATCGCCAGCATCTTCGGGGCAACCGCGGACGAATTCGTACAGATCGCACGGGGATTGCCAGGGGCTGACGCGTACGAGCTGAACGTCAGCTGCCCGCACGCGATAGGCTACGGCATGCAGGTAGGCACCGACCCGGCACTCGTCAAAAGCATCACAAAGGCGGTCAAGGAAGCGGTCGATGTCCCGGTATGGGTGAAGCTGACGCCTAACGTTACCGACATCAGGGAGATAGGACTGGCCGCGCAGGAAGGCGGCGCGGACGCAGTGGTCGCCGTGAACACGCTGAAGGCCATGGCCATCGACATCGACTCCGGCTATCCCGTCCTGGGCAACGTCCACGGGGGCCTCTCCGGGCCGGCCATAAAGCCGGTCGCAGTGCGATGTGTGTACGATCTCTACGACACGCTGGAGATACCGGTCATCGGCGTCGGCGGCGTATCGAACTGGGCCGACGCAGTCGAAATGATGATGGCGGGGGCCTGTGCCGTGGAAATAGGATCGGCTGTCTACGAGGACATCGGCGTCTATGCCGCGGTCGCCATGGGAATATCTGATTACCTGGACCGCAGGAACATGCAGCTTAAAGACTTGGTGGGACTGTCTCACAGGGTGAAAAAATGAGGCCGATAAGCGCGCAAATCAAAGAGGTAGTCGAAGAGACGCCTACCATCAGGACGTTCAGGCTGGACACGGACCGATGGCTGCACGGCAACCCGGGACAATACCTGATGGTCTGGGTCCGGGGCGTGGACGAGGTACCTATGACGCTCTCCTACGACAACGCCATAACGGTCCAGAAGGTGGGCGAGGCGACTGAAGCGCTTTTCAAGCTTAAAGAAGGCGACACGGTCGGCATCCGCGGACCATACGGCAACGGCTGGGAACTGGTGGGCGAAGACATATTGCTCATATCCGGAGGCGTAGGCTCGGCACCGATTGCCCCGTTCGCAGAGAAAGCCGCGTCAATAGGCGTGAAAGTCACTACGATTGCCGGATACAGGACAAAGGACGAAGTACATTTCATAAATCGGTATAAAAAGGCCGGAAAACTCGAAATAGCCACGGACGACGGCAGCTATGGCCAGAAAGGCTTTGTTACGGACCTGCTGAAGTCCATAGACTTAAATACGTTCACTCAAATATACTGCTGTGGCCCGGAAAAGATGATGTTCCGGGTGCTCGGCATGCTGGACGCGGCAAAAGCGGCATCGCGCTCGCAATTCAGCCTCCAGCGGTACCTGAAATGCGGCATCGGCGTATGCGGAAGCTGCTGCATGGACCCGGACGGGCTGAGAGTATGCAAAGACGGGCCTGTTTTTCGCGGCGATATCATGCTGAAGTCCGAGATGGGCAGATACGCACGTGATGCCAGCGGAAGGAGGATTAACATATGACAATCATTGGCAGGTTCAGACATAACCACGTAGATTTCACAGGCGAAGTAATCGAAGGAAAGGTACACTCCCACATCGGCGGCAGAGAGTACGAGATGGACAGGGTGACTATACTGCCCCCCTGCAAGCCGACGAAGATCGTCTGCGTCGGCCTCAACTACAAAGACCACGCAGCCGAGATGAACGAGAAAATCCCCGACGAGCCGGTCATCTTCCTCAAGCCATCTACCAGTGTCATTGGCCAGGGTGCCGAAATCACCTACCCGAAGCAGAGCCACCAGGTCGACTACGAAGCCGAGCTCGGCATCGTGATCAACAAGAGGGCCCGCCATATCAAGGCCGAACACGCAAAAGACCACATCCTCGGGTACACGTGCTTCAACGATGTCACGGCCAGAGATCTCCAGAAGATAGACGGCCAGTGGACCCGCGCCAAGAGTTTCGACACGTTCGCACCGGTGGGGCCGTTCGTTGTGACTGATATCGACCCGAAGAAGCTGGCTATCAAGTCAAAGCTGAACGGCAAGGTCATGCAGAGCTCGAATACAGACAACATGATCTTCGACGTATACAAACTCGTGGAGTTCATTTCAGGCGTAATGACCCTGGAACACGGGGACGTAATTGCTACGGGGACGCCGTCGGGAGTGGGGCCCATGAACAAGGGCGATGTAATCGAGATTGAGATTGAAAAGGTTGGTACGCTTAGAAATAAATTGGTATAACCTTTTTAGTTATATTTTTGAATTTATAAGATAATATCAAAAGCTTTTTTTATTGAATGATATAGTTATAATGGAGATAAGTAAGCGTATAGATTAAAAAGGGTATTCCATGGATTTCAATATTTCTCGAATGAAAGGGTTTAACCTATTACTTATTATCCTTATTGCAGTGCAATTTATATTGCTTGTAATGACATCAATGATATTTTTATTTTCATCAGTTTATTCTGAATTTCCTTTTTCAACAATCATTGCTGCAGCATTCTTACTATTATTCTGCGTGCCAATATGCATAGTAATTTATCGATCAAGTACAGATAAAATTTCAAAAACAATGTTTCTAGGATTGTCAATCTCATATTTTGCACTTGCACTATCCGGTATTATCTGGTACTTATTACCTATTACTTATAATGTTAGCTTTTTAGTTCCTTTAGGAAAAATTTTAATGGTTTTTAATTATTTCCCCATCATAATTGCCTTGTCATTAGTTTATAAAGAACAAGGTTCAATGTTTAAATCGCCAATTAAGATATTTATTTTCTATTTAGCTTTTGCATTCGTTTTACTTCTAATATATTATTCGATAATTAATATTAGTTCATTTGATCAGTTTGACGTATCTATATATACAATATCTACAGTCTGTGATGCTATCATTATAGCGCTATCAATTATATTAATTATTAATTAATATGCCTACAAAATTAAGGTATATTTTTATTATTATTTTTGGATTTTATTCATTAAGCTTTATAGGTGACATACTGAAGTTATTCGGAAATTTTAGTTTTTCTATAATTCCTGCTTCACAATATTTTTATGACTCTATGTTATTATTTGGCTCCATAACACTATTGATTTATGCGCTTAAGTAATATAAAAATAATCAACTGTAGAAGAAGTAAATAAACAATTAAGAGATACGTCTCTTGTTGTCGAGGATTTAATTACTCAATCACCAGATTCAATCTGCATGTTTGATCAAAGGGTAATTTATTGAAAGCTAATGATATGTTCATTAATACATTTAATTTAAATAAAGAATGATATCAATAATATTAATATATTTAATTTAAACTTTAATTTAAAGAACAAGTCAGAGATAGATTATGAAAAATTAAAAACTGGTAATACAATTTATATTGATAATGTCAGCAAGAACAAAAAATTGGTTTTGAAAAATATTCTTTCAATCAAACTGTATCCGACATACTCATCGGATAAGAAAATATCTCATTTTGTTTTGATGGCAGAAGATATTACCTTAACGTAAAAATGCAGAAGATCAATTGAAAAAAGCATATGATGAAATGGAGATGAGAGTAAAAGATAGGACAGCAGAATTATCATTGTTGAATGAAATGCTTCAAAAAGAGATCGTTGAGCATAAAATCGATGAAGAAAAAATCATAGGCTCGTTAAAAGAAAAAGAGGTGTTACTCAAAGAGGTTCATCATAGAGTAAAAAATAATATGCAGATTATATCTAGTACGCTAGGTCTCCAATCAGCCTATGTCCAGGATAAAAAATTTAACGATATGCTAAAAGATAGCCAGAATAGGATTAAGTCAATGGCACTTATCCATGAAAAACTATATCAATCAGAAAATATGGCTAATGTAAACTTCCAAGAATATATAAGAATTTATTATTTAATATAGAACTATCATATAATAATGGGAAGAATTATAATTAACAAGAATATTGAAGATATATCATTTAATTTAGATACAGCAATCCCATTAGGATTAGTAATTAATGAACTAATTACTAATTCATTAAAACACGCGTTTCCAAATGGCAGAGAAGGCATAATTTAGTTAGAGATAAAAAAATTGGATGAACATAAATTTGTATTAATAATAAAAGATAATGGAATTGGTTTTCCACAAGGGTATGATTTTAATAATACCAAATCCTTAGGCCTTCAATTAGTCATAGTTTTAACAGAACAATTAAATGGAAAATTAGATATAATTAATAATCCGGAACTACATTTTCAAATAACTTTTCCAAAAAATAATATGAATAATAATAAATACTATATATATAATAATTTAGTTACCAATTTAATTAAATACACAAGTATATATTATATTGTGTGATTAGTAAGTTATGGCATACATAATTGGCAAAACTATTATACTAAAACATAATATTTCATGGCTAACAAAAGAGTTAATTTATGGAGCTCACCTTACTGCACTTATTAGCCCGGCTTTTTATTACAGTAATCGATGTTACAAAATATAAAAATTAATTATATTAGTCCTAATTATTGCTTATTTAATACCATTAATTGTATATTCATATAATTATCAAAAAGAATTAGATAACGATGCTATTACCGACCCAGATAAAGTCAATTATTTACGAAAAAGAAAAAGATATTCCCATTGATATTAGGTTTATATATTGCATTATTATTATATTAATAATAATATCTGCTAACTATGGATTTTTTGTATTTATGATAATAATATTAACCGGCGGTATTTTATATACAATAGTTTTTAAAGTCCTTACAAAAACTATTCCGGGTTTTAAGAGTATATATGTAACAATGATATGGGCATATGCTGGCACTTTTTATGTAAGTATTTTTAAATTCTTTAGAATTTTCCATTTTTTATGCTCATCTATATTTCTATTCATATTTATAAAAATGCTTATAAACGTGGTATATTTTGATATAAAAGATATGAATAGAGATAAGAAGGAAAACTTACAAACATTACCAATTTTAATAGGAAAAATAAATACAATAGCGTTACTTAATATATTAAATATATTAGCCCTAGATATTATGTATATTGGATATACATTAATATTTTACCACTATATTCGATATCTTTAATAGTTTTTTATTATATACATTATATTATTTAAGTAAAGGAAATAAGAGCAATAAAAGAATTGTAAAAATATACATATTTATTAGTTGATGCCGAATTCGTTCTATGGCCCGTTGTTTTAATTATTAGTAAGATTATATATTTAAAATTTTTCTAAATTGAAAACATAGAAATTGCCTGTCACAGATATTCCAGAATCTTGTTCCGATGTTCAACTTCCCATGCCAGGGCAACCATACGTCCTCTAACAACATGAACGCCCGCGACGAGATAAACACCATGCTCAACTACGGCTACGCTGTACTCGAAAGCTGGGTACGCAAGTACATATGTGCCGTAGGTCTGGACCAATCTATCGGTTTCCTGCACCACATGTGGATGAGCAACACGCCGCGGGTATACGATTTATTAGAATTATACCGGTGGATGGTATATTTGAGCGTGCTTCAGCTACTTGAGGACAGAAAATTGAAAAAATCTGACTTTGTTGTGACAGAACACTACCACATCAGACTCCGGGAACAAACAGCAAAACTGCTAATCGGCAAACTGCAACTGAATCTTAATCACAGAGTACCCTACAAGAATAAACAGTACATGTACGATGGTGTGCTACAAGACAATGTACAAATCCTCGCAAATCATATACAAAACAAGCAGACAGAGCTACAGTTCTGCATTCCCGCAATTAAAATTGGCCAGGACGATAACATTGAGATGCGGGAGGCGATCCTGAGGATGACGCCAAAAACAGCGTAAGGAGCTGGGCATTAGCAAGAGCGACGCTTTGGTATATGCAGAAGAACCTGAAAGAAGGCAAGCGGATTAAGATTTATAACATAGTGATGAGGAAAATTGACAAGAATAGATGGGAGCGTCACTAATTTTCTGTAATTTCGATTAGTCCTGTATCTTGATCGATAGTGTTCTTTTCAAGGTTTAAAAATCTGTGCCCTGTCATCCATTCCTCGTTTTTATCCATGAAGATGGATATGGCAAGCCTTAAGTAGGCTTTGATCGCTAGGAAAGGCTCCTACCACTCGGCTTCTTCTTTTTAGTTTCTTATTCGTGCTTTCCAATAGGTTCGTGATCCTGATCCGTCTCCAGAACGTTTTGGGGAAACTCATGTAGTTAAACAAATCCAATTGAAAACATTCTATCGTCTTGGCCGCCCCGGTGTATCCCTGGTCTTCCAGTTCCTCTCCATACAGGGACATGTCTCTTGCATCTTCCCGGAAACCAGTAAGTTGCTCTCCCGCTTGTTTATGCATGCTCTGGGGCAATTTCCTGAGCACTGCCCTGCAAAAGTGGACCTGACATATCTGCCAACTGGCCCCGGGGAAACAGTTCTCTACAGCAAGTTTTTATGCCCTTATGACCATCGCTGATAACCATCCGTACGTCTCTGAGGCCTCGTTCTTTCAGCTCCTTCAAAATATTGGTGCCATAAGCCTTCGTCTCTCTGATTCAGCAATCTTCGCCCCTAAGGACTTCCAGCAACCCGTCGCTTCTCACCCCGGCCACGACGAATAACGCTTTGTTCACGTACCGTTCATCACTCCTGACTTTGAAGTAGGTGGCATCCATATACATGATGAGGATTGGAGCTTCCAACGGTCGTTCCATGAACAAGCAGATCTTCTCATCCAGCTCTGCTGCTATTCTGCTCACCGTACTCCTGCTAAGCTCTTCCACGCCCAGATGTTTGATGACTTCACGGACATGTCTGGTACTCACGCCCTGCAGATAAGACTCCACTACCATGTTAAGCACGGCTTGTTCAACACGCGCGTACTTGTCAAAAACACAAGTCTGGAACGGCTGTTCGCGGAACTGGGGCTTATCCAGGTTTAAGACGCCCATCCGCGTAGTAAGAGTTCTGGGCTTCAATCCGTTACGATGCAGCAGCCGTTCCTCCGTCCGCTCATAGGGTAGACACACGGCCTGCACCGTCGCCTCTTCCCGCATAACCGTGTTCAAAAACCATTCCAAGAGGATTCGCATTCCCTCTTCGTTATCAGATACGTATTTCTCAACGTACTCTAATAGTTCACTTGGCTTTGTATCCATTGTTTCTGTCTCCAATACATTAACCTTGGATACAGGGCTATTTAATATCAACAGCTTTTTATAATTTTACAGAAAAATGAGACACTCCCTATAGCTACATTCTACGATAAATTAATTAGTTCGGCTTTATTTTTATAATATTCATAAAGGTCCATTCCCCATTTAATAGATGATTTATCATTACTGAGTATATTACTGTGTAAATCTAATTTCCCATTTTTATAACTTAATGAGAAAAATAGACATGTGTCAGTAACAATATGTGATACTTTTATATCTTCATTCAATAAGTAAATGGAATTACGGTTTTAAAAAACTCATCTATTAACGTGATATAATTATCTTTTATAATATTATAAACATCTTTTGTTATTACAATGGATACTGGTTTATTATTTTTTGCTACTTTTAATATAACATCAGGGAAACTATCATCAAATGCACAGCTTACGCCAACCAGACTCTTAGAATTTAATACCAAATTGTGCATTTCTTTTAATGTACGGTTTAAATTATCATTATCATCTTCAATAATAAAATAATTTTTAAGTTCACCTATCCTGAAGAGCATTTCGTCTGGAATAGAAGATACATCGTGCTCTTCCCACCAGTCCCAATTCTGATCGAACACATTCAGAGTGTTATAGAATGATAGAAAGCTCTTAACTAATGTCTTACCCATCGGTGTCAAATAATATTTTTTACACTCAAACTTTACTAATCTGTGTTCAATCAACTCTTTAATCCGCGGGGACACCTCTGGCGAAGTGATATCTAAATATTCCCTGATATTCAGACAGGCTCCGTGGACCTTCATCCAGGTAAAGCAAAAGCTCTTTTCTCACGCCCGACAACGTGATAATATCCATTAAGTTCTTCCTGACCAACCTCACGACACCTCAATAGTTAATTGAGAATTGTTTTACCACTATATTTTAAATCTTCCTTTGAAAGGTCAGGTAATTATACAGGCATTATGACACGTGCAAGAAGATTTAAAATCAAAGTAATGTGCGGTCCCACCCCGGGTTAAAACTCGGGGTATGCAAGGGGGCCGCGCTTTTAGGAACGCTACGGCAAGGTCGTTATCTGAGAAAGTTCGTAGACTTGTTTGATTCGGGCCCTTCCGCTCTGGGTTTTTGTTGTGACTCGTTAATGTAATGCTTTATCGTGTCGGCAGTCACATTGCCAACGCTACGGTAGAATTTACCAGCGCTCCACAAGTTGCCTTTCCACGATCGTTTCCGCAATTCCGGTTGCAAACGGAACAACAAGAACCGCAGATCTCGCCTTTCAACTGCTTGATCACGCCAGAGAGCGTGTCCGTTGGGTGGAACTCTATGAACAAGTGCACATGGTCATCGGCCACATGTATGCTGATCACCCGGTAGCCTTTCCTATCACAAACACGACGGATCACTTGTTCACAATCACGTTTCATTACCGGCCCGTAGAAAATCTTATGTCTGTACTTGGGCACAAAGACAATGTGGTAAGTTATTTGTCCATAGCCATGGCTATAACTATTCAATTCCATTTTGTTACATCCTGGCCGTTGGCAACCTTTACCCAAAGACCAACGGCCAGGCAATATTATACCTTATATCCTTCTAAAAGGAACACGTAGAACCATTTCAAGGAAAACGAATAAAGCTAGCGAGGGTACATTTCATACCTAGCCTAAAAGCCAATGATATTCACGACTCTGCGCATATTACATTATCTAAATAAACGTCTCTGAAATATTATATAAATAATTAGTTATTTTTATCTAATCTTAGCTGATTTCATCCTATAATATTTGTATAGATCCATACCCCATTGAATTGAAGAGGGATCTGTACTAACTAAGTTACTATGCATATCAAATTTTTTATTTTTGTATGACAGGCATAACAACAAGCAAGTATCAGTTATGACATGAGAAGTTTTTATATTGTCTTGAATAACATAAAGCTTCAGCTTTTTCATTATTTATAAATTCATATACCAGCTCCTTATAGTTTTCAATTGCAACATCATATACATTTTTTGTCAGTATAATTGAAATAGGTATGTCATTTTTTGCTGCGGTTAAGCATATTTCTGGAAAGTTAGATTCAAAGGCGCAGCTAACTCCAAAAACATATTTAGAATTCTTTGTGAGGTTAAAAAATTCTTTATTAGTACGATTAACATCAGTTATATCATCCTCAATAATGAAATAATTTTTTATTTCTCCTATACGTAAAAGCATTTCTTCTGGAATTGAACTCAGTTCGTGTTCATTCCAATAATCATAATTTTGATCAAATAAATTTATAATATCTACAAAAGGTTGGAAATTTTTTACTATTGTTCTACCCATTGATGTCAATTTATATTGCTTATTTTCAAATTGAATGAGGTTGTGTTCAATTAATTCTTTGATCCTCGGCGATACCTCTGGCGAAGTGATATCTAAATATTCCCTGATCTCAGACAGGCTCCGTGGACCTTCATCCAGATACAGTAAAAGCTCTTTTCTCACGCCCGACAACGTGATAATATCCATTAAGTTCTTCCTGACCAACCTCACGCACCTCAACAGTTAATTGAGAATGTTTTACCCGTATATTTTAAATCTTCCTTTGAAAAGTCAGGTAATTATACAGGCATTATGACACGTGCCAGAAGAATTAAAATCAAATTATATGTGGCCCGGATATTGTAAGAAAAAGCATCTAAAACAAGATTGCGATTATGGCCGGAAAAAAGAGAAAGGAGAGCCTGCTTACAGGCTCAGTTCCTGTCCGTTCCTGAGAATGTGGATGGTCTCGCCGAACTCGTATCCGGTGTCCTCGGCCATCTCCGCGTATGCGCTGTGCATCTCGAGGGTGCCGTGGGCCGGGATGACGTGCTCGGGCTTGACCATGCGCAGCAGTTCCCAGTGGTCTTCCTTGTAGGCGTGGCCGGATACATGGACGTTGTCGTATATCCTGGCGCCCTTCATTTTCAGCCGGGTCTCAAGTGCATACCTGTTAGCCTGGTTAAGCTGGTTGGGGATGACGTTGGCCGAGAAGATGATCTTGTCGGCGGACTCGAGGTTATAGTCGATCTCGCCGCTGGCGATCCGGCCCAGGATTGCGCCTGGCTCGCCCTGGTGGCCGGTGACGATGGGCAGGTATTTGTTCTTGCCGTCGTCCATCATTCTCTTGAACTCTTTGTGGATGGACTTGCGGTAGCCGAAGATACGCAGGTTGTCCGGCTTCTTCACGTAGCCCATCTTCAGGGCGGTGCCGTAGTACCGTTCCATGCTGCTGCCTAATAGCACGGGGACCCTGTTCATCTTTTCCGCCGCGTCGATGATGGACTTGATACGGGCGATGTGGGACGAGAAGGTCGTGACTATCACGCCGCTTTCCGTCTCCTCGGTACCGAGCAGCGCGTCCCATACGAGATCGCGCGCCACGTTTTCTGACGGCGTCTTGCCTGACCGGCTGACGTTGGTGCTTTCCGTGATCATGGCAAGCACGCCGTCTTTGCCGATCTGCTTGAGCCGCTTGAAGTCCGGTACCTCACCGACGACTGGCGTCCTGTCGATCTTGAAGTCGCATGCGTACAGGATGATGCCCGAGGGCGTGTGCACTGCCACGAAGGCGCAGTCGATGATGCTGTGTTGTACCCGTATAAGCTCGATGGAGACGTTCCGGGACAGCTCGATGATATCGCCGCACTTTATGGCATTGACCTTATTGGCTACTTCGAACTTGCGCTCGGACTCGATCTCCTGCTTGATCAGCTCTGCCGTGAAAGGAGTGCCATAGATAGGCGCTTTATAGCGGTGCGCCAGCTTGGGTATGGCGCCGATATGGTCCAGGTGGCCGTGTGAGCAAACGATGCCCACGACGTTGCCGTCCACGTTATTCATGACCTTGTCGTCAGGGATTGCACCCATCTGGATAAGGTCCAGGGAATGCATCTTCTCCATCTCTGTCTCTTCATGGATCTGGATGCGATCAAGGCGAACGCCCATGTCCAGGACGACTATATCTTTTCCTACTCTGATGGCAGTCATGTTGCGGCCTACTTCTTCGTAGCCGCCTACTGCAACTATTCCTATATCTTTCATTTTAATTACACCTATTAGTTTTAACGCTGGGCGCACTCGCTCTTATCGCTGGGCGTATGCCGCCCATCTGAAGCCCCTTGCCTCCAGGAATTCTCGTGTCCTGCCTGTGATGACTACCGGGGTCTTCCGTATGTCTTCGATTGACTGTGAGCCTGTGAGAAACATCGTCGCTTTTAATTCTTCGATGTACATTTCAAGTATGCTCTCTACTTTGTCGGGGCCGGCCTTTGCCGCGGCCACGAGGGGTAATGCGACCCCTGCCATCGACGCGCCGAGCGCGATGGACTTAGCGATCATGATGCCGTCGCGCATGCCGCCCGTCGCTATCACTGGCAGCCCGACGTCAGCCTCTATGACGCTGACGGCTGTCGGTATGCCCCAGTCCCAGAACTTCATGCCGAGATGCTCGCCGACCTTGTCGGACTCCATGCGGGCCCGGTACACTTCCACGCCGGCCCAGCTCGTGCCGCCTTTGCCACCCACGTCAAGCGATGCGGCTCCGGCTTTCCGGAGAGCGTATGCGTCCATGTGGCTGATCCCGGCGCCGGTCTCTTTCACGATGACCGGGACAGACAGTGCGGAAGCGACTTCGGCGATCCTGCCCAGGCACCCTTTCGCGTTCAGGTCGCCCCCGGGCTGAATCGCTTCCTGCAGGAAGTTGAGATGGATGGCCAGCGCGTTGGCATCGATCATTTTCACCGCGCGTTCCAGTGCTTCGATATCGTAGCTCAACAACTGCGGAGCGCCGATGTTGCCGTAGATGAACGCGTGGGGGGCCATGTCTCTGACGACACGGTAGGAGTCCTCGAGCTTCTTATCCTCAAGAGCCGCCCGCTGGCTGCCGACACCTATGCCGATCCCGAGGGCTTCCGCGGCCTTCGCGAGGCTGGCATTCACATGCCGTGTGCCGGGGTGTCCGCCGGTCATGGAGGCGATCATGATCGGGGCATTGAACCGATGGCCCAGAAAGCTGGTCCGGGTCGATATCTCGGACTTGTTGATCTCGGGCAGGCAGCGGTGGACGAACTCTACGTCGCCGAAGCCATTGCCGCTCGACTCCACTTTCTCGTTGATGCAGATGTCCAGGTGCTCGATCTTTCGCTTTGAGGTTACCATGGTTCATTCTCCCCTGATCAGGGTACCTTCGACGTTTTCGCCTTTCAGGAACGCAGCCACGTTGCCCGGCTTTTCGGCGTTGAACACGCAGGACGGTATGCCGGACTTTGCCAGCTCCGCCAGCTCCATGATCTTGCCGTACATGCCGCCGGTGACGTCCACGCCGCCGGAGCCCGACAGGGACTCTTTTACTTCGCTCAGGTTCGAAGGGGTTATAGCGCGTATGATCTTAAAGTCCTTTGCATAAACGCCGTCCACGTTCGTGCCGATGCCCACCTTCTCCGCGCCAAGCGCTTTAGCAAGATAAACGACCAGCTGATCACCCGAGAGGACGTCGATGCCTTTCGACGTATCCATGACCACGTCGCCGTGGAGGACCGGCACAATGCCCGAAGCGAGCATCTGCTCGATCACGTCCATGCACATGTGCTCTATCCTGCCACCATTCAGCGTGCAGGATGAGAGCGGATGCACCGGAGCCGCATATACGCCACTGGCGTACAGCTCGTTAATGATCATGTCGCTTAGAGACCTGACAGCGTTGTGTGTGGGCATGATACCCCGGATGCTCTGTTCGTTCAGCCCTGCTTTTAGTCCGTACTCGCGAGCCTGGTGGTGGCCGAACGAGCCGGCGCCATGTATCAGCACGAGCCGAGAGTCTTTGCCTGCCCGGATTTCCGCCGCTACACGGCGGATCTGTTCGGGCCGGGCGGTCGATGCCCGGTTCTTATCGGTCAACACGCTGCCGCCGATCTTGAGGATAATGGTACTCATTCGCGTCGTACCCCCTCTGCCGTCGGCTTCGTGATGAAGCTGTCCCCGAAGGACCTTCCGATCGCGTTCGCGATGTCTTTGCACCGGCTGGGGTCGCAGATGGCGACCATGCAGCCGCCTCCGCCCGCACCGGTGATCTTGGCGCCGTAGGCCCCGTGGGACCTTGCGGCATGGATTTGCAGCGACAGCTCGGGGATGTTTACGCCAATCGCGTCCAACAGCCCCTGGTTGACGTTCATCAGCTCGCCGATGGACTTATAGTCGTTTTTAAGGACAAGGTCTTCGCCACGAGCCGACATTTTACCGATGCAGTCCATGATGTCGTCCATGATCTCAGGGTATTTTCCCTTCAGCGTCCGTACCCTGGACACCATGCGCGAAGTCGATTTGGAAATGCCCGTATGGCCGATGACCACACCGCAGGTAATTGGCGGCAGCTTCTTTTTATCCGGCACGATCACAGTCCCGCCCATAGTCGATACGAAGGTATCGGTGGGGCTGGCCGCGCCCTGCACTTCGAGCTCGGTCTGGTAGCCCATGAACGCGATTTCGTCTCTGGTCATGCCAGCCTGGTATTCCTCGTTCAGCGCGGCAATGGTCGCGATCGTAACGGCGGCCGACGAGCCAAGGCCTGAAGCGACAGGTATTTTCGACGTCACTTTGATGTTGATGTCCTTGACGTCGTGCTGTACCTGGAACTTTCTGATGGCCGTCTTGATATACTGGTTTTTGTCGGGCTCGTCCTTGAACGCAGACAGGATGTGTATGCCTTTACTGCCCCGGGTTATCTCAACGGTCGTGCGGAGGTCGATGGCACAGGCGACGGCTTTCTTGCCGTAGACGACCGCATGCTCGCCGAATAAAAAGACCTTACCGGGGGCGGAAAACTTGACCATTGCCTACACGACCGCGATACCCGCGTACCCCACTACCTGCCGATCGCCAGTCACGTCGCCGCTGGTAGCATACCTGATAAGCTCGCCTTTCTTCGCCCCGCGGGCGACGCACGTCATGATCATTGCCGATATCGGCCCATAGCCGCAGCATGTCGCGTCCATACGGTAGATGTCATCGTAGAAGCCCGGCACGTCGAGGCGCTCGATGTCCCTGATGAGCGTGGAGTCCTTTTTCTTTGCCACGTCCACGTCCTCGTAGTGCGTGAAGTCGCTGGACGCTACGATAACGACGCGTTTGTCGTAGTCCCCCAGGACCCGGATAAGCTCTGCGGCGACCTCCTTTACAGTATCGTAGTCCTGCATGCCGATGGCGACAGGGACGATCCTGAAGTCCCGGAAATAATACTGCAAAAAGGGTATCTGGACCTCGATGGAGTGCTCGTTCCGGTGCGCGGCTTCGTCGTGATCGATGATACCGTCCAGCCGTCTGATCAGCTCAGTATCTACGTCGACCACGCCGAGAGGCGTGCTCCAGCTTTCACCGGAGACGGCGACCGCGGAGCCTGTCATGTAATGGCTGGGCCCGAGCAGGACGAACGTCTGCGCGCCCTCTATGGACGAGTAGACGTCAGCGGCAACGGCGCCGGAGTAGATGTAGCCCGCATGGGGTACGACGACCCCACACGCCTTAATCTTCTCCTTCGCCTGCTTCGGTGCGAGCTGTCCAATGAGTGAGCGTAGCTCGCGCTCCGTGCCCGGGTAGAACTGCCCCGCGACAGCCGGTCTTCTCATAGTGATCCGATATTATATCTCCGACTCGAAATCATTTACGGTGTAGCTGAAGCCCTGTTCGCCACGCTCTTTGATGACTTCGCGGGCCAGCAGCCAGTAGACCAGCGCCAGCGCCTTGCGGCCTTTGTTGTTCGACGGGATCACGAGATCGATGTTCTGCGTCATGTTGTTGGTGTCGCACATGGCGACGACCGGGACGCCGATGTTGATCGCTTCAGATACCGCCTGTGCATCGCCGATGGGGTCGGTGACGACCACTACGTCCGGCTCTGCGAAGAACATGTATGCGGGGTTCGTCAGGCTGCCGGGGATGAACCGGCCTACGATTTCCTTGGAACCGATGGCCTTGGCGAACATCTCCGCCGGGTGCTGACCATACTGTCTGGCGCAGACCACGAGGATGTTAGCCGGGTCGTACCTGGACAGGAACTTGGCCGCCGCCCTGATCCTCTCGTCGGTACTCTGGACGTCTAATACGTACAGGCCGTCGCTCCGGACGCGGTAAATGAACTTCTTCATGTCCTCAGTCTTTTGCTGCGTACCGATGTGTACACCTGCAGCAAGGTACTCGTCCATCGGTATCAATGACTGGTAATTCTCATCTCGGATTTCTCTTACATTTTCAGCAGATTCTGCCATTTTTGTATCTCCTTAGTCAGTATTTATCAATATTTTATCAATGTCTATCCATTGTATGATAGTAATACAGGAAAGCCTATAATGGGCTTTCCGTCATCCTGTCGCTCCCGATCTCTTCGCCGATGCGGATCAGCTCGTTCAGCTTCGCGATGCGCTCGCCGCCCACGACGCCGGTCTTGAGGAATTCACAGCCGAAGGCGACCGCGAGGTGCGCGATAGTGAAGTCCGTTGTTTCACCGCTCCGGTGTGACATCACGCATGAGTAGCCGTAATTTTTTGCCAGGCGGATGGCGTCGAAGGTATCGGTGACCGTGCCGATCTGGTTGGGCTTGATCAGTACGGCATTCGCCGCTACTTCCTCGATGCCCTTCTCTATCCGGGACGCGTTAGTGACAAACAGGTCATCGCCGCAGATAATACAGCGATCGCCTACCATGTCGGTCAGCTTCGCGAACCCTTCGAAATCGTTCTCATGCAGCGGGTCTTCGACATAGTACAGGTTGTACTTATCGACCAGGCCTGGCAATATAGTCGATCTGCTCTTCGGTCGTGCGCTGTGCGTCCTTGTAGACGTACTTGCTGCCGTCCCAGAGCTCTGATGCGGCGACGTCCAGCCCGAAGCGTATCTCGAACTCCTGCTCGTCCGAGACCTCTGTCACAGCCTGGTTCACGATCTCGAACGCCAGCGCGTCCTTGATCTGCGGAGCCCAGCCGCCTTCGTCACCTTTGCCGCAGACGATGCCATTGTCTGTCAGGATTTTCTTGACGCGCTTGTGCACCATCGTGTTGGCGAGTACCGCGTCGTCGATGGTCAGGGCGCCGACCGGTGTCACCAGGAACTCCTGGATGTCCGTGGCTCCCTTCGCGTGCGCGCCGCCGCCGATCACGTTGCCCAGAGGGAACGGCATTGTCGAGTAAGGTCCGCTCAGGTACCTGTACAGAGGCATCTTAAACGAGTCGGCCGCCGCCCAGGCCGTGGCCATTGATATGGCGACCGAGGTGTTGCCCCCGATGTTGCTGAAGTTGTCCGTGCCGTCGATCTCGTGTAGCAGCGCATCGATCTCTTCCTGGTCCGTGGCGTTCTCTCCGAGGAGCTGGTCCCTGATCTCCATTTCGACTTTTGAGATAGCGTCGTCCGCGGGTATCACCACGGCCTCGTACGTACCGGTCGATGCCCCGGCCGGCGCCGCAGCGCGGCCAAAGCTGCCGTCGTCGAGGTAGACGTCAACTTCAATCGTCGGGTTGCCCCTGCTGTCGAATATTCTCCGTGCCAGAATGTCGTCGATGATCATAATATTCCCCATGAGATGTCATGCCCGGACTTCAAATAAATATCAGGAAGACATGGCGGCATCGCGCTTAGCGGACTTGTTGATCTTTCTTACAGTGATTGGTATGAGTCCCTGCTCCAGTTCGGCCATGGCCACTTCGATTGGCTCCACGGTCCTGACGTCTTTGGCGAGCACTGGCGCGCCCATGGAAATCTGTAGCGCCCTTGCGCCTACGATGCGGGCGCGCTCATAACGTGTATATTGATCTTTTACCGATTTGCTGATAACGTTAACTTTCAACGAAGATGCCCCCTTCGATGGCTTAGAATGTATTCTGGATAGTGTGAACTATACGTGAAAAAATTTTTATCGCACGTACAATAGACGTAAACATCCTGTCTGTAAATCCTGCCCTGGATTTTCCCCGGGAATCCCCCCGAGAGGTTACGACACAGCGCCTTACGGCGTTGCGAATAAAGATTAGTGGTGGGATCGCTAAGATTTGAACTCAGGTTTCCGCGTCCCGAACGCGAAAGGATGGACCAGGCTACCCCACGATCCCATACACATCTTTATTTACTGGTACGGTGCAAGGACATCGACGAGCTCGACGTGGGACAGCAGCATGCGTCTGCAGCAATACCGCTCAATACCCAGATCGTCGAGAATGTCTCCGACCTTCAACACTTCACCCTTCTGCAGGTTCTTCTTCTTCTCCTCGACGCGGGACTTGTATTCTTCCCACACTTCGGAGATGACCATGCCGCAGGTGAAACATCTTATTGGTATCATTGATGATTGTCTCCAATTAAAATCGGGGGATAACCCCCGACGTGTTTAACGGTACGATTTCTGGAACTTGGCCCTTGCGCCAGATCCGCCGTACTTCTTGGACTCCTTCACCCTCACGTCGTTGACAAGAAGGTTCCGGTCGTGAGCCAGGTACGCGTCGCGAAGCGCGACGTCGTTGGTCCAGTTGACGATGCCACGTGCGATGGCGCAACGGGCGGCCTCTGCCTGACCCATCATGCCTCCGCCCCGGACATCGACGTCGATGTTGAGGCTCTTCGAGACCTCCGGGCCGGCGATGAGCAGCGGCTCGGATATCTTGAGCCGGACAAGCTCCGGCTGGATGATGTCGACGGGGGTCTTGTTGACCCTGATGATGCCGGTGCCCTTCCTCACGGTGGCCCGTGCAGTTGCGGTCTTTCTCTTTCCGCTTGTGGTTAAGACTTTCGTAGCTGCCATGTTTTCACCTTCAGAACTTTGATCCAAGCAGCTTTGAGAGTTCGCCGAGCTTCATGTACTTGTACGAGCTCAGGCGGTTCACGCTTGCCTGTTCCAGCGTTATGGCCTGCTGGCCTTCGAGCTCAGCCGGCGTCCCGATGTATACCGTCAGGCGTGCCATCGAGTCCTTGCCCCGCTGGGTCTTATAGGGAAGCATGCCCCGGATCGTCCTCTTGACGATTGCGTCCGGCCTCTTCGGGTAGAACGGCCCGTGCTCCTTGCTGCCGCGGATGTACGCCTCGTGGTACTCGCGGTAGGTGGTGGTCTTCGTGCCGGATAAGATCGCCTTTTCGGCGTTGGTGATTATGACTTCGTCGCCCTCGAGCAGCTTCTTTGCCACGAGGCTGGCGAGCCTGCCGACAATCAGTCCGTCTGCATTGATTAAAACCATGCTTGATCCTCCTTACTTAAGAATGCGGACTCCTTTGCCCGTGGGGTTCGTCTGCATGAGCTGCTCGATAGACAGGCACTTGCCCTCTGCGACTGCGATAAGCTGCTCAGCGGTCATGCTAAAATTGAGAGCTGCGACGGTGACCGGGTGATCGATGGTCCCGGTGCCGAGCACCTTGCCGGGTACGATGACAATTTCATTGTCCGTGCTGTACCGGTTGATCTTGCTGAGGTTGATCTCCGCATAGTGCTTGGTCGGCTTGTCGAGCCTTGATGCGATGTCCCGCCAGATACCTACGTTCTGCTCCCTGGACTTCGCCTTCAGCTCGTCGATGAGCTTCAATATTCTTGGGTTAGTCTTTTTGATGCTTTTCATTGCGTTGCCTCCGTAAGGCCACTGTCGGCCTGACTCACGCGTTCTTATCACGGGCCGGAGCCCGACGCGTTCGAACTTGAGTCCATGCGCCGGATAGAACGAAGTCCTATCCTACGGTAATGTCGCTATCGATGTGACGATGCGAATCTCTTAATGCAATACGAGCATATGAAGTTTTCGGTTTCATATACGGGAGAGCACGGAGGTTTCGGGAGGACTCCGAGGGTTTTCACCACAGGGGACACAGAGGCCACAGAGGTATTCACAGAGGACTTTTTATAACGGGGCTTTCTCGCATCGGCCTTTTTTCTTAAAGTCCTCTGTGTCGTCCTCTGTGTCCTCCGTGTCCCCTGTGGTGAGAGTCTCCGTGCCCTCCCGAAACCTCCGGGACCTCAAGCGGAGCGCCTTGCAGGGTAGAACTGGCTGATGATGTCGATGACCTTTGACCGGGCCTCGTCTGACTTGCGCGGATCGGATACCCAGAAGTGAATCTCGTACTGGATATCCTCCTTGCTGATGCCCATTTTATATAGCTCGTCCCCGCGGTCTGTCATGAAGCCGGGTATGGAGGGAGCGCGGGCCTTTATGGCGTCGGCCAGGCCGGAGAGATTGATGTCCCGCGGCATGGTAAAGGGCACTTTTATCAGGTAATGCTTTGTCCGGGTATAATTAGTGATCGAAGTAGTAAGGAACGTGGAATTGGGGATGGTGATGTCCAGGCCGTTGAGGCCCCGCAGGATAGTCGCTCTGATGCTGATGCCCTGCACGATGCCCGTACTGTCACCCACCTTGATCAGGTCGCCTTTGAGAAACGGCTTCTCGATGTAAACGACGGCGCCACCGAGCAGGTTGGAAATGAGAAGCTGGGAGCCGAGGACGACGACGACGCTTAGTATGCCCAGGCTCAGGATAAGAGGATAAAGCTGGATGTTGAAGATGGCCAGCACGCTCACGAAGGCCAGGATGAAAACGCCATAGGTCATCAGCGTTACGATCATCCGTGTCGTCTGCGGCGGCAGGTGATAGTTTTTCCCGAGCTCAAGTATCAGGCCCTTGAGCACCCTCATGATGATATATGCAATGACCAGAATGACGACGGATATCAGCATCCTGTACCAGTTGCCGTAGAAAAAATCCGCGAGTGTAAGGGCTGCCCGGGTGGTGACATCCGCGGGATTGGCAGACTGGAACACGATCAGGGCCTCCCTGTCCTCAACCGTTGGAGTAGAAAAACGGTGTGCCGAGCCCGCCCGATGTCCCGAGGCCGCCGTTGACGCCGACGCCGAGATAGCCCAGGCCCAGGCCGAGCGGATAGCCGAAGCCGCTGAGGGGCATCGTGTCGCTCTCGGTTGTCAGTGTGAAGCGGACACTTTCCATGTACCTGATGTCAGCCTTATTGCTTGTTAGCGAGGGGAAGCTGACACCCAGCGACCCTACCCCGAAACCAGGGAAAGCGATCGCGGAGTTGTCCAGGCGGCCTCGTAGGCCAGGTCTTTTGCATAGGCGGTTGTGGCCGCGTCATGGGTGGCCGTGGGCCAGCCGAAGTTCACGCCCAGCGTGACGCCGTTCCAGTTGGGCCCGAAGTACCCGTAGCTGTATTGATCGGGCGTCTGCGAAACCGACGACGCGCTGATAACGCCGTACCTCGACGTCACGTCAGACAGGCCATCAATCCCCTGGTTGCTCATGGTGTATGCTTCGCCCGGCACGCCTGCCGCGCCGCTGCCGCCGAGACCCATGATCATGGGATAGCCGTACATGTTCACGTTAGCGACGCTATTGGCACACGCCGGCATGGCACATGTCAGGGCCAGCAAAATGGCAAACGCAAGACAGAACGTATACCTGAGCATACAACACCCATTCAACATCATGATCAGGTATACTACGCTGATTAAATAAATTACCAGCTATATTAACGATTAGGGGCTTTATATGGGACAGAAAGGGCATATTATGCCATAATAATAAAAACAGAGCCGTTTTAACGGTGTTTAAGCCATCGCCACTGCACACGGCAAATGAATGGAGATGCCCTGTACAGACAGCAACATCTCCGGGACACTGCCTGTGTACAAATATGCCGGATAAAAAGCTAAAAAAAGGACCGAAAACGGACTGGATGGTTTCCAGTCCGTCGTTAGTCTCTTGTTTGTTTCCCAACCTATTTCCTGATGCGAACTTACTTGGCCTTGTTGCCAGTTGTGGCCCATCGGGGCCGCCTGCGTGTCGACATGGTCGACGGAGCGCTGGCAGCGATGTTGGCAGCTGGCCATCGGGAGGTTCATGCCCTGGCCAATGCCGGCCTGGCCCATGCCCAGCTGAGGCCGAGGTTGCTCACGCCCAGGTTCCTGGCACCTATGCCGAGGCCACGGGCACCGAAACCAGCACCGCCGAAGCCAGTGCCGAGGCCGAGGCTGCTGGCACCGAAGCCAGCACCGCCGAAGCCAGTGCCAAGGCCATATCCGCCGTAGCCTGCGCCGAGGCCGAGGCCATATCCGCCGAGGCCTGCACCGATGCCACCATAGGGGGCGCCGATGCCTGCACCGATTCCGGGAGCGCACGGGCTGGCTGCGGGGATTGCTGCCCCATGCACATCCCATGGGGACCGTGTAGGACTGCGGGACCAGGTTCGTCACAGGCACGCGGACTAACCGGCACACAGACCGGGACGGTCGTCGACGTGACCGCGGGTCTCACGACTGGTACGGGTATCGTCTGGGGCACGACTACTGCCCTGGGCACGGTGACCGGGCACACGTCAGCGGTAGGGACCACGATGGGTACCTGCTGCGGGACCGTCGTCGGGACCGTCACGGGCACCGCAGTGGTGACCGGGACATTACAGAAGACCTGTGCGATGCAATCCTGCGGAGCACCGACTGCTACGGGAGCGGGCCCACACGGACCACATGCTCCACCTACCCCAATCCTGCTCCAAGTCCGAATCCAGCCCCTATTCCGCCCAGCCCGAACTGTGCGAAAGCGGGTGCGGTAACCAATAGCGCAGCCGCTACAACCAGTAGGGCTACGGTTATTTTACTTGCCATATTCATAACTACACCTCCGAAACTGCATTCTTATCTCTAACCATACAAAATAAATATATTATTATTTAAAAATACGATTTGTAAGCGTACTGGAGTATTTTATCGCATTCTGGGTATTATCCATTGCTGGTTGTTAAAATAAAAGGCGATAATAGGCAATTAGTTATAAATATACCGTATTATTGCTTGTATTAGTAAAACAATGGATAATTATATTGCGATTGCCACGACGAAGCTCAACAGGTAATAAAATGTATCAGGTATCGTGCGCATACTGAGGTAATGCCGGTAAAAAAAGGACGGGTGGCCCGCTCAGACGCCTCTGTCAGCCCTGTTTACAGGACAAGGAAAAATTAAAAGGCATGGTCAGCTTCAGAGCACCGGGAACCCGGAGAACGGCAGCGCCACCTGCGCGTCCGATATGCGGTCGTTCTTGGCTATGAAGTTGTTGTAAGTGGTCCGGCTCATGTCACCTGTGGCCAGCGGTATCCCGAACGGCGACCCGTCGAACCCGGTTGCGTGCGCTTCGTCCATGCTCACGCCCAGACTGTACCCGATGTTCGCGTCGGTCAGGGCACCTATGCCGCCATAACCGTACGGATATCCTGCCACCGTACTCAGATCAAGGTCGACACCCCAGGTCACCCCGAGATCCATTTGCTCGAGCCCGAAGGCTGTACCTGCAGCCTGGACCTGCTTACCGATGTTAAAGTTGATCGTGTCACCCAGATGCTTGTCGAAGTCGATCCCTGCGCCTATGAATGCACCGGCAGGGATGACAAACATAGCCGTCAGGGCAACCACCAGGACCAGGATCAGAACTCTCCTCGTGTCCATATCTACCCTCCTCAATTTGTATGTATATTATTATTTATTTTTGTTAAATATATTTGTAGAACAATAAGCGAATTAAGGACACAGAGGCCACTGAGGGCACGAAGGGCACTGAAGCCCTTTGAATTGAGCTTCAAGGGACTGATGCATAATGATAATTTTAGTGCAAGCACAGCGTGGCGCGTGCCAGCATCTACAACCATTCAAAAAGTATTAGTAGAAATTTTAAAAAATACCTTGTCAACCGGACTTCCGTGCCCATTGTGCCCTCCGTGGCCTCTAGTGATATCTAAAAAGAAACTGGGAGTAAGCGGTTTGCGCTCCTCCCGAATTTTTTCTCTTTCTTCTCGTGTAGCTCAGGTCAGGTTATACTGGATATGTGGTAAGTATTTACCACCACCAGTGCCGCCCCAGCCGAGACCGGAGCCCCAGCCGAGGCCGGAGCCCCAGCCCCAGCCGCCCCAGGGCCAGCCCCAGCCGCCCCAGCCGAGACCACCCCAGCCGAGGCCGCCCCAGCCGCCACCCCAGCCGCCACCCCAGCCCCAGCCGCCCCACCAGGCGACTGCGGGCAGGGTGAGGGCCAGCGCGGCTAACACGAGAAGAACGAATATGGCTATTTTCTTAAAGCTCACATCATTCCCCCCTGCAAAATGAAAGTACACAAGTAATAATAAATAAGTTATTATAATAAATTCACGAAATCATCCCGTTAAGACGATGATTTGATAATACAAGCTGATAATGGCCATTTTAGCAGGAAATAAGCCGGATTTAACGATATCTTGCACAAGCGTCCGGACGATTATTCACAGGATATAAAAAAGTGCTGTTAAAAGTTTTAGAGAGCCCGAATAGGTCATGGGGAATGATATTCCCCAATCTCCTTCTCCGGGCAACGTTTCACGCTGCCTGCTTCTAGTTTAGCAGATACTGGCGGTATCAGGGAAGCGCCCCAGGGTGCCATCGTGAACGGGAATCCGAACCCGTGCGCGCCGAAGAACAGCGGCATGCTCCTGGTACAGCCACCAAGGCCCAAAGCCCACGGCGTAATGCCAAAGCCAGGCCCGGCACAGAAGCCCTCATTGCCCATGATAAAGGGCAGCCCCTGGCAGACACTTGCTGCCGGCAGAATGGCGGGCAGCACTGGCGGTGCGACACCGGCGGGATCAGCGAAGCGCCCCATGCACGCCAGCGTGAACGGGAATCCGAACCCGTGCGCGCCGAAGAACAGCGGCATGCTCCTGGTACAGCCACCAAGGCCCAAAGCCCACGGCGTAATGCCAAAGCCAGGCCCTGCACAAAGCCCTCATTGCCCAGGATAAAGGGCAGCGCCTGACACGTGCTCCCCAGGAAGCACGGGCTGAAGAACGAACCGGCACCGAAGCCCGGGCTGAACTGGTTCCACCCGAGGCCGAAGGGCCCTAGTCCTGCTCCGAGACCCCAGTTGAACGGGAACGCACCGATGCCTAACTGGCTAAAGCCCCAGTTGAACGGGAACCCGAACCCACCGAATGCACCGAATCCGCCCAGACCGATTCCGCCCAGACCGATTCCGCCCAGACCGATTCCGCCCAGACCGATCCCTGCCGATGTGGCAGAGACAGACGACGCGGCGGAAATCCCCGCGGTCGAAGCGGAGCTGGCACCTACACCTGCGCCGATCGCAGCAGATGCCGGCATACAGAACGCAATGAGAGCGACGGCCAGCATCGATAGTACGGCTAATTTCTTTATTGAACTCATACAATCCCCCCTACTTGACATTGATTAAGTAAAGGAAACGATAATAAATATATTATTATTTATTATAACGAAATCGAACCGGTTTCGAATCTATTATAACAGCAATATGACGAAATATGCAGATATGTCATGCACAGCAGCAACTCGATACAGACTGCAGATGGCCTGTAAAAAGCAGGAGACCGTAAAAATAAGGAAAAGAGGGGAGGACTGTGCCTCCGTGCGCCTCACGCTACCAGTCAGCAACCTTCAGAGGAACCCCATCGAAGGTATCGGGGAACCGCCGATGCTAACGAACGGATAGGCGAACGCAAAGTGCTGGTTCTCGTTCATGAACTTGACGCTGCTGAGCATGTTACTCTGGACGGCGGTCTGTGAGATCGTCGGTAACGACGAACCGAACGCGGTGCCGCACAGGTCGCTTGCTGTAGATCCGAACGAGATTGCCGAGGCCTCGTTGTCCGTTGCAATTGCAGTGTCCTTCTCAAACGCCGTCAGTGTGTGATCCTGGACCATCTGCGGGAACCCAAAGGACATGGGGACCAGCGAAGCAGCTGCCGGAACTGTGAGAATCGCAATGGCCAGCGACAGCATCACTATCGAAAGTAATTTTCTCACCATGATGTTTCTACCCTCCTCAATAATTGTTGATATGTATCGCTCGTGTAGATTAATATATTAGTGTGCATAAAAACGAATTATTGCCGATTATTCCTGAATAAATACGCAATGGCCTGCAAACCCATATACGCTCTCCATTTGCAGCTGCCGGGCAACAATAATATCAAGAAGCTGCCGGAGGATGCCGGATAAAAGAAATGAAAGGAGGTGGTTAGCCTCCTTTATTCAATTTAGAACCCGAAGCCGAAGCCCGGAATTGCGACGCCGCCGACACCGACGAACGGATAAGCGAACGCAGCGGTCTCAGTCGTGGTCGCGAAGTCACAGTGCGTGAGCACCTGGGTCTGGGCAACAGTCTGAGCGATCGTCGGGAGACCCAGCGTTAAGCCAGCGATGGCCGGGTTGCCGAGAATATCCGTCACACCAGCGTTCGGGAACGCAAGGGCGAAAGCCTCAGTGTCCGTCGCGGCGGCCGTGTCCCTGTTGAACGCAGTCGTCGTACCACTCTGGGTGATCGTCGGGAACCCGAACGCAGTTCCAACCAGGTTCGCGCTGGCCGGCACAATCAGGGCGAGTGCCAGCACAAACAGAATTCCGTATGTTATAAACTTACTCATTAACTACCCTCCTCAATTATTAAAAGTTCTATTGGCAAGCCTCGATTAATATATTATCATCTATTATAACGAAATATGACCAATAATAATAGAATAAATCCAGTTTGCGGTTCCAACAGCCCAATATTCGGAAGCAGGCAACGACGTTCGCCCGGGTGGCAGCACATCGATGGAAGCAAGTGAGGCAAACACAGCAGACCGCTTTTGTCTATGCAGGAAGTGTAGCCTGCCGGACATGCGTAACCGGCCGACTTTGCCCGGGTTTGTAAGCGAGTGATCGAAACGATGAGACATTTCTTTTAGCAGGATAGAATATCCGGCCTGCAGGTTTTTCATGTACAATGCCATAAGCGGGATGCCGTACCTGATTCCTGATAAATATGAATATAATAGAGACTGACATATTGACAGGTCCGCTTCTGCCTGTCCGTGAGCCAGAGGATCAAGGGTAACCCCGACCAGACAGAAGATCATTGTCCATGATGTCAGAAGGACAGTAGAAAAATAAGAAAAATATTGGGCAGGAGATAATTATCTCCTACCAGCACTCCTCTCACCTGTGGAATTCCGCTTAGAACCCGAAGCCGAAGCCCGGGATTGCGACGCCGCCGACACCGACGAACGGATAAGCGAACGCAGCGGTCTCAGTCGTGGTCGCGAAGTCACAGTGCGTGAGCACCTGGGTCTGGGCAACAGTCTGAGCGATCGTCGGGAGACCCAGCGTTAAGCCAGCGATGGCCGGGTTGCCGAGAATGTCCGTCACACCAGCGTTCGGGAACGCAAGGGCGAAAGCCTCAGTGTCCGTCGCGGCGGCCGTGTCCCTGTTGAACGCAGTCGTCGTACCACTCTGGGTGATCGTCGGGAACCCGAACGCAGTTCCAACCAGGTTCGCACTAGCCGGCACAATGAAGCAGAGCGCCAGCACAAACAGAATTCCGTATGCTATAACCTTACTCATTAACTACCCTCCTCAATAAGCAAGTCAATGTTACTAATATATAATTAAATATATTTTCTACTTTTGTGGTGAATAACAGCCACAATAGATCGGTTATTGACAGGAACTGGCAGGGCTTCGGTACTTTTTGCCAGGAAAGGCAAATCAGGTTAGCCTGACAGGGTAAAACCAGAGGCTTTTTCTCATAAGCGGGCAGTCCGGCAGGAATTTACATACTATCGGCGTGGACCGGTAATTATGTCCTGCTGCAAAGAGTACATCCGCTTTGACAGGGTAAAATATTATATGTGAAAACAAGATTAGTCGGTTTGGAGACACTGGAAAGGTTTCACCGGTCAGGAGGTATAACTGATGCTCAGGGACGAGGAACTGGTAAAGATCGTGCTGGACAGTGACGAGTTCAAGCGGGCAGCTTCCATCAACGAGGTGAAGAACGTTGTCCGCCGGCTGCTGCGCAAACAGCTGATAGACCTGCACATCGACGACAGTGACGATGTAACCGTCAGGGAATGCCTGGTGAACAGGCACATCGAGTGGATCACCCTGAAAATCCTGAACGAGGTCGACGGCATCCTGCTGATTCCTGAATACTACGACGACCTCGAGTATTTCGTGGGCACGCGGTGACCACAACCCGGTGGCAGGGTGCGGACGCTGAGCCGGATGATATCAGAATAATTAAAAAGAGCAGTACCGGGTCCCCGAACGGGCCCGGACTTATTTCTTCGTCGCGGCAGGCCTTGAAGCGCCTGGCACACCGACGTTTTCCTTCTTTTCCTTCTTTGGCACGAGCTCATCGAGAGTCTTCTCGCCATAGCCGGTTACCTTGGCGTTAAGCTGGACCATATCGCTGGTGATTTCGTTGCCCCGCAGGAGCTTCCGTTTCCTCATGCCGTCAGCGACCGGGTGGTACCCTACGCCACCGGAGACTAATATTCTCCTGCGGACTGCGCCGGGAAGGTCTCCCCTCATGGGCATGCCGTCCTTGTCGGAACCGCCGGTGATCACCAGCTTGTAACCTGGCAGCCCTGCCGCATCGCCCTCGATCTCCGAGCCGATGGGCCTGCCGATGAACTTGTTAGACTTAGCACCGGTCACGTCGACGTTGTACGCCTTGCCGGTCTTCGGATCTGATACTACAACCTTGAAATCTGCCATCTTATGTCTCCTTTCTCTCTTTCTCGATACGAATAAAGATTTATAAGTTTTACCTGTAGCCGTTCTGTCGCATCATGACTGAACAGTCATGCGAGGAAATCAGCATAAATTGCAGGCATCCTGTATATATAAATATTGCGGTTTACAGGGCTGTCAGAATGAAAGTAACTCGTTCATCGTTTGCTGACTGTCCATGAGTTATTATTGACCACATATGATATTGATCGGAATGCTCTGGCTTATCACACTTTATAAACCTATCGTCTCGAAACAGTAAAACTTATAAATGAGAAGCCAGATGCCTATTAATGGTGAAGCTATCATGAGCGACATATACGCTAACTCCAGGTCAACTACCGACACTGCCGTCCGCAAGAAGGACGTCAACCCGACGAGCGGCATGTGCCCGATATGCATACACGATTGTAAGGTGCTTTGTGAAGTGGGCAAATCTGCCCTGAGGGGCAGGGAAGTATTATACCCTGACACCGAGTCGTTCGGACACTCGACCGCATCCTCCAACAAGGACTACGGCCTCGACTGGTCGGACTTCCAGATCCTGACCGACGTGATCGGCGCCAGGGGCATCGAAGCCACGGGAGACAAGGCCACCTTCCCCAACGTGGACATCAGGACGAAGGTGGGCGGCATCCCCCTGAGCGTACCGGTCTTTACAGCCGGCCTGGGCTCTACGGCCGTCGCGAAGAACTACTGGGACGGCCTCGCAGTCGGCGCGGCAATCTCTGGCTCCATCCAGGTAATCGGCGAGAACATCTGCGGCATGGACATGGAAGCGACTTTCGCTAACGGCAAGGTCACCAAGTCCCCGGAGCTGAAGTACCGCGTGGAGAAGTTCAGGGAGTTCTGGGACGGCAAGAACGGCGAGATCGTCGTACAGACCAACGTAGAGGACCAGCGCCTCGGCACTGACGTCTACGCCCTCTCGAAGCTCGAGGTCAACGTCATCGAGCGCAAGTGGGGCCAGGGCGCCAAGGCGATCGGCGGCGAAGTCAGGATTTATGACCTGAAGAAAGCGTTAGAGCTCAAGAAGCGTGGCTACATAGTCCTTCCGGACCCGGAGGACGCAACGGTACAGAAGGCCTTCAAGGACGGCGCCTTCAAGACCTTCGAGCGGCACTCCCGCGTCGGATTCCCGGAATTCAAGGGATTCGTCGAGGACATCGAGTGGCTCCGCGACCAGGGCGCAAAGAAGGTCTTCCTGAAGACCGGCGCATACAGGCCTGCAGCGACAGCATTCACGCTCAAGTGCGCATCGGCTGCCAAGGTCGACCTGCTGACCATCGACGGTGCAGGCGGCGGAACCGGCATGAGCCCTGTACCCATGATGAACGACTGCTCCACCCCGACCGTGTACCTGCAGGCGCAGGTCATGGCCTGTGTCAAGATGATGAAGGAGAACGGCATGTACGTCCCCGACATCGCCTTCGCGGGCGGCTTCGTCAACGAGACCCAGATGTACAAGTCCATGGCAATGTCCGACCTCGGCAGCGGCCCGACGGTGAAGGCCATCGCGATGGCACGCGCCCCGATCACGGCGGTCATGAAGGCGGACTACTTCACTCGCTGTCCAAGAAGAGCGACCTGCCCGCCGCATTCGCCAAGACGTACACCTCGGACCCGAGCAAGTTCATGATAGCTTACAGCGACCTGGAGAAGATCTACGGCAAGGACGTCAAGAAGATCCCGATCGGCGCGATGGGCCTGTACACGTACTGGCACGACCGCATCGGCGTGGGCCTCCAGCAGCTGATGGCAGGCGCCCGCAAGTGGAACCTGAGCTGCATCTCCCGGAGCGACATCGCCTCGATCAGCGAGCGCGCGACACAGGTCACCGGCATCCCGATGCTACAGGACGTCGAAAAGGACCTGATGGCCCGGATTCTCCTCGACGGCTCCGGCGAAGAAGCCGCGCCCGTCAAGAGCAAGGCCGGCAAGAAGATCAAGGCATAAGCAAAGACGCCCGCGCTATGCGGGCTCTTTTTTCATTTTTCTTTTATCGTACTTCACCGGTAGCTGCGCCCTTACGATCATAATATATTTTGAGCAGCATCAGCTCGGAATTGCAGAACGTGGCGTAAAGGTTCAGCGTGAAGACAATCACGTCGTGAATGCCGTAACCGTAGAGCGTCAGGCAGAACGAGCCCAGCGAGAGGACCGCGGGGTAAAAGAACGAGATGTCCTTCGCACTCTTTGTGTTGAGCAGCCGGTAGCACTGGGGCAGGAACGCCCCGGCCAGCAGCAGGCTGCCGAAAATGCCGATCTCGGAGTAGGGTATCATAGCCATCTGACGCAATATACGGTAAAAGAGCGGACGCTATAATACGCTTTCGCTGTCAAAGAGAAACCTGATGCAAAGCCTGCAAGAAAAAACCGGTGGCATGCCCCGGCCGCTTGCGCGCGTGCGACTGCCTGCCCGGGGATTACGGTCGCGGATGCCTCCGCCGGTGCTTACGTATCTTCTTCTCGCCCCTGGGCGTCTTGAACTTCTCCCGGGAGAACTGCCGCAACCCGTCGACGCTGCCCATGAAGGTGCCGTCGAGGAGGTAGACCTCGGCGGCCTCGAGGTGCACGGCACGGGACGTGAATAGAGGGCCCAGGAGGTCGTCATGGAAGGACTCGTTGAAGGCGATGCCGCCGCACAGCTCGTTGAACGACGGAACAATAAACAGCTCCGGGTCGACCCACTCGAACTCTTCCGCCCGGTAGTTCGCCGCGACCGCATCACGGTCGAGCCGTGCCCGTATCCAGGCCTGCTTCGTGATCGTATGGCCGACGATGTCCGTCAGCTTGATGGTCGGGTGGTTGTGCGAGATCACCCAGTTCTTCACCTTGAGCAAAGACGGATCGGGCCAGGTGTGCCCGTGGAAATAGGCCACGCCGTCGATGATGGCGCCTCGCGAGTCGTGCAATACGATGTCGGGGCTCTTCGGGACCAGCCGTTCGATGCCGCCGTCATGGTTGCCAGGCAGGATGTCGATTACGGCATGCTTCGCAATCTCGCTCAGGAAATAAGGCACCTCGTCCTCCTCCTGGTAGGACGTGCGGGGTACGTTGTGCTTGACGTCGCCGAGCAGTATCACCCGGTCCGGCTTTACCTCTTCGATGTAAGCCATGATCCGGTCGAGACGCCGCGCTATCTGTGACGGGATGTTCACTCCGCTGTAGTACAGGTCGTGCTCGATGCCGAGGTGCACGTCGGCCAGGACCAGCGAGACCTCCTCGTTTTTCACGACCAGTGCAGGCGCATCGATTAACGGTATCAGATCCGGCATAAAAGCTAAGCTGAATCTAAAGCACGATCGTTGATATCCTTTTCCGTTTCGTGAAAATAACAGTACAGGCTTGCACAGGACCGATGCGACAGGCAAATCACATATGTGATGGGCACTGATCGCCATTTCCTGCGCGCGCCATATTTCTCCCGGAGCATCATACCGGGGATTATTGAGGATATCAGGTGGCTGGACATGAGAGATAAATATTATGCAGGTGCCGCCATCATCGTGGCACTGGCGGTCGCATGTATTTCGATGGGACTGGCGGTCGGCGACCGGACGGATAGCAGGGACATGCAAAGTGCCTGGACACAGGCTGAAAGCATTTTCGGCGTCAAAGGCGAGTACCATGCTGACGGCACCGCGACCTTCGACGTGCCACGCGACCTGGCCGTGACACTAAACGGCGTCAGGCTGGCGCCCGGGTCGGACCTTTCTCACGAGATACGTATGATGAGTATTGGCGATAAGGCTATGGCAGTAGGCGAACTGGTGCTGACGGCGGACGAGATCGGCAGTGTGACACAAAAACTGCTGGATGCAGGCATCGACGAGACGGCGCTGCACAATCACCTGCTGCACGAATCGCCCGGCCTGATGTACCTGCACTTCCACGCCTACGGGGACCCGGTGGACATTACCACGGCAATTAACGACATCATCACACCGCTGGGCAAAGGCCCCGATGGCAAATTCGACGCTCAGGGAATCGACACGGCAAGGCTGGACCGCATCATGGGCGCGGAAGGCAATGCTGACGGAGGCGTCTATGGCTTTACCGTACCACGGGCTGACAATGTGACGATGGACAATATGACACTGTCGCCTTACATGGACATATCGACCGAGATTTCCTTCCAGCCGCTGGGCAGCGGAAAAGCGCTGGCCATCGGCGAGTTCGTGCTTGAATCTGATGAGGTGGGGCCGGTCGTTAAAGCCCTGTCGGGAAGTGGCTTCGAGGTCGACGCCCTGCACAGCCACATGCTGACAGAGCAGCCGCGGCTCTTCTACCTGCATACCTGGGCCACGGGGGATGCGGAACTGCTTGCTTCAGGATTGCGACTGGCACTGGGTAAGACTAACAGTCTGACAGGGACGCGATAAACGTTTAATACTCCGCCGACCATATGGCATACGGAAGGTCATAAGGTGTTCATCGGCATCGATCACGGCACGACCGGCATCCGGTTTGCGGACACGGAAGGCAGATGGGTGGAGATAGCCCGGAAGCAGGCCCGTGACATGACGAAAGAGCAGATCATTTCCACAGTCCTCGCCGGCCTGGGCGTGAAAAAGGAAGACGTAGAGCTGATCGCGGTCAACTATTCCATGGGCGACGGCATCTCCCGGATTACGCCCATAGGTAGAGTGGAGAACAGGGGCATCATCAGCCGGGAAGGCGCCGGCGTCCACATCGGCGGCGGCACCAACGTCTACGATGCCATAGCCGCCTCGGGCATGCCAGCCGTCATAGTGCCTGGCATCCACCGGGGCAATTACGGCGACCCGTGCTTCCGCGTCTACTCCCACGGTGCCAGTGCGGACAAACTTGGCATAGCCTACAATGCATACCTGACCGCTGGCGACCGGGACTTCATCGTCTCGGATATCAGCTCCAACACGGTCACCATGGGCGTGAAAGGCCTGAAGATGTTGGGTGCCATCGACGCCTGCATCTTCGCGCCGGGCGTGCATCACGGGCCGCTGGACCTGCAGGCTATACGTGACGTAGATGCCGGGCTGACAACCGCCAACGATGCCTTTTCGACGGCCGGCGTCACGAAGCTCATACCGTTCAAGACGCTGGACGTACTGATCGGCGCCATAGAACACAACGATCCGGATGCGCTCTGGGCCTTCGACACTATCGCCGTGTTTGCGGCCATGGAAGTGGCGTCGTTCCAGCTACTCATTCCCGATGCCCGCATCTTCACGGCCGGCTCGGTCGGGTCCATGGACATAGTCAGGGACCGCATTTCGGGGCTCGTTAAAAAGGATGTTACAGTACTCGGGAAGATGTCGGCTGCAATCGGGCTGGCGCAAATTGCCCGGGATGTCCATGGCGGCAAAAAAGAAATCCTGGGCATTGGCGTGGACTTATAAATAAACGGCATCCCGGCGGGCGCTCGCGCGCGCGAACGGCCGATAAAACGCTAATTTTTATTGCCCGGTATCATCTGTAAGAAATACCTGTGCAGCCGCAGATCATCCGTCAGCTCAGGATGGAACGCGAGCGCCAGCAGGTTCTTCTGGCGTGCGGCCACGATCTGCCGTCGATTTTCGCCAGCACGTCCACGCCTTTGCCTGCGCTGACGATGGCGGGCGCACGGATGAAGACCGCGTTGAACGGCTCATCGAAGCCCTTGATCTTCAGCGGCGCCTCGAAGGAGTTTACCTGACGACCGAAGGCGTTTCTGTCCACAGTCGTGTCCATCAGGCCGAGCAGGCGCTGCTTCGTCTTCGCCACCTCGTCGTCACCACGGCTGGCCAGCAGAATAAGACCGGCGCAGGTACCCATTACCGGCTTCCCGGAATTAGCGAGGTCAATGATCTCCTTCGCTATGCCTTCGGACCACGAGAGCCGGCAGAGTGTAGTGCTCTCGCCGCCGGGTATGATGATGCCATCACAGGATGGCACAATGCCCGCATGCTTGATCTTCACCACTTCGCCCCGGCTGCCCAGCGCACGCCGGGTAGCCTCCACATGCTCCTCGACGTTACCCTGGATGGCGATGACACCGATCTTCAACATAGCTGCGATAACATGTGCATTAGAGCTTTAAAACTTTTCGACCGCGGCAAGACACCAAGGGTCCAAGAAGAGTCGCCAAGGCGCCTTCTCTTAGACTCTTGGCGCCGTTTACTGTGTTGATGCGATGTACAGCAGGTCGCTCAGGATGGCGCTGGCGGTCTCGATGGACCCGGCGCCTTTGCCCACGACGGCGATGTCCCCGGCCAGCGCGGTCTCGATGAGCGCCGCGTTCAGCGTGCCCTGCACGGCGAGCGGGTGCATCTTCGGCACCAGCCGCGGGCTGACCTTCAGTACCCGCTCTGTGCCGTTGGGCCGGACCTCGCCGATCAGCTTGATCACGAAGCCGTCGTCCGAGGCCAGCTTGAGCGCCTCCGGTGTGATGCTGGAGATGCCCACGATGCTGACGTCCTTGAGACTCACGCCCATGCCGAAAGCGGTGTTCGCCAGGATGACAATCTTCAGGGCCGTGTCGATGCCCTCGACATCGTAAGTGGGGTCCGCTTCGGCGTACCCGAGCTCCTTCGCCTCGGAAAGCACCATGTCGTAGGGGAGTCCCTCGCTGGCCATCCGGGTCAGGATATAGTTGCAGGTACCGTTGAAGATGCCCTTGATGCCGAGCACCTTGTTCCCGGCGAGCGGCGTCCGCAGCAGGTTGAAGACTGGCATCGCGCCGCCCACGGTCGCCTCGTAGAGGAAATGCACGCCCTTTTCGCGGGCCATGCCTGTGAGCTTCTTATATTGCAGCGCCACCGGGCCCTTATTGGAGGTGACCACATGCTTGCCACGGCCCAGCGCGGCAGTGATGTAGGACAGCCCCGGCTCGCCCGTCCTCGCGTCCGTGGGGGTGACCTCCACAAGGACGTCGTAGTTGCCTGTTTTGATGTAGTCGATAGTAGACTGGCCCGACCGCTTCAGGTTGCCGTCATGCTTTTCCTTCAGTACCTTCGCGGGGTCCATGGCAGTTCTCATCGACGCAGACACCCTTCGAGTCGGCAACGGCCACAACCTTGATCGCAGCCTTATTCCCGGGGTATTCGCCCCGGCTGTCAGCGAGCACCTTCAGGACGCCCTGGCCCACGCTGCCCATGCCAATGATGGCTACATGCAGCGTCTTCACAGCGATTCCTCCGAGTTGATGGGCTCGATGACCAGCAGGTCCTTCTTCCTGGCGATCTCCCGCATCAGGTTCATGGCCTTGCGGGCCTCGTCCTTGCCCTCTGCGCTGATGCCAATCCTTGCCGACGACTTCAGGTTGATCCCGGGCATGCTCATGGCCAGGTCGACAACCTCGGCATAACCGGTCTTGTCGATCTGGTCTATGGTGTCACGAATGTCCGAGTGGATAATGTGTCCTACGATGAGAACGGTACGATGTTCCAGCAGTTTGGCCTCATTCACCCGGGCGATCTTGATGTCTCTGGACTCGAGGGAGAACTTGAGCGCGTCCAGGCTTCCTTCGTAGTCGAAAGTGACCTGGATGGGGATAGTGCCCCTGGGCGTCCGCTTGGCGTGGTGATGTACCACGCTGACGATATTGCCGCCCGCATCCGAGATCGGGACCAGCGCATTAACCAGCTGTCCCGGTATGTCTTTCAGCTCGAGATCCATCGTTATTCTCATCTTTACACCGTCGAAACGTTATATCTTTAAGTAGTACCGCTTAATATAAATTTATTGGTGATGACAACGGACGTTTCGACAGCAATCGAAGGACGTCGCTCCATTCGCAGCTACAGGAGCGAAGCGGTGTCCGATGAGGCCATGGCAAAAATACTGCATGCAGGCCAGATGGCGCCTTCGGCGGGCAACCTGCAGGGCCGGGAATTCATCGTCGTCAGGGATACAAACACGAAAAGAATGATCTCCGACGCCGCGTTGAGACAGCGGTTCATCGAGGATGCCCCCGTATGTATCGTGGTCTGCACGAACCTGCCGCGGACGAAGCGCAAGTACGGTAAACGGGCAGAGCTGTACGTCGTGCAGGACACGTCGGCCTCGGTGATGAACATGATGCTGCAGGCCTGCGAGCTCGGGCTCGGCACCTGCTGGGTCGGAGCTTTCGATGAGCGCCAGGTTGCAGAGGCACTTGGCATACCCGGCGACATCAGGCCTGTGGCGATACTGCCGGTCGGTGTACCGGATGAGACCCCGGAAGCGCCGCCCCGGTTAGGTAAACAGATCGAGCATTTCGAGCACTGGTAATGCGCGCGCGTGACCGAGCGCAGGCGCTCCCCGATTTACCGCCGCCCGCCACGGTACAATATGACTATCGGAATTTTTTAGCCAGCAGCATTTCGAGATATGACTCTCTGATCTGCTCTCCTTCGACGCCAAGTTCGTGCATCAGTGCTATAAGCTCGTCCCGTTTCTGCGGTATCTCGACGGCGTTCTCTGCCATCAGCTCCAGTTCCACGAACTCGCCGAGGCCTTCGATGCGGTCCAGGCAAATCTCTGCGCCTTTGTACTGATAGATGCTGCGCGTCTTGACTACGTCGAGCGTCTTGCGGAACCCCAGCGAGAACAGGATATCCTCCATTTTCGCCCGGTCGCTGACGCCGACCTCGACCTCTTTCCGGGTCTTGCTCTTAGCATCGAGCTTTTTGCCTTTGTAGGTCAGGCAGGCCTTTCCGTTCTGCTCCCTTAGCCGGACCGCCTCGTCAGTAGTCGCAAAGTCCCGGTGCGGTGCATTGTAATATGTATCGGACTGCACGACCGTCTTCTCGAACGTCGCGCCGCGGCGCTTCAGTTCCTCTGCCAGTGCCGCAGTTCCGGCGCGCGCCTTAATCTCGACCTCTATCATCGCTACCAGATCGTGTGCCGCAGGCATAAAAATTGCTATGGCGCAACTGTTTTTGAGGGATGACAGCATACTATCATGTATGCGGGAGCGTAAGGCTGTTATCGTGGACATCGACAACACGGTCATGTCCTGCGACCAGCGCAGGGCTGCGATCTGTTCTGAAGATACTGGGGAGGCCGGTATCTGCCGAAGAGGTCTGGCGCGACCTGTACTGCTCCCGGCTCCTGTCGGGGCACCTGCAAGAGCAATACTTCCGCGATTTTCTGTCCACGAAGCTGATGTTCCTCGATCAGCCCTACCCGCTGGCTACCGAGACGCTGGACCGGCTACGCGAGAGGGGAATCAAGATCATCTACCTGTCCGGCCGGTTCCGAAGCCCGGTCGACAAAGGCAGGGTCACTATCGAGTTCATGAGGAAGTATGGCCTGTACCGGGAGGGCGACGAGGCGGTCTTCAAGCCTTCCGCGGATGTGCACGACTTCGACTTCAAGCGTGACGCGATCGTCAGCCTCAGGCACACCCACGACATCCGATGGGCCATCGACGACACGCCCCGCAGCCTGTGGGTGTCCAAGCTCTCGGGCATCTTTTCCGTGGGGATCACCACGAGCTATTCTCCGCTGCGCTTCCACTTCGCGGACATGATCGTCGAGGGGTGGGAGGACGTGAAAGCGCTGGTCGATTCCGGCATCCTTTGAGGTCTCGGAGGTTGTCAGAGGGCACGGAGACTCTCACCACAGGGGACACAGAGGCCACAGAGGACGGCACAGAGGACTTAAAAGAAAAAGGCTGATGCGAGAAAGCCCTGTTATTAAAACAAACCTCTGAGCATACCTCTGTGTCCTTTTTGCCCTCTGTGGTGAGAGTCTCCGTGCCCTCATGAGACCTCTGAGACCTCCGGGTTTACCGTAAGCATTATCAATCAAAACGTAATTAAGACAACAAGATTTCACAGGTGTATTATTATGGTTGTTCAAAAAGGAGATTTCATCAAGCTCTCATACACCGGGAAGCTCGAGAACGGTACGGTGTTCGACACAACTGACGCTAACGTAGCCAAGGAATTCGGCGTCTACAACGAGCAAGCCAGCTACGGCCCGGAGACGGTCGTCGTAGGCAAGGGCTTTGTCGTATCGGGGCTGGACGAGGACCTCATCGGCAAGGAAGTCGGGTACCACGGCACTCTGACAGTTCCCCCGGAGAAGGGCTTCGGCCTGCGCCGCATTGACCAGATCGAGACTATACCCGTAAAGAAGTTCAAGGAGCCCATCAGGCCAGGCGTGCGCGTAAACGTGGGCGGACGGACTGGCACTGTAGAGAACATCGCGGGCGGCCGCGCAAGGGTTAACTTCAACTCCCCGCTGGCCGGCGAGACACTGACTTACGATTACACGATCGAATCATTGATCGAGAATCACGACGAGAAGGTCGCCGCCATCCTCAAGATGTTCACGGGCAAGGAAATGGAGCACACTATTGCTGACGGCAAGGTCACCGTGGAGGTCCCAAAGGACTTCGCGTACAACCAGCGCTGGCTGCTGGCCAAGGGTGCCATCGCGTCCGAGCTGATGGAGCTCGAAGGCATCAACGAGGTCATCTTCCAGGAGACCTACAAGAAGGAAGAGAAGAAGGAAGCCTTCGTACCGGAAGAAGTCCCGGCAGCCGGCGAAGAGAAGAAAGAATAAGCCTGCTTCTTAATCCTTTTTATTAAAATCGTAAAGCGGGCTGAATGGCGCCCGCTCTTTCTGTTTTAGTTTTTCCTGCCTGCCAGCGCATAAAAAATGGCGCCCAGCACGACCATGGCCAGTACTTCGACTTCTATGAACATGATACCCCCGATTTCTGATCACCGTCGTGCTGCATGATGCGCTCAAGATCACTTGCTCGTGTCCTGCCGCATGTACTGCAACACGTTAGTTATTAAATGGTAATTACATGTAAGCAAATATATCTTTCGTTTACCGATTTAAAACTAAAATATCAAAATTTTCAGTTTGTATGGATAATATTCATGGACGTATACTCCTAGGGAAGAGCCGGGAGAGCCCCATGTCGTAGAAGCTACTTATATTTCCAGAGAGAAACACCGCAGGCAGGAATCGCTATGCCCATCCAGAAAGGGGATTTCATCAGGCTGTCGTTCACCGGCAGGCTGGCCGACGGAACCGTGTTTGACACTACGGACGAAAAGATCGCGAAAGAGAGCGGCATCTACGAAGAGGAAAAGAAATACAGTCCCATGGTGATCATCGTGGGCTCCGGGTTCCTCGTGGAAGGGCTGGAGGACGACCTGATAGGCAAAAAGGCCGGCTACAGCGGCAAGGTCAAGGTCGAGCCGGCGAAAGGCTTCGGCGACCGCAGCCTCGACGCCATCGAGATCGTCTCAGTCAAAAAGTTCGAGGGCAAGGTCGAGCCCGGAGAAATGGTCGAGTACAACGGCAGGGTGGGCTTCATCGAGAGTGTCTCGGGCGGCCGGGCCAAGGTCGACTATAACGAGCCGCTGGCCGGGAAAACGCTGACCTACGAGTACAAGATCGAGAGCGTCATCCGGGACCGCAAGGAAAAGATAGACGCGCTGCTCCACGGCTACGTGAGCGAGGACGCGAAGTTCGAGCTGAAGGACGACACCATCAAGATCGACGTGCCCAGGGACCTCGCCGTCGACGAGTCATGGGCAGTAGGCAAGCTGCTCATCGCAAGGTTCCTGATCAACTCGGCCGGCATAAAAAAGATCGTCTTCAGGGAGACATTCACGGACGCCGACTTCAAGGACGAAGAAGAAGCCGAATAATTTTAAGTAGTCAGCAGTCATTGCCCGGCCGTTCGCGCGCGACCGTGTGAGCGCCCGTACGGCCAGCGGGGACAGACCTATCCATTTTTCATCATCTTATGCCCGACCGGGACTCCGGTCGTCTGCCGAATCCTGACAAGAATACACAATGCTAAATATTAAAAAAAATTACGGCCGCAGCTCGACGATCTTGAGCGTCAGCCCTTTCGGGCAAACCGCAGGCCCGTCGCCCATCACGGCTGCGATCGTGTATTTTTCGCCGCTGGCTATCCCCTGAGGATGGCAGGCGGCATAGTGCTCGCACGCCTTATCGCACTCGGGCTCCTCATAGAGCAGCTTGGAGCCGTTGAAGGCTTTCCGGGACTCTATGGCCACGACTATGGGACATGCGACTACTTCGACGGCGCGCACGCTGATGTCGTGTAGCATACAGTCGTGGTCCATGCCTTTGCGCAGGCCGACGACACGGTACTTCTTATTCCTGTCCAGGTTGAGGCAGGTGTGTTTGAGCTTGCACTTCTCGCACTCGCCAGCCAGCCCGCGATAAATGAACTCGTTGCCCACGGAGGCGAGCCTGCTGCCGATGAGAGTGATCGTGACGTTGGGATCGGTCATGTATAATCTCCAGACCTTGGTGAACATTGTAGAAATGATCAGCAGGATGTGTTATGCTATAATTCCTATAACCATAAAAATTTTCTTCTGCCTGCAAAAAGGCTTTGCCTCCGCTTATTTTTTCTGCGTATGCAGGTGCACGGCCCGGAAGAAGGCCAGTGCGTGCAGCAAAGATGCATTGCAGGCGGCACTGTCATCCGTCCGCGCAGTCTTCAATGGCTATCCAGTATGGCAATGATTTATCACAGAGAGGATAAACATCATTGCGATCTTCACAGATTGTACTTTGTCCGACGATATAGACAAAACATATAATAAGGCATGAAGCGAATTTTTATCTGTACAATACAGGGAGAGATGCTGGTGGGAGCCTATGAGCTGGTCTGTCCAGAGTGCAGCCGGACGATGAAGGACAACTATACGCTTAGCTGTCCCTGTAGTTCTCTTATAAGGACAAACTATTATGCAAAGCGGCTAACAATACGACCGCTGCCAGGCATGTGGAAGTTCTACGACTGGCTGCCTGCAGAGGGTCATACGGACTCATCCGGGGCTACGGTCACATACAGGAGCGAAGGCCTTGCCCGGGAACTGGGCATTGACCTTTACGTCGCGTTCAACGGATACTGGCCGGAAAAAGGCGCGCAGATGCTGACCTGCAGCTTCAAGGAGCTGGAGGCGCCGCCCACTATCGTCCGTGCGCGAGAGCACGGGGGAAAGGCGATGGTACTTGCGTCGGCGGGCAACACGGGCAGAGCGTTTGCCTATCTGTCCACGATAACTGACTTCCCGATGATCATCGTGGTGCCGGAGCGTAACGCAGACAGGCTGTGGATTCCCGGCCGAAAGCCAGGGCCTCATGTCAGCCTCATAACGGTGAAAGATGCGGACTACAGCGATGCCATCACGCTTGCGAACCGCATAGCTGCACAGCCGGGCATCCTGCCGGAGGGAGGTGCGAAGAACGTGGCGCGTCGTGACGGCATGGGAACGGTGATGCTGGACGCGGCCGTGACGATGAAGACAATGCCGGACGACTACTTCCAGTCCATAGGCAGCGGCACCGGCGGCATCGCCGCATGGGAAGCCGCCATGCGCCTCAGGGACGACGGCCGCTTCGGGGCCGGGCTGCCACGGCTGCACCTCGCGCAGAACCTGCCCTTCGCGCCCATGCTGCATGCATGGGAGGCCGGCCGCCGGGACATCAAGCCCGAGTCGGACATGCCCGACGCAAAAAGGGCTATCGCAGAGATGTACAGCGACGTCCTGTCGAACCGCAGCCCGCCCTATGGCATTCATGGCGGAGTATACGACGCCCTGAAAGCCACGGACGGCACCATCTATGGCGTGACGAAGGCCGAGGCAGAAAAGGCGAAGCGGCTCTTCGAGGAGCGGGAGGGAATCGACATCCTGCCGCCGGCGGCCGTAGCTGTAGCCTCGCTGATGCAGGCATACGAGCGGGGCTCGCTGGAAGGCAGGCGAGTGCTGCTGAACATTACCGGCGGCGGACAGGAGCGGCTTGAGAAGGAAATGCCGGTCTACAGGGTGGAGCCGACACAGGAGGTCGCGGGACCGGACGCGCCCGTGGAGCAGATCATGGAAGTGTTACAATGATGCAACAGGGAATAAACGTCGAGCAGGGCGTGATAGACGTAATGAAGGCCTGCGGTATCGACACGGCGCTGACGCTGCCGTGCGACCGGATGAAGAAGCTGCTGCCGCTGATACCGCTGAACTTCAAAGAAGTCCGCCTGATGCGGGAGGAGGGCGGTGTCGGCATTGCTGCGGGCCTCTACATGGCAGGCCGGAAGCCGGCCATGGTCATCCAGAGCACCGGGATAGGCAACTCGCTGAACGTGCTCTCGTCGCTGCATAAGACGTTTGAAATGCCGTTACCGATTCTGGCAAGCTGGCGTGGCGTCTATAAGGAAAATATACCTGCGCAGGTACACTGGGGCAAAAGCCTGCCAGGCGTCCTCGACAACACTGGCATCCCGTACGTCGTCGTGGAGAAGCCTGCAGAGCTGTCGGCGGTCAGGAGCGCGATCTTTACCGCCTACGAGGAAAATACGCCGTACGTCGTCCTGTTCTCCCCTAAGGTATGGGAAGGCTCGACCGCGCAGGAGTTCATGCCCGCGATTAAGCCTGCGGCAAGGAGCTTCGACATCAACTGCAAGTCCGATGTGCCCGCCGCAACAGTATCGCGGTTCGACATGATCAAAGGCATAGTGCCGTACCTCCGGGGGAAGATCGTGGTATCGAACATCGGCGTGCCCAGCAAGGAGCTTTATGCCGCCATAGACCAGCCGACAAACTTCTATATGCTCGGAAGCTGGGGCCTGGCTACACCCATAGGCATCGGACTGGCACATGGAAAGCCTGACCGGGAAGTGATCGTCCTCGACGGCGACGGCAGTATCCTGTTCGAGCCGAACAGCCTCGGCATGGCAGCGCAGGAGCGCAACCCTAATCTGACCATCGTGGCATTCGACAACAACGCCCACGGGTCCACCGGCAACCAGAAGACGTACTCGTCCGAGATGGACCTCGGGCTGCTGGCCCGTGCATACGGGATCACGAACACGGCGGTTGCCGGGACGCCACAGGAGCTGCTGAAAGTACTGGAAACGAAAGGCAAAGGCCCGAGGTTCATACACGTGCCCGTGCTGGCACAGAACGCCATTGTGCCCGACATCCCGAAGCCGCCGGTACAGATCAAAAAGGAGTTCATGGCCGCCATGCAGCGATTATGAACGGCTACCGTCAGCCCGAAACGTTTAAGTAGGTTGAAGTATATGAGAGATGCTGCACCAGAGCGGGTGTAGCTAATCCCGCCCTAGTCTAGCCTGGTTAGAGCGGTCGGCTGTAGACCTTACGACTGCGGAAACCGACAGGTCCCCGATTCGAATTCGGGGGGCGGGACATCAAATGCTCGGATAGTGTAGAGGCCTATCATGGGGCCCTGTCGAGGCTCCGACTCGGGTTCAAATCCCGATCCGAGCGCTTCAAGAAGCCGGTCTAAAGCTCTAAAAAGTTTAAGGCCGGTAATAACTTTTTTAATAGATTTTAGACTGCGACACTGGTCTAAGGAACAGGTATCCAACTGGAAGGGTAAAAAGCTTTTATTAATAAGATTCAGGCGGCATAGCCCTGTTTATCATCCGGGGTAGAAAGAAGCACGCGTCCGGCCTCAAGCTCACGCGGCTCGACGCCCTTCTGCATCATTGTCTCGGAGAGCCATCGGGTACATATCTCGTATGTGTTGTCCATTGCTATACGGTTGGATAGCAGAAACTTATTAGATATCCACTTGCTCAGCGAAAAACGGGGCAACTAAATGCGAAAAAAGCGAAAAATAAGAGCAAGTGCCGATATCTAATAAATGCCCTGTTATGACCGGGACAACAATGTTTCCATTTGTCTACAGATAGCCTGGCCCAATTTTGAAATAGTATTGTATAAAAACAGCCCGGGCTCTCGCCGCTCTCCACGGCAAATTGCACGTTCACAGCCGCCTGACTTTTCAGCTTATCGCTGGCTGAGGTAAGAAAAGAAACCCGGCGGCTCATCGACGAGCGTAAGTATTAAGGATCAATTGCCAGATAATTTTTATGCGCAGCGAACCGGGAAACAGGTTGTCCCCCTACTTTTTCCTGTCGATATTCGTCTTTATCGCCGCCGTTGTCGTCGTTTATGCCAGCAATCAAGTATCGGGGTTTGGCTGGGTAACTCCGGCTGTGTTCTACCTCGCCATGCCCCTGGCCCTGCTATTACTGTGGAGGTGGGATGGCCATGCTATTGGTGACCTGGGCTTAAAGATAGCAAATGGCTGGAAACGTGACCTGGGTACAGGCTTTTTTGTCGGGCTCGTCGTGCCACAGGCGTTTATCATTTTACTATTGATCGCGGGGTGGGTTAAAATCGTCCCGGCCGAAGGGGACCTGCCCGCCGGGCTGTCGGTCCCATTGTTTATGGTTGCCTTCACGGCGCTGTTTTTATCTATGCTAAAACTTTTATTTATCGTCCCGCTGGAAGAGATAACGTTCCGGGGCTATTATTGTAATGTCGCTCACCCGCCCCTCGGAGTCATCGGTGCACTCTTGTTATCCTCCATTCTGTTCTCAGCGTGCCATGTCCCGGCGATGCTTAACAGCGGCGTACCATTAGCGTCGCTCGTGATTGCCCTGCTAAGCTGGATCATACTGGGATGCGCCCTGGGTGCAGGGTGGCTGCGGACCGGAGGCCTGCTATGGCTTCCGATCGGGGTGCATTTCGGTTACAACGTCGGGTTCAGCGCCATCGACCCGCTGCTCACGGCTTTTAATAATGCCCCGACGACACTGGCCTATCTCGGCCCCGGGTGGTGGACCGGCCTGACCCGGTGGTCGCCGGAGACCGGGATGGCCGGCGTACTGCTTGAACTCGTCCTGTTTATTGCCATCTGGATAGTGACTGAGCGTAAAAGACGGCTACACTTGTCGGAAAAATAGAGCGACTCATAAATTTTAAGAGCGCTTGTATCTGCGAAGTATCTTAGCCCTTTCCCCATCGCCCTTACCAATTGTTTTATAATCCCTGAATTTAATTATCTATTTATGACCAGCACCAGCAAGAAACCGGCAGCAATAAAACGGAAGACTGAAATCCCGCCCATCGAGAAGGACATCGTCATCAGGGCTCCCGTCGAGATGGTCTGGGCAGCGCTCACCGACCCGGGGACCATCGGCGCCTGGATGGACGATGACAGCGTCAAGGTCACGCTTAAGGTCGGCGGAAGTATGCGCTATTCAACGGCGTCACCACCGGGAAGTTCACGGCCATCGAAAAGCCGTCCTTGCTCGAATACACCTGGCGCCAGGTGGAATGGGATAAGAGCGAACCGGATACGCTGGTCCGCTGGGAGCTCGAAGCCCGAGGGCAAGAAGACCAGGCTTCATCTCGTCCATAGCGAGTTCGCCGACCGAAAGGACCGGGACGACCACGACGAGGGCTGGGACGTCTATTTCCTCGAGCCCCATGAAGGAGTGGCTGGAGTCGAAGAAATAATCGCCTTTTTCTCATTTTTCCTTACGCTCGCGCAATAACTATAATACGCCCGGTGCCGACTATAGATTGATGCCTGCCACATGTCGCATTGACACGGAAAAGTACAAGGCCGTCCTCTTCGACCTCGACGGCGTGATCACTGACACGATGGGCTTACACTACGAAGCCTACCGCCAGGCCTTCGAGAAATACGGCATCCACGTCACTCCGCTGGAGATCTACCGGACCGAGGGGATGCCGTCGATGGAGGTGGGCAAGGCCATTGTCAAAGAAAAAGGCGCCCGTATCTCCGATGAGCAGTTGAAGAAGCTGATCGATGACAAGCGGGAAATATACCGTGCGCTGGCTGCAAAGGAGGCTAAGACGTTTCCCGGCGTGCCGGAGACGCTGCGGATGCTCCGGGAGAACGGTATCAAGCTGGCGCTGATCACCGGCAGCAACTCGAAGTCTGTAGCCGGTGTCATCAAAAAGGTCGGCCTGGAGGGTGCGTTCGATGCCATTGTGACCGGCGACGATACCGACAGGGGCAAGCCCTACCCGGACCCGTACCAGAAGGGCATGGAGAAGCTGGGCGTGACCCCGGACAAATGTGTGGTAGTGGAGAACGCGCCCCTCGGGATACAGTCGGCAAAGGCCGCAGGCGCCGGCTACGTGATCGGCGTGACGACGACGCTGCCGGAGAAATACCTTGACGGCGCCGACGATGTCATGCGATCGTTCGCGGACATCGAGGAGTGCCTGGCCAGGCGGCTCGGGAGACAGACAGCCCGGAATTAGTGCGATTCATATGAGGAACTGATAACATAAAGGAGGCCTGGTGGTCAGATGGCTCTGACTCTGGCGTTTCCGCTATTACAGGAACGCTATTGATGGTCGCGCTGACCATAGTGCTCGCCTCCGTCGTTTTCTACCTCGCCTTTTCCATGAACGTCCCCCAGAACCTGACGAAGACGAGCATGAAGATCCTCGCGTTCAACTCGCTCGACGCTCTGCATTACTAGTTGCCTGTATGTCGACGAGAACAATACGTACAGCTTCCGCATTACTGCCAGTGACAGCATTTCCTTGCTGATCGACGACACGCCGATCATCATTGCCACAGGGAACCATGCCCCGCTGGTCCACACGATAGACCAGTACCTCGCCGCGGGGTACCATAAGCTGGAGATCGACTACGTGAACTACAACAGTCTGGCAGTCATCGGAGACTTTGGCATCAAAAAGCAGACCGATGGCACATATGCGCCCCCAGCCTGTTCTATCTCGAGACCGTCAACACTTGATCCGGACGGGAGAGATAATATTTTATAGGGTTTATTATATTTACATTATTATGTAAATGCCTGCCGGTGCAACCAGAAAAAATTATAACACAGTACCGGCTTTATGGTACATGTGGACTTCGAGAAGGACTACTATGCCATCCTGGGGCTGGACAACACGGCCTCCCTGGACGAGATCAAGCGGACCTACCGCGTCCTCGCAAAACAATATCACCCGGACGTGAACAGGGCAGCTAACGCTACGGAGATATTCAACGCAGTATCTGAGGCCTATGAAGTCCTGTCAGACCCGAAGCTCCGCGCCGAGTACGATGCACATGCCGTCCAGCATGGCCACGCAAAGAAGAGGCCTGCGAGGGATAGCGGCGTCAGCGGAGACCGCGGCCAGAAGGTCGGCCGTGCCTCCCCGGCACAGGTGAGGCTGGAGAGGACGCTGCTGCTGTCGCTGATAGTGCCAGGCCTGTTCCAGATCGCCGGCGACGAGAAAAAGTTCGGCACGCTGCTGTTGGTCACCTACATCCTTTTCTGGGTACTGGCCGTCATATACAGCGTCGAGATAGGGGTGCTTGCAGTGCTGGTATGGGCTGTCGCGCTCCTGGATGCCTACTGGTCGTTCAGGAAGAAACTAATGGGATAAGCAGGCACGGCATCCGGGTATCCGGCTGTCACAGAACATCAGTGAGACGCCCTTGAAGCGCTTCGCGTTCGCCATCGCCATGAACAAGGAACTCTGGATGCATGACTACAATCACTGGGTCAGCAAAAGCTGGATCAAACAGTAAAGATATCGAAGCTGGCTTTTTATGAGCTACATGATCGAGACCTTCGACCTGACAAAACGGTTCGGCAGCCTGACCGCCGTCGATAACATCAATCTCAAGGTGGAGGAAGGCGAAATCTTCGGCCTGCTGGGCCCGAACGGCGCCGGCAAGAGCACGACTATCTCCATGCTCTGCACGATACTGAGGCCCACATCAGGCACGGCAAAGGTCAACGGCTATGACATCGTCCGCGAGCCTGGCAAGGTGCGCAAGTCGATCGGCATCGTTTTCCAGGACCCGAGCATCGACGACCGGCTCACCGGCCGGGAAAACATGGAGATGCACGCCGATCTATACGACGTGCCGCGCAACGTCATGCACGGCAGGATTGACGAGGTGCTGAAGCTCGTGGAGCTGTAAGACCGTGCGTCGAGCACCGGTCAGCACCTACTCCGGCGGCATGCGACGCCGGCTGGAGATCGCCCGGAGCCTCATCCACTATCCGAAAGTGCTCTTCCTGGACGAGCCACCATCGGCCTGGACCCCCAGAGCCGTGACCACATCTGGAGCTACATCCGGGACCTGAAGAAGCGGGAGAACATCACTATCATCCTGACGACACACTACATGGACGAGGCAGATAAGCTGTGCGACCGCATCGCCATCATCGACCAGCAGCAAGATCGTCGCGCTTGACTCGCCCCACATGCACTCAAGGAGCAGCTGCAGGGCGAGATGGTCATGATCAAGACCAGGAATAATGATCTGCTTGCGGGTAAGCTCAAAGAAGCGGGACTGGTAGAGAAGGTGACGACCGTCGACGGCGAGCTCAACCTGAGCGTGAAGAACGCGCACACGGCCCTGCCCCGCATCGTCGAAGTGGCCAGCGGCCAGCGGGGTGTACCTCGAATCCATTTCGCTGCGCGAGCCGGACCTCGACGACGTGTTCATGCACTATACGGGAAGGAACATCCGGCAGAGCGGCAGCAAAGAGCTGTCCGGCTTTGCCGCCATCCGGCGGAGGCAGATCAAATGAGCGAAGCTTCGGGGCATCTATACATTGTGGCTACGCGAGGTCCGGCGGTTCGTCCGCGATCGCTCCCGGCTGATCGGCTCGCTGGTCACGCCGGTCCTGTGGCTGCTGATCTTCGGCACCGGCCTCGGGGCCTCCATGGGCGGATTCGCCGGCCATACGGGGTACACCTACCAGCAGTTCCTCCTGCCGGGCATCATCGGGCAGTCGCTGCTCTTCACGGCCATGTTCATGGGCATCTCGGTCATCTGGGACCGCAGTTCGGCTTCATGAAAGAGATACTGGTGGCGCCCATCAGCCGGGTGTCGATCTTCACGTCGGAAAGATGCTGGGCGTGGGCACCGGCTGCATGATACAGGGCGTCATCGTGCTGGGGCTCGGCTTCCTGATCGGTGTATCCGCTGGACCTTTACACTATCGTCGCCGCGATAGTGCTGATGACGCTGATCACAGTGGGCCTGGTCTGCATCGGGCTGATCATCGCCAGCCTGATGACGAGCCTGGAAAGCTTCGGGACCATCGCTACCTTCGTCAACATGCCCATGTTCTTCTTCAGTGGCGCACTCTTCATGGTAAAAAGTCTGCCATGGTGGCTGCAGTGGGCGTTCTACATCAACCCCTTGACGTACGGCGTGGACGCGCTGCGGACTGTCATCCTTGGCAGCGCGTGGACTCACCGGTGCTCCCGCTGGGCGTAGAGATACTGATTATCTGTGCGTTCACGTGGTCACGATAGCAGTCGGAGACTTATACGTTCAGCAAAAGACAGTAACAGGCAAGATATGGTCCGTGAAGCCTGTGGAACAATGTTTAGTTGCCATTGGCACTTGCATTGGTTCTCCATGGACTCCGGGACGATCACTTACCTGCTGCAGGGGCTGTTGCTGGGGCTGGCCTATTTAGCTCCTATCGGCATGCAGAACATGTATGTGATCAACACGGCACTGCGCATGGGCCTGCTCCGCACATACCAGGTAGTGGCGGCCACGACGGCCTTTGACATCACGCTGGCGCTAAGCTGCTTTTTCGGCGTCGGGCTGCTGCTGGAGCTTGTGCCGGGCCTCCGGGGAGCCATGCTGCTCATCGGCTGCCTGGTGGTCGTCTATTTCGGCATACAGATGATACTCTCGCACCCGTCCACGGGAATGGCGAACGTCGAGGAGCCGCTCATGAAAATCGTCATCGCCTGCTTCGCGGTCACCTGGCTGAACCCGCAGGCTGTCCTCGACGGGACGATGCTGCTGGGCGGCATGCGCGCTACGCTGCCTGCAGAGTACTCGTTGGTGTTCATCGCTGGCGTAATACTGGCGTCCTGCGTGTGGTTCACCGGCCTGGCCACGGTAACGGTCTGCTTTAAAAAAGCGCTGGACGGAAGGCTGCTGCGCTGGATCAACATCCTCTGCGGCGCAGTGATCATTCTCTACGGCCTGAACCTCGGCTATGGTTTCATTCAGCTGGCACTGCACGTGTAGATCGCTTTACTGTGCACCCGGCTTTAATTAGTTGTCCTGCTCACATGACAGTATCGTCTGGAGCTGCCCGTAAATGATTACGATATATTTAAATATGTTGATACGTTAATATGTAACCGGTGATACTATGTCAGGTATCGTTAGCGAGACAACCGCAGGAAATTCCAGGAAGGAAGCCGATCTCACGAACCCGGCGCTGGAGAACATTTACGCCCGCCGCTCCGTACGGAATTTCACCGACGAGCGGATTCCCGACGAGATCATCGGGGAGATCATAAAGGCGGGCACCTACGCACCTACTGCCGCGAACCAGCAGCCCTGGCGATTCGTCATCGTCAGGAATGCGGAAAAGATCAGGCAGTACGGACAGCGGGCGAAAAAGCTCTGGGTGGAACAGTACAAAGATGCGACTGAACCTCACCTCGTTGCGCTCACCAGGACTATGTCCCGGCCAGAGATGGACGTCTTCTATGGTGCGCCCGTCCTCGTGCTTGTCTTCTCCGCCCCGGGATCGCTTCATGGAGAGGTCGACTGTGCGCTGGCAGCGGAAAACATGATGCTGGCTGCCCGGTCACTGGGCGTAGGAAGCTGCTGGATAGGGCTGGCCATGCCACTCGGGACTGATACGGAGTTCAGGAACGAAATAGGCGTGCCGGCTGATCATAGTCTTGCCGCACCGCTGATCTTCGGCTACCCCGTTAAGGCGGACCAGAGAGCCCCCGCGCGTAATAACGACGTAATCCTGAAGTGGATCGATTAGTTACGCCAGGCAAGCGCAACCTTTGCCTTGCCCGGGCCCGGCCTCTAAAACTTTTTAACGTATTGCAGCTTACATGAGATAGATGAATAAAACCGAAGGTCATGCCAGAAGCTGCTGTGGAGCCGTCGCGGACATCCTCAAGCTCTGCAAGGCCAAAGTGCCGGAACGCGATACTATCGCCGCACAGGCCGAGTTCTTCAAGGCACTCTCGGATCCGGCGCGCATCGCGATCGTCTACGCGCTGTCAGGCGGGGAGCTCTGCAACTGCGAGCTGATGACAGTCATGGGCATGCCGCAGACGGCCATCTCCCACCACATGAAGGTGCTGAAGTACGCCGGCATCGTCACGGACCGCCGCAACGGCAAGTGGATACATTACAAGCTCACGGACAACAAAGCACTGCAGGCCCTCGGCATCGACGTGAAAAAGTAAGCCGCCGTGCGGCTCAACAGGCTTTTATCCTTGAAGTGGCTACCTTTTGAAGAGATTTCGCAATGATTATCCTTATTGCTACGGACGGGTCTAAAAACGCAGGTAAAGCGGTTGACTACGGCGTCCGGGTGGCCGCAAAGATGGACGCTGGCGTCCTGGGTGTCTACGTGATCAACATGAAGAGCCTGGAGCTTTTCGCGATCGGCCATCACGACAGCATCGCCGGCTACGAGGAAGAGAATGCGAAGCACAGGAGAGAAGGCGAAGAGGCACTGGAGTACCTGGCCTCTAAATGCAGGCAGGCAGGAGTTAAATGTTCCACGGTCATCGTCAGGGGATACCCGGCGGACGAGATTGTCAAGATCGCCGAAAAGGAAAAGCCTGCAATGATCGTCGTAGGCAGCCTCGGCAAGTCTAACGTTGAACACATGCTCATGGGCAGCGTCTCGGAGTCCGTCGTCCGGAAGGCGCCGTTCCCCGTGCTTGTCGTACGCGGCGACACACAACTGTGAGTAAGTCGCTAAGACGCCAAGAAGAGACGCCAAGGCGCCACTTTTAGCACCGAAGGTTTCAAGATGCTAAGTTTCTTTTTTAGTTTCAAGGCGCCAAGGGTCCAAGTTGTCGTACATCATAATGAGAAATTGTTCTTAGTCACTTGGCGCCTTGAAACTAAAAAATTAGCTTGGCGTCTTGAAACTGCGGGTGCTAAAAGTGGCGTCCTGGCGTCTTCTCTTGGAACCTTGGCGTCTTAGTTCATGGACACGCGGGCGGCGGTCAGCATGACCGGCTTCTTCAGTGCTTCCGCGACTTCGTCCGCGGACTTTTCCCTGAACTCCAGCGTTATAGCATCGCGGGCCGCTTCGACGGCCTCGACGAAGGTCTTTGCCCGGATGGAGAGACCTGCGGCCTGCGGGACGTGGGCAGCATAGAAAGCGGGCGCGTGGCCGTTATAGCGGGAAACAGGGACAAAAAAGCGACGGATAGAGACATTTTCTTTGAGTTGCAGGGGGACATCGAGGGTGCAATACACTGGCTCGCCCTGCATGACAGGGGCCTTTCGCAAATCGGCCTGCGATAAAGATTTTTCGAGGTGCCGGAGGGCGGACAGCGGATCACTCCCCTTCGCGTGATCGTCCGATTCCAGCGACTGCGCCTCGAAGCCGCCTTTCTCGCGGCGGATGAGTGCACTGACCCAGCGACTTGCCGGCGCTTTCCTGAGATTAATAGACGTCAGCATGGGCCGTTTCGGGAGTTCGCGCATGAGGTCGATGATGCTCTCGTCTTCGTAGCGTGCCGAGATCACGTCGCCCAGCCGGGTCATCGCGTCGGCTATTGAGCGGCCGTTTTCGCGCATGTAGTTGGTCGGGCACTGGGCCTCGAAGGACTGGCGGCCATGACGATCCTTGATCTCGTCGAGACGGCAGATGAACGACTGCCTGCGTCGGCCGTCCCGAAGGTCGAGCGAAGCGTCGATGGTGGTGATAAAAGTATGAAGAATTTCCTTGTTCGTCGGCGGATACATGCCGGTGGTCACGTCTTCCATGACCTGGCGGGAAAGGTTGTCCAGACAGGAGCGTAAGTCCGAGCCCCTCGCGAACGAAGCCTCGTGTTCTGAGACATAAAAGGTGTGCGATTTACCGGCGCGATAAATGATCGCATCTAGTTTTCCGGTACCGTCATCACTGGCAGTCCCGCGCATGTATAACAATATCAGCCGGGGGTTTAAAGAGTTTCCCGTTAAATGCGCCTGCTCTGCTGGCTTATTCTGCTAAAAATTAGAAAAAACGTCCTGTTTCCCGATAAATCCGGAAAATATGGAGTGCACAGGCTGACTCATCTATCGTCTTGACCGCTATCCGTTTCACGCTCGAACTGCTCAACTGGCACGGAGGTCCTGTTATAGAAAGCCCATGCGATGAACAGCAGCGCGATTCCGACGGCCACAGCTGCCGCCTCGAACAGGTACCCGAACTCGGAGGGCTTGTGGCTGTAGCGGAAGACCATCGTGAGGAACTCGATGGACAGGGAGATCACGATAACAGTCAGGAACCGGGAGATAAAGTGACGGATTTTAATCGGCGCAGTCATTTTAATCTCGCTACGGATCTCCTCCTCGTACATCGTCCGCGCCAGCTCGAACACGGCCGCAGCTATGGTCGTGAAGCCGATGGTCTCGAACAGCGAGTCAAGCGCTATCTGTGGGAATGCGGTCACTGTGACGTAGAGACGATCGAACGCCATACAGATGAGTACCAGCGAGATGAGGATGAAGAGCAACGTTATCACATAAAAGATCAGGATGGAAATCAGGTCCATAGCCCGGTCTGGTACCGTTTCTTTCTCACTGCGGTCCATACCGTCAGACATAACTGTAATATCTATTCCCGCGGGAATAAAGAAAATACACATTTTTTACGAGCCGCAGTTTAAGCTACAAACGAGCCGCGGCGGCCGTCGATCGCCGGTGAACTTATAAAGCCGTGTATAGCGAACATCGACATCGGGATAAAACGGGCAGGCAGGGAGAGCGGATGCGGGACTGGGACAGCATTGCGACGCTCGGGGCATACCTGGGCATAGCGGACGCCGGAAAGCTTGCTGATCGTGCACGCAGCTTACCTGGCGGCGCCCGTCTCCTGGAATCGATTGACAGTTCGGCCAAATTGCTTGGCGAAAAGCTGCCCCGTGACGAGATCGGTGTACTGCTGGAGACACTGGCACAGACGGATTTCGACTGCCTCGCGCGACAGGACGGCGACCGCCCCTCGCTGCTTTCGGCTGATCTTTATCGTCGCTACGCGACCATATCGGCTCTCCCGGAGAGCCTGCCACTGTTCGACGTTTTTGACCCGTATTTCCGGGAGTACCTGCACCGGTTTGCCACGTCTGCCCGGGCAATACTCTATGTGACAGGGGTCCGGAAAGAGATCATCAGCCTCGAACACCCGTCAGTCAGGGATACTATCGCCGAGATCGGACGCCTGCCATGCAGGTCATTCGGAGAACTAAAGCCTGGAGAGGCACGACAGGGACATTTTTCCGTATCCATGACAAGGTATGTGCAAACCCTGCTCGAACGCCATGGTAAAGGATGCATAGATCCCGGCGACTGTGCAGAGATCCTGGAGATCCTGGACCGTGTATCTGCCTATCCCGGATACTTCCGGCTCGTAGAGCGCGAGCGAAAAGCAGAGGCGGCACGCCCGCTGGTCGCAGCGATCTCTGCGCTTCGGGCCGACTATGTCCCCGGACAGGAGAAAGTCGACCTGATCGCTGCGCTCGGCATATTGCTCTTCAATGTGTTCCCGTCAGGCGGGCTGGTGAAGTTTCTCGCCATACACCGGCCAGGCGCAGGTAACCGGTACCTGTTGTACGAGCACTATGCCCTGCTGGCGCTGAACTTCCTGCTAATGGGCAAACGCGCGGCGGCGGCCGGCTACTGCACCCGCGCCTGTGAAGTGGCGCCCGGCAGGGACATGAAAACTTATGCGCTCGTGCTGGAAGGCTGCATTGCGCTGGAGCGCCATGACTACCGTAGTGCCATCAGCGCACTGGAGAAAGCGATGGATCTTGCCGACGACCGGAGGCAGCGATCCCTTGTCGGGTTCTACCTGGGCATTGTACGTTTCGAAGCAGGCGACACAGGCCTGGCCCTCAATTGTTTCCGCGATGTACGCCCGGGCGCCGAAAGCGACACGGACGTCATGTCGGTCTGTAACAACATAGGCACCTGCCACATGCTGCTGGGTGATCTGGGCCAGGCGCTGAAAGCGTTCGAGGAAGCGGCGTCGATGGGCACATATACCGGCAGAGGCTCGGTAAAATATGCCCGCTCAGTAGCATCGGGCAACGCTGGCATCGTCTACATGAGCATGCGTGAATACGATCTCGCGAAGGAGCACTTCACCAGAGCATTGCGCGACGCCCGGCAGACTGGCAACGCCCGGGGCGTGGCGGATCAACTGATGAACATCGGGCTGGCGCACAAGGCAAGTGGCGACTTCGCATCCGCAGCCACCCACTTCATCTCGGCGCTGAACTACGCTTATACCATAGACTACCTCGAAGGCGTCCTCTACGCCCGTGACCAGATCGTCCAGGCACTCGCCCTCCAGGGCAGGCAAGGCGACGAGGAAGGCATCTACCGGGACATTGCCCGACGCCACCCCGGGATCAGGAACCTGCTACGTCGTCGAGGTTTCGGAATCCTGGAGTTACACCTGCCAAGAGCACGTGGTGACCAGGTTCAGGATAACCAAATCTCTGTGTGCCTCAAGCGCCGTGTGATCCGTGCTCTTGAACAACTCTTTTATCCTCGCCGGACAATGTGGCTCCGATGAGCAAACGGGAGATCGTCTCCGCGCTGAAGTACGTGTCGCGGTTCAAGAAATCGTTCATGCTGTCCGAGCTGCGGCAGTACGTCAAAGAGGAAAAGAGCACGACGGAGATTTTTAAGACCGTGCAGCCGCTGTTAGACGAGCTTGAGCTCAGGGCCGTGCCTGAAGGCGACGACTATCGCATCGAAAAGCTCCCGCCGGTAGCGATACTGACGCTCAGCGACAAAGAGAGGAAGCAGCAGGACGCATTTTTCGGCGCGCCTGCGGTGCCCCGGAAGCTGGAGCGCCTGATCCAGAAGTATGTCGAGAAGAAGTCGGCAAAAAAATGGGACGACCCCGTAGTGATGGACAAGATACGCAAGGCGATCGTCAGCCAGAAAGCGCAGTACTGGAAGGCGGGCCAGGCGCGGAAGATCGACTACAGGAGCGGCTACAGTGTCCTGGGCTACCTCGCATACCAGTTCCCGGTCTACTTCGCCCAGTTCGAGCACATCCTGTACGACATGGCGCAGGAAGGGCTGCTGAAGGACCGGATGAAGGTCCTGGACGCGGGTACCGGGCCGGGTGTGGTGCCGCTGGCGATCATCGATTTCTACAGCAGGCTGGACGACCACGAGGTCGACGTTTTCGCCATCGAGAAATACGAGGAGAACCTCGAAGCTTACACGACGCTGGTGCCGGAATTTGCCTCGTCCGACGGCAAAGTGAAGGTCGAGAAGCCGTTCATGGCGGACCTGGCTGTAAAGCCCAAAATACCAGACGGCCTGGACATGATCGTCTTCTCCAACGTGCTCAACGAGATGGCCATGAGCATGGATGAAAAGGCGGATATGGTCATGCACTATGCACAGAGCATGAGCCCGGATGGCAGCCTGATCATCATAGAGCCCGCGGACAAGGACAACTCAATGGAATTGCGAAAGCTGGTCGCGGCGCTGATGGACCGGGACCTGGGCGTATACAGCCCTTGCTCGTTCATCTGGTGCTCGCGCTGCAGGCCTGAGTCGTGCTGGAGCTTTGAGGAGAAAGAGGACGTGGCGCCGACGTCGCTCATGAAAAAGGTAGCCGAGACGGAAGAGCCGTACAAGTACCTGAACACCGACATCAAGTACTCCTACGCCATCTTACGTAAGGACGACCTGACGAAAGAGAAGTACCGCGTGCCAGCTAAGGCGAAATTCTCCCGCCTCGCGAAGCTGAAGATGCACACGGGCAAGCGGATTAACGTCGTCGCGTCCAAGATGTCCGGCGACCTGGGCAGTACGAAGGAGCACATTTTTAAGATCTGCGACGGCACGACCGGGCAGCAGGTCTACGCCATCCTGCCCGACTATAACATCGTGCCGGGGAATGAGGCGCTGGGGAAAGCAAAGTACGGCGCAGTGCTCGAGTTCCGCAACATCATTGTACGCTACAATGAGGAACGCGACTCGTACAACCTGATGGTCGGGAAGAGCACAGAGATAATGCCCGCAACATAAGTATAAAAGGTTCAAGGCGCCAAGGGTCCAAGAGAAGGCTCCAGGCGCGCACTTCTCTTAGAGCCTTGGCGACTTCAGTCGCTTATGTCTTTCGTGTAGTCGTGGGCCTTCTCGCCTGACACCCAGAACCGATCCTTTACAATGAGGACTCTGCGTCGCAGGTCCATCAGCGGCTCGTAGATGTCGTGTATCTCCTTTTTCCAGACCGCCGACGTCTTTTCCCGGGTATCGTCGTCCATCTTCATCATGATCAGGAACACGTCCGAGTAGTGCTCCAGGTATCTGACGTCTTTTTCAAGCTGCTCTTCGTCCGCCAGCATCTTGGCGATGATCGCGTTGATGTTGCCTGTAGTGTGCTCGAGCACGTCCTGCTTCGTCGGTATGATAGACCACCAGGAAACCGTATGGCAGCATCCGGCTTAATACTTAGGAAAAAAGTACAGGGCCTATTTGAACGCTTCACCGATCTTCTCGAAGATGTTCCGGGGCTTGCCCTTCTTCTGCTCTTCCCTTTCCTCGGCGAGCAGCTCGGCGAAAATCTTCTTCTGCTTATCGGACAGCTTGTGAGGCGTGCGGACGATGACCTTGACGTGCATGTCGCCCCGGCGGCCTGACCGGAGGCTCTGGACGCCCTCGCCTTTGAGCCGGAAAGTCGTCTCGGTCTGAGTGCCCGGGGGTATCTTGAGCTTGGCCCGGCCCGTCAGCGTCTCCACCTCGACCTCGTCGCCCATCGCCGCCTGGCCGAAGGTGATCGGCATTACGCAGGCCACGTCGTCGCCGAAGCGCTGGAAGAACTGGTGGGGCTTCACGTGCAGGAACACGTACAGGTCGCCCATCACTCCCCCGGCAGGGCCCGATTCGCCTTCGCCGGGGATGCGCAGCTGCAGCCCGTTGTCCACGCCTGGCGGCACTTTTACAAGCACCTTGCGGACCTTGCGGGTCTTCGTCTGGCCCCGGCACGCCGGGCACGCCGTCTCGTACGTCGATCCCCTGCCGCCGCACTTGTTGCAGGGCATGACCTGGACCATCTGGCCGAACAGGCTCTGCGAGGTACGCCGTATCTGGCCGGTGCCGTTGCAGTTCTGGCAGGTGGTCACCCTGGTGCCGGGCTTTGCCCCGGTGCCGCGACAGGTATCGCACGTCTCCATACGCGGGACGACGATCTCCTTCTCGCAGCCGAAGGCGGCCTCCTTGAAGTCGATCTCGAGGTCATAGCGCAGGTCGTTCCCGCGGTTGCCCTGGCCCCGGGCGCCCCGGCCGAAAAACATGCTGAAAAGGTTGTCGTAGTCTCCGAAGCCCATGTCCCGGAAGATGTCGAAATTGTTGTAGATGTCCGACGCCGAGTAGCCTTCCATTCCTGCATGGCCGAACTGGTCGTACTTCTGCCGTTTCTGGTCGTCGGACAGGATAGCGTACGCCTCAGAGATCTCCTTGAACTTCTCTTCGGCGTCTGCCGCCTTGTTCCGGTCCGGGTGGTACTGGAGGGCCAGCTTGCGGTATGACTTTTTGATATCGTCTACGCTGGCACCCTTCTCTACCCCGAGCACCTCGTAGTAGTCTCTTTTGTTTGTAGCCACTGCCAGTCCCCCACGTTTTTATCCGGCTTATTTCTTGTCGTTGACGACTTCGTAGTCGGCGTCCACGACGTTCGGGTCCTTGCCGGCCTGCTGCCCGCCCTGGGCGCCGCCGGACTGCTGTTGCTGCTGCTGAGCAGCCTGCTGCTGAGCCTGCTGCTGGGACTGGTACTGCTGCTGGGCCTGCTGGTAGAGTACCGTCGCCACTTCGTTCATCGTCTTGGTAAGCGCATCGTTGGCGACTTGATCTTCGGTATGTCGCCGGTCTTCTGGGCCTCGCGCAGGACTTCCATGTCCTTGTTGATGCGGTCCTTCTGGTCGGCGGTGATCTTGTCGCCCGCGTCGACCAGTGTCTTCTCAGACGAGTACAGCAGGGTGTCGGCCTGGTTCATGACCTCGGCCTTCTCCTTCTTCGAGGCATCCTCGGCAGCGAACTTCTCCGCGTCCTTGACCATGCGCTCGATGTCGTTCTTTTCCAGCTTGGTGGAGGCAGTGATGGTGATCGTCTGCTCCTTGCCGGTGCCCAGGTCCTTGGCCTTGACGTTCATGATGCCGTTGGCGTCGATGTCGAAGGTGACCTCGATCTGGGGGATGCCCCTGGGTGCCGACGGGATGCCGATCAGGTGGAACCGGCCCAGCGTCGTGTTGTCGTATGCCATGGGCCGTTCGCCCTGGAGCACGTGGATTTCGACGGACGTCTGGTTGTCGGCCGCAGTAGAGAACACCTGGCTCTTCCGCGTCGGGATGGTCGTGTTGCGCTCGATGAGCCTGGTGAACACGTTGCCCATGGTCTCGATGCCCAGGCTCAGCGGAGTCACGTCCAGCAGCAGCAGGTCCTTGACCTCTCCTGCCAGCACGCCACCCTGGATGGCGGCACCCATGGCGACACATTCCATCGGGTCGATGCCCCGCTCCGGGTCCTTGCCGAAGAACTTCTTGATCATCTCTATGACGATGGGCATGCGCGTCGGGCCGCCGACCAGAATGACCCGGTCGATGCCCGTGGCCGCCAGCTTTGCGTCAGCGATGGCCTGCCTCATGGGCGGGTAGCAGCGGTCGACCACATCGTGCACCAGCTCTTCGAGCTTCGAGCGGGTGAGCACCATGTCCATGTGCTTGGGGCCGTTAGCGTCGGCCGTGATGAACGGGAGGTTGATCTGCGTCTGCAGGGTGCTTGACAGCTCGATCTTCGCCTTCTCCGCCGAGTCACGCAGCCGCTGCATGGCCATCTTGTCGTTGCGGAGGTCGATGCCGTTGTCCTTCTTGAACTGGTTGGCGATGAAGTCGATAACACGGTTGTCCATGTCCGTGCCGCCGAGCTGGGTGTCGCCGCTGGTGGACAGCACCTCGAACACGCCGTCACCCATCTCCATGATGGTGACATCGAGGGTGCCGCCGCCCAGGTCGAACACGAGGATCTTCTGGCTGCCCTTCTTGTCCAGGCCGTAGGCCAGCGCAGCCGCCGTGGGCTCGTTGATGACACGTAAGACTTCCAGGCCTGCGATGGTGCCTGCGTCCTTGGTCGCCTGGCGCTGGTTGTCGTTGAAGTAGGCCGGCACAGTGATGACGGCTTTAGTGATCTTCTCCCCGAGGTATGCTTCCGCGTCCTGCTTGATCTTCTGCAGGATCATGGACGAGATCTCCTGCGGCGTGTACTTCTTGCCGTCGATCTCGACCTTGTAGTCGGTGCCCATTTTGCGCTTGATCGCCATGATGGTGCGCTCGGGGTTCGTGACCGCCTGGCGCCTTGCAGCCTCGCCTATGAGACGCTCGCCCGTTTTCGTGAACGCCACGTAGGACGGGAAAAGCCTTGCCCCCTCGGCGCTCTGGATGATGACGGGCTTGCCGCCTTCCATAATAGCTGCTTCAGAATTGCTGGTTCCTAGATCGATACCGAGAATCTTAGACATGCTTACATCACCTCTTGGATACTTTCACTTTTGAACAACGAATGACTTTTGAGCTTAACGTGTAGCCGCGCTGGAACTCCTCCAGCACGGTGTCCTCTTCCGTTTCATCCGATACTTCCTGCATCATGGCCTCCATGGTGCGGGGATCGAACTTCCTGCCGACCGAGTCGATGGGCTTCAGCCCGTAGCGCTGGAGGACGGTCTTCATCTCGCCGTAGACCATCTCCAGCCCCTTCGCGAGCTGCAGAGCCTGCGCATCGGGCTTTTTCGCCGCCTCGAGCGCACGCTCCATGTTCTCGTAGACTTCGAGGAGGTCCTTGATCAGGTCCTCGTTCGCGTAAGCCTTGTACTCGGCCTTCTCCCGCTCTGTCCGCTTCCGGAGGTTGTCGTAGTCGGCACGAGCCCGGAGGCTCTCGTTCCGGTATTCCTCGACCAGGGCGGATAGCCGGGCCACTTCGTGATCGACGCCTGCCGCTGCCATGGCCTGCTCGTCGACGGCTTCGGCCTCTTCGGCCTGCCCATCTTCCGCCTGTATCCTGCCTGAGCCCATTACTGCGCCCCCATAAGCGTATATCGGGTAATTATATGTGAGACGGGTTTTAGTAATGTTTGCACTTCTATATATATTTAACCGTATCTTCTGTCAACCCGGCTGCCGCCAGGGCCGGAAAGAGAGACGGTAAAAGAACACGATGCAATCAATCATCAACCCGGGCATAATACAGAGACATTTTTAAGGTTAAATATTTTCCACCGGCGGCTATTGAGCCTGTAGAGCCATTTCCTGCCTTATAAATTTGTAATTACTGAAAATATCAGCCTCCGGATGTACACTGGCCGAATATATAAACGGATTAACGCCGTTTGTCCGGACATCACCATTATGGCTATATATCATGAACAAATATAGCTTGTTAAGGTAACCATATAAAAACAAGCAGTGGTCTGACTATGGAACGGGTGTCGACGGGTATCCAGGAGCTGGACAGGTTTATCGGCGGAGGATATCCGAGGGGCAAGAGCGTCCTCATTACCGGCTCGGCAGGGTCAGGCAAAACTATCGTCGCTATTCATTTTATTTACAACGGCTGCATGGACGGCAAGAAATGCGTCTACATCGCGACCGAGGAAGAGCTCGAGGACATCCTCTACCAGGCCGAGAGCATCGGCAAGGACGTGCGCAAGTTCTACGACTCCGGCCAGCTCAAGATCGTCAAGCTCTACGAGGAGCGGGCCTATACCACCATCCAGACCATGTCGCTGGGCTTCGAGAAGATCGACAGCCTGCAGTCAGATATCGTCAGCCTGGTGGAAAAAATCCCGAAGGACGCGGAACTGGTGGTGATCGACAACCTGGGCGTATTCACGCTGAACATGTCCATGGACGAGTTCCGGAAGCAGCTCGACACGCTCAACCTCCTGCTGGCCAAGCAGACATACACTTCTTTATACATCATGGACGACACGTCCAACAAGCGCACTGAGGGCGTCGCGGCCTATTCGGCTTACGGCGTCATCAGACTGGTCATCAAGGAGAACCCGTATACCAGCATGCGAGAGCGCCACCTCGAGGTCGCGAAGATGCGGTCGACCAGCATCCCGCTGGAGAGCTATACTTTTGACATCACGTCAGGCGGCATCGAAATACTAAAGCGCAAAGGCGTCTGGTCGCTTTAGGGGCAGGATGAGTGCCGGGCAGGCGAGCGCTCGCGCGCGAATACGCTTGAAGGTCATGTGCACGACTATTAATAATGCCAGGCTGACAGTAGATTTCCGGTTATCTGGCGATTAAGCGAGATCACTCAGTTTCTCTTTCTTCCGGTATGCCAGACCCTGGAAAGTTGAGACCAGGTCGCCATTCTCGTTGGTCACTTTTATCTCGTACGTCCCTATCTTCGGGCTGACGGAGACTTCCCGCGCCTCGGCATACAGCGTGCCGGACCCTACAGCCTTCACGAACGAGATGCTTACGTTCAGCGCCACTGCCACGGTGCCGTGGGAGTTACAGGCGACGGCGAAGGTGAAGTCGGCGAGGGAAAAGATCGCCCCGCCATGGACGGTCCGGAGCCCGTTCAGGTGATGCTCTTTGACCTCCATCCTGGTCCTGGCCCCGCCCGGGGTGACTTCCAGCAGCTCAATGCCACAGTACTCCGCAAACTGATCCCTGCGGAAAAATTCCTTCAAGTCCATGCTGATACCCGCTGATATATGGACGAGGGATACCATAATACTTGCTAGCATGGCGCACGATTACGCGACATGTCGGCAGGTGCCGGGCGCACAGCGGGCAGGCCGAATGAAACAGGACGCCGGCAGACTGTAAATCGCTTTAAATGGAGCATATGATTTAATAAATTTATAAAGTTGTGTGTTCTGGAGAGTTCGACATGGCACAGAAGATGATGAAGCGTATGCCTTCCGGCCTGGAGGAAGGCATGGAAAAGTTATCACCGACCGAGGAACTGGACGTCGAGCACGGGATGCTGACCCGTATTCTGCTGGCGATGGACAATGTGCTCAGGGCGGAAGGAAGTATACCCAGGGCCAACCTTGGCCCGATCAACCAGGCATGCATGCTGATCAAACAGTCTGTCGTGGACCACCACATGAAGATCGAGGAGGAGAACATCTACCCGCGGTTCGAGAATACGGAACTCGCCGACTTTGCCAGCGCCCTGAAAACACAGCACATCGAAGGCAGGAAGCTGCTGGCCAGGATGGAGAGCCTCTCGAAGACTGGCGCCGTCAGGGACCGGTCCGAGATGGACGAGCTGAAGAGGGTCTTCAACGACTTCAAGGACATGATTACCGCACACGCCGCCTGGGAAGAGACGGTGCTGTTCCCGGTCATGGAAGGCACATGGTCGAAAGATGACCTTAACAACCTGAGGGAGATGCAAGAGCAGGACGAAAAGAAACTGCTTGGCAAGGATGCCACTGAAAAGCTCAACTCCATGCTCATGAGCGTCGAGTCTGCTTGCGGCGTCACCGGTGTAAGCGACTTCACCCGGCGGTTAAAATAAAAAAGCTTTGCCAGAGCTGTAACGGTCACCGGCCGGTCATAGCACCTGGCATTATACTATTTTTATGTTCCGGGAATCTCTGCCGATCTCCGTCCCGGCCAGCGATGCCACCGCGGTGAGCTGGTAATCGCCTGCCGTCGATATTCCCTGATAATCGGAGGGAATCGAGATACTGAACGCCACCTGCTGTTTTACGCCCGGCGGTATGTTCAAGCCTGTCGTATTATAGGTGAAGACCTTCTCTACGGGCACGAAGAAGATCGTCCGCTTGATCGTGATGGTAAAATCGATCTGGGTGATGGGGACGTTACCGGTGTTCGTGACATAGGTCCAGCCTATCGCCGTTTCGCCGCGGGAATACGAGGTCTTATCCGAGCCCCAGTCGGTCGCTATGCCGCTTATCACGGGCAGGGGTGTCGGAGCAGGCACCGGCGTCGGCGTCGTCGGCGTCCCGTTAGTGCCAGGAAACCGGCGTGGGTACAGGCGTACTGACAGGAGATACTACCCCGGCGGTGCCCGGGTCATACGCGCCAGGCCGGGGCGTCGGCGTCGGGCAGGGCAGCGATGATGATCCCGTTGGCGATTGAGTGGGCAAGCGCCCTGATGAGAGGACTCCCCGGGATCGCCCGCTATGAAGATTAAGTAGCCGGCCGCAATGACCAATAAGACGATAAACTCACCAAGCACTATCAGCCGTAACACTTTCAGGTCCATCGATGTTTCCGTCACAAGCTATTATTGTAAATATTTGTTGCTATATAAGCGCACTTTTTTGCAACTATACGGTGGAAAGAGCTACAATCGCTATTGTCTTATTATGATATGGCCGCGATTATGCCCTTAGAAACGGATAAAAATGACGATAAGGTACAGCCGCTACCAGCCCGGCGCCTTTCGCGTAGGCGTTTCCTCAAGCTCATAGCCAGGCAGAAGCCGGTAATCGCATATCGTCAGTACCGTCGAACAGGCCAATGAGCGTATTTACCGACAGAAAGTATGGCCAGCCCGTGCAATCAGACACAATGCCGCGCACACAATGCAGCATTACCACTCATCCGTGCAAACGTAGCCTGTACGTCACATGACAACGCGCCTAATCATAGACTGTACACTGAAAACAGATCTTGAACAAAAATATTTATCATCTGCGCTAACCAGGATGAAAACAGAATATGACAAACAATACGAACAAGGCATGATGCTAAAATGCCACAGTAAGTTGAGAACCACTAGTGCTTGCCATTCAATTGATATGGCTTATTTGTCACGATTATAAATAGTTTAAGTTACAGAAAGCGAAGTCGCAAAGCTGACTCCAGGATGATCGCCAGATAGATTTAATAATAGGCCGCTGCGGTTTGAACGCAGGGCCTCCCGGAAGCCGGATTATTTACAGGTACACTCTGAAACCGGTTTTCCGCACTTCTCACAAACGTGCTTGTGCCGGACGACGCCGCCGCATACCGGGCACTTTTCCGCGCACTTCTCCATCTCCGTCCCGCAACCCTGGCCCTGTGAGCTTGGGTAGTCGTATTCTCCCATATTACCTGCCATAAATGATCCTCATAACGGAGATTGATATATCGATTTATAAAAAAGCCCGCCCGATACATCTGGAAATTCTGCCTGCCACCGTGGATTTTACCGGGAATCGCGCGGGGGGTGGCTGGTTTTAGCGATGATAGAATATTCATGTAAAGGCAATGAAGGTTTAGCCTTGTTCACGCTCTGCGCACCTGTAATGAGTGCAGGACCAGGCGAGGCGCTCGTGTGCGAGAAGTTGGACAGACTCAATCATCGCCGATTTTATAAAATTTTCCAGGGACACAATAGCTATTAAACTAAGGATACCGATTACATACTTCAATAAACAATGCCGGTCAGCCAGGGAAAATATTCTAAGCCTTAGCCCTATTATGGGTATACCGCTATGGACCAAAGCATCGAACTGGCCGGAACGAGGCGAGGCCGGTGAATTACGAAGAGCTCAGGATACTGCTATCCTCGTGGAACATTACCATGGTGCACGGGGATGCTGTACGAGTGCACGGTTTCGAGCCCGGCGTCTACCGGGATCTGGCAAAGCAGACAGAGGACGTCGACTACGACTGCAACTTCAAGGACGGCTGTTGCCGGACCCGGGGACCGGGTGACAAAAACTGCTGCTCGGAGTGCGCCTGTACCTTCGGGTACTGGCGCAAGGAAGCCGGGGCCCTGGATGAGGCCACGGTGAGGACGATGGCCGAATTCTATGATGCACGCACAGGCTTCCGCCGGGAAGATACGGGATGCCTGCTGCCGAGAGAACTGCGCAGCCCGATCTGCCTGTACATCCTGTGCTCTGACGCAAAACTGACCGGAGGAGACCGGTATCTCCTGGATAAAATTCATTACGGGCTGAGCTGGACCTGATATACTGCACCCGGCGGCGAGGACGACCGACGTCTTATTGGACAGGTTTTCGACCGCGCCCAATAACTATTTATCGTTTTTTAAGGGAATTAGTATCGATGGATTACGAGAGCTTTTTCAGGATGCGAGGGGCGTCACGGTTCATCGAAGCCGGGAACATGCCCTGTAAAGGCTGTGGCAGATGCTGCAGAGAAGAGCCTCGCATCGGGCTGTTCCCTTCGGACATCTACCGTATCAGCAAGGCCCTCGGCATAACGCTGGCGGAGTTCAACGATCGCTACCTCGCCGGCATCGTAAGTATCGGCTCGGTCCGGGACGAAAAAGGCAACACGAAATACGATTCCAGTGCTTTCGGCCTCAAGCTCCGGAACGGATGCCCGTTTCTCGCCGATGACAAATGCGGCATCCACGCCTTCAAGCCGATCATCTGCAGGGCATACCCCAACATGGTGATGAGGACGTTCCGGGGCGACATCCTGAAAAGCTTCGTGAAGCTACACGAAGGCTGCTCCCTCCGCGACCTGGAAGACGACGTATATATCCTGCCGGATGCCGACATTTACACCCGGCTGGCTTTCGGCGTCAGGGTCATGCAGATCTACGTAGAAAGGGCCGGCGATACTTTCGATGCCCGGCTGGTGGACAACCTGGCCCATAAGGAAATGGCATGGCTGAAAAATCCGGTCATGGTCAGGGAAGCAGAAGAGGACATGGACGAAGACGTCTTGAGGTTCGTGAAGTCCGTGGAAGCGGCAGAAGCGAAAGGCAATAAAATTTTTTAACCTGATTTAATCTCGAATCCGGCTCGTTTAACCCCCGCCACAGAGCCTATAAAGTCGACGACCGCGGCGAGACTATTTTTGACCGGCAGTGGCACCAGTACACCCTGAAAGCAATAACCGTAACTGGACATAATGACTGGCCCGTTCAGATTTGAACATATGATTGACAGATTAGATATTTGAAAAATAAGATTTATGAGACGTTGTTTCAGGGATGCCCCCGATACTGTTCGTTTCGCACGACAGTTTATATAGCATTAACAGACAATATTAATAAATAGTATAATATACAATAATTAGTAATAGAATTATATGTTTGTCAAACGGATGGTGATCAAATGAAGGCTGAAGATGCAAAGAAAATCATATCGCTGGCTATTGACAGAGAAGTGGAAGCGTACGCGTTTTACAAGTCAGTCGCTGACAAGGTAGACGACAAGGCGCTGAAGTCCATGTTTGCCGAGCTGGCCGGCGAAGAGAAGAAGCACCGCGAGTTCCTGCAGGCGTTCCTCACCCGGGACGTGAAGACGATGAAGTTTGACGCGAAGGCTGACTACAAGGTCGTCGACGCGCTCCAGACCCCGAAGCTGTCCACGGACCTGAAGCCGCTTGAGGGCCTGGTCATTGCTATTAAGAAGGAACTCGAAGCAATGCAGATGTACACACAACTGGCCCATGCGTCGAAGGACACCGAGACGCAGTTCCTGTTCGGCCAGCTTGCCAACATGGAGAAGACCCACAAGGCGCGGCTCGAGGACATCTACACGAACATGGCGTTCGTGGAAGTCTGGTAACAGCAATTCATCACACGGATGCAAAAGCTGCATCCGCTCTTTTTTATTTCTTGTCCTTCTTCCGGCTTTTTATCACAGAGTCGCCCGGCTATTATAAAAATCCCAGTAGCAACGGCCGATTGACAAGCATTAAATCCCATGCACGCAATATTTTACCGGGAAGTGTGCCTGTGGAATCGAACCTTTCGAAGATACCCGTCAGCAGCATCGTTGGGCTCATTCATCATACATCTTCTTCTGCACGGCCCTGACTCTGTCAATAGTCAATTATCCGCCCGGGTTCTCTCCGCTCAAGAACTGGATGAGTGACCTGGGAAACCCCGTGCTGAACCCCGCAGGTTCCGCATACTTTAACGGGGCCTGCATGATCACCGGATTGCTCCTCGTCGGATTCTACCTCGGGCTGAACCGCTGGCAGGGCATTGATGGACGCAGGACAAAAATACAAACAGTGGCACAGGCTTTCGGCGTCTTCTCGGGCATCTCCCTCGCGGGCGTGGGCGTGTTCAACGAGACATTCGACCCGCACCACTTCATTGTCTCGGTCCTGTTCTTCCTCTCCAGCACTATCGCCATACTCCTGGTGACAGTCGCGTTGCGGTGGCAACCGGGCTTCAGCAGGACAACGGCATGCGCAGGGTACTTGACGGTGGCTGTCGGCATATTTTTGCAGTGCAGAGACCTCTGATCGAATCGATCACCATCATCGAATGGATATCCGTCTTTTCCATGTTATTATGGGCGGCGTTGTTCGGGATTGACGCCTATCGGGTCATCGCGTAAATACCTCGATCATAAAAGACAGGCATTTTCTTGCTGGAGCAAGGTGAATTTATCTTTGTCTATGCAATGCGCCCAGGTTATGATCGCCAGGGGCGCCAGGACGATAGTGTAAATCGTAAGAATTCTATTTGTTCAAGCGCCTTCCTGCGCGCGTGCGCCGGTACCGGGTGGCGTGATACGTATGTCGGTCTTTTGTCAGCCCGCATCTGACTGACCCTGTAATTGAACCTCGAAAAAACCTTTGCGCCCTTGCTGGCATGACAGGGGGCCCATTGCCTTAACAAGATAATATTTCGTGTCGGTCAGGCTTTTCTCTTCGCAACGAACTCGTAATAGACGTATCCGCCGATGGCCGCGAGCAAGACTCCCGAGACGATGAGCACCGGCGCACAGAACAGTGCGTAGATGCCTCCGCGGGCCAGCTCTCGCAGGGTGAATGGATCGTAATTAATATAATTTGAAAGGTAGATGACCAGCGTCAGACCGACAGACGCAACAGCGGTACCGACCACGCCGGAAATGGCGCCGGCGATGCCGGAGGAGATCAGGGCGTCCGTCGCGTTCTTGATGTCGTCCCGCGCTATAAGGACGGTGACAGCCCCGGCGATCAACATCAGGACAAAGCTAACCGGCAACAGGCACAGGAGCGCGGCCGTCATGCCGATCAGGATGCCGAAAACGACGCCGGATACCAGTGCGCCGGTATATTTAGTGTACATAATTATCAGGCAATAATATGATGAGCAAGTATATGATACCTTCTCGCTTTTGAGGCCCGTTTAAGATCATATAACGGGCAAATTATGATAAGTCAGGATACATTGATCTGTAAGGAGTGAAAAATGTACGTCAGCCCGAAGGACGTGTTAAACAAGCTCAAGTGGAAGGAAGGCGAGAGCCTTGCCGATGCCACGATCTACTACGTCAGCCGGGGCAGCCCGTCCGACTCAGCTTCGGTAAGCGGTCGTGAGATTAAAAACATCGAGTCTTTCGGCTTTGAGCTCGAGTCAGGCTCCTATATCCCGTATCATCGCGTTTACAGGATCGATTATCGCGGCGAGACCATTTTTGATAAACAATGGTACCAGTATATTCTCAAGGAATAGCCGGGAACTGGTGCTCACCAGGCAATACCAGTCCCTTTTCAATCATAGCTGTCCGATTAATACCTTTGACCTGGCGCGGCCCGTATTTCCTTGACCATGTCTTTGAGCTTCTGCGCAAGCTCCTTTCCTTTCCCGGCTTTCGGGGCCGCAGACTCCACGTAAGTCATATAGAGCGTGCCGATCTGCTCGGCGATATCTTTCTCCACGATTTTCTGATCAGGGCTGTAGGCCTGTATGCCCAGCTCATCGTTGCTGGCAAACCACACGATGCCCTTATCGTGCCGTCGTTCCAGCGGGACTTCCAGCCGCTCTTTAAGCACCAGCACCCTGCCATCGGGCAGGGGGATCTCGTCATAGGTGAGCGGATGCACCATGTGTTTTCGTTCATCTTTGGCCATTTTATTCACACTTCCATTATACATTATAACCAGTATCAATTAAACAATTTATGCACAGTAAGCGTATCTCTGGCTGATGACTCAATATCATGGGTATATATACTTATATATCATAGTTATATTGATAATATAATTATTATTTTATCTAATAATATAAATTATTTAATAGAATTATATGTGAGTGATAGTATGGACCTGATCTATCTTGCAGTAGTATTTATTATCCTGGCGTTCATCGCGTTTCTGCTTGGCGCCAGGGGAGTCGCGGGATTCAGCATGAAAATAGCTAAGTGGCTCGTGATTATTTTCGTCATTCTGGCAGTGATCGCATTCCTGTTCGGCGGCAGGATATTCTAACCGGCTGTTATATGACGAAAAACAGAATTTTTAAAAGCCGCCGGTGACATTTGTACTCCCGGCTAATTTGTACTATACGAACAGTAAATAAATAATTAAGGAAAGCTGTCCGCATGGCAGCTTTCCTTACCCGCTCCCCGAGAACCCGAATGTAGCCTTGTTAAGGTCGAGCGTACCCACCTTCCTGAAGTGCGACTCGACAAAGCCCTTATCCCAGAACTCGTTATCGTCACTGCCATAGCTGCTCCAGTACCGGCCGGTGACCTCCATGAAGGTCGGGCTGGAAATGTCGCCGGTGTACGAAGTCACCCTGCTGATCAGGTATTTGTCATCGCCGACAAACGAGGTGCCCGGGCTAAGCATCACGAGATAATACTCGTTGTAGGATAATTTCATGCCGTTATTGGTGACATATTGCGCTACCTCCTGGGTGATCGCCAGGCGGAGAATATCATTGCTCTCGAAAGCGGTGCCGCCGGAATATGGCGGGGACGACGGCTTATTCGTAGGGGTCGGAGTCGGCTTAACTGTGGCTTTAGGTGTCGGCGTCGGAGTCGGAGAAGGCCCTTTTATCTTGACGCTACCCGACTTGATCGTATAGCCCCCGAAATCATAGTAAATGTATAGAATGTCATTACCATTGGCCTGCACATCGACCCTTATTTTCTTCAGGCTCTGTCCGGAACCATAAGGTGTGACTGTGTAGTCTTTATCGTTGACGACAACATGTGCGCCGTTCCTTATCTCAGGGCTTGAAGGCCACTCTCTGGTCGGGACATGGTCGATGTGGCCCTCGACAGTGTATACTCCCGGCTGCGTGGTAACGGCTGTAACGCTGTCTATCGTTACCGTATATCTGGGAAGGAATGCGTCAATGACAGCGGCATCTGCCCTTATCGCGGTCGGGATCAATACTTGCTGCTGCGAGTCCAGGACTTTCCAGTCCATGCCCAGCACAGGAGTCTTCCATAATCCGAGCCGGGACGAGATCTTCTGGGTCGCCATCAGCGTTTCCCTTCCATCCACATTACGTTTATAATAGCCGGTAAATGCGGGATCGATATTCAGCACGGGCGAAGAATACAGCGCGTTATCGTTAGTCGTCGTAGTCTTGCCAGATAATGGCAGCGTATCCTCCGAGAAGAAATTATCGTGAGTGAACCTGGCCAGGTCCGTGAACAATTTCTGCAGGCTCTGGCTGTTGTCCGTGTAAGTGCATGAGTAATCGATGGATTTTACAGGGTTCCGGTAAGCGTTGTCGTCCACCGAGTCGCCATACGTGAAGCGCTCATACAGGTCATAGCGCATGTGGCCGTCATTCCGGACATGCGCAGGTATGGTCATGTCCGCGAACACGTGCATGGTCTCCCCCACCGCCCTCCATGCGTTCCCGTAATTTTCGTTACCGGGGTCCGTGCTTTCGAGCGCTCTTGTGTAATAGGTCCTGGCCATCTGGAAACTATAGGGATTATCCGGTGCGCTGAACGCCCATGTGCCGGCTTCCATCTGCGGGTTTCCATAGGACATGATATTCCAGTCCACTATCTGGTCCGTCAGGTATCTCGGCTCCCGTTCAGGGTCGTAGAAATGCCTGAGCGCCATGGGCGCTTCCGGCTCATCCGCGGAGTAGCCCGCATCGATGATCCATTCCTGCACGGTCTTTTGCTTTTTGATCGATACAGTCCTGGCAGGATTTGTCTTTATAGCGGCATCGATGCCATCCTCGATGTCCCAGGCCATACCGTTGCACGCCGACCCCGAAAGAGAGGCGGACGTAAGATATTGGTCCTTCGACATGATGTATTTCTCAAAATATTCGATCGCGTGGGCATTAATGGCCTGATGTGCGTCCACGTTGTTGTAGGCGAACGCATTCTGCGGTATTACGAGCACGGCTATAACCAGCACTGCCACCGGTATCAGATACTGTCTATTTTCCATTCTCCGCCCTCCTTCGTGGTTGAAAAGTACAGCGATTCACCATTGATTTCTATCCCGTAAAGGATTTCATTCGAGTATTGTTTCACAATTCTCGCATTCCTCAATGCCCCGGCGAGCTTTTTCGCCCCGTCGGCCGACATCTCGCCTGAGATGTACCCGGTCTTTGTCTCTGTTGTAAGACACTCGAGGAAAGCTGCCTTATCGGCTGAATCGAGCGAGTCTGCAGCCTTGCTAATGATAGCCGAGCTTTTTTGAATATCTTCTGCGGAAGGCCCCTGATCGTTCTGGTAATAATTGCTATAAGTATTGCCTGAAGGCAGGTTATCACCACCCCCGGGGGTGGGAGTAGGAGTAAAGTCACAACAGGCACAGCAGCCGCTGACAGCCATGATAAGTGCCAGAATAAAGATCATAACAGCTTGTTTCGATAGATGCATATGCTCATAGCTCCGAGGTTTTTAGTGTATAATCGAGCGGGATTCTTTTTTGGCATGCGATAGAAATCTATACATAATTTATCATTTTTTTATTGTTAAATCGATATACCAGGCTTTTATGGTAATATGGGTTATTTGAAATAATACACTATAGTTTTATTGTTAGCATTATGAAAGCGGTTTTATTATCCGGCCATGTGACGTCGTTTCGCCGCCGGCTGTGTGATATACCCCCACCTCGCAACGCAATACTTGCCCATGGCGGGCGACATCTGCCCCACCCGGGCATTGCTCCGTATCCTGGCCCTTGACGATGCGCCATATTATAAATGGTCTGTTACGCCATAATGGGAAATAGTCTGATTTGACGACCTCAATGCACACTGATTTTCATGGCTATGAAGAGAAAAATCTGCAAAAACCCGGGACTCTGGCGTTCTCCCCAAAAGCATGCCAGGCCCACTGCGATTCGAATGCAGGGCCTCACGATTATCAGCCGAGTGCTTTTCGCTGCCTTTTCGAGCAGTTCCCCGGCCTGGTGTACAGGATCGATAAGCCGAAGGTCGTCGTGCTGTTATTCGGCAGCGGCAAGCTGGTCGTCACCGGCGGCAAGAAGCCGAAGGACGCCGAAGATGCTGTTGAACGGATCGTTCGCGAACTGGAAGGCCTGGCTTTAATATAAGCCAGCCTCGACTATTTTTTCTAACATGCGGTCCCCGACAAATTATTTATCGCAACATATCTATCCTATAAGTTAAAAATCTTATACCAATCCGCGAGATAGATAGAATATCGAGAAATAGACGGGCAGAGTGAAGTAAATGGTTTATGCACATGCAATAACAGAAACTTCGAAATCCGCCCTGCTTGAGCTTGGAATAGCGCTAAATAAATACCATGATGATATCATTCTCTCCGGAGGGTGGGCACCGTACTTTATCACGAAAGGTTATTTTAACCACTGCGGTAGCCAGGATATTGACCTGGTACTTAAGACCGAGATAATGCTTAAGTATGCAACTATTCGTGAAATCCTCGAAGGGCTTGGTTATATTCCCGTAGCGTATCGTCCCTTCCAGTTCACAAGGAAAATTAAATCACACATAGACGGGAGCGAATGTGATATACGCCTGGATTTATTGTGCGAAAAGGAAGGAACTGAAAACATTGATATTATCAGCGGATGTCACGACGTTCAACAAGACCTTACAGCCTGTGTTTTTGACGGACTAAGCCTCGCTTTTGATTTTAACTTCGAGCAGGAAATAGAAACAGTATTACCTGATAATAGAGGCGTAGCAAAGACCACGATAAAAGTCATTGATTTAGTGGGCTCACTCGCATTAAAAGGAAAAGCGTTTGTTGAAAGGTACAATATGAAGGACGCTTATGATATCTTCGCGTTAACACATTATAATGGCGGACCTGTGCCTGCATCTGAATATTTCAAGAGAACGGTTTCCGCAAAAGCATTATCCGGAACAAAACAAAGATTACTTGATCAATCAATTTTAAACATAGAGGCAGGATTCAAAGACAAAAACCAGAGAGGGCCGTTCGAAGTCGAATCATTTTCAGAGCAGAAATATAATCGAGATATAGTCGCTGCACAGGTGTATCAATTCTTAACTAAAATACGTTAAAATACAAATCATTCAGGGTACTTATCCGATTATTGCATATTTCCTTGTTTCCAGTTCTTCTCAATCAGTTTATATACTTCATTTGCCGCTTCTTCTCCGCGAGCAGGGTAATTAAGTAAATCCATGTAGAGCTGGATATTTGAGACCACATTAATTCCGTTAACTTCCCTTAATCCATAAAAAACTCCGTTGCTTTTAGCAATGGCAAATTTCACATTTCCATTACCCTCGACCGGCATAAGATTAAGCTTATCCGCTAACTTCCTGGCGTCATCTTCCCTTTTAACATAAATATGAATATTGGTTGGCCTGACAAACGGTGCAACCAGCATAGCACCGGCCAGTCCGGTAATCGCATACTCGGGAGTTCGTAATCCTTTAAGCTTCTCTAAAAATTTTGAAATATCCTCTTCCTGAGTATAGTATTCAATGAATTTTGTATTTGACAAGAAATTATTGACCTTCGCTAATCGTTCAAGCAATTCGGACGGAGCCATGAGCTTAAGCTCAGAACGATTCGATTCACGTAAAGCCATTCGCTCATTAATTAATGCTTTTGATACTTTGAATGCTTCTCCTAAGGATACGGAGGATTCGCTGGCCAATTTACGTAAATTCAAATTCTAGGATAGCGTACTAATAGAACCCTGTCGACATCTACAGCTTTCCCGAAGTATAAATTGGTCACGGCATACATTTATGTTCACTCTTATTTATATATGTTCACTTTTTGTGAACATAACTACTTTGTTCACTCTCATTTATATATGTTCACAAAAAGTGAACATACATATTTCACTTTAGACTTCTCGATAGCTGAAGGTTCACGGGAACAGGTTGAACCATTTGTATAAAAACAGGAACGACTGCGAAGTCACCAACGCCCTTTTAAAAGAGCACCTCCACCTGGAAGACAAAAAACAAAAGAAATACTAATAAACAGGGTGAAAGCAGGACTGACAATACTGGCAAGACAAATCCAGGTGCCCCACCAGCTTAGACATGAAGCAGACCCACGGACAACTATATTGAAATAATTATGCAACAGTCCCAATTTATTTTAACATATATTTTTACAGATGCGTGCGGAATTCACTTTCGAGTTGATCCTTTGTCAACAATAAGTCAGTGAGTTTATACTATCCATGATTTCGTTTATCCCGGCGGGCTTATTCAAAAATGCACTTGCACCTGCCTTTAAAGTATCCAGCCTGACGCTGTCGTCAGCGCTAATAAAGATAATTTTCGTACCAGGTGCCATTTGTAATATCTCTTTCATTAGCTCAATGCCATTCATGCCAGGCATACGATAGTCAATGATTAATATCAATGGCTTAGGGTTCGCTTTCCTGAACATCTCAAGCGCAGCGAACCCGTCATATGCGAAAAAAGAGACTGGTATCTTCCGATAGCTAAAGAGTTGCTGATAGATCATCACCAATTGCGGGTCATCGTCAACAATGGCCACGCTTAAATTAGCATGGTTATCCGACATTCTTCAGCTACCTCCCGGCATCGGCGACGAATCCCGGCCGACCATCCGGTAAAAAACCGACGAATCATTACAGGGAATCATTGGCGTTGACCTCGTTGACAATCCGGAACATCTCATCATGCACCCCATTGCAGACCTTTCTGATTTCTTCAGTAGTAAACCTGCAGTCCCTTGGCACTATGACCTGCACGTATATCGGCCTGTCGACGAGAAACCGGCCATGGACAAATGCCTGGTAGGCGACCCAGAGGCGAAATTTGAGCGACAATTCCTTGACCTCGTCAGCCAGTATGCTTCTGTCCCCTGCTATCACTGCCAGCCATTTGGCGCCGCATGATCAGGACGACGTTATACGTTTCGCCGTCGATGACTACGTCCTCGGCGTATATCTCGCGTATCTCGTCCCCTCCTCTCCAGTTCATACCGTTGGGCTGGAACGAGCTGGCGAGGGTGACTGTGAGCGATTCACCCTTCTGTGAGACCCGGTACCCTTCGGCCTTGACTGCCTTGCTCTCGTCAATAGCGATCATAACTCCCCCTCGCTGCAGACCATATACGTGTAATATACGGATTGCATACGTTGTATATACGTAAAAATATTTAAGGCTTCTCTTCCGTATTATATCCGTAGAAAATCCGTATCGACGCGTGGAGAATCAAATGCCGAAAAAAGCCGCAGAAAAAGTCGAAGGCACGAGGTGCGAATTCGTCTTTGACGATTATACGATGAAATGCATTGACGCTATCCAGAAGGAGCTGGGCATCAGCACCAGGAAAGATGCGGTCAAGGTAGCCATTTACCAGCTGGCCAGTCGCATCAGGGAAGGCGAATTATCTCGCAGCGATCGAAAATCCGGGAATTGAATAATATTTACAATCCTGGAAACCGATACGGATGTAAAAGCGGGACTTATTTTAAGCGTTGCAGGCTTCGACTGCTAACCGTTCAATAAATTCCGCAGCCAGCACGAGCTGCATCAGCATGATCTGGTGCATGTAGCTGATGTAGTGGCCTATCAAATAACATTTCGCCCTACGTTATGACGTTAATCGCCCGTATACCATTATTACGAGCCTGCACCCTGACAAGTCAATAAAAGCATTGAAGAATGACAGGCCTGCTACGATTTGAACGCAGGGCCACTCTGTTTCCCTTGCGAGCCCTTGCCGTTGCCTGTTTCGAGCGGTTCAGACATCACTGGCGCCAGGGCATTAATCTGTCGTACTGTCGTATCAGTGCAACCGGGGCAAGCGTCCCGTTTAACCTGCTTAAAATTGGCTATTCTCCCGTTTCCTCACGATTCCTGTCATAAAAATATTATAACCTTCATCCCCCTGTTTCAAACTGGGTACAGGTACCGGGTGTTGGAGTCTTATTATGAACTGGCGTAGAGTGTGTATGACGATCGTGGCATTGCTGATCGTCGTTGTCCCGGTTGCCACGCAAGCCCAGGACTACCAGGAGAGGCAGCTCGAGCTCGTGTACGGGAACCTGCTGTTCCAGAACCAGTTTTACTTTACGGCGCCGATTCAGGCGCTTTTCCACAGTCAGACCGCCGCTGGCACCGCTTCGGAAGCTTTTTCGTTTTCGCCGGTTGCCGGCGGGGGCATCGCTCTGGCCCAGACGAGCTCTGCGAGTGAGATTGCCACTGACACCGGCTTTTTCACGTCGTTCTCCAGCTTCAAGAGGTTCAACTGCCCGACAGGCGAGGGTTACATGCACACCAGCATCAACGACCCGCTTGTCTCGCGTACGCCGGTATTTTCCAGCCTGATCTTACCATCGATGAACAAGAAGGACCAGATCACTAATACAGCAGGGAGCGCGTCAGGGAGCGCACCGGTCACCGCCGGCGGCGCCGGGCAGGATAATAACACAACGAACAGCCTGGCGAAACAGGCTGCCGCCGGCATGCCAACCATTAACGGGACCGGGAATGCCACCCTGAACAACCTGACGATCACCGAGCCTCTGATAAAAAAACAGTTCTCTTCTAGCCAGATCGGTGCCCCGGACACGTCGAACATCATGACAGTGACACCTGCGCCGACCCCGCTGCCGACTCCACAGCCGACAACGAAGCCGACAGCGAAACCGACTCCGGCATTTGGTGTCACATCAATCAATGAATCCCGCCAGGTCACCGACACCGACACCGACACTGACGCCAACGCCAGCGCCACGACGTCTCCCCGGCCACCCTATGCCGCCCTGCCCAATGCAACCTCGCTGCTCACGAAACCCATGAGTCACCAGGCCAGCAAACCATTTACCGACACCCTCGACCCGGACTATAACCCGAGAACGGTCTGCCGTGACGATGTCAGGAATATAACGGGCTGGGACCGCCTGACGACCAACGCGATCGGTCGCAGCGGCATCGACAGTACCTACACGAACCGGACTTCTTCCCCTTCCTATATCAACCCGTGGAATGCGATCAAGCTGGCCAACCAGTTCAACGTCATGTCAGAAACCAGGAACATGACCCATTCGGGCTCATACCTGCAGCAGCGCATGTGGGCGCTCTAATCACATTTCCTTCAGCGTGTGCTCATGATAGGCAGACTACGTTTCGAATACAGAGCCTCCTGGCAATCAGCAGGGCGCCAGTCGTCGTCAGTAATCGACTACCCGAACCTGATCATTTGCTTTGGCTTGAGGTTGTCCTGCATGGTCCAGAAGTAGGCCTGGCCCTTCCCGAGCCTGAAAATGATCAGCTCAGGGCTCTCAGGCGTGAGCCCGAACGACTTAAGAAACGGCCGGTCCTCGATGCATTTCCTTTTCAATGCGGGGTCGTCAAGGAATTCTATGCGGCCTTCCACGCGCATCATCCGGCCGCTCGCTTCCCCGGGCTTATAGAAGCACAGCTCGACCCGGGGGTCGGCCTTCAGTTGCCGGTACATGTCTTTCATCGTCGCCGTCTGCAGGTAAAAGCCCGTATCGTCGGCGTACCACATGCCGAGCGCCCTCACCCGCGGCTGCCCGTGGTCGTTCGTCGCCAGGTAGCATACCCTGACGTCGTTTGCAAAGTTTACGCAGTCCTTGAAGTCCATGTGCTCACTATCCAGGATCGTTTATTATAATAAATTGACTGATAAATGTTTTGATTTGACGACTTATTAAAATAATTGTTAAAAATGAGCTAACTCGAGTTGTTTTTGTCCATTTTCTTATACACGAGCGGTAGTATTTCGAGGTGTTCCTTAATCATCTTCCGGTACATTATCGGGGTCAGCGGCTTCTGCAGGGCGGCTCGCTCGGCTTCTTTAAGCGTCTGATTGTGTTTCGGGGCAGGCCTTTTACTTTTGCCAGGATGAATATCTTCCTTATCCACACTCAAGCATTTTTTATGCTCGCCCGGACGCCTGGCATCAAAGCTCCCGGAGAACTTTTCCTGCTCCACCTGGAGCGATATCTCTTGCAGTAGCCGGACGTCGTCCGTCACCTCATCTTTTGCCGGGACCGTTTGATCGCGGTCCCGCCGCGTGCCGTTGAGGATCGATCTGATCATGGGTTTCCGTTTTGGCATAGACATCCACCGTGACTCTGCCCCCACATGGATAATCCCTATAATAGCATACGTTTGTACCAGGTACTATATTAAAATAACGTTAATTTGTGTAATAATGAATTGATATGGTAAAAAATAAGATAAAATAGACACTATGCCAGATGCCCGGACGATCAGGACGTAGAAGGAAAATCACCACCTATGACAGAGACCAATACTGTCAGAACATTAATTTTTTTTATTTGCCAATACTCAATTTTCATAAAATCCACTATTTGTGATCGGGTGACTGGCAATGTTATAATTGATATGTATCCGTGAATGGCAGTCCTTGGTCATGCGACCATATATTAAAAACAGGCTACGCTAAAGATTAAAATGGAAGGAATTGCCCCAACCTGCGGCAACTATCCCATCATTTTATCATGGTATGACTTTGTATGGTCTCATCATCTCGTTGTCTTCGTGGTCGATGATGTGGCAGTGCCAGACGTGGTGGATGGTCGGATTGAGGCCGACCGACGGGAAGAAGAAAGAGCCGTCGACGTTGAACGACCTATCAGTACGTTATTTATCCCTATCGATATCTTTTACCTCTCAAATAAATGGGATGCGATCTGTGATCCTGTGTATAATACTAATAACCGAGGAAATATTACCGCTTCTCTCATAAAATTCATCATATTCGAGTTCTCTTGCCTCTTTCATGTTTTTCGATGTAAGCTTATCCCGTTGCTCAATCAATATGTCGATGACTTCTTCCTTTGATGTAACTTCCTTTATGGCTTTCTGTAATTGCACCGACAGCTCGTTGACTTCACCCTGTAATTGGCCGATAGTCTCATCTTTATCTTTCAGGTCGAGCAATTGCTTCTCCGGCGTCTCGATCTGACTATTTAAATGGATAATGGTTTTTTCCGCACTCATTAGTTTATCAATCAGTTCTCCATTATCGCCTTCTTTCTCTCGCAGCTCTGTCATAAGCTCATGAACCTTCCGGTTCATATCGTCGATCTCTAATGTCAGGCTGGAGATTTCTCGACTTAGCTCCTGGAGAAGGCCGTTCTGGTTATCTATTGCTTGATTCTTAGAACCTGAATCGTCTCCGAGCTCACTAATAGCCCGGGAATTTATAATATTTTCTTCCTTTTCCTTTTTTATCGCCGGCTCCGCTTCTACTATGTTTGTCCTGGTGTCATACGATAACTTTTTATGTGTGATAATGGTTCCGTTCTTTCTTTTTATAACAGTGATCCCCATATTGGCATATTCACCAATCATTCCAATGGCCAGCAATAGAAAGATCGGGAAAACTGGATTGATTGCTACCGATGTAACATTAACGGCTTCCATAAGGGTCGTATAAATGTGTTATACACCAATTAATATAATACTAAGTGCTATATTTTTATAAATAAATCGGTAATGGCCACGTTTTAACGGATTGCTAAATAAAAGTATGCTCATTTTTTGTCCTGCAGCCGCTACCTGAGGGACGCCGAAGATGATGGCTGCTATTGACAACCACAAGAAAATTTGTGAGACTCATCTCAAAGGCCGCTACCACATCGATATCGTCGACCTTTTGAAGCATCCGGAGATTGCGGCCAGGGACCAGATATTCGCCGTACCTGCTCTCATGCGTAAGCTCCCGGAGCCGGTGATGAAGTTCATCGGGAACCTCTCTGGAGGTGGAAAAGGTGGTCGTCGAGCTTAAGATTAAAGAAATATACGAGTACTCTAAAAAGAGATGAGGTCCGTTTTAATCATGTCGCAATCTTTTCCTTTTACGTCGCTTATTGAATCTTTCACGTCATTTCTTATTATACTTGCATAACAGTACTCATTCCTATTGATTTGACCATTGGAACGAGTTTTTATCGAAAATGGGTATTTTGTTATCCGGGAAATGTATGGTTAGCGGTGTACTAAAAGCATTTATGTAGATTCATCACATTGAAATTACAACAGGTCTGTTACACAGTGAGTCCCAAACAGGATTTCCCCGATAAGAAGGATGAGGATAAGTCTAATGAAGAGCTTATCCGGGGGCTAAAATCACTTCGTACTACTAATTCTCAATTAAAAGAAATTATTAGCAGATATGAGAGAATAGCCGAGTCTAAAAAGAAGCCGACCCAAGATGTCCATGAGGAACTTGAGGTTCAACGGGAATTAGTCAATTCGCTAAGAGTAGAGCTACAGGGATATCAGGAGGAGCGCAATACCTATAGCGAAGAGCTTGACGTTCAAGTTGAGGAACTTCGAGTAAGCAACGATGAACTCCAAAAAACTATAGAATCGTTGAGGGATAGTGAAGAGCGTTTCCGTACTCTCGCTGACAACATCCCTAATCTGGCGTGGATGGCCAATGCGGATGGTTGGATTTTCTGGTATAATAAGCAGTGGTATGATTATACTGGCACTACGCTGGAGGAGATGCAGGGGTGGGGGTGGCAGAAGGTTCTCCCCCCGGATGATGTCCAAAAGGTTAATAAAAGGTGGCGCTCCAGCATCGAAGCAGGTCGGCAACACGAAAACACGACTCTCTTACGGGGCAAGGATGGCAATTATCGCTGGTTCCTTGTACGAGTCACGCCTATCAGGGACGAGCAGGGTAATATCCAGCGATGGTTCGGCAAACTAATACAGATATCACCGAGCGCAAGAAGGCCGAAGAAGCCCTCAAGGAAAGTGAAGAAAAATACCGACTACTGTTTAGCAGTATGACTGAAGGCTTTGGATTACATGAGATAATATACGATACTAATGGAAAACCCTGCGATTTCCGCTTTTCTTAGAACTAAACGATGCTTGGGAAAAATTAACAGGTATACCACGGGAAAAAGCATTGGGGAAAACAATGAAGGAAATCCTCCCTGACCTTGACTCTTATTGGTATGAGGTTTATGGTAAAGTGGCTCTAACCGGCGAGCCAGTACATTATGAGAACTATAACACTCCATTAAAGAGATGGTCGAAACATTCTCATATTCTCCTAAGAAAAACTATTTTGCCTTATTGTTTATTGATATCACCAAACGGAAACAGGCATGAAGAAGCTATGAAAGAGGCAAAACAGCAGGCAGAACTCTATGTTGACCTGATGGGCCATGACATTAGAAACATGAACCATACTGCTATGGGCTACCTTGAGCTTGCGCTTCAAGAATTGGAGACGGAGAAGAGGCTTAGGCTTGATGATAAATTGTTAATCGAGAAGCCGTTGCATGCTCTGGAAAATAGCTCTGCGTTGATTGATAATGTCCGGAAGCTCCAGAAGTTAATGAATGAGGGCGTCAAGACAAAGCCCACTGACCTTCATAAAATCTTCAGAGAACTTGAGCAAACGACCTTCTATCCGGACGACCGGGACGTAATAATCAATATTCAGCATGTATCAGGTTATATGGTTCAAGCGAATGAATTACTCAAGGACGTCTTCATGAACCTCATAACAAATGCTATCAAACATTCCGACGAAGAGAGGCCATTAATCGTCAACGTGAAGGTCGAACCTTCCAACGAAAACGGCCAAAAATATTACATGTGCATGGTTGAAGATGATGGCCCCGGTATCCCTGATGTCTATGAAAGGGTAAACTATTCCACCGGTTCCAGAGGGGCGCTACCAAGGCACACGGCAAAGGGCTCGGACTGTACTCTTGTTAGGACGCTGGTTGAGGGCTATCACGGTAAAGTGTGGGTCGAAGACCGCGTCCCCGGCGACTATACGAAGGGAAGCAGGTTCGTCGTGGAACTGCCTGCTGCCGAGAAATAATTTTTTATTATCATTCAGTTAACACAGTTCGCACCCCCAATGCTCTGCGACTCGTCTCGCCCCTTGCTTATAGTGATTCCCCGGCCCTGGCCGTGTGACCCCGGCTCATCCTGGTCAACGCGCCACAGGTGGTACGAAAAACTGGTAAGTTACGCCAAAACCAAATATACACTAAGTTGACAGGGCAGACGCACGCCGATTTTCGAGGCTGTCAAAGTGAAAAGCTGAAAACCTAGAGGCTCTAACACTATCCCCCAGATTTTGATGGGGGGATATATACGGAGGCACTTATTTTGCCATATCTTCATTGTTTTGCAACTAAGTCTTGGTCTTTTATTGAACTTGCTCGAGTTGAGCTGCGAGGATGCGGCGCGTGGCTTACTTTGTTACACGTGGCGGGTTAAAATTAATAGATATTTATTTTTACCTTTTTTAATGTGCGCTCTCGACAACTCTTAAAATCTCATTTATACTGACGGGTTTTTTCAAAAAGGAAATGGCTCCTACCTTTAGGGCTGCCTCTTCAACGTCGGCGTCCGCGCTTAAAATAATAATCTTTGTACTTGGCTGGCGTTTTAAAATCTCTTTTGCAACTTCTATCCCGGTAATACCGGGCAAGCGATAATCTAATAAAATTATTAACGGTTTAGGGTTAACCTTATCAAACTCTTTAATAGCCTCAATTCCATCATACGCTACGAAACATATCGGTAGATTGTGCATCTGGAATAATTTTTGGAATACCGTTACCAAGGATTTTTCGTCATCCACAATGGCAATTCCATTAACACACTGTTTTTCTTCCATCTACGAATCCTCAGCAACCGGTAGTGTAATAATAAATGTGGTTCCCTGCGAATAATCGCCGGGTATTCTGTCTTTTATTTGTATTGAGCCCCCGAACTTTTCAAGCAACCGTTTCACGATGTAAAGGCCCAGTCCTTTTCCGTGTGCCTTAGCGGTGCCACGCTGAAATCTCTGGAACAATTTCTGTTTTATCTCATCAGGAATACCATAACCACTATCTGAAACAGATACCTCGTAGACCTTCTTGCCCCCAATTTGTGTTTCTTTAACCTGGATGTCAATCTCAACCTCGTCCTTCGAATATTTTATCGAATTATCAATAAGGTTGCAGAACACCTCTTTTAACAACGGTGTACCAATGACACACCGCCCCTTCTCCGACGTATACCTGATAACAACCGTCTTACCATCAGGGTGATAAGCCTCTTTGATACATTCTTGTATCAAGCTGTCAATGTCTACCTTTTCTACATGAAGCTCTTCTCCAGTAATTTTCTGGAGTTTTCTAACATTATTAATAATACCTGCACTGCTCATGACCGATGATATAGCGCTACCAATCATCTCTTTCTGATTATCGGTGAGATTGCTTGTCGCCTTGATTATTTCCAAGTTTGCAAGCGTGGCCTGGTTCAAGTTATTAATGTCATGGCCCATAATGTCAACGTAGAGCTCTGCGCGCTGTTTTTCTTCTTCAGCCCGCTCCTTTTCTTTTTCCAGTTTGTTTCCTGCGGAAATAATCGCATCCCTATCCATTTTTATCATATTAGCCATTGACAGGATAGCGCGGGCAAGATTACCAATCTCATCCTTACGCCGTAGCGGGAGTTCCGGTTCTATCATTTTAGGACTGACCTGTGGAATTTTAGCGGTAGCATCCGACATATTGAGTATTGGCCGGGTAATATAGTCGCCAAATTTGACGGACAATATCCCTCCAATGATGATAAGTGCGATTAGAAAAGCGATAAAATACCAGGTAAATTGTGTGATAGGTTGATAAGCGACTTCGACCGGCGTGGCAACGACAACACCCCAGCCATATTTCGCTACAGGCGCATAGGCTACGAGTCGAACATCATTCTCGAACGGAAACTCTTGCTCAACTATCCCCGACCGGCCATTTATTACATCTTGTACTGCTGGAAGCGTGGAAAAATCTGTCATGTTGCCCATATAGCTCTTATTTGTGTGGACCATGACATGGCCGGTTTTATTAACCGCATAGATATACTGGCTATGCGACACCTGTGTCCCGACAATGAGGTTCGTGTAGTTCCCTAAATCCATAGTAGCGACAAAGGCACCAATCGTTGAATCATTAAAATCTTTAATGGGAACCCCGACATATACAGTGGTGTGACCATCAACTTCGTTTTTCATACCATCGCTGACATAGGGACTGGACGTGTTTAGAACTTGACGGACATACTGCTTATTATCAAAATTCTTCCCAACCTCGCCAGAATAGGGATAACCAGACTTCATTGAAGTATAGGATAACACCGTGCCCGATGCATCCGTAATAAACGCCGAATCAAATACCAGGCTCTCCACAGCAGCATAGTGGGTCGATGCGTTCAGGAACGATGAGTCCCCTTTTTCTATCGCAGAAATAACAAGGGGCCTGGCCGCGATGCTATTTAGATAGTTCACGCCTAAATCTACATAATTGGTTGTAAGAGCAGATATCGCCTTGGCCTGAGCCAAATTATCATTCCAAATATGTTGCCTGACCACATCCCGATAATAAAGTATCCCCACACTACCAATGATAAGAACAGGAATAACCATTAACAATACTATTATAAAAATAACATTAAACCTAATAGAGGTTAGCGGGGGCATGATTTAACATTAGTAATAAAACTTGTTAGCATAAATAAATGCTCCCTAATAAGGTTTTTATAATAATAACCAATCTAATATGCCCTATCCTACAAGGGAGGTGTTCATGAACATCCTGGCTAAGATGGAAATATGTATGAATGCCTTGGAAAATAGGCAACCCCGAATCGCAAAAGGTTCATTTACTGTTCACTCTCTTTCAGCTCCGTTTTCCAGCCTCTGCAACCGCATTTCCATCTCGACCAGGATGTTCATCAGCATGGCCTCCGTGTGGTCGTGGTGCATGACCAACGTCTCCTCACGCATCCCGGCCACCTCAAAGACCAACCAATCGAAGACATCCTGTTGCTTCTTGTCGAGGCCATTGCGGAAGCCCTCGAACTTTTTGTGGACCATGTAAAGGTGCATGGATGGCATAATGTTAAGGAGGGGATTTAACGTTATAATGCCGAGCTAAATGTTGGTTTTGAAAGTATATCCTTTTAATCTTTTTTCATCATTAGAAAATATTTATAATAAACTGCTGAAATTCTATTTTCGATATAAATATCAATAATAAACGATTACTATTCAGCAGTTTATTTTTTCATCGAGGCGACGCATGGATGCGAAACCGGGGCCCAAGAAAAAGTCTGGCAATACTCGACGTAGCATAGATGCCAGAGAAAAGGACCAGCTTATCATCGAGCTTAAAACCCGTATCGCTGTTTTGGAACAAGAGCTCCGGTTAAAGCAGGAGGATGCCAGTACTGAAGGCCTTGACGAGCGCAAGCGAGCCGAGGAGGCGTTACGGGAGAGTGAGGCGAAGTTCCGGGCCTTATTCGAGGGCGCCGGCGTGGCCATCTTAGTCGCGGACGTGGCGACCGGGCGTATCATCGATTGCAACGGGAAGGCCGAAGAGCTGATCGGCAGGCCCCGGGATGAGATCATCGGGCTGCACCAGACGCAGGTGCACCCTGAGGATCGGGCGGAAGTGCAGAGGGAGCAATTCGCGCGTCACGCGAGGGGGATCGTTATCAACAACGATGAAGCCCTGGTACAGCACCGGGATGGCCGGCTCATCCCCGTAATTATCAATGCCGCACCGTTGGAGGTCAACGGCCGGGAAATATTGATCGGGTTCTTCCTCGACATCACCGAGCGCAAGCGAGCCGAGGAGGCGCTGCGGGAGAGCGAGCATCGTTTCCGTGGGGTTTTCGAGCAGGCGCCGCTGGGCGTTGCCCTGGTCGACTCGGTCACGGGCCGTTTCCTCCAGGTCAACCAGAAGTACTGTGATATCGTCGGGCTTACCCCGGTAGAGATGCTGGCAACTGATTTCCAGAGCATAACGCACCGTGACGACCTGCAGGAAAGCCTTGATAACATAGACAGAATGCTGCGCGGCGGGATCACGTCTTACAACCTGGAAAAACGGTATATCCACGCAAACGGCTCGATAGTCTGGGTCAACCTGACCGTCGTGCCATTGTGGGAGGCCGATTCGACATACAAGTCCCATATCGCCATGGTTGAAGATATCACCGAGCGGAAGCGGGCCGAGGAGGCGCTGCGAGATAGCGAGGAGCGGTACCGTGGGCTGTTCGAGTCCAGTGTGGACGGAATCATCATTACGGATTTGGCCGGCAACATCTTGAAGGTAAACCCGGCCTTGCTGAAGATGCTGGGATATTCCATGGAAGAGCTACGGCGTTTGAGCTATCAGCAGTTGACGCCGGCCCGGTGGCACGAAAGCGAAGCGCGTATTGTCCGGGAGCAAATCTTTGAGCGTGGTTACTCGGACGAGTATGAGAAGGAGTACATCCGAAAGGATGGCAGCATATTCCCCATTAGCATAAGGGTGTGGCTTTCCAAAGACAAGCAAGGACAGTCCGAGGGCATGTGGGGAATTGTCCGCGATATCACCGAGCGCAAGCGGGCTGAGGAAGCCCTGCGGGAGAGCGAGCAGAAGTTCAGGCAGCTGGCGGAGAACATCGAAGAGGTCTTCTTCATCTTCACGCCAGACTGGAAGCAAGCGATCTATGTGAGCCCGGCTTATGAGCATATCTGGGGTCGCTCGCTGAAGGAAGTATACCGCAGTTCGATGTCCTGGCTTGAAGGAGTACATCCTGATGACAGGGGGCCGCTAGTCGCTGTGGTTAATAAGCACATTGGCGGGGACAGATCGGGAATGGATTCCGCAGAGTACCGAGTATTAAGACCAGATGGTACAGTTAGGTGGATGTTCTCGCGCACATATCCAGTCATAGACAAGCAGGGGAAGGTCTCCGCGATTGCCGGGATCGCTGAGGATATCACCGAGCGCAAGCGGGCCGAGATCATGCTTAAGGGATGCTCTCTTAGAGGCAAGTCGTTTTCGACAGGCAACGGAAAATGTATCCTCCTACATCTACATGAAAGATCTTCAGTCCCATTACATCTATGCGAATAAGCCGACACTGGAGCTGTTCGGTTGTTCCGCTGATGAACTGGTAGGAAGCGACGATGCTCGCTTTTTCCCGCCAGAAACAGTGAAGCGACTGCGGGAGGTGGATCTGCGCGTATTTGCGGGGGAACAGACGTACGAAGAGATCGACGTTGCCGATACCGGGTCCGGGCGACGGGTTTACCTAAAATCAAGACACCGATCTACGATGACCTCGAGGGTAAGACCATCTGTGGTCTCCTGGGCATTTCGACAGACATCACTGAGCGCAAGCGGGCAGAGGAGGCGCTGAAGGAGTCAAAACTGCAGGCTAAGCTGTACCTCGACCTGATGGGCCATGATATCCGCAACATGAACCAGATTGGCATGGGGTTCCTGGAACTGGCGCTGGGCTCGCCGGATATCAAGAAAGAGGATAAGGAGCTATTGTTGAAGTCACTGGGCTCGCTCGAGAACAGCTCCAGACTCATCGACAACGTCAGGAAGCTGCAGAAAGCCCGGTCTGGCGAATTGAAGTACCATCCGGTCGATGCCTGTCAGACGTTCATGCGAGTGCTGGCTCACTATTCGAACATGCCCGGCGTCAATGCCTCATTCAACCTCGATCTCCCTCCTTCCTGCCCTGTCAGGGCGAACGATCTTTTATATGAGGTCTTCGAGAACATAGTCGGTAATGCTATCAAGCATGGAGCGGCGGAGCCGGTCATCGACGTACGGTATGATATGGTCGATTTAAACGGTGGTAAATATAATAAGTTCACCGTCGAGGACAACGGCCCGGGCATCCCCGACTCAATGAAGGAAAGAATTTTTAACCGGATGCAGCAGGGTGACACGAAGGCAAAGGGCATTGGACTCGGGCTATACCTCGTCAAATCGCTTGTAGAAAGCTATCACGGCCATGTATGGGTCGAGGACCGGATTGCGGGTGACCATACGAAGGGCGCCAGGTTCGTGGTCATGCTGCCTGCTGTCGAAAGCTAATTTTTTATCGAGCGATTAATGTAAGAAAAAGTCCGGATTTCGGGAGTTAGCATATATCCCTATATTTTGATGGGGTGTATAATGTTAGAGCCTCTATTTTTGCAGTCTTTTCTCTGACAGGCTTGAAAATCGACGAGCGTCTGCCTGGTCAACTTAGAGTATATTTGGTTTTGGCGTAACTTACCAGTTTTCGTACCACCACCTGGCGCGTTGACCAGAATGGCCGGCGTCAAAAGAGCCTAGGCCGTGCTGTCATGCAGCACAAGGGGCGAGATGGAGACGCAGAGCAATGGGGAGCTAAGCTGCAGGATAAACTAAGCGATTGAGCTGTCACTCGTTATAAAAGAATCTTAGATGAATATTGGTTTAGTATTAATCTTCTTTGTCAGGTTGGTTTTCGTCGTTTTGGTCTTTTTGTTCTCCATCTTTTATCTCTGGTGCTATAACATACGAGAGTGGCTTTGGTAATTTAGTAGTAGAATATTCTCTTAAAATCTTGTAACTTTTTTTCTCGGGGTCATATACTATTACCCCATCCTCAACCATTTTTGCCAAAGACTCTTTTTTGGCAACCCAAGTACCTCTATTAGTCCTTTTAACTTCTTTAATTTCTTTAATCGCTTTATCCATATCTTTTATCGCAAATCGCTTCTGTGCCCAATGTGCAAATTCCTCGGTGTTGTATGCAAAGAATGATATTCCGGTTTTATCCCTCATCTCTTTTATTAGTTCGGGATACGGGCCAATAAGTTCTCTAGAAATCTTTTGAAACCAATCGCCATCGCGAGATATTAAGATAATTGGCCTTCCGGGAGTTGCTTTTGCTTTTTCAATTATTTGATACCATACTACTAAATCAGCATATCTTCCCGCATCGTCTCTTTTTTCCTTAGCATCTTTAACGACAGGAGGCCTTAGTTCCGCAAAATTAGTTTGCCATCCTTATATGCTTCCTCCAAATCCTTAGAACTAAGCGGTTTCCCAACTTTTCCATCTAGCAAATCGTCAATAATCTTCCTATTATCATCTTTAACAATCCATTTCTTATGCTCATCTTCAATATGTTCAAAATGCTTTTTCAGTTCATCAAATTTAATATCAATATCCTTTATGCTTAAGGGGTGCTTACCATATTTTTCCATGTTTTTTCTGGTACGACTAAGAGCATCGTTAATTGCACTATAAATCTCACCGTAAGCTCCTAATTGTGCATTAGCTACCTCTAACCGATTAGACTGATACTCCATTGCTGCTTGGTGAGGAACCCATAATCTATCAGATATTTTTGTTAAAACCGCTATCATTTTCTCGCGGGTATCTTCCAGAATACCGATATAAATCAATGATAGCATTAGCATCAAGCACGAATAAGCCCTTATCCCACATCTCATCAAATTCTTCCTTACTTGGTAAGTAATACTCTGGGAAAGACTTTCTCATGTTACGCCCTCAATGCAACCCATTATACTATTAGAATTTTGATTAATAGTAAATAAATGTACTTGTTTGGCGTTTTTACGTATTAGCATAATTATTAAAGCGTTTAGTCCTTAATATAATGCTATTAATCCTATCAACAGGTATTATAATTCCAGATAATTGAAAATTGGTGGGTGAGGGCAATGGACTTGCCAGAGTTCCGACAAGAATCCAGAAGATTGACGTTCTTTTAAAAGAGCAGGGCTGGAACGTGGCAGACCGCTCGAAAGTCATTATTGAGGTTGATACCAAACAATCAGATTTTATCGCTCATAATTATAAGACTGTCAAGGAGACGTTGAAGAACGACTTAGACAGCAAATATGCAGATTACCTGTTACTCGATAACGCAAGAGCACCCTTAGCAATCATAGAGGCGAAGCGTACATCGAAAGACCCACGATTAGGGCAAAAACAAGCAGAGGAATACGCCGATGACATCAAGAAACAAACCGGCAAAGATGTTTTCATATTTCTCTCTAATGGTTATCAGATTTATTATTGGGACCGGGAACGGTATAGTCCCCGATTAGTCAAAGGATTCTTCACCGTAATGACCTTGAACGACTTCGTTTCCAGAAGTCAAACCATGGTAAATCGGGCAGGTAGAGATAGACACAAGCATCGTTGACCGTCCCAAGAGCATCGAATGTGCCAAGCGGGTTATCGAACACATTCACAAGGGTAACAGAAAAGCCTTGATAGTGATGGCTACAGGTACGGGCAAGACTCGTGTAGCGATGTCAATCGTAGATGCGCTGATGCGAGAGGGGCTGGCTGAAAAGGTTCTATTCCTTGCTGACCGTCGTGCTCTTCGTGACCAAGCTTATGATGAAGGCTACAAACGATTCTTCCCGGAAGAGGCCAAAGAGAAAATAACAATGGGTGACTTCGACAAAAGTAAGCGACTCTACGCCTCCACTATCCAGACCTTTATGGAAATCTACGATGAGAAAGAGGATGGAGAATTCAAGATTTCACCAGCAGAGTTCGACGTGGTCATATCCGACGAAGCTCACCGCTCCATCTACAACAAGTGGAAAGACGTTTTCACATACTTGGACGCCATCCAGATAGGATTGACAGCAACGCCTGCAGAGTTCGTCGAGCGGGACACATTCCGATTCTTCCAAGTGCGAGAGGGAATACCTACAGCCATGTATTCCTATGAAGAGGCCGTAAGTGATGGTATCCTATGTGACTTCCGGCAGAGCATCATGGGCGCTCAAACGCACTTCCAGATTAAAGGTATTAACTCTGAAGACCTCACCGAGATGGTCAGGCAAGAGTTGATGGAGAAAGGTGTGAACCCCGACGATTTCAACTTCGAAGGCTCTGCACTTGAGAAGAAGATTGCGGTAAAGGGAACATCGGAGGCAATCGTCAGAGAGTTCATGGACCAGTGCCAGGTAGACCAGTCAGGCACATTACCTGCAAAATCGATAATATTCGCTATTAGCAAAGAACCATGCAAGGCGCTATACAGGACGCCTTCGACCTGCTCTACCCCGAATATAAGGGCAATCTGGCACGTGTAATCGTATCAGATGACCAGCGGGCCGACGAACTCATCAAAGCTTTCAAGAACGAGTCCTATCCACGTGTAGCTATCTCTGTGGACATGCTGGACACAGGCATTGACGTGCCGGAGGTCTGCAACCTTGTCTTTGCCAAGCCAGTTTTCTCCAAAATAAAGTTCTGGCAGATGTTAGGCCGGGGCACACGATGCGATTCCGCATGTAAACACAAGGAGTGGCTTCCCAACGGTCAGAAGGAGTACTTTAAAGTCTTCGACTTCTGGAAGAACTTCGAGTACTGGAAGATGAACCCGGAAGGCGTCAAGAATGAGCCAGTAGATGCCATCACCACTCGTATTTTCCTGACAAGAATCAACCAGCTTGTCCATGCCCGGAAACAAGGCGACCAAGAGTTAGCCGAAAAGGTAAGAGAAAAAATATTTGACGATATCAAATCACTGCCAAAGGACAACGTCAATATTCGAGAGCGGGAACAGGACATCGAACGGGCGCTGTCACCTGTACTATGGAATAACGTGGCGGTAAACCCTATCGAGCATCTGGTTAAAAACATCATGCCGCTGATGCGCTATAAGCAGGACGTTAATCTCAATGAAGCTTCGTTCACATTGAAGTGTGAAAAGCTGGCCCTAGCCATCCTGAAGCATGACGATAAGCAGGTAGAGCACCTCAAAGAAGAGATTGGCAAGATGGCTTACTGCCTACCTGCTACTATCAATGAGGTCCGGCTAAAAGAAAGATAGAGATTGAAAGTGTCCAGCTTCAGCCGTTTTGGGACCATGTCAGCTACGATGACAGTCAGCGACTAATCAAAGACCTTGGCCCTCTGATGCAGTACATGCAGAAAGAGCCGCCTGAAATCATTGTCATTGACATGGGTGATGAGATAGAGCAGCGCACACCTTATGGGACTTCGTAGGTGTTAGAGAACAAAGGTACGAAGTGAAGTATAGGGAGATTGTAGAACCACGGATTAAAGAGCTGGCAGATAAAGACCAAGCCATCCAGAAGATAAAAGCAGGACAGGAACCTACCGATGCAGATTTACACAAACTGGAAGCTACCGTATTCCAATCTGGAACTGATGGTGGCGAGATAGTAGATGCATCAGATAAGAAAGGCTTATTGGTCAAATTTATCAAGCATGTTCTCGGCATCTCCGTCCAAGCTGATGCGGAAAATCGTATACGTGACAGCTTCCATACCTACATGATTGAAAATAATAAGCACTATAACGCCGACCAACTTAATTTCATCCGTACAATCCAGACAGTTTTTATGAAGAAGAAGCACTTAGAGATTGCAGACCTTTGGGAAGCACCATTTACCAACTTTGGGGTCAATGCACCAGTGCCTATGTTCGATGAGAACGACCTTAATGCATTCATAGGGATATGCAACGGCTTGAGAACGGAACTATTCAAGGCGGAGGCATAAGAATTGTAGAAATACAATATACCCAAAAGGATGGAGCAATAGAAAAAATTAGTGAAGACTTGGTACTGTAGTAACAGGAATACCCGACCATAGAACACCAATATATGCAAATTATGGCGATATTATCCATTCCCCAAGCCATTGATTTAAATATGGAATTGATTATACAATACGAAATATGTTAGAAATGAAGAATTAACGAAGTATCTGAAAAAGATGTAAGTCCCGAAGTTGGCGATGTCTTAATAACATAGTATTGGGACAATAGGTAAAACAGGATTAATACGCTGTGAGGGTGCATACAAATTAGTTGCATACATAATATCGCAATTGATTAAACCGATAGCAATAGATGAGTCCAGAATATTTATATTACTTATGTATAATTCCCAACTTATTAAGAATCAAGATGAGATCAAAACTCAAAGTATCTACACTACCGGTACCTTGTTTAAAAAGTAAATTTGAAAATTAATCGTTCTTGTTCCCACCTATCAAATACCCAAAGTAAAATCGTAGCTATTTTTAAGAAACTTGAGGTAATACAATTAGACAACTACGGTAACAGTCAATAAAATGATAAACCAAGTATTATCCAGAGTATATTTTTAAAGAAATGTTTGGAGACCCATAAAAAATTAACAATGGATGGAATTATGTAAAAATAAGATAAATAATTAGATGAAGGACAGTATTGAAATTACAAGAAGGGTAATCATGGAGAAATCATCCTAAAGATTCGGATTTCCATGACATAGGGAATGACCTTATAATATGCGAATTGTTTTAATAACGGTAAAATAAATCTATCGCAAATTTAAAATTATACGATGAATAAGTGGTTAAATGATTCTTAAAAATATAAATTGAAAACCTGATGATGTTTTATTAATCGTAAGGATGGACCAACTTAGTTGGAGAAACTGGAATATTAGAAAACGAAACATGATTTGGTAATTTTGTCTTCACAGTTAATTACGTATAAAACTAAATGAAGGTATAATGTTATTAGCCAGAATATGTATTGGCATACTATTCAGATTTCCATGTTATTAAACAAAAGTTAGAAGTTATTACCATGTGTCACAAAGGCTACAAGGCAAGCATATACATTAATATCAACACAGTTACAAAATTTATACATATTCCATTTACCACCCAATAGTATTACAAAATAAATTTGTTGCAAAGATAATGGGCGTTGAAGCAAATAAAAATTTATCAGATAAATGTATGCAGATCCGATATTAGATTAGTCTTAATAATCTGTTAATATCTAAAAGCCTTTACAGGAGAACTGGTAGTATGAGACTCGCTCCCGAACTAAAATCCAATATCGACTCCCTATGGGACCGTTTCTGGAGTGGAGGATGTCAAACCCATTGCAATCCATTGAACAGATGTCCTACTTGATTTTTATGAAGCGGCTTGAGGACATGGACAACAATGAGTCAGCTCGTTCGAAGGCACGCGCAATGCCATACAAGTCTATCTTCAAAGGGCATGAAGACTGCCGCTGGTCACATTGGAAACATTTCAAGGCAGAGGATATGCTAAAGCATGTACGAGATGTGGTATTCCCGTTCATTAAGACGATTCATGACGGGGAGAAGTCACTCTTCGCTGAACAGATGAAGGATGCTATCTTCCTAATACCTAAGCCTTCACTACTCCAAGAAGCTGTTTCCATTATCGATGAGATGAATATTACTGCCCAAAATCGTGACACGCAGGGTGACATCTACGAGTATCTATTGAGCCAACTCTCTACAGCAGGCAAGAATGGTCAATTCCGGACGCCTCGCCACATTATTCGCATGATGGTGGAGTTGGTAGAGCCGGACGTGAATGACCGAATTTGTGACCCTGCCTGCGGTACTGCTGGCTTCCTGATTAACGCCTATGAGTACATCATCCGGCGTTATACCAGCCCTGATATGCTTAAAGTGGATGATGAAGGGGAGTACTACAACCTGATTGGCGACCGTATCACCGATGCGAAGCACTGGAATAAGTTATGGGGTAACACCTTCTATGGTTATGACTTCGACTCAACAATGGTGCGTATCTCGCTAATGAACATGATACTTCATGGCATCAAGTCGCCACATATCGAGCAGAAGGACACCCTCTCTAAAGGCTATAGAGATGAGGATATGTATACGGTTGTTCTTGCTAATCCGCCCTTCAAAGGCAGTATTGACAAGAGTGACATCAATGACAGCCTGACGCTTGAGACTACGAAGACAGAACTGCTTTTTGTCGAGCGTATGATGCGGCTTACTCCAGATTGGCGGTAGGTGTGGTGTCATTGTACCAGATGGGGTGCTGTTCGGTAGTTCCAACGCTCATAAGAATCTGCGAAAACTGTTATTGGAGAAGTGCCAACTTGAAGGCGTCGTCTCATGCCCTCTGGAGTGTTCAGACCCTATGCGGGCGTCTCTACTGCCGTGCTGGTATTCGTCAAGGGTGGCCATTCGGAGAAAGTGTGGTTCTATGATATGGGAGCAGATGGCTATTCTCTTGATGATAAGCGCAACTTCATTGATGGCAAGGGGGACATACCGGACATCATTGAGCACTACAAAAAGCGGCGTGAAGAGAATCCGGTTGATAGAAAGGGTAAATGCTTCTATGTGCCGATTGGTGAGATTAAGGATAACGGTTACGACCTCTCTATATCCCGTTACAAAGAGATTGAATATGATGAAGTCGAGTATGAGAAGCCAGAGGTAATCATCCAGCATATCGAAGAGATTGAAGACCAGATAAAAGTTAACATAGTTGAGTTGAAGAAGCTACTCTCGGAAAAGTAATTTTTTTTTTTAGTTTATTTTTGACTTTACCTTGTTGTATACTTTTATCGACTTGCCCTCTTTTAGGTTTTGCCGCATATACCATAGAGTGTTCCTATTAATGCCCAACCGTCTCCGTTCTTCCGGAGTCATGTTTAATATAGCGTCCCTCGTGGCTAAGTTGTCCTGTCTCGATAATTCGATGCTTGGAACCTCTAACTTAAGTTCTTGGTTTTTATCCAGGATGTAATTGGCGAGCTGCTGGACGTTGTCCATGAGTATATGCTCGTAGGCGTAGTTCTTTTTCCGGTATGGGACACTCAAGTTAAAGTTGAGCCGTAGTTTTGCTATGAGCATCTGGGCTGTGTGCTCGCGGAGTCGAATGTGATAGTTCTCGGTGACTATGAAGTCTGACTTCTTGAGTTTCTTATCTTCGAGTAGTTGGACAACACTTAAGTCTACTATCCATCGGTAGAGTTCTTGTAAGTCGTAGACAAGTGGAGTTTTGCTGTGGAATACCTCGTGTAGAAATCCTACAGTCGTGTCAAGTCCAACTGTGTTTATACATTTACGAACTTAGGATCTAACAGTGCATAGCCATAGTTAAGTAGCGCGTTAATCTCATCCGATGCGTTCATGTTGTTGCTGTACGACTGGTTCCTGCGGCCTTGGAAGTTGAATTCTGGGTAGAGCTTGTTGAAGATTTTCTGGAGATTGCCCAATATACCACTGCTATACGGCCCTCGTAAGTTAAGAGCAAGTTAAGTTGATTGCATGACTTCGTAAATTTTGAGTAATGGTTGTACTCGTCGGTGAAGGCCTTATCAACTACCTGTGAGTTTATTTCTTCGTGGTACTTGGATAATTCGCGGAGTAGGTTAAGCGACTCTCTTTTTTACCCTAATCATTTCGCGAGCTATATGCTGTCTCGCCTTGCTGTCGATGTACTTGGCGTACTGCTTGATTTTGAGTTTGCCATTCTTCGGTTCTTGAGGGACCAGGGTGGCTAACAGGTTGATTCCAGTCCAGCAGTGTGAGGGATACATCGTGTCGGGTAAGCCACCGCATAGCCTCAAACGATATGTTGCCAGTGTACCCATTAATGACGATGGAGTCGTGTCCTATCTGATGCGGGTGGAACACGTGTTCTTCTCCACTATTCGGGTTGTCAATAATCAGTCGTCGTTTTTCAACTTTTATTCTTGTTCCAAAACCATGGACTAATAACGGATTCAACAGTCTCCATCCCCTATTACTTAGCCCACCAAATCATCGATAGTATGACAGTGTTAAATCGGCTAACATGAACAATTTTTATATGTTGTATTCTTATAAAAACCTGTAACTGGGTTTAAAGTTAACTAATCAACCGCTTGGCTATGTTAGCCTATATTCTAACAAGTATACAAAAACGTCTAATTTTATAATCGTGTTGTAATATTAGTTTTAAGCCATTAAACGATAACTTTAAATATACTGTCGGCAAACGAGGTGGTTATGAGCTTCAACGTTGCGCCGCCGAAACGATAAGCGAAAAATCGCTTATTAGAAGGCAAAAATAATGGATAACAATAAGACAACTCCTTTGTACAGGAGGCGCACAAGCGAGCTCACCATCGAGGAAAAGTCCGAACGGGTTTTGTCCACCGAAATCGTAGGCATTTCCCGGCGCACTGGCAAGCCATCGGCCCGTTAGCCGAGGAGCATGGCCCTCCATCGAAACTGTTCTAGGCACACGAACGCTATCACGCAGACAGGCTCGTGCTGGTTTGCGAAGAAGCGTGACCATGTTCCCGCGTGAGATGATTATTTTTGAGAATGGCCGCGAGGTGCAGATTGAGGTAGACGACTCCGAGGAGGCCACCAAGATTTCTCGGTACCACCTCGCTCTGCGCTCGTACCTCCACTCGAAGGGCGAGAAGAAGCAGGAAGCTCTTCAGAGGTTGAAGAAGATTGGCTTCGAGGGCGTCATGGACATGGATGGCGTACTGCACATCATGGAGACGAACTCGGAGGTGATACAGGAAATTATCGAGCGGCGGGAAATCCCGAGTTCCGGGGCCGTACCCGGAGGGGTGGAGGTGAGCTCCACCTCCTTTTCCGAGAACCTCGTGTTGATTGTGGCTCACGGTGTCGGCGTTTGGAAGGACAACCTCATCAGGGGAACGTATGATATTAGCAAACGTGAAGCCCAGAACATCGACTGCTGGGTGGTAGGCCTGGCTGTAAGAACCGCCCTGGAGACACAGGCCAACCAGTCGTGCGAGGTTTGCGGTAAGACAGAAAGTTTAAACCCGTATCCCATTGCTGGCCCAGAGTTTGCAATGCTTTGTCCGCAGACTCAGTCCTCCTCTGCCCCCTTTGTACAAGTGTCCTGTCACTGCGGTGGCGGTTAAACATCAAGATTTGCAGTCGGGAAGGTTCGCCCGAACAGATTTCTCTGGGCGCGTTCCTGCTAGGTCTCCGGGAGCTCCTGATTTACAAGGGAACAGGTGGCCCGCAACCCGGTTTATAGGCTGCTCGCAGACAAGTATATCCCAGACATTAAGCGTTTACTGGGGACGAATGAATGGATATGACACCGTCCTAACGCCGCGATATTCACGCGGCAATAAAACTGATAAGGGGGGATGGAGAGGGCAAAGCCGCCGCCGCTCTGCCCCCTAAAATTTTTTAAAAAAAACGGAGGCGTATAATGTCAGTGAATATCCAGTCAATCGTCGCAACGTGCATCGAAGCATGGAAAAACAAGTTAGACGCGCAGGACATAGCCATTTCGCCAGAGCGCGTTGAGACAATCGCGTCATGGGTAAAAGGTGTCGTGGCTAGGACACATAAGGAATCGAGCGTCCTGGGCCCGTTCTGCGAGGTTACAGGGGTTGATGGGAAGCAGCAGCGGCACCACCTGGCGGGGAAAAGGTTTAAGGATTTATTCCCCCAAACAGTCACTCTTTGCGTTAAAATTCATTCTATTTTATCAGCCCGGCAGCCAATACCATATTTGACGCGCGATTATCCCGGCAGTCGCGAACGCATAGGGGGCTGCACAGTTCCTTCACGGGATGCGCGAACTGCTCATAATCATGGGCGAAGAAACAGGTGAGTCAGCCTACCTGCTACTCGCCGACACATTCATAGATGACATCGAGGAATTACAGAGGTGAAACCATAGACGAGATAGCGGTCCGATACTACATGGGCACAGAGAAAGGCTCTGAAAAACCCCATCGACGAGCTGCCAAGGAGCAGCGCCCCCATCGTACTGGTTTTCGACACAGAAACCACGGACGAACGAGTATCAAAACTCTGAGTTTCGGCTCCTGGTGGCATCTGGGATAAGCGGAAATCCCCATAGCCTTTTACCTGTTCTATGCAGACGACTTGAGCCCCGAGCATGTCGAGACCGTAAAATCATACGCCCTAGGGGACAGGGTAGACACGGTGAACGGTGAAATATCCGGGGGAAACGTTTGAAAATATGAGACGATGTCACGGCGGGAATTCGTTGACAGCGTGTTCTATCCCTATGTCCATGGGGGCAAGAGCCAGATGTGTAGGTTTTAACCTGCCCTTTGACTTGTCACGGCTGGCAATCAGTTATAAAGAGGCTCGAAAGCGTAAGGACGGGTTCTCCATGCGACTATCGGAAGAAATAGGGAATCCGAACGTTATAGTCGAACACCTTGACTCCAAGAGGGCTTTCATCGAGTTTCCGGTATGGGATATTATAAGGGTAAAAAACCGGGAAGCTATCGAGGCTATTTCCTCGATTTAAAAACATTCACGTTCGCCCTGACAAACGAATCTTATAGCCTTGAATCGGCATTGCCCGATTTCGGGTGCAAACTGAGAAAAGAGTTTACGGAGAAACACGGCGTTATCACACCCAAGTAGATAGGGTATAATATCAACGATACGCTCGCCACATACCAGCTGTACACAAAGGCCATAGAGAGGTATAGCCTGTACCACCTCCAAGAGGAACCAAACCGTTTATACTCTCCAGCGAGCCTCGGTAAAGCGTACCTGAAACAGATTGGCATAAAACCATTCCTGGAAAAAAACCCATGGTTCCCCGAGGAGATGCTCGGACACGTAATGTCAACCTACTATGGAGGACGCACCGATGTCCGCATCAGAAAAGAGCCCACCAAGATAACATACTTAATTTCACGAGCATGTACCCCTCGGTATACGTGTTACTAGGCATGGACGGATTTCTCAAGGCCAAACACATCCGCCACCAAGAGAAAACGGGAAGAAATACAAGACTACCTTGAAAACGTAAGGACCTGAGGACGTTGGAAAAAGGAGACATGGTCCAAAGCTCACCACAATTTGTCTGATAAAACCGGATGCCGATGTCGTCCCTGTCCGGGCCAAGTATGGTAACAAATACTACTACAACATAGGCATAAATTATCTCACGTCATCAGACGCCCTCCTGTGGTATACGCTGCCCGATTTAATCGCCTCCAAGCTATTATCCGGTAAAACGCCAAAAATCGAGAAGGCCATCACATTCTCTCACGATGAGCCCCAGGACGACTTAAAAGAAATCACCTACCTTGAGGGCATCCCACCGTTAAAACCAAAGGACGATCTAATAAAAAATCTAATCGTCGAGACGGCAAAGGCTCAAAAACGAAATGAAAACCCTGAAGAAACAGGGCAAGGATGACAGCCCAGAGTATAAGCAGCTCGATTTAAAGCAGAACATCCTGAAAATCATCGCCAACTCAACAGCCTATGGCATATACATAGAGGCACGAACCGTTGACACCAAGGCAGGAAGTTACTGTTTATAGCCTGGATAGCTTTGTCGAACTGCTCGACAAGGTAGAAGAGTATGGCAAGGTCTTCAACCCAATCATGGCAATCTTCCTCACCGCGGGCTCCAGACTCATACTCGCAACAGCCGAGGTGCTATTAAACAAGACCGGAGGTATTTTGCCTACTGCGACACCGATAGCATCTTCATATCCCCGGAACACGAGAAGATGATACAGGACTTCTTCCGCAACCTCAACCCCTACGGAATATACATAGAAGACATGTTCAAAGTGGAAGACAATCGGAGCGAAAAGAAAAAAGTTCCCCGAATCATAGACTTGAGAAATATCCTATATTACGGTATCTTCGCAAAGCGATATGTGATATATGACTTCGATAAAAACGGAGACATCGAAATACTAAAATATTCGTCCCACGGCCTCGGCCACCTGATGAAAATAGATGAAATCAGAGGTGTGGAAGAGCATCCTCTCACTACACTACCACCCGAGACAAAAAGAAGTACTCGACAAGTTCCGGGGCAAGTATGCGCTCCAACAGTTAACCGTGTCAACCTACCCCATATTACGGAGATTTGACAAGCTAAACAAAGAAAAACCCTTACACCAGCAGATAAAACCATTCAACTTTATCATCGTAGGAACCACATACCGAAAAAATCCGAAGACGAACGAACAAATCATACCGATGGTCCCCTACGAAAGCCCATACCATAAAAACAGCCTCCGGCGAAGAAGAAGGACAATCCCAAGTTTGACAATATACCCCATCGGGACTTTATCGACTATGAGTAAGGAAAGAAAGTGGGCAGATATATACAAACCCGCCACGCCCAGGCCAGGAATATAGCACCCAGTTCCTACTGGAAACCCTTATACGATGACATAGAGGATTACATTAACCACCCGGAAGCCAAATCAGAAGGAGAAAAGGGCCCGCTAAGAGAAGACACCTCCACATAGACAAGGCATCAATCGAAAAAATTGGAAAAGAATCGAACGAGCTCGAAGAGACCCTCGCCCTGGGCGTTGGCCCGAACACATATTTAAAATGCACCAACGTGAAGAACATCGTGGACAACATGTCGCTCGATGACGCCCTGAAGGCCGGGATTGCAGAAAGGACGTTCTACAATTTGAAGGAACGGTCAGCATCGAACAACCCGAACGCCTTTATAGGCTTGCAGAAAGGTACGATTAAAAAATTAATAGAATATTCAAAAAATCGTTAACTTTTATCATAAACCACAGGCCTTTGCCAGCATTACGAGTAACCCTGTCGCGATTACATTACCGGAGGTATTATATGCAAGGTTCTGTAAAATGCCGATTATCTTTTTAGAATATTCGCCAACTCTTTTTGCATCGGGTTTACCCGATTTATGTTCATCTTCAATTTGTTTGATATATTCTTCAATTGCAATTTTGTTTATCTGGTCTAAACCAAGCCTATCGATATTACTTTTTAATATATCAGTGGTTTCAATGATAGCGTCTATTTTTAGGCTTACACTAATATCAATTTTATTTACTAAAGTAACATCATACCTTGGAACTTTCTGTACAGCATCTAATTGAGCTTTAACTTTTTCAAGTTCGTCATGTTGCTCTCGTAATTGGCCTAATAAAGATTTAATCCGTACTTTATCCTTTTGTGATTCTAAAATTTTATCAATCTGGGCGTCATCTAATAAAATTCTTGAAGTAAGCTCATCTGCAACCCCTCCCTTATTTTCCGCTATAGCATCCTTTAATTCTTCTAAGTGGAGAAGCCAAAAATATATTCTTTACTATATCAATTTCCGACTCTGTTAAATTGCTCTTATACGTTACCAGTTTTATATACTGGTCAAATGATGGTATCTCTTCATCAGGTGTTTGTGCTGTATATCGAATAATTGCCTCAGCAATCTTATCAATGTCTTCTTCATCGTAACTTACTTTGGAATATACTAGGAGGTAGTTAAGCAATGTTCTTGGTAATATGACGAATCTTGTGTGGCCATATTTTTTTGACACAAACGAGTCTAACGATGCTAATACTTTATCAAATGTTAATAACCAAGGCCCGATTTGCATAATTTCTAGTTTGAATGTCATTTTTTTCTAATAAGCTATTTTTGACACACAATAAGCATCATGTTCATATAACGCGTCAGTACGGGTTCTCGGTTGATATTGTGGGTCAAAACGCATTCTCGCATCGATAACCTGCTCTTCAATTGCAGGCATCATGATTTTGAGGGTTTCAAAAATATCTTCATCATAGCCAGAAATTAAACCCTCTGGTTCAGGAATAATTTGCCATCTTACTTTTAATATTGTTTCCCAAGCCCAAACAGTTAAAAAATAATCATTCCAAGAACCCTCATCTCTTTTTCTAAAATCTTGGACAAATTGATTTTTTATGATAGGAGCATTTGTTCCGGGGGCAAGTCCACTCATCTCATTTTTCGAACTTAATATTAATTTACTTAGTTCTCTGGTCCTGGTGTGAGTCGTATAATATATTGGGATTTTTGATTTAATACACTGTTGAGCTACTGCTAGCGCCAAAGGATGGATTGGGTCAGTTTGGCTAACAGGGCCACTAAAAAAGAAGTGTCAGCTAATAAAAATTTAACATCATTTTCGAATGTGATATCAGGTAGCTCTTTTTCTTGCTCAAGTAAATCAATATTCACAAGGGTCAAATACCTTTCAAATATTAAATCGGACAACTTTGGAGGCTTAGATTGTAAATGGGTATAAAACAAATCTGCGTATCTTTTCGATAGGTTACTTGTCATCTGAAACCTACCAATCTCCTTCACAATCTCTGATTTGAAATTGTCTATCGGTAACGTTTCTTTTTGGTTTGTTAAACTGATAGACGATTTGAAAAACTTTATAAGGAGAAGCTTAATTATCGAATCGAAAGCATCTCTTGCCCCCTTATCTAGGAAAGCATCATAGTCCCTATATTGAGTTGATATAAATGTTTCAAACTCTTTCCAAGCGTCTTGTGTTATCACTTTAAAATTAGGCGATTGGATTTCTTTCTTATACCGATACCTCAATCCACCAACTAACTCGATTTTCTTTTCATCAATCAAATCATCTAAAATAGAGATGATTGTTTCCGTCCAGCCATACGCACTCACACTTTTTATCTTATTAGATAATTCACTGATATCAAATTCCGACTCAACTCTAAACCTACTGAACAGCTTCTTCAACAAAAGTCCTTCGAATCTTTTTTCTTCGCTCTCCTAACGCTCCCTTAGTAATCGGTGTTAAACGAATAATTAAATCATAATCATCAAGGGTAGTATTGCAAACTGGTTCCCCATCCAACATTATAGCCCGCCTCTCAATATTAATTAATTATTTATCAGTTTAAACCTTATGAATATATTGTATTACATGGGCTTGGCTATCATATTTGGGGGGAATGTAAGTTCACACATTAACTTTTTCAATCGGTTTCTCGCCCGTTACTTCAATTAGTCGCCAGTTATTATCCTGGATAAGTTTGAGCGTTCAACTCTGGTGTCGCGCTGAACTCTGGGATATTTGTGAAGTTAGTGTTTTGAAGATAGGCGATATTCCAGAATAATGCCAAACCATTACCTTTTTAATAATTTAGAAATGATATGGTTAGGGTGATGGTTTTGAAGGGTAAGAACAATTTTGATTATAAGAAAAAATATGAGAAGCTATTACGTATTATTGAATCGCATCTTGGCCTACAAATGGCCGTTAAGTTTGAAAGTTTGGTGGGAGGAAGATAACGCGTTCGACAACCCCCCGCCCAAATATCTATAAATTGTTTTAACGTGAAAAAAAAATTCTTATTATCTGCATTGTACCGTTGGCATTACCAAAAATGGTTAGTTACGCCATAATGAGAGAAAGTCATAGTTGACCATGCCAACGCATGCCGATTTTCAAAGCCATAAAGACGAAAGACTGCAAAAACTAGAGGCTCTAACTATTATACACTATATTTTGATGGGCCCGCTGCGATTTGAACGCAGGGCCTCTCGGTTATCAGCCGAGCGCTTGTCGCTGCTTTTTATTAGAGCAGTTCCGACCTGGCTAAGCTACGGGCCCAACATTCCTGTACAAAGGCATTACTACTACATAAATATTTCCGGATAGCAGAAGAAGAGATAATCAAGTACATTCCTAATTTAAATTTGTTACACCCGATCCGAATATCCATATTTAACGGTTTATCACTATAATACTCTGATTCCAGCTTCCTCAGCCGCATCTCCATCTCAATCAGGATGTTCATCAGCATGGCTTCCGTATGGTCGTGGTGCATGACCAGCGTCTCCTCGCGCATCCCGGCCACCTCGAAGACCTGCCAGTCGAAGACCTCCTGCCGCTTCATGTCGTAATCATTACAAGCCCAAATATTTTAATCATCTTATGATTTGTAGTGATCTTCTATGTCTCGGGCCGATCTAACCTTCTTTTTTGGTATCTAACGTAGATCGTCGTGATGATCGCCAATATGACGATGTAGGGGATAATAATGGGTAACGCTTTCTCCAGTATCGTGAATGTCGAGGTTATCAGCAGGGTGAGATTGATGTTTCGTGCAGCGCTTTCGAGAGCAAGGGTCGTTTGTTCTCCCGGGTGTTCCTTCGCCATAAGGTGGCCGGCTATGATGGAACCGGTGATCATCAATGTGATGGCGATATACGATCTGATGTCCATCATGAAAAGTAACTGATAGGTGGAGAGCAGGACGTACGATGGTGACTATAATGAAAAGGGCCCCGGAAAAAGCCTCCAGTAGCCATTTTATATGCTTGCTGACCGAGGGAAATAGTTGCTTTATAATCATGCCGCCACTGATCGGCAAGATGACAGAGAGCCCGACCAATCCTGCTATGGCGACAGGATTAATATCCAGGTGAAAGCCGGCTGCTACGGAGAATAGATCCAATGTGATAGGTGTAGAGACAATTGTGAGCACTGCCAGTATCAGATGGAGGTTTATCGCGTATTCCCGGGTCCCGCCGGATTGCAATATCTTTTTCAGGATCATGGGCGCCACCGGCGCTGCTGAAAGAATCAACATGCCTATAGCGGTCGCTTTTGCTGGCCTGACAAGGATGATGACTGCAATGGTGATCAGCGGTACAATAACATCGACTGATAGAAGCGATTTAAGTAGCAATACTCGCCGAGACCCCAGGTACCACAGATCGCCGTGTCGAACCTCCAGTCCCCGGGAAAGCATGAAAGTGACTATGCTTGCCATTGACCCGGCCCGGATCAACGTGATGGTAAGATCATCCAAGTCATCACTGCCTGTTGTAATTATAGTTTTATAGGTTTTTATGGCTGAACCTAACATTTTTCAAAAATATGTGCTGAGATTTTATTTTTTAATGAAGGCTTGTTAACGCTTGGATCAATTGACAAAGACCGAAGAATGTTGTACGGTCTGAGCAGTTTACTAAAGGATACTAACCGCTATTTTCTTTAAATAACATTATCAATATATTACATTATCAATATATTATTAAACGAGTTCATGCGGCACAGCGAATGAAGGAGGGAAATGATGAAGACCAGTATGAAACAGAATGAGACGACGGGCCGGATCACTAAGAAGTCGGGCAAGGGCCTCAGCGACGGGGTCATCTCCGAGTTGTCGGCGTTCTTCACCGTCAAGCCGGGCCATGAGGAGGAGTTGCGCGCGGCGCTTCGCCGGTTCATAGAAAATCTACACAATACCGACCAAAAGGAAATTCAGCGTGTCGGTCTCCGGGACACGCGTCACGTGATCTTCAATGACGGCAGGCAGCTCGTCTGGTTAACTGCCTTCGAGAGCGATTGGGACCCGTACATCGATGATGCCCTGCAACTCATCAACATCACAAATTTCCTGGACTGGATGCAGCACACCGTCGAGGGCGACAAAGTCGTAGAGTGGGTAAAGTCTACCGGTGGCGTCGAGAAATTCGACCCGAACGACCCCGCTATCAAAGATACAGTTAAGCGGACCAGCGGCCAGCTTAAGGCAATCCTTCAGTCGGTGCAGGTCCAGGCGTCCACGTACTTCAACTCCCTAGCGGTCTCACGATGCCGCAAATCATGAAGGCCCAGCGCGTGGCACAGGCCTTCCAGCAGGTGCTCGATGACCCTGCCGCCGAGGAGGCGCTCCAACACCCGGCCCTGAAGCCGCTGCTGGAGCAGGCGGCCTACTAACCCGGGACTATCCATCGGTGACAGGAGTTGACCCATGTCAGACCATTTCTCCGGACCCCGGGCGATCGCGAATCCAGCCGGCGACATCTGTGACCTCTATGCGTTCCCCAGCCCCGAGCGCCCCGGCCACCTCGTGCTCGTGCTGAATGTGCTACCAAAGGCCACCTACGACTCACACTTCTCGGATGCGATCGTCTACCGCTTCCGGTTGCGGCCGGTCACCATCGCGGGCGTCGGGGCAGCCACGGCCTTCCCCTTCGCCGGCGAGGACCAGGAGCTGGTCTTTAACTGCTACTTCGAGGCTCCAAGGCCAGGCGTAGCTGGCGTGGCACCGGTGCAGGAAGGCTGGTGCGTGGCGCCGTCCGGCGAGACGGCACGCTTCCGCGTTAACGACGAGCATGGTGGGTACAGCGACGGCATGCACGTCTACGCCGGCCTCAGATCGGATCCGTTCTTCATCGACCAGCCGGCCACCCTAGAGTCGATAAAGACCGGGCGGCTTGCCTTCAAGGACGTAGGGACCAATAGCCTGATAGGCCTCAACGTCCTTAGCATCGTCGTCGAGGTTGACTGCCGACCGTGGCTGCGCAATGGCCGCGGGCCACTTTTCGCAGTGGTCGGCGAGACGGTGGTCGCCTGCAAGCTCCCGATTCGTATCGAGCGGGTCGGCCGTCCAGAGATCAAGAACACGTTCCTATCGATGAAGGCGTATGACCCGGTCAACCGTGACCTGGAAGTGCGTGACCTCTACGGCCTCGAAGACGTCTTCCACATGAGCAAGGACTATGCTGGCACCTTCCGCGCCCGGATGAACGCCAACCTCGCGCACTTCGATCGTCTGGACGGCAAGACGGACTGGCCACTCGGTCCGGATGGCTCCCACCCCCTAACCGAGCTGTTGCTAGCCGACTACCTGGTGGTCGACGCCACGCGGCCGTATGCCGCCGACAGCTTCTTAGAGATCGAACAGGCAGCCCTCAATGGGCGCGCCCACCAAACGTGCGGGGGCCGGTCACTGAACGACGACGCGGTGGACACGCTGTACACACTGGTCATCAATGCCGGCAACGGACCTCGCGTGAGTGACGGCGTTGACCGGCCGGCGAAGCCGGTCTCAGACGCCTTCCCCTACCTGGCGCCGCCCACTCCTCTGCCGCGGGGCGACTGGCAAGGAGCGCGAGCATGACCGCCAGGCCGACCGTCGCGCTGGAGCTGGACGACATCCAGGCCGCCGTCCTGGAGCCGCGGCCGGTTCCTTACGCGGGCACGTACCGGATCCTGCGTATCGACGACCGGCATGCCGGGCGCGAGCTGCTGCGGCGGCTGATCCCGCATCTCAACTCGGTTGCCTCCTTCGATCCCGGGAGGCCGGTGTCGCTCTCCGTGGCACTCAGCTTCCAGGGACTCAAAGCCCTCGGGGTGCCGGAGGAGTCGCTCGCCACCTTCCCGCCCGAGTTCCAGCAGGGCATGGCCGCACGTGCGGCCGAGCTTGGAGACGTGGGGGAGAACGCTCCCGAGCACTGGGAGAAACCGCTGGGTTCGCAGGACGTCCATCTTGTGGTGGCCGGGGTCGCGCCCGACGCTGCCAGCCTGGAGGCCGCTATTAGCCACGCCCGCGACGCCGTGCGCGATCTGCCCGGCATCGTACCCGTCTGGCAACAGGACGTGCACTCCACGGCGGACCTGCGCAACCATTTCGGTTTCGCGGACGGCATCGCCCATCCGGCCGTCGAGGGTACCGGCATTCCCGGCTCCAACCCGTACGAAGTGCCGCTCAAGGCTGGCGAGTTCGTCCTGGGGTACGAGGACGAGACCTGCGACCTCCCCCCAGCACCGCAGCCCGAGGTACTGGGCCGTAACGGCAGCCTACGCGGTCTTCCGTAAGCTGCACATGCGCGTAGCCACCTTCCGCCAATACCTGCGCCAGCACGCCAAAGACCGTGCCGAGGAGGAGTGGCTGGGCGCCAAGATCGTCGGGCGCTGGCCCAGTGGCGCGCCGCTGGCGCTGGCTCCGGACAAGGACGACCCGGAACTTGGTGCCGACCTGAAGCGCAACTCCTTATATAAACGCCTTCATGTATGGCGACGACCCGCATGGGCTGAAGTGCCCGCTCGGCGCGCACGTCCGGCGGATGAACCCGCGTGACTCGGTCGTCATCGGCGCAGTCCGCCTGCACCGCATGATCAGGCGCGGCACCAAATATGGTCCGCCGCTGCCCCCCGGCGTCCTGGAGGACGACGGCGTCGACCGCGGCCTCTTGTTCGCCTTTGTCGGGGCGCACCTTGACCGGCAGTTCGAGTTCGTCCAGAGGGAGTGGATCAACGACGGCAAGTTCATCGGCGCACCTGCCGAAAAGGACCCGCTGGTGGGCAGTAACGATGGCCGTGAGTTCACCATCCCGAAGCGGCCAATCCGCCGCCACCTGAAAGGATTGCCCGCCTTCGTCGTCAACCGCGGCGGCGAGTACTGCTTCTTGCCCGGCCTGCGGGCGCTGCGCTGGCTCGCCGACCTCGACACTTGAACCTGGCGCCGGCGGAAGGCACCTGATATGACAGCGCGTCGCGGGCGACTACTCAAATGGTGCCAAGTTCGTGGTCATGCTGCCCGCCATAAATAATGGTTTTTATCGAGCGATTAATATAAGAAAAAGTCTGGATTTTAGGAGTTATCATATACCCCTTCAATTTCCGGCCCTCTCTCTGGACCCCATAAAAATGATACCATATGATATCAATTTCTTACTTTTCTACATAAAAGTTATGACTGACGCAGGCTTCTTCTGAATTTTATAATTTAATACGCGAAGTGACCTTATCCCGCTGCCATCATCGTGCCCGGGCGCAGGCCTTCGCGCGCGTGCGAAAAGCACCAGACATGCGATGCCCGCTGATCATGAGCATCCGGTATGGGGGCCGTCAGGGCGACAGGACTCTTTAATGAGAAACAGGAATCTTCAGGTTCAGGCTATCGAATATCTGGCCTTGTCAAGGCTGTGCGCAGCGGTAAAGCCCGCCAGGAACGCCAAGTACCGCCAGGATCGCCAGGTTTTACTATTACAGGCATGTGCATCACGTTTATACAACCCTGGCGCTCCTGGCCACCCTGGCATCTTGCAGTTCATAGCAATAAATTTATAGTACAGGTTTACATTCATCCACCGGAAATGAAGTGCGACAAATGCCGTAGCGAAGCCGTGATCCAGCAGCGATATTCCGGTATGCACCTCTGCGCCGCCCATGAGATCGCCGACGTGGAGCGGAAGATCAAGCGCCGGATGCGGAAGGAGAGAATGGCCATGCCGGGCGACCATATAGCCGTGGCCATGAGCGGCGGCAAGGACAGCGCGGTCACGCTTGACGTGCTGGTCGGCACTTTCGGGAAGCGGCCGGACATCAGGTTCTCGGCCATCACGATCGACGAAGGCATAGAAGGATACCGCAACAACTCGATACCCTATGCCAAAGAGCTCTGCGACAGTCTCGGTATTCCACATTACGTAGTCTCTTTCAAGGACGAGATCGGCCACACGCTGGACGACATCCTGAAGCCGGGAGCGGCAGGAAGCGTCGTGCACCTATTGTGGCGTTTTCAGGCGCACATTGCTTAACCGGAAGGCCCGTGAAATAGGCGCGGACAAGCTCGCCACCGGCCACAACCTGGACGATGAGGCGCAGGCCGTCATGCTCAACGTGATGAACGGCGACACCGAGCGACTGGCAAGGCTCCGGCCGACGAGGGCCCAGGAAGGACTGATACCCCGTATCAAGCCGCTGATGGACATACCCGAGCGGGAGATCGCACTCTACGCCTTTCTCAAGAAAATCCCCTTCTACATGGGCGAGTGCCCGTACACCAGCGAGTCGCTGCGCGGCGAGATCAAGGACATGCTCAACGACTTCGAGTACCGGCACCCGGGCACGAAGTACTCTATCCTGAGCGGTTTCGAGAACATGGTCGGTTGCCTCCGTGAGAAGTACCCACAGGTGCCGCTGGCGAAGTGCAAGACCTGCGGCGAGCCGGGCATCCAGAGCACCTGCCAGGCGTGCAAGCTCAAGAAGCGCGTGAAGATCGATTGACCCAAAGGACACTAAGGGCATAAAGGACGCGGCAGGATTTTAAGGGGATACAGCGAGCACCTCGCCAAAAAATTCCCTGTTATGGACCACGCCTCTTTCCAAGCATGTATGCCACCGCGATGAGCGAAATTACGGTCCCCGTGGCGAACATCAGTGGGCTCGCCGGCTTCGCCGCAGTCGGGTCAGGCGCCGTGCTCGGGCTTGCCGCCCCCACAGCCTCCGGCGATGGCGGGTACTCAGTCCACCACTGGTTCACTGTCGCCAGATCAAAACTGGCCGGCTCAGAGGAACACTATTCACAGGCACTACAACCTTCTGATTGGCTCCGACGCTGACGTTCTTCGTCCTGTTCAGGTCCGACACCTCGACCACGCCCTCGAAGACACGTACAGTCGTGCCTGTGTCGTCCACAACTACCTCGAACTTAGTACCCTTGACTGCGGTGATTGCGTTAGATGTTTCAATGTACATGAGCGGATTCTGGATCTTATCGATAGATAGCCAGAATTCACCCTTGATTATTCTTATGTAATCGCCGATCGTTTCGACAGGATACTTGACAGGAATCTCTAAAATCGAATCAGGGTCTAAACGAACTACCCTGCCCCCGTATAAAGACAACTCCGCCCGGCCACCCTCTAAAGTCCTGACCTTCGCCCCTGCATCCAGATATTCCCCGGCATGCGCAGGCTTCCACACACTGGAACCAGCCCCCATCACCTCGACCGTGCCGAACCACGAACGTACCATACCCTTATTAGACTGCGGCAGAGTTGTCTCCAGGGTCGCCCAGCCCGGCCACTGCCAACCCGATGGCGAAGGCGTTACGGACACTATAGGGGTCTTGGTAGCCAAAGGTGCCGGAGAAACCGATGGCGATACAGATAACGTCGGAGCAGGAGATGTGGAAGGCAAAATCAGAGATCTCGCCTTAGCCTCGACCTTGGCTAACATGGAAAGGATCTCTTCGTCCGAATAATGATTCCTGAACTCGGCGTCGATGAAGATATAACAATCGCCTTCGACAATATCCCTGTTAGCTAAAACCTCCATGCTCATATTGGCCGGGTCGTTATACCGCAATACGGATGAAAATCTCCTGGTGGCGTCTGAATAAGGGATTGCCTCAATATACTGGTAATTAGCGCTGGGCTGCAGGGAGCTATATGTATTTACATCAGCCATGCCATCGGTTCTACGCCCGCTGGCATAGTGCCTGACGATCAGATAGATAAGGTCACGATCGGAAGAATCGTGGTAACTGCAACGAATTTCTTCATACGAATTATCCGCTTTACCCATAATCACGAAACTTTTCGCATTCAGCGTCAGGCCAGTCATATCGGGAATGGCGCAATCATCGGCTTTTTTCGGGCCGAATAAAAATTCTGTCAATGCGTTTTCGCCGGCAGCGCAAGCCGCACAGACCAGTACCAGGTTCAGCACGAACACACACAACATGATCAAAGCGAAGTGCCCGACCAACCTTTTAAACACGAGGCCCCTGAGAAGCAATCATTACACCCATTATAGTTATTTCGTCACATATAATATTTATGTGATTACTATTCAAACCATTGTAAATCCGAATATTGGCATGCTTGTTAAAAGCCTATGGAGCGCCTGGCTGGCCATAAAGTGCCCGGTATGTTGAGAAATCGCGCGATATAAGCTGAAACTCTTTAAACCGCGTGGATCAAAACAGATATGGCTATGAGTGTGGATATCAGGAAACTCGTCGCCGAGCTTGGCGAGCCGTACTCGGAGAATCTCGGCATCGACCTGCAGAGGAGGCGACCCGGCTTATTTCAAATGGTTTCTGGCCGCGTTCCTGTACGCGAAGCCTATCCGGGAAGAGTCGGCTACGAAGACGTACATGGTTTTCGTGTCTCATGGCCTGACAAGCCCGGCGGCGATCGAGAGAGCCGGCTGGAACAGGCTTGTCGAGCTGCTCGGCGAGGGAGGGTACCGGCGTTATGACGAGAGCACTGCCGACCGGCTGCTGGCCATTGCCGATCACCTTCTGAAAGAGTACGATGGCAAGCTGAGCAGGCTCTACGATGCATCGAAAGACAGCCGTGACCTGGATAGACGCATCCATGAGCTGGGCAAAGGCATCGGGCCGGTGACCGTCGAAATCTTTCTCCGCGACATGCAGGAGGTCTGGCCGAAGGCTGACCCGCCGCTCGTGCCCGATGTAAAGCAGGCTGCGATCGACCTTGGCATCGATGACGTGAAGGAGTATGCGAGAGCGCACGACATCGATCTGGTCCGGCTGGAAACTGCGCTCCACCGGTACGCAAGAAAAACGAGAAAGAGCCATCTCGTGGAGGCCCGTTAGCGTCGCAGCCGCCGTTAGTGTTTCTGCGGGACTGAACGAGCCAGTTTATCACAGGTAACCGTTTTAGCTCCGGTGGGCGAAATCAGTATCAATGAGCATTGACGTCGGTGATCTGGCAAAGAAATTCGGCAAGCCCTTTTCGACGGTGCTTTCCATAGACCTCAGCGAGGGAGACCCGGCATACGCGAAGTGGCTGCTCGCTTCTATCCTGTACTCGAGGCCCATGCCTGAAGAAGCTCCAATCGGGGCCTATGAGACCCTGGAACATCGTGGCCAGACCAGTCCGGTTGCGATTGTCGATACGGGTTGGGACCAGCTCGTCAAAGTCCTCGAAAAAAACGGGTACACTCGCTATGACTTCTCTATTGCCAGCGAAATCATCGATGCCTTTAAAGACCTCTTAAAACGCTACGACGGAAAGCTCAGCAGGCTGTACGATTCGTCTGAGGACAGTAAAGACCTCGAGCGGCGAGTCAAGGGACTGGGAAGGGGCCTGGGACCAGTGGCCGTATCCGTTTTCCTGCGTGACATGCGTGCCGTCTGGCCGAAGGCCGACCCGGAGCCGGCGCCGAAGGTCAAAGAGCTCATGTCCACACTGGGCATCGACGATTTGAAGGAGTATGCCAGGGAACACGATATCGACCTTGTGCGCCTGGAGACTGCGTTATGCCGGTATACCAGAGAACAGATCGTCAGCCAGCGCGCAAGCACGGATCGTAAATATCGCGAGCGGTATCGGCCTCATGCTATGAGATGACAGATACCGCAATAAAAAAATTGTCTATCCTTTAGCCACTGCAAGCGGCACGAGCCTGGCGACTTTCTTCGAGATGCCAAGCTGGTCGACGACGTCGACGACCGCGTCGATGTCCTTGTAGACCTCGGGCGCCTCTTCTGCGATGGCCCTGACGTTCGGCGCCTTGACTACGATGCCGCGGGCTGCCAGCTCTTTCTGGATTTCCGCGCCACGTACGTCTCTCAGCGCGGCGCTGCGGCTCATGACACGCCCTGCGCCATGGCAGGTGCTGCCGAAGGTCATCTCCATGGCCTTCTGCGTCCCTGCGAGCACGTATGAAGCGCTGCCCATGCTGCCCGGGATGATCACCGGCTGGCCTATGTCACGGTAGCAGGCCGTTACTTCCTGTCGGCCAGGCCCGAAAGCCCGTGTGGCGCCTTTCCGGTGCACGCAGAGCATCTTCTTCGTGCCGTCGACGTCGTGCTCCTCGTACTTGGCCACGTTATGGGCGACGTCGTAGACCAGGTCCATCTTCATGTCACAGCTAAAATATTTGCAGAATGCCTGCCGTACCCAGTGAGCGATGATGTGCCGGTTCGCCCAGGCATAATTAGCCCCTGCCGCCATGGCCCCGAAGTAGTCCTGCGCCTCTTTCGAGGACAGTGGCGCGCATGCCAGCTGTCGATCGTATAATTTGATGCCATATTTCATCGATGCCTGCTCCAGGACACGCACATAGTCGGTACAAATCTGGTGGCCGGCGCCCCGGGACCCGCAGTGGATCATGACTGTGACCTGGCCTTCCTCCAGCCCGAACGCCTTCGCAGCAACCGGGTCGTATATCTTTTCGACGACCTGGATCTCGAGGAAATGGTTACCGCTTCCCAGTGTGCCAAGCTGTGGCTTGCCGCGGGCACGTGCCTTCTGGCTGACCCTGGATGCGTCGGCGCCCTTCATTTCGCCGTTCTCCTCGCAGTGCTCGAGGTCGGCTTTCACGCCGTAGCCGTTCTCGACCGCCCATCTCGCACCGTGGTTGAAGACCTCGGTGAGCACAGCGTCGTTCACCCGCAGCTTCGAGGACTCCGAGCCTACGCCTGAAGGGACTTCCCGGTACAATAGCTCGATGATCGAGTCTGTCTTTCCGAGGACATCTTCCCGGCGCAGTTCCGATCGCAACAGCCGTACGCCGCAGTTGATATCGAAGCCGACGCCGCCGGGGCTGATCACGCCCTGCTCCATGTCGAAGGCGGCGACGCCACCGATGGGGAACCCGTAGCCGATGTGGACGTCCGGCATGGCCATGGCGTACTTCTGTATGCCGGGGAGAGTGGCCATGTTCGCCACCTGCTCGATCGCGCCGCCCTCCAGGCCCTGGATGAGCCGGTCGGACAGGAAAATCCTCCCTGGCACGTTCATGCCCGGCTTTGCAGTCTTCGGCACCTCGTAGATGCATTCGCTGACCTTTGTAACGTTAAGATTCGCCATGATCGACAGCCTCAGATGTCCAGTAATACTTGGGTCTCATAGATATTATTCCTTTTTTCCACACGCAGGTCATGGTACGTGACCGCCTTGATGTGCAGCGATACCTCGTGGGCCGGACCCGCCTTTTCGCCGCAGGCCCTGCCCTGCAGCCGGTATTCGCCGTCTTTAGTGATCTTCACCTCAAACCGTGAGAAGACGAGATAATCGACCTCGGACATGGTACAGCAGCTCGGAAAGCCAGTCGTACAACAGGTTTTCCTATTGTACTGGCTGTCAGGCTGATGTCACGGGATTCGGAAGCATGGACCTTCGCCGGGTCCACCACGAGGCCGCACATAGCCCTGGCCGCATTGACAAAAGCCTCGTCCAGCGTACGCCCGTATGCAATGAATTCAGCGTCTGCCGTGTGCTCGAGGTACTTAAAATCCATGAATTATACCTGCATCAATGTAGATGACCGAGTATAAAAGAATTAGTACAAATAGGTCATGAGCATACTGTCGTCGACTTCGTCGATATACCTCGCCTGCGTGGCAGAGACGTACAGGAAGTGATCTCCGACAGGTATCTTGATATCGTTGGGCTTGGGGCGCTTGATGGCGGTAGGCAGCAGGATGGCGCCGCCGCAGGACGTGCACACCCTGTAGTCCCGCTTCTGCTCTATGATGAAACTGACTATTTTATCGCTTATTCGCAAGCTCTTCAAATGATCACCGCCATCGGGTAACAACAGAATAACGCTGTTCTAAAATAAACTTGTCGGCAGGTAGGGCAGTCGCTTTTTATACAGGGCCTTTTAATAATTGAAATGCCATGAATTGCCCCGCTATCGCCCGAAAGGTATCTTACAGACGGCCGTCGCAATAATACTTTCAACAAGCTATCGATCATGGCTTATAACATGTGTGACCATATTTGTCAATGCGTGAGGCATGCCGGAATGATCGACAGGAAATTATTACACGATACGCTGGAGCAGCATTTTGGCTACAAGACCTTCCGGCCGTTCCAGGAAGAGATCATCACCGACATTTCCGGGGGACGCGACGTTCTCGCAATCATCGCCACAGGCGGAGGCAAATCCCTCTGCTATCAGCTCCCTGCCCTCCTGTCGGGCGGAGTCACTATTGTCGTATCCCCGCTGATATCGCTGATGAAAGACCAGGTCGACGACCTGCTGGCCAACGGGATATCCGCAGCCACGCTTAACAGCTCGATGAGCCTCCACGAGATCCGATCGATAGAGCGGGACTTGCTGGCCGGGGTCATCCGTGTGCTTTACATATCCCCGGAAAAGGTCACGCAGGAGACGTTTTTACAGTTCCTGGAAAAGCTGAACGTGAAACTGATCGCCGTGGACGAGGCCCATTGCATTTCGATGTGGGGCCACCAGTTCAGGCCGGAGTACAGGAAATTATCGATGCTTAAAGCCCGTTTCCCGGGAATCCCTATGATAGCCCTGACAGCTTCGGCAATCCCTGAGGTCAGGGAGGATATCGTCAGCCAGCTGAAGCTGGTTTCCCCGAAAAGGTACGTGGGCAGCTTTAACAGGAAGAACCTGTCTTACGAGATCAAGCCAAAAAATGCCACTATCTCGCAGATCGTCGGCTATATCTGCAACCACAGGAGAATGTCTGGCATCATTTATTGCCTGCAGAGGCGGACTACGGAAGAGATCGCCGAAAAGCTGCAGAAGGTCGGGATAAAGGCGCTCCCGTATCACGCGGACTTATCGGACTCGGTCCGCTCGTCGACCCAGGAAAGGTTCGTAAAGGACAACGTGGACGTCATCTGTGCGACCGTCGCCTTCGGGATGGGCATCGACAAGCCGGACGTCCGGTTTGTCATCCACTACGACATGCCCAAATCCCTGGAGTCCTATTACCAGGAGACCGGCCGTGCCGGGAGAGACGGCGAACCAAGCGACTGTATCCTGTTCTATTCGGCTGCCGACGCCATGAAGCTTAAAAGCCTGATCGAGCGTGAGTACGATGACGACAGGCTCAATAACATCGCGCTGCAGAAATGGCGCTCCATGATGGACTATTGCGAGACTCGCCTGTGCCGGAGGGCCTATCTGCTTAACTATTTCGGGGAGCAGTATGACAAGCCTGCCTGCGGCGGCTGTGACAATTGCCTGCACCCGAGAGACACGATCAACGGAAACGAGATCGCCAGGAAGATTGTCACCTGCATATCGAACCTCAGGGGCAAGTTCGGTGTCAACCACATTGCCGACATCATCTGCGGCTCGACCAGCAAGAAAATACTGGAGTATGGCCACAACCAGAACCCGGCCTACAATAGCGGAAAACCGTATACGAAAACGCAGTGGATCATTTTTACCAAAGAGCTGGTCCGGATGGGGTATCTCTCCATCGCCGGGGACAAATACCCGGTCGTCGTGCTTAATGAGAAATGCATGGAGATTATCGACAATACCGCCCGGATAAGCCTGACAAAACCGGTAGACGAGCCGGTCACGGCGACACCGAAGGCCGATGACAGGTACGATACCAGGATGTTCCAGGTATTGAGGGACGTCAGGAAAAGGATTGCCGATGCTAACGGCTGGCCGCCTTATGTCGTTTTCCATGATACCGCATTAAAGGAGATGGCCAGGACATATCCCTGCACCGATCAGGAATTCGCGGGCATTCCCGGGGTGGGCAGAAAGAAGCTGGAGAACTTCGGCGGCGAATTTATCGCCGCTATCAGAGAGTATGTCGACGCCGAAGGCATAAAAAAGACAGATCGCCCGGCTAAAGTAAATCCGGCCATTGTAAACAACGGACGGGAAGAAATCGCATTCCGCACATATGAAACCGCAGTAAAGCCGGGAACAGTAAAGCCACTATCAGTACAACCACTATCGGTACAGCCAGACGAGAAATCACTCGAAGATGCGTATGAGCTGCAAAAGCGCATTGATCAATTGAGCAGTGACCTTGAGGATGCGAAGCGATCGCTCGACGACATCATGAAAAAGATAAAGTCCGGAGAGACAGCGAAACCCGGTCAATGACCTGACGAGAAAGACTTCCTGTTCGATAGTACTTACCATCGGGCCCTTTTAGCCCGGATTAGCCTTTCGCCGGGTAACATTAGTTAAATTAATTATTACTGCCCGGATTCAATCGATCGGTCTTTATTTTGCATATTGCGGGGAGAACAAATATTAATACTTATAAAAGCAACTATACAAAGCGGTATAGCCGTCAGCCGATAGCGACGAGGCGGCCGTATCCTTACGTTCATTGTGTGGTGATGATGTGGCGGAATATCCAAGTGCGAGCTGGAACCAGCAGAGATTGAACGAAGCCCTCAAGAGCACCGACCTGTTGACCAGGATCGGCGCCATCCGGGCCGTACAGGAAGCCCCGAAGGACGAGTATGTGCAGGCCCTGTGCGAGACGCTGGACGATCCTGACCGGCTGGTGCGCACCAATGCAGCTATAGCGCTGGGCAAGGCGAAAAGCCCGCAGGCCGTCATACCGCTGATCCGCCATGCTGTCTCCGACCCGGACGCAGAGGTGCAGTCCTACGCGCTCTGGGCTTACCGCCAGATCGACTATGCCAAAGCCTCACCACAGCTTGTCGAACTGCTGATATCCAGCGACAACCTGGCCATGGTCCGGTTCGCGGCCAACGAGATCAGGCAGAAGACCGACCTGAAGGCCATCGAGATGATCATCCAGCGTTTCCAGAGCCGACAGCTCTACACCTGGAACGACCTGGACTTGAAAGCCATTAATGCACTCTACGAGATCGGCAACATCACCGTCGAGCCGCTGGTTAAAAGCCTGGACGACCAGGACGTCAGGGTGCAGGTCAACGCCATCTACGCGCTCGGCCGCATAGGCGACGACAGGGCGGTCGCGCCGCTGATAGCCCACATTGCGCCGGCGAACGTCGAAATACGGTCGAGGATCAGCGATGCGCTGATCAAGATCGGACGGTGGTCGATTCCCGAGCTGCTAAAGATGCTCGAGAGCAACGACAGGGACATCAGGTGGATAGCAGCCTATACGCTTGGCAACATCGGCGAGGACGCCGAGGCACCGCTACTGAAGGCCCTGCAGGCACGGGGCGAAAAGTCTGCCGAGGATATCATTTTTGCGCTGGGCAAGGCCGGCGGCAAGAGCTCGTTTGCACCGCTGTACGCGATCTACGGGACGACGAAGGACGACAGCGTCAGGGCATGGTCCACCATCAGCCTGGCAAACCTGGCAGCCCGCGTCTACAAGGACGTAGAGGGCAGCACACAGACAGGGCAGTTCATGGACACGCTGGGCGAACAGCTCAAGCCGCACATGCTGCTGGACAGCGAGACACTGATGTCGCTGGGCAAGATTTACATCGCCAGATCGCTGGCTGTTCCCAGGGAGCAGTTTACAGGCAACGCCACGGTCGCAGTCAAGTGCTTCGACCTCTCGCTCATCGAGCGGGAAAACATGCTGGCGCGGGCCTACAGGCTCTTCTTCAGCTCATACCTGAAGCTGATGACCTCCAAGTCGCCGGAGATCATGAACTATATCGAGAAGGACTTCGCCGACCTGAAGAAGGACGCGGAGAAAGCGGAGCACAAGAAAGAGATCATGCTCCTGACGAAGGACATACTGGCAGTGCTGCGCAGCGCCTACCAGGACCGAAACTTCAATTTCGCATGGCAGTTCAAGGACTATGCCGAACTGTGCATGTCCATAGAGCGATTCCTGCCAGAGGAGACGCTGCCGAAAGAAGAGGCGAAGAGGCTAGCCAGAAAGAGATCGCCAGCTGCACTCCGACCTGGAGATCGCGCAGGGCAAGATCACCACGCTGATCGAGCGCCTCGGGGCTGCCGGCGACGATGACGCCACGGCACAGGCGCTGCGGCTCTCCACCGAGATGGCCAAGATCGATACTGGAGCTTACAGCGATTACCGCATCGCCGAGTCCTGCCTGCGCAACATCACGGCCAGGATGAAAGTATCCGCCGAAGAAAAGTCCGACCTTTACTACAAGATCCTGATGATCGGCAAGAACGGCCTGCCGCAGGTCGAGTCGTGGTCGACCAGATGCTGAAGAGCTTGAACATTCCGGCCCCCGAAGAGAAGATGCCAGTGGCGGAGCCCGTAATAGAGAAGCCCGCCGCAAAGCGGTCGCACCTTGTCGACTACATCATCATCGCGATACTCGTCATCCTGGTAGTG
>CAWBVA010000003.1:0-162748 GCA_963792125.1 uncultured Methanocellaceae archaeon
GATGAGTCATTGCCGCGATATAGTGTCCAGTATCATTCCTTTGTAAAACATTGAATACGCGGAGCCGGCATCTAACACTACGTACACAACGTACACGACGTACTACGTTATACCGGTAATGGCCAGCGTAGCCTTATTATTAAACGTAGTGTACGTCGTGTACGTTGTGTACGTAGTGTCTGGTGCCGGCCAGCCTATGAAACGTAATACCAATCGATATATTAAAAAAGGGTCGGCGCCGTGGTGGTGTGTTACGGCGCCGGCAGGGTGTTGATGGATGGATGGATAATTATTGCTCGATGATGGCGGGCCTTGACTCCTCTGGCACGACCTTGAGCTGGATGCGCTCATAGCGCCTGATGGCTGCCAGCGTTACGGCCTTTCCGATCATGTCCTCGGTGAGCAGCTTGTGCAGGTCGTCGATGCTGGAGACCGGGTTCTCCTCGAGGCCGATGATAACGTCGCCAGGCTCAAGCCCTGCCTTCTGCGCGGGGCCGCCCTTCTCGATGCTGACCACGAGCACGCCCTTCCCGGACGAGAGCTTCATCGTTTTGACGAAATCCTCCTTGAGGTCGACATTCTGGCCGGCCATGCCGATGCGGCCCCGGCGGATGCGGCCGTCGCGCATCAGGCTGGAGGCCACGAACTTCGCGATATTGGACGGGATGGCGAAACAGATGCCCTGTGCCGGCAGGATGATGGCCGTGTTGACGCCGATCACCTCGCCGCGGGAGTTGACCAGCGGGCCGCCGGAGTTGCCCGGGTTAAGGGATGCGTCGGTCTGGATGACGTCGTCGATCAGCCGGCCTGTGCTGGTACGCAGGGAGCGGCCCAGCGCGCTGACCACGCCTGAGGTGACCGTGCACTGGAATCCGTAGGGGTTGCCAATGGCGATCACCATCTGGCCGACCTTCAGGCGACTGTGATTCGCCCAGCTTCGCGGCCACAAGATCCTGCGCTTCGATGCGGATGACCGCGAGATCAGTGTCCGGGTCGTCGCCAATGAGCGCGCCGGGAAGTGGCGGCCGTCGGACAGCGCGACGTCGATGTCTATCGCGTCGTGCACGACGTGGCTGTTCGTCAGGATGAACCCGTCCGGGGTGAAGATGAAGCCCGAGCCGCTGCCCGGCACCTCGCGCATGGCGCCGCGGCCGAACATCGTCGGCTGGGCCATACGCTTCTTCACGTCGATCTTGACGACCGAGGGGCTGACCTTCTCGACCGCGCCGACCACGGCTCTCGAATAGGCATCGAGCAGCCCGTCGTCGGATGCCGGGATGGTGCCCGGTGCCTGTGTCTCGTATGTTTCCTGGTTGGTGCTTGAAACAGTTTTGATTATCGTGTCCATGTTATCTTCTGACCTTTCTTTATTGATCGTTCTGCCAGGCTGTGCCTGCCGTGCCGGGGGTAAAGTCCCGGGCTGGCCGGACATATACAATTTACCTATTGTAAATATTGATGGTATTAATACTTTTCGCAAGTGGGCATCAATAACGGAGCGGTTGCCTGGCATGAAAATAAAAAGGGTTACGTGGCCTGCGTTCCCTGATAATAGATATATATCTCTTCGCTCGGGCAGATGTAAGAATAAGCCAGCACGAGCCCGGTATCCGTGTCAAACGTGATCTGTAGAGGTCCCTGTGTCCGGGACCTCGGCTACCTATATATAAGGTATATCCGGATTACGATTATGGCGAGATCGTTTACTTTCGGGACCCGGACAGCTTATGTTTATAATATAGTAATCACATATATCACAATTGCCTGATATTCAGGCGGCAGGAATAAAATGGGGTCAAATAAACCGGGTCTTAAACTTAAAACGAACATGATCGTATTGTTCGTGGTGTGTGTTGCGTCTATTATGGCTTTTTCGGCGACGGCCACAGCGGCGACAGTAACATTCCAGGGGCACGCGTACCTGGACAACGAAGCGCATCCGCTGGATGGCGTGTCGATTTCCGTAACATATGGTACGTCATCAGAGCGGCAATACGCCGATGCAGCATCTCTTACCGGTGAGATGGGATACAGGTTCCTATTACTTCTCATTGCCATATACACGGGGAGAGTGCGCATCTGACCGCCACATATAGCGGCACGACCGCTCACCATATGATTATACTCCTCAGGCAAGCCGGGATGGGCTGACAACTATTAACTCACAACTTCGTCTTCCACAGCCCGTCCCGATACCCACGTCTACACCAGTGCCCCCGCCGCCTCCACCCAATACACCTCCGTCAACTCCGCCAGCTTCTCCCACTCCTGTCTTTATCAACCCGGACCTGACCTTCCAGCCTCCGAGTGACTACTACCTGTTCCTGACCGACTACGACGGCAAAAGAATCTCGATCGTCGACCTCTCCACTAACAAGGTGATTAAGAACATCGCGGTAGACGGCCATCCGTTCCGCATCGACTTCACCCCGGACAACACGAAAGCCTACGTTTGCTGTGATATCGATAATGATCGCACGGAAGTCTGTGTCATCGACCTGGCCCAGGACGCCGAGGTGGCCCGGATCAGGCTGCTCTATACGTGCAATCCCCGGTCTGTCACATTCAGTCCTGATGGTAAAACTGCTTACATAGTATCGTATGACTACAGTAGTCTGGGCGACGCCGTATGGACATATGATACCTCCACGTACCAGGTGATCGACCTCTTCAGCACGACCGGGGGCTCTCTGGTCACCTTAAACCCGGGCCACGACCGCCTGATCGTCGGCAGCGGTTTCGGGTACTTAAGCGTACTGGACATTGCGACGGGGGCAACTCTCCAGACTGTCATGGCGAGTGTATCCGGGTTCGACCGCATGAAGGTCTCGCCCGATGGTAAATACATCATTGCCTACAATAATAAAGAGAATATGTTGTACAGGATCGACCTGTCCACTTTTGCCATCGTAAAAATACCCTACGTGGACTTCGGAGAGAATGGCCCGGCAGACTGGTGGGCGACGGACCTCAGCATCACCCCTGATGGAAAGCTTGCTGTGCTTTCCTTCCAGGACTATGACATAATCACGACTTACAATATCGTCGGGGATTTCCACCGTACGGGCCACGATGATATCCAGGGTTTCAGCAGCGGCCCTGTGGCGTTCGGCCTGAACGGTGATTTCATCTATATGTTCGAGAACGGAGATGTCTCTGTCTATAATAAAACGACCAGCGCGGTGCAAGAATATGCTTTCATGGGGACGATACCTGTCAGCTTCAGCCCCCGGAGCATGGTCGTCCATAAGAAGATCGTCTCTTCCGGCGGCAGCAGCCCGCCTATGGCACAGATTTCCCCCTTGTACCAGGGCAGCAGCGGCAACAAGGGACGTGCGGTCACCTCCGGAAGCCCGGCCATCGCAGGGGAAGGCGGCACGCTGTACGTATGCAACAAAGACGCAAACAGTGTCTCTGTCATCAACGCGAGCACCGGGACGATCGAGAGCACGATCAGTGTGCAGAGTGACCCGATGGCGGCAGCCGTGTCCCCTGACTGTAAATACCTGTACGTGGTCAGCCGGTACCCGGGCAAGCTTACTGTCTTCGATACTGTGACGAAGGCGGTCGTGAAAAGTGCGGACATCAGTTCGTCCTACGTGCAGGATGTAGGCGTGAGCCTCGACGGGAAATACGTGTACGTTGCGGATGCCGGCCCGGACTACGTCCGGGTCTTCGACGCAGCCACACTGCAGGAGATAAAGGATGTCACCGACCTGTTCCCCTACAGCTTCAGGGTTGCTGTTAACCCTGCGGGCGGAGCGCTCTACACTACCGTGACTGACGAGATCCATATTGCCCCCGGCATCGCTGTCATTGACCCTGTCACCTATAAAACAGTCCGGACCATCCGCTATTCCGGCTACGAGGCCGTACAATTCAACGGTAACGGGAGCAGGGCATTTGTTCTGGACCCGTTCGACAACGCAGTTGCGATGCTAGATACAGGCAGCATGAAGATGCTCTACAGGGACATGATCGGTGTCGGCCAGAACCCCGTGAGTTCGGTCGAGAACGCAAACCACAGCCTGCTGTATGTATTGGGCGAAGGTGACCAGACCGTGTCCATCATCAACACATCGACTGCAAAAGTGGTGGATAAGCTGGACCTCAGCAGCGTTACGCCTGCAGGCGGCAAAGCCCCGAAGATTGCCGTTGGCGCTAACGGGACCCTGCTGTACGTTGTGTACTCCGGGGCGAACAAGATGCTTGCCATCGACATCGCATCCGCCCGGGTGGCATTCAGCGTTGCTGTCGGGGCCAACCCGGTGGATCTGATTCTCGCCTACCCACGTGAGACTGCACAGCCGCAGCCGGTCGACGTTACGGGGCCGCAGCAGCCCTGGTACTCCGGCATTCATACCGGACTTTTCCAGAACTTTACTGTGCCTGGCCAGTACCAGACAGGCGGCAAGAAGGTAAGGATCAATGGCAGCACTATAAACATATCCGATGGCTCGTCGATCTCGGGTCTGCTCAAGGGCGGCCTGTTCATAATACCGCTTCTTGACAAAGACGGAAAACAGATAGGCGAGATTGACGCATCGGTCAACGCCGATGCAGGATCGTCGAACGGGACGATCAGCGGCGGTACGATGGTCCTGGGCCAGAACGGCTCGCTGGCAGGCGAGGGGACCAGTCTCCTGGTAGAAGCGGCTCTCAATGGCATGCCGGCAGACCCTGGCCTGAACGTGTCTTTTGTGCCTGCAGACGAGCCCTTACCGGGTGCTATCCTTGAGTTCCTCAAAAAGAATGGCCTCAGCCCTGTCGGGCGGCCGGCGGCACTGGTCCACATCGACAGGCAAAACCTGGTAAACGGCCGGGACATCCGGTCGGCGACACTGAAGTTTACTGCGCCTGCACTGGACGGCGACCTGAAGTACTACGTGGTCAGGCAGCGTGACGATGGCAAATGCGAACTGCTCAAGACGGTGCAGACAAATAGTACGGACGGAAAAAACGTGGTCATCGAGGCGAGTTCGCCGGACGGCTTCTCTACCTTTGCAATGGTCAAAGCCACCGGGACTCCAGTGGCATCGCCTGCGCCGTCAGGGAGTGAACTGGGCGTAGCATTCGCGGTCGTGTCGTTGATGTTAATCGGCCTAATTGCTATAAGCAGGGTTAAACAGGACAAACGCTGACTTACCTCTGGCCGGGCCTGTCGAGCGCGAACCGTATATGGCCCGGCTCGGAGGCCCCCGGCACCTGCCTGAAGCCTGCCCGGGCCAGTACCCGGATCGAAGGCTCGTTATCCGGCAGCGTCTCCGCTATGACCATACACACTTCGGGGTGTGAGAACGCCCACCCGGTCAGCGCATGCACTGCCTCGGTCGCGTATCCTTTCCTCTGGTATTGCGGCAGCAAGGAATATCCGATAGCTACGACGCCGTCAACCGGCGGTGACGTGAAGCCGCCGCTCCCGATCAGCGTACGATTGCCCGACCGGGGCTCCGCGAGGATCCAGTACCAGTTCAGCCACCCGGCAAGCTCCGGTTCTCTCTGCAATTTTCCGGCAAAAAACTCCATCACGTCCCTGACGTTCTCCGGGGGCCAGTTTTCCGGGACATCCGCCCGGAGCGCTTCCGCCAGCCGGCTGCGACCGGCGACCTCTGCAGTGCCCAGTACGTCAGTCTCCGCGATTAGCTCCAGTCGTTCCGTCCGGATTTTCAGGCCCATCCTGTTAACGCTCCTGTATGAACGATATCTTAAGCGCTCATGGCTATTTATAACCGATGAGCGGCATCCTTAAACCGGCAAGCCTGCGTCATTCCCGCTTTTAACGTTATCACATGTATATCCCTCTTGCCGGGATATTACCTACAGGATTAGATGAGATGCTGGCCGGAGATGCCAGGAAAAACGGACAAAGGACAGAGGTAACCTATGGCAGCTTACAGGATGGACGGAGGCCGGCTGTTTTACGTGGAGCACGAGTGCCAGAGCGCGAGAGGACCGGGCCCTAACCCGCGACATATGCTCAACAACAAGGTCCACCACGCGAAATACGTCGTCAGGATGTACTACATCGGGGAACTGAGCACATCGAGGGCAAACGTGAACAGCTTCGCCTACATGACCGAAAACGTTATGGGCGAAGGCGGCACGAACGCCTACGTGAACTGCCCGCTGTGCGGCTCCGAAGGCAGGATAGCCACCGACGCGAACAACCTGATCGAGCTTAAGGAGTCCCTCGGCAGGACTGAAATGACCGAGTCGCCTTTCAGGTGACCGGGGCTGTTTAGCACAGCCCGTTTTCGTCCCGCTCCTTAAAAGCCTCTTTTGCCGCGTACAACCCGTTCAGCGCGGCGGGAAACCCGGCGTAGACCGCCATCTGGATGATCGCTTCCGCGATCTCTTCCCGGCTCCAGCCGGCGTTCAGCGCACCGTTGATGTGCGACTTCAGCTGTAGCGGGGCATTGCCCAGCGCCGTCAGCGCCGCTACGGTCGCAAGTTCCCGGGACTTGACGTCCAGCCCCGGGCGGCTGTAGATATCACCGTACGCAAACTCGAAGACATACCGGGTCATGTCCGGCGCGACGTCGTGCAGGTTCTCCGCCAGTCGTGCCGCGTTCTCAGGGTTTATCCTGTCAAGCAGCTCCTTGCCACGCTCGTACCTCTCATCGCTCATTATCGCAGACCTCGACTTATCTGTAAGGGACTGATCGGTCATAGCTTTTATCCGGTGGTGACCGGGACGCAAAACATGTATAAACGATGGAATAATACCCACCTGACATGGACGCTCTACGCATCAAGGGACTGACGGTGGTCAGCGGCAGTGACCTGAAATGCCGCGGGTGCGGCACCTGCTGCTCCGTCTACGAGACCATCAACATCAACGTCAGCGACATCTTTCACATTTCCACGTACCTTGGCATAACCCCTGAGGCGTTTTTCGAGCAATATTGCCGCAAGATGGAGGACGGCAAAGGTGGGGCCACCTTCATACTGGACGTGAATGGCGGATGCATGTTCAGGCGGGATGACAAATGCGCCATCTATCCAGTGCGCCCTGACACGTGCGCCATGCACCCCTTCGATTTTCCCGGCATCAACATTTCGCACCATGCGAAGGCCGAGGTGTCTGCAGACGAGTACAAGTCCTGTTTTATTCGTGAGATGCCCGACGACCTGATCATCGTGCCGGACCTGGAGCGGATGGTCAGCAGCCTGATCCTGGCCATGGTCAAGGAACTGTACCTGGCCCGGGGCGGCGGGGACTTCGAAGGGCAGGCGGCTGCGGCTTCTCACAACAGCGGCATGGCACAGGTGAATAATCCCCGGATGCGGGAGATGATGCACCGTAAGCTGCTCAACGATATGATCCGCAACGCTCCCATCGACCCGGATACGAATGAGCCGGCGCTCACTGCCGAAGAGATCAGGCAGATATGCAACCACGTGCGGGGACAGGCAAAATCGAAGAACGAGCCTTGATTTTTGTCTGCAGGTTATATTCCGCAGGCATCATGGATAAATGGAGAGTTTGATGGACGTTTTTACGGCAATCAGCCAGCGAAAGAGTGTCAGGGCTTATAAGACCGGAAGATCGACGAAGATACGCTCAGTCGTGTGCTGGAGGCAGGCAGGATCGCGCCATCGGCGGCAACCGGCAGACTGGAAATTCATCGTGGTGACTGACGGAAACCCGGAAGAAACTGGCAGTGGCGGCCGGTACGATGTTCTACCAGGCGTCGGTGGTCATCGCCGGATGCGCCATCGCGCCCGATTATGTGATGATGTGCGGGCAGTCCGCAGGCATCATCGATGTTTCCATCGCATTCTCTTTCATGATGCTGCAGGCGACGGAACTGGGCCTCGGCACCTGCTGGCTCGGCGCCTTCGACGAGAACGCGGTAAGAAAAATCCTCGGGGTGCCGGACCATGTACGTATCGTTGCGATGACTCCGCTGGGGTACCCTGACGATGTGCCGGCAGGTCGGCCGCGCAAAAGCCTGGACGAGGTCATGTGTCGTGATCGATACCGGGAATAACCGCCTGTAATATTATATATATACCGGGAATAACCAACTAATTCTTATTTTCAAATATTTAGCATATAATATTACCAAAAAATATATATGTACATCTATGGTACAGAAGTATGCGATGGTCCGGGGTGCGCATGCTTCTGATTTCTGAATCATACCCCCAATAGCTTCTGAAATGAAAAATCCGCCCCGGCCATTTTTATAATATTTTCTTACGATAGAATGGCCTATGAAAAATCTATTAATCTACAGGTAATTATAAAACTGATAAAATAAATTTAAACAAAGTAATTAATCGCCGGAATGGTAATTTTAATTTTGATTAAAAATGAAAAAGAGCCTCCGGCGAGATTTGAACTCGCGACCTGCTGATTACAAATCAGCCGCTATGCCGGGCTAAGCCACAGAGGCACATTGAACGAAGCATATTACACATATGCGGTATTTAAAATTTGCGGGCTCCCGGTTTGACGATAGCCTCATTAAGAGACGAATATTACCGGTTTGGCCACCTTGCGTGTCTGGCTGGCGGCTGTTTTATCCTTATAGATCAATCTGCAGTTGGCCGGACGACTGTGGTAATCTTTACGCGGGCGATATTATCCCTTGATCACCGTTCCATTGGCATTCCAGACGAGCAAAAGGAAAAGATATTCGAGCGCATGATGCGCGGAGAGACACGTACAATGGGCACAGGCCTCGGGCTATACCTGGTGAAGACCCTGGTGGATTCCTATCACGGGAAGGTATGGGTCGAAGACCGTGTGCCGGGGGATTACCGGAAAGGAAGCCGGTTCGTCGTCCTGATACCCGCAGTAATGGTGTGACCTCAGCATTATAGCGTACTGATACAACCGGTTCCCGGGAAAAATGCATGATATCCAACGCGCGGCAGGCACCCGTATGTCCGAGACGCCCGCCGCACGATGCTGGCTGCCATCTTGCTTTTGGAAGTGGATAATGGCCTCATGGGAGATTTATATTTTTTGAGATAAGCCCCCGGTCAGAATTGAACTGACGCATTGCCGATTACATGTCGGCCGCTCTGACCCCTAAGCCACGGAGGCATCGGTACGATGCCTTGGTGGCATCGTTACGCTACTTCACTATATGTTTACAATATAAGCATTTTAATAAAAAGATTATTATGGTTTTTTACGGATTGAATTGTATATGGCCGCGGTTAAAGCGGCTGATGATCATATGGTTGCGTTCGAAAAGTCCCCTGTATTCGTTATACGTGTGGTGTATATCGTTATATAGTCCAATAATCAACATAGACGGCAGCGGATACAATGATCGATCTCGACAAAATTGTTATGGTTATCGCGGAGCGCAAAGCGAAGATCGTCGGCCTGCAGTTCCCCGAGGGCCTCAAGCGTCAGGGCCCGGAAATTGCAAAGGCCGTCGAGTCGATGACAGGCACGACCGTCATCATATCTGGCGACCCGTGCTATGGCGCCTGCGACGTGGACGACGGCCTGCTGGACATGGTGGACGTGCTCTTCCACTTCGGGCATTCCCGGCTGCTGGAGGACGATCGCATCGTCTACATGGAGTATTATCATGATGTGGACGTGGAAGCCGCGGTTATGCAGGCGCTGCCCATGCTCGGGAAGCGTGTCGGAGTCGTGACCACGGTGCAGCATATCCGCATGCTGCCTAGAATCGAAGCCATCCTGGCTGCTGCCGGTAAAGAGCCGGTCGTCAGGCCTGGCGACTCGCGCATCACGTACCCTGGCCAGCTTCTGGGATGCAACTTCAGCGCCGCGCCTAAAGATGTGGACTCGGTATTGTATGTCGGCACAGGCAACTTCCACCCGATGGGCGTACAGATGACCTCGCAGGTGCCGGTCATTGCCGCAGACCCGTTCACCGGCGAGGCCCGGAAGGTCGATATCGAGCGTATCATGCGGCAGCGTTATGCTATTATGGCCAAAGCGCTGGACGCTAAAAAGTGGGGGGTCATCATCGGCATGAAGCCCGGACAGAAGCGGCTGGAGCTGGCAAAGCGGATCAAAGAGGTGGCCGGTGATGCAGTGCTTATTACGATACGCGAGATATCGCCGGAGCGGCTGATCGCGTTCAAGGTGGACGCCTATGTTTCGACAGTATGTCCGCGTGTGGCCATCGATGACGCGCTGCGGTTCAATGTCCCGGTGTTGACGCCCGTCGAGTTCGACATCGTCAAGGGCCTGAAGAAGTGGGACGAGCTGGCCTTCGACGAGATACGGGGCGATTGAAGCATCCCGGCTTGCACGCGCACGAGAGGCCACAGCACATTCGTCCATTCCGGCCTCTGAAGGTGCTATTGGCTTATCTTTTTATATCATCACTCATATGATATGCGCAGAGGGTTGCATGAAAGGTATTCTCCAGGGCGACAGGGTGATCTTCGGCGCGGAGGCCGTGCCGGAGCTATACGAGACCCTGTACTACGGCAGGATCAAGGGCGATAAGCTTGAGCTGGCGCTGGTCGAGGCCGCTTATCTGCTGGACCGGGAGAAAATTTCCGTCACCGCCGACGGTAAGCAGATGGGATTCCGGGAACTGTTCATTCTTGCTTCGCAGGCACAGGAGCTTTTCGAGCTGAAGTACATCGTCTACCGTGACTTGCGGGAGCGGGGCTACTTCGTGCAGCCGGGCGTAATCGACTTTCGTGTCTTTCCCAGGGGCGGACGACCCAACGTCACGCCTTCGAAATATTTTGTCCACGTGATCAGCGAGCGCAAGCCGCTGCCGCTGGCGGATATTGTAGGCAACCTGCAGGCCGCCCTCAATGTGCGCAAGGAGATGGTGCTCGCCATCGTCGACGAGGAGAGCGACATCACCTACTATGGCGTGAAAGCGAACACGTTGAAGGGACAGATGTCCCTGCCGGACGTGACGCCGTAGCCCGGTAATGCGACGCTGCTGGAAGACCGCGTTGTTATCTGGAATCACGGGCTGTCAGAGACGCTTCACGGACAGGGATTCTACGGCAACCCGCTGGACGAGCACCGGCTCCAGCTTTCGCTGGTCGAGTCGGCGTACCTGATCATGAGGGGCAGGCTGGAGGTCACTGACCGGTCCGGGGCTCTGATGACACTCGATGCCTTCGTGGCCAGAGCGCTGGCTTTCGAGCCGGAATTCGAGATGAAACTCAAGGTCTACGCGGACCTGCGGGACAAAGGCCTGGTAGCCAAGACCGGGTTTAAATTCGGCAGCAGCTTCCGCGTCTACGAGCAGGTGGAGTCGGTCGAGAAGATCCCGCACTCCCGTTTCCTGGTCGATGCGCATGTCTTTGATTATGTGTTCCATCTCCAGGCTCTCTCCCGATCGGTACGGCTGGCAAACAGCGTCCGCAAGGAAATGGTCTTCGCCTACGAAAAAGACGGCATTCACTATTTCAGTCTGGGACGAATCAAGCTATAGTGCCTGGCTTATTGCGCTGTCTCTGCGGATGATGCGGACTCTACCTGCCACACGCTGGCCGTAGCCCCGTTTTCCGGTCGTCGCTGATTGTGACGTTCGGTAATGGCTAGAGTCTCGTCGGGACAGTCGCTGGATTATAGCCCGTGTACACTTGCTGGCTTAACGATGGCTGCGCGTACAGCGGGACGGTGTTCGGATTATAAGATGTCTGCGGGTTGTACGATACCCCCGGCTGTGCCGGAAAGAGGTTCTGGTACGTCGACCGATCGATTCCCCCAATTTGCCCCGGTCCGGGCGGCAGCGGCTGCGGGTTGAGCTGGACATAGTCCGGATTGATCTGTGACGACCACGGGCTGTAGCCCGTTCTGGGTGGCAGCGGCTGTGGGTTCAGCATAACCTGCGAAGGGTCGTACCGGGTGTATAGCTGCTGGCTATTAGGCGGCAGTGGCTGCGGGTTCAGCGCGACCGCCGGCATCGTGATAAATGAAATCATCATTCCGATAACTATGGCAAATTTCTTTAAATGTATACATAAGCGATAGGAAAATATCAGATGATATTTAAATATCCTCGGGAAATCCGTATGGCCATTGTCGTCGCAGCTAGTGCAGGGATTGCTCGCGGCCTGGTCGGCCTGCGACCGCTTATTCAACAGTAACATTAAAGTAAGTTAAAATCATTATGCTGCGATGGTTATCTTAGAAAGAGACCTCGATAGACATGGGAGACTGATCGGACAATTTTAGTCACATGTCACAGGTGGATGAAGATGAACAAGGACTTCACTGTGACGCCGTGGGACGTGAGCGGCAAAATCGATTACAAGAAGCTCATCGAGGAGTTCGGCACCGAGCCGATCGACGAAGACCTGCTCGCACGCTGGCAGCGTATCACCGGGAGCATACCGTTCGCACTGCGCAGGAAGATCTTCTTCTCTCACCGCGACCTGAAGTGGCTGCTGGACCGGTACGAGGCCGGGGAGAAGTTCGTCCTCTACACCGGCCGAGGGCCTTCCGGTCACACACATCTCGGCCACCTGATGCCCTGGATGTTCACGAAGTACCTGCAGGACACGTTCGACGTGCCGCTGTACTTCCAGATGACTGACGACGAGAAGTTCATGTACAAGCCGGAACTGGCCCAGAAAGACGCGATGTCCTTCGCCTACGAGAATGCGCTGGACGTGATCGCGCTGGGCTTCGACCCGAAGAAGACGCGAATCTTCTCTGACTACGAGTATAGCAAGACGCTCTACCGTATTGCCACCGAGGTGGCCAAGAAGATCACGTTCTCTACCGCGAAAGCGGTGTTCGGGTTCGACAACAGCACCAACATCGGCATGATCTTCTTCACCGCGATGCAGTCGGCCCCGGCGTTCCTGCCCTCGGTCGAGGCGGGCAAGAATATGCCGGTGCTCATCCCGCAGGCCATCGACCAGGACCCGCATTTCCGGGTAACGCGCGACGTGGCGCCGAAGCTCGGCTACTACAAGCCGGCGGCCATTCACTGCACCTTCCTGCCGGGGCTCGGCGGGTCGGACAAGATGTCGGCGTCGAAGCCGGAAATGACCATCTACACCATCGATGATCCGAAGACCGCGAAGAAGAAGATTCTGAGCGCCTTCACCGGCGGCAAAGTCTCCATACAGGAGCAGAAGGAACAGGGCGGCGTGCCCTCGATCTGCGCGATTTACCAGTATTACTATTACCTGTTCGAGATGGACCAGGAAAAGCTCGACCAGCGCGAGCAGAAGTGCCTGAAAGGCGAGATCATGTGCGGCGAGTGCAAGCAGGAACTTGCCGACCGTGTCGTGAAGTTCCTGGAGAAGCACCAGGAGAACCGCGAGAAGGCGAAGGACAAGGTAGAGGACTTCCTGGTCAGCGACTACAGCGCGGTCTACGACAGGCTTAAGCGGCCCCAGGACAAAAAAGAGGTCGCGAAGCTGAAGAAGACAATGAAGGAGTACTGCAGCGTCAAAGAAGGCGATCGCATCTCCGTCGAGAAGTGCAGAGATTTCAAGTGATCTTTTCAAGAAGGGAAGGTAATGGATTTAACGATCAATGAGCGAGTGGTGCTCAAAGAGCTCGGGGAGCAGGAGGCGACGGCGAACGAGATCGCCGTGCGTACCGGCCTGAAAGTCGGATGCCGTTACGCAGGCGTCCGCCATGCTCGCGGATAAGGGGCTCGCATTAGTAAGGGACGAAGTCGAGACAGAGTACGTGCTTACGGAAGAAGGCAGGAAATATGCAGACCTTGGACTGCCCGAGCGCGTCGTCCATGACGCGCTGCCTGACAGGGGCCTGTCACTTGACGACCTGAAGAAAACGTTCCCCCCGGGCGTCGTGAACATAGCCATGGGCTGGCTGCGGCAGAAGGGCTGGGCGAAGTTCGAGAAGCGGGACGGCCAGACCATTATTATCCCGCAGAACGCGCCTCCGTCGGCAGACGAGAAAGCACTCGAGGCCATCGTCCTGCACAAGCCCTCAAAGAGCCTTGACACTAAAGCCATAAAAGACCTCACGAAGCGAAATCTCGTCCTCATGGTCGAAGAAAAGGAGAAGCTTGTCAGGACCACCGATGCCGGCGAGCGCATCAAGGCGATGGGCATCGAGATAACTGAAGAGGTTGCCCAGCTCACTCCGGAAATGATCGCTACAGGGTCGTGGCAGGGTAAGACCTTCCGCAAGTTCGATGTGTCGGCACCGATGCTGCCCGAGTATGGTGGCAAAAAGCACATCCTGCGCATGGGCATGGACACTGTGAAGCGCATGCTTATCGAGATGGGCTTCAAGGAGATGGAAGGCCCCATGATCGACGCAGAGTTCTACGTCAACGACCTTCTCTTCATGCCCCAGGACCACCCTGCGCGCACTCACTGGGACCAGTTCAACGTCAAAGACCCTAAATACATTCACCGCCTGCCGGACGACCTTGTAACCCGCGTCAAGCAGGTACACAAGGACGGCGGCAATACCGGCTCGCTCGGCTGGAACTACGAATGGGACGAAATGATCGCTAAAAAGCTGGTGCTGCGCGGCCACACGACCTCGCTCACGGCAAGGTACCTGGCCCGGTACAATAAGCCGCCCCATAAATTCTTCTCCGTCGAGAAGGTGTTCCGGAACGATACGATCGATCAAACACATTTACTGGAGTTCTGCCAGATCGAAGGCTGGGTCATGGACCACCACCTGAGCGTGCGTGACCTCATGGGCACTTTCAGGGAGTTCTACAACCGCTTTGGCATAACGACGTTGAAGTTCAAGCCGACGTATAATCCCTACACGGAGCCGAGCCTGGAAATATACGGGCGGCACCCGAAGACCAACCGCTGGATCGAGGTGGGCAACTCCGGCATGTTCCGGGACGAGATGCTCGCACCGTTCGGCATCGATTGCGACGTGATGGCCTGGGGCCTGTCGCTGGAGCGGCTGATGATGATCCTCTACGGCTACGAAGACATCCGGGACCTGCATGGTCCGCTATGTAACATCGATTTCCTCAGGAGCGTGCCTGTCATATGGCAACAGTAACACTGAACTTCCCCGACCTCGTAAAGCTCATCGGCAGAGACGTCACCCTCGACAAAGTCCGGGAGGATTTATTCGAGCTGGGGCTGGAGACCGAGGACGTACAGGGCGACGAGGTAACCTTCGAAGTTACCAGCGACCGGGCCGACCTGCTATCGGAGGAAGGCATCGCTTTGATGCTCCGCGCTTTCTACGGCATCAAGACCGGGCTCACCGTTCCGAAAGTCCATAAATCTGACTACCGGCTGATCGTCAACCGCGAGGTCGAGCCAGTCAGGCCATTCGTCACTGGCGCCATCGTCAGGAACGTCCGTTTCACCGACGAGTCGATCAAGTCGCTGATGCACCTGCAGGAGAAGCTGCACGGCACCTTCGGCCGCAAACGCAAGAAGGGCGCTGTCGGCGTTCACGACCTGTCAGCGATCAAGGGCAAGACCATCCATTACCGGGCTGTGCCGGCGGACAGCGTGAAGTTCGTGCCGCTGCAGAGCGACACGGAGATGACGCTGGCCGATGTGCTGGAGAAGCACCCGAAGGGCATGGACTACCGCTATGTGCTCGAAGACAAGAAACTGATGCCGATCATCGTGGATGACGAAGCTATCTTCTCTTTCCCGCCAATCATCAACTCGAAGCGGACCGAGGTGTCCATCGATACGCACGACCTGCTCATCGAGCTGACCGGCGAGGACATGCGGACTATCGACTACATGCTCAACATCGTCCTGTACTCGCTCGACATGCGCGGCGCCGAAATCTACGGTATCGATGTAGAATACCCCGACCGTAAGGTGTCCAGGCCGGATTTCAGTGTCCGCACCATGAGTGTGGACGTAGAATACATCAACAACATGCTTGGCCTGGAGCTGACCGCACAGCAGATCAAGGGGCTGCTGGAGCGCATGGGCTTCGGCGTCAGCGAGGCGGCGAGCGACTACGTGATCGCCGACATCCCGCCGTACCGGGCGGACATCCTCCACAAACGCGACGTGGTAGACGACGTGGGCAGGGCATACGGCTATAATAACATCAGGCCGACCTACCCGAACACGCCTTCCGTGGGCGGGCTTACGGCCAATAACCGCCTGTGCAGCGCTGCGAGAGACCTGATGATAGGCCTGGGCTGCCAGGACACGCTGAACTTCGTCCTGATCGGCAAGGACGAGACATTCACGAAGATGAACGCACCGGAGACAAACGATGTCATCGAGGTAGCCAACCCGTATGCCGAGCAGTACAACGTCGTCCGGCCGTCGATTCTCCCGTCGCTCCTGATCGTGCTGTCCAACAACCTGCACCGGGAGTACCCGCAGAACATCTTCGAGATCGGCAAGACCGCGCACATCGACCGGAGCGAGAATACCAGCGTGAAGGAAGAGGACCACATCGCCTGTGCGCTGTGCTATGCGAAAGCCGGCTACAACGAGATCAAGTCGAAGCTGCAGGCGCTATGCCTTAACTTCGGCAAGCGGATAAGCTCCGCACCGTGGCCACTGACCACCCGTCGTACATATCCGGCCGGTGCGCCGAGATATACATCGGCGACAGGAATGTCGGCATGATCGGCGAGCTGAACCCCGTCGTATTGAAGAAATGGGGCATCGAGATGCCCATCGCGGCCTTCGAGATGGAAATGTCTGCTTTGAAATAAGTGACATTTCTGTCTGCCTTCACAAAAGCCATGTGAAAGCCTGCCTGCAGGGACCGTAGTGCAGCTCGTACGGCCGCTAGCGTGCACACGCATGCCCTGGCATACGGCCGGGGTGCCGTTTTCCATTTATCTTCGGATAGCCTGGTTTTAAAATCCCTTGTGTCCCTGGAGAGAACATTGTCTTGCGTGCCTGCACAAGAACAAAACAATGCCACTTTAAAAAAATATTTCGTCCTGTGAGAATCTGACCTTCGGTAGTGGCCGGTCTGCAGCTTTTCCCAGGGCGACCAGCAGCACGGGGACAAGATTTTCCGGTAGCGCCAGTATACGGACATATTCTTTCGCGTTGAAACCGCCCATGAGTGATGCGTCGATCCCCAGCGCTTTCGCGCCGTTGACGGCGTTGCCCACCGCGAGAAATACGTCCCACTGCGACCGGTTCAGCCGCTCCTCGGGCGACCGGCCCATGATCATTTTTGCCACGCCCGCCATGTGCTGGATTTCCGTCTCCGGCAGCCCGGCCTTTTTCATGGACGCTTCCAGCCGGGGCCAGTGTGATTCAAGGTCTCTATCCGCACAAAACAACAAAAGATGCGAGCACGTCTTTATCCTTTCCTGGTTGAACGGCAGCGTAGCGGGAACGAGCCGGTCCAGCGTTTCCCTGTCTCCGATCACCTTGATCTTCCATGGCTGGAGGTTGTCGGCGGACGGTGCGTAGCGGATAATGTCAAAAAGCTCCCGTAGCCGGGCGTCGTCAATCTTGCTGCCGTCGAACTTCTTCGCGTTATAGCGCTGCGTGACAATAGTCTTAAAATCCATGTTACTCATTCCGGCCATGTCACTCTGTTACGGGCGTGAAAAGACAGGGTCTCAATTAATAATCATCCTTATCGCAGTCGTCCAGAGGCAGGAACTCCGCTCTGGGGTCGATGATGGTCATCGTATCGAAATCGGCCTCTATTTCCCGGACCTTTTCGCGAAAGAGTTGCATAGAAGCTAATCCACCCCACCCCGATAATAACGTATGGCAATATGTAAGCGGAATTCACCCGTCTGGCTCACAGGTTTGTCAGCAAGCATATATACTTCCGTTTTATAAAGGCGGGCTACATTCGTCAGGTCGCGGACGTCACGCAGATATAGCCTGTTGCTGTCCCGGAAAAATCGAAAAAAGAGAAGAAGCGTCTAGCGCTTCTTCTTTAATACCAGATATGCGACCACGAGCACGGATATAATCACTGGCAGCCCTCGAAGCCCGGCGAACTGGTCTTCGTCGGCGTCGGGGGCAGCGTGGGTCCGGGTGTTACCGTCGGCATGGGCGTTGCCGTCACTGGCAATGGCGTAGGCGTAACGGGCACCGGTGTCGCGGTCACAGTCATCGGCGCAGGCATGGCGGGCACCTGCGCGGCTGGTGCCGGTGCGGCTGGTACTGGTGTGGGCGTTGCCGTAGCGTTTGGCACAGGTGTCACTGTCGAATTAGGTGCCGGAGTTGCTGTCGCATTAGGCGCGGGTGTCGCCGTAGCGTTGGGTGCCGGCGTTGCCGTAGCATTCGGTACTGGCGTCGGAGTGGCCGTCACTGTCGTTGTATTGATGTCGACCGTCGGTATCTGATAGTATTGCTGGGCCGTGCTTAACGGATCGACGGTATCCGTGTACGTGTGGCCCTGGTAGCTGGCGGTAAATGGCAAGGTTACCCCGTAGGGCACATTGCTGATGGAGTATACGCCGCTTTGGCCCTGGTAGTCCTGCGTGGTCGCGGAATTGGAGCCGACGGTAACCGTCACGCCGTTAGTGGCCACGCCGTTGACCGTGACCTGGCCGATGATCGAGGCAGTCGTTGAGGTCTGGTTCGTCGACTGCGCGAGCGCAGCGGCGGTTGACAGGCACACAAAAATGGCCGATACTATAAGCACATAGAGTAGGATTCGTTTCTGATATGGCATTCTCTCACCTGGTAACAAGCATTTTATGAGCATGTAATTATATAAAATATGCTAATAAAAATACCGAAAAAACTCGTTTGCAGGCTTTTATTGGTTAAGCTCTGATAATTAGTATTTTTAAATACTCCGCAGGCAACCGATACATAGTCATTAGTGAAATGTTGTTTACGCTGATAAGGCACTAGACACAGAGTACACATGAGTTCACAGGGTACACAGAGTACGTTTAAAGAACGGGCTACCGTAACCATCTTCCGTCAAGACTTCGTGTACCTCTGTGAACATCTGTGTACTCGTGTGAGGTGCCTTATCAGCATACACAAAAAGTAATACACAATGACCTACTTTGTGTTTGGTGCCGGCTGAGCGTATATTATGTGTGACTGATAACCGTTTTATCAGGGTTAAGGTTGCTCTTTAGGCCGGCTCACGTACCGCTGCTGGATATTGTAGATATTCATGACTCTGGCGAAGGTGTTTACCTCTTCCGGGCTCAGGTCTTCCCGTACCCGCACGAGCCGGGGGAAGCGCAACGCGTAGCCCGAATTATATATCGGGCTGGTCTGTATCTCCTCGAACTTGACCTCGACGATCACGTCCGGCGAGACATCCGCGATACGGCCGTGCTCTCCGGTGATCAGCGGCTTGAGCCGCTCGGTCATGGCCATCAGCTCCTCGTCCGAGAACCCGCTGGCAACGCGGCCCAGAACGAGATAGTCGCCGGACTGCTCGTCGAGGCAGGCGACCTCGAAGGAGGTAAGCCACCCGGCCTTACGGCCGTGGCCCCACTCTGCGGAGACAATGGCGAGGTCCAGCGTATCCAGCACGGACTTGATCTTCACCATCTTCTTGCCCCGGACGCCCGGCGTGTAGGTCGAGTTCAGGTCTTTGCCCATGAGCCCCTCGTTGCCGCTGCGGATGGACTCGCCGAACATCTCCTGCGCCTTTGCCTCATCGCCGGTGATAAGACCTTCCGCGGGCTTGCATTCGCCGTTCAGCGGGACGACGATCGTCTCCAGTATCTGGCGCCGCTCATGCAGCGGCAGCTCCAGCAGGCTATTTCCGTTATTATACAGCACGTCGAACGGCCGCAGGTTCAGCGGGAACAGTGCCCGGGTCTCCTCGACCTTGTAGATGCGCCGTAGCCTGGTCAGGATGTTCTGGAACGGTATCGGCCGGCCCGACGCTTTATCAATGGCGATGCACTCGCTGTCCAGGATGGCGGTGTCAGAAGTCACGCTCTGCCTGACAAAGTTGACGATCTCCGGCAGCGCGTCCGTCAGATCTTCCAGCCGGCGGGAATATAGCCTGACTTCGTTGCCCTTCTTGTGTATCTGCAGCCGGGCGCCATCGTATTTGACCTCGAACTCGGCAGTGCCGCCCATCTCGTCAAGTGCCTCCCGGATGCTGGCCACGTTCTGCGCCAGCATAGGCCGCACCGGCCGCATGGGCTGTATCGTGATCGTCGCCAGCCCGTCAGTGCCCTGCAGCATCGCTATTTTCGCCGTCTCGCCCAGGTCGGACGTCAGCATGTGCGCCCGGCGGACGAGCTCCGCGTCGACACCGAATGCACGTGCGATCGCGTCCTCCATGACGCCTTCCTTGGCTCCCGAGAGCACGTTCTCGATGGTCAGGCTGACGATGTACCGGGCCTCCACAGGTGACGTCGCCCGGTTCAGGACGCCTACCAGGACTTTTTGCTTCTTCGTCGCAGAACCTGCGCCCGTCATGCGGGCGAGCTGGGAGAAGATCTCGTACAGCTCCTTGACCGTGACGTCCTCCGGCTCGAAGAACGTCTGCTGCTTCCGCTTCGCGAACATCTCCTCGGCTGTCAGGCCAAGTTGCCCGGAGTGCTTGTAGCTGTCGACCACCATGGCCTCGCTGTTGTGGGTGATAGTCGAGATGATCTTGATCATCGACTGGCTGGCGATGCCCGTCTTCCGCTGGTCCCACCCCGGGAAGATGCGCCCGGTCAGGAAGGTCACGATGATCGGCAGGTCGTCAGCCGGCACCCTGCCGATGAAGTCGGCGATCAGCGCAGTCTTCTCCAGCCGGGAAGGCGTAGCCTTCAGCCTTTCGTATACGTTAACAAGCTCTCCAAAAAGCATTATCTCTCACTTTGGTTTCCGCATGATAATAGGCTTACTTCAGGCATATATTTTCTCGATGCATAGAGGTTCCAGAGTTTCAAGGGACACGGGACTCCACAGAGGGCACAAAGGCCACAGAGGATGACGCAGAGGATATTAAAGAAAACGGCTGATGCGAGAGCCTTATTCTAAAAAGTCCTCTGTGCCGTCCTCTGTGGCCTCTGTGTCCTCTGTGGTGAGAGTCTCCGTGTCCTATTAAATCGGTACCTAAAGAGTACAATGTTTAAATATCGAAAGCGGCTAAATATTACACGGGAAAGGATTGGAATGGATGCCGAGAAATCAATGAAGATAGCTGCGCGAAGGTTTCAGAACGGGAATTATTTACTCTCTTTGAAAAAGTACGGCCAGGCCCGTACGGAGTTCGAAGTCGCGCTTACGCTCTACGAAAAGACCGAGTCGTACAAGGAACTCGCGGAAGCGCTAAACAACATCGGTCTGACCTTATTGAAGGACGGACAGGCCGACGCAGCACGAGGCTACTTTATCAGGTCCTACGAGACCAAGAAGTCCCACGCGAACGCGACCCGGGAATCCATGTTCAACACGCTCTACAATCTGATGAGCATATCAGGCTCCATGACGCCCGACGAGTTCGAGAGCTACTTCCTCGAGATGAAGATGCTCGGCGAATCGCTGGGCGGGGAGTACCTGAGCATCGTGGAGCGGGAGAAGGCGGTCTACGACTCGGTCGTGGCACGTCGAGCATCGGACCTGAAGAAAAAGCAGGAGGAGACGCTGGCCCGGAGTTCTCCGACAGGCGCGCTGGAGCACCTGCTGACGGCGGGGCTGCCCTTCATCGTCAGGGTGGAGTTCTCCGTCAACGGCTTCGCGGTCGACCTTCCTTCCCAGGTCACCTTCCTCGACCAGAAGAAGCTGATCAGGATCGAACAGCTGCATCCTGTGCCGGGCGTCTCGGGCAAATCCACTACCGGTACCCTCGAGTTCGAGACTTCCCACGAGCTTGCCCGGGAGCTCATGGAGAGCGCTCCTGCAAAGGCCGGAAAGATCGGCATGGAAGCGTTCGAGCACGTAAAGAAGTTCATGCTTTCCCTCGCGCTCGTCCGGGATGACATCGGCTTCAGCCTGAACCGTCGGAGCTTCAGTACAGGGCTGGTCAGCCTGAAGAATGCCTTCGGCGAGCCAATGGACATCTACCGCGCGGATGCAGAGCCGCCAGCAGAGCCGGTGACCCTGTCCTCCGAGGACGTCATGATGCTGAACATGATGCTCTCCTCCGAGCCCGCAGTCTACAAGCTCCTGCTGCTGAGCGCCCGGCGGCTGCTGGACGAGGAAAATTACCGGCTTTCCATCGCCAATGCTGTCACCGGCCTGGACGCATTCCTGAATGCACTCCTCCGCAGCTCGCTGACCGGCGACCATATCCTCGATTACACGAGCATCGAGGACTGCTCGCTCTATGACCGTGTCCTCTACCTGAAGAAACTAATCGCAGACCGCTACGACGGCGAGGTTCCGGACACTCTGGAGTCATGCCTCGGCGAGAATGGGAAGGACCTTGACACCGCTATCGTCTGCTACGAGCGTGTGATGGCCGGCGAAAAAGTCACAGGGGCCGAGGCTGAAAAGACACTCAAGGCCGTCGAGCGGGCCGTCTACGACCTGAAGTCCAAATACGGGATTTGAATCCACCAAGACACAAAGGGTAATAAGATAATATGGAAAAGCCCTTTGTGTTAATCTTTATTGTTACTTTTTATACATCCCTCAGATATGTTTGGAGTTTGTAATTAGTCATATGCTCCTGGCTCCTTGGCGCTCCTATGAAAAACATTTGAAAATCGGCACCGGTCAAGCCCGTCAAAGATCGTTCGCACGCGCGAGCGCCCGCCCGGCCTGCGACGAATTGCACGGGCCGTTTTTCATCATCTTATACCTGACCAGTACGACGGTCAATCGCGGACTCCTGGCGTCTTTGTCTTGCGTGGCGCTTATTTTTTCGTCCGCACTACTAGCACATTGCTTGGCGCCCGTTTTACGATCTCGTCAGCCACGCTGCCGAGCAGGAACTTGTAGTAGCCCGGCCGCTCCGTGGAGCCGATGATGATCAGTGTGTATTGCCCGTTCAGCGCTGTCTCAATGATCTTGTCGACTACATTGCCTGTCCTGAACAGGGTATCGCTCTTCACGCCCAGACGCTGCGTGTGCGCTTCCGTCTTCTTCAGGACGATGTTAGCCTTCTCCACATCGGATGCCGAGCCCACGTACATGGCGGTAATAGCCCCGCCAAAGCGCTTTACGAAGTTGATGGCGATGTCCATGGCCCGCTGGGCGTGCTTGTAGCCGGACGTCGGCACCAGTATGCGGTCGTACTTTACCGGGCGCATGTCTCGCTGGTAGCTGAAGATGATCACTTCACAGGGAGCGTGACGCAGCACGTGGTCCACGATGTTGCCGAACAGTACCTTCTCGGTCACCGTGCGCTGGCTGGAGCCCAGCAGTATCATGTCACTATGGTAGCGGCCGGCCAGGTCGAGGATCGCATCAGCGGTAGACCGGGCGGAGACTATCTCCGGTGTGGCGTCGACGCCGAAGCTCCTGGCCTTCTCCACCGCGGCAGTCAGGATTTTCCGCGCGATATCCTTTCGGGTATCCGCATATTCATAGGGGAGCTGCTGCGGGACTTCGATGATGCTCAGTACGCGCAGCTTTCCGCCGGGCTCGAGCAGATCACAGGCGATCTTCACGAGATTCCCTACCGTTTCGGGACGGGAGACCGGCAGCAGGATATTCCTGTAAGATACTGGCACACCGTTGTTCTCCGCAGGATTCTGATTCTGCTCACTGTTCATGATCTCACCTCTTGCCTCCGATCTCTCCGCTCTTCAGCTGTTCTGCGATCTCCGGGTGCAGCTCATGGGCTACATCCGGATCTGTTGCCAGCGTACCCGGGACTGGCTTTTTCCAGTTCAGGCCGATGCGCCGGCGATACCAGAGGTAGAACAGGATGCCGACGATGAACCAGAGCGTGCCGACGATCTTGCCGATCTCGTGCAGGCTCAGCACCAGTATCCAAACGGAGAGACAGACAATAAAGCCGAGCGCCGGCAGCACCGGCACTTCGTACTTTCCCCCTTTCCACGGGACATGGATCGCCCACGGGGACTTGAACGGCCTGTACAGGCCAGGCCGCCTGTTGCGCAGCTGGATTATCGCCAGATTGACCAGCATGAACGAGACCAGCGCGCCGTAATTATACAGATCGCCAAGTATTATAGTCGGTTCTTCATGGGTAAATTTGTAGGTTCCCATGACCCAGACAAATAGCACGAACCCCACAGACGCCAGCGTGAATACGATGATCGTCCTTGATGGTACCCGGAATTTCGGGTGGATATAGCTGAACCACTGTGGCATCTGTCGGGAACGGGCCATGGAATACGTTACGCGCGAAGCGCCGATGACGCCGGTGTTCGTAGACATGAGCAGCATGACAAAGCCGAGGAATCCTACCCACAATGGCATAAAAAAGACAAGCGGGTTGGCCGCAGGCAGGCCACGCACGATACCGATAGCAACACCTGCCACCGGATCATTCTGGAATCTGGTACCGATCTCAGCAGGGGCGATTGTAGGGAGCCCGACCGCCAGGATACATAGTAGCATGCCGGCAAGGATGACCGCAACAATCAGGGCCAGCGTAGCCTTGGGAATGGTCTTGTCAGGCCGCTTCGTTTCCTCTGCGGCTTGCGAGATGGACTCCAGGCCTATGAACGAGACCATGGCTACCGTAATGCCCCAGCCGAAATTTGACCAGCTTACACCCCCGGGAGCACCAAGCGATGTGATGCTGTGGACGAACGTGTCGTAGTTCCAGACGATGAAAAAGCCGATGAACAACAGGGCAACCTCGCTGATAATGCTGATGATGGAGAGTGAGATATTGAAGTTGGAAGACTCTTTTATCCCGATATAGTTCAGCATCATGAGGCCTATGGCTAAAAGAATAGTCGCCACAGCCTGGTAAGAATAATTGGCCGAACCGGTCCCGACGATAGTGTTCAGGCTGTTGAGGCCGGCCAGGGTGCCGATATAGGGCACGCCGGCGTTACCGAGGTTCATGCAGAAGCTGCCCAGGTAGCCCATAGTGATCCAGCCGAACAGTGCTATGTCGATAGTGTAGTCGAGCAGCAGTCCCCAGCCGGCGATGAAGCCCCAGAAGTCGTCGAACGCCTCGCGAGCGAACACCGAGGCGCCGCCAGCCCTGGGAATGGCGGAGGCGAGTTCCGCGTAGCTTAGTGCAGTAAACATGTAGCCGAGCGCCGCAATCCCGAGGGCCAGCGGGGCTACTCCCATGGCGAAGAAAAGCACCAGCCCGAGAGCCACGTAGATGTCAGCGCCCACGTCGGCAAAGCCGATCGAGAATGACCCGAAGACGCCCAGGTCTCGCTTCAGCGTTATCTCTTCGATGGTCTCCGGTGCCGGTACTGGCGGCACATTACCTGCATCGCTGGGCGTTGACATCGTTATATTTATTTTAAATTCATTATATAAATCTTGATAACTTTTTAACCGGTATACGGTACCCCGGCTTCAGGGACGAACGCCTGAATACTGACACCGGATGAGGCCGCCTTTGTTTTTCAATAACATTATCACCCGGCCGCTCAAACTCTACGTATTCAGGTATCTATTATGGGGAATGAGCTATGCCAAGGCTGACCAAGAATGAGGACGTCTGCATTCACTGCCACCGTTGCGAGTCCATCTGCACGTGGGCACACGAGGTCGTTTTTAACCCGAAGCGGGGCAGGATTATCGTCGATCTGGAGGAGCCTGACACGCACCACATACGGCTCTGTATCCAGTGCGGCAGGTGCGCCGACGCATGTCCGGTCGACGCCATATATCAGGATTTTACTATCCTGACGACGAGCGAGCAGGGAATATACCGTCTCGACCCGGACAAATGCATCGGCTGCGGCGACTGCCTCAAAGTATGTCCGACTAACGTCCTGCAGTTCTACCCGGACCTGCGGATGCCCCGGAAATGCGACTTCTGCCTTGGCCAGCCCATGTGTGTCAGGTACTGCCCTACGAACGCGCTGAGCTGGGTACTGGGGTGAACCGATGCCCTGCGGATATGCCGGCAAGATACTGCGAGTCGATCTCGGCAGTCTGGAGACACACGACGAAAAGCCCGACGATGCCATTCTAAGGGACTTCGTCGGGGGCGAAGGCCTCGCGGCAAAGTACCTGTACGACGAAGTGCCTCCGCATGCGGACGCGCTCGGGCCGGACAACCGGCTCATTTTCATGACCGGCCCGGTGACCGGCTCGCTAGCCCCGACCTCGGGCAGGCACTGTGTCACGACTAAGTCGCCGCTGACCGGCTGCCAGACCACGGCGCATGCCGGCGGCTACTGGGGTACGATGCTCAAGCTGTCCGGCTACGATGGTATTATCGTACAGGGCAAGAGCGAGAAGCCGGTATACCTGTTCATCGACGACGGCGAGCCACAGCTCCTGGACGCGGGCAGCCTCTGGGGCCACGACGTGTTCCAGACCGACGCACTCATCAAGGAGGAATTGAACGACCGGAAGGTCAGCGTGACCGCCATCGGCCCTGCTGGCGAGAACCTGGTCAGGTACGCGAGCATACAGAACGACCGGCAGCGTGCCGCCGCCCGGGGCGGCCCCGGCGCGGTCATGGGCTCCAAGAAGCTGAAGGCCATCGCCGTCCGGGGCACGCAGAGCTTCAAGGCGGCCCATCCTCCGGCGTACTTCGCATCCATGAACGAGCTTATAAAGCTGTGCGACGACCACGTCCTTTCCGGCAACCTGTTCCCGGCCTACGGCATTACGGGAGTCATGGACCTGATGAACGAGCACGGCGTGCTTCCCACACGCAATTACCAGCAGGGCACGTTCGAGCATGCCCACGACATCTCAGGGCAGCGTATGGCTGAGACTATGCTGACGCGGACGAGGGGATGCTATTGTTGTACTATTCACTGCACCCGGCTGGTCAATGTGCCCTACGGGCCGTACTTCGGCACTCACGGCAAGGGCCCTGACTACGACACGGCCGTCGCATTCGGCTCTCAATGCGGCAACGGGAACCTGGAGGCTATCGCCCGGGCGAACATGTGGTGCGACCAGTACGGCCTGGACACTGTGACCACCGGGGAGACGATCGCATGGGCCATGGAACTGTACGAGCGGGGCATCATCGATCGCAACGATACGCGCGGCATCGACCTCAGGTTCGGCAACCACGAGGCCATGGTCGCCATGGTGCCCAAGATTGCCACTCGCATGGAGTTCGGCGCGGTACTCGCGGACGGCATAAAGGAAGCGGCAAAGCAGATCGGCAAAGGATCAGACCGGTTGGCAATGGATGTCAAGGACCTCGACCTCCCGGGGATTGAAGTGCGTGGCAGCAAGGCTATGGCATTAGGCTATGCAGTGGACAACCGGGGCGGCGACAACCTGCGGCCGTTCGCATCGGCCACGGAATGCCTCGGGTTCAGGTCGAAAGAGCTTGGCATGCCGGAACAGTTCGATCCGCTTTCGGAAACTGGCAAGGTAGCGTGGCTGGTGCCGGCGCAGAACTATGCGGTGGCGGTCAACTCGCTGGTCTGCTGCATGTTCACCATCATCGGCTACTCAGTCGAACCAGGCCATTATGCTCGACATCTTTCTGCGATCACCGGATTTGATTTCGATGGTGCCAGGCTGCTGGAGGTCGGGGAGCGCACCTGGAACCTGCAGCGGGCGTTCAACGCGAGACAGGGCTTCACAAGGAAGGAAGACCGCCTGCCACAGCGCCTCACCGGCGAGCCTGCACCGACCGGCCCTGCGAAGGGCAGCGTGGTGCATCTCGAGCCGATGCTTGACGAATACTACCGGGCACGAGGATGGGATCTGCGGCTGGGCTGGCCGACGGCAGAAAAATTGCGTTCGCTGGGGCTTTCAGACGTGGCCGGAGACCTTGAGAAAGTAAGGGGCCAGGCCGAAGAAGCGACGGCATGAGATGTCGATACCTCCCTTCCAGTAGAATAAGCTATATAATTATATTTTTAAATACATATTGAGGTTAATATGGATAAGGTCATGATTTATTCGATGTCCACGTGCAAGGACTGCGAGCGCGTGAAAGATTATCTCAGGGAGCGAGGCATCCCGTTCGAAGAGATCAATGTGCTGAAGGATAAGCAAGCGCGCAAGGAGATGGAACATCGCTATGGCGTCCACGTCACGCCTGTAGTAATTGTCGGCGATCATGTCATGGTAGGTTTTAATCATATAAAGCTAGATAAGCTATTATCCGTACAATAGTAGATAGCGGATAGATCGCCGGGTGCTAAGATGGAATCGCTGGATACAGTTATCATTGGTGGGGGGCCGGCAGGCATGACCGCGGCCATCTACGCGAAACGAAAAGGCATGTCGCTCGAGATCATCTCGGATTCGATGGGCGGGAATATGAGCAAGAGCGGCAACATCGAGAACTACCCGGGTTTCGAGGCCATCAGCGGCTCGGACCTGGCCAGGAAGATGCGTGCGCAGATGACGCGGCTGAATATCGGGCCCGTGACCGATCGCGCTACCGGCGTCGAGCGTACCGGGGATGGGTACCGTGTCATGACACAGGGCGGCCGGACGTTCGAGGCCCGGACCGTGATCATTGCCTCAGGCTCTCACTGGCGTGAGATCGGTGTCCCCGGCGAGAAAGAGTACGTCAGCAAAGGCGTCAGCTATTGCACGACCTGCGACGCACCGCTGTTCGCCGGAACGGACGTGGCCGTCGCAGGCGGCGGCAACGCGGCAGCCGAGGCGGTAATGGAGCTTGCAAAGATATGCCCGAAAATTTATATGATCGTCCGCAGCCGCCTCAAATGCGACCAGGTCATCGCGGTCAGGATCAGGCAAAGCGGCAAAGTCACCGTACTCGAAGGCTATACTGTCGAGAAGATATCGGGCGGGGACTTCGTGGAGTCCATAACCGTCCGGTCCCGGGATGGCAAAGTGGAGACATTGCCTGTAAGCGGGGTCTTCGTCGAAATCGGGCAGGACCCGAACACTGCATTCCTCAAAGGCCTGGTCAAGACGAACGCACGGGGAGAGATCGATGTGGACGACAGCTGCCGCACCAGCGCGGACGGCGTGTTCGCCTGCGGAGACGTGACCAGCGTGCCGCAGAAGCAGGTCATCGTGGCTGCCGGCGAAGGCGCCAAAGCGGCCATGTCGGCCTTTGACTACGTGAGCGAGATCATAGCAGGCGAGTCGCCGTCATGCACGCTATAATACTTAAAATGCCAGGGCGCCAGGACAAGTGCCAAGGGCCACTTAGTATCTTGGCCTCTCATGAAAATACTGGAGAATCGGTTCCGTGAACCCGTCCGATATTAACCACGCACACGTAGCGCCCGTCTGAAATGCGACGAATTGACGCCTTTCATCCTCTTGTGCCTACCGTGGCCCCGTCATCAGTCGACCCTGGCCGTCTTGCCATTACCAGAATTTGCCCTTGTAAAATTTCGTCGCCGGGCACCCGAGGCACTGGTCGTTCAGGTAGTACTGGCATTCCGAGCAGTCGCAACCGCACAGGGATTTATCGGACTTCTCGATGGACATTTTCACCGGCTGGACCATGTCGTAGACCTGCGATATGACAATGCCGAGCTCGACGGATGACACTGACGGGTTGCTGCGCAGATGCTTGTCGACAATGGCCTCGATGGTCGCGATGTCCTCTGCCACGAAAAAAAGACACAGGTTCTCTCTGCCGGAAACGATCATGCCGTTCAGGAAATAGGGACAGCCTTTGAACTGGTTGACGATGTCGATGGAACCCCTTGTCGTCAGGTCTACCTTGGCAAGGTTGAGGCCCATCTTCTTCAGGTCTATGCCTGCTGAAGACTCGAGGGCGCCGGACTGCCGGAGCTTCTGGATGCGGGCGCCGACGGTCGGCTGGGACAGGCTTACCTGTTGCGCGATATCGGACTGGGATGCCTTAGGGTCTTGCTCGAAGATTGAAATGATTTTCCGGTCCTTATCGTCCAGATCCATATTTTCCAGTACCCCTCGGTCGCATAATGTATGGTTATTCTTTATGGGTTATGAATTTAACCCTATATTTTATAAATTGCTTATTTTCGTTATATGAGTAATAAAATACCGGCTCCAGTCATATAATCAGCTAAAATTTTATCTTTTTTGATACTTATTTTTTATTGCTAATTTGACTATAATTTATAAGACCTGATATAGGAAACCAGGTGGCACGAGAGATATCAGAGACGGCAATTACCTGGTAGTTCCCATGTCATGTGTGTCCCTGCGCCCATACTGATATTTTAATCACTATTTCTAATCACAAGTAATATATATGTGGAAGGCGCTTCTACACTTCGTTTTACATCGTGGGGCCGTAGGGTAGACTGGTCCATCCTACTAGACTGGGGGTCTAGTGACCCCGGTTCAAATCCGGGCGGCCCCACTTTTAACATGGGGATATATGTCCCCACCCAGATTTTGCCATTTATCCATTAGTAAATATATAATTGTATAGCGAGGCCGTCGAGCATTGAGCGCAAAGGGATTACTTTCACCGCGCGTCAAAAAAGTTACTTCTCAACAGCGGGCAGCATGACCACGAATCTGGCGCCCTGCATGTGGTCGCTTGGCACCCTTCGCGACGATGGGGAACTCGGCCAGCGCCTGTTACCGCAGCACATTATGCCTGAACTTCAAAATCTTTTTAGTTGCATATCTCCGGGGGGTCTCCGCGTGGCGCTCTATGATGCACTCGATCATCGGGTGATAAGAGTTGTATAACAATGGCTTTACAGATCGAGTAGGATGTTTGTACACAAAGTCGCCCCATAGGGATTATTCAAGGCCTACCCTATCATCCTATGATGCATACGGTTAAATTATTTTCAGACCACTTAATAATAAGGTTTATCCATCGGACGTTAATTATCTCAATACTGATAGGGAGGAATCATTATCAAAACTGTTTACTTCTATGTATTCGATACCTTGGCAGACTGGGAGCCGGCATACGTCCTTGCCGAACTTTACTCCGGGCGCTACTTTAAAGACCGGGCTCTAAAGTACGACATCAAAACCGTAGGTCTGAACAAGAATCCCGTGACGACGATGGGCGGCATCAGGATACTCCCGGATCTGACCGTGGCGGATATCATGACCAAAGATGCCGTATTGTTAGTTCTACCCGGAGGCAACACTTGGCTGGACCCGATCCATGCACCGATATTTCCTGTAGTAGAGACGTTTTTAGAGAAAAATATCCCAGTGGCGGCAATTTGCGGGGCGACGGTTGGTCTGGCAGCCAACGGACTGCTGGATGATCGTGCTCATACCAGTAACGATCTGGGTTACCTGAAGATGTGCGTCCCCACCTATAGGGGTGAAGCACGGTATGTCCATGAGCCCGTGGTCTACGATAGGGGATTGATCACAGCCTCAGGCATCGCCCCGCTCGAGTTTGCGCAGGAAATCCTGAGGAAGTTAGACGTAATGACACCAGCCACCTTAGACGCATGGTATCATCTCTACAGGACCCATGAGGCTATCCACTTCTTTGCCCTCATGAAGTCATTACCTAAAGCTTAAATAACAATTAGCGTGACGTCGGCCTGAAGTTTTAATTACTTCAGGCCATATTCTTGCATAGGTCAGGCTTTCTTTTTTTGTCGGTCTAGGAATAGATACAGCAATACTCTGAATAGCGCCAACGCCAGAATTATACTATTCCAACATTGTCGCAAATTGCAGAATTGGTGACAAAAATAATAGGGGTGTAATGAGATACCCCCGTAATATAACATTTAACCTATTATTTCCAGTATGGCTTCGCATTTCGGGCAGATGTACCTGGCTATGGTCACCGACGGTTTCGCAAAGCTTGAGCTGAGTCCACTGGCAATACGGTCGGCTAACTGTCCCTCTGTAAGGTATTCCATATCGGTCTCGTGGTTAACCTTTGTCAGGGGCGAACCGCAGTTTTTACACTTGATTATGGGTTTGTTGATTTTCACTTTGTCACCTCCTTTTTGGTTGTGGAGGGAGAAGGGCTTACGCTCTCCATCCGTGTTTTTTCCGCAATTTATTTTTCGTCGACTGTTTCAGGCTGAACGGTTCTCCCAGCTTGACCCGTCTTTTCAGGTATGACAGGTTGCGGCGGGAGATTCCAATCATTGCAGCCTGGTCCGGGGTGAGGCATTCGATTATGCCCTTCCAGTTGATGTACTCCGTGTAGTACTCGGATTCCACACCTATCACTTCTGCCTCTACAATCTCGTTGGTCTCTTTACCAATGTGCCTTATTGAGCCTGGGCCTATCCGGATGATGCGGCGTTTGAGTTGGCCGATGTCTCCCTCCGACTTGGATTCCTTGTGGTTGATGTAGTCCCTCACTACACGGGACATGGGTTTCCAGTACGATTTAGTCCACAACTGGCCATCCTTGAGCTCTTCGTCCAAGTACTCTCTGCCCGTCTTGTAGTCCCTGAACGGCATGTAGGGTATACAGTCGAACTCGGGGCTGTTCTTGTCGATGTAGGGGAGCATGGGTATGACCTTCTTGCCCGTCTCCGGGTTCTCCTGGAATCCAACTCCCACCGTGATGAAGTTGGCGGGCTTTATCTGGTCCCGGTAGCACTTCCCCTTGTTACTTTTTATTCTCTGCTGCACCTCGTACGTGGAAACGTCGAGCTTTGCCACCGCGTATCTGCCATGGTACTTTTTGAGGACGGAGTCGATTATTTCTTGCTTGTAGTCGCCGTAGTGGATTTCGAGGATGTCCCGTATTGCGTCCGGGCCGGGTCGCAAGGGGTAAGAGTACCCGATTTGCCCGGAATTATGTTACCCTGTTGTGGATATGCTTGTCTAATTCGTTCCCGTATTTCTTCAGTTTAGCTATTTTTGCATCCACTTGATCGAGCTGGTTCTTACCATTTGTTATATTATCCATGCAATCGGCAACGTTTATGTTTTCCATTATGCATTTATTGTAAAATTCCGTTGCTATTTCGATCTGCAAGATGGCTGCCTGGGCGGTATCAATCATGTGGTGATTGATATTTAAAAGCTCAGCATTCGGTTTGCCCATATAATGACGTCGGAGCATCTCCATGCGCCGGGCTGTCTGATAATGCGGTAAGACATAATACACGTATGTAGTACCGATCAAGATGGCGGCACCCGCCAATAATGCGACGAAAGCGCCGTACTCGTTAATACGAAGGTCAGGTCTTATATCTATGAGCAGGGCTACAAGTCCGATTAGCATCACCAAAGCCCCGGAAACATACAGCAGTAATTTTGAAGTTTCTACCCGGATCATTCATGCACCTGATATACATTTACCCCATTTTTATATATATATTTGTTATAATCGACATCCCCCCGCTGGCTGACGGCGTCCACGTAATTTTTGTAAATAATCAGCACATTTCTTGCAGTAAGCCCCTTCCAGCTTTCAAGAATGCCCGCTATGGCATCCGGGCCTCGCTCAAGGGGTAGGAGTACCTCTACCAATCCCCTGTCCGTCTTGATTGAATTTTGGTTCTCAGCCTATCTGAGAAAAAGGGGTAATCGTAATATCCACAATTTGCGACCACATCGGCGAACGATGCCCTGCTAGTCAGATATCCGTGAGTCAAAAACTTCTTAGCGTGTTCTTTGCTGGCTGGGAATATATTTATATAAAGGTTTTTAAAAGTAAATCAGTTTCAACATCCCGATCATTATGGCCCGGCGTTTAATGAAAGAGAAGAAGGATGCTGATAAAACCCGAGCGGAGTGCCCTGCTCATCAAGAATGTGCGGATGTTGCAAAAACTCACGGATGGAGTATTACATTTAGAGAGAGTTGACATTTGTAATGTTCTCGTGGACGTGCAGAGAGAGTTCGGGTCGGTGCCCCATAAGGCGATCACGTTGAACTTGAACGGGTGTGAGCTTTGCCTGGTCCGGGCGAACGATCTGTTGCGCGACGTTTTCGTTAATCTGGTGGGCAACGCGATCAAGCACACCGGGAACCAGGCTGACATCACGATTTCCCTTGACGTTGTGGGGAGCAATTGTAACCGGCATTACCGGGTCAGCGTCGAGGACAACGGGCCGGGCATCCCCGACGATTTCAAGGACAGGATATTCAACCGGATGTTGAAGGGCGCATATAAGTCAAAGGGTATGGGCCTCGGCCTTTATTTAGTCAAATCGCTCGTGGACGGCTACAACGGTAGGGTATGGGTCGAGGACCGGGTGCCAGGCGACCACACGAAGGGCGCCAGGTTCGTGGTCATGCTGCCCGCCATCGATAATTAACTTTTTTTTACAACCGGTTTTATTTAATTTGCAAAATATTTATAGTAAGGAATTGTGGTCTTTATTGAATCATAATTGTTATGAATGATTAGAGATGATATTCGAATTATTTATGTTTTAAGTATGGTGCAGGGCATGGAAAATGCGGCGAGAGACTCGGGCATCGATGTGATAGGCTGTGTACCATGGGGCACGCATTTCAGCCTCTTCTACCAGACGAAGCAGGATTTGATCGATGTCCTCGTCCCGTATTTCAAGGCGGGTCTGAAGAACAACGAGTTCTGCATGTGGGTTACCGCAGCGTCCTTGAATGCCGGGGAAGTCAAAGTGTATATGGCTGAGGCTATGCCCGATTTCGACGCGTATTTTGAGAAGGGGCAAATCGAGATCATTCCGTATACAGAGTGGTATACGATCAACGGCGGATTTGACCCGGAGCGAGTGCTCATCGGCTGGATAGAAAAGCTGCGGAAGGCCGGGGAGCGGGGTTTTCGTGGTTTGAGGGCGACGGGGGACGTGTCCTGGCTGGAGACCGGCGGCTGGAAGGACTTTCTTGACTACGAGCAGACAGTCAACGATCTCATAGTACGGCATGAAATGATTGCACTGTGCACTTATCCCCTGGACGGGTGTGATGCCAACAATATCCTGGACGTGGTGAACGCCCACCAGTTCGCCCTGACCAGGCGCAATGGCGAGTGGAAGATCATCGAGGACCAGGGACAGAAGAAAGCGAGGAAAGCGCTACTGGAGAGTGAGGAGAAGTTCAGGCAGCTAGCGGAGATTTCCCCTGCCGCCATCATCATTTACCAGGGCGAAAGCGTCGTTTATGTGAACCCTGCCGCCGAGATGATGACGGGGTATAAGCTTGAAGAGTTTCTCAAGATGAAACCTTGGGATATAGTGCACCCGGACTATCGCAAGTTGATCAAGGAAAAGACTTCCCTGCGCATGAAGGGAGTCCAGCTGTCGGAGCACTATGATGTAAAACTTGTGACCAAAGACGGCCGGGAGCTATGGACGAGCAACTCGACGGCGGCAATAAAGTACATGGACAAGCCGGCAGGGCTGGTCAATGCCATCGATATCACAGAGCGCAAGCAGGCTGAGGAGGCGTTGCGGGAGAGCGAGGAGAAGCTGCGGTGCTATTACGAGTTGCCCTTGATCGGCATGGCTTTGACCTCGATTGAAAAAGGTTGGCTCCAGGCAAACGATGAGATATGCAGGATTTTGGGATATTCCCGGGATGAGCTCTTCCGGATGAGGTGGGATGAAATCACTTATCTTGACGACCTTGACAATGATCTGGAGCTTTTTGACATGCTTCTCTCGGGCGAAATTGATAACTACATGATCGAGAAGAGATTCGTGCGCAAGAACGGCGAGGTCATCCCTACTCAAATATCCATTGGTTGTATCCGAAACCCTGACAAAAGCGTCCGCTATATTGTCGGGCTCATGCAGGACATTACAGAGCGCAAGCGGGTGGAGGCGGCGTTGCGGGAGAGCGAGAGAAAATATGCGCAACATCGTCGAGCAGGTCAACGATTGGGTGTGGGAGATCGACGCAAATGGCATCTACTCGTACGTGAGCCCGCGAGCCCGCGAGCTCCTCGGCTATGAGCCGGGCGAGATTATCGGCGGGACACCCTTTGACTTCATGCCGCCGGGGGAGGTGGAACGTGTCAGGAAGCTGTTCGACCCTGCCTTCGAGGCGCATGAAGCGTTTCCCTCCTCGAGAACACGCTCGTCAGGAAGAGACGGCAGCAGGATCATCGTGGAGACCGGCGGCACGCCGATGTTCGACGACCGGGGTGCCTTCTTGGGGTACCGGTGGGATCAATCGCGACATCTCGGAGCGCAAAAGGGCGGAGGAGGCGTTAGCTTTCGAGCGGTCGCAGCTCCTGTCCATCTTCGATAGCATCGATGACGTGGTGTATGTGACTGATCCGTACACCTACGAGGTGCTGTACGCGAATAAGGCGATAGAGAGGTTTGGTGGCGACCTTGTCGGGGGCATTTGTTATCGAGAGTTCCAGCGGAGGGATTCTCCCTGTGACTTTTGCACCAACCCCATCATTTTAAAGGAGAAGGGCAAGCCCTACCAGTTGGGATGCTAATCCCACGGTGGACCGGTATTTCATAATCACGGACCGAATTATTAAGTGGCCAGATGGCCGGGACGTGCGGTTCGATCGCCAAAGATATCACCGAGCGCAAGCGGGCTTAGGGGGCTATTAAGTTCGCGAACGCGTATAATCGTAGCCTAAATGAGGCGAGCCTGGACCCCGTTACCGTGACGATTGCGCCTGATGGCAAGATCACGGACGTTAATGCGGCTACCGAAGCCGTGACAGGGTATTCGAGGGAGAAGCTCATCGGCACGGACTTCTCCGATTATTTCACCGACCCCACGAAAGCCCGAGAGGGATACCGGAAGGTGTTTGAGGAGGGCTCTGTCATCGATTATCCCCTGGAGATCAGGCGAGAAGATGGACACGTTACGCCTGTGCTGTATAATGCCACCGTTTATCGGGATGAGACGGGGAAAGTAACCGGGGTATTTGCCGCAGCCCGCGACGTCACCGAGCGCAAGCGGGCCGAGGATGAGATTAAAAGAAGCCAAGTCACAAGCGGAATTATACCTCGATCTGATGGGTCACGACATTAATAACATGCACCAGATCGCCTCGGGTATCTGGAATTGGCCCGGGATATGCCCCGGAAACAGGCCGGCGAGAGCTGAGTTATCGGACAAGCCCATCGAGGTGCTGCAGCGGAAGGCCCAGACTGATCAAGAACGCGAGGAAGCTGCAGAGCTGCAGCGACGGTGTGTTCCAGACCAGGATGGTCGATATGCATGACGGTGCTCGTCGACATAAAAGCGGGAGTTCGGGGCGGTACCCCAAAAGGCGGGTAACGTTGAACTTGAACGGGTGTGAACGTTGCCCGGTCAGGGCGAACGAGCTGTTGCACGACGTGTTCGCCAATCTGGTGAGCAACGCGATCAAGCACACCGGGGAAGAAGCGGATATAGTACGTCGATTTAGATGTCGTCGGGAAGAAAGGCGTCCGGTATTGCCGAGTGATGGTCGAGGATAACGGGCCAGGCATCCCGGACGATTTCAAGGGCCAGATATTCCACCGGATACTCCGGGGCACGACCAATGCGAAGGGCATGGGTCTCGGGTTGTACCTCGTAAAATCGCTCGTAGAAAGCTACGGTGGCCACGTCTGGGTCGAGGACCGGATAACGGGTGACTACACGAAGGGCGTCAGGTTCGTGGTCATGCTGCCTGCCGTTGAAAAGTCATTATTATTCGCTGATTATTATAAGAAAAAGTCCTGATTTCGGGAGTTATTGACTACTTTACGTGCGCGTGAGAACAAGTCGATAACTTTGGCTATTTGATACTATTATTCAGTAATTAATATAAGAAAAAGTCCAAAAACGACGAACTGACTAACTACCCCCCCACTTTTAACATGGGGGATATATGTCTGTCCTCAGATTTCGCCATTTATCGCTTTATTAATATAAAAATAGTATTACTTGGCTACGGCCGGAAGCATGACCACGAACCTAGCGCCTTTCGTGTGGTCGCCTGCACCCGGTCCTCGACCCATACCCTACCGTTGTAGCCGTCCACGAGCGATTTGACTAAATAAAGGCCGAGGCCCATGCCTTTCGCTTTAGAAGTACTCCTCAATACCCTGTTAAAAATCATGCCTTTGTTATCATCAGGAATGCCCGGGCCGTTGTCCTCGACCGACACACGGCAGTAGCTCTGACCATTCTCTCCCACCCGCTCAAGGTTAATAAATATATCAGCACGGACCCCCGTATGCTTGATCGCGTTGATGACCAGATTTGAAACACATCATGCAACAACTCGTTAGCCCGGACATGACAATGTTCGCAACCATTCAAGTTCAGCGAGACCGACTTATTGGGCACCGCCCCGAACTCCCGCGGTATTTCCGAGAGCACCTTGCACACATCGACTTCCTTTGTCTGGAACAAGCCCTTGCGGAAATTCTGCAATTTTTTCACATTCTGGATAAGCTGGGAACTTCGATGCAGCACCTCGATAGACTTATCCATAGGCTCGGTCTGCCCCTCACAGGCAGGCATGTCCTTCGCCAATTCGAGGTAACCCAGCGCGATCTGGTGCATATTATTAATGTCATGGCCCATCAAATCCAGGTACAGCTCTGCCTGGGCTTTAGCGTCGCTCAATTCTTCCTCAGCCCGCTTGCGCTCGGTGATGTCGGTATTGGTACCGAACCAACGCTGGATATTACCCTGCTCGTCCCGGATGGGCGTGACCCTGGTCAGGAACCAGCGATAGTTGCCATCCTTGCCACGCAACGGGAATATGTTATCATATGGCTGGCCCGCCTTGATCCGCGAACTCCACTCTTCCAGTCACGCTTTAACGTAATCCGGGTGGTGGACCTTCTGCCAGCCCCATCCCTGCATCTCCTCCAGCGTAGTGCCCGTATAATCGTACCACTGCTTGTTATACCAGAAAATCCAGCCATCCGGGTTGGCCATCCACGCCAGATTGGGAATATTATCCGCCAAGGCCCGGAACCGCTCCTCGCTCTCCCGTAAAGCTTCCTCTGCCTGCTTGCGCTCGGTGATGTCCTCGAACGGTACCGAACATTCTGACGGCCTTTCCGGCCTCGTCCAGAAGTGGACACTCGGCTTCCGCGTGAACGATGCGCTCCGTGCTCGTCCGGCCAGACGACCCGGTAGTCTATATCATAGTGTTCCCCTTTATGCAGGGCTGCGTCGACTGCCTTATGGACGGAATCCCTGTCTCCGGGGTTTAACGTATTTATAAACTCATCATAAGTTGAAAAATTCGCGCCTGCCAATGCCGAATATCCGGTAAACTCGTCGCTGCACTGTACCTTGTCATCGTTCGTATCTCAGACCCAGTTGCCGACATGAGCTATGAGCTGCGACACGCGCCAAATTGTCCTCGCTCTCCCTCAACGCGGCGTTCATTCTGGCAACTTCTTCAACGCGGGCGTTAATCTCATCCAGCTGCACCCGGAGCTCCTCGTTCTGGACCCCCATCTCTTCATGCTGGAGTATCAACCTCGTCTCCTTCGTCTGCAACTCATCACGCAGCGTCTCTATACTCTGCTTCTGAACATCAAGTCATCGTACCTGTTGCGAAAGAGGTCATTTTTGCCCGCAGCCTTCTCGTAACGCCCTACTACATCCTTTAAACGGGAATTGAGGCCACGCAGGGCATTCAGCTCAACGATAAGCTCCGCTCGGTCTTTATCGGCATCCTTCTTCCCTTCCGCTACATGTCGGCCCATGATGATCGCGATGTATGAAACTGATTTACATTAAAAAGCCTTTATATAAATATGTTCCCCGGCCTATAAAAAAGCGCCAGGAGGTCTTCAGACTGGTTGATCGAGCTATCTGGGGCATCGCTCGTCGATGCGGTCGCAAATTGTAGATTATGGGACACAGGTCCGCTTTTGCGATTTAGCGGTTAGATAAGGCAGGGAATACCTTACCCATTACGGCCTCACCGAGGTGGAGATCCCACCTTGCTGGTCGGCCGCAGCGAGACAGCCATTTACCCGACGTACAAGCTGTGGGTCCGATCGCACGTCCAGCCTGACGGCTATATGGTGAAGCCTTTGACGATGTAGCGGATGAGCATGGTCACTGGAATGATCTCCAAGCGGCCGATCCACATATTTACAATGAGCATGATTTTTCCCGCTACGTGAAGGCTCGGGTCAATGATGCCGCACCAGAGTCCGGCGTTGCCCTGCGCGGAGCATACGGTCATGAAGATGCGGCTAAGGCTGTAGCCCGGGGTGACGTGGGACAGGACCATTACGCCGAGTACGATCGTGATGACCCACAAAAAAGTGATCAGGGTGGCCTCAGCCAGCTCTTTGTTGATCACCGACTCACTCAGCCGCTGGTTGCCCATCTTGATCATCACGATGGCGTTGCGGGGCAACAACATTTGCTTGAGCCACAGCTTGAACTCGGTGACAAGGAAGATCGCGCGGGCTATCTTGATCCCACCACCCGTTGAGCCGGCACAGGTGCCGACGATCATGGCGATCGAGAGGATTAGAAGGGCGGTGATCGACCAGTCAGCCATCACCGACGTCTGTAGTCCGGTGGTCGTGATGGCGGAAACAAGCTGGAACGCCGCCAAGCGTAACGACTCAAACAGGTCATGATGCTGGAGATATAGCTTAGCAGAGAGTGCCAGTATAGCCACTGTTATCAGAAACAAAAAAGTCCTGACCTGCGGGTCCAGAGGCAGGAGGCTCTTCGGTTTTTTAACGGTCTTGTAGATGAACACGAATGGCAGCGCCCCGATGATCATGATGACCATGAGCACGATCTCGATAGGCACACTATTGTAGTGAGCGATGCTGTCGGAATATATGGAGAAGCCGCCCGTGCCGAGGGCTACCATGCAGTGGTTGATCGAGTCCCATAGTGGCATGCCCACAGCGACCAGCATGATGATGCCGATGACTGTGAGGAATAGATAGATGAACCAGATAGTATTGATCGTCGATCGAATGCTCGGCTTGATCCGTTCCTTTCGTGCCTCCGACTGGTACATGATATAGGTACTGGTGCCGGGACGGATCAGGATAGTGACCATGAGCAGGATGACGCCGATGCCACCGATCCACTGCATTACGCTGCGCCATAACAGGACAGCCTGGCTCGACTGTTCCGGGAACATGATCATGGTAAAGCCAGTGCCTGTCCAACCCGAGACGGCCTCGAAGAAAGCATCGATGCCCGACATATGCTCGATCATGATTAGCGGAATCGCACTGACAGCAGGCACTACGAGGTAGGCGATAGCAGCCACGATCATCGCGTGACGGAGCTCGATATCCTCAGTCACTGGAAAAGCGAGCTTCAGAAGGAGGGCGATGCCACCGCTCACGCCGGATGCCACGACGAACGCAAGAGCGTTGCCGGGTTCACCGAGCAGGAAGCAGGTGACTACCATCCCGGCGAGAATGATCGCAGAGATGGCGAAAAGCCCAGATAGGTTGCTGAGTATGATGCGAATTTCTCTATATCTCGAAGTCTTACTTTTCAGGGTGGCCTTCGTTGAGGGAATGCTCCTGCCGAAATCGACTAGTACGTGGGAGAAAGGCACCGATGCTCACCTGCTTCCCTGCCGGTCGGCCACGATTGCCCCCAAGAACAATTGCTTTTTTCTAAGCTTCGTTGCAGATGAGGCTTTACATTGGTCTGGTGTAACCACAATCTACTTCTTTTATAGCTTTAAAAAGGAATCTATAAGGTTATCGGGCGGACCTTAACTTCCCATATATAAAGCTGTCGGAAAAATGTCGTCAGATAATAGTGTTAAACTTTCAAATTACTTTTAGCCCAGCCATATAACGTTAAATGCCCTTCTTAACATTATGCCGAGCATGCACCGTTACATGGTCCACAAAAAGTTCGAGGGCTACCGCAACAGCCTTGATAAGGAGCGTCGTGAGGTCTTCGATTGGCTTATCTTTGAGGTAGCCGGGATACGTGAGGAGACGCTCGTCAATCGCCCCGACCCCACGGAGGTCATGTTGATGAACATCCTGATAGAAATGGAGATGCGGTTGCGGAAGCTGGAAATGGGACAGCAAAATGATAAATTGTAAAATGTTCAATTTTGCGTCGCTAACTCGACAATTTGCGACCACATCGACCAGTGATGCCCGGCCAGCTCGAAGGTTTGTCAATCGAAAACCTCACGACGTTATGTGAAAAAAGCAAATGGAAGAAAACGCCGGTTCGAGTCGGGCACAGGGCAGTCAACTATTCTTGTTCAATTCATTACATACAACAGCATGTTTTTTATTTCCCACGCCTATGTAAAATAGTCCCCGATTATAAAATATGGGTTCGGGTTATTTTACAGCCGGGAGCATGATGATAAAACGGGCGCCTTTGGAGCTGTCATCCGGGACGCGATCCTCGGTCCATATTTTACCCTGAAAGTCGTCGACCAGAGTCTTTACAATGTAGAGCCCCATACCGGTACCTTTTACCTTGCCCGGTTGCTTGAAACGCTCGAAGATTTCACACTTGCGCTGATCCGGGATGCCGGGACCGTTATCCTCAAAGGTGATCCGGCAATAGCTAACCCCGTCCTCTGCGGCTTTATTCTGTTTGATATTTATCGTCAAGGGCCCTTTCGAATGTTTGATCGAGTTCCCGATTATATTTGAGAATACATCTCTCAACAGGTTGTTCGCAAGAACTTTACAATTGGACGATAGCTTGTAATTGATTTTAACATCTCTCCCCGGCATGTACGAGTATTCGGAAACTACGTCGGCGAGCACTTCTCTCACGTTGATCACTTCATACCTGTACTCCTTTTCTTTCGCGGCTCTGAGCTTCTTGAGATTACTGATCAGGCCCGAGCTACGCATGAGAGTTTCCAGGGGCTTCTCCAGTAATTCCCGGTTCTCCCCCTTCAGGTCAAGTGCATCAATAGCCAGCTCAAGATAACCGATGGCGATCTGGTTCATGTTCTGGAAGTCGTGGCCCATCAGATCGAGGTACAGTTCCACTTGAGACTTTGCCGCTAGCAATTCCTCCTCGGCCTTCTTCCGCTCTGTAATGTCCTCTACCATACCTATCGCAAAAGAGAGTTCGCCTTTAATGTCACGGACCGCCGATGTCGTCAGGCGGGCAGAGACGATCGAATTATCTTTGCGCAGGTACCGCTTTTCGATTTTATAATGATCGATCTCTCCCGAGACTATCCGGTTGAAATAGGCCATGTTTTTGCTGATGTCATCGGGATGAGTTATATCGGTAATAGATCGATGGATTAGCTCCTCTCGCTTGTATCCAAGCATGTTAAGTAATGCATTATTGATATCTATTATTATACCGTTTTTATCCGCCATCGAGATGCCTATTGCAGCCCAGTCGTATACAGCATGGAACCGTTCTTCGCTATACCTGAGTGCGTCTTCAGCGGTCTTCCGCTTCGTTATGTCCTCGACGATCCGTATGAAGTACTTCGGCTTTCCGGCCTCCCGCACGAGCGAAGCGGTCACGTTCACCCAGATGATCGAACCGTCTGTTCTGATGTCTCGCTTCTCGATCGAATACGTGGAAATTTCGCCCGCGATAAGCCGTCTCAAGTAAGTCAGTTCGTACTCCAGGTCTGCGGGGTAGGTTATATCCTGTATGTTGAGCTTGAATATTTCCTCCAGGTTGCACCCCAAAATATCGCATAACTTTTTATTTGCCCGGATGAATCTCCCGTCGAGGCTCATCTGGCTAATTCCTATTGCCGCCATCTGGAAAATCGCGCGGAACCGCTCCTCGCTATCCCGCAACGAATCCTCGATCCGCTTATGTTCGGTTATATCTCTGCTGGTCCACGATATTGACACGACGTTTCCCGATTCATCCTTTATCGGAGAAGCGACGATGGAAACGTTAATGAGCTTGCCATCTTTTTTCTTACGCACCGTTTCATAATTATCGACGACGTTACCCGACTTCACAGCATCGAATATGAGGGGAAGGTCGGGCGCCTTGTCCTTCGGTATGAGAATGGAAAGGTTCTTGCCGACCGTTTCTGCGGCCGTATAACCGTATACACGCTCTGCACTCTTATTCCAGACCAAAATTGTGCCATCCAGCGACACTTTGAGAAGCGCATCGTGAGAATACTCGACTATCGAAGCGAGGCTGGAACGGATTTCTTCAGTGCGCTTGCGTTCGCTCACATCCCTCACGACGCTGACGATGATAGGTTTCCCGGCGAACTTCGCGCCCCTCGCACTGACTTCGACCGGAAAAATCGAGCCATCCTTACGCTTGTGAACGGTCTCGAACGAGCATTCTTCCTCAAAACATTTAGCGAGCTGTTCCGGCAACAATGGCCTCTCGCTGGGTATACGGATGTCCCTCACGTTCATCGAGCGCAGCTTTTTTAAAGAGTAGCCGTATTGCACCTGTGCCCGTTTATTCGCATCTAAAATGGCACCATCAGGATTAATTATAAAGATCGCGTCGTTGACACTCTCGAAAACGAGGTAATATTTTTTAAGCTCTTCCTCTGCCAGCCTGCATTTATCATCAGCAAGGGCTAAAGAACTCGCCGGTTCTTTATCGTTTTTTAATCCTCCCGTAAGCTTTTCATTCGCATCTAAATAGAGAGGACCTTTGGTATTTTTTATCCTACCCTCCCCGCATTAATACTATTAATAAGATTTACACAGTAATTATATGTTTCTGAAAATTGAATGATTATAGATCACATGTGCATATGGGATCATCCGGTCAAGTTCGGGCAGGCATTTCGCAACCGGGCTATGCGCGAAATTCGTGATCGTGCTGCCTGCCGTAGAACAATAATACTATTTTATATTAATACAACCATAAATGACAAAACTGAAGTCCAGATGACGTCAGGATAGATCGCTTACAACTTCACGGACCTGTTTCCCCGCAGAATCTGGCGGACGGGAAAATCAAATGACAAATACTTATAATAAAAGTAATTGCTTTACAGGGGACCGATGCTTTCCATGATCTCTTTTAAGCTGGTCGGCTTTTTCAAAAACACATTCGCCCCTGCATCGAGCACTGACTGCCTTATGCTGTCATCGGCACTGATAAATATGATCTTCGTGTCCGGCTTAATCTTTAAAATCTCTACCATCAGGTCGAGGCCATTCATATATGGCATGCGGTAATCAATGATGACCACAGCCGGCTTGGGGTTCGTATTTTTGAACTTATCGAGAGCCGAGTAGCTGTCGTAAGCGATAAAATCGACAGGTACTTGCCGGTGTTTGAATAATAGTTCATAGGTCCGGACCAGTTGCGGGTCATCGTCTACAATGGCAACACTGGTACGTCTATTTTCAGACATTTTTCTCCTCCTTGATCGCAGGCAGGTACACTAAAAACCTGGTGCCCTTCGTGTAGTCTATCAACACTCGGTTCTGTACCTCTACGTAGCCGCCGAAGCCTTCCACAAGGCTCTTGACCAGGTACAGGCCGAGGCCCGTACCCTTTGCCTTTGTCTGGCCCCGCTTGAACCGCTGGAACACTTCCTCCTTCTTTTCGTCGGGAATGCCGGTCCCGTTATCCTCGATCGCTATGCGGTAGTACAGGTTCCCGTTCAGGCCGACCTTGTGTACGCCCGCGTTGATCTCCACCGGATCGCCGGAATGTTTCACCGCATTACCCACAAGATTACCAAACACATCCTTCAGCAGGGGATTAGCCCGCACCAGGCACTCGCCATTCGAAACATAATTGATCTTAATGTTGCGGCCGGGAATATCCGAATATGCGTTCAGGACGTCTTCAAGGACCTTCGCCAGGTCGACAGTCTCCATTTTATACTCGCCCGACTTATGCTTCTGCAGCTTCCGCACGTTGTCAATTAGCCGGGACGCCCTCTCCAGTGTTTTAAACGGGGTCTCGATTAGTTCCTTATCTTCGGCCTGCAGCTTCCCGCTGGTGCTCATGATCTCTCCGGCAAGCTCCAGCTGCATCAACGCGATCTGGTGCATGTTGCTGATATCGTGGCCCATCAGGTCCAGGTACAGCTCAGCCTGGGCTTTTTCATCTTCCAGCTCTTTTTCCGCCTGCTTTCGTGCGCTGATGTCCTGCCCCTGCGCTATAGTCGCCAGCAAATTTTTCTGGGCATCGTATATGTTCGCCGAGTTCCACAGTGCGATCCGGACGTTGCCATACTTGTGCTGGATGGTTATCTCGACCGACTCCCATTGTTCGCCTGTGAGAGTCTTCTTTATTTTATCCAGCGATTCCTCTCTTCTGTCAGGCGGGAAGAGGATGCTCAGGTTTTTTCCTATGACTTCATTTGCCATATAGCCGGAGAGATGCTCAAAGGCATGGTTAAATCTCGTAATGGAGAAGCTTGGATCCCAGACAATGATCGGCGCATTGGCGTTATTGATAAGGCTCTCCAGGTAATCATGGGTCTCACGCAGGGATGCGGTCACACTCTGTAGCTCGTCAAAATTCGTTCGCAACTCCTCGTTCGCACACTCGATCTCCTCCGACTGGGCGGCGAGCTCTTCGCTTTTTATCTCCAGCTCTCCGTTCGCATACTGCAGCTCTGCTGTCTTAGTCTTCAGCTGCTCCAGTAACCGTTCTCTCTCCAGCTCGGCCTGCTTGCGCTCGGTAATGGGGCGCGTCGTGACCACGACTCCGTCCACGCCCTGTACTCCGATCATGTTCATCCCGACCGACTCGACATCAAGGTATTCGCCATCCGCCTTCCGGATCCGGAACTCGGTGGCCAATCCCGGGTTAATCTTATCAAAGACATCGCCCAGTTCTTTGTGCACCCGCTCCAGGTCATCGGGATGTATGAACTCGAGGGGAGATCTGCCCAGCATATAATCGGCCGGATACCCGAGGATCTTCCCGGATGACGGCGAATCATAGATGATGCGCCCGTCCCGGTCCAGGATCCTGATTATATCCGACGAGTTCTGGATTAGCGACCGGAACCTGATGTCTCTTTCCCGCTGTGCTTCCTCCGCCTTCTTCATCTCATATAACAACCGGACGTTCTCCAGCGAGATTGCCGCCTGCCCCGCCAATAGTTCCGTCATCTGCGTTTTTTTCGGGGTGAACACCCTGTCAGACACTCGGTCTTCGAGGTATAGTACCCCGATCATCCTCGACTGTTTGTTCACCGGGACGCAGAGTACCGAGCGCAGGCGCAACTCCCTGACCTCAGGATTGTCTTTGAACAGGTCCTCCTCGCAGGCGTTGTTGAGGACGACCCGCTCTGCGGTCCGGTATACATAGCGTACTATGGCTTTACAGATGTTGTCGACATCCTCGAAGTTTTTATCAAGCCCCGTCGTTTGCTTATTCCCGGGATGGCTTTCCGCGCGGACGATGAGCCGGCCCTTATCTTCCAGCAATAGATACCCGTCCCGGGCCTCGGAGCTTTCCATGACTACTTCCATGATCTTTTCCAGCAGAGAGTCCTGTTCTATCTCGGCGGAAATGGCAAAGGATGACTTCATCAGGTAATTGACGTCAAGGGGCAGGGTCGTTCCGGTATCGGCAGAGGCCGTAACCGGAGTTACTTCCCCGAAGTGCCCGGCATATTTCTCCTTTAGACGGATCTCCTTTCGCTCAGCCTTGCATTTTCTGTACAAGCGCTCAGCTTCGAGGAAATACATTCTTGCTGAGAAGTGGCCGGCATGCTGGAGGTATTCCCCGAAACATTCGTTGATATGCCCTTCCAGGAACGTGTACCCCTGGCTATGCGCCTTGTCAATCGCCTCGAGGTAAAGGCTCCTGGCTTCCCTGAATTCGCCAGTGACCCGCTCCTTCTCAGCGTAAAGGAAGGCGAGATACGGTTTTAACAGAGGCCCCAGGCTTGCCCACGTCTCGACTTTTTTGATGATAGGGCCGATCTCCTCAAGTAATTCCCGCTTATCCCGGGCGCCTGACCTCATTTCGAATAGTTTTAGCCGGTTCAATACCAGGAAAACATGCCAGTTTCTTTTCAGCACATTGTCTGTAAGGCCAGACAGGTACTTGCGTACCTTATTCAGGCACTCCTCTGCTTTTTCATACTCCCCGAAATAATAGTGCGCCATGGCCAGGTGGACATAATAGCTTCCTGCCGATGCGACGTGGTTATCAGATTCCCAGCGTCGCACTTTCTTCTCCATATCCACCGGCGAATAGCCTCTCTTCATAGGTTCGATCCAGCCAGCCTGCATGGCTTCGGCCAGGCCGGCGGAGAAGGAGAGGTGGTACCGGTTCGAGAACTGGAGGCATTCCCTGGCATATTCTTCGATGACGGACATGTCGGCCCCCTGCACCCGGAGGTTCCACATCAGCGGGCCATAGGAAAGGCCGGCGTTGTACAGGTCTCCGCAGTTCTTCCCGCACTGGATCGACTTCAGGCAGTAGTCGACGATCTGCCTCGGGTGGCTCCTCGAGTGCATGTTGCACCACACGATCCCGTTCATCCCCCGGGTGGCGCCGAACGTGTTCGGGTACTTCGCGGACAGCTCGCGGGCCAGGTCCTCGTACTTGAACGCCTGCCCGAAGTCGCCCTCTTCTCCTTTCTGCAGTCCCATGATGCTGAACGAGTAAATGACAGACTCGTCCATGCCGCCCGCGAGACAATGCTGAGTCGACTGTGCAGCCGAAAGGTAAAGCTGCGGGACCAGCCCTGACATGTACAGGTCAGGGATAAGCTCGCTGTAGAATGAAAGCTCGATCTTGCTCTTCCGGTCTATGGTGAACGGCATATTCAGGATAGTATGCCAGACGTCGATCTTCTTTGAAGCGATCTCTTCCATCAACGCTTTTCTTTTAGCGTCCGCTTCCTCCGCAGCGTCAGGGATGGACTTGCCGAAATAGGCCAGCCCCCGGTTCGCTGTTTCGATGGCCCTGATGAAATTGCCGATGGACGACAGCGATGTCGTCTGTTCCGCCAGGCATTCCGCCTTGTCCATGTCGGTCTTGGCATGGTCCAGCAGGTAGTTGAGCAGCTTTTCCGAGTTATCGTATTTGCCGCACATCAGCTCGGTCTTGGCCGCTTTCTGAAATATCTTGAAAGTGCGTTCGTAGTGACCTTCACTCCAGCAGTCATCCGGCAAGAGATCTCTGGCAAATTTGAAATACTCGTTCGCCGCCTCCGTAGCCAGGGAATCCAGGGCCTTGTTGCCAGCATGGTAGTTAATGTCGCTCAGGAGATACGCTGTCTTCGAGTCGATCTCGTTTTCTTTTCCCAGGTTGAGATGCGAAACAATGGTAAACAGATTATCCTGTTTTTCGATGTGAACGTCTTCACGAATTGCTGAAAGCAGGTGGTTGCCGACCTGCCAGTGGATTTTGCGACGTCTTTCTACCGGGATGGCGGAAAGCGTTGCTTCCTGGACTTTGTCGTGGATAAATTGCAGCTGGTTCTTGTTTTCGATCAGCAGCCCCTGTCCGAGAACCGGCTTGAGCATTTTGAACGTTTCCAGGAGGGTGACCTCTTTGATCGACGCCAGCTCGTCGGGCGAAAAGGTGTTCCCCATGCAGGCACAATATTCGAGCAGGCCGATCAGCTCCGGCTCGAACTTCCGGATCTTAGAGCTGAACAGCGCGACGACCGTGGTCGGCATATGGGACTCGCATACCTTTTCAATATTCCATTGCCATTGCCTTTCTTCATCTAAATACAGGAGGCTTTCGCTATAAAGGTACGAGAGACTCTCGCTGACATAGAGCGGATTGCCTTCGCTCAAATTGGTGATGAAATCCGCCAGCGCCTTGCTTTGCTGGAGCGGACAGTCGAGAATATAGGAGACCATCTCGTGGCAATATTCAGGCTTTAAGGGGTCCAGCCGGATATCTTTCAATGGTTGTTTAGTCTCTGCCGCATTGCGTATCAGCTTGGATAACGGGTGGCTTGGATCCACCTCGTTATAACGATAGGCTCCCAAAAAGAACAGGTAAGGGTGGTCCGTGTAATTGCCGAATACGTTGGCAAGGAAGTCGAAGGACGCTGAATCGCACCACTGGAGGTCGTCGATGAACAGCGTAAGGGGACTCTCCTTGCTTGCCAGGCAACTCAAAAATTTGCCGAAGACGTCGTGGAACCGGTTCATCGATTCGACCGGGGGGAGCTTCTGGACCTCTGGCTGCGGACCTATGATGGCTTCCAGCTCCGGGATGACACCGGTCAGGACCTTGCCGTTCTGTCCTACGGCTTTCAGGATCCTGCTTTTCCAGAGCCCGACCCTTTCATCGCTTTCCGTCAGAAAGGTACGCATCAAATTCCGTAGTGCCTGTATGAGAGAACTGTAAGGGATATTTTTCTGGTAGACGTCGAATTTTCCGGAGGTGAAGTAGCCCCTGTGCTTCACGATGGGTTTTTGCAGCTCCTGTATCAGGCGGGTCTTTCCGATGCCGGACAGGCCGGAAACGAACACCGAGCGAAATTGCCCGTCGACGACCCGGTCGTATTCGTCCAGGATCATTCTGGCTTCGCTGTCACGGCCGACCATTTTGGATATGAATATGACTCTGTCGGCTGACACGCCGCTTTCCAGAGGGAATTCATGTATAGTCCCGCTGGAGTAATATTCATCCCTGCACCTGCAGAGGTCCGAAAGCAGTCCGCTCGCGCTCTGGTAGCGTTTCTCAGGCTCCTTGAGCATCAATTTGGCGATGATGTTGCTTAATACGACCGGGATGTCGTGGTTTAGCTCGTGGACCGAAGTAGTGTTTTCCGCAAGATGGGAATGGATCAATTCCAGAGGGTCTTCGGAATAGAACGGCAGGTTGCCGGTCAGCATCTCATAGAAAACGATTCCCAGGGAATACAGGTCGGAAGAGAAGACCACCCTGTGGTTGATGCGGCCGGTCTGCTCCGGAGAGGCATAAGCCAGGGTTCCCCTGATAAATTCCGGGTTGTAAATGAAGTGGCTGACCTCTCTGACGTCCAGGACGCTGATGAAATCGATCAGCCGGATTTCGAGTGTGCCGGGATTGACCAGTATGTTGTGCGGCTTGATGCCGCCATGGATGATGCCTGCCTCCTGGATCTTTTCAAGGGCACATGCCAGGTTACAGGCTATAGTGAAAAACGCATTTAAGGAAACGGCCTTATTCGCTTGTGCCAGCTTATCGAGGGGGATCCCGTCGAAGTAGTCCTGGACTATAAAGGGGGAGCTGTCTTTTTCGCTGACCAGCAAAGGTGTAATCAGCGACGGGTCGTTCAGCACCTTGAGATGCTCGATCTTCTGGCTGAACCGGGCCCTTTTATATTCGGACAGGCTGCCGCCTTTCAGCAGCTTGATAGTAACCAGCCGGCCGGGGTTATCTTTATCGGATGCTTTATAAATAGTTGCGCCGGACCCTTCGAATATCTTTTCCAGGTTATCGTAATTCGAGAGAACCATTAATCAATCTCCGTACAATCAACTCTTGCGGCAAGGTCGCCATCTGTATGTAATTCCGGATTGTTTTTAATTTAATTTTAGATATATTTTACGGAAATGTTGCAAAATTCAATTCCGGCGCCGCTTTCTATCTTTTTCCGGTTTCACATAGAATACCAACGTTATTACCTACAAATCAATTGAACTTTTCTTTTATTACGATTAGTAAGCCCTTTTTAATACTAAACAAATGAAAAGACTTATAAATTTGTAATTACAATAGTATATTTACCAGTTGCTTGCCAGGCAATCATCAACTGGCGATCAGCTTAATCATGGGGGCATATCATGGGCGACTATCAACCGTCGGACTACCAGAGCGCGCTATGACTTGTTCAATCAGACGGTAGCGAATCTCACACGTATCGTTGAAGCGGAGCGTACAGACGCCATAAACGAGCTCCAGGCCTTCCAGGCTTCCCAGCCCATGGACGCATCGGATATGGAAGCATACAACCTGACGATGTACGGCATGGACTCAGTACACTCCGTGCATAGCAATATCATTGAAACGGTCGGCAACTCGAGCAACTATTTCATCAACGACAGCACGCCTATGATGGCTGTACAGACAGATCAGACCTCCATCGGCACGTCGCTATTTTCTCCTTTGTTCAACGACCCTGCCAGCCTGCTGCCCACACACAGCACAGGCACATTGATCGTATGGGTCGTCTTCGCGCTTATCCTCGGCAAATTCCTTCTCATGAGGAGATGAAATTCAGCCGTCAGGCCAGCCCGGAACGGTTTACTGGCGAGGGGTACATATGCACGATGATCACAGCACGACAGTCGAAGAGCTAAAGGCCCGCGTCAAAGCATATTGCGACGCGAGAGACTGGGACCAGTTCCACGACGCCAAGGAGCTGGCCATGAGCATTACCATCGAGTCGGCAGAGCTGCTTGAATTGTTCAGGTTCAAGAGCCGGGCCGATATGCAGCAAATGTTCGAGAATCCCGGGCAGCGGGAGAAGATTTGCGGAGAGCTGTCGGACGTCCTGTTTGCGTCGTTGCGGTTCGCCCAGCTCTACGACATCGACCTGACCGAGGCGTTCTGTCACAAGATGGCGGAGAATGAGCGGAAGTACCCTGTCGAGAAGGCCCGCGGCTCTAATAAGAAATATGACGAGTTTTAAGTCCGGCCAGGGATTTCTCCGGCGAAGCCGCTCGCGCGCGTGCACAAGCCTGGCTGACAGACGACGACAGCTCACACCTTGTCATTAGATGCCGCAGGTGCGTTGCCCGGTCTTCTCGAAATACTTCTGGTGGTATTCCTCGGCTCGCCAGAACTTTTCCGCCGGCACGATCTGAGTGACGATAGCATGCGGGTACTGGCCGCTCTCCTCCAGTCGTTCCTTTGACGCCTTCGCCGCGGCCTCCTGTTCCTTGTTGTGGTAAAAGATGGCAGAGCGGTACTGGTCCCCGACGTCCGGCCCCTGCCTGTTCAGCGTCGTCGGGTCGTGGCTGTTCCAGAACACGTCGAGCAAATCCTCGTAGCTGACCTTCGACGGGTCGTAGGTCACTTCGACGACTTCTGCGTGTCCGGTCGTATGGGTGCAGACCTGCTTGTAGGACGGATTTTCCGTACGTCCTCCCATGAAACCGACCTGAGTTGACACTACGCCAGGCACTTTCATGAACGCGTCCTCCACGTGCCAGAAGCATCCGGCCCCGAAGGTTGCTTTCTCCAGTTTCTTTTCGGGCATTTCGATCACCAATCTCTATGTATTGTCATTGGTATAACATTTTAGATATCAGCATGCATGCGAAACGATTATCGTCTGATTTTTGTTAGCTGAAAGGCACACACGTACACAGAGTCCACAGGGTACACAGAGTACGTTTAAGAAGCTACGACTCTTCTACTTCGTGTACCTGTGGACTCGTATGTGAGGTGCCTTCAACTACAACATATCACGATGATTATTTCGTGCATTTGTGCTATCGGACAGGAGCACAGACCTGCGCGTTCCTCTGCCTGATCAGCGGCAGCACGTTCTTCGCGTAGTCCCTGATGAACCGGGCCTGCTCGGGGCCAGCCGCGTGGAAGAATATGTGTGTGAAGCCTGCGTCGATGTACTGCTGCACAAATTCCACGTGCTTTTGCGGGTCGTCCGAGATGCACGCCATCTTCATGATCGTGTCGTCTCCCACAACCTCGCCGTTCTGCTCCGACATGGACGGCGTGTAGATGTTCTGGTCGAAGAGCGCAGGCACGAAGGAGCCTGCCCAGTATTTCCTGAAGTCCGCCACCGCCCGTTTCGTGTCTTTCGTATAAGCCACGTTCAGCTCGATGTAGCGCGGCATCATCGCCGGGTCCTTCCCCGCATACTCCGCTCCATGCTCGAAGTTGTCGATGATCTGGCGTGTCGTCTCCAGTGGCTTGCCGCCCACCGTGAACAGCCCGTCGCCATTGGTCCCGGCGAAGGCCGCGCTCTCCGGCACGAGCGAGGAGACGATGATCGGTATCTGGCTCTTCGGCGCCGTGTATAGCTTTGCCTTCCGCGTGGTGTACCAGGCGCCGTCGAAGGTAACATAGCCGCCTTCCCAGAGCTCACGGATCAGCGTGATCGCCTCCAGCAGCATCTGCTGCCGTTCGTCGTACTCCGGCCACACCCCTGTCGATGCGTACTCGTTCAGCGCCTCGCCGGTGCCCACGCCGAGATACGTGCGGCCGGGCGCGAAGTTATCCAGCGTCGCCGCCGCCTGCGCGATGATCGACGGGTGATACCTTAGGATAGGGCAGGTCACGCCTGTCCCCAGCGCGATGTGGCTCGTCCTCGATGCAGCCGCACCAAGCCATGTCCACGAGAAGCAGGCGTTGCCCGCTTCCGCCCACGGATGAAAATGATCGCTCACGTCGATAGCCTCGAACCCTTCGTCCTCGGCGATGACGGCGTACTCCAGCAAATCGACCGGCGGGTACTCCTCCGGCCCCAGTTTCAAGCCCAGCTTTACCATCGTCATACCTTACGTAATTCTTTGAGATACGCATGTAAAAACGATACCAGTGAAAGACGCATTTTGAGGTCTCGGTGCCCTCCAGGAAACTTCCGGAGACCTCCCAAAACCTAAAAGGTTATCGCATTGCGCCCTCATACATATTTTCAGGTAAATGTATGACGAAGATTGCTATCATCAGGTGTGAAGAGAAGGCGAAGATCTGTCCAGGTACCACCTGTTTCAAGGTGATACGGGAGAAGAAGGCAGCTTTCGAGAAGTACGGCGACGAAATCGAGATCATCGGGTTCGACACCTGCGGAGGCTGCGGCCTCGGGAAACCGGACAAAGTCCTGGAGAAGGCAGCGGCGCTGAAGGAGCGCGGGGCGGAAGTCATCCATATTTCGACGTGCGTAAAAAGCAAGTGCCCGTACTATGCTTCCTATGTGGATGCAGTAGGAAAGGTCTCGAAAGTCGACGGCAACACGCACTGATTCCATGACAACGGCTGCAGACACCGGAAAAAATCTGGCTCAGGCTGGCCGGCTGAAGTTGTGGCTCCTGTTTGTCTACGGGTCGGATACTATCTTCACGGGCTCCCGAGAATGCCGATGACCTGGATTATTTCTTATTAAAAAGGAAATACTTCGATGGCGTAACCGGACGAATCTACGACAGCATGGTATCAGACCTTGAAGATGTCCTCGCCGGTCGGGCCTTTTACCGGTTCTTCCGCCGGGGCAACATTATGACACCTTTCTTCCTGCGCTTTTTCTTCTCTTCCTCTTTTTTCTCTTCGTCTTCTTTTCAGTCATTAAATCGCTGCTCTTTATTATAATATTATATATAAGGAAATATAATTATCCGTATTTGCTGCCATGTACGGAAAACGGTCATCTGTCATTCTCATAAGGTCGCCACGGTAGTAGGCAAGCTGGGTGGCGAACGGCTTGAACGCGGCAATGACTTTTCGCTGCTCTTCCGCGTCATGGGTTAAAGTCCCTGCCGACATCGGCCAGCGTCTGTACCTCCTCCGGCGTCGAGCAGCCCACGATGGCCACGGAGATCGGCTGCGACAGCGCGTATCTGATCAACAGTTCAGGGGTGATGCCCAGCTCCCGGTAAATGTAGTTCGAGGCGCCCATTACCTTCATGCCAATGATGCCCAGGCCTTTTTTACGGGCGGCCGGAAGCGTGCGGTCGAGAAAGCCTCCGATGGCACCTTCTACGGGATTTACAGGCATCAGCACGGTGTCGACCGGCCAGTGCTCGACAGCATATGTGAGGATGTCCGGGTCGTGGTGCCCCGTGACGCCGATGAACCGGATCAGCCCTTCCTCTTTTGCCGTGACGAACGCTTCCAGCGCGCCGCCTTCTCCCTCGATAGCCCTGATGTCCTCTTCGGTCCGCACGTCGTGTATCTGCCAGAGATCGAGCTTTTCGATGCCCATTGTCCGCAGCGTCGTCTTCAGGTCGTTGACAGCACCGTCCGCGTGGCGGGAGGCTGACTTGCTGGTCTGTAAAATGCGGGCACGGGCATCAGGATGGAATGGCCAGTATGCGCCGTAGTAGCCCTCGCTGCCTGCATATGCCCTCGCCGAATCAAAATAAGTGATGCCCTGGCGCACGGCTTCGTCGATCACGGCCTTGGCCGCGGTCGACTTGCCGAACGTGCGCAGGATGCCTTCGCCGCCCAGGCCCACCCGGGTAGGAGTAGCTCCGGTCTTCCCCAGTGGTCGGGCCTTGATTGCCGTCATTGCAGCTTTTTCAGCCATGATCTGATCGAGGACGCCTATTTTTTAATGGGGTTCTCGTTTTTTATGCAGATGCAGGCTTCGGGCCTGTTCTTTTTGAGCGCCACAAGCTCCTCGGCCAGCCATGGAAGGAAGGTGCCGACGTCGGTGACTACCCCGATGGCCTGCGCGCTGCCCCGGTCCATCAGCTTCGTGACTGTGGCCGGGTTGATGTCGACGCAGATAGTCCGCACATCCGAAGGCAGACAGTTGCCCGAGGCTATGGAATGCAGCATGGTGGCCATCATGAGCACGATGTCCGCATCCTTGAGCTGTTCGCGCATCATGTCCTGGGCGACCATCGTATCGGTGATCACGTCGGGCAGCGGACCGTCGTCCCTGATGGAGCCGGCCAGCACGTAGGGCACATTGTTCTTAATGCACTCGTACATGACGCCGCCGGTCAGCACGCCCTTCTCGACCGCTTCTCTTATCGAGCCGGCCCGGGTAATTTCACTGATGGCGTAGATGTGGTGCTTGTGGCCTTCCGGCGCAAGCTCTACCGTGTTCAGGTCCATGCCAAGTGAGGTGCCGTAGAGGTTACACTCGATGTCGTGCACCGCGAGCGCATTGCCTGCCAGCAGCGCGTCCACGTAGCCGTTGCGGACCATCTCGGCGAGCGCCTGCTGGCCGCCCGTGTGGATGATCGCCGGGCCGCCTACGATGACAAGCTTGCCGCCGTTAGCCTTGACTTCCACGATCTCTTCCGCAATTTGCTTGATAAGCGACTGCGACGGGCGCTCAGAGGAGACCTGGCCGCCCATGAACTCGAAGATTGTATGGCCGCGGGGCCGCTCAGGCGGGACAATGCGGACGCCGCTCTTGCCCACGACAACCTTGTCTCCTTTCTTGATGTGGCCCAGCGTAACGCACGAGGGTACGTTGCCCCTGATGACGATCATGGAGTCCATCTTCTGGTCCTGTACAGGCTTCCACTCGCCGGCGATCTTCACGTACGTCGCGTGATTGGTAGTTGAATAGAACCCTTTAGGCACGACCTTGTCCTTCGGGGCGGTGGCGACCACTACGTCTTCGGCCTCCGGCAGCTGCGCGCCGAGGCGGTGTAGCTCGCTGATGATGTTTTCGAGGTGTTTTTTATCCTTACCCTTGATCATCAGCCGGGCATAGCTGGTATCGGTCTTCTGGCGGCCGATCTCGAACTGGAGTATCTCGAACTCCCCGTTCATGTCCATGACTTTGTCGAAGATTTTGGGCAGCAGGAAGGAGTCAATGATGTGACCCTTCAGCTCTATCTCCCTCATCGCTTCCATATTATTCACCAGTACTATATGGTATTCTAACGAATTTCTCTTTACCTTATTTCCGGCCTAGTATGTATAGTTATAGAAAAAACTGACGGTGAAATGGCTGCGCAGGCCACGAAATTAAAAACGATTTTTACATTATTTTTTAAATCGTGGGGCAGTAGAACCCGGGGATGATATCTATTTGCGTTTGTGCTCCAGAGACGAAAATATTTATCTTACAAATTTATAACTAAGTAAATGGTTGACTGGTAGAGTTGATGGGGTATATAAAGAAAAACCTGGATTACCTGTATCTTTCCATGCTCGTTATCACCAGTACGAGCATCGTCGCTCTGCTTTTATATATCTTGTATTGCTGGTATACGACAGGCATATTTCCATTAGCAGCCGGCATCCCGGCGCCTGCATCTGTCAGTGAGGAGACGGTACGGTTTTTTATCTGCAGCTTATTTGTGCCGATCCTGGTAGCGTTCTCAGGAATTGCTGTCGCGCACAGGCTGAAGGAAACCGCCGGTCGTCCGCTCCCGCCGCATCAGGACGATCACGATACGACATTGCAAATGACATTGAGGAGCAACTCGTACATGCTCGACACTTCGAGCCCATATGCTGCTAATGTAGAATACGTGCATACCGGACAGGACCGCATCGACCCGACAGAGGAAGAAAACGATCAGTCGCAGCACCGGCTTTGCCCCGGTTGCAACGCCATCAATGCGCTCGCTAACGATTATTGCACCAAATGCGGTACGCCTCTGACCGTTGAAGTGGCATCCAAAAAACAGGGGGCGGCGAAGACAGATTTCCTCGAGCAGCTAAAAGACCCCGTTAACAGGGAAAAACTTGTAGCACTTCTGTCAGGTACCGAAGTATAAATAAAACTACGCCAGCACTGCATTCTCTCAAACGATATCGTCTATAGCTTTTTTACTGTGACGATGCAATGAGTCCCGTTGACTCTGCCACTTAACTGGCCCCGGGAGCCGTGAAGTATTTTCTTTCCAGGTCTCCGGATGAACACTGCTCAAGCAAGGAAAGCCCGTGACCCGGGCCGATCATACCGGCCGCCCTTTAGCCCGTCGACATTTGCTCCTTCCGCCATATGTTTCCCTGCTGACCTTTATATTTGTAGCTATAATTTTGTGTTGGACACATATAACGGTTACCCGACGATCATTACGGAGGCGAACCATTGGGCTTGTTAGGCAAAGCGGCAGCCATTGCCATTAACGAGGTAATCGCGCTGCGGGAAGGAGAAGAAGCGCTGATCGCTACGAACTTCGAGGGCGAGGCGTTCCCTGTTGCGGAGGCATATTACGACGCGGCCCGGGCTGCGGGCGGTAAGCCTGTACTTATGGTCATGCCGAGAAAGGACCGGCTGGACCAGGCTGACCGTCTCTACCTCGAGGCGCTTAAAGCCGTGCCTGACGTCTTCATCGGCGTCTGGGACCACCTGGCCGGCCAGGATCCTTACGGCAACATGACCGGCTACGTCGGCCGGGACGGCAAAAAGTACGAGGACCTCGTGTTCTTGCAGACATGGGGAGACCACCGTATGCGGGGCTTCTTCTCGGCGCTGACCACCGTGGACATCATCGAGCGGCTGGTGCCGGTCGATTACGGTGCGATGCGAACAATAGCGGCAAAGCTAAAGCAGGTAATGGACAGGGGAAAAGAGATACGTGTCACCTCCCCCGCAGGCACTGATGTTACATTTTCCATCAGGGGCCGTAACGCGCTCGTCGACGACGGCAACCTGACAACGCCGGGAAAGCTGGCTAACCTGCCCTGCGGAGAGACCTTCATTTCGCCGGCCATCGCCAGTACCGAAGGCGTCGTCGTCTTCGACGGCTCCATCACTCTGGAGGACCGCAGCGTCATACCGGAGACGCCTGTTTCCGTGACCTTCAGGGACGGCTACGTCGCCGGTGTGACCGGCGGCAGTGTCGCGAAGGAGCTGATGAAGGTCATCCGGAAGGGCGAACGGGTGGCGAAGTCCCGTGGATTACAGGTCGAGGCGACGAACGCCCGGCACATCGGTGAGTTCGGCATCGGCCTTAACCCGGCAGCCCGGGTCTGCGACAATCTCATGGAGGCTGAAAAGGCCTGGAAGACAGTGCACTTTGCCATTGGCAAAAACTTCGATAACGATGCGCCAGCGCTGATCCACCAGGACTGCCTGGTACTGGACCCGTCCGTATGGGTAGATGACAGACAGATAATGAAGGACGGGGGTCTGTTGCCTTGATACCGGAGCCTGTGCTGGACTACATTAATAAAAATTACGAGCGCTCGCTCGGCGACCTGTCCGACTTTCTCAGCATACCGAGCATCAGTGCCGTGGAAAGCCACGCCGGAGACGTCCGGCGTGCGGCCGAATGGCTGCTGGACCATATGAAACGGTCAGGCCTGGACGCGACGTTGTACGAGACGCCCGGCCACCCTGTCGTTTACGCGGAGTACTGCCGGTATCCGGACTTACCGACACTGTTGTTTTACGCCCACTACGACGTGGCACCGCCCGGCCAGCCGGAAGAATGGATGACTCCGCCGTTCTCTCCGACCATAAAAGATGGCTGCATATTCGCGAGGGGTGCTGTAGATGATAAGGGCCAGCTGTATACAATACTCCAGGCAATAGATGCCGTCCTGGCGACGGACGGCAAGCTGTCGCTGAACGTGAAGCTGCTGTTCGAGGGCGAAGAAGAGGCTGGAAGTCCCGGTATCGGGCCGTTCGTGGAGGGACACCGGCAGATGCTGAAAGCCGACGCCGTCATCGTCGTCGACATCCTGAAGTACCGGGCTGACCTGCCGGCGATCTATTACGGCGCAAAGGGCCTGCTCACCGTCGCGCTGGAAGTCACGGGCCCCGCCATGGACTTGCACTCAGGCATCTATGGAGGCGAGATCGCTAACCCGGCGCAGGCTCTGGCCCGCATCCTGGACCATCTCAAGGGCGATGACGGCAAAATCCTCATTCCAGGGTTCTACGATCATGTGACGGACATAACCCCCGTGGAGCGGGCTGAAATGGCCTCCCTGCCTTTCGACGAGAGCACGATTATAGCCCGGACAGGTGTTAGCGAGTTAGTATCGGAAAAAGACTACACGCCTCTGGAGTGTGCCATGGCCCGGCCCACGCTGGACGTGAACGGCCTCTGGGGAGGTGCACTGCCTGGAGAACCACTGATGATCATCCCATCGAAGGCCGGAGCTCTGGTAAGCATGCGCCTCGTACCTGATCAATCCCCGGACGAGATTTATCTTCTCTTCGAGGCTTATGTGCGCTCGATAACGCCGCCCGGGGTCCGGACAGAGATCCGACGGCTGTTCGGTGACAAGCCCTTTGTGACGTCATGGGATAGTAATGCGGTCAGGGTATCCTCCGCGGCAATTGGTTATGCCTTCGGCGCCAGGCCAGTACTGGTCCGGTCGGGCGGCACAAGCGGGATAGTCTCACATCTCAAGGCGGCGACAGGCGTAAAGGACATCGTGGTCACCGGGTGGGGTGACCCGGGAGCCGGCGAACATTCGCCCAACGAGCATTTAAGCATAGATAACTACCGGCGGGGAATTATCGCCACGGCCGGCATCATATACGGAGCATTGGACACGGAGGGCACTGATGGCACAAAGGTTACGGAGGGGCATTGGACACAAAGGGCACTAAGGCCACGGAGGGCACGGAGTACATTGAGAATGCATGATATTCATATTGATCTGCCGTCTTGAATAGTGCTTATATGTAGTTTGACGGGCGATTGAGCGCTTGTTATCCGTTTATTGTACTGATATCAACAGTGCCAGGCAATAGTCAATGGACGACGGCAACTGTCGCGGCAATATCCGCCTTTTTAATCACATTCGCCAGTTTCTTGTCCAGGGACTGCGCAATGGCAGTAACCTCCGGATCATTGAACTGGCCGAACAGTGAGGACGGCAGGTCATATTCGACCCGTGTAGAACGATCTTCAGCCTCGTAGACCAGTATCCGCAAAGGTGCATAGAGTCCCGCCCTGATGTCATGACGCGTCATCGTGACCGCAATGAGTGGATTCCCTATGACGTACTGACGGGCTTTCCTCATGGCCCCGCTGAGGATCAAAAGCCTTCCATGCTCCCGGATCGTGAAAAGCATCAGACCTTCTTCTCCGGCTGCTTTCTCGATCCGTTCCCTCACTTTGTCCGGGGCCGTTTCAATCCCTTCATAAAGCGAGTCGTCAGACCGGCCGAGCAGCCTCTCGATGCTCCGGGTAAAACGCTCATAGTCAGCATTTATCTTCATAGATTCGTGGCGTACTTCTATCGTGCGTTCCATTTCATTCTCCTCTCATCCAGTCTGCGCCATCCTTTCGAGTATCGAACCATAACTCTCTGTGTTAAAAATGGCAGTTCCGGCCTGGATATCAGGCGGAAATCACGTATTTTCCACCAGGCGGATGTTTAGCGCCAGACAGCCTCGTGCACTGGCATTGACCCCGTGGCCATACAGCACTTTCCGGGCATCGTGCAATAGATTTATTTACTCCTGCGCGCATTAGCGGATACAAGCCTCAGGTGAACAACAATGGGCAAGACCCTAGCTGAAAAGATCTTATCCGAAAAGAGCGGCAGCGACTGCGCGCCTGGCGACATCGTCACTGTGCCGGTCGACTTCGTCTTCTCTCATGACGGCACCATGCCGCTGGCCATCCAGCAGATGGAGAAAGAGCTGAGCACGCGGAAGGTATTCGACCCGAAAAAGGTCGCAGGCATCTGCGATCACGCTTCGCCGTCCCCGAGCGAGCAGGTGTCGAACGTCCAGATCTTCATGCGGAAGTTCGCCCGCGAGAACAAAATGCCCCACTTTTTCGAGAATGGCGATGGCATCTGTCACCAGATTGTCGCGGAGCGGTTTGCTGCACCGGGCAAGATCGTCATCGGCGCGGACAGCCACACATGCACTCATGGTGCACTGGCGGCCTTCGGCACGGGCATGGGCTCGACCGACGTGGGCGCCATCATGGCATACGGGACCACCTGGCTGCGCGTCCCCGAGTCTTACAAGTTCCAGATCGACGGCGACCTGCCCAGGTTCGTCACATCGAAGGACGTGTTCCTTCATATCGTTCGCGAGATATCGGCAGACGGTGCGACCTACATGAGTATGGAGTTCCTTGGCTCGACAGTCAAGAAGATGTCCGTCGAGTCACGGCTGGTCATGTCCAACATGGCCATCGAGGCAGGCGGCAAAGTGGGGCTGTGCGCCGCGGACGAGAAGGTCCGTGCGTTCCTGACGAAGTACAGCCGGGCTAACGAGTACCGCGAGCTCGCACCGGACAAGGATGCCAGCTACGCTAAAGAGCTGCACGTCGACGCCACGAAGCTGGAGCCGCTCATCGCCGCTCCCCACCGCGTGGACAACGTGAAGCCAGTGAGCGAGTTCGCCGGCATGGAGCTGAACCAGGTCTGCATCGGCTCCTGCACCAACGGGCGGCTGGAAGACATCAAGATCGCCGCCGACATACTCAAGGGCGCGAAGGTCCACCCGGACACGAGACTTGTAGTCTACGCGGCCAGCAGGGGCGTTCTGCTCGAGGCCATGAAGGCCGGCTACATCCAGACACTGGTCGAGGCCGGTGCCGCCATATGCCCGCCGGGCTGCGGCTTCTGCATCGGCAGGACCGTGGCGCTGGGCGACGGCGAGAAGGTGCTGTCCACCCAGAACCGGAACTTCAAGGGCCGCATGGGCAACAACAAGGCGGAAATTTACTTATCCAACGTGCCTGTGGCAGCAGTCAGTGCGATCTATGGCAAGGTCACCGACCCGAGGGAGGTGCTGAAATGACGCTGAAGAACATCCGCTCGAAAGTGCTGCGCATCTACCCGCCCGACACCAACACGGACGAGGTCATCTCCGGCAAGTACAAGTACGACGAGCTTGACCTGAAAAAGCTCGCCGTGCACGCGTTCGAGTCCATCGACCCGACGTTCTATTCGGACACGCAGAAGGTCAAAAAGCCCATCCTGGTGGCCGCGAACAACTTCGGCTGCGGCTCGTCCCGGGAACAGGCGCCCCAGGTCATCATGGCCTGTGACGTCTCATGTATAATCGCCGAGTCTTACGCGCGTATCTTCTACCGCAACGGCTTCAACATCGGCCTGCCGCTCATCGAGTGCCCGGGCATCGCGAAGAACGCGAAGCAGGGCGACGAGCTGGAGGTGGACTTTGCGAAGAACGAGGTCCGCAACCTGACGACCGGGAAGACGCTGCCCATGAAGCCCATTCCTCCGTTCATGCAGGAACTGCTTGAGGCTGGCGGCCTGATGCCTTACCTTAAGACACAGCACGCAAAGAAATAGGACGGGCATTTCCCGTCTATTATCTTTTTCTTTTGTACTTTCTTAGAGGCCTATCCGGAAAAAGTAACCGGATAGGCTACAATGGGAAAGACTGTGTGCAGAAACTCCTTGCACGGTCCCTCGCCGCTCGTGCGCGTGCGCGAGCCGGGCATTGTCAAGGGTGTCGGTTTTCATCCATAGTACCCGACAAGATGTAAAATCCTTGGTTCCTGACGCCCTTGGCGAACCTGGCAGGGGCACATAGAATAGAACAGGCTTGATTCTCATTTCCTTGACGAGAAAAATCATTTTGTCATCTATTGAGATAACAGAAAAGTCTACGATTTTTTAATCGTCTTATCAGGGGCTTTCAACTCGTTGATCAACCGGGAGACTCGCCGGGCCCTGGTCTCCGGTTTTTTCGCGCCCTCCACCCATTCTATGTACCGTTTCCGCTGCGAGTACGCGAGGGCTGCGTATCGTTCCATGGCTTTTTCATCCTTGTGGAGCGCCTGCTGCATGTCTACGGGTACGGTCATTTCCCGGGGCCGGTCGCCGACGTCCAGCTCCACGTTGATCATATCCCCGAGGCCCTTGCCGGTAGCCTCTTTCATAGCCTTGTTTATCACTATGTAATGGGCGTCTGCGTCCAGGAGTAGTGACGTACGGAATGCGAGCCCGTCCACCGTGGCGTTTACCGGTATGCGCGATGCCATCCCGTACGCCTTTCTCGTGTCGAACGGTACGTCGATAAAATGCCAGCCGGGGTCATGTCGCCTGATCACGGCCTTGAATGAACGTTTCTCCATTGTCGGTCTCTCTTCAGTCACTGCCTGCCGGGCTTATATAATCTCCTGTTTCAGGGCGGTCACGTACTCATGAGCGAGCCGTGTCGGCTCTGGTATGCGCCCGGACCTTATGCAGTGTTCTACGACCTCTACGGCCGTGTCCAGCGAGATTTTATGCCCCGGCGACACATAGACCGGCCGCTTTGAGCCGCCTGAGTAGACCATTTTGCCGACTCGCTCGCCGGACTGGCATATGTAATCGCCGCAGGTCACGCCGCACAGGAAGCTTTTACCCACGCCGATCGTGGGCATGTCGAGCTTAACGCCAACGTGCGTGGCGATGCCACACATGCGCGGGTGGTTGATGCCGAAGCCGTCGATCATGAGGATGTCGACGTCCGACCTGATCTTCCGGATAGCGGCGATCATGGCATCGGCCTCTCTGTAAGCAAGCAGGCCGGGTATGTACGGGAATTGCAACTTTAAAATGGCATGAGCCTGCCTGACCGGTTTCAGCGACTCATAATCAATGACGACAGCACCGCCGATGATGCGGTCATCGAGGTAGGAACAATCCACGCCGGCAATGTACCGTATCCTGCCGAAGGCGTCATACAACATTGCACGTTTGGCAAGTCGCTCCTGCTCTCGATATAGCCTGCCCAGTTCCACAGGTCAAGATTGCCGCGTCGCCTTATTATAGTCATTGTTATAACATTTTGTAGAGGCTCGCCAGCACTGAAATGGCGGACCTGATCGTGGCGGGCAACGTCGGCAAGACCTGCATCGAGCACATGTTCATGTGCAGCGTCTCCGAGTCCGTCATCCGCCTGTCGCCATGCCCGGTGCTCGTTGTCAGGGGCGATATGCAGGTTTAACTTCTTAAAAAGTTTTTAACATGATTGGCCGGTCACACACTGACTGATCCGCCGATCATAAACATTTTAAGACTGAGGCTATACGAGTCTATCTCTGCTAAGGCTTTGCGCCTTCTGTCATGCTCGCCAGGGCCGCCATGAGCCAAGGGCGCCAACACTTTAAGCGAACAACAGGCGTTTTCATGCTTAGCGTACCGGAACGCTCGGAACCCTCTTTAAAGCCCGCCAAGATCGCCAGGTACCGCCAAGATCGCCAAGAATCTATGTATTATCGAGACCCTGGTCAGGTATAAGGCATCAAAATATTGCTCTGGCTATTGTCAAAGGCATGGCGGCCGCTCGCGTGGGATTGACCAGAGTTACCACCTATTGTAAACGGGCATAATATGCATGATGCTGTTATTAAAACCTTGGCGATCTTGGCGGTACCTGGCGATCTTGGCGAGCTTTACCACTGCGCATTGCCTGAAAACGGCTATCTCTAATCGCTTTGACCGGATAAGGTAATAAAAAGCCAATTGACGCCCTTGGCGAGCGTGACAGTGGGCGCATAGCCTGAACAAGGCCAGATTCTCATGCCTTTACATGAAAATAGAAAAGGTTTAATCCAGGAGGATGTGTCACTCGACAGGCTCAGCCTTGATCGAAGTGAACACCGGCCCCCGGAAGTCGATCTTAGCCTTCCTGCCCTGGATATAGCGCAGCGCGATCGGGTCGACCTTCACGTACACGTCCCCGGGTGCCCGGGACATCTTGACGGTGGTATCGTAAACGCCTTCCTCGATGTTCCTCGCCGCAGCATTGGCAATCGCGTCGATGTACCGTATGCCGACATGCACGCCCTTTTCCTGGACTTCCGTAAACTTCGGGTTGTTCAGGGGGATGCCCAGCAAACCGCTCTTGTAAACGTACACCTCGTTCAGGAAAGCACCGCCGCACAGCTTCTTGTTCTCCTCTTTCTCCTCGATGACCACGCGGAGCTTCTTCCCGTTGACGGTGCCCGACCAGGCCTCGAACCGGCAGGGGCTCGGCGCAGAGCCATTGCGCTCTGCGGTTGCGATGATACCCATGGCGATATCGTGGCCTTCCTTTGTCTGCGGGTGCTTCTCTATGGAGATCATGTGGGCGATCTCTGCGTCGGTCATAACCCACTCTTCTTTGAACTGGGGATAGACCATGTCTCGCATGTCCTTCGCTTCACAGAGGATCATAGCCAGCCGCTCGACGCCAAGGCCAAGGTTCATCACCGGGCAGGGGATGTCGTACTGCGACAACGCCGTAGCCGAGTAGATGCCGAATGTGGCGATCTCCACCCAGCCGTCCTTGTACTTGGTGTTGCTGCCTTTGAGCGCGGGGTGATAGCCGTACACCTCGATCTGCGTGTCCGGCGTGTAGTACTTGCTCCGCTTGTCGTCGGGCTTGAACTTGAACTGCGAGAAGCCGAACTGCTGCAGCAGGCCTGCGGCGACTGCTTTGCCGTGCTCCACAGTCACATCCGGGTCCATGATCACACAGGACGCCGTATGGTAGGCCCGGAGGCGGTCCGCGTTCTCCTCCTGCTCTCTCCTGAATACGAGGTCGACCGAGAAGAGTTTCAAAGGTGTCGGCTTCCGGTTGACCAGCGCGCCCAGCGTGATGAACCAGCCGGAGGTCATGTGGCTGCGCAGCGTCTTGCGCGAACAGACCGGCTCCAGCTTTTTGAACTCGGGGAACACGTGGTCGATCACGACGGCGATCTTCGAGTCCTGCACCTTCAGGCCGGCCGCTATGTCGGCGACCAGGTCGTCGCCCTCGATCTCGCCTTTCTTGTACTTGTGCAGTATCTCCCTGATGGTCTCGCGGTCGGCGTCGGTCAGGCTGCGGCCGATGATCTGCTCGATCTGGGCGAACCGCTCGTCGGAGATGCCCACGTTCGGCCGGGGCAGCCCGCCGACGTAGTACACCCGGTCCAGCACGGCCAGCGCCTCGTAGTTGAACTGCTTGAAGATGTCGCTTTCCTCGATGATGATAGGGTTGACCATTTCGTCGAAGCCCAGGTTCAGGTACGCCTGCCGGAGCTTGTTCAGCGTCTCGTATACGGGATGGGACCTGCCCTGCTCGTGATGAATGGTATAGTCCTTTGCGGGGTCCGTCGGCGTCAGGTATCTGCCGCTGGTGCTCCACGCTTTATCGAAATCTTCTCTGGTCTCCTGCTTGACCTGCTCAGGATCGAATCTCATTAAAAAGGCCTCTGTGATCGTTCTTCCGCTACAACACGAGAATAGCGGTGCATATTATATAGATTTTCCTCCCGGCAGCCATGGCGGTTGCCCGAAAAAAGAGATGTAAAACAGGGACGCAGGAGACGATGGAGGGTTACTCCACCTTCAGCCGTCCCACCTCTGCCTCGATCTCGCCACTTTTGACGCCTATGTCCATGTCCGTGTCGAGAATTACTGGAATAATCACAGGGCGGTCACACAGGGCGTAAACATGTCATCTATGGATCGGTGAGTAGACCATAAAGGGTGTATATATGTTCATCCAATAAATCACTCTAAGAGTGATAGGGGATGCCACCGGAAAAGATACTTAACCCTGAGTGGAATCGGCAGGCGCACGGCAAGGTGCCTTTTGTCTATATGTCGCCGGACGGCTCGCACGTAGTGGCGGCCTCGGAAGACCATGACGTCTATTTCATGGAGCATGGCGGCAGGCTGTTGTGGGCCAGCACGACCGGGGACGACGTCGTCTTCGCCAAGTGCTCCGACGACGGCGAGTACGTCGGCTCCTACTCGAAAGATAACGGAGTTTCGTTCTTCAACCGCCGGGGCGAGCAGCTCTGGACGGCCCGCATCGGCCGCAGGATTCGCTGTATGGACGTGTCGCCGGACGGCTCGTATGTGGTCGTGGGCTCGGACGACGGCGTGCTACGCGCCTTCGACCGGAGCGGCAACATAGTCTGGAGCAAGACCTACCAGAAGCCGGTCACCACTGTCTGTATATCCGGCAGCGGCGCACTTGTCGTCACAGGCACCGCCGACAACAGGGCCTACATGTTCGGCAAGGACGGGAACCTGCGCTGGGAGTTCATCGCGGGCTCGCCCATCGTGCACGTGTACACGTCCTACGACAGCGAGTTCAGCTATGTCCTGGAGACCATGAACAACACGATGCACCTCTTGAGCGACCGCGGCAGCGAGCTGGCCGAGAACTCATACTCGCAGCGGATCACTGACGTCTCGATCACCGACGACGGCCGCTACGTGGCCATCGGCTTCGCCAACTCCTTCGTCTACTTCACCGACAAGAACTTCCAGCAGCTCTGGCGCCAGACCGTTCCCGGCCCCGTGGAGCGGATCAAGGTCTCGGGCGACGGCAGCCTGGTCTTCGTCTCGACCGCGAACCGGAGCGTATACATCCTGAACAGGAACGGCCAGATGCTGCTGACGTTCCCGTTCGACGGCATCGTCACCGGCCTCGACGCGACCGGCAACGGCGAATACTTCATCGCCAGCGCGGCAGACTCGGTCTACATGTTCTCTATCGGCCGGTATCTGCAGTACATCTCCCGGGAGCAGGTGAAAATCCTTAAGATGATGGAGCAGGACCGGCTCAAGGGCGTCAAAGGCGAGGACGGCCGCAAGGTCGTCACGAAGCACGGCGCCCCGGACGAGCCCGTGAACGTCTGCCACCGGTGCGGCGAGCAGGTGCTGCCGGGAAAGATATATTGCAACTACTGCGATATGATGAACCGCCGCGGGCAGTAAGAGCGCCAAGGGTCCAAGAGAGCGCCAAGGCGCCACGTATTTAGCAATTCTTCGAATGGTCATATTAAGACTGTCTCAAGCGTATGTATTGTAAAATTGTCAAGACGCCAAGGAGACCAAGCCTTCATGATCTGATTAGTAAAAATGACTCTTAGTATCTTGCGCGTCTTAAAATCTAAAAAATGCTTGGCGTCTTGAAACCTTGGCGGTGCTAAAAGTGGCTGCCTTGAAGTCTCTTCTTGGACCCTTGGCAGCTTGTTGGTTAGAATAGCCTGCTCTGCTGGCCTTTTTCTTTCCTGTTCCTTCAGCACATTGTCCAGGTCGTCCATGGGCACGACCAGCCCTTCGGCCCGGTAAAAGATCGAGTTGATGAACCATTTGCGCATGAACGAATAGAGCTTTTCGCCCTTCAGCCCTTCGATGCCGCACTCGCGCAGCACGGCCTCGTTGAGGGGCGGCAGCCGTTTCAGGTACTGGCTCTCCTTGACCATGACGAAACCTTCGTCGTGCTCCCGGATGAGGCCCACGAAGGATGGCAGCCACTTCGGCTCTTTCTGTCGTTCGCCCAGCACGAGCCAGACGTAGTCGCCGAGCATGGCGTAATGGGGGAGCTGCTCTAAAAAGCGGTTCACGTCGTCGTGGTCGCTCTTGAACTCGAGCAGGTGCAGGCCCTGATTCAGCTTCGTGCCCTGTGAAAAGCACTGTTCCGATAGTCAGGCGTTTGACCAGGTAGTCGCATCGTCTCTCTGCCGCGTCGCAGCTCATCTTCTTCTTCATGGACCGGCGGTCTGCGAGCATATCGTTGAACTCGCGCTCGGGCAGGATTACTCCCGGTCGCCTTATCTTTGAATCCGGTCAGCAGGCACTGCTCGTCGTACTCCGGCTCGTAGTTCGAGAGAAAAGACTTTTTCCGGTCTGCGCAGGTGCCGTCGAGCAAATAATGATTGCATGCACGGACCGCGCTGACCTGTCCGCTTTCCGACAGCCCTTCGAAGGCACAGTCCTCAGGCATGTAGACCGCCAGGTCGAACATCCCGAACCGGGCCTCTTCCAGCACGTAGGGCGTCTCCTTCAGTAGCAGCTCTTTCATCCGGCGCTTGAGGATGTCTTCCACGGTCATGTAAGAATAAAATGGCCCGGTGAAGCTCATATACTTTGTTTAGCGCCCGTTCACCGGATGTCCGTCCTCATGAAGGCCAGATACGCTATCCCGAACGCCGCCAGTAATCTCCGCGATCAGGATCAGCACCCGCATCCATACGCTGGCCAGGGAGTCCAGCAGCGACATCTCCTCTCCGCTGCTGGCCATTCCCGATACGGGCCCGTACATGTATGCATACGAGTTCTGTCTGGTGATCATCGCCGGGCCGATGCCCATATGGCCGTAGCCCAGATAGCCGCTGAAACTATCGATGGGCGAAAATACAGACAAAATGTTGGAGACTTCCGACTGTACTTTCTGCAGCCGGTTATAGTAATCGTTGGTCTCACTATAATCGTATTGGGCCGGGGCGGGGGCCGGATATACGGTGACATTTCCAGCCGACTCGTTCCCGATGACGGGGACCGGAGTATAATACTGTGAATAGTCGATGACAGGCGCGGGGCCTACGATGCTGCTGGCGATCATGCTCGACGCGAGCACGGCCATCACCGTGTATATGAAGACGGCGAATACCATGCCCACGGTAAATATGGCAGCCATGGCCGTGTTCTTCGAGAGTGCGGACACCATCATGGCCAGTGCGAAAAAGACCGCGCAGTAGAGCATTGCCGCGAGGAAGAACAGGAAAATCCTGATCAGGTCGTCCACGCCCGGCACAATGCCCTTGAGCATGACGATGGCGATGGCGATGGCAAAGGCAGCGCCCATGGCGCCGGCCAGCGCTGCAATCGCCCCGATAGTCTTGCCGTTGATGATGGCGTCCCGGTAGATGGGGCTGGAGGCCAGGAACTTCAGCGACCCCTCGTCCTTTTCCCGGGCGATCTGGTCGAAGCCCATCGCGGCTCCCAGGATCATGCCGACGAAGGTAAAGAGCATAGTCATGCTCTGGAACACGTTCAGCACAGAAGGCATCGGCGGGTTCCGCATCATATCAAGCTGGTTTTGCATCATGCTGATCGACTCGGGCGAATCGTTCCGGGCCTGGGCTTCCTGGATCATTCGCTGATAATTATCGATCGCCTGCTGCTGGTACACATAGCCCGGCGAGAGCTGCGGGTTCTTGTACTCGTCGAGCGCTTTATTGTATGCGTCCATGCCCGTGCTTATCGCATAAATGGCCAGCAGCATCATGATGCCGAAGATGATGATGAACCGCTTGCTCATGATGTGGTCGCGAAATTCTTTTTCCGCGACGATCAGTTCCGGCCTCATGTCAGACCCCCTTGTAGACGGTTTCCATGAATACGTCTTCCAGCGATTCCTCTTCCATCCGGAGCTCCGTCAGGCGAGCCTTGCCCATGACCAGCTCAACGGCAATCTCGTCCCTGATGTCCGTTTTCGCCTTTATGACGGCACTGCCGTTATGATATACCGCGTCGGTGATCAGCGGGTGGGTCAGCTTCGGCATGGTGCCGATGACCCTGACCATGATCTTGTACTCCTTTTCTCCGCGCATCTTCGCTTTGACCTCGTCCAGGGTCCCCTGGGCCATGATCTTGCCATGGGAGATGATGCAGACCGTGTTGCAGATGTGCTGCACCTCGCTGAGGATGTGGGACGAGAAAAAGATGGTCTTGCCGGCCTCCGCCTGCTCTTTGATGACGTTCCGGAACTGCACCACGCCCTCCGGGTCTACGCCGATAGTCGGCTCGTCCAGGAAAATGATCTCAGGATCGTTTATCAATGCCCGGGCCAGGCCGAGCCGCTGCCGCATGCCCCGGGAATACGTGCCCGTGGGCTTGTCGACCTTCGCCAGGCCTACCTGTTCTATCAGGGACGCGATCTTCGTTTCGGCTGCCTTGCCTTCGATGCCATACAGCCGGGCGAAGTACTTCAGGTTGCGCGTGGCGTTCATGTGGCCATAGAACCCGAAGCCGTCCGGCATGTAGCCGATGACCCGCTTCACTTCGATCGGGTGCCGCGCTACTTCGATGTCGTTTACGAAACACCTGCCCTCCGACGGCACGATCATGCCGGTCAGCATGCCGATCGTCGTGGTCTTGCCGGCGCCGTTGGGGCCGACGAATCCGCAGACCTCGCCTTTGCCGACGCTGATATTGATCGAGTCGACGGCTTTTGTTTTCTTATAGACCTTCGTCAGGTTCTCTGTCCTGATAGAGTACTCCATCGCAAATCCCTGTCAGGTAACAAATACGAGTGAGTATTAAGCAGTTATCTCACAATCGTTGAATCGACGATAGAATAAAAGTAAAATCAGGCAGAGGCGGAATTTTTTTCCGCCTTGCCCTTGATGTACTCGTCAATAGCCTTTGCAGCTTCCTTCGCCTGCCCCATGGCGCTAATCACCGTGGCCGACCCGGAGACCGCGTCGCCGCCCGCGAATACGCCTTCTCTGGAGGTCATGAACGTGTATCCGTCCACCTCTATGGCGCCGTGTTTATTGAGCTTCAGGCCATGCGTCGTCTTCGCCAGCATCGGGTTCGGCGAGTTGCCTATGGCGACGATGACTGTGTCGACATCGATGATTGCCTCGCTGCCCTTTACCGGCACTGGCCTGGCCCGGCCGGACTCATCGGGCTCCGACAGTTCCATGGTCACGCACTCGATGCCCTTGACCCAGCCCTGGTCATCGCCGACGACTCTTACCGGGTTCATCAGCAGCCTGAACTCGATGCCTTCTTCCCTCGCGTGCTCGATCTCCTCACGTCTCGCGGGCATTTCCTCTTCGCCCCTGCGGTAAATGAGATAGACATGCGCGCCGAGCCTGCGGGCCGTCCTGGCCGCGTCCATGGCCACGTTGCCGCCGCCGACGACCGCCACGGTCTTGCCTCTCTTGATGGGCGTGTCGTAGTCAGGGAACCTGTAGGCCTTCATCAGGTTGACCCGCGTCAGGTACTCGTTGGCCGAGTAGACACCGTTCAGGTTCTCGCCCGGGATGCCCAAAAAGCTGGGCAGGCCTGCGCCGCTGCCGATGAAGACTGCATCGTACTCCTTCAGCAGCTCATCGATGGTGACCGTCTTGCCGACGATCTGGTTCAGCCGTATCTCCACGCCAAGGCTCTTGACGTAGGCGACTTCTTTAGCCACTATGTCCTTGGGCAGGCGGAACTCGGGGATGCCATAGGCCAGCACACCGCCAGCCGTATGTAATGCCTCGAATATGACCACTTTGTAGCCCATCTTCGCCAGCTCGCCAGCTGCGGTCAGCCCGGCGGGGCCAGAGCCAATCACGGCGACCTTCTGACCATTCGGTGGCTGGGGCTCGACATGATTGTCCGTCTGCAGGTCCGCGGCATAGCGCTCCAGACGGCCGATGGACAGCGGCTTCCACTTCATGCCCAGGATACAGAGCTTCTCGCACTGGGACTCCTGCGGGCAGACGCGGCCGCAGATGGCCGGCAGGCTGTTCCGGTCCTTGATCGTCCCTGCCGCTTCCTGCGTCTTACCCTCCGCGATCTCGATGACGAACTTCGGGATGTCGATGCCTACCGGGCAGCCCTCGATGCACATGGGCGTCTTGCACTTCAGGCAGCGCTTCGCCTCGCGCTTCGCCTCGTCTTCGGTGTAGGTGCCCGTCACTTCCCGGAAGTTTTTGATGCGCTCTTCCGGAGGCTGCTCTTTCGGCTGCACACGCTGGCGGCGGTCGATGGTCTTCTCTTCCTTCACGACGCCTGCCTTCTTGCGCTTGAGCCAGTCGTCTACTTTCTCGCCAGGCACAGCGGCACACCGTCCTTCATGTGTTCATAGGCTTCCCGGGCTGCGCCCTCCTCGGGCGCATATATTCTCCCTCTGGCCAGCAGTTCGTCGAAGTTGACATCATGGGCGTCGAACTCGGGACCGTCCACGCAGGAAAATTTCGTCTTTCCCGCAATAGATACGCGACAGGAGCCGCACATGCCTGTGCCGTCGACCATGATCGGGTTCAGGCTGACAATGGTCTTCACTCCGAAAGGCTTTGTCGTGTTGGCGATGTTCTTCATCATGACAAGCGGCCCGATGGCGATGACGCGGTCGATCTTCGTGCCCGACTTCATCAGGTCCAGCAGCGGCATGGTCACGAAGCCCTTGATGCCCTTCGATCCGTCGTCGGTCGCTATGTGCATCTCGTCGCTGACGGCGCCAAGCTTGTCCTCCCAGAAGAGATAGTCGGCGCTCCTTGCACCGATGATTGTAATGACTTTGTTGCCATGGGCTTTCATTTCCCTGGCGATAGGGTAGATCGGTGCGATGCCGATGCCTCCGCCGATGCAAACGACGGTCCCGCCTTCGACCAGCTCGCTCGGGTTGCCCAGCGGCCCGGCCACGTCGAGAAGGCGGTCTCCCTCGCAGATGGAGCAGATTTGTCCCGTAGACCGTCCCACAGGCTGGATCACCATGGTAATGGTGCCCTGCTCCCGGTCGTAGTCGGCGATGGTGAGCGGCACGCGTTCGCCGTTCTCGGCTGCCCGCACGATGACGAACTGCCCGGCGCGCGCCTTTCTTGCCACGTCAGGCGCCTCGACGACGATCTGCGTGGTGAACGATGCGATCTGGGACTTAGAGACGATCCTGTGCAATTGAGTATCCTTCCTGTCGAAATTTGATAAAACTGTTGAACCACTGTGAAACTATAGACTTTTCACTCTGACTGTGCAGATACCGTGTCATTCCATAAAGATTTTCTCTTTACGTGGCATGCGCCTGCAGTATATACTATTATCTATTAATTAATATAGATTTGTATGAAATGTTTCGGATGCAGGCTTCAGCACATAGCTAATATAGGTGAAAGGCCAGAGGGAATATCGTAAAAACGATCAGAGGACAGGGTGATCGATATGGATAACCAGGTCGCGCAGACCATTCAGTCGACAAAGCATGCCGAACGTTTGCGTCTGGCTAAAGCCGGACGGGCAGGTTGAAAAACAGGTCGACCGGCCACTGGAAGAGCATATCGCTGCCATCCAGTCTGCCAGCGTGGCGTGGATCGATTACTCGATTAACGAGATCGAGAAGGACCTGGAAAAGATCGCCGCAACGGCGGGCTTTACTCAGGTACCCATACAGAAGCTGTTGTCGGGTTTCCTGTCGTCCTACGAGGACGCGGACACAGAGCTTGGCATCATGATGCCCGCGATCATCGTCAACGCCTTCGACGTGAAAGTGCGGCCGGTCGTCATCCTGATCAAAGGCAACCTTATCATGACGGTACACGAGGGGGATGTCAACCGGATCATGAAATTCGCCCGTTACTCCCCGACCTTCATCAAGAAGATCAAGGCGGACACACGGCCGATCGGATCACCCTCATCCTTGAACGCATCATCGACGAGAACAACGACCGTAACTTCGAGTACCTGCGGGAGATCGAGAAGCACGGGGACGACATCAGCAGGCGGCTGATCGACGAGGACCTGGACAAGAGGATCGTCGCCCGCGAGATCTACGAGATGAAGCATGTCCTGATCATCTACCTGAACGCCCTCTGGGCCAGCAAGGACGTGATCGAGTCCCTGCGCTACGGCGACGCCGACCTGATCACCGATGACGAGAAGCTGCTCGGCAGGATAGGGATTTTATCTGACAACATCGACCGGCATATCGAGCTCTCGGAGCAGATGTCCAACGTGCTCGCCTCCGGCCTCGAAGTGATGCAGAGCATTTACAATAACCAGCTGCAGACGATGAACAACCGGTTCGCGCTGGTTACCGCGTACCTGACCGTGCTGGGCACGGCGGCACTGGTGCCCAATACCCTGGCCACCATCGCTGGCAGCGGATACCTGTTCATGGGAGCCCCGCTGGCCGATTACTGGTGGTACATATACATGCTGATCGGCTCCACGTCCGTGGCTACACTGATATCGCTCTGGTGGGTCTGGCGTGTCTGGCGCAAGAAGGACGACGGTACGGATGAAATGAGCCGGGCCGTCCAGCAGTTTTTCATCCGATCAAAAAGTATATAGGCCTGCCTATTAAAATAGGACGCCACAGAGAGATGATTATCGTATGGCAATCGACTGGGGTTTCACTATCCGGAAGATCGTGGTCTACGGTACGTTGCTCGTACTATATGCGCTGGCCATGACCGTCCTGTTTGCGCTATTCCCGAGCTACTGGATGATAATCATGCTGTTTTCGGGCGGCTTCGTGTTCCTGCAGTACTTCCTGTCGGACAAGCTCGTCCTGTGGTCTACGGGTGCCAAAGTGGTCAGCGAGAACGAGGCGCCGCGGCTGCACATGACCATCGAGAACCTGGCACTGAAGATGGGGCTGCCCAAGCCCAAGATCGCCATCGTCCAGAACGACATGCCCAACGCGTTCGCCACCGGCCGGAACTACCGTAACTCGGTGGTGGCGGTCACGACCGGCCTCCTGAATCGCCTGAACGAGCAGGAGCTGCAGGCCGTGCTGGCCCATGAGATGACGCACGTCAAGAACCGGGACATGTTCGTAGTCACCTTCGCCAGCTTCGTGGTGTCCGTCATGAGCATGATCATCTATTTCGCGCTCGCGACGGTCATGCGTGGCGACGACCGGGAGGGCGGCTTCGGGGCGTCGATGATCGCCTGGTTCGTCTCGATCATCTTCTCGAACACCATCGGCCTGATCATTATCAACACCGTATCGCGGTACAGGGAGTACGGCGCCGACCGTGGCGCAGCCCTGGTAACCCGGAATCCGGACAGCATGATCAGCGCGCTGAAAAAGATTTCCAGCAAGACTGTATCGAGCGAGAGTGCCCGCGGGCTGGACTCGGCGAAGGCGCTGTGCATATCAGCGACATCGAAGGGCATGCTCGAGCTGTTCTCCACACACCCGTCCATTGAAAAGCGCATCGCAAGGCTCGAGCTGGTCAAGGCTGAAATTCGCGGCTACTGAAGCCTTATAAAAAAGCTTATTCCCCGGCACACAAAGATCGTGCCGGGAAACCTCTTTATTTCTTGCAGACGTCGAACGTGGTGCTCTCGGGCTCCGTGCCCTTCTTGCCTGCCAGGAAGTCCGCCGGGTTCTCCTTCACTTCTGGAATGCAGCCCCCGCATACGTTGAACTTCTGGCCCGCGTAATCGATCATCTCACACTTGTCCGAGTGGTCTCTCCCACATGCATCACAGACTGGCATAACAATTCAACCCCGTAACCAATTTTTCATGCCAGCATTTAATGTTTTATGGCGTTTTTCTGCGTATAGAGCACTCACGGACAAAGATTGCACAAAATCGGGGGCCTGCCCGGATGTCTGGCAACCGAGTCGGGGAATCTGCCTGTGTCAGCTGGCATTTCCCTGCGGTACGGTGCGCTCGAAAGTGCGGCGAGCAATCGTCATGACATCGAATGGTTTCCGGATAAAACACTCGTTAATAGCCGGGCACGTGCTCCTCGACTCGGGCTTTTCTGAGAAAAACTTAAAAAAGGTAAGATTAGTCAGCACGGGGCTCTCATCTTGTCGCTATTCATTATTATAGCCTTGGAACCAGCCTTCTTGTGCCGAATGTGGGCCTTAATGTGCTGCCCCTGGCGGATAAGGGTCAGCATCTTTTCGTTGCCCCGGAGGTAATCGGCTATCTCCGTCTCTACCTCGCGTCGGATTATGTCGAAATCAACGTCCGCCGGTGCATCTTCAGATAGTGGCTCTTCCCGGGCAGGGCCCCTGTTTCCGTTGTCTGGCCTGATGCCAGCGCTTGCCGAATGGGCGATCGACTTATCGTTACATTGGAGCAGATCAGCCATATCGGGCATTATGCGGTCGATCTCTGCCTGGATAACCTCCTGCTGATACTCGTTATAGCGGGTCGTTATCTGTTCGGTCCTATCGTTGAGCTTGTAGCTCATCCTCCTCATCACGTCGAGCACCTTGATGTGGAGCTTACGGGGCACGGCCCGATGTATCAGGCCGTCGACTGTATCAGTGTATGTGATTACGCCCGCGGGAAGCTCAACCGGGCATCGGGGAGAGTCGCGATCGATCATCTGGGACTCGATACTCACAAATGCCTTGAGGGCACGGCTGTCAGGTATTTTCGATATTGCTTCCACAATCTCGAAGATCACCGGGTATGACTCGGAATCGCGCGTAAGTTCCTGTGACAACGTAAAAATCAACGGCTCAACCGCCTTCGTATCACCCATTCCTCCGAGCGCGATCACCGCACTCTTCCTCACCTGCCGGTCATTGTCGGATAGTCGAGTAATCAAGTAATCGAACGTTGCCGGATTTATAGCATAATCCGTTTGTTCAACATCTGGCGCTTTCTTGTCCATATCTGTCAATCGCTTACCAAGACTAGCGTATCGTCTCACTAATAAGCGACTATACCCCCCTCAATTCAGCAATTATCGCTTGGTTGTTAATTATTCTGTAATTACAAATATATAAGTTTTCCTTCTACAACTAATTACCAAATAAATAATAAAATGAAATAAATTTGTATAAATAAAAATTAACAGAAAAGAGTACCAGTAAAAATTATGGTTAAGGCCCTTGCAAACAATCGGAGAAAAAATTATGCTGGCTCACAGTTGAACTATCAGGATATTACACTCGATACAATCGCTTATCAACGGCCGTATATGCCCCGAATGCGGCGGGAGTCTTGTAGGCATCAGGTACTACCAGAACTCTCTGACGAATAAGATACTTTACGCCGAGCGGGTCGATTTATAGGCTGGCCGCATAATCCGGCACCGTTAAATACCTTCGACGGGTATCCTTATCGGGGAATGACATGAGCGGGCTGAAAGTGCGTGTCCTGTGCAAGGACTGTGACAGAGAGCGGATCATCGATGCGGTCTCGCAGATCATACCTATCGTGGGCAATTATTATTGCCTCAGCGACGGGAAGGATTCCGAATCGAACCGGTGTGCCTGTGGCTGTGAAGCGTTTCACGTCGTCAGCATCGAGAGATAACCGGTCATGACTGCCGTTGCCGGGCAAAAAAGGAATGCGCTCTTCCTATTTGCCGGTTGCATATTATCGTACACAGTCATATGGACGTTCCTGCCTGGTCTGTCAGTCCTGCAGTGGCTCGGCAACGTTTTGATGGCCGTCGGAGCGATCAACCTCGCATTCTGGCTGTGCCTGGTCAGGTTCGTCCCGGAGATCTAAGCAGACTCTGCAGTGGTCTCCCGTATAGCCTGCAGGATAGTGTCGCCATACTTCTCGATGCGCTTTTCGCCTAACCCTTTGACTTTCTTCAGCTCGTCTCTCGTGGCCGGCCGTTGTTTGACCAGGGTATACAGGACCCGGTTATCGAAGACTGCAGGCAGGAATGTGATGCCGTTGCCGTGGGCAAGATCGATGCGGAGCTTCTTCAGCCGTACCTCGAGCACTTTTTCCTCACCGGTCATGGCGATCTTCTCTACAGCAGGCTTTTCTGTCAAAGGCTTTCCTGTCCGGGGCTTTTTAGTTTCAGTTGACAGTTCCTTGAACAGGCTCTCGAAGGCGCTCATTTTCAGGAATGTGATCGTCAGCCGGTCGTCCCCGGCGATGGCTTCCACAGTGAACGTCCCGTTGCTCCCTCTTGACCAGATCTCACCGGCGCGGGCAAGATAGCTGACAGGGTTTACCCCGTGCAGGCTGTGCACGACGATGCTGTTGTCGGGCTTGAGCATCAGCACCGCGTCACCTTCGAACTTCTTGACGGTACGGCCGTTATACTCAACTACGGCGGGCCCCGATACGACGTAGCAGTTACCCCAGCCCTTCATCGAAATTCCTTTGTTGTCCGTAGCATCGGCATTATTCTTTTTCCTCTCCTCTTCGATCTTCCGGATGACCTCGTCCAGCCACGGGTCCTCTTTCGGACTGTCGTCCACCATGGCATTAAGGCCAGTTTCCAGCTGCTCTATACTTATTTCGACACCTGCTTTATCGAGAATATCCTTTAACATCTGCACAAACTCGTCTGTCATGTCCTTTCACCGATGCCCCGAGTGAATCTTTCAGGCATCATACTTGATTTCACTTATATGTATTTAAGTTCTTGCATAGTCTGCGATGAAAGTATTATACTTTGCCGTTATTCGGGCCGTGTACAGTCGGACTTTTAATTGATGCGCACCAATCGCAAGGGATGGAAATGATTATATAATATGTGATATATAATAAGTGACATATGAATGCCCGGCATGATGGCGGGAAAGGAATACCAGGAGATCTTAAGATTGACCGTTGAGCTGATCCTGAAACGGGGGCATCGCATGACATGTGAAAAAGGCCTCCGGGCTTTACGCCGTTCATTCCGGCGGCCAGGAGAATGGGTGATGCGGCTATGATCAGCAAATGCATTTTTACAATTGCCCACGAGGCGGGCAACCCCCATTTCTATCCGATCTACCGCAGGTTGATGAAAAACCAGTGGAGGCGGTACGAGGACCTGAAAGCGGAGCAGGAAAAACAATTACGCCAGATGATGAGCTTCGCATACCTCAACGTCCCCTACTATCACAAGCTTTTCAACCGTCTCGGGCTGAAGCCCGATGACATCCGGACGGTGCAGGACCTCGAAAAGCTCCCGTTCCTCAACAAGGAGATCATCAACAAGAACCCGGACGACTTCAAACCGCTGTACCTGAAGCGGACCAAATACACTACCGCCGCCACGGGAGGCACGACCGGCACCCCGATGCAGTACCGCCAGTCGAGCATCGACCGTTTCATGGGCGGGGCATTGTTGTACCGCGGCTGGGGCTATGCCGGCTACGAGCTGGGCGACCGGATGGTGTTCCTTGCCGGCTCGTCGCTGGATACCGGCAAGCGTTCTTTCCTGATCACCCGGGCCCACGAGATGGCGCGAAACCTGAAAAAGCTCTCTTCCTTCGATATGGGCGACCGGGAGATGAAGGAATACGCCGGCGTCATCAACTCGTACAGGCCGAAGTTCATCCGCGGCTACGCGTCGTCCCTGTTCTTCTTCGCGGGCTGGCTGGAGAAGAACGACATAAGAATCCACCGGCCTGAAGGCATTTTCACCACTTCTGAAAAGCTGTACCCTGCCATGAAGGCGAAGATAGCGGAAGTCTTTGGCTGCCCGGTCTTCGACACCTACGGCCTGAGCGACGGTGGTGTTACCGCCTTCGAATGTACCGAACACACAGGGCTGCATATCGACACCGAGCGCAGCATCATGGAGATCGTCGACGGCAACGGTGAACAGATGGAGCGCGGAGAAGGCCGCATAGTGGCTACCAGCCTCTATAACTACGCCATGCCATTCCTGCGTTACGACACGGGCGACGACGGGCATCTGCTGGAAGAGACGTGCAGCTGCGGCCGGGGATTCAAGCTGTTGAAAGAAGTGAACGGCCGCACGGTGGACGTGCTCGTGACTCCGGAGGGAAAGAGCATACACGGGTGGTTCTTCCTCTACATTTTCTGGGAGCAGCAGGGTATCAGAGAATACCAGGTCATCCAGGAGACACTTGACCGCATCGTGATCAAGATCGTACCCGACGACAGCTTCGATGAGCATCAACTCGACCGTATCCGCACCGTCGTCCGCAGCCGCAGCGAAGGCTGGAACCTCGAGTTCAGGATCGTGGACCGTATCGAGCGGACCGGCTCGGGAAAGTACAAGTTCATCAAGAACGACTATATCAACAGGCCTTCGTAGGCATTTTTTCTTTTTCCCGGCAGGATAAGTCTAAGTGCGAACAGGTGCATTCTTCATCGGATTAACGACCGTGAACGGGTGATCATATGTACTTTGAGAAGCCTGGCAGGGAAAACACGCAGAAGACGCTGGAGCTGGCACGGGACGAGGCAATCAGGCGGGGCATCAGTTACATCATTGTCGCGTCCACGATGGGTGATACCGGCATGGCCGCCGCCGAAATGCTAAATGGCACCGGGCTGCATCTCGTGGTCGTATCGCACAGCACAGGTTTCCGGGAGGCAGGCAAGCAGACGTTCAGCCCTGAAGCGAAAAAGAAAATCGAGTCTCTGGGCGGCACAGTCTATACCGGCACAATGGTCCTGCACGGGCTGGGCAATGCACTGCGGGACAAAGGCGGCTATGCCCCGGGACAGGTAGTGGCCGATTCGTTGCGTATTCTGGGCCAGGGCACCAAGGTCGCGGTCGAGATCACGGCCATGTGCGCGGACGCAGGCCTGGTCCCCTGCGAAGACATCATAGCCGTCGCCGGCTCAGGCCGGGGCGCTGACACGGCTGCAGTGATTAAGGCCAGTTCGTCGAACAGGTTCTTCGACATACGGGTGCGCGAGTATCTCGCAAAGCCCCGGGACTGGTGAAGGTGGTTATCATGGAAGGACAGAACTCATCATGGCTTAAAGTAAGCAAATTATCGAAAGACGTCTGGCGCATCGAGGACGGCGGCATCGTCAGCCAGTACCTGATAGCCGGCGATAATAAGGCGTTGCTCATCGACTGCGGCTGGGGCATCGGGGACCTCCGCGAAGTCGTCGACGGCCTCACATCGTTACCCCTGACGGTAATCAACACGCATGGTCATCCTGATCATACCTGCGGCAACTTCCGGTTCGAGGGCATCCACATTCACGAGGGTGACGTGCCCATGCTAAAAAAGAACTTCAGCCCCGCAGTGCGATACCAGGTACTGAAACGTTTCCCGAAACACACGCTCCCCGCAGGCTTCTCCGAAGATGCCTGGCTGCATGCCCGGCTGAGCCGCTTCACCCCGTTCAAAGGCCCCCTGAGCTTCGACCTCGGCGGCCGCACCGTGGACGTCATCGAGACCCCCGGCCACACGCCCGGCAGCATCTGTCTCTACGACAGTAAAGAACGGCTGTTATTTTCTGCGGACAACATCCTTGAAAATAATACTCTGCTGATGCTGGAGGACAGCCTGCCGTTGAAGACTTATATGAGAAGCATCGACAAGCTGGCCACCATGATGGGCCAGGTGGATAAAATTTACCCGGCCCATGGCAAGGCGCCGCTGAAACCACGCGTGCTGGCAGAGATGCAGGACGGAGTGCGTAAAATCATCAAAGGCGAGCTCAAAGGACACCCGGAGACGACGCGCCTGGGCAGCGGCCTCTCCTGTCACTTTGACACCTGCGGCATCCTGTACGACGAAAAGAAGCTAAAATAGCATCGCAGGGCCGGTCGCCTTCCGCGCGCGCATGCGCAAGAGACCGTACGAAATACGCGAAAAATCTGCCCATTCTTATTTTTTCCTGTTGCGCGTATAGTCCTGTACAGCCAGTAATGTCTGGTGACCAGCTATGGCTTTATCCGATACGCAAAGACATCACATGCTTCCCGTCGGCGAACTGATGATCGAGCACCGGCTCATCGAGCGGATGCTCAGGCTGATGAAAGATGAGCTCGACCGCATCGGGAAATACGGGCGGGTAGACACAGACTTCGTTGACGATGCCGTGGACTTCATGAGGACCTTTACGGACATTTGCCATCATGGCAAGGAAGAGCGGATACTGTTCCCGGCCCTCTCGGCAAAGCCCCTGGCGTCCGGCATCAGGAAAACGATGGAAGAGCTGATAGAGGAACATAAGTTCGCGCGGGAGACCGTCGAAAAGATCGAGGCCGCAAAAGAGCGCTACCTTATCGGGGAGAAGAATGCGCCTGCGGATATCATATCGTCTCTGAACGTCATCATCGAGTTTTACCCTCGCCATATCGAAAAGGAGGACAGGCACTTTTTCATACCTTCCATGACCTACTTTACGAAGACGGAAAAAGATACGATGCTCGGGGAATTCTTCGATTTCGACAGCAAACTGATAGATGAGAAATATAAGTCGGTAGTCGAAGGGTACGAGGCACGGTATATGGCCGGGCCCGGCTTGTGATAGATATTTTAAAGTTTCTGTGAAATTGTCCGGGGATAACATTCGATAACGGTATAAACGAAAGCGTACAGGGGGACTTTTTAGTAAAAGGTCCCCCTTGCACCCCGAAAAACTATCACATTTGCACTTACCGTGCAGGCACCCGGTGTCGAGACCCAGGGGAACTTTTTTAGAAAGTTCCCCGGGAGCCCTTCAAAAATCTAGTGCCGGGATCCGGATTCGAACCGGAGAACCTCTGCAGGAACAGATCTTGAGTCTGTCGCCGTTGACCGGACTTGGCTATCCCAGCGTCTCGCTTTTATCTATTCTCAATACCTAATATAAAAAGGTAACCAGCGATAGAGATGCCTCACCTGACAAGACGCTTCTCGTAGAACCGGCTCAGCGTTGCCGTGCTGGCGACATATGGCGGAAATGCCGCTGTCTGCCGATACCCCATCCGCTCATACAGGCCCATGGCCTCGGGCTGGTAGATGCCGGTCTCCAGCCGCAACAAGGTGGTCCCCTGCTTAAGCGCGTAAGCTTCGAGGTAGTCCAGCATTATCTTGCCCAGGCCTTTCCCCCGGAACTGAGGGCGGACGTACATACGCTTCAGCTCGCCGAAGCCCTTGTAGAACTTCACGCCTCCGCAGCCGGCGGGCATGCCGTTCGCGCGGGTGATGAAGAAGGCAACGCCTTCCCTGATCAGCTCTTCCGGGCACAGGCCGAACTGGTTCCATTTCGGGTACAGGGGAGTCAGGTAATCATCCAGCTCGCCGATTAACGCGATCGCATCGGTCGTATCCGGTCGCTCCGGCGTAATCGTCACCTTCATGTCTGCCTGTCCTCTCAAACATATGATACGACGTTCGTATAAAAAGTTGGTTCTTCAATGGTATCAGATGAAAAATATCCTGGTTTATGCAATGCGACTCCTGTCATGCCTGCCAAGGGCGCCAGGATGCCAAGACGGCAGCCAAGGCTGTCCAGAAAGTGCGCAAATCGCCATACCGTTCAGAGCCTGGTCAGTGGCGCTCTTGGCGCGTGGCGTCTTTGGCGGGCCTGACAGGAGTCGCAAAGCCTGTACAAGACAATACACCATTGCCTCAGCTGAAATGCGTCTTAGCAAACGTGATGATTGTACCCAAATTTCGCCCGATTTCTCTTGCACGCGCGCGCGTGACCGCCCGCAAGGGTCCCTTGTCCCACCCGGCCACCGTGCTACCAGCCGACCATCTGCTAATTCACCTGCCAATTTACTGTCTATGCAGTTGCCCGGCAACTATTTTATACGTTGACGCATTAGAGTATAAAGAAAAATTGATATTACTCAATTTTACTTGCGGTGGCAGACATGGAACGGCGCGTATTCAGGTGGGTGCTCATTCTGCTGGGACTGTTAGCCCTGACTGTAGCTATCGCGGTCATTGCCATGGCCCTGGGTCCGTCGAACATCGGCCCGGACAAGGTAGTCCTCATCCTGCTGTCGAAAGTCCCTGTGCTGGGCGATCACATCGCTAAGACCTGGAGCCAGGGCGATGAGAATATCGTCCTTGTGATCAGGATGCCCCGTGTCCTGCTTGGCCTTCTTGTCGGCGCGTCGCTGGGCCTGGCCGGGGTGACCTCGCAGGGCGTATTCAAGAACCCGATGGCCGACCCGTACATCCTCGGCATCTCTTCCGGCGCGGCCATGGGTGCGTCACTCGTCATACTCATCGGCGTGGGCGTCGGCATGTTTTCTTACGGCATAGTCGTCGGGAGCTTTTGCCGGGGCGCTGCATCGGGGCTTTTCTCGTGTTTAACATCGCCAGGGTGCACAATAAGTTCCCGGTCGAGACGCTGCTGCTTTCGGGCATCGCGGTGTCCGCGTTCTTCTCGGCGGTCACCTACTTCCTGATGTATATCTCGGGCCACAAGCTCAACCAGATCGTCTTCTGGGTGATGGGGGCGCTGTGGAATGCATCATGGGAAGACGTGTTCATCCTCGCCCCGTTCCTGCTGATCGGCACGGCTGTGATTTACGCCTACGCACGTGACCTTAATGTCATGCTGCTCGGCGAAGAGTCTGCCGCGCACCTGGGCACGGACGTCTCGAAAGTCAAGACTATCCTGCTGATCGCGTCGTCGCTGCTGGCGGCGGCCGCCGTCTCGGTGAGCGGCATCATCGGGTTCGTGGGCCTGATCATACCCCACATGATGCGCCTAATCCTGGGGCCTGACCACCGGCTTCTCATTCCTGCGTCACTGCTGGCAGGCGCGATGTTCCTGACACTGGCAGATACTTTCGCCCGCATGGTCATGCAGCCGGCCGAGATGCCCGTAGGCATCGTCACGGCGGTCATAGGCGCGCCATTCTTCGTGTACCTGCTGGCCCGGAAAAAGCGGAAGGTGACGTGATGACCACACTCGACGTCCAGGGCCTGTCGTGCAGCTACGGGGACGTGAAGGTGCTGGAGAACGTGTTCCTCCGGTCCGGGAAGGGCGAGTGCATCGGCATCATCGGGCCGAACGGCTCGGGCAAGTCCACGCTGCTGAAGGCGCTGAGCAAGAGCATCAAGCCGGTTTCCGGCTCTATCGTGCTCCTCGACCGTGACCTGAAGTCTTTCTCTCATGGCGAACTGGCGCGTAACATGGCGGTTGTCTCACAGGACACACCCTCCGACTTCAATTTTTCCTGCCTCGACATCGTGCTCATGGGCCGGAACCCGCACCTGAAGCGGTTCGAGATTGAGGGAAAGAAGGACTACGAGATAGCGCAGGCGTCCATGGAGCTGACCAGTACATGGGACTTCCGGGACCGCATGTTCAACGAGCTAAGCGGTGGCGAACGACAGCGTGTGATCATCGCGAGGGCGCTGACACAGGAGCCATCCATTTTGCTGCTGGACGAGCCGGTATCGCACCTGGACATCAATCACCAGATCGAAATCCTGGAGCTGGTCGACCGGCTGAAAAAGACCAGAGGGCTGCTCATCGTCCTGGTCATCCACGACCTCAACCTCGCCGCCCGCTACTGCGACCGGCTCATCTTGCTTAACGGTAAGGCCATTCAGGCTGCCGGCTCTCCGGCGGAAGTGCTGACACGGGAGAACGTCCGTAAAGCGTTCCGTACGGACGTAATTGTCAGGCGCCACCCCATGACCGGTTCGATTTACATCACGCTGATGAACCCCGTGCCACAGGAAGCTCAAAAGAACGAGGGCAGGAAAATACATCTGGTCTCCGGGGCAGGCACCGGGGCCCGACTTATGTACGCACTGGTCTCTCGAGGCTACACAGTTACGGCAGGCGTGCTGAACGTGCTCGACTCAGATTTTGAGACGGCCGGCGAGCTCAATATCAAGACAATCAGCGAAGCCCCTTTCTCGCCCATCACCCCGGAGGCCTCGGCACAGAACCTGGAAGCCATGAAGGCAGCGGACTTCGTCGTTGTCAGCGACGTTCCCATCGGCTGGGGCAACCTGCAAAACCTCGAGGCAGTCATGTCCATTGCCGGCATCAAGCCCGTCATACTGGTCGAAAGCACGGAGAAGCGCGACTTCACCGACGGCAAGGCGACAGAAATGTTCGACCGGCTGAAGTCGCAGGGTGCGATCAGGGCAGGTAGCGCAGACGAAGCTCTCGCAAAGCTGGAGACGCTATAATCCTCCCGGGGAAACAGTATAACCTGCCGGGGGCTCACGCGCGCGCGAGCGGCTGCCCGGCCTGCTCCCGTAGCTAATATAAGCACTATATTTTTACATTCATCTGTCTTATTATCCCGCGGTAACGTTCATGATCAGGATAGGCATCGCGGGCATTCCGCACAGCGCCAAGGGCAAAGGCACAGAAGCAGGTATCACGAAGCTGCACGAGCTGGGGCTCGATGCCATGGAAGTGCAGTTCGGGCGGAACGTGTACATGACCGAGGAAGCCGCGAAGGCCAGTGCTGTCGTGGCAAAAAAAGAGGGCGTCAGCATGTCCGTCCACGCACCATACTACGTGAACCTGACCAGCAAGAGCGAGCAGACCCGGGAGAAGAGCAAGGACTGGATCATGAAGTCCGCGAGGGTTGCCGCAGCGCTGGGCGCCACCATGGTCACGATACATGCGGCCAGGGAAGAACGGCCCGACGTGGTCCGGGAGAGCTTCCTGGATATCGTGAAGGCGCTGAAAACGGAGAAGATTACGGTGCCCCTGGGGATAGAGACCATGGGGGACCTGGGCGAGTTCGGCAGCCTGGACGACGTGCTGGACGTCGTCAGCCATGTGCCGGGCACTGACGTCGTCGTTGATGTTGCGCATATCTACGCGAGGACTGATGGCGGCCTGAAGAAGCTGACGGACTTCGAAGCGGTCTTCGACAAGGTCATGGCCGTGAAAAAAGGCCCGCTTCACATTCACTTCTCCGGCATCGAGCATAAGAACTCCCGGGAAGTCAGGCATGTGCCCTTCGGCTATGGCGGGCCTGACATAGACCTTTTCGCCCGGGCGTTGACCGCCTGCGGACGTGACGCGACGGTCATCTGTGAATCGCCGCTGCTGGAGGAGGACGCGCTTAAGCTCAAAAACGTTTTCCGATCGTTGCAGAATGGCTGAACGACAAGGGCATATTCCGCTACTGGCAGTGACAAGTATAAATACAAATAAGCTTTTTATTCAACCGCAAATCAAGGGGATGCCGTATTGTTAGAAGCGAGCTTACTAATCGCGCTACTGGTCATGCTTTTGCTCGGGAAGCTATTCGGCGACATCGTGGGCCGGTTTGGCTTCTCCCCGCTCATCGGCCAGATGGCGGCAGGCATCATCCTCGGCCCCATGGTGCTGAACTTCGTGCAGCTTACCGAGAGCATGGAAATGCTCACGGACATCGGCATCCTGTTCATGATGTTCCTGATGGGCCTGTCGATCGACCTCGAAAAGGTGATGGGCGAGACCATCTACAAGGCGACGCTGATCTCGTTATGCGGCGGCACGCTGACTTTCGTGACCACGGCCGTTATCACTGCACTGCTCGGGTTCTCCATCAATGCCGCTTTGCTGGTCGGCATATCGTTTATCTCGACCTCTACCGCCATCGGCTTCATGGTCCTGAGCGGCTTCGGCGACAGGCACAGTAAAGTTTTCAGGATGGTCATGGCCGCAGGCGTGATCGACGACATCTACGCGATACTCGCACTTGCATTGTTCACATCCTACCTCTTCACGACGATAGATGTACGCATGGCCTTCGTGCTCCTGCTGGGGGTACTGGGTTTCATCATCTTCGTGCTGATGTCAGGCCGCACTATCACCGACCGGCTGATCGCGTTCTCCCGCAAATCAAAGGACGAGCAGCCGATCATCGCCTTCTCGCTCATCCTGATGTTCTTCGTCGCCTACCTGGGCCAGAGCGTGAACCTCGCGTCGGTCTCCGGTGCGTTCCTCGCAGGCACCATACTGGCACGGTCGCAGCTATCGTACAAAGTGATCACTCCCAAGATCGAGGCAGTGAGCGAAGGCCTGTTCATCCCGCTCTTCTTCGTCTACACGGGCATACGCATCAACGCCTTCGAAATGCTGTCCTCGCAGCGCGTCGACCTCGTGCTGGCCAGCATCCCTATCGACGTGGTTTTGTTCCTGGGTCTCCTCATGGCCGTGATGGCCAGCAAATACGTGGCCACCTTCGTCTCGGCCAGGCTGATCGGCGAATACAAGCCGAAAGAAATCCACAAGATGGCCCTGACCATGATGCCTATGGGCGAGTATACGCTGGTCATCGGACAGATCGGGCTGACGATGATGTACAACGGCGGGCCCATCATTGACACCAAGCTCTATTCGGTGCTGGCCCTCGTCGTGCTGGTCATTTCGGTCATCGCACCCATGATGCTGCGGAAAGCGTATGAAACGTAACACCCGGGACACTAACAGCAATTCCTGGTCTGGTAAATCGCAGAGGAAAGCAGAGAGCGCAGTTTCTTAGAGGTTTTACGCTTAGCCGTGTTTAAATGAAACCGCGTTCTCTGCGCCCCTCTGCGTTCTCTGGGGCCTTTTAACCGCGCCCTGCGTACCGCTACGCACAACCAGGAAACGGCCCGCTACTCATGCCCGGAACATTTTTCATTTCCATCACAAGAAAATATGATTTATCCTCTATCGAGTACTCTGTGGCTTAGTGACCTTTGTGTTATAAAAAATATAGGTTGGGAACCGTTTTTACCGGTTTTTCTATTTCTTGCGGCTTGTGCTGCGGCTTGTGCTGCGGCTCGTGCTCGGGCTTGTCTCTGTCGCCGCCTTGCCACGCTCGATCAGCTCGCGGACCTTCTGCCCGCCCTTCCGGCCGATCTCCTCGTAGAAGCCCTCGCCATAACGCTCCTTGGTCGTAGTACCTCCCTTCTTGCCGCCGATCTTGCCGCCTTTCTTGCCGATCTCCTCGTAGAAACCTTCTCCGTAGCGCTCTTTCGTCGTAGAGCCACCTTTGTGTCCGGCCTCTCGTACAGTCATTTCTGCCTTTTTCTTAGCCATATCTAAAAACACCCCACTCTATGCCATATAATCCCTAAAATTTTATTCTTTTTTAATTTTGCCCGGTTAAAACGCGTTTAAAATTGCCCGCGGGCAGATTTATTGCATCTGTACCGTAAAAACAGCCGCCAGGTAACCTCTACAAGCCCCAAAACAGATAATATGTCGCCCCGGAGCATATAATGCTAAAATCTCCCGTTGCCGGTCAGGCAGAGAGCGTCCACAGGCTTCCGGAGCGAAAGAGCTTTTATTTACGCTGTCGCGAGTTCTTGCCGCGCTCGATGAGCTCTTTTACTTTCTGGCCGCCCTTGTGGCCTATGTCCTCGTAAAAGCTGCCGCCGTAGCGCTCCTTGGTGGTCTCGCCGCCGCGTTTGCCGCCTTTCTTGCCGATCTGCTCGTAAAAGCCCTCCCCGTACCGTTCCCTTGTGGTCTCCCCGCCTTTGTGGCCCGCCTCGCGGACGGTCATGTCTCCTCTGTCCTTACCTACCATCACTACACCTCAACACCCGGTTAAACACCGGTTGGACAATGACGATTTACCCATTTGCGTTCAACGCCCAGACCAGTATCAAATGAAGTTAGATGACTTATAGAGTTGAACGTTACCAGTGAAAAATACGAAATTGCCCGGAAACGGTCAGATAGTGCGGCCTGGCGGTCATCGACGAAGGCTACGGCTAGTATGGCTGGCTGTCCGTCGTGGTAAAAAGATAAAAGGAGTTTACCTGACTTCGATGAGGTCTTTGGAGAACCCGAAACTGATCAGCAGGTTCTTGACCGCTTCTTTATGATCGCCCTGCAGTTCGATACGGCCGTCCTTGATGGTGCCGCCGCACGCGAACTTGGTCTTCAGCTTCTGGGCGAGTTCTTTGATGTTCATCGTTTTGGAATCGATGCCATCGATCACGGTGGTCAGCTTCTTGAACCGCCGCGTATTAGTCGTAATAACGATTTTTTGTGTCTCTTTCGCAAGGTCTTCGCATATACAGATATCGGACGGTAGTCCACATTTATTGCAAATTTCCATATTGTGCTCTCGAAAGGTATCTATGAATTATAGCCTTATAAATATTTTTAGTCACGCCGCTCCGTCGCATCGACGAACCTGAAGCCGCATTTCCTGCTGATTTCGTCGTTGTAGTCCTCTTCCGGATACCGCCGGCAGATTTCCGGCTTGGAGTCCTGGATGGCGCAGGAAAATTTACCGTCGCCGTTGTCCACGAGGTATTTGCAGGGCGTCTTGATCAGCAGCTCCACGTCCCGGCGCTTGAAGTTCTTGATGTCGGCCCGGACGTTCGCGTGACAGTTGATCCACTGCAGGTAGTCGGTGAACTCGAAGTCAGTCACGTCGCCGATGCGAATGTCGATGATAAAATCCCTGCAGCAGTTGCCGCATTGCCGGCAGCTGCCCGCTCTCTTTTTGCCGTTCATTGGAACCCGTCCCTTTCTCGTTTTTCTTTCGTGTAGATGCGCCGGACCAGGCCCAGCCAGCGCCGGCCGTCTTCCATTTTAGCTTTCCTGGCTTCTTCTAAGACCGAGGACCGCGGCTCGTGGGCCCTTCCCAGCGTGTCCAGCGCACGGTCAAGCCCGACCGCTGTCTTATAGAGGCTTTCAGCCTCATCGACAGTGAGGTCCGCCGATGATATTTCTCTGACGATGGCGGTGCGCTTCCTGCGGACCAGCGCTGCGACCCGGTCTATCTCAGCCTGCTCGTCCTGCGTAATACCGCCTTTCTTTTTCATGACATCGAAAACGAAAGACCGCAGGTGAATTTGCCTGCCTTCTACGCTAATATGCTCAGGGATGTTTGTCCCTGCAAAGGCAAACTCCTTCTGGAGCCTGATCAGGTAGTTCTCCCTTTCATGCTTCGACAGCCTGGTCCCGCCCGGCATCAGATCACGCTATATTGTAGCTATGCTGAAGTATTATAATCTTTTAGCCTCGCCGGGCCGGATTCTCTTTACCCCTGGCCGCCCGTGTTTCTTCGGGTCGCCTGCCCCGAGAATGCCGCTGCGCCCACACATGGGACAGTCCGGGCTGCGCTCGAAGGAGAAACATTCTATGCGCGGGCCTGTAGCGTCATATAACAGGTAGTTCGGCGCGTCCCCGCGGTCCCGGCTGGCGACCATGTCGACGAATTCCTGGGCAGCCATGGAAGCTATGATCGTGTTCAGCGTGATTACCGCGGGCGCCGGGGTGATATCGGTGCCGCTGACGTATCCTGCGGCTTCCCGTAACGCGCGTTCGTCGGCGGACAGCAGACTTGCGGCCGCCTCGCCTCGGTCGATGGCACCGGCGCACTCCAGGCATCCGGTAGCTGACGGGATAACGATACGTACCTGTCCTCCCATGTCTCTGACTTTGCCGCTTTCCAGGAAGATTTCTGTGCCGGTGTCTATGTAAGGGATGAAGTACTTGAGCGACACCTCGTTCATCGACAGCCTCGCGCCGTCGTTATCTGCGCAGCCGAACAACACGTCGCATGACCGGAAAGCATCAGTGGCATCCTGTATACGGTCGTTAACGGTCTCTACACTGACTTCCTTTGCAATCTTCCTGAGGTAGCTGGCCGCTACTCTGGTCTTCTTCTTGCCGTCGTCCCCTGGAAATACATAGGGGAGCCTGCTCAGGTTGGAGCGTTCCACGTTATCGGGGTCGCACAGGACGAACTTTCTCACGCCTGCCCTGGCCAGCATCTGCAGCAGCGCCGAGCCGGTGCCGCCCAGGCCGACGATGCCGGCGACGGTGGTCTCAATCCTGTGCTGGCACTGAGCGCCCCAGATGCGCACCTGTCTGTCCACGGACTCCGCCGACTGCCCGTCGAACTGCGGCTCGATGACAGGCATTACACGGGTCACGCCGCCACGGTCCATGACTGATATTGCCGCCGCCTGTGGCGACTGCAGGCTGTCGCTTTCGCCATTGTACTCCATGAGCGAGAAGCCTTCGGCCCCTATCACCATCATACAGAACCGGGTGTGACAGGACTTAAGGAACCTCCCGTTGTCCAGGCCATGGTCAAGGTCGACCGAGGAAAAGATAGGCGCGCTGGAGCCGGGGTGAGTGTGAATTTCAAGTACTGTACTCTGCCGCTGCGCCGCTTCCGCCAGGACTGACTCCATGAAGTCCCCGGACGGCGTGACGCTCACACTCGAATGGCTGAGGAGATCGCCCTTCCCGGGAACATGCATGCTGCGGGCGAGGTAAAAAACAGATTTTTTATCCTTCCCGGGTTTATGTCCGCATAGTACAATGGCATACCCCTCGAAGCCCTGTTGCTCCTGGTCGCCGAATGAGGACATCATCGCGCGGAAATCGGTTTCAGGAAAGACCACGTGCAGCGACCTGTCTGTCCGGACCTGTTTTTTCGCGGCCATGACCCGGAATTTCCTGCCTTCGTCAGGCATTGGCGTAGTCCTCCAGTTTCTCCCCGAGGGGGTCGGCCAGCATCAGGTCGAGGGTGACAAGAAACGTCGTGAGGTCGTCCTTGTTCGGGTCCCAGGGCATGTGCCCGGTGCAGAACCAGGCCCATTCGCGGCCGAACATGCGCCGGGTGAGTGCCTCGTAATAATTCGGTAAACGCCGGCCGGCATAGGTCAGCCCCCGTTCCATGTAAACGCCGAAAATGCTCGCCGGCGGTATGTAAGGAAACCCGGCGGTATTGAACAGGATGTCGATCTGAGGTCTGTCGTACCCTTCCGGCAGGCCGTATCCGTAGATGAGCACCCAGCTCAGGCGGTCGTCAGCCTCGAGCTCGAAAAAATGGGAGAGACGTTCCAGCTCATCCAGCAGCCGCGCGTCGTCCATCGAACCCTTCGTGAACGACCGCCCCACGGCAAACGCCTCGCCTTCCCTGACCTCCAGGCTCCCGCTGACCACTTTATTCATGCCGTTAGTTGTCCGCGCGAGCACGTGCCCGCGGTCCAGCCCGGCAATCGTCCGGATCTCCGCCGTGCTCGTCTGTCCCGGGACCATTACCTTACGGCCCCCGACGGTGATCGCGACCAGCTCCTGTCGTGCTTCCATACGGATTTTCACCTCCGGTAACTCAACGTGTTTTTACCGTAAATGTGGCATCTATGCCCGGATTATATTTTATTCAGTCAGTTAATATAATTATCTCTCATCTAAGAGGCAGGGCGGATGAAACGTGGCTACGGTACAGCGCACAGCTTACTACCGGGGCATGCGACTCTGGACCGTGGTAACAGTTAAAGGCCGCAGAGTTCGCAGAGGGACGCAGAGCGCGCAGTTTCTTTCCGGTTTTATGGTTAGCCGTCTTTAAAAAGGAAACAGCGTTCTCTGTGGCCTTTAAACCGGGCCCTGTGCACAACTACGCACAGCCACGAAACGGCTTTAAAAATAAAGAAAAGAGTATAGTGGATTCTGTATTATCGCATGGCCTTTTTGGCCGGTATGTATAGTACCTGCGCGATGACGAAGTTCACGATGGCACAGCCGATCACGATCGGCAGCAGCCCGAGGATGAACGCGTCGACCGGCGGTGTGCCCCTGGACAGCGACGATGATGCCTGGTTGAGGTACCCCGGCAGCTGAACGATCACGAACGCGGCTACCGCGGCGAATGTGAAGCCGCTGGCAAGCGTGGCGATCAGCGCAGTGACGCCGGCCTTGTACTTCCGCAGCACGTTCGGGATGAGGTACAGCCCGATGAGCAGCAGGACTACGAACGCGAGGCCGAGCCCGATCTTCATCATCGGGTCCATGGTGGTCCATACATCTACCTTGATCTTCAGCAGGTCGGCGAATGCAATCAGTCCTCCGAATACGATGAGCACCAGGGCGCTGATCGCAGTCAGGATATAGCCGATGATGTTGTCTTTCCTGCCTGTGTCTCTTGAGAAGCGTTCCGCGCCCTTGATGACGCCTAACGCTACCAGTGCGCCGATCGGCTCGCTAATCAGGTTGGCGGGAGGAAATACGGAGTGGCTGATCAACGCGCAGATGATACCTGCGACCAGGCCGATGCCTATGGCTTCTGTCATGGTCGGCAGGATGAGCGCGATGGCCAGCGCATAGAAGGCGATGACGAGGTTGCTCGTGATGGCGCCGGGCACGACCAGCGATACCAGCCGGACGATTGCGCCGATGCCGAGCAGCACGCCTACGATCACGATGTCTTTTGACTTCATAGCAAACACCACAATTAATAATTGTACAGACATGTACAAACATGTATCTGGTTGTACATATGTGTCTAACTATTTAAGCTTATCGTCCTCATGCCATTGCCGGACGTACAGGCAGCTACAATTGCGAGTAACGTTAAAAGTTTTCACTTCATGCTCTTAGCATAGTTGAGCGCCTTTTCGACCAGCCCCTCGATAGCCGAAACCCGGACATAGTTGTGGTGGTTTAACTGTAATTCCGGGGCTGCTCTGGCAATCGTGTCCCGTATCCGGTCGATGTTGCCTAACAGCGTCGCGATGTCGATCTCCGGGTCGGCGATTTCCTGGTCACTCATCATAGAGGGATTATCTCCGGTGTATTTCAATCTATTACGGGTTAAAAACAAACGGTCCGGGGAACTCCGCAGATAAAAAAATGGGTTTTTATCAGGTATCGATGATGAAAAACAGCCTTGCCATAGATGCGTGCAGGGGAGAGCATGCGTACGCGCGCGCGAAGACGGACCGGCCCCATCATCGCCGGTTTGTATATATTTTTCATTACCGGAATTACAAATCACCCACAGCGACCGGTGTCACATTGTAACGGTCAGACTATGACCGTATGGCAGACTTTTTTCATCCCTGCAGGCCCTTATACGCACACTCTTATAGTTTCACGTCCTATTAACAATGTCAGGCAAATTTATCGGCTCTTTTTTCATGTTATTGAAATTTGAGAAACTAAATGAGCGACAAATAAGTATAAGTAATTATTAGCATGTACAATAAGCCCGAGTAAGAAGGTTATTATTATGGGAAACATAAGGCAGACATACATCAAGAGCACCGCAGACACACTGTTAAGAGTGTACCCGAACGAGTTCACCACCGACTTCGACGAGAACAAGGACAAGGTCTCCAGGCTTGCAAAAATCCAGACAAAGAACGTCCGGAATCACATTGCCGGATACATCACCGCCAGAAAGACCTCCAAGGGCAGCAAGAGATATTAAACAGATAAGCGAGTGGCAGGCAATCACCCCTTCGCTTGTAAGACAAATTACTAATCAGGTTATCATGGAAGAAGTCATTAAATTACATGAATATAAAGTGCGTATCAAAGGAAATAAAATCAACAGAGATCCGTTCGTAGAAGTATTCATCATCCAGGCGAAAAACAAGCGCGATGCGGGGAAACAAGTAGACACGATCATTAAGGACCCTTCCCCCGAGGGAAGGCTTTACAAGTATGGGCATTGTGAAGAGCGTTTCTTCTCGGAAATCGAGCCGATAAACTGACCTTTTTTCTGTCAGTGCCGTGCCTATACACTCTTATATTAAAACAAATTATATCTCTGTGATGGCTATGGATGAATATTATTACGAAGTATGCTTTACCGTATCACCCGATGGCAGGACTAATCAAATCACCTACGTTAAGCCGGATCACATCTTCTACGGCAACAAACAGGAAGACCTGGTCTTTAAAGTAAGGGCAGACAGCGAGGAAGAGGCTGAAGAGAATGCCCGCAAGCTGCTTGTCAATCCGGACGACCAGTACGTCAGGAAGTACGGGCCGGGTATCGAGGTCAAGACGAAATTTGTCCGTAAAATCCTCTACCTGTAAAAACTCGCAGGCTGCTTTTCTCGGACCATACTATTTTCATATGACCGACATCCGTTTAAAGTAATGGGACTATGCCGTTTTTTATCATTCCCGCAAAAAGAAGATCATCTTATCATCAAACGAGTTCCTGCGATCTTAAACTGTCCTGGTGTCAGGAGTCTCACGCCAGGATACCGCCCGGTGCCAGCCCGGGTAAATACCATCAATCATTATACTGTTGACACAGCAACATCTCATAAAAAGCAGAAGTGCCAAAAATTTATGTTTTGGCCTTCCGGGCTTTCTTCTTCAGGTACAGCGCGGCGCTGACCCCGGCGCAGGCGCCTTCGCCCACGGCCTTGGATATCTGGTGGATGCCCCCTGTCACATCTCCGGCTGCGAACACGCCTTCGACACGCGTGGTCATGTCCGGACGGTTGACCGCAATGTTGCCCCTTTCGTCCAGTTCCAGGCCCAGTTCCCTTGCCAGCACCGAGTTCGGGGTGCCTCCCTCAATGAAGATGCCGTCGATCTTCAGCGTCTCTGCGGACTCGCCCTTGACCGAATACTCGATCGCTTCCACGTTATCGGTTCCTTTGAGAGCGAGCACTCGCACGTTGAAGATTTCCCGGATGTTCGGCTGTGACAGTATCTGGTCCCGGTAGGCAGTGGTCTCGATCTCCGGCAGGCTGCTCAGGATGACTACTTCCTTGCAGAGGCCTGCGAGATACAGTGCCGACTTGGCCGCCTGGTCGCCGTGCCCGATGAGCACCACTCGCTTCCCCTTGTAGAACGAGCCGTCGCAGACAGCACAGTAGGAAACGCCCTTGTAGTTGAACTCCTTCTCGCCGGGGATGTTGAGCTCCCGGTGCTTCGAGCCGGTGGAGATGATGATGCTGCGGGCATCGAACTCGCCGCTCTCTGTGACGAGCCTGAAGACCTCGTTCCTGGTAATCCTGCTTATATAAGAAGGCACGTGCATGACGTTGTACCTGCCGAGTTGCTTGTTGAATTTCTCGACCAGCTCTATCCCCTGTATGGAATCGAAGCCCGGATAGTTCTGCACGTCCCCGGCCTTGGCCAGCTGGGAGTCGAAGATGTTGCCGAAGATCATGGTCGTCAGGTTAGCCCTGCCACAGTATAGCGCCGCGGTCATGCCTGCCGGCCCGGCGCCGATGATGGCGACATCATAAATCGTATCTGTCATCCGTTTCTCTCCTGTGCTAATATTATTTAGGCCTCGCGGCTTATTAATCTTGGCGCCGCTAACCAGATGTGCCATGTAAAATAGCTTTATTTATTATTATCATCTATAGGTGTAAGGTGTTTGACACAATGGACAGAGTAGATCTCATCCATGAGAACTCACTGTACGTCACCAATATCCGCGGAGCGGTCGTTGTCGTGAAGGTCGGCGGCCACGCGATGGTGGACCCGGCGGCGAGAAGCGGCATCATCGCCGATATCGTGAAACTGCATAGCCTCGGGGCCAGGCCTGTGATTGTACACGGCGGCGGCCCGGAGATCGACGCAATGATGAAGCGCACCGGGATGAGCCCACATTTCGTCGCGGGCCTGCGGGTCACGGACGATGCCACGCTGGAGGTCGTCCGCATGGTGCTCGTCGGCAACGTGAACCCGGACATCGTCAGCCTCATTTCCCGCCATGGCGGCAAAGGCGTCGGCCTGCTGGGCAACGACGGGAACCTCATCCTGGCCAGGAAGAAGCCTCCCGAGAAAGTCCTGGTCGACGGCCGCGAGGAAATGGTCGACTACGGCTGGGTGGGCGAGGTGGAGAATGATCGACCCGACTATCCTGCATGACCTGCTCGCGAAAGGATACATCCCCGTCGTGTCGCCTGTAGGATACGACCGGGAGGGCCGGTGCCTGAACCTGAACGCGGACACCGCCGCCGGCGACATAGCGGCTGCGCTTAAGGCGAAGAGCCTGGTCTCGCTGACGGACGTGGACGGCGTCATGATGGACCCGTCCGATAAGAAATCGCTGATAGCTCACCTGACCGAGGCAGAATGCATGGATCTCATCAGGAAAGGTATAATCTCAAGAGGCATGATACCGAAGATAATGTCCAGCATTGGCGTGTTGAAGGCAGGCACGGAGAGCGTCCACATCATCAATGGCAATGTATCCCATGCACTGCTGCGGGAGCTGTTGTCCGAAAGGGGCATCGGCACGTCGCTGACGCTGGAGTGAGGAGCGATGACTGAAGCTGTGAAATATTCCAGGATAATGGTCCCGACAGACGGCTCGAGCTACGCGCTCCTGGCGGGACAGCACGCGGTGTACCTGGCGAAAAGCCTCGGCGCCAGCGTGATCGCGCTAAACGTGATGGACACTGACATGGCGTTCCATTCGGGCATCCACTATGCCGACGAGGTCTCCCTGATGGAGAAGTCCGGCCAGAAGGCCACCGCAAGCATCAAGGAGCTATGCGCCGGTGCGGGCGTGGAGTCAAAGGAACTTATCGTCCGGGGCTCGCCGGCGTCTGCCATCCTGAAAGTGGCGGACGAAGAGCACGTCGACCTCATCGTCATGGGCACTGTCGGCATGTCGGCGGTCGAACGCGTGCTGCTGGGTAGCGTCTCCGGAAAAGTCTCGCACCACGCTCACTGCCCGGTGCTGCTAGTACGGGAAAGGTAAGGAGGCAGAACCCTGGAGCCCGATCGTCCCTGGCACGCGATCGAGTTAAAAGAAGCTTACAGTATCCTCGGTTCTGGCGAAAAAGGGCTGAGTGCCAGTAAAGCGGCCAGCCGCCTTGCCGAAAAGGGGCCCAACGAGCTGAAGCGCAAGCCGCCCCGGTCCGTCTTCTCGATTTTCCTGGCACAGTTCAACAATTTTTTGATATACATCCTGATTGCGGCTACAGGGGTCTCCCTGTTGATCGGCGAGACCGTGGATGCAGGCATCATTGCGGCCATTGTAGTGCTGAACGCAGTCCTTGGCACTTACCAGGAGTACCAGGCTGAGCAATCGCTGGAAGCCCTGCAGCGATTCCAGGTCAGGGAAGCTTACGTCCTGCGGGACGGGCACAAGATCAAGATAAACGCCTCGGAGCTTGTACCCGGCGATGTCATCGAGCTCGAAGCAGGCGATCGTGTGCCCGCCGACGCCCGGATCATCTGGTCCGCACAGTTTTCGGTCGACGAGTCGGCGCTGACCGGGGAGTCGGAAGCGGACTCCAAGGCTCCGGGTACGTTGCCGGAAAATACCGCGGTAGGCGACCTGGAGAACATGATCTTTGCCGCCACGACCGCCGTCGACGGCCGGTGCCGTGCCCTCGTCGTCCGGACCGGTATGGACACCGAGATCGGCCGCATTGCCGGCCTGGTCGAGTCAGGTGTCAAACGAGAGACACCGGTGCAGATCAGCATCAACAAGGCCAGCATCGCCTTCGGCGTCGTCGCCATTGTCGCCTGTACGGTCATATTCATCGCAGGCATTGCCGAGGGAAAAGCGCTCTTCGACATGTTCCTCGTGGCAGTGAGCCTGGCAGTCGCAGCAATACCGGAAGGCCTGCCTGCGACCATTACGATCATCTTCGCACTGGGCGTCAAGCGGATGGCCGGCCGGAAAGCCATCGTGCGGAAGCTGGCCGCCGTGGAGACGCTGGGCAGCACCGACGTCATCTGCTCGGACAAGACGGGCACGCTTACGCAGAACGTCATCGTTGTCCGCCAGGATCATGACGCCAGCCGGGACATACGACGTCACAGGCACGGGCTATATCGGGGAAGGCGATTTCCTGAAGGCCGGACAAAAAGCGGACACGAGCCATGATCCGGGCCTTCAGCAGCTACTGCGGGCAGGCGTGCTCTGCAACAATGCCACCTACGAGAAAATCGGGCGAATCGCTGATCATTACCGGGGACTCGACAGAAGTGGCTTTGCTGGTTGCCGGGGCAAAGGCGGGCATGTACAAGGTTTTGACAGAGGACGTATGTCCACGTCAGTTCGAGGTGCCTTTCAGCGCCGAGACCCGGTCCATGTTCACCGTCAACAAGTGCAGCCATGGCCCCATAGTCTGCGCCAAGGGCGCGCCCGAGGTCATCCTCGGCCGGTGCTCGCACGTGCAGAATGGCAATCGGGTGGAGTCTCTGACCGCGGAGACTAAAGACAGGTTCCTGCGCCAGAACGAGGCCATGGCCGGACACGGTATGCGTGTGCTCGCTTTTGCCGGCAAAACGTTAGCCGGCCCGGTGCCCGGCAACGTGAGCGACATTGAGTCAGGCCTGACCTTCCTGGGGCTGGCCGGGATGATCGATCCTCCCCGGCCGGAGGCCCGGGAGTCAGTGGCCCGCTGCCACAGCGCAGGCATCAATGTCGTCATGATCACCGGCGACCAGGCGCCCACCGCCTTGAGCATCGCCCGTGACGTGGGCATCGCCGGGAAAGGCGACGAAGTGGTCACCGGCACGGAGATGAACGCCATGTCAGACGGTCAGCTTGACGAGCACATCGAGAAGATACGGGTTTACGCTCGTGCTTCGCCGGAGCAGAAGCTGCGTATCGTAGGTGCCATGCAGCGGAAAGACCATGTGGTCGCGATGACCGGCGACGGTGTCAATGACGCCCCTGCGCTGAAGAACGCTGACATAGGCGTCTCCATGGGCATGAATGGCACAGACGTCGCCCGGCAGGCCTCGGACATGGTGCTGGCGGACGATAATTTTGCCACCATCGTCAGCGCCGTCGAGGAAGGGCGGAACATCTACGACAACGTCCGCAAGGCGATCAAGTTCCTGTTCTCCGGCAACGTCGGCGAGGTGCTGGCGATTTTCTTCGGCATCATGCTCAACCTGCCGCTGCCGCTGATAGCCATACAGATACTCTGGGTGAACCTGATTACGGACAGCCTGCCATCGCTGGCGCTTGGCATGGACCCGCCGGATAAGGGCCTGATGAAGCGTAAGCCCCGCAGGCGCAGCGAAGGGATCATCAACCGTATGATGCTGCTGGACATGGCATTGATCGGCGGCGTCATCGGCCTCGGGACGCTGGGCATCTTCTACGTGATGATGCCGGCCGGCATCGACTACGCCCGGACCATGGCCTTTGCCACACTGGTGATCTTCCAGATGTGGAACGTGATCAATTGCAAGGCCGGGGAGCAGACGGCGTTCAAGGCAGCAACGTTTAACAACGTCTTCGCATGGCTGGCGATTGTCATCTCCTGCGCGCTGCTGGCGGCTATCATCTACATACCATTCACGCCGGTACTGTTCGGCGCTGTGCCCCTGACGTTGAATGACTGGGGGCTGCTTGTTGATCTGGACGCTGCCGGTTTTCATTGTCGTCGAGCTAAGGAAGGCCGTCACAGGGCTGGCATTAAAAACCAGGGACGTACGCCGGTAACGCGGGAAATCCCGTTGCCAAATTATTAATATATTAATCCGCATTGTACTTATGCCGACTGCAGGTCTGCCAGGGGTGTAAGATTGTCGTCTAAGGATAATTTTAAGATATACAAGGAAGCCGTAGACGTACTCGAGCGCGACGGCATACGGTATGTGATCGGGGGCGGTATCGCCGTCATGGCGTACGGCCGGACCCGGGACACCAAGGACATCGACCTCTACCTCGAGGATTCCGAGCGTGATCACGCGCTGCAGTCCCTGGCCGGCGCCGGGTTCGAGGTAGACCCGATGCCCGGCGTCCACTGGCTATGCAAGGGATTCAAGAAGGGCATTACCGTTGATTTCATAATGGAGAACGTCGGCGGCATGCATACGACAAAAGAGACACTGGACCACGGCTGGTGGGCATGCATCAACGGCTACCGGATGAAGGTGATGTCCCCGGAGGACCTGATCGTACGGAAGATCATGGCCATGCGCAGCGACCGGAACGACTGGTTCGACTGCATCTCTGTCTTATCCAGCACATATGATTCCTTCGACTGGGAGTATTTCAATAAAGTGGCCGCAGTGGATTACGAGCGGGCGTTGTCCTTCCTGCTGTACGTCCGGTCGGACCGGGAACACGTCGTGCCTGTGCCGGATGAGGCAGTTAAAGAACTGTATGAAAAAGTCTGTCCAAAATAAGTATTTTTTAAACATAGCATCCCAATGATATAGTGGGGTCGGATTCCTGGTCTGTGAATGCGCCCCTCTGCGATCTCTGCGGCCATTTAACCGCGCCCTGTGTGCTAACACGCACAGCCAGGAAACAGTCTGCAGGGACCGTTATTCTGTCCGGCCGGCCGCTCACGCGCGTGCGAGTTGCCGGGCCTTCGATGCAGCAGCCCATCCACAGGCTTCTATACGCTTATTTTTGCATCGCTGCACGGAACATGTCCGTATCGTAGAGCGCATATTTCTTGTTATGCACAGGCAGCGCGACGTTGCGCACCGGTATACCCGCGAGGGTCCTGCCCTTCTCCATGCCGTTATGGGCATGGCCGTGCAGCACGAGGTCTGCCTTGAACGTGTCGACAGGATCGGATAAGATAGACGAGCCCAGGAACGGTATGACTTCCGTGTGCTCGCCAATACATGTGTCCCGTACCGGGGCGTAGTGGTAGCAGACGATCCTGAAGTCCGCTTTCAGCGACTTTAGCTCCCGGTTGATGCGGTTCGCCTCCTTGTAGGTCTCGTTGATGAACATCTTCAGGATGCGCTCGCCAAACGGCGCAATGCGGCAGTTGAGGAACCCTCCGCAGAAGCCCTTGGTCCCGGCGAAGCCGATGGCGCTGTCGCTCGTGACGTAAACGCCTCGCTCAAGGATGTGCACGCCGGTCTCTTCGAGGATGTCCATGATCTCCTCCTGGTTATTGGCCTCGTGGTCGTGATTGCCCAGTACTGTGACGATCTGCCGATCGTAGTAACTAAGCGACTCGGCAAGCCCGCGAGCCTCCTCGATGAGCCCGCGCGTGGTCAGATCCCCGCACATGACCAGCATATCGGATTCCTTGCAGGCCGACTTGAACAGCGCCCGGAAAAAGGTCGCCGACCCGGAGCCGAAGTGCAGGTCGCCCATGGCAGCTATTCTGATTGGTGTTCCCTCCGCAGCGTATGTTTTCAGGTAATATTTGCATTGTGATATATAAATATGGGATTTGCCGTTCTGGCGGATTTTCGTGTTGTTAAGGCACTTCCTGGTCCGGTTGCGAATGTTCTGAGAGAAATTAATATAAAAGATCAAAGAGAGCTATAATCGACCTTTATGAGTTACGTTAAAGTCATAGTACTCGCGATTCTGGTCTTAGTGGCATTTACGCTGCTGGCCGGATGTACTTCACCGGCTTCGCCAACAGCCACGCCGACCCCTGTGCCGGACCAGAACCGGGCTGTCAAACCGGGGGATATCGTCACGGTCGACTATATCGGCAATTTTACAAACGGAACGGTCTTTGACACGTCCATGGAGTCGGTGGCGAAGAGCTCCGGCCTCAACATGACCGGACGGTTCTTCGCTCCCCTGGAGTTCACCGTGGGCAGCGACCAGCTGATAGATGGCTTCGATGAGGCCGTCGCAGGGATGACTGTTAACGAGACAAAGGTTGTCGTTGTCCCCCCGGAGAAGGGCTATGGGCTTAAACTCGTTCCAGTTAACATAAGCTCGTTTACAGCGCAGAACGTTACGCCTGAGGTGAATGACTCGATATACTACAACGGCAGGTTTTTCACTGTCGACTCGATCGATACGGGCAACGAAACAGTATATCTCCTGGCAAAGCACCCTCTGGCCGGCGAGACGCTGAAGTTCACCATTATCCTTCGGAGTATCAAATAACCTGTAGTATCAGTAGAGCCGACGCGAGGGTGTCATGGCTGCGGTCATCCTGCAGCCTCATTCCTGCGTTTCCGTGGGAATGCTGCAGCCGCGGTATCTAAGGCGACCACCGTGTCCGCAGTGTCATTTATTAATACTCGCAGATTAATATATTTTTGTGAGACCATGAGCCTGCAGGAGATCATCAGCTTACGCGACGAGATTGTCAGGGCAGGCGAAGTACTGGCCGAGCGCATAGGGGCGAACGCCATCATTATCATCTCTCCGGAGGGCGCAGAGATCCGGCGCAAGTTGCATACCAGGATACCCGTCATCCTCGCCCGGCTGGCGGGCGAGTCTGAGGAAGGGGGTGGCACCAACGTGGACATTTTTACCCGTATCCCGGCAGACGTCGATCGCGAGTCGCTGTTCCTCAAGGTGTCCCGCATCGAGCTGATGAGCGAAGCCGTAGAAGCCGCCTATATCAAAGGCAAGCTCGACGACGGCATCGTGCTGGGCATCGTCAGTATCGGCGACGTAAACTCGCTGGTCGTCTTCGACATTACCGATATCCCTTTTATCCGGAAGATGGCGGACCTCGCGTCGATGGTCGACTACGTGCTCCTTAAGGCCGTGATGAACGTGGCTATCGAGATCGGGCGCGAAGGCAGGGAGGGCAAGCATGTGGGCACCGCTTTTATCATGGGCGACACGGAGAAGGTGCTCCAGATGTCTCACCAGATCATCCTGAACCCCTACGCAGGCCACAGCTCTACCGACCGCGACATCCGCAACGAGGACACATGGGAGACCGTCAAGGAGTTTGCGCAGCTCGACGGCATGTTCATCGTCGACGATGGCGGGCACATAATAGCCGCCGGGCGGTACCTCGACGTGAGTGCGAAAGGCGTGACACTGGTACCCGGACTCGGCGGGAGACACCTGGCCGCTGCGGCTATCACCCAGTGCTCAAAGAGCGTCGCGATCACTGTCTCCGAGTCCAGTGGTACCGTGACTGTTTACAAGGGCGGAAAAGAGATTTTCCAGCTCAACCCGCGCATCGCCATCATTTGATGTCCCGGAACCTCCGGGACCTCCTGTCAGGTGGAGGCATTTTGATAATAAATAATTACTCCCGGTTATGATATAACCGACAAATATTAATGCTTGCTCATTCTACATAGGTTCATAGGTTTAGATAAGGGGAAAATCAATGAGCGTTGAGAAGCACCTTTTCACGTCCGAGTCAGTGACCGAAGGCCACCCGGACAAGATAGCGGACCAGGTCTCTGACGCAGTCCTGGATGCGATAATGGCTAAGGACCCGACGGGACGTGTCGCCTGCGAGACGCTGGTCACGACCGGCATGGCTATTGTCGCTGGCGAGATTACGACTAACTCTTACGTCGACATCCCTAAGCTGGTCCGGAATACGATCCGCGACATCGGCTATGACCGGGCCAAGTACGGCTTCGATGCCGACAACTGTGCCGTCCTGACAGCCATCGACGAGCAGTCCCCGGATATCGCGATGGGTGTGGACAGGCTTGGCGCCGGCGACCAGGGCATGATGTTCGGGTTCGCGGTGAACGATACCCCGGAGCTCATGCCGATGCCGATCATGCTGGCCCACAAGCTGGCCATGAAACTCGCAGAGGTCCGGAGGTCAGGCGAATTGACATGCCACCGTTCAGACGGCAAAGCGGAACAATACCTCAGGCCGGACGGCAAGACACAGGTGACCGTGGAGTACGTCAACGGCACCCCGAAGCGGGTGGACACAGTGATCGTGTCCACGCAGCACAGCCCCGACGTCACCAACGAGCAGCTTAGAAAAGAAGTGACCGAGTATGTGATCAAGCCGGTCATGCCGGAGGGCTTCTTCGACAAGAAGACCAAAGTCCTGATCAACCCCACGGGCCGGTTTGTCCTTGGCGGTCCCCACGCCGACACGGGCCTGACGGGCAGGAAGATCATCGTCGACACCTATGGCGGCATGGGCAGACACGGCGGAGGCGCCTTTTCGGGCAAAGACCCGACCAAGGTCGACCGCTCGGCCTGCTACGCGGCAAGGCACGTGGCGAAGAACATCGTGGCCGCAGGGCTGGCCACCAAGTGCGAGATCGAGCTGGCCTACGCCATCGGCGTCGCAGAGCCTGTATCCATCATGATCGATACATACGGCACGAATGTGGTTCCCCAGAAGAAGATCATCGGGGCGGTCCGGGAGAACTTCGACCTGACGCCTGCCGGCATCATCAAGAATCTCAAGCTGCGCCGGCCTATATACAGGAAGACCGCGGCTTACGGCCACTTCGGCCGCAAGGACAAGGACTTCACCTGGGAGAAGACCGACAAGGCCGATGCGCTCAGGAAAGACGCGGGCATGTAAGCCTGCGTCCTGTTACTTTTTTATTAGTGTTCTATCCAGGCATTGTTCCGGTTAGCCTGGCGGCCGCTCTCGCGCGCAAATGTGGATCGGAGGTTTTGCAGTCACTCTTTTGTGCAGTCACAATCTGTGTCGCAGGCCTGAATAAAAAGTGCGGAATTATTTTTTTACCTTGCCCTCGAACTGCTCTTTTATGGCCTTTTTAACAATTTCCTGCTTGCTCATGGTCTTGTCGAAGACCCTGTCAAAAGTTGCCGGGAGTCCATTACGCAATACTTTTACTCCTTCTTCTGTGATGCCGCCAGGCGTGGCCACCCGGGAGATCACCTCATCGAAGTCCATGCCTTTTTCGGCAAACAGCTTTGCCGTACCATAAAATGATGCAATGACCATCTGTCGGGCTTCTTCTTTTGTGAGCGAACCGTGGCGCAGGCCGGCATTTACGAACTCCTGTGCAATAGTCGCCAGCAGCCCCGGTGCACAGCTGGTCAGGTCGCCGGCTACTTCGAAGTTCCTTTCTTCAATCCGTTTTACAGTGCTGATCGAGCCAAACAATTTCTCGATCTTTTCGGCGTCTGCATCCTCGACCCGGTCGTTGTGACAGGCCAGCGCAATGCCTTCGCGCATTTCCATGGTCATGCTCGGGACAACTTTCGATACTTTGCCATGAAATATGCGCTCTACATCACTGATCGTGACTCCTGCGCTAATAAAAATAAGATGAGCGTCTTTCGCAAGGCTGCCCATGATCTCATCGAGCACCGGCTTTACATCCTTCGGCTTGACTGCAAGGAGCACGATCTTCGACTGCTAAGCTACCACGGCGTTATTATCTGCAATAGTAACCCCTGGCAAGCGTTTTTTAATATCGTACAGCTTCGACCTGGTGCGAGTCGAAACGATGACCTGATCTTGTGTCATGACCCCGCTTGACAGGAATCCGTTCAGCAACATACTTCCCATGCTGCCGTAGCCAATGGCCCGAGTTCGAACATAATGATAACGTTGTATTATGCGTTCTTTTCAATGGCCTTGATTGCCGTTAGCGTTATATCCAGGTCACGTTTAATCCGGTACTTACGCTCGAAGTAGGTGAGAATATTCCCCACGTCCCTGGCAAGCATTTCATCTGCGGTCTTCCCGCCGACATCCACGTACTGTGGCCAGTCGATGATAGTGATGCCATCGTCGCGGACCATCACATTGTACTCCGACAGGTCTGAGTGTATGATGCCCAGCCCGTAGGCCTTTTTAACCTGTTCGATGGTCAGGTCAAGGTACCATTCGGGCTCTATAAGGTTTGCCTTCGCCATCTCCACGCCGCCGGCCACGCTCATGACGACGGCGTTCCGGTTGTAGTCGATGGGCTCCGGGACGTTCACGGCAGGGAACAGCTTTTCCAGGGCGTCGTACTCCCGCTTCGCCGCCAGCATAGCCGCATACAGCCACGAAAAGTTCTCGATCTCGATGTCCACGAGGTGCTGGCGGGACCGTTTCACCTGCTTGAAGCTCGACCGGCCTTCGCGGTGGAACTTGATCGCACAGGGACGCAGCCCCATGGCCGCGATCACGACCGACTCCTTGCCGACGCCGATCACTTCGCCCAGCGCGGTGATCGTCTCCTTCTTGACAAAGGCTTCGATGGCAAGGATGTCGTAGCCGTCGAACTTCAGACGGTAGCCGACATAAGACTGTATGTACCGTTCGATGATATTTTTGTCTACAAGCTCGTTCAGCCGGTACTCGACCGTTTTATGTCCGAGCCTGGTAAATGCTTCGATGTCCTCGACAGGTACCCACTCGTGGGACTTCATGCCTTCCTCGACGCCGCGCAGGATCTTTTTCTCTTCGGGCAGGAGGGAACGGTAAACAGTCGCGTGATCTATCATTAAATCTCCAAAAACGTCTAAAAAGAAGAGTTTAAGCTTTTTCGTCCGCGCCCTGGACTTCCTTCTTCGCCTGCTTCAGGCGCTCTTTGGCGGTGAAGCCCGTGGCTTCCTCGAGGAAGTCCCTGAACTTCTTGTTCGTATCCAGGATGACGTTCGTATCCTTGACGGTGAGGTCGGACTGCGTCTCGACGAACAGCTTCTTATTCTCGACCCAGGCCTTCAGCTCTTTCATGGCGCCGTAGTTGATCGTAAGCTTCCCGCCGTTATCCTGCGGGGCGACCTGGAAGATTTCCTCCATGACGTTCTTTATTCTCTCGCCTTCAGGCTTGAAGCCGCGCTTGAACTTATATTCGCTGATGCTATCACCATGGATATGTTTGTGTTTCGCAGGGTAAAAATGTTTCTCTGGCCAGACCCATAAAAGGCAAGCTGCTGTCGTCGTTTTTTTGCCCTGGCCGGGTGATGATGGGAGTTCAAAAAATAGGTAACCGGACGACGTAGCCGGTTTATGCCCCATTCGCCCTGTCATCGAGAGATGATTACTTTGCCTTGCGGGTAAAGTCCGCCAGGCTTTCGATGCCTGCAGACGACTCGATCTCGACTCGCAAGCATCTCGTATACTTTTTGGTCGGCATCTTTCTCGAGCGTTCGCTTACCATGCCCTTCATCGCAGTGTCATCCTCGAATTCCGGGTAAATGGCCTCTTCCTCGAATTTCATGTGGTGTTCGTCTTCGTCTATAGCTTGCTTGATCAGGTTGCAGGACCTGCTGATCACGTCGAGATCCCCTTTCGGGCTGGTGCCTGCCATATTGGCTGTATATTACTCTTTTGCAGCCCCATCGCCGTGGTCAGTTATGGCAAGCTTGTCCTTGTGACAGTATCTACAAAGTTTTATATTTTTCAGCCGCGTATTTTTCTTGATGGCAGACAAAGCGGAGGAACCGTTCGTTCAGGTAATAGCCGAGAACATCGAGAGTAAAAACCCGATCATTTTGGGCGGTTTTCCCGGCATGGGCCTCATCGGGAACATCGTCACGCAGTACTTCATCGACCAGATGGACATGCAGCCGCGCGGGCGGGTGGACTCGAGACTGTTCCCGCCGATTGCCATCCTCTACAATGGTCTTGTAAAGGGCCCGGTACGCATCTATGAGAGCGCCGCGAAGGGGCTCGTGGTCATCTTTTCGGACATCCCGATAGACCCCATCATCAGTCGCGAGGTCGGCAGGGCGATCATCAGCTGGGCAAAGCCTATGAGCCCTAAAGAGGTCGTCTCAATTGCGGGGCTTGCCACGAACGGCGAGGAACACAAGGTGTACGGCGCGGCTACGACGCAGGCGGGGCTGGACAAGCTTAAGAACAGCGTGGAAATCTTCGAGATGGGCACCATCACCGGCGTGCCCGGCGTAATGCTGAACGAGTGCATGAACAACGATATCGAGGCAGTCTGCATCCTTGGAGAGACCCGCGGTCCGACCCCTGATCCCAAAGCTGCCATCCAGGTCGTCGAGGCGCTGAACAAGATTTACGGGCTCGGGGTGTCTATCGAGCCGATGAAGGAGCAGGCCGAACAGATCGAGCAGATGCTCCACAAGCTCTCCGAGCAGATCGGCGAAGCAGAAGCCAAGCCTGGTAAAGAGACACAGGGAATGTACGGGTGAGACTATGAAGCTTGCCACTTTGACCGGGCTGAGCAGAGAGTCCATCGAAGACCTGGTAAAGCACCACATAAGGACGTTCGAGATCCGCAGTGCCCATAACCTGATCATCTTTTCCACGATCAAGCTGATGGACCAGATTTTCATCACTGACGCGGTGCCGCCGGACCTGGTACCCGGGCTGTGCGGCTACGTCGTCACCGTCCGCGGCATTGACATTCATATGAACCGCGTCAGCATTTCCACGCCGCTGAACCATGAAGAGCGGGAGATGATGAGCGCCCGGGTGCAGCTCTCGGTACACTCGATCGGAAAGGTGCGGGACGTCTACCCGGTGGAGGCGTATAAGCCTATATATGTTGAGGCCATAGAGATCAAGCACTGCGACGCACGGTAGATATCATGCTTTATAATGTCTTTGCCTACGATACATTGAGGGACCCGGACACCTTACATCGCCTGTTCCGCAAGGTACCGACCATGAAGCCCGCAAGGGTAAACGATTACCGCAAGTTCTACGACGAAGCCTCAGGCAACCAGATGGCCGTCCACGAGAAAGGGTCATTCATCGAAGGCTCGCTTCTGCAGGGCGTGGGAAACCGCGACCTCAGCGCGCTGGACAACTACGAGGGCGTGCATAAAGGTCTCTACAAGCGCATCACGGTGCAGGTGCTTATCCAGGGCTCCCGGACACCTGTGGAAGCGCAGATGTACGTTAAGGGCGGCGACATTCTGTAAACTGGAAGACCTGAGAAGGACAAAAACGGTTTAAAGCCAGGCCGGATTCCGGTCGTAATACCAGGGTATTTGCATACTGGTATTTACCTGATAATAACACCAAATATATCTATTTGTAGCAGAATAAACTGGTTAATAACAGACTGGTATATTTTATGTTCGATAATGATCGTGCGATGACCGGGCTTGAATCGGCCGTCGTGCTCATTGCGTTCGTCGTCGTCGCAGCCGTATTCGCCTACGTCGTGCTCGGCTCCGGATTTTTCACCTCGCAGAAGAGCAAGGAAGTCATCTACGGGGCGATCGATCAGGTAACTTCGTCGATGCAGACGGGCGGGTCCGCGTCGAGCGGCATCCAGTCGGAGGTTTCGGCACAGGGAAATCACCTGGTCACAATCAGCATTTCGCTGAAGCTGCCGCCGTATTCCTCGCCCGTGGACTTGAGCCGGACAAGCGTGCGTCTCATCACCAATCAATCGATCAATAACAGTGTTTTCTTCCCGGAGCAGGGCCAGACGGTCATCTGGGTAAGCAGCAACGAAAACCCGCCGGACATGCTCCTTGAAACCGGCGAGCTCGTGGAACTCCGTTTAACGGACCTCGACATACCTCCGGCCACACGTTGCACCATCGAAGTATTGCCGCCGCAGGGCATGCACCAGTCGATTTCCCTGACCACGCCGTCGTAGTACGATGCGGTCGTGGCGAATTTGTGGTATATCCTTTGTGCCCTCCGTGCCCTTAGTGCCATTAGTGTCCAATGCAGAGATTTTATATACGTGTACGCCCATTTTAGTTCTCGCGAGGCTGGGCTCGTGGCTTAGTCTGGACATAGCACCGGCCTTCTAAGCCGGGGGTCGTGGGTTCGAATCCCACCGGGCCCGCTAAAAACGATTGAAAACATTTAAGAAGTATAAAAGCGATTAGACTTTCGCAGGGGTTGTGGCCAAGCCAGGTATGGCGACGGGCTCCAGCGGTGGCAGGGTCTGCAATAAGGCCCTCCAGAAATATGATGAGCAACGGGTCACCTGAAGCCTCCCGACGGGGCGGCTTATGAGGAGCCGTTGGAGCACTGATTTCAGTGCTCTCCGGTGTCACATCCGGACAATCGATCGGAGAGACCCGTCGATCAGGAGTTCAAATCTCTTCAACCCCACGTTATTTTTAATCTTTTTCCACACTATTAGTTGAAACCATCATAACAATTTGGGCATTATCATCTGATCACTTGCTCTTTATTAGTAATAAGCTATAAATATAAATATATTTTAATAATAAGCGCATACATAAATAGTTGTTATTAGCCAGTCCAATACAGGTCGGTCAATAGATAACTGGTCGATCGCCAATGAAGGTACCGGAAGTAAAACCATGTCTGTCAAAGCACAATTGGTCGTCGTTCTGTTTGTTTTTTGCGGGATATTTTCATGTGCCGCCTGGGCGGGGGATGGTAAGCCTATCGATGCTGCGAATGTTTCGCAAGCCTTCAATCCCGGTACGGGCGCTGCCGGCATAAACTATACGCTCGATAACGATGGCAGTGCCATGATTGCCCTTCAGATTGTTGACCAGGCTGGCAGGGCGGTACGAATAATAGACGGCGGCATACAGGGATCCGGCAGGCACAGTATCCTGTGGAATGGCACGGACAACCTTGGCCGCCCGGTACCCGATGGCCGGTATAATGCGACTGTCTACGATATCGACGGGGTCATCGATACGTCATGGTTCCTGCTTACTCGTCCGTCAGACGCCATTTTTGAAAAGTCAGGGCTTAGATACTACCCTGCAGGTCCGGCTGTCGATGCGGCCGGGAACATATACGTCACGGACAGCAGGCACGACCGGGTATGGAAGTATGACCGTTTCGGTAATCTCCTGACAGGCTGGGGATCGACCGGGAGCAGGCGACGGACAGTTCATGAGCCCCTCCGGGATCGCCATCGACAGCCATGGCTACGTCTATGTTGTTGACACCCTCAATGACCGCATACAAAAGTTCAGCGATAACGGCAGCTATATCACGCAGTGGGGCAGCAGCGGGACGGACAGAGGGCAGTTCAGCTGCCCGTCGGGGATTGCCATAGACGGACAGGATCGGGTGTATGTCTCCGATAGTCGGAACAACCGCATAGAAACTTTTGACGATAACGGTACTTTCGTCAGCGCGTGGGGCTCATATGGCCAGGGCAGCGGACAGCTCAATGGCCCGAACGGCATCGCTGTCGACCGGGCAGGCATCGTTTACGTGGCAGACACTTACAATAATCGCATCGAACTGTTCGACTCTTCCGGCGGCTTCGTCGGCGAGCGCTACGATTACGGGGGACAGGCACTGAACCTCCCGGAAGGCGTTGCTGTCGCTGGCGATGGCCGGCTGCTGGTGGACGACAGCCGCAACACCAGGGTCCTCGAAATTAACTCCGACGGCGCGGTCATCCATAGTAACGAGGTCCCTGATCTTGTGAGTGGTTCGAAGGACATAGCCAATGGCGACATATTCGCGACGGACGACGGCTACCTGGCGCGATTGAAGACTCCGGGCACCGATAACGCCCGATACATATTACTGCCGGTAAACTGCGACGTTGTCGCTCGATCACAGATGATCGTAGACCGTACGCAGCCTGCGATAAGAATTTTTGCGCCAATCGACGGTGCCCATTACGACATGAACTGCGATCTGACTGTGCTATGGTACGCCAGTGACGGCGGATCAGGCATCAGATCGGCAACAGGCGTGCTGCCATCAGGGACGGATATCGATACGTCAGATCCTGGTGAATACGAGTTTTCCGTGAAGGCAGTGGATAATGCCGGCAACGAGCGGGAGCAAATCTGTCGGTACGAAATCGATGGCAGAAAAGCTGTCGCTCAGCCAGTTACGGCACCAACTGTCACACCGTCACCAACAGTCAGTCCCGCACCAACTGTCACACCGTCACCAACTGTCAGTCCGGCACCAACGGGTAGCCCGACGCCAAAGCCAACCCCGAAACCTAAGGTAACGCCGACGCCGGTACCCACGCAGTCACCGGACATAAACCCCCAGCGGCCAATTGGTGCCACAGTGGACCTGCTCAAAGACGGAGGCAGCACTGCCACGTCCGTCAGCGCAGAACTGGCCACCAGCAACAGCGAGATCAATACCGGGCTGATGTATCGCCCGTCACTGCCACAGGGCCAGGGCATGCTGTTCGTCTTCAGCAGCGACCAGGGCCATACGTTCACCATGGCCAATATGAATTTCCCGATAGACATCATCTTCATCAGGAGCGACATGACCATCATTAACATCGCTGCCAACGCACGGCCGGGCAGTACCGGGATATCGTCCGGTGGCGCTTGCAAGTATGTGCTGGAAGTGAACGGCGGTCTCTGCGGGTCAGCGGGGATACATGCAGGCAATACGGTCAGGATTAACTGGCAATGAACAGAAAAAATAAAAAAAGGGCACGAACGGCAGTATACGCCATGACCTTCGTGTCATCTACGGACATAGCGGCCAGGGCATCGGCGGTGCCCGGGGCCACAGGCGCCTTATACCGGTTTCTTAAAGCCGTCCAGTGTAGACACGTCCTGCCTGGACGTAATCTTTCGCTTCTGTATTACGTAGCTGGCGATCATGACGACGATGCCGAAAACGGCTCCCGGCACGTTCGGGAAGATCAGTCCCAGTGCTGCGATAAACATGATGATCCGCTCGATCTTGCCCATGTGCGTCAGCCAGTAACCCGATCACGGAAGCGTGCAGGGCCAGTATGCCGATGAACATCGTACTGATATCAAAGGCGGCTCCGCCGAGCGACATCGGGCTGGCCCAGTTGATGCCCAGCAGCAGGATGGACGGCGAATAGACGAACGCGAACGGCACCATCAGCTTGTTGAGCGAGATCTTGAACGCTTCGACGCCTGTCCAGAACTGGTTGGACTTCGCAATGCCTGACGCGGCATAGGCAGCTAACGCTACCGGCGGCGTGACGTCTGCTAACACCCCGTAATAGAGCACGAACATATGTATCGGCAGTAGCGCGATGGCACCGACCAGCATGCCTTCGTAGGGCAGGTGCATCTGTGCCAGCGCAGGCACCGCCATGGTGACAAGCACGATATACGTAGCGGTCGTCGGCAATCCCATGCCCAGGATCAGGCATGCGATCATGGTGAACAACAGCGCGACAAATACCGGGAGGCCGGGGCCGATGAACGGGACGGTCAGTAACAGCTGGATTATCGGTGACCGAGGAGACCATCATCGCGATCTTCAGCCCCAGGCCCGTCAGCGTCGCTATACCCGAGATGATGCCTGCGGTAGCACAGGCAAGGGCAACGCCGGACGAGCCTTTCGTGCCTTCTTCGAGGGACAGCCGGAAGCTTGCCAAGGTCCATGCCTTCGATCTTATACCCTTTGAAGCATGTCAAGCCATGACGAGAGCGTCGCGACGAGCGAATACGCGCATGTATCACGAGCGGAACGATGAATATCCCGTACAAAAGAACGCCATCGTCGGGGAAATGCGATCGCAATCATGATAAAGTGTTCTTCGAGTAACCTCGGATTTGCGACAGCAACTGCCACGATCAGAGCATAGCAACAGGGAACTGCCATATGCCGGAAGTCCATGGCATATACAGAAGCGCTATCGACAGCGTGCAATGACGGAGGTTACATACCTGCTTCCCGGATCAGCTTTACGATATCCGGCACATAGCTTAGCGCTATGATAGCTATAATGCTGAAAACGCCCGCATACGGAATGGATAACTTTGGCGATCAGGATGAGATATAGCAGCAGGAATACCGAGATGCTCAGGTAGCCATTTTTCGATGACCAGCTTTTTCCAGTCCGGCAGCTCCGACTTCGGAACCGACTTAAGCCCGACCCTGCCCGCCTCGAGATGCGCCATGATCCATACGCCCGTAAAGAAGGCGATGGCCGGGATGATCGCGGAAATGATGATCTGGTCATACGAGATGCCGAGGAACTCGACCATGATAAAGGCTGCGGCGCCCATCACAGGTGGCATGATCTGGCCGCCGGTGGACGAGCCGCTTCGACGCCCCCGGCGAACTCCTTCCGGTAGCCGGCTTTCTTCATCAGCGGTATGGTGAAGGACCCGACGGTGACCGCGTTGGCGATAGAGCTGCCGGAGATCATGCCGAAGAACCCCGATGCCAGCACAGAGGTCTTGGCCGGTCCGCCTTTTCTCCATCCGGTCAGGCCATAGGCAAGGTTGATGAAAAATTCGCCCGCGCCGGAGTATTTCAGGAACGCGCCGAAGAGGATGAACACGATGACATAACATGGCCGACACGTATAGCGGCATGCCGAAGATGCCCTGGTCTGGTGTACCATAGCTGGGAGATGATCCGCTCGATCGAGTAGCCGCGGTTGGCTCAGTATGCCCGGCATGTACGCGCCGAAGTAGGCATATACTATGAACAGGCTCGCGATGATGCTTAATGCAATCCCCACGGTCCTCCGGGTGGCTTCGAGTACCAGCAGGATGCCCAGGCCGCCTATGAGCAGGTCAAATCGGGTCTCTGCGCCGGAACGCAAGACAATCTCCGGGTAGAAGTAGACCCAGTAAAAGCACATACCAGGGCGCTAGGCCGGCGAGAAACAGGTCATAGATCGGGATTTTATCCATGCCCTTCTTCCCGGACAGTGTCTTTGACCAGATCGGGTACATGAAGAAGATGGGCGTCATCATGAACAGCAGGTGCATGGAAAGATGATAGCTGGTAGTTGGGCATGTAGATCGACGCATAGAGATGATATAGCGAGCTGATGATCGCTATCAGCGATACGATTAGTAAGCCCCCATCTTGGTCAGGCTGCGTATGTTCGAATATTTAACCTCAAGCTCATCGAGTTGAGCCTGATCAAGCTTAATTTTCCCATTCTCATCCGTCGTTACTGCCACCGCTGCTATCTCCTTTTTTATTATGTCATGCCCTGGCATAGCATTGTTATAAACCAGCACATTGATGTATACAGAGTAAAGACAATAAATTAGAAAGCAACCGATAGAATATAAAACTTTTGTAAATAAGGACTAAACGCTAAATATAGGCCATTATCCTATTGAAAAGCATAATGGCCGGTGTATTACGCTCAATCAGAGAAATAAAGGCTTTCCATCCGGTACTGATGGAATATATCGGATATTTTTCCCCATTAATCGATCATATAGTGCCGGGGAATTGCCCCGGTGATGAAATGGATGCCTGTGAAGGTCTCGTTGATGTTCTTTATGGTGAAATTACCGTTTTCTGATCGTAATATTATACGATTCGTCGGATGGCAGGCCTGCCCCCATAGGGACCCGTAAGTAGTATTTGTCAACAGCAGCGTTCCATCGGCAGCGACCAGGAACGTATCCACGACCTGTACTTTTTCCACTGAATGCGTGAACTCCAGGGAAACGATGTCACCCGTCGAGACGCCTTTTTCAAAGTACACATGTCCTGCTTTATCACGGACGATCAAAGACATGCCGCATGGCAGCACAAGAAATAAGATCATCATCGCCACCACGACGATGGCGATGATGACTGTTTTTCTAAACATGTACAGGTCGGTATTACGGCGTCTTTATTCCCTGCTCGTCGAAGTACTTCTTCGCACCGGGGTGCAGGGGGATGGACATGCCGTCCATTGCGCTCGACTTGTCGATCTTCTTGGCTACCGCGTGCGTGTAGTTGTAGATCGGGTGGCTGCCGTCGTACATAGCTTTCAACAGGTCGTAGACATCCTGCTCGGGGATGTCCTGGTGGGCTACAAGCATGGCCATGATGGTCACGGTCTCCGTGTCCCAGGTAATGCCCTTATAGGTGTTGGCAGGCAGCGTCTGTTTTGCGTAGAACGGCGAGCTGGCAATCAGGGCATCTCTCTCAGGGCCCGCAGATGGGTACCAGATAGACATCGTTGGTTACATCGCCAGTTCTGTGATCGCGTTGGTCGGTGCTCCGCCGGTCCAGAAGGCTGCGTCTACCTGGCCGTTCTTCATCATCTCGGCGGCCTGCGCAACTTGACGCGCCGAGGGTTCGTCACGTCGGATTCGTTGAGGCCGTACGCCTTGAGGATCTCCAGCGCGTTGAACCAGGAACCGCTGCCACGGTCACCCATGACGACTCTCTTGCCCTTGAGGTCCTTACGCTCTTGATGCCAGTGTTGTTGAGCGTGAATGAGCTGGATCGTCTCAGGGTAGAGGCAGGCTACACCCTTGATCATCGTCAGCTTGCCCGACGTGTTGAAGTCTCTCTGGCCGTTCACTGCAGCATATGCTACATCGTTCTGGATCAGCGCAAAGTCGACGCCCTTGTTCTTCAGTAAATTGCAGTTCGCCACCGATGCGCCTGTGGCTCGACCGATATAGCGTAAGTTATTGCTGTCGTTATTCGCCGCCTGCGCGATGCCGCTGCCGATCGGGTAGTACGTTCCGGAGATGCCGCCCGTCGCCATCGTGTACTGCTGTCGGGGACTGTCTGGTTCCCGGTTGCCGTCGGCGTCGGCGTCGTGCAACCAAGGGTGAACGCTACCATTACCAGCACCGATACGACGATCAGTGCCATCACCATCTTTTCTGCTTTCATCAATATTGAACCTCCCAAATGTCCGGGCAGGATGTGCCCGAAGATAATGTCCAATACTGTACACAGGTTGTACATTATGATAATAAAAGTTTGCTATGCATACGCATGGATCGCATCATTGCCATGATAAATCTTTTATGATAACAGTGTCCTGTATACCTGTAATGCTCGAGGTACTCATCGCCGCTTTCATCGTAGGTATGACTCATGCAGTCCCGCCCGGGCCCATCATGTTCGAGGTCCTGCGACGCGGTGCGGCCGAAGGCCTGATACCTGCACTGAAGGTCGACGCAGGCGCGGTCGTTGCAGATGCAGTATTTTTTATCCTGATCGTCGTCGGGCTGACGCAAGTGATCAATAATCAATATGGTCGGCTTGCCCTCTGGCTCGGCGGAAGCGGGCTCCTCATGTTCCTGGGTATCCGCGGCATCTACAAGTCAATGGCTGTCAGGAAAAAAATGGCAGAGGCAGCCGCAACAGAGAGTACACGTAAGGATATGCCTCCCTTTCTGACCGGCTTCCTGATTTGCATCACCAGCCCCTTCGCGATCATCTGGTGGACCAGCATATTCGCAGGCTCCATGACGCTCTTCAACACGGATACCATTACGATGGCACTGGTCTTCGCCGGGATAGCGATCGCCTGTCTCGCCTGGTATGCTCTCGTCGGCCTGTCAGGCAAGCTCAGCCGGACGTTGTTCAGCCCGGGTATCACGCAGGCGCTCTCACTGATCTGTTCGGCAATGATGATCATCTTCTCGCTGCTGTTGCTGTACCGGGGCTATGTATCGTTTTTATAGCCATATAAATTCAGACTAAGATTATTTATTATCACATTATCAGTAGCATCGTTATAACTTTACATATTTTAAATTTCAAAATATGTAGAATAAATACATAAACAATTAAACTATATGGTAAGATTACAAAGCATTGGGGCATCATCATGGTTGAGGAAATCACCGCCGGGGAAAATCGGGAAAAAGAGACGATCACTTCGACCGTCTTTTGTGTAAACACGAACTGTGCTTACGTCTACGAGCTGCTTCACGGGGACATCGTAAAAGAGAAAAAGATATCCGTCAAAGTATGATCGCTGGCAGTACGCCATAAAAACGTTCTTTTTGATTGCATCCTGTTTTTAATGAGCCCTTGCACCCCGGTTTCTATGGAGCAACCTATTTATAAAATTCGTCCTGTACACTATGTAGCTCGAAACATATTTAGCCAAACATTACGTTAATAATTGGAGATAAGTATGGAGATCAAGCGCAAGCAGACTGTTGTATTGATCAGCGCCATCTTCATTTTCACGCTTGGCTTCGGCATCATTATCCCGATCATCCCGTTCTACGCAAAGAATGCCGGAGCTGACGCCTTCGTGCTGGGCTTGCTCCTGGCCACCTTCTCGTTCCTGCAGTTCTTCTGCGGCCCGTTCTGGGGCCGGATTTCCGACCACATCGGCCGTAAGCCCGTAGTGCTTATCGGCCTGCTGGGATTCACTATCGCGTTTGTCATGCTGGGACTCTCCAACAACCTGGCCTGGGTGTTCGTGGCAGAGATTATCGGCGGCGCATTATCGGCAGGCATACAGCCTGCGGCTATGGCGTTCATCGCCGACATAACGAAACCGGAAGAGCGAGGGGGCATGATGGGCGCAATGGGCGCTGCCTCCGGCATCGGGCTGATCTCCGGCCCGTTCATCTCCAGCATCCTGTCGCCGTTCGGCCTGGCAGTCCCGTTCTATGTGGCAGCGGCGATGTCCTTCTTTACCCTGCTGGCGGTGAACATCCTGATATCCGAATCGGTCACCACGGAACGGCGGCTGAGCTTTAACGATATTCTGCTGCCAGTGTTCGTGGCAAAAATGGTCGTCGATACGTTCCGGCACATGTTCCTGGCCCTCCGCACCTCCGTAGGCATATACCTGGTCGCCACCCTGGTGATCAGTCTTGCCATCGCGGGCTTCGAGGGGACCTTCGCTTATTATATCATGGACATGTTCAGCCTTACGGACGTAGCCACCCCTGTAAGCCTGTTCGGAATTTCTGTATCCCTGACCGGCCCGATTGTGACCGGCATAGCTTTCGCACTCATGGGCGTAATCATGGTCATCTGCCAGGGCATAATGGTCGGCCCGATGATCAAATGGCTCGGGGAAGAAATCGTTATCCTCAGCGGCCTGCTCATCTCGGCGGTCGGCCTCATACTCATGCTGGCGACACAGTATCGCCCCGTAACTACATTCGTCGGCCACGACCTCGGGCTGCTCATTGCAAGCATCGGCGTGGTCAGCATCGGCAGCGGCCTGGTATTCCCGGGCCTCAACACAATTATCTCCCGGCGTACCGACGAGCGAAATCAGGGTATCATCATGGGCATCATGTCGTCCTATGGCAACTTCGGGCGGATCATCGGCCCTCCTGTGGCCGGGTATACATACGTAATCAACATTGCAGTGCCATACATGATCTCTGCCGTCATCCTCGGGGCCACCTCTGTTGGCATATTCATACTTGCGATGCACTCTCAAAAAAAAGATCAGGTAAAAGTCGCCCCTGAAGCGGTAATAAATAGACGATAGAAACCCTCGTATCGAAGAGCCATTCTTAGTGTTTTCAGTACATTTGCGACCCTAAATCTTTTTCACGTCGATAGCCCTGGCGCCTTTTAGCAGGTCGACGTTCAGGTCGGTCTTCGTGTCCATCAGGACCATGCCTTCGGTCTCGCAGCTTTCTATGGTCGTATCGTAGATGAGCGCATGCTTGAACGTCGCTCTGTCCAGGCGCGAGTCCATCAGCTTGCACTTGATCAGCGCAGTCCGATCTGCGCTGATGTTCTGCAGGTTGGTCGTATAGAACTCAACATCGCTGAAGAACGCACCGGATATGTCAGATCCGAGGAAATTGCTCTTGGTCACGAACGAGTCCGTCATCTTAGAATTCGACAGCTTGCACAGGTGCATGTCACTGTTGTCGATTCTTACCTTATAGATGATCGTCTCGCCCAGGTCTGACTGCGACAGGTTGGAGCCGTCGAACAGGCAGTTCATGAGCTTAGCTTTCTTCATGATAGCCCGGGTAACATCGGAGTTCCTGAAACTGCAGTTGATAAGCTCGCAGTCGTACAGGTTGAGGCCGTCAAGCTGCGCGCCATCGAAATTGACGTTAATCAGCTGCATCCCGTGGAAGTCGGCTTTGCTGAAGTCGACGCCGGAAAACTCTTTGTTACGAAGGCCGGACGAAAAGTTGGCTTCCCTGAGCTCCATTAAATAGCGGGTGTGTTTAAACAGCGCGTCTCCGGTCATGGCAGGTCACGGACAGTATGTTACATATCAAGCTGAAGGTATAAAAGCATATACTTTTTCACGACAGGTCAGGCGTAAGAGGCGATTTGTCTGACAAGCCATTGCTGTTGGATATACGCTGGTTATTATTAGTGTCCCTTCGAATAAAAAATAAGCTTAAAGGCTACTTTTTTCAATATTGGTCAGACAATTATCTGTAAAAATGCATATTCGGGGTTTCTCCGGGATAAAGATCACTGTCAATTTTCAAGGAGCACTTATTTACATATATATGTAATAATAATGGCATAATATATTATTAATAGATATAAAAGTAGTGAATTATAGATAATATATTGTATATAATGTATAATCATTTATACATCGTATTATTATATATTCAATAAATAACGTATATTTTTATAATATTACTTGTAACACAAATAACCTACATTATTGATTAATAACACATAGTTTTTGTTATACAATATATTGTATATGTTATTTTGGTGGTTATTGAAAAACTGCAACATTTATTTCCATAATATTGTAATAATATGGCCCTTGGAAATGCATTGAAACCTTTTGTCCGGAGAGACTGGAAAAATACAAAATATTGATATTAACAATTTTTTATATTATGTGATATAATTTGTTGTAGGAAATACATTAGTAATATAATCTATATATTTATAATTAGTAATGTCTCATGTATTACCTATATATTTCATCTACACATAGCATTACTAAGTATACAACATATTGTATATGTTATTTAATGGATTTGAAAAATACTATCATACTTATTTACGTACATTCGTAATAATATAAGCCTTGAAAATATGGTGCGACCATTTGTTCCTGTCAATAGTTACTATGTCGCAAAATGCTTATTTTGCGACAGAAACAGGTTGTTTTACGAGAGATTAATTATCATTTGATTACTGGCCACAGACAATGGTTATCAATATTACCAGTGATTGACTTTCACGCGGACTTTAGCCCGGGCTTTTGCTACATGATTCGTCCGTAATGCACATTTAGCGCATTATACTTATATTAAATTTATAGCTATACGGCCATTTATTGTCATGGGGTGGAACATTGGATTCCGGCAAATTGCCTTTTTACCGTAACACTGACGGGTCTATCTTTCTGGGACTTCTCATCGTGGCCGCTGTGATAATACTGATAGTAAGCCTGATAGGGGTAGTAGTATTTCTATCATTCACAGGCCATGACCTGAAAAGCCCGGTATCATTCAATTTCTTAAAATCGCACAAGGACAAGATCGCAGTCATATACATCCAGGGCCAGATGGTGGCAGACAAGAGCGCTGATAACGAGAAGGCTGCCTGCTCCAGCGACATAGTGAAATATCTTCGCAAAGCCACAGATGATCCTGACACTAAAGCGATCGTTCTCAGAGTCAACTCTCCGGGTGGCACACCTGTGGCTGCCGAAGAGATCATCTCACAGATCAACAAGACCAGGAAATCCAAGCCGGTAGTCGTTTCCATGGGCGACATGGCCACATCAGCAGCATATTTCGTGTCCTCCGCCACAGATAAAATTGTCGCGGCACCTGATACGTTCACAGGGAGCATCGGTGTCATCTGGGTATTCAAGAACCGGTCGAAATATTATAACGACGAGGGCATCAACTATTACGTGGCCAAGTCCGGCAATTTCAAGGACCTGGGGTCCGACTGGCGGGGACTTTCAGGCGACGAGAAGGACTATGTCCAGAGCATCATCAACGAGAGCTACAACCGGTTCGTCGGCTCTGTGGCCCACGGACGTAACCTGTCCGTCGACTACGTGCGTGAAATTGCGGATGGCCGGATTTATACAGGCACACGTGCAAAGGAGATGGGCCTGGTCGATGAGATCGGCGGCCTCTATGACGCCATAGCAGTGGCCGGAAAGCTGGCCGGGCGTCAAAGGCAAGCCGCAGATCTTATACATGAACGAGCCGTCGGCAAAAGACTGATTCGATCATGTCTGAAAAAAGATTCCTCGACCGACTGCTCGATATCGTATCGTCTCATAAGCGTATCATGGTCGTGGGACGCGTGGACACAGGCAAGTCCACGCTCATAAAAAACCTTGCGGACAACATGGACACTTATGTCCTGGACGCGGACATAGGCCAGAACGATATCGGCCCGCCATCAGTAGTTTCGCTTGGAGAGCGGATCGACGGGCGATATAGGGCAATCGACGGCTATTTTTGCGGGTCAACATCGCCCTCCAGGCACTTTTTACAGATCATTGCAGGCGTATCCCGGTTGATACAATCGTGTGGGAAACGCAAGGTCCTGATTAACACAATGGGACTGGCGACAGGAGAGATCGGCAGAGCACTAATAACCGAGAAGATCAACGCCATAAGACCCGACCTAATCATCGGTCTCGAGACTGTGAACGAGCTCAAGTACCTGTATGCTTTTGCTCATACTGGCAGCGAAGTCGTTATGTTCCGGCCACATCCGATGGTTACGTCCCGGAGCAGAACACAACGTACAGAAAGCAGAAAAGCTGCATTTCGCTCGCATTTCGAAAGTGCCTGTATCAAAACACACAGGCTGGACGAAATAGGTGTCGAGCGACTGTTGCTGAATAACGGTACCCTGGCAGATCTCGATAGATTACAGACAATTGACCAGGCAATAGTGCACGCGGAAACCCTGGGGGATGAAGCGCTGGTCGTTTGTAGCGGCCGGCTGGACGCGCCAGACAAGATCGCCGATTATCTGCATGTGGATACTATCCATGCGTTCAGGTCATCTGATTTCAGAGGTGCATTGATCGGTCTGCTGGGAGCCAGCGGCAAATTGCTGGCACTGGGGATCATCGATTCCGTCGATTTCCGGACACGTACGGTGAACGTGTTTTCAACTGCCGGCAGGTTCAGTGCCATGCAGTTCGGCTCCATGAAACTGGACAGGACTGATTTTAACAATGTCGGAGCATTCGGTCCGGAAACCCTGCGCCCATAACCATTAAGTATTCCGCGGCATAGTTATCCGTGAGCACCTATGGCGATCACCCCTGAATCAAGGCTTATCCTGGCGCTTGACGTCACCGATCGAAAAGAGGCATTACACATCGTCCTGTCGCTTGGCGATATGGTCGATGCGGTGAAAGTGAATTACCCGCTGGTACTCTCCTGCGGACTGGGTATCATAGGCGAGATTAAAAAACACTCTAACGTGATTGCCGACTTCAAGGTGGCCGATATCCCGAACACAAACCGGCTGATCTGCGAAGAGACTTTCAAGGCGGGTGCGGACGCGATCATCTGCCAGGGCTTTCCCGGGCGGGACAGCGTCGAGGCCTGCGTGGAGGTCGCCCGTAAGCACGATAAAGAGACATTTGTAGTGACAGAGATGAGTCACCCCGGCGCGCTGGACTTTCTCCAGCCATGTGCCATGGAGCTGGTCGACATGGCTAAAAAGGCTGGCGCTTCGGGCATCATTGCGCCTGCTACCCGGCCGGAACGGCTCTCGTTGATACGCAAGAGAGCAGGCGATATGAAAATCATTTCCCCGGGCGTGGGCGCACAGGGCGGAGACGCTGCTGCCGCCATTAAAGCAGGCGCGGACTTCGTAATAGTGGGAAGAAGCATATATAATGCAAAAGACCCATATCAGGCTGCAATAGACTTCGCAGAGCAGCTCCGCCGATGATGACAGAAGTCGCTGAATTGTGATGAACCCTATGAGTCCTGAGGCTGAGCTGGCATTCGCATGGGTACAGGTTTTACATCAATAAGATCTGTTTGCGTATGTTTTATTGCCAGTATTTTAGCATGATCATGAATGTAATGACTGCAATGCCCGAAACGATCAGGGCCCCGTCGATCAACGGCCGCTGTTTCCGTTTCAGGTTGTACTTCGGCTTGAACAGTTCAAGCCTGGCCGTCAGCCCGGCAAAGACTACCAGCGCAAGCATCGTAGGCATGTCGAGGGTCGCCTGGACGGCCTGGACAGTCGCTGCATCAACGATGTTTCTGCCACCGAGCTCGAGCACCAGGATCGATGCCGAGACATAGAAGATCAGCATGATGCCTGATACGCTTTTCACCAGCTCGAGATTGCGCCGGCTAATATATATAAAATCACCATTATATTATATGCGCTTCAGGTTAAAAAGTTTACTGTTGCAGCCCCTGCACTGCTGCCAGGACAGAGATGTCGAATACGGCGCCGGAAAGTTGCTACTCCGGCATTAACGTCGAATAGATATATTGGCATTAATTCCCGATAATCGTCAGGTGGGAACGTTGGATAGCAGGTGGCGTGCTTTAGCGATTATTGTCCTGATCGTGGCAATCTTTTCGATTATTGGCCTGTGTGTACATGCCGCGACGGACCAGAAATCAACGTCTGCGAGTACCTCAACCGGGGGCGTGGTCTTCCTTGAGCACAACCTGATCGCTAATGGTACCGTAGTTAATGGTACTGTACCGTTCAGGTCGGTCAATTTCCCCAGCTACTGGTTCAACGAAAATACACGGCAGCTGAACGGCGATGTCAGCTTCGCGCTGGATGATTCGCTGTCCATGATCTTCGGGGATATACTGACACTGAAGGGGAACTTCGGCGCAGGCACGGGCAACAAGCTTTACGGCATTTATTCGCTGCCTGCGAAAGCCGACCAGGCGACTATATACTATGCCGATACGTACGGCGCTGTCGGCTTATATGTAAACAACAGGACTGTGTACCTGCGGCCGGACCAGACTTACGGCTACAACGAAACTGAAACGCTGAAAGACGGCAGTGGCACAGTACGCGTTGCCTACCAGCACCTGTATACCAACCATGGGCTGATAGACAGGAATGCTATCCAGGCCCGGATGGTAGTATAAACACAATGACAGAGCGGGCTGATGGTACAATATAGTTCTTAGTTCCCTCTGTGCCCCATACCCTTTGTGCCCTCCGTGTCCTTACAGTATTTTAAGCATGTGTCAGGGGAACTTTTTGGTAAAAAGTTCCCCGTGCGCCCCTCAAAAACTATCGCATTTTGCCCCTTCGGGGCAGGCGTCCGGTGTCGTGACCCGGGGGGCCTTTTAGTAATAGCCTTGTAAAGGCAAGCGTACGGGGGAACCTTTTGTAAAAGGTTCCCCCTGTGCCCTTCCAAAACTATCGTATTTGCGCTTTCAGCGCAGGCGTCCGGTGTCGCGAGACGGGACAACCTTTTCGGAAAAGGTTTTCCCGTCACCCTTTCGAAAACTGCCGGCGGGAGCCCCGCGAAAACCAGCTATGCCCAAACTTTTTTCTATGAGTGCGCCCCCATAGTCCCATATGAACAAACCTGCCCGGGACCGGTTTTTGCCCATGTCCCGCCGGGAGATGGACCAGCTTGGCTGGGACGTCTGCGACGCTATTATCGTGAACGGCGACGCCTACGTCGATCATCCCTCGTTCGGCGCAGCCATCATTGGCAGGGTGCTGGAGGACGCCGGGTTCAAAGTCGGCATCATCGCCCAGCCGGACTACACTTCGAAGGATGCGTTCTCGGCGCTTGGCGAACCCCGGCTGTGCTTCCTTGTCTCGTCGGGCAACGTCGACTCGATGGTTGATAACTATACGGCCAATAAACGGCTCCGGTCAGATGACGATTATACTCCTGGTGGCGAGCCCCATAAAAGGCCGGACCGTGCGGTCACAGTCTACTGCAACCGGATACGTGAGACTTTTAAGAAGACACCGATCATCATCGGGGGCATCGAGGCCAGCCTGCGGCGATTCGCCCAGTACGACTACTGGGACGATAAAGTCCGGCAGTCCATACTGGCCGACGCGCCTGCTGACCTGATCGCCTATGGCATGGCAGAAAAACCTGTGCTTGATATCGTCCGTAAGCTCGACGAAGGCGTGCCGGTCAGCACTATTACGGACATCCGCGGGACAGTCTATAAGACCAGGGACATTAGCGGGCTTACGGATTTCATCGAGCTGCCTGACTACACTACCGTATCGACAGACCGGCGTACTTATGCGAAAGCTTTCCGTATGTACACGGAAGAGCAGGACCCGTTCCACGGTCGCGTTATCGTCCAGCGTCACCCGAAGACGATCATAATACAGAACCGGCCCTGTTACCCCCTTACCACTGCAGAGATGGACGCGATCTACGATCTGCCATACACAAGGAAACCGCATCCTTCTTACCGGCAGGAGATACCGGGGCTGAAGACCGTCATGTTCTCGATCACCAGCCATCGCGGGTGCTTCGGCGGGTGCTCGTTCTGCGCCATCACCAACCACCAGGGCCGGATTGTCCAGAGCCGGAGCACCGGTTCTATCGTTCGCGAGGCGACAAAGCTGACGAAGATGCCGGGGTTCAAGGGCACGATCACCGATGTCGGCGGCCCGACGGCGGACATGTACATGCTCGGCTGTGCGAAGCAGTCGATGCAGGGTGCCTGCAGGGACCGGCTCTGTCTCTATCCCGAGTCCTGTCCGAACCTTAACAAGGACCATGCGGAGCTCATTCGCATGCTGGACGCAGTCAGCAGGGTACCGGGCGTGAAAAACGTGTTCGTGGGCTCGGGCATCAGGTACGACCTGGCCATGCAGGACGAGAAATACCTCTATCACATCTGTGAGAACAACATCAGCGGCCAGCTTAAGGTGGCGCCGGAGCACGCGTCCCGGGCGGTGACAGACGCAATGTGCAAGCCGGCCATCGAGACCTATGACCGGTTCGTCGAAAAATACAAGGAAATCAACCGTGAGCTGGGGAAGAACCAGTTCATCATTCCATATTTCATATCCGGCCATCCCGGCTGTACGCTAAAGGACGCGGTGAAGCTGGCGGAATACGTCCGGGACATGGGATATTACGTGGAGCAGGTGCAGGACTTCACCCCGACGCCGTCCACGCTTTCCACATGCATGTATTATACAGGCTATAACCCGTTCACGGGACAGGAAGTGTACGTGCCCCGGAGCGTCGAGGAACGGCGGATGCAGCGGGCGCTGCTCCAGTATAAGAACCCTGACAACTATGACCTGGTGAAAAAGGCGCTGGTACAGACCGGCCGCAAAGATCTGATCGGATACGGCGAAAAGTGCCTGATATCGCCAGCCCGGCCTGTGTCCGCAGCAAGGGCCGCAACACGCAGACCCCACAGGCGCTGATCACATTTTAATGGCGGACTCGTCGTGGAACAGGTTATTGCGGTTTCTATTAATGAGCAGAATTCTGTAAATATACGGCTTCGCCTGCTCGTAAACGAAGGTGCCATGGATGCTGTAATAAATTGATGTCAGGATCATGGACACCATGTACTTCTCCCGTATCCGGTCGTCGTCGTTGACCGATGTCCCTGCTTTCATATGCTGGACGGTACATGAGGGCGGCATCTTGCCGCGAAGATACTGCAGGCCGCCGAACATGGTCGAGGGCATATACTTGCAGAGCAATGGCTTCACGAAGTGTACGGAACAGAGGCCGTCGTCCAGGAACGGACAGCCGCTCTCTCGTTTCAGGTATGGCATCGGTACGCTGTTGCCATGGCATACTTCCGTACAGTACCTGGACAGGAACTCGTCAGGACATAGGTCCAGGAAATCGGCTATCCGGAAAATGTCGTCGAGCGTAAGAGGTATCAGGCTGTCCGACTTGCAGCAGCAGCCACATTGCTTGCACTGGAATTGAGCCACGGTCATCTCGATCATGTAAATACCTGTAATGCCGGAATATGCAAACGGCTGTAATATTATTGAATATTAATATTAATATGCAAATATAACATCAGCCACGTAAAAAAGCGGATATAGACAGATTCTGGTGTGGAAAAGTCAGTCTGTCTTCCTTTTATGCCGAATCGATCAGTGCCCGAGCGGATGTGTGCGACCGTACATCTCCTTTAAATCGTCGACGTTGTAATGGGTGTAGATCTGCGTGGTATTGAGTGAAGCATGTCCCAGCAGCTTCTGGATGGCTACTACGTTGCCGCCATTCTGGAGCATGTGTGTGGCGAAGCTGTGCCTTAGCTTGTGCGGCGTGACGTTCTTGGCGATGCCCGCACGGAGGGCAAGCACTTTAATATCCCGCTGCACGGTCCGGGGCGTCAGGTCGAACAGTCTGCCATCGTTTCCGAGTCGCTCGCGCTCGCAGTACTGCGCCAGCTCGTCGGCCATTTCAGAAGAGATCAGTACGATGCGCTCTTTTGCACCCTTGCCGAACACCTTGATCGTGCGTCGCTCGAAGTCGATGTCGCGTTTACGGATGTTGAGCAGCTCGGAGATACGTACTCCCGTAGCATAGAGCATCCGTACGATGATCCGGTCCCTGCTGTCAACGGCCGTATCGATCAGGTCGTGCATCTCCTGTATGGTCAGGTAAACCGGGGCCTTTTTATCCAGCCTGATGCTGCTGATGCCGCGCGTCGGGCTGGTTTCAAGGTGCCCGTTTTCCACCATGAACCGGTAAAACGACTTCAGCACACTCAGCACGTTCGACGCTGTGGCCTTCGACAGGTTTCTCTCGAACATGAGGTGATTCAGGTACCTGATCACGTCCTGTCTCGCCACTGCCTCCGGCGACTTACCCGCAAATTTCACGAAACTTCGTAGCACCTGGTCATACTGCCGGATAGTGCCCTTGCTCGAAGACAGCCGTTTCTCATCGAGAAAGATGCTGACGTAGTCCAATCTTCATCCCCTGCTGTATAATGTAATGAAGGACTAGAAAAGCATTGTCCTGCCTGCAAAGGCACTAAGGAGACGAAGGCACAAAGTAAAATAACGGATTGCTATTGACTGGTATCCCTATCTCATCCCGGCATAGCTTGCCTTTTTCGGAAGGTTCATATATTAAATAGCCCTTATATTTTCCGAAACTTATATGTTTCATTGAAGCGTATAATTCTGTTGCATTTAATGAAATAATAAGTGAGACGATGATGCAGGGATGGCAGAGCGGCTAATGCGGCAGACTGCAGATCTGTTTTCTGGGAGTTCAACTCTCCCTCCCTGCATTTGATTTTATATCATACCTTCCCTGCCGAATCGGCGACTGCCAGCAGGGGCAATCCCGGCACGAAGATAGTGTGAACCTGGCTATGGTTTTGCCTGATAGCAAGCTGGCACAGCGCCGGCCAGGAAACGCGTGGCTGAACAGAGGCCCGTTACGGCAGTCATGACAGGAACGCGACAGCATATTAGTACCTTAATGCCATAATTTTAATAGTCTCATGAATGGCCGCTATTTTTGCAATTGCGGATGTTCCTGCCTGCAGCAGGCCGTACCATATCTATACACCTCGACAAATGAGGCCGGCACTCCCTGCATTCCGCCAGTTAGTTAAAAAACGATTAGCGCCCGGGGCTTAATTAAAATTATTTGGTGATAATATGATTCTAGGGTTAAGGAATTCACCGATGGGGGTACTTAAGTAAGCCCCGGACAATTAATGATTCGCTCTAATCCTTAATAGCTTTTTGCATTTACATATTTGAAACTATCAAAATAGTTAATGTATTAATGTCTTTACGCCGGTCGAATGTAAAAAGAGACAGGTATTAATAAAGACTTAATTGGGGATTGATCAGTCCCCAATTAAGCTACTTCGTGTGAGGGACAGAACAGCCTGGCGTATTACCGCTCGGCAGATTTGCCGCGCTCGATGAGCTCTCTGACCTTTTGGCCGCCCTTGTGGCCAATGTCACGGTAGAACTCGGGGCCATGCCTTTCTTTCGTGGTGTTGCCGCCACGTCTTCCTGCCTCTCTGACGCTGATTTCACCTTTTACTTCTTTCCTTGCCATAACAATCACTAAATCAATAGTATATCGACGGATATATAAAAATATGCCAAAATAATTATTGAAAAAGTAAAAAGTAAAAGAGAAATTAATGCTTTTGACTTTATTTCTTGGTGGCGGGCACCTTGAAGAGCGACTTTGGATTCCGCTCGAGCTCGCTATACTCGAGGTTGGCCGTGCCGGCCTTCTCCACGTTGGCCTTGAAAATTTTGCCCTGGTTCTTGGCCGCCGCCTTCTTAATCCACTCCGGCGCGTTGGCCGGGGCGGGCACCAGTTCCCTCTTTCCCTTGAAATAGTGGAGCTTCTTGGTCCCCTTCTCCCTGAGGATGATGTTCTTTACACCCCTGTTGGCGGCCTTGAGCGCCGCATCCCTTGGCTGGGCGCCACAGTACGTTCCTACTTCCTCTCCGTTCTCATCAATGAGACCAAAGTTCTTCTTATCTCTGCATTCGGTGTCGTTCGATGTGTTTACCACAACAATCGGCCTCCTTCTGACTTTAATAAAGTCGGTTTAATATTTAACGGTTGCCGTCAGTCGTCCGCCCGGGGCGCCTTGTGGCAAACGTCCCTTTCGTAGCCGGATTTAGATATGACGGAACGGACTATATAGAGGTTTGGCGGCATAAAATTGTCGAATGGCGTTCGCCGCCATTGTTTTCATGAGAATAGTCTAAAAATACGCGTACGTTGAAGAGTTCCTATCTGTCTTCGCCGTTCCCGGCCTGCGCCGACGGGAATTCTCCTGTGACCCAGCACGCGTTGGCCTTCCTGAACGCGATCTCCTCACGCTGCAGGAACCGTTCTATATCTGATTTGTCCAGGCCGATGCGACCGTATTCCTGCAATATCTGCACCTTCCGGCGCTCCCACCTGCGATTGATGTCCTTCAGGTCCGCGGCCGCCTTCTCTGCGAACTCAGGGGTCGTGCAGCCTTCCGCGTCCCTGATGTGCAGGCGGGTGAACACGTCCTCCTTTCCGGGCGCAACCGGCTTTGGCGGCCTGACCGGGGCAGGTGTGACCGAAGGTGCGGACTTCATGCCCTCCGACGCAGCTTCCTCGGTGACTGTGCCGCCGATGGCACGGATTTTCTCGCTTATCTCACCTGTGAACTCCTTATTGGCAGATTCGACGAACATGGTCATGGGCATGTCGCCCGAGAACGAATCGCTCAGGATCATATCCATGATAGCCCGGTCTATATATACGCCGTCGCCCGTCGCCGCGTTGATCCAACCGTTCTTTCCACTGTCCCAGGACATGCCGTACTTCTTGATGATGTTCTTGATCTTCACTTTATTTTCCGAGTATATCCTGTGAGGGATGGCGATCTTGAGCATGCATCAATCATCAATGCCTGCCTGCTATATATTTCTAGCTAGCAGGCTTCGTCCATGCACAAATACCCGTGTATCGTGGTGCTGCGAGCTGACGGCGTGCCCCGGGCCTTAGCTTCGACTGAGGCTTTCCATTCGGTGTAGAACTGCCCGAAGTCCTGGCCGGTATATTGCCTGAATGCCTGCTCGAAGTTTGCGGAAGGACACTTGATGATACCGACTAATGTGCTGAGGCCATAGCGCTCTGATATTTTTTTGCAGAGAGTGAACGATTGCAGATAGCCGTTCTTGCAGACCGCATAATCGTCACTGTCGATAGCCTTCGCAATCTCAGGCAGGCTCATGAAGCCATGAGAGGTAATGTATTTCGATATTTTTACTTCGTCCAGCGACTCCTTCGAGACTACCATGCAGGTGCCTTCCTCAATCCATGCGTAGTCGCGCTTGCCATTCTTCTCGATGATGTCGTTCAGCGCGAGGTGGCAGATCTCGTGTTTCGCCACGACTCCCAGCGATTTTTTATCCTTCAGCGTTTCGCCCCGGAGCACGATGGTGCTGGACTTCTTGTTCCAGGCGGAAAATGCTTCCACGTGCTTGCCGACGTTGTCCATATCCTCGCCGTCGACCACCACGACCTTGATGGTCTTCGGCAGGTTGCCCAGGGTGCTGTCCACTGCCCTGTACGCGTCCTCGAGCGCCCTGCCGGTGCCCGGCGTGAACGCTTTCGAGTCACTATACTTGACAGAAAAATGAGTAGTCTTCTCGCCTATGCCGGCAAGGAGCACCAGGACGATGCACACCAATGCCATCCACTTCATGAATGGCCTGTTATCGTCCCAATTATATAGCCCGTATTACAAAAATGAGCGAACACAAAGGCCATTGAGTGCAAGGTGGGCACTTAGGATTGCCTGTGGCTTCACCGTTATTCGTCATGTCCCCTGTGCCCCAGGTACATGCCGTAGATCCTGAACGCATTTATGGCATCCAGGCTAGGTAAGGTAATGTCAGTCGGTAAGTCGTCCAGGTCCTGCCATTCTATCCGTTTGTGCTTTTCCGGCTCTGTGTTCGAGGGCTCTCCTTCCGTCCCACAGCGGTATAAGATGCTGACCCAGTGCTCGCCGTCGAAAAAACGGTCGGAAACGCACAGAAATTCGATGTAAGTCACATGCAGGCCGGTCTCTTCCCTGACTTCCCGGCGCACTGCGTCCTCCAGACCCTCGGACGTCTCGACCATCCCGCCCGGGATGGTCCACAGGCCACGGTTGTTCCGGCAGGCATCAGAGCGTAACAACATCAGCACTTTGCCTTCGCGGACAATTACGGCGCCCACGCCAAGCCCGACATAATCTTTTCCCGGAATCATAAGCCTGTAACTATAGATACGCCTGGATTAAAAAGTTTACACCGGACACATAGGGCATATAAATGCACAGAGGTATAATTTCAAAATAAATTGCAGTATATTCATGTTCTTTATGTTTTCACATTTCCTATGCATGGTTTGTGAGCGATTATCTCTGTGATCATGCATAATATCGTTTTATTGTTCTATGCGTACTAAGTCACGAAAACACGAAACGCTATTTTTAGATTTGTAGCCTTTGTCGCTATTTGTTAGCTATATAGCGCATCGTACTGCTGGTAGACGATGAACACAACCGTGGGCAGTTTTGCCGCGTGGATGCGGTCGTTGTGAATGAGCCGGGCACGCATGCCGTTCTCGTAGAGCGGCAGGAAGCTTTTTGCCATGATCGTGTCCAGGTAGCCGTCCCAGGCGTCGAAGATCTCTGCACTGCCGTTGCAGACACGCCGGAACTCGAGGAAGGTGCTGATCAGTGTAAAGTTGATCTGCTCCTGCAGGTCCGGGAGCGGCTCCCCGATGATGTTGGCTACGTCCTCCGACAGGATGGACACGCACCCGTAGCTCTCTCCACAGACGTCGTACACCTTACCGATAGCGTAGCAGGTGGTATCGATGTTGTTGCTCTCGTGGAAGATCGCGCAGACTTCACGGACGAGGTCAGGGTCGTTCACCAGCCCGGTGATGTCTTCCCTTGCTACCTCGTCGGGCATGTGGCCGTCCTTGGACTCATAAAAGTAGGACTGCAGCGGGTGTGTCATGGAACTCCAGCCAATATATGCCTGCAATCCTAAATAGTTTCCACTCCGCGGCCGTGGCAGGCCTTTATATGCCATAATGACCATATGGAACGCGTGGACCTGAAGAGCCAATATTTCCTGCGTATTGCGGCCGTCTGTCTCTGGATAGCCATGCTGGCAGGGATAGTCGTTATTCTTGGCCCGACGGAGATTATCACTGCCTACGAGCACGTATCCCCGCAAGGGATCAGGGACCTGGTCGGCTCATTCGGAGCACTGACGGTGCTGGCGTTCCTGGCCGTCAGCGTCCTCCGGCCGTTCTTCTTCCTCCCGGCCACACCGTTTACCCTAGCCAGCGGTTTTTTGTTCGGGTTCTGGCAGGGCATACTGTGGTCCGTGGCCGGGACGACGCTGAGCGCAATACTGGCGTTTTTCATGTCCCGATACCTGTTAAGAGACTACGTAGCGCGTCGTTTTTCCGGCCGCATCCGGGGAATCGACAAAGCCATCGAGTCCCGTGGCTGGCGGTCCATCCTGTTCATGCGGCTGATACCCATGGTGCCCTTCGACGTTGTCAGCTATATCGCAGGAATCTCCAGCATCCGCTTCCGGGACTACATGATCGGCACAGTCCTCGGGGAATTGCCCGCCGCTATCGTGCTGGTCATGCTGGGCTCATCCCTGGGCCGGATTGGCTCGACCGCGTTCTACGCCAGCCTTGTGCTTGCCGTCGCCGTGCTGATCGTCCCTGAGGTGATGCGCCGCTGGATCAACCGTCGCAGGAAAGCGCTGAAGGACTAGACGCGGCAGAACTGGCCTTTGCCGTAGAGTTTATTACGTTTCCATGAGTATTTAATCATGAGCGATATGCCCCTGCGATTCTATAATACGCTTACCTCCAAGGTGGAAGACTTCAGGCCCTTACAGGACATGGTCGTGCGCATGTACGTCTGCGGGCCGACGGTCTACGATTATTGCCACATGGGCCACGCACGCTCGTACATCGTGTTCGACGTGATACGCCGCTTCCTGAAATACCGCGGGTATAATGTCATATACGTGCAGAACTTCACCGACGTGGATGACAAGATACTCCGCAAAGCCGCCGAGCTGGACGTCACACCACTGGAGGTCTCACGTCGCTATATCGCAGCATACTTCGAGGACTTCGACCGGCTGAACGTGGTGAGGGCTGACTATTACCCGCGGGTTAGCGAGAACATGGACTCGATCATCGACATGATCACAGGGCTGGTCGAAAAGGGATATGCATATGCGTCTGACGGCAGTGTCTACTTCAGCATCGACCGGATGGAGAAAGAGATCGGCGTGCTGTCGCATCAGACGTACGATTCACTGAAAGTCGGCGCGCGCATCGACGTGGACGAGCGCAAGCAAAACCCAATGGACTTCGTGTTATGGAAGGCATCGAAGCCCGGCGAGTGCATCTACTGGGAAAGCCCCTGGGGCAAAGGCCGGCCGGGATGGCACATCGAGTGCTCTGTCATGTCGATCAAGCTGCTGGGCGACCAGATAGACATCCACGGCGGCGGCATGGACCTCATCTTCCCGCACCACGAGTCCGAGGTGCTGCAGTCTGAAGCATATACCGGGAAGAGGCCGTTCGCGAAATACTGGATACACAATGGTTTCCTGCTTATAAACAAGGAAAAGATGTCCAAGAGCCTGGGCAACTTCTTCCTGATCCGAGACGTACTGGAGAAATACCCGCCTGATGTAGTCCGGTTCTTCGTCCTGAACACGAACTACCAGGGCCCGCTGGACTACAGCGACGCGGCACTGGAAGAGGCTAAAAAGAGTTATTCCCGGCTGCAGAATGCCGTCTCTGAAGTGCAGTCAAGGCTCAGTCAGCCGGCAGGACAGAACTCAGGCCAGGACATCGCCCGGCTCGTCGACGAGAGCAGAGCGAAGTTCGACGCCGCCATGGACGACAACTTCAGCACGAGAGAAGCCATTGCGGCCGCATTCGACTTCACCCGGGATGTGAACCGGCTGCTGACCGGCAGCTTATCAAATGAAGAGCTCAAGCAGATCATGGAGACGTATGACCATTTTTCCAATATTCTCGGGATACGCTGGGTCACCGTTTCTGGCGAGGACGTGCTTTCGTCCGAGCTGTTAAAACTGATCGTTGACATCAGGCAGGCCGTCCGCAAGAAGAAGGACTTCGAGACGTCGGACCTGATACGCAGCAGGCTGAAAGACCTCGGCATTACCATAGAGGACACGAAAGAAGGCATCAAAATCAAGAAGACATGAATTTATCCTGCCAATCGACCCGTTCTCCTCCAATGATCTTTTTTCGCCTTTCTACGATGATTATATAAACAATCATACGAACATCTGTTTGATGGTCGCCGGGAAGAAGCTGACAAGGCTTGCGAAGATCGGCCTGTCCCACAACGACAGGGCGAAAGCCATGGCAGCCAAAGGGATGTACAGCGAAGCACTTTCCGAGCTGAAGATTGCGTTGTTCTCGCTGCGCAGCGAGAACCGGGACGGCTCGCTGAACGACGACATCGCCGGCGTGCTCAACAGTATCGGCAGCGTGAACCTCCTTTTGCGTAAGTACACGGAATCTGCGGAAGCCTTCACCGAAGCCGCGGCCATCAGGCGGCCGATCTATAATAACCCGGAAGTGGCTGGCTCGCTAATCGGACTATCGGAAGCGTACCGGTGCGTCTGTAATTTCCCGAAGGCTACCGAATGTCTGGAAGAGGCTATGCAGGTCGCGCTCACATTGAAGAACGACGCGCTCGCATCCCGTGTCATGAACGCCATGGACACCCTGGAGCGGACGCGCGACAATAAGCCCGCGCAGGGCCTCGATGCTTCAGGCGGCGACCTGTATCTTCCGCCTGAGCTTGAGGGCGTTCATGCCGTTATGCGCAACCTCGAGCTCGACGTTTCGCAAGAGATTGCTTGTATCAGCCTGGTGATCGGGTTCCCCGGACTGGACAAAGGCCTTAACAGCCGCATCGTCGGGGCCAGTTCGTTCCCGTGTGTGGCAATATTCCTCGAAAACCGGGAGGACTCCGTTGGCTCCCTGTCGGTGATCGACGAGGAAGAGGAGCCCGTCGAGTCCACGGTGACGCCGTTCGAAGGAATGGTCTTTGCACCCGGATCATACCACCGCGACGGTCCGAAACCGGTGCCGTCCTGTAAAAAGCTGACCTTTGCAGGAGGCGCCGGGGCGCTGCTGCAGTGGAAGATCGCCGCCAACGGCTGGTACCGTGCGGAGATCGGGCTTAAGCTGAAAGACGTATCCGGCGGCTTAAAGGCAGCCGTCGTCCTGCCTTATCACGTCAAAATGTCCGGGGTGTTCATCGACGTGCGAAAGCCGCTGGAATACGGCATGCTGCGCATAGACGAAGGGACATTTTTCGCGTCCGGCAGCCCGGAGCGGATTACCCGCGGGGCAGGGATAGCGTTCGCGTTCAAACGCCGGCTGTTCGAGGGCAGCGCGTTCGGGTCGCTGAATATCGAGGCCGGGTCCAGCCTGAAATATGCGGTGATCTCGGTCGAGCTTAAGAAATAACTTTTGTCATTCGTGAAATGTCGTATACACTGAGCCGGTACCCGACACGAAGGCCACAAAAGGCACGATGTACACGAAGCCTTTGATCTGAAGAGGCTACCGTGGCCGTTTCTTAAACGTACTTACGTGCACCTCGTGGCCTTCGTGTATAGTCATTGGGGTACATTACTTTGTATGCAGTAGCCCCCCAGTACACGAAGTCTTGATCGGAAGAGCTCACTTGATATACCCTGTGAACTCTGTGTACTCTGTGTTGAATGCCTTATCAGCGTTAACAACATTTTACTAATGACTAAACATTGTGTTAGGTGCCGGTGAGCGTTTATAACGTTAAACAAATGATATTACCCGTTCCCGGTCACACGCGTGTACGCGAGCGGCAGCGTGCATAACCGCGTTTTTTTCGCCTATCGTTAATGAACGGGCACGGATTACATTAATGTGATCAAATGGCCCGACAGACAAGGTTACCCGAGCATGGCAGGCGGCCGGGAAGGTCGCCTGACGAGGACAAAGAGACCTATACGCCGCCGAGAGAAGAGCTCGGCACATCGGACGAGATTGTCATGCAGGGACGCCAGGAGTATGCGACCGAAAAGGTCCCGGCCTGGCCGCAAGCGGACTCCGCCCGGCAGTACATCGCCACGCCCGAGGGCATCCAGGAGATACAGCACGGCGTAGTGACCTGGATCGGCGCAGCCGACTCGAACCCGGAAAAAGATGACATCGAGAGAAAGGATGAGCCTGGTCACAAGAAAATGACAACCAGACGACAGGAGTACGAGCTTTAAGACGCGTTATCGGGCATACCTATTTTTACACGGGAACCCTAAAAAATATGGTGATATTCATGCCGCACGAAGAGCCTAAAAAGAGACGGGAAGAGGAAGAGATGCGCAAGCGAAAGAAAATCCGTGGCAACGTGGAGCCGGTAGAGGAGCCTGTCAAGGGGCAGGCCGGCATGGAACATTTCGAGTTCAAGTAAGCATTGGACACGGAGGGCACGGAAGCACCTGGCAGACGATAAGGGCATCAGGGTCTCGTTCCAGACGGATGAAACTGACCGGGTCAAGCAAGCGCTCATCAGAACGACCGGGAAAACGCCGCTGGTCCGAAGGCGGCAAAGAAAAGTCCGGTCAGCCAATTGAATATGATGCGGGCAAGGTTAGCCAGATGGGTCAATCGAAGGAGTAAAAATAGCTGGCAATCATTTATTTCGTGCTGTTGGTTGCCGGCGCCTGATGCGCCATTCTGCCATCGGTGACAAATCGACTCGCGTCGTTATCGCACGGTACGTAGCGAGATGGAATCATCTGTCTCTAGCGCATAATATTATTTGGTCATGACTCTATACGGTAATTAACCGTGCAACGATCATCGGACATTACTAAAAGAAATCATCCAGATTATGTCTCGGGATGCCGTGCTCGATTTTCAATCGTTCCAGCCGGACTTCGGGGCTCATGTAAGAGTATTTCGCAGGCAGCATCTTTTTTGCCAGCGCTTTGTTGCGCCGGCTCTCGATCAGCTGCGAATCGTAGTACATCTCCCATGTTGAAATAGTCCGTCTTCCGGCAAGTCGCCGATCAGTCGTCTGGCTTCCTCAGCAGATATCTCCTTCATCCACTTATCGTGTCCGAGGAAGTTCGCGTTAGCCAGGTAATAGTTCCCGTGCGCCTTGACGACGGAGGCCCGATCGCTCACTCTCCGGGCTATCCATTCGAGGTACAGGTCGATGACGTCGTGCTCGGGGCATATTTCCACGTACATCAGGTCACCTGCAGGCTGTGGCCGGGTGTGTGCTTTCAGGCGTTCGCTCTCCCGGAGCACTTCCATGTGCATGAAAAAGTATTTCTTCGAGAGCCCGTCCTTCCTGCCCATGACCTGCCCGATGTCGGGATAATACGTGGACAGCAGGCGTACCAGCTCATCGGGCACACACTGCTTGTGCCGCAGGGAAAAGGCGATGAACGTATGCAGGGAGGGGAGGCACCTGCTGCCGACTCGCGGGGGCCGTTCCCGGAGCTTAAGCTTTACTGCCGTGGGCACGTGCGGTACAAGATCTTCGACCATGACCTTCGCGTCGCCGCTGTAGAGCCGGAGCTTCTCTTTGACGTCTCTCGTGCTCTTCCCGCAGACCAGCGTTGCCGACTGTTCGCGTTTCAGCGCGATGGCTGCCCGTAGCACGTCCTCTACATCACGTCTGTAGCCGATGATCAGACGAACGCCTCCAGGTCGGTCTGGCGGCAGCTGCCTACTTTGATGAAGGGCCTGGCGCGTTTGAGTATGACACCCATAGAGGCAAGTTGGGCATAGCCCAGCACTGGCCTGCAGCGGATGATGCGGTTCGCCGTCCTCGGCCCGATGCCCGGGACACGGATCAGCTCCTTATACGTCGAAAGGTTCACGTCGACAGGGAACTCGTCACGGTTCATGCGAGCGAGCACCAGCTTGGGGTCGTCGTCGGGCAGGAAGCCATGGTCATCCAGCACCGTCTCAAGTTCCCGGGGCTTCAGCCCGTAGTCTTTCAGCAGGTAGGACGTCTGGTACAGCCGGACCTCTCGCCAGAGCGGCGAAGCTTTGACACCGGACAGCGGTGTGTCAGGCACCGGGTCGAAGCTCATGAAGAACGGGCGGCGCAGCCCGTAGTTGTCCATGAACCGGCCGATGGTCGAGATGATCTCGCTGTCGGGCTCGCTGGTCGCTCCGACGACGAACTGGGTGTCGTTCGCCCCGACGATGCCCTCTCCGTAACGAACCTCCGACCGTCGTTGTTTCACGGCGCTATACGTCCATTCCATCCTGCGCAGGATGTCGTTCTTATAGTCGAAGTTAGGGCATATCTCGTCATAGCGCGACTGGCAGGTGGTCTCCGCGTTCACCCCGAACTTGTTGGCAAGGAGCGATACCTCCCGTATCATGTCCCGCGGCACTCCGGGCATCAGCCGGACATGGACGTATCCGGTAAAGCCGCTGCCTCGCAGAGCCCGAAGCACTTCGAGCTGGCGCTCTGTCGTCAGCCCGGGATCGCCGATGACGCCAGAGGACAGGAACAGCCCCTCAATGGCGTTCCGTCGGTAGAAGTCCCATGTGATCTTGATAATCTCATCGGCCGACAGGGAAGCGCGTGTCGCTTCCCGGCCGCACCGGTTCGGACAGTAGAGACATTCCCCACAGCAACTATTCGTCATTAACGTCTTGTAGAGCTGGATGCACCGACCGTCGGGAGTGAAAGTGTGGCAGGTTGTGGTACTGTTACAGCTATCGTATTTCGTCCCGTCGGCCAGTATCTTCATCCGCTCTTCAAGGGTGTGGTACTTCTCTCCCATCGATGGTAAATGCGATTGGCTGCTATTTAAGAAAAATCCGAATGCACCGCGAAAGTAAAAGACCAGTCAGCGTGGGATCAGGCGCATGAACGCGGCGGCACGGCGGCTCTTAGGGCTAAAAGCCTCCCTTAATAATGCCGAAGTCGGGTACTTTTCGACGCCCATGGCCCTGGCAGTCCGGAACAGGAGGGAGAACTTCGCGTCACTGGCCTTGCGTAACTGCTCCTTCAGGACGTAGTTCCGCTCCAGCGCCGGGCCCAGCGCCTTCGCTACCTCAAGGTCATATTGCCGGAGCGTGGCCGCTGTCACGCCGCCCTTCCGGACACAATCAGCGATCACGTTGCCCGCGATGCGCCCGCTGATCATGGCGTTAAGGATGCCCTCGCCCGTCAGCGGGTCGCTGAGCCGGGCGGCATCTCCGACCGCGACGATGCCGCCGCCGGAAAGTCTCGGTATCATGCCGCTGATCGGGACCGCGCCTGCCACGACCCCGATAACGTGTGCTTCCGGGAACCTCGTCCGGACGAAGTCGTCGAGGAGTCCGGCGGAGCTTTGCGATTTCCTGCCATTGTACACGACGCCCAGCCCGACGTTCGCTTCATGTTCGCCTTTCGGGAAGACCCATGCATAGCCTCCGGGAGCCAGGTCGCTGCCGTAATAAAGCTCAATCCGCCCGGGGTCGATGTCGATATCGGTTAAGTGGTACTGGGTACAGGACGCGATGTCCTTAAGGCCCAGCGTCGTATCGATGCCCGCCCATCGTGCGACCCGTGACTCGATGCCGTCAGCCGCCACGACTACCCGTGCCCCTGCTGTAAAGTCGTCGCCAAGGCACTTGCCCCTGACGCCGCAGACCTGTCCGTCGTTTACGATCAGCCCGGTCGCCTGCGTCTTTGTCAAGACGTCGACGCCGGCAGCTGCCGCCGACCGGGCCAGATCGCGGTCGAAAATCTTCCGGTCCATGACATAGATGGCATCTCGTTCGTCTTCAAAATTGAGGACGACGCCTTTCGAATATATGCCCAGCCGGCGGATGCGCCCGCAAATCCATCGCGGGTCCGGCGCAATGAAATCATGCATGCCATCGCATAAAATGCCCTCGGCGCACCTGACAGGCTCACCGATCTCCTGCCGTTTCTCGATGAGCAATACACTAAGACCATTCATTGCAGCCGTCTTTGCCGCCACAGACCCCGCCGGCCCCGCGCCTGCCACGATGACATCATACTGATCTTTCACAGCTGCCCACCCCGCTCAATAAACATATAGTATGATGGAGACTGCCTTGCAAATAGGTTCCGATATTCGAGGGCAGGCGACGAGCCTGACAGCTTCTTAATAGCAGCCTGCACCGTTAATAAGAGTGGACGAGCTATGGTCACTCACACACGGCAACAGGAATTTAAAAGAATGATTCCAGCGTGCCCTGTACGCTGCGGCCTTTCATTTCGTCCTCGGAGTACCCGAAGTAGCCCAGTATCCGCATCGCAGTCGGTATCAGCTGCTTCTCGATGTAATAGTCCGAGTCGAGCTCATACGTCCGGTCCTTCGCGTACAGCTTGCCGTCCTTGAACTTCTCGAACATCTCCACCGGGTAAGCGCGGTCGCTGAGGATGCCCGGGCCTTTGACGATGACGTAACTGATCTTGTTGCCTACCTCGGAAGCCATGTCCAGCTCCATGGCTTTCTCGGCGGCCCTGACGTGCGCCTGGGCGCTTTCATAACGTGTGACGCTCTTGGTCAGCGTCTTGTGAATGACCAGCTCGTCCAGCGGGACGGTGCCTTCTTTCACCCGGCGGACGGTATCCTTCGCGTACTTCATTGCCTTCTCCGGGTTCTCTTCCTCCAGGATGATCCGGATGACCTCCGACTGCAGCTCTTTTGCCAGGTCGCACCAGTCGCCGCGCCGCACTTCCAGGCCACGGACGATGATCTCGCCTTTCTCGTTCAGGCCGGCATAGCGTTTTTTCGATTCGGTGAAGAAGATGATACGATAGTAATTATCCACGTCCATGTCGAGCGGCAGCTCCTTTTTCACCCGGTCGATGAACGCGCGCAACGTCTCCCGGAGGTCTTTGCCGCCTTTCTGCCGGACGAACAGCGAGTCGGTGTCGCCATAGAGCACTTCCAGCCCCATATCGATGGCGATGTCGTTCGCCTTCTTGATGAAGAACCTGCCCCATGCCGACGTCGCTTCCGCGCATTCCCTGCGGTACCATTTGGCGGCAGCCCAGCCTGTATAGCCATAGAATGCGTTGGTCAGGATCTTGATCGTCTTCTGCCGGATGTCGAGGAACTTGTAGTCATGGTCCTTCTTGTCCATATTGGCGAGCTTTTTCTTTAGTGCTACCCGGTGATGCACCAGCCCTTTCAATATGGTGGTGAAAAAGCCTTCCGGTGTCTTCCTGAACCGGTAGCCGACCTCCGGCGCAGGCGCCGAGCAATTCTCCTCTTCACCTTGCAGGCAAACGGTGTCCGGCGATATGTTGTAGTTGATCATGATCGACGGGTACATGGCCGAGAAGTCCAGCGATGCCACGTTCTTGTGCAGGCCTTTGACGGGCGGGAAGACGAAGCCCCCTGCATAGGTCTCGACTGATCCGCCCTTCGACGGGATGAGCTCGCCGTGTTCGTAGGCAGTATAGGCCAGGTATGCCTCAACCTGCCGGCCACGGCCCATCTTGGACACGTTGTCCAGCGGCTCGTGGACCATACGGGCGAACTCGACCTGTAATGGCAGCAGCTCCTTCGCCAGGCCATAGGTGCTGATCACGTCGTCCATGCAGTATTGCACCAGCGCGGGACGCTTTGCCGGGTCAGACCAGTAGCTGGCGATCTGCGCTCCGGGTATGTTGACCCGTTCTTCTTTTTTCATCACGCCTAAGAAGTCAGCTACGTTATCCAGCGTCTTGATCTTGATGCCGTCCACGTCCCGGGCCGCCACCTGGTAGAGATCGATGTTCAGCCGCCCGATCAGCTTGATCTTCTTCTGGATGCCGCCCCTGCCGGACATGGGCGTCGTCCCGTCCCGGGAAACGCTCGAGCTTAATTTTATGATGCTTCGCCCGCTCCTGGACATAGGGCCAGTCGAAGGAGTCCTGGTTGTATCCGACGATCACATCCGGGTCAAATTCGTGAATGTACCTGATGAACTCTTTAATGATTGTCCGATCGTCATTGTCCTCTGCCTCGAAAATGCGCTGGCCGGCGTTTGTCTTTACCGATATGAGCACGATCGGATCACTTTTTGCGTTGGGCATGCCGTGAGGGTTGAACATCTCGCAGTCGAAGGCCATGATCTTGAGTTCCGGCACGTCCTCTCTTGCGAACCCTTTCGGGTGCGGGCAAATCATGCCAGTCTCCGCATATTCGACCTCGACCGGCTCGCCTTCCGCCTCGATGCCGCCCATTGGGATGAGGCGCCGGTCGATGATGTAGCGGACGCCGAACAGGATGTCGGCTTCCCGCACGTCCCCGAACTTCGCCGCCTGCTCCCGCAGGTAGGGCACGTCCCGCGGAAGTTGCGTAAATATCCTGTAAGCACTGGACGGGATCGCCGAAATTTTTGCGGTCTACTATGTCGACCGTGACCGGTTTAATGATCTCGCCGCCGACCACGTCAGAGATATTCTCGATAGAAGCGATTGGCACGTCGCCGTATGGCACTAAGTAGAAGTAGGGCTCGAAGGTCCGGTCGAAGATGACGGCGCTACGACCCTCGTCGTCCGTACACCACATCCTGATGACGGGACGATCGTTCTCGACTATGTAATCGACATCAAGCAGCCAGCCGCGAAACTTCATCGTTATGTATAAAAGGCCGCAGTGCTGTTAAAAGCTTCTGCGGTTATTACTACGTTCACCACACATTCATTTGTCGAGCATTTTATATATATTTTCATGAAACTGCCCCCTGGCAGATGTTTAACGCCTCCCGAAATCCGATATATTATTCAATGGAACGGCAACGTCAGGTATTATAGTCATTCCTGGAACTTTTTGTTCAGACTGAGCCGGCACCAAACACGACGGCCACAACGTACACGACGTACACGACGTCTAATAATCAGGCTACGCTTGCCATTTCCTGTAAAACGTTGTGTACGTCGTGGCCGTCGTGTACGTTGTGTTCGGTGCCGGCTCAGCCCGTATAAAATATTACAAGAATAACCATAAAAAGGAGGCATTGTTGCGCTCGGCAATAGTAAGGAAGCAGTTAGGTGGGTGTTATGAAGTGATTGGGGGCGTCATGATACTGGAGGTATGCCTGTATGGCTTCATCGCGCAACAATTATATTAACATTATAAGTGATCTATATTTTAACGATTATGGCTAAATCGTCTAACTGTGGCCCGATAGTTTGACGATGCGGCTAAAGAGCTTTCCGATCACTGCCATTTTCCCCCGCACGATTGTCACAGTCAATTGCCGCTACATTTATAAACAATGAACATAATTGTACATTGCTGTACAGCATTGAGAATCGCTTTGGTGAGTAATAGTGATCACTTTCCAGCATTTTACTTATAAATATCCGAGAGGCACCGGGCTCATGCTCAAGGATATTTGCCTGCAGGTCAACAAAGGCGAATTTTTACTGGTCACCGGCCGCTCCGGGGCAGGGAAGACGACGCTCTGCAGGGCCATGTTCGGCGCATTAAACCACGATATCGGTGGCGATTTCGAGGGCTCGCTGAAGCTGAAGGGCCGGGACGTGAAAGAGTATACCATCGGCGACATCGGCGAGTTCATGGGCGTGGTGTTCGACGACCCTGATTCTCAACTGTTCATGCCACTGGTGGAGGACGAGATCAAGTTCGGCCTCCAGGCTCGCAACATGCCTTCCGGCAAAGAGGATATCAAAAAGGCGCTGGACCGTGTCGGCATCAGCCACCTGATCAAGCGGGCACCGCACGAGCTGTCCGGGGGCCAGAAACAGAAGGTCGCCATCGCAGCCGCCCTGTCGGTCGACCCGGAGATCATCCTGTTCGACGAGCCTACCTCGCAGCTCGACCCGCAGAGCACTATTGAGATATACGAGATATTATCGAAACTCCGGGCCGAAGGGAAGACGATCATATTAGTCGAGCAGAAAATCGAGGACATCATCGATAAAGTCGATAAGATAGCAGTCATAGATGACGGCAGGATCATTGCATACGGAGCACCCAGGGAAGTATTGAAGAGCAGCGACCTGTTCAAAGCAATGCCATACCCGTGTGTACCCCGGCTGTCCATAGAACTGAAATCGCCGGAGATGTTGCTCAGCATGGATGAAGGGATAAAATACCTCTCCGACGCATGCATCGCTTTAAAGCCAGGTAATGACAACGGCAGCAGCACAGGAACGTCGACCACCCCGGTCCTCGATATCAAGGATCTGCGTTTCAGCTATGGCAACGTCAAAGTCCTCGACGGCATCTCATTCAGGGTCATGCCCGGCGAAGTGATCTCCATCCTGGGGCATAACGGCTGCGGCAAGACCACGCTGCTCAAGAACATCATCGGCCTGCTGAAGCCGCCGGAGAAAGGCATGGTGCTGCTCAACGGCAAAGACGTGAAAGACATGGCCGTAGACCAGGCAGCGAGGACAGCGGGGTTCCTGTTCCAGAACCCGGACACGATGCTCTTTGCCGAGACGGCGCTGGAGGAAGTAATGTTCGGCCCGACGAACCTCGGTTTCGCCGATGCGAAGGAGCGCAGCCTCAAGGCGATGGAAGAGGTCGGGCTGCTGCACAAGAAAGACGAATATCCCCGGTATCTGGGCAACGGTGAGAAACTGCGTCTCTGCGTAGCGTCCATACTGGCCATGGGCCCGAAGCTGATCATCCTCGACGAGCCGACCACCGGGCTGGACGATAACGAGTGCGCGAAGCTCATGGAGGTCGTGCTGAAGCTAAAGGCGGAGGGCGTAGCCATGGTCATAGTCACACATGACATGAATCTCGTGGCTAAGTACATGAACCGGGTCATAGTCCTGTCAGAGGGCAGGATTTTCAAGCAGGGGACACCTGCCGAGGTCCTTCGCGACGCGTCGGCGATGGAGGCTGCATCGCTCAAATCGCCGCCGATCGTGGTGCTCTCTTCCGGGCGCGGAAGGGTATGTCTCACGGTCGAAGAGTTCATGGAGGCGCGGTCATGAGCGGGGCCGAAGTCTTCCAGTACATCGATGGCGACACCTTCGTCCACAAGCTGAACCCGCTGGTGAAAATACTCTTCAGCGTCTTCGTCATCGTCGCAGGCATCATCAACGGCGACCCGCTGGTCCTGATCCTGCTCATGGGCATACCCATCGTCGCGCTCATCGCGGCCGGGATGACCAGAGATATTATCACCCAGGGCAAAATGCTGCTTGTCGTCTTTGCGCTGCTGATACTGATATCGGTACTAACAGTGCGCACCGGCGAGGTATATTCCCTGGCTGGCATCGGCCTGGCCACGTTCGACGGCATCCTGACGGGCATACTGATCTCGTTACGGCTGGGCGCCATGTTCTTCGCGTTCCTCCTGCTGGTGACGACCACGAAGCCCGGCGACCTGGTCAACACGCTGGTGAGCCGTCTGCACTTCCCCATGGACTACGCGCTCATGATCATGATCACCATGCGCTTCATCCCGACATTGCAGGTGGAAGCGCGTAAGATCACCGAAGCCCAGGCAGTGCGAGGATTCAAGCCGGCAGGGCTCTCGGACATGTCGCGTATCATCGGGCCGACCATCACGCCGCTGCTCTCCAACTCAATTGGACGCGCGGGCAGTCTGGGGCACGTGATCGAGCTCCGGGGATACCGCAGCAATACGAAAATCAAGTTCACAGAGATCCCGCTGAAGATGAAGGATTACCTGTCGGTAGCGGGCATCGTCGCGCTGACTCTGGGATTCGGGCTTTACGCGCTCGGGTATATTTAATTTTTTTTAAAGGTGTTATCACGCTTTTTTTCAAACAAATAAAAGTATCAGCGACAGTGAGACGAAAAAGAGCATCGTGGAGATGACGACTGCACTGGATGCCAGTTTTTCGTCCAGGCCGAACTGTTGTGCAAGGACAGTATTAGTGACGCCTACGGGCGTCGCCGCTTCCAGCAGTGAAGTCTTATAGACCGTACCGGAGACTCCCGCAATTAAAGCTGTCACCACGACGATGACCGGCATGACGAGCAGCTTGATTCCGCTAATAGCGCCGATAGCGCCGGCATTTTCTTTTATCCCGGCGGCGGAGATCATGGCCCCGGTCGCCAGCAGTGCCAGCGGCGAGGTGCTGTCCTCTACCAGTACCAGCGGCAGCCTGACGAGGTCCGGGAGTGCGATAAACGATAAAATGATGCCTGCTGCGGCGGCCCAGAAGACAGGAATAGTATGCAGCTGCAGCCCTTTTTTCTCCTTACCGGAATAGCGCTGGCAGAGCCAGGCACCGAAGGTGAATACGATCACCGTGTAGATGGTCGAGACAAATGCCGTCAGTGCCAGTGACTCCCGGCCCTGGGCCGCAATGTTCAGCGGGAAGCCGATGTAGCCGGTATTGCCGAAGAACGCACAGATGATGAACACAGGTATGGCGGCGTTTTCCAGCTTCATCAGTCGGGCCACGGCAAAAGCGATCACGATGATTGCCACGATTGGGACAATAGTGATCAGGTATACCATCGGGTCAAGCAACAGACTCTGGCTGGTGTCGTGCAGGCTGAGGAACGTGATCACCGTGATGCCAACGTAGTAGACGTAGTCGTTTAAGGCCTTTACCAGCCACCGCGGGAACAGGCCGATCACCTTCAGCAGCCAGCCGGCAAATATCAGGCCGAAAATAGGCACGACCACGCTCAGCAGGTTCATTGCCTGAAACAAGGAACGGACGGGCAATAAAGCTATTGATTAAAAAAGGGACGGGGCACGAGCCCCGGCTTATTGCTTTTTCCTTATTGTATAGCCGATCAGCGCGAGGACGGCCATGGTCCCGGCACTGCTGAGCAGCACGGATGGTGTCTTCGTAGCTGCAGGCGTCGTTGTCGGCACATCAGTGGGCGTCGGCGAAGTGGCATTTCCGGCAGTCGGTGAAGGGCTGACTGTAGGTACAGGCGTCGGTGACGGCGTAGGTGTAATAACAGGCGTCGGCGAAGGCGTGACAGTCGGCACAGCGGTGGGCGCCGGTGCCGACGATTTAGCCAGGATCAAATTCTGGACGACCATGCCATCGTCAGGTAACACTGTCTCGTGCCAGTCATCGGTTGGCCAGACGTAATAGTTACCGGCGGCATCGGTATAATTGATCTTGAACGCAAACATATAGTCCTCCCCGAAGACGATGGGGCCGAGCAGGTAATCACCATGGCTGTCTGTGGTGGAAAAATACATCTGTCCCATGTACCTGGCAGTCACGTTCGCCCCATCCGGGGAGAAGAACATGTCGTTCGGTCCCGGGTAGTTAACGTGGCCTGAAAGTGTAATAGTCTCGCTCTTTGCGGATGCTGGCGGGATGAGTGAAAGCGTGGCAATCACTAAGATGGCAAGAAATGCCATCGCTGGTATGGCTGCGAAGATTCGGCCCATATTCAATCGATTCCATATATAGTACTTAGTCCAAATTATAAAGAATTTATTACCCGGTCGTTTATTTACACAAATTTTATTGAGGCACTGTTTGTGAAAAATTTTATCACAGTGCTTCCGCTGGCAGAAGAATCTTTATTTAATCGGCCGGCCATTTCCTGTTGATGTCCTTCAACGTCATTCCTGCCATCGACCTTAAAGACGGCAAATGTGTATCGCTCGTCCAGGGCGTGCCGGGCACAGAGGTAGTATCGATAGACGACCCTGTCGAAGTCGCTGCCGGCTGGGTGGGCCAGGGCGCTAAAACGCTGCATGTCATCGACCTCGACGGCGCATTCTCCGGGAAGCGCAAGAACGCCTATATCCTGGAAGAGATCATTGCGAAATTCAAGGTGGAAGTGCAGGTGGGCGGAGGCATCCGGGACTATGACACCGCGAAGCACTTGCTGGGGCTCGGCATCGACCGGGTGATCCTCGGCACAGCCGCAATCAAAGACCCGTCACTTGTAAGACGGCTATCGGATGACTTCGGCAGCGACGCCATCATGGTCTCGCTGGATTCGAAGAAAGGCGAGGTGCTCATCGAGGGCTGGACGGCCGGCTCTGGCAAAGGCACGGTCGAAATGGGCCGGTTCTTCGAACAGCAGGGTGCCGGCAGCATTCTCTTCACGGACGTTGACGTGGAAGGGCTGCTGAAAGGCATCAACGCCAGCCCGATCATAGCGCTGACCCATGCGGTCGGCATCCCGGTGATCGCGTCCGGCGGCGTCACCACAATCGACGATATCTTACAGATTAAAAAGGTCGGTGCAGCAGGCGTTATCGTCGGCTCGGCCCTGTACAAAGGCTTTTTCACATTACGAGAGGCAATTGATAAAACCATCGATTGATTCTTTTATTAATTTTAGTTTCGAACTACCAGTGCATCCGGTATGTGGGCGCCAACGCCATGACGCCAAAAATGTTATGAAAATAGGTTTTACATCAAGGCCTTTATTGGATTTAACCTTGGCTTCCTGGCCACCCGGGAGTCTCGCGCGCGCGGATGCCGCCTTGCCACAACGAATAGCTCCATCTATGACATCGATCATTAGCTAACTCCTGGCGTCTGCCGTAGCAGCACAACAACATTTATTTACGTGAAAAGAAGCTATTCACATGGTTATTATGAGGACGGCGACGGTACACCGGCAGACGAAGGAAACGGACATCACCATAGAGCTGAACATCGACGGCAAGGGAAACGCGACGGTCGATACAGGCATCGGCTTTCTCGACCACATGCTCAACTCGTTCGCCAAGCACGGCCTCATGGACCTGACGCTCAAGGCGAAAGGCGACCTGTCAGTGGATGATCACCACACGGTGGAGGACGTCGGCATAGCTCTTGGCGACGCCTACCGGCTGGCCCTGAAGGATAAAGCAGGCATCGAGCGCTTCGGTCACGCGCTTGTGCCCATGGACGACTCGTTCGCCCTGGTAGCAGTCGACATCAGCGGCCGCGGATACACGGTCTTTAAGGCTGAGTTCCACCACCCGAAGATCGGCGATTACTCGACGATCATGACTAAACATTTTGTCGATTCTTTCGCCCGCGCAGCTGGCATTACCATACGTGTCGAGATCGACGGCGAGGACGACCACCACATGGTCGAGGCCATGTTCAAGGCTTTAGCTCTCTCGCTCTGGATGGCCACGGCGAAGAACGAAAAACGCGGAGTGCCCAGTACGAAGGGCGTTCTCTGACACATTCCGGGCGCCAGGTAAGATTCGGATTCTAATCCGAAACACTTAGTTTTTTACCAATATCGGCGGACAGGCGAATACAATAGCCGGTATCAAACAGGCAGATACTCCTTGTAAATCGACAATATAACACTAAATGCGACGGATCATCACGTTAGCATACTTGAAGCGGTTTTTCAATTTATATGTTTAACATTTGTATATTTCACTAAATATAAAATATACAATTGATAATGAAAATATTGGTATATTTCTAAGAAATAAGCAATATATTCCTTTTATTTTGTACTTTTAAGGATTTATCGCTTCAGGAAAAGGTATTTAACTTCTCGGGAAAGACGCTTATTAAACAACTGATTAGTGAAAATGTGATTAAACGGTAAAGGATGGTGACAAAATGGGAAATTTTGCATTAAAACAGCTCGAGATGGCTAAGAAGCTTGATTCCTCGGTCGCTGTATTACAGTGGAGAGACTGGAAATGGCAGATGAAGCATGCAATCCGCGACATTCCGACATTCGAAAGACTGCTGGGTATCGAATTTAGCGATGAGGAACGAGAAGAGCTCGAAAAGACCATCCGGAAATTCCCGATGTCTATCACGCCTTATTACCTGTCGCTGATCAACCCGAAGGATGTCAGGAACGATCCCGTATTCAAGCAATGTTTCCCTTCGCCTTCGGAGCTGATCGTCGAAAAGTGCGAGATGGAAGACCCGCTTGCAGAAGACAGGGACAGCCCGGTAGAAGGGGTCACCCACAGGTACCCGGACCGGGTGCTGTTTCTCATCAGCAATGTCTGTGCCATGTACTGCCGGCACTGCACGAGAAAACGTAAAGTCGGCAATGTTGACTACATACCCGACGGCGAGAGAATAAGCAGGGGCCTCGAATATATCAGGAATAATCCGAAGGTCCGGGACGTACTCCTGTCAGGCGGAGACCCGTTCATGCTGCCCGACGAATATCTTGACTGGATACTGACTGAGCTCCGGAGCATACCGCATGTCGAAGTCATCCGCATCGGGACCAGAGTCCCTGTCGTCCTGCCGTACAGGGTAACCGACAACCTGGTCAATGTGCTGAAGAAGCATCACCCGTTGTGGATCAATACCCACTATAATCACCCGAATGAATTGACATCGGCATCCAGAGAAGCTTTACGTAAGCTGGCCGACGCAGGCATACCGCTGGGCAACCAGTCCGTGCTCCTTGCCGGTATAAACGACTGTCCGGAAATTATGAAGAATCTCGTTCACCGGCTGGTCCAGAACCGAGTCAGGCCTTATTACCTGTTCCAGTGCGATCTCGCGGAAGGTCTTGCACATTTCCGTACATCGGTGGCCAAGGGCATCGAGATCATCGAGAACCTGATCGGGCACACGACAGGATTTGCCGTGCCTACCTTCGTGGTCGACGCGCCTGCCGGAGGTGGCAAAATCCCGCTGATGCCCAACTACCTGATCTCGTACTCCACCAACAAGGTCGTGCTGCGGAACTTCGAGGGCGTCATTACCACTTACACCGAGCCGGACATGTATAAGGCGGTCAAATGCGAAGGTAACTGCAACGAGTGCCCGCTGGATTACCGCGCAGAGAACGTGGAGTCCGCTGAGGTCGGCATCGCAAGGCTCCTGTCCGACAGGGATAGCACCATAGCCCTGGTGCCGAAAAACGGGCGATACACGAGCCGGTACGATGTCTGACAGGATAATGAAGATTGGCCATACGGTCGTACAGCAGGGCCCTCACAACGATCGCATCTACGTGATGAAGCTGGCCACCCGGGACCTGCCGTGGATCGTCGACTACCTGAAGGACCTGGCCATGGACAACGGGTACTCGAAAATTTTCATCAAGGCACCTGCATCAGCCCTCGGGAACATGCTGAGGAAAGGCTATGTCATGGAAGCGCATGTGCCGCGTCTGTTCAACGGCAATGAAGACGGCTTTTTCCTGGCAAGGTACCTGAAAGAGATGCGCAGGCACGAGCCAAAAAGCGAACGTATCCAGGAGGTGCTGTCAAAGGCGCTGGCCCTGGCAGGCAGGCACAGACATGTGTCCCTTACCCCGGGCTACTCGTTACATACAGCCAGCCCGGAAGATGCCGGAGACCTGGCAAAGCTCTACAAAAAAGTCTTCGTCACGTACCCGTTTCCCATCTCCGATGAAGGATACCTGAAAAAGACGATGATGGAGAACATCAGGTATTTTTACGTCAGGAAAGAAGACGAAATCGTAGCCGCGTCTTCTGCCGATATGGACGGCAGCCTGCGGAACGTCGAAATGACCGACTTCGCCACGCATCCCGACCACAGGGGCAAACAACTCTCCGCGAACCTGCTGATAAAAATGGAAGAGGAGATGCTTGGCGAAGGAATAAAGATCGCCTATACCATCGCCCGATCGCTGTCGTACCCGATCAACAGCCTCTTCTCGAGGTCGGGATATGCCTACGGCGGCACGCTGGTGAAGAACACGAACATTTGCGGCTCATTCGAAAGCATGAACGTATGGTACAAGGCGCTGGAATGAAAGCTATCCGGCAAGCGATCATTCCCGTGGATGGCGGCCTGCGTTCTTTTCTACCGCCGGATGCCCACCAATAGTTTAATCTGATTGCAGATACACTAAACAGAGGCATTAGCTATAGTGCCGCTGGCATAAAAATGGGCATCACTGAAAAAATCTCTGGCGCCATCGCCTCGTACAGCCTGACAACCGGCAGTAAAACCACTGCTTCGGCACGGTATTCCAGCACAAAAGTGGTACTCGTGCTGGTCATGGTTTTATGGGGTGGCTCGTTCATAGCTTCCAAAGTAGGCCTGGACACCCTGTACCCGGTTGAGATGGCTACTCTGCGATTCGCCATAGCGACGCCAGTACTATTGCTTATAACCATACTGCTTAACGGGGTAAAATCGCTGCGTGTCAAAGGCAAGGATTTGCCCGTGCTCATCGTGATGGCTATGACCGGAGTTACCCTGCAGTATATTGTGCAGTTCGTAGCTATGACATACACGAGTGTCACCAACACTGCGCTGCTCATCAACATGGGCACGTTTTTCGTCATCATACCCTCGGTGCTGTTGTTGAAGGTGAAGTTCACCGCCGATAATACGCTGGGTGTCATCATAGCGTTCGCTGGCGCAGTACTGGTAGCCACTAACGGCAACATCGCCCTGTCGGTCAACCTGATCGGCGACGGGCTGGTGCTCATTTGCGCGATATTCTGGGCGACCTATGTTCTCATAGGCAACAAGCTGGCGGGCAAATACTCCGTGCTCACCCAGCTCAACTACATCTTCATCATCGGCTTTCTGGGCCTGCTGCCGTTCTACTTCCTCACGCCTCACCATGATATTGCCTCGCTTGGCACCGTGTCCTGGGCGTCTCTGCTTTATCTGGCGATTATCTGCTCGGTCGTCGCCTACTTCTTTTTCAACGATGCCATCATCAAGATCGGCCCCTCGCAGACGGCCATTTACCAGTATTTCGAGCCTATGTTCGCCATTATCTTTGCCATAGTGCTGCTCAACGAGCCCTTCACGATCTGCATCGGGCTGGGCGCTATCCTCATCATAGCGGGCATCGCCATGGCTGACAATAACCTGAAGTTCCTGGGCTACTTCTTTAAAAGCGATACCCATGGGCCTGCCAGCGGCCCACGGTGAACCGGGCATAGACCGTTATGTAACGGCAGGCCGCTCGCGCGCGCACGCGCAAGTGCCGGATCTGTCTCGCCACTACCATCAGCCTTATTATCCTGTATCGCATTTTCAGCCTTCATATGTCAGGGGAAAAGGCGCGTAACGACCTGCCGCTGATCGTCGGCCTGTTCGCTATCAACGTGTTCTGGGGCGGCTCGTTCATCGCCAACGCTATCGCATTAAAAAGCATCGGACCCATTGAGATAGCATCCATCAGGTTCTTCATCGCCGCCCCGCTGCTTGCCATTATCACGCTGCTCTGGAAAGGCCCGGGCATCTTCAGGATCGAGAAAAAAGACTTTCCCGCTATACTGGCCATGTCCATCACTGGCGTCACGTTACAGTATATCATCCAGGTGACGGCGCAAAGCTACACGACGGCTATCAACGCCTCTCTGCTGATCAATACTTCGACATTCTTCATACTGTTCCTTAGCGCGATATTCCTCGCAGAGAAGCTGACGACATCCCGTATCATCGGCGCATTCATAGGCTTCGGGGGCGTTGCGCTACTGGTCTCGGGCGGCACGCTGGCCTTCTCGCTCGGCCAGATCGGCGACGCCATGATCGTCGTCTGCGCCCTGCTCTGGGCGATCTATTCTATTGTCGGGAAGAAGATATCGGGCAAATATCACCCGCTGACAGTCCTTAACTGGATCTTCATCATTGGTACCGTCTGCATGGCACCGTTCTATTTCCTGACACCGCATGCGGACCCGATGACAATACCGACTGCCGGCACTGGCTTCGATACTGTTCCTGTCCGTCTTCTGCTCGATCATAGCCTATCTGGTCTACAACGTTGCGCTGGAGACTATGGACGCATCAAGGGTAGCGATATTCATCTACTTCGTCCCGCTGGCCACGATAGTGATGGCCTGGCTTATCCTCGGCGAGGGCCTCACATTGGCATCAGGCTTCGGCGGCCTGCTCGTGCTTGCCGGCATGTGGATCGCAGAACGAAAGACCGCCGGACAGGACAAATGAGTCATTGATAAGTAACGCTAACCTGGTAAAAATGCTGATTCCGTGAATTAAAAAAAATATCGGATAATCAAATGATTTCGAACGAATCCAGAATGTACATGATCTCTAGGACCGCTTGCATCATAATTTTTAGGCAGGACGGTAGAGGTAAAAATATACATTTTGTCACCTTTCAGGAATACTGATCTGCTCGGTCATTTCTTTAAGCCGTCGACAGTGACGCCAGATTTTATCCGGTAAGCATCGATCGCGTTGACGGTGATCAGCTCCAGGATGCCGATGCTGACGTCACTGAAGGATTGTTTTACTATATCGCCATAAACGTCAGCAAGCTCCTGAAGTGTCGCATCCTTATTCGCGCTCGCCGATATTTCCTTGATCTTCAGGACGACATTCGAGCCGTCCTCCTTTATGAATACGGCCGTACTGCCAAGGTAATCTTCAGTGACGCTCCAGGATTTCGGGTACATGAAACTGACTCCGGCTTCCCGGTCGATATAGGACATGTGATCGCCTGAGGCTGTGATAGTCGCTGGCAAGGAAGAGGAGATAACCTCAATGACAGTCAGGGAGTCCATGATAGAATTGGCTTCACGGGCGTCGACATCATAATTTTCCGGCAAAGCCGTATAGGTCAGCACATATAGATTATTCCCTTTGACAAACCAGATCTGCTCCCAGCGGTCATCGACAGATATCATTTTCGGCTTACCGGAATATTCGATCCTGTAACCGTCACATCCTTTGAAATTGATTGCTTCCTGCCGGGTAATAGTTAAATTGTACATTAGTTCTTTTAACGCGGGAACAATTATTTAATGATCTCACCAGGTGCCAGGGGTCTGCCGAAACGCGGACGCATTCTGAATGATAATGTTACATGAGAATTATCCCCTTTAATGAAAATAACTTTGCTATAATGTAGTTATTTATTATCGACCAGGATTTCGGTAAGTGAAGCTAATGCCTGCATCGGGGTTCGTAAATGACAGATAACCTTCCGGCACAGCCGTATTTGCGGAAGGTACAGTCACAATCTCCTAAGAATCACGTCATTGACGTCGCTTGCACAGCAGCTGAATGAAACGATTAATGACAGGATACCAAACGTTAAAAGTATAATCAGATGACCTGGATGTTGCACAATAACTACTGCTTCAGGTATGAGCTATCGGTTAAGCTTTAAATGATTACTGATATTACGCATGTAGTAGGACAGCTAATATATTAAGCATTATCTATATAATAGTTTATATCTATTTAAGATTATGCACGATCCAGTAAATCTTATCTTGTAGACCAGTTCCGGGAAGAATAATATACAGGCATTCGTTTTTTAAACAAGACAATAGATTAAAAAGGCTTGGCGCCCTTGGCCCTTGGCGCCCTTGGCGAGCGTGACAGGAGGCGCATAGATTGAGAAACGGCAAGCTACGATATCACGAAATAAAAAAGATTTGATGCAATTGCGGTCACGCGTCGCGCCCTAGCTCGAATGCCTTCAAATTAACAGCCACCGTCTTCGGTGGCACAGACTTCGCAATGACCTGCTTTAATGTCTCTTCCTTCAGCGGCAGGTACTTCGAGACAGCCCCGATCATCACGACGTTCAGCGCCTGTATAGCCCCGGCCTTGCGGGCCAGCGCCGTATAGTCCTCCGCCTTGACTTCTTTGCACAGCCCTTTCAGCGCGCCCAGGATATCGTCCAGCTCCGGGTAGGGAGTCTTGCCCGAGTAGACCGTTACCGGCACAATACGCTCTGTGTTCACGATAGCGATGCCCTGCGGCTTCAGGTACTTCGAGAAGCGCAGTGCCTCCAGCGGCTCCATGCTCATCATGCAGTCGGCACCTCCGGCGGGTATCATGCTGCCATAATGGCTGCCGATGCGGACGTGGTTCTCCACTGCACCGCCACGCTGGGCCATGCCGTGGGTCTCCGCGCCGGTGACTGGCAACCCTTCTGCAACAGCCGCCTTGCCGATGATGTCCGACGCCAGGATGGCGCCCTGGCCGCCGACGCCTACGATGATTAAGTCGAACATGTTATCTGCTCCTGATCTTGATCGCGCCGAACTGGCAGAGGTCCGAGCATACGCCGCAACCTGCGCATTGATCGTTCGTTATCGCCTTTCCATTCCGGAATTCCATCGCAGGGCATCCGAATTTCACACAACGCCGGCAGCCCTCGCACAGGTCCTCGATCACTTCGTACTGCTTCCGCTTGATGCCGATGCGCTTTGCGGTGATGATGCAGGGCTGCCGGGAGATGACGACGTTCACGCCCTCTGATTCGTAGGCCTTCCTGAATGCAGCCTTCGTGGTCTCAATATCGAACGGGTCGACCACCTGCATGTGCTCAACGCCGCAGGCCTTGACCATGGACTCGAGGGAGACTTCCGTCGTCGGCTCGCCGGTGATCGTCTCGCCCAGCGCGGGGTGCTGCTGGTGCCCGGTCATGGCGGTCGTGCGGTTGTCGAGGATGACCACGGTGATGTTCGCCTTGTTGTAGACCGCGTTCATCAGGCCGGGTATGCCGGTGTGCAGGAACGTGGAGTCGCCGATAGTGCAGGCGACTTTGTTCTTGACCCCCGCGAAGTTCAGGCCTGATGCGATGGTGATGCTGGCGCCCATGCAGATACACGTGTCGACGGCGCCCATCTGGGTGCCCAGCGTGTAGCAGCCGATATCGCTGGCGAAGATGGACTCCTCTTTGAAGACACTCTTGAGAGCGTTGAACGTGGCGCGGTGCGGGCAGCCAGGGCATAGTGAGGGGGGTCTCATCGGCAGGTCGATACCTGTCTGCGGCTCATTCACCTTCAGGGCAGGCAGCTTCAGCAGCTTGCGGATGATATTAGAGACCAGCAGCGTGTCGAACTCGCCCTCGTGGGGCACCTCGCCGGTCATCTTCCCGGCGACGTCGTCCGCGTACATCCTGACTTGCTCTTCGACGATGGGCATGAGCTCTTCGATAACCAGGACTTTGTCGACGCTCTCAGACAGTTTCGTGATAAGTAACGGGTCTACCGGATATGCTCCGATCTTCAGGTACGACACCGGCATGTCGATAGCGGCAAGAGCCTCTTCGACATACTTGCTCGAGACGCCTGAAGCGATGACTCCGAGCTTTGCGCCCGGCTTCAGCTCGATCCTGTTCCAGGGCGAGGAAAGAAGCTCTTTTCGCAGGGCTTCCTGCTTCGCGTTAAGCTTCTTCAGCAGGGCGCGGGTGTGCTTGGGCAGCACTACGAACCGCTCTACGTCCTTCATGAACTTTACCGGGCGTTTTCCTTCGGGCAGGTCGCCGACGGTCACGTCCGACTTGCCGTGGGACACACGCGTCGTCGGACGGAACATGACCGGCGTCTGGTATTCTTCAGACAGCTCGTAGGCATACGCGATCATGTCTTTGGCTTCCTGTGGCGAGCAGGGATCGAGACAGGGGATTTTCGCAAATTTCGCATACATGCGGCTGTCCTGCTCGTTCTGGGACGAGTGACAGTACGGGTCGTCCGCGACCAGCACGATCATGCCGCCGACAACTCCCGTGTGAGACAGCGTCATGAAGGGGTCCGCGGCGACATTCAGCCCGACATGCTTCATGGTCACGACCGAGCGTGCGCCAGCCCACGACGCGCCGATGGCCACTTCCATGGCCACCTTCTCGTTGACCGACCACTCGATGTGGAAACCGCGCTCTGCCGCCTTTGGGGCCAGCGCAGCCAGTATCTCCGACGAGGGCGTCCCGGGGTAGCCCGTGGCCACGTCCACGCCCGATTCGAGAAGTCCGCGGGCGATCGCCTCGTTGCCCAGTAAGAATTCCTTGCTCAAGGTCGTTCCTCATGTTCCATCAGCACATGAAAGTATAAATAGCTAGCCAGAAACTGTCACACACCGATAAGCTATTTAATATCCTCCGCATATTCAGTAAAATATATGGGGATAGTTGAAGCGGCAATAGAGGTGCTTTCGCTACTGGCTTTTGTGATTGGTTCTCTGATGCTTGTCGGCCTGGCGCTCTCTACACTGACTATTCTCATTATCCTGCTGCTGCTCGCCTATTCCTTCCGGACCGGGAACATCCTGTTTCCCAACCTGATGGTCACGGGAATCGTCTTCTTCGAGAGCCCCATCCGTGTCATCCTCCGGACCCTCCATGTGGACGATACACGCATGGACCTGATCACTATCAAGATGAAGAATCAGGCCATATACCCGACTTTCCGCAAGGTGCCGTTCAACAAGCGGGCTATTTTTCTTCCCCAGTGCCTGCGGTCGACCACCTGTCCGGCGATACTCTCGCCTGAGGGCATCAAATGCCGCGGCTGTGGTGCATGCGGCATATCAGAGGCGCGCAAGGAAGCGGAAAAGCTCGGCTACATGTTTTTCGTGGTACCCGGGTCCAGCTTCATCATGCGCATGGTGCAAAAGTACCGGCCTGAAGCCATCATCGGCGTCGGGTGCATGTACGAGATCCGTGACGGCCAGGACATGATGCACCGGCACCAGATACCGGCAATAGGCGTCATGCTGGACCGCTCCGGCTGCGTAAACACTCAGCTCGACTGGGATCGGCTCTTCGTGGCCATGCACGCCATCGACATGCCTGAGAACCGGCCGGGCTACGGGACAACGGACGATACGAGTAATTTTAGCCAGCCTTCAAAATAAATATACGTCTTATGCATTCCGTTTTATTCTATTGATGCAGTAAGCAAAATTAATATACGTTGAATGGTTCTAAGAATAGTACGATTTCTTTCAAAAGGAGCCAAAGGTAATAAAAATGAAACATGCCGAAATCACAGTACTCGATGAGAAAGAAGAAGAGTTTGTCAAGCTACTCGAGGAGTTCGGACTCAGCCGATCGATGGCTCGTATCATCGTATGCCTTGCAGTGCACGACGAGTGCACCAGCAGGGAGATCGAGATTGTCACGGGCATAAAATCATCGACGGTCAGCATTATCCTCAAAAAGCTGCGAGAGGACAAGATTGTCAGAGGCGAGAAGAAGGTCGACCAGCCTCATGACCGCGGCGTGATGCATTACAGCCTCGCCGGCAACATGGACAATGTGCTCAGCATCCTTGAAGAGAAGAAGCGAAAGGAAACCTCTGCGTATATTGACCGGATCAAAAAGATCAAAAATCGCCTGAAATAGACCGGTAAAATATAATACCACAGGCATAATAGATATTGTTACAGGTATTCGTATGGTTCTCGGAGCTCTACTGCGTACGATCTTCGGCGCGCTCATCGGCCTGGTCCTTGGCGTCATCATCAGCCTGTTCCCGTCCTTCAGCGACGCCATCACCGGCGGACTGAAAGTCATAACTGGCATAGACTTTTCCGGACAGATCATCCTGCTGATGACCGGCATAGGTTTCCTCCTAGGCTTGCTATCGGGCATCGTCCATATCATGGGCAAGAAGTAAGAAAAAGTGACTCTTCTGCAATTTTGGGTGTCGGTTACTGGTAGTGCTGGCCCGCACTACGCTGCGCTTGCGGCCACAA
>CAWBVA010000004.1:0-232645 GCA_963792125.1 uncultured Methanocellaceae archaeon
GGCCCGCTCCCTAGGAATCTTCAGTCACAGTCAGTGAATCTGCTACCGACAACGTTACGGTCATGATAAAAACCAGAGGCTCTGTAGTGGTCGCCTGTGGCATTACGTTCAAGGATGACAACGGCTCCCGGCAGGTGGTGTGGCATCGATATCATTAGAAGATGCAAAAAAGAATTTATCGAGAACAATTGGCCGGCTTCTAATTGATATAAATGTACCAGATGGCACGAACTACACCGTAAGAGACGTCGATTACAACCATGGCGTCGTATCATATGCTACAGTCTCATAACTGCCCACCGATTTTTACTTCCGTATTTTGAGCAGACAGACCAGTAAGCTTTCTCGACTCATATCCGGCCATTTTCATATCTCTTTCACTTTTAAAAAGTAATCAGGGAGGGAGAGTTGCCTATTCTGAAATATATAAACTTTTGTATATAAATTATATAAAATATATTATTACTTATCTTTGTTAATCACTTTGTTTTAACTTGTTTAGCAAAGTTTAATAAAAGTGATAAATTATTTATACTGTTTTTTTTCAAATTGTTTATTCATGGGTTATCGGCCTGATTCGATTTTTGCCGAAAATAAAATGGATAGGGAGGATTAGAGAATTTGAATGAAGTCCCGGAGATTCAGTACGTTCGGACAACCTGCCCATATTGTGGTGTTGGCTGTGGCTTGAACCTTGTAGTCACGGATGGGAAAGCTTGTTCGGGTCGCGCCTATCAGCGAACCCCGATAAATGAAGGAAAGCTCTGTCCAAAAGGCATGACCTGCTGGCAGTTCGTTCACAGTCCTGATCGGCTGACAAAGCCCCTGATCAAGAAGGATGGCAAGTTTGTCGAGGCATCATGGGATGAAGCCCTTGACCTTGTCGCAACAAATTCAAGAGACTTACGACAATTCGGGCCCGAGGTCTCTGGGCTTCCAGGTCTCCTGCCGAACCGTAATGAGGACTGCTAATCATGCAGAAGTTGGCACGAGTCGCATTCAAGACAAACAACGTCGACAACTGTGCCCGTATCTGCCACGGCCCTTCGGTAGCAGGTCTCTCGCTCTCCTTCGGTTCCGGAGCGGCCACGAACCCGTTCGAGGATGTCCTGAACTCCGACCTGATCCTGATGTGGGGATCAAACGCCGTGGAAGCACACCCGCTCGCAGGACGACGTGTGATGCAGGCGAAGCAGAAGGGTATCCCAATCATTGTCGTTGACCCCGGTACAGTCCGACGGCAAGGCTGGCTGATACTGGGTGCGGTTCAACCCGTCTACTCACATTGCACTTGATCAACTCGATGATGTACTGGATCATCAAGGAGGGCAAGCAGGATAAGAAGTTCATCGAAGAAGCGGACCAAGGGCTTCGAGGACCTCAAGAAGACGGTTGAAAAGTACGCCGATGCAGAAGCACATCACGGCGTCCCACTCGAAGGTAAAAGAGTGGCATTCAAGTATGCTGATGCCAAGAACGCAGTCATCATCTACTGTCTTGGTATCACCGAACTCACGACCGGTACTGATAACGTCCGTTCGCTGGGTAACCTTTCAATGCTCTGTGGCAACATCGGGCGGCCGGGAGTCGGTGTGAACCCACTGCGTGGACAGAACAACGTGCAGGGTGCCTGTGACATGGGCGCATACCCGAACGTCTACTCCGGATACCAGAAGTGCGAGGTGGCGGACAACCGGGCAAAGATGGAGAAGGCCTGGGGCGTTACCGGAGCTTCCGGACTGGTATGGCGTAACCCTGACTGAGCAGATCACCCAGTGCGGAAACCCGATCAAGGCCATGTACATCCTCGGTCTGAACCCCGTTGTCACCTACCCTGACTCAGACCATGTAAAGAGATCGCTCGATAAACTCGACTTCCTCGTAATCCAGGACATCTTCTGGACCGAGAGCTGCCAGTATGCTGATGTCATTTTGCCAGGCGCCTGTTTGCAGAGAAGGACGGAACCTTACCAGCGGCGAGCGGCGCATCAACCGCGTCAGAAGGCAGTCGAGCCTCCTGGAAAAGCCAAGGACTGGCTGGAGATCTTCGTCATGCTGGCTAAGAAGATGGGCCTGAACGGGTTTGACTTCCGATCGGCGAAGGACGTCTGGGACGACATGCGGGCGTGCACACCAACCATGTTCGGGGCACCTACGAAAAGCTGGAAAAGCCGGAGTCCATGCCTGGCCCTGCCCGACGATCGAGCACCCGGGAACCCCCATCCTGCACAAGGAGAAGTTCTGCTACCCCCGATGGACTGGGCACGTTCTTCGGGCTGGAATACCGCCCACCAGCAGAGGTGGCTGATGCGGCATACCCGTTCACGCTCATGACCGGGCGGCTGATCTTCCACTACCACGCAGGACCCAGACCGGCCGGTGCCCGGACCTGGACCGGGAGGTGCCCGAAGGCTTCGTGCAGATCAATACGGAGGATGCCATGAGACTGGGCATTAAAAACGGCGAGAGGATTATGCTGCGCAGGCAGGCGCGGCGAGGTCTCTCCGCTCGCCAAAGTGACCAGCGAGGTCGCGCCAGGCGTCCTGTATATGACCATGCACTTCGGCCCTTGCTCGGTCAACCTGCTCACCAATACGGCGCTGGACCCGATGTCAAAGATGCCGGAGCTGAAGCACTGCGCGGTGGCGGTCGAAAGATCAAGGCCTGATGATGGCGGGTCACCCCGCCATCAATTTTTACACAGGTATTGAAAATGTCACCCAACGGCATCATCTTCCTGTCCGATGTGGCATCGTCCGTGGCAGAGCTGGCCATTCTCCCGCCGTCTCACCTGGCCTGTTACGACAGCACGGTGTTGCCGGGGGGCATGAAAAAATTGCGTGAAGAGCCGATGGTCATGGAACAGGAGAAAATTTTATCCAGGACGTTGCATGTGCTGGCCCGGACAAAGCTTTGCCAGGACCTGATCCGGGCGGCATACCGATGAATGAAGCATTCAGGGAAGCCCACACACTGCGTGAAAACTTCCAGAAGTACCTGCCCGTGCTGCAAACGATGCCCTCATGGCAATTGATCGAGCTGCCCATCCCCGTTAAAAGGAAAAGAAAATGACCGGAATTTAACAAAACCGCCTGGATAATAACCACCACAATCCCATGATTTCCAGAGATCAAATTCCCTTTTTTCTAAAAAGTTCCCATCACACCAGCCACTATACAATTCAGTATACGCCTGGTGCTAAAAAGAGTAAATATCTATAAACTGAACTGCTCGCCCTTCGTCGTCACCGGATCGAAGTTATCCCCCGGACGCGATGCACTCGATCTGCGTGGGCCCGCTCCGTGGAATCTTCAGTGTCGCCTCTACCGTTCTTCCCTCTCCCGAGGGTATGTCGCCAACGTTGATCTCTGTGGCGAACGGCCACACCTGGTCTTCGCCATAGCTCAACGCAAGAGCGGCAAAGTAAACGGAAACATTCTGCGCTGCCTGCGCCCCGTCATTCGCCACGTTGCAGCGGACATGGTAATAGACATAAAGGTCATCGGAGCTTTCCTGGCTCGCTGTCATGTTCAGCTCGATCCCGGTCGCTCCTTGCATGGTGAAAACCGTGGCTGACACGTTGCGGTACTACCTCGGGGATAACCCCAAGACCCCGGAGAGGAGACATCGATTCGAGGTAATAGTACCGGGCACCGTTGTACTGCGTAATACCTGCCCGGGAGGTCTTCGTTGCTCAGCAGCCCGACCGCCATGTGCCCCGGGAACCCGAGAAGCACTGTGCTATACCCCATCAGGTCGAGGAGGTTGGCCGCCAGGATGGACGCGTCCTCGCTGTCCCCGCCGCCGTCGATAAGCGTTTCCAGCGGGTACTTCGGGTAGTCGTCGTATGCGGCCGTAGTGTCGAGCGACGCGTTGGGCAGCGACTGCAGGAAGCCAGTCACAGCCATGGCCGAGCGGTTCTCGCTCAGTTCCCCGCTATCCACGACGACGTCCATCAGCCGGTTGGTCAGCTCGATGAAGTATATTCGCTCGTCGTCTAGATCTTATACCCTGCATAGTCCGACCCGCGGGTGTGCGGCCTGCTCTTGTACAGGTCGTAGTCGCTCTTGAGCAAGCCGATATAGGCTGAGTCGGCCTGGTTGTTGAAGGTCCACTCGTACATCCGGACGACCTCTTCAGGCGCGATTGTCGGTTCAGGCGTCGGCGCGGCGTCGGCGTCGGCGTCGGAAGCAATGTCGGCGTCACAGCGGGCGTCTGTGTGGCCGCAGGAGTCGGCGTGACGGCGGGCTGCGGAGAGGGTGTCGGAGTGACTGTCCCCTGGCCATCTCCGCCAGAAAGGGGACTGGTACATCCCTCGAGCGCGACCGCGAGGGTCACTGTGATCAGTACGACTGCTATGCAGCCGGCAATATGTCCTGCCTGCAAAATCGGCTTCCGACTCATATGTAGTTCCGGGCGGCCATTCCTTGTATACTTACCGGACTGGCCGACCCCGGGTGCCCGTTCAACTGCGTTTACTGCTACACCCGGGGCAGCAAGTACGGGGAAAGGGTGCCGGCGGGGCTTTCAATCAAGGCGAACGCCCCGGAACTGCTGAAAAGGCAGCTCAGTAAAAGGGCGGAGAAAAAGGAGTACGGAATCATCGCCATTGGCTCCTCGACTGATCCGTACATGCCGCAGGAGGAAGAGTACCGGCTGACCCGGAGCCTTCTGGAGATCATCCTCAGGTACCGGTTCCCTGTCGAGGTGATCACGAAGTCGACCCTCGTAACCCGGGACCTTGACTTGCTAAAGAAGATCGACGAAGCGGCAATCCTGCCGCCCGACCTGTCCGGGAGGCTGGGCCATGGCGCCATTGCCGCGTTTTCGCTCTCCACGGTCGACGAAGCGCAGGCCGGTGTCTTCGAGCCGGGCGCGCCCTCGCCGCTGAGGCGGCTGGAGACAATGCGCGAATGCAAGGACTCCGGGGTGATGGTCGGGGTGAACTTTATCCCGGTGCTGCCGTTCCTGTCGGACGACAGCGCGAGCGTCGACCGGATGATCGGAGAGGCGAAAGAATACGGGGCGGACTATGTGCTCCTCGGCGGGCTGACATTGTTCGGTGAGAATCCGGGGGACTGCAAAGTCAGGTATTACGAGACGCTTGAAAAACACTATCCCGCGCTCGTGGAGAAGTACCGGAGCCTGTTCGGGACCTATTCAGGCCCACCGAGGGCATACCAGGACCGGCTGGAAGAAATGGCGAAAAAGGCATGTGACCGCCACAGGATAACATATGGCATCATGCCACCGGATGTCCGCCCGATATGATATTCAGAGCCCGTTCCCCGTCAGTGAAACGGGCTTTGTTTTTTTCTAAAAGTAGTTTTTGGGTTGGTTGGTTGGTTGGTTGTACAAACATCAATAGTACCAGGGTTTTATAATTACTTCCTGTGTAGAATATATTGGACTATATAGAGTCCGGTAATCCCATAATGCACTGCGCAGGAGCTTGTGCAACCGGTAAATATGGCCATCGCTTTTCTCATAATTAATTATTTGAACCGGCAACCTGTATCATAATAAATCATAACTTAATATATTAATAATATTTATAAACATAAGCAGGCAATGCTATTCTGGGTATTGAGGTTTGTTGAGCATGAGGGTAGTGGCAGCCTGTCTTGTATTGCTGGCGACGGTGTCGATCATCGCCATTTCGCCGGCCGTTGCACAGTTCGATGTGGGGTTCATGGGCGGGCCGGTGAACACCGGTATCCCATTCGTCGTGGGGCCTTGCTTTACCGCCGCCGCCCCGTTCTCGCAGGGCACCGCGTTCATGACGGTAGCCAATACCAGCACACTGGCCCACGATTTCACGGGCAGCCTGGCAATCGCGTTCACGCCTGATGCAGGACAGGGCGTCGGAAGCTCGTTCGGGTTCCCGCTTGCCCCGACCATTGCTCAGACCACGAGCGAGATCGTCACCGCTACGCGATCGTATTTCTTCGCCGACTTCCTGACCAGATAAAAAATTATCCTGTTTTTCGGTTCAGGTTAGTTACCCGTTACCTGATTGTCAGTTAATGGCAAATGCTGCAGGTTATTTTATTGCTTGCGACTCTGCACAGCAAGAATAGTATAAGGCCGCAGAGAACGCAGAGGGACGCAGAGTACGCGGACTTTATAATTTGACGCTTGCCCATTTCTCAGTAGAAAATGTGGATTCTGCGACCCTATGCGTCTCATGAAAAACATATTCAAATCGGCAATCATGGCGGCTGCTCGCGCGCGCGTGCGATTACTCCGGACCAGGCTGGCGACGCATGGTCGGGGCCGTTTTTCGTCATTCATACCTGACTAAAAGCCCGGTCATCGATTGACTCCTATGAAAATTTGTTTTTGAAATGAGGCTATGCTCCCAGGGCATCCGGTATGGGGGCCGCCAAGCCGCCAGGACGCCAAGGACGCCAAGGACGATAAATGGGCAAAGCTAAGCGAAAACTATAAAATTCTTGGCGTCCTGGCGGCTTGGCGGCTTGGCGGCCCCCATACCGGATGCTTTTACAGAGCTTAATCCGACGCATAGCAAGGACAGAGACACATTTTCATAGCATTCACATGCAAACGACCATTTTCACAACCGAGTTCTCTGCGGCCTTATACTATTCTCGTGCACCTTCACCCGATGCAGGGAGACGGCATATACGCACATCTGAAAAAAGGAATAAAAAAGTTTAAAATTCCGTCCCTAAACTCTTGATGCCCATGTCTATCATCCGTCCGCCCGGCAGCGGCAGGCCAAGCATCTTCGCGTAGAGCACGGCCGGCTCAGTGGGATTCTCGTTCAGTATATGTGGGTAAGGCTCGTTGATCGTAATCGAGTAAGGCTCGCCTCTTGTGATGACAGAAGCGGCTGCCACATGCTCGGGCAGGAGTGACTCCCACTGGTCCTCGGCTTCCTCGGCTTCCCCGGATTCCCCGGATTCCCCGTCCCCGTCGGCATCAGCTTCAGTGTCCGATGCCCGGAAACCCCATCCGGTGGCATTTTTATCTTCTTCTTTTGTATCGTTGTCGGCTGGAAGCGTCTCGTTGCGGGCTGGAAGCGTCTCGTTGCGGGCGGTAACGTTCGCGGATACGTTTTGCCCGACCCTCGCGTTTCTTATCGCGCTGTTGATTACCTCAGGCTTCATCAGCGAGACATCCCCGTTGCCGATGCCCAGGTTTCCGACGCCCCGGGTGCCGTTCCATGCGACGACCATCTGGACGCTGGTCCCGTTGACGTCGTAGCCGACAGGCTCGGTCGGCCTTGTGTTCCGATCTGCAAAAGTGGCAAAGTCGGCGCGTGCGCAGGCTACGTCTGCACAAAGATTGACGGACAACGCCAGGAAGAATCCCGTAAGTATGAAAAGGGCTACTGTCCCCGTTAATGTCTTCATTTACCCCCCTCTGACATGAGGTACTTGCATTTCCGGGAGTTTATGCCTGCATGCCGTTATAAACGTTGAAAAACCGCATGGCCAGAAATTTTAACAGCCATAGATACAAGTGTCGCTCTTAAAAGTTACGAGGCCGTTGAGAACCGGTAAGAAAATGAAAAAGTAAAGGTCAGAACTCCTCGACCAGGGTATGCACGCTCACATCCCTGCCGGCGTTCGCAGTCGAAGCACAGTTACTCCAGCCTTCACACTAATCAGTTGTGTGTTTAACATAAATATTAAACTATGTTTAATTGTATAGTAAAATATATGATAGACCGGGCCTAAGTAGTGGTATCGGGTGTATCGTCATGGCGCTGGATCAGGTGAGGCTCAGGCAGATCGGCATCGTCCGCTCGGACATCAAAGCCAGAGAGGACATGCCGCTGCAAGGTGTCGATGCCACGATCGAGGTCTTCCCGGAGTACGAGAAAGCGCTGGAAGGCCTGGACGGGCACTCCCATGTGTTCATACTCTGCTGGCTCCACGAGGCCGAACGCGATCTCCTCATGGTCAGGCCGCGAAAATTCTCTCCTGAACTGCCGGAACGCGGTGTCTTCTCGGTCCGATCGCCCGTCAGGCCTAATCCCATATCGCTGACTCCTTCGGAGCTTATCAGCCGGGACGGGCGGCTCATGCGGGTGGCTAACTTCGATGTCATCGACGGCACGCCTGTAATCGACATCAAGCCATACGAGCCAGGATGGGACTGTATCTTTTCCGCGAAAGACCACGACAGGACAGAGAAACAGCGCCGGATGCTGCCCGGCGAGATCAGGGAGGACCTGCTGCGCGAGGCCGTCAATTACCACGGCGAACGCTGTACAGGCCTGGCGCTGGCGGTGCGCATGGCCATGTTCGCCGGCCAGAAGCTGGGCTGCGACCTGCGGCGGGACGAGGTCTGTCTCCTCATCGGGAAGCACCACTGCATATCGGACAGCCTGATCGGCATTACCGGAGCACGTCTGGGCAATAATCGCCTGTACTATAACCTGAACCCTAAAGTAACCCGGTACAAGGACTCGTACTCGATATACAACGCCGACAAGACCATCGTGTTCCGGCTGCGGCGGTTCATGAAGGATTTTGACAGCATTCTGGACTGCAAGATCACTGACCTCTTTGATATCGAGGTCTTATGAAATACCATTCATGAGGACAGTATGAAAGCGGTAATCTTCTATTTCTCGGAGTCGGGTAATACCGAGAAGGTCGCCATCGCGATCTACGAGCGGCTTGAGAAGGCGGGATACGAGGTCGAGCCGGTCTGGTTCCCGGACCTTGCGGACCTGCCTGCGGCGGCGAACGGCGTTGACCTCTTTGCCGTGGGATTTCCCACCTTCTTCGGCTACCCGCCGAAGTTCATGTCCGACGCGCTGAAAGGCCTGAACAAAGTCCGTGAAACGGACGCGATCGTCTTCACTACCTACGGCGGCACGACAGCGGGCGACAGCCTGTACGAAGCGGCGTCCATACTGGCCAGGAAAGGCTACCGGATCCTGGGCGGCCTGAAGATCGAAGGCAGCGACGATTACCCGCAGGGGCGCGAGCTCAAGATCAACGTCGGGCGGCCGGACGAGCATGATTTCCGGACAGTCGGCGAGTTCGTGGACAGGATACTGGAAGCGAAGGCCGCCGGACACAGCCTCGAACCGGCAGTGCTGGCCAGCAGCACGCCGTTCTTCGCAGAGAACCGGGGAAAGCCCAGGCGGAGGACCGTCAATCAGATGCGCAGAAGGGTGGAGGGCGATATCGTGTTCGACCCGAAGCAGTGCATTTTCTGCGTGACCTGCATACAGTCCTGCCCCACGAAGAGCATCAGGAAAGGCAAGAAGACCCCGGAGTTCAGCTGGAAGTGCATCGACGGGATACGCTGTTACCAGTGCGTGCGCGCCTGTCCCGGCAAGGCGTTCACAGTCAGGTACCCCCTGCCGGTCGAGGAATACGTGAAATACAAGGCGCTGGTGGCGGACAGCCCCGATGAGAAAAAGCGCTGCTACATTGTCGCCTGAAGAAGCCGGAGGAACTGTGATCTTATGATTCAATTCGAAGATCTGGAGCCTGAGCTCCAGGAAGCGGTGAACCAGTACAAGCACTACGGCCACGAGGTCTACGATTACGATCGTAAAGTCCGCAAGTTCGATCGTGATGAAGACCTGATGAAGCTGCACGAGGCGATCGAGAAACGAAACCACTGGCAGGACAGGATCAAAGAGCTGATCAAAGGCCGGGAAAAAGAACTGAACTGGCTGCTGATCGGCTGATCAGACGCCGGGTCGTCGCTCACTTTTTTATCTTGAAAGGTTAACTGTCACGGGCTGACCCGCCTTAACCGGGTCCCGTGCGATGAAATAGCCGTCAGCGAGCGTGGTGCGGGCCGATGTCGACAGCAGCGACGTATTGTATTCCGGGCCGATCAAAAGCTCCACAGAAGAGCCCGGGTAACCGACCGGCCTGGCCTGCCCTCCGGACAGCTCGACGAAGACCACATAATCGAAGCCCGGCGACTGGGGGGACACGTCGCGGCTGACAGGCATGCTGACAGCGGAAGCCCTTACCGGCCCCTGTACGAACCGGCGCACGAGAAGCTCCATGGCAGTGTAGGAGCCGGAAGGCTTTCCGGGCAGCGAGAACATAGGCTTAAGGCCGCGGTATGAGGCGATGAACGGCTTGCCCGGCTTGACGCGGACGCCTTTGAAAATTACTTCACCCTCTTCGGCGACAGAGGAGACCAGATCCATCTTTCCCATGGAAATGCCCCCGATGGTGATGACTAAATCATGATCGACAAGAGCGGCGTCGACACTGCGCGAGAGCTCTTCCATGCTGTCCCCGGCGGGAGCGGCTCTCGTGGGCAGGCAGCCCCAGGATTCCAGCATGGCACAGGCCGTGGGCCCGTTGGCGTCTGCGACAGTCCCGTCCCGGATCTCGTCGCCTGTCGCTATGACGGCGACCCTTGGTTTTCGGTAAACGATCACGTGATCGATGCCCGCCGCATGAAAGGCTCCGGCCATTGCCGGGGCGATGATGTTGCCTTTGGAAAGCAGCAACCCGTCGGCTTTCAGGTCGGAGCCGGTGCGTACGACATTAGTCCAGGGGTGCAACGGGACGCCTTTCAATGTACTACCTTCGACGACAGCGTCCTCTATTTGGAGCACGGCATTGGCGCCTTCCGGCAGACGCGCGCCGGTCGTGACGTAGACAGCTTCACCGGTCCCGATGCGCCGGAATCCTCTGCCGGCAAATGCCTCGCCGACAAGATGCAGCGGGTACCCGTCGGACACGCGTATCGCATAGCCGTCCATGGTGCAGAGATCATACACTGGCATGTTCTTTTGTGCGATGGCGTCTGCCGCCAGTTTCCTTCCCGCCGACTCTTTAATAGTCACTTCCTCGACGGACAGGGTACCGTAGAATTCCTCGCGCATCCTGTCAATGAGCGCCAGCGCCTCGTCCAGACACACCATTTTTCTGAAGCCACCTTCCGTTGCCATGCTGTAGTCACCCTTTAATGCCGTAAATCCGCTCCAGGCCACTGTAGACCGTCATCCTCGGCGGCCGGGCGAAGCAGACCAGCGTCATGCCCAGCCGGCGGGCGATCTCTACTCCGGATGTCAGCGGCGCCGTGTTGCTGACGATCATCGGCAGCCCGGCGCGATACGCCTTCGCTACCATTCCTGCAGGCATGCGGCCGGTCGAGAGAAGGTAACAGTCCGACAGGTCCCGGCCGTCCATCAGTGCTTTGCCTACCGCCTTGTCTATCGAGCTGTGTCGCCCGATGTCCTCGGCGTAGGAGACCAGCCCGCCGATGTGATCGCAAATGACACTGCAATGAGCCCCGCCCGTCTGCCTCCACAACGACGCCAGGTCGTTGATCAGGCCCATGCTCGCATAAACGGTGGATATGTCGACGGTCAGCGACGATCGGACCGGGCCGGTGAGGTCAGACCAGGACGACCGCACCCCGACGCAGCCTGAGCTGCGTATCTCCATCCAGAGACCGACGTCTTCCGGCGGGAGTGATGCCATCGAGACCTCCACGTTCGGCCACCTGACTTCAACCCGGCTCAGATCGGTGGCCGACTTCGCAAAGCCTTCGCATACGAGGTACCCGTACGCAAACGCCTCGAGGTCGGCTGGCGTCATGGTCAGGCTGGCGATGCGCCGGCCGTCGATCAGGAGGTTCACTGACTCTTCCACGCATACTTCGACTTCCTTGCGGCACGCCAGGCTACGGACGATTTCCGTCACGGTGCAAGGTTCAGTCAATCCCTCAGGCTGCTGCCTGACACTACCACTCGCCTCTACCATCGGCTTCTCCATAGTCCCCTCCAGGGATATTACGGGTACAAATCCCGCATGATCTATTACGTCCTCGATTAAATAGTTACCTGTTGTAGTTACATAATTGTTAATATGTTATACAATATGATTAACACAGTGTCAGCATACAACGAACACAGATACTAAAAAAGTCATATGGTGCCAGGGCTCATCGGGCATACAGCCTGCACCGGGGACGTTTCCGGCAGGCCGGTGAGCATATGGTCACCATGGAAGACGGCCATCCAGCCCGGCCCGGGAATGCATATCAGCCCGATGCCCGATTTTTGCGCTACTGCTATAGCCTCGCATGTCGGCGGGCTGCAGCAGATGACCAGAGGCAGGCCGGCGTTAGCCGCTGCCCGTATCGTCCAGGGCGTCGCTCTGCCGGTAAACAAAAGAAAATAACTGCCCAGATCGTATCCGTTCAGCATCGCTTTTCCGATCACTTTGCTGACGGCCCCGAAGCCGTGCAGATCCTCGGCTGAGGACACTGCTCCGCCGTAGGCGGTAAAAATGACTGCGCAGTGCGTGGCACCGGTACTGCGACAAAGAGGAGAGTAGCTATTCAGGGATACGTACCGTTCGAAAATCAGCCGTATGTCTACCCCTGGAAAGTGCGCCTGTGCCGGTGACTGGCGGGCCACAGGGTCCGCCTCGACTGTAATACTATCACTATTGACCATCGAGGACTTGATGCCTGATGCCGAGGCGACGAGCCCTTCGCACATCAGGTATCCGCAGGCCAGAGCTTCCAGGTCCTTCGAACAGGTATCGAAAGCCCCGGCCAGCGCACCGTTCAGGAAGATGCGAATCGTGCGATCCTCGCAGAGACGGACCTTCGTCTGCCTGCAGGCGTCACCGTTTACCTCTGTGACCTCACAGATGACCTCGTCAGGCATGTGTTCCCGCCTAGTTCTTCCAGGACTTCTCTTTGTTGCCGTTGAAGTAGGCTTTCTGCATCAGCGTGACCGGGTCCAGCACAGGGCCGGCGCACTTCTCAATCTTGGCGGGCAGGTTCTTGTATGCCGGGCTGCCCGTGCTCTGGGTCTCGGGCATGACCACGATGTTGGCCCACACGCCCCTGACGATCAAGATTTCTCCCTTTTGCTGGCAGCGGGCCTTCGTCGCCCTGCAGCACTACGCTGTCGCCCAACGAGTTCGGATACTTTGACGAACCATGGCTTCCCGAGCGCTTCGAAGTCCTCGGGGTGTATGTCGCAGTACGAGGCATTCTCTGGTGTACCCATCGGTGAATTTGTTGCCGCCCTTGATGATTCGCCCTGATAGACTGTAGAACCGGTGTTTAGGATAATGTCCATTGCCATCCTGTCACTCACGCCTCCTGTCCTTGCTTTCTTCTCCTTGACCCGCTCGAACAGCTGTACAAGCGTATCCTTGTTAGACGTGGTAAAGTCGAAGGGTGGCTTAGTAAAGCTGCGGGCGTAGATGGGCACGTTGTCCATGCGATAGAAGGTGCCTTCGCACTCCATGCCGTCGAGCACTCCGGGGATCACTGCGTCGCTCACGAACGCCATGGGCCCGGGGGCGATCTCGATGGATGCGACGGGGATTTCCGCCAGGCGCTCCACCGCCTTCTTGGGCAGGTGACCGCCGAGGTCTGCGCACATGCAGAGGACTGCGTCGACTTCTCCGCGTAGAGCGCGTCGACGGTGGAGTACTCGCCCGGCTGGTACCGGGGGAAGCCTCTGGAGAAGTCTACCGCGAACGGGAAGCCGATGCTGCCAGGACAATACCTGGTTGAATCCGGCGACGTTGCAGTGGCCTCTGTTGGCCGAGATGACGAACTTGGTGAACTTGTTGCACTCCTGGGTGAGCCGCATGGCGATCGAGGCGTTGTAGTGCTTGCCGTGGCTGCTGGCGATGCCCAGCCCGACCCAGATGACGCCGAAGTGGACGCCTTGACCATGTCGACCAGCTGGTACATCTGCTCTCTGCTGATGCCGGTGGTTTCATAGGTGGACTCGTGCGGCTCCTGGCCGCTGAGGAGGTCAGAGTCAGGCGTCGAGGAGCTCGTAGTCGTTGCCGGGCTTGAGCTGGAGGTGCAGGTCCGCCTGCGCAGCGGTCGGGCTCTTGCCGGGGTCTACTACGACCATCTTACGGCCCTTGAAGCCCTGTCTCGGTCAAGAAGCCTCTCGGGTAGTGCGAGAGCCGGCTCATGTGGCGGGGGTGAGAGTCGACGGGGTTGCAGCCCCAGTAGATGTTCAGGTCTGCAGCGGTTCCTGCACTCGCCCAGCGTGGCCGAGACGCAGCCCGCGTCCTGCAGGCCCATGACGGTCGGGCCGTGGCAGATCGTGGCGTTGCCGTCCACCAGGCCGCCCAGCTACTCTGCCATGGCGATGCCTACGGCCATGGCCTCGGTGGAGGTTTCGCTGCCCATGAACAACAGGGGTCGCTTCGCGTTGACCAGCAATTCGGCCGTGTAGTCCAGCACGGCATCCCATTTCGGCCTCTTGGCCGAGAGCAGGGGCTTCTTGATCCTGTGGTGGCTCCGCAGCTCCTGGAACTTGCCGTCGCCCATCAGGCAGGCGTTCTTCGTTGTCATCGCGTCGTCGGTCAGCTCGATGCAGATATCATCGCAGGACATACCGCAGACGGGGCAGGTCACGTCCGTACAGATGATCTTCTTCCCCTCCTGGCGCAAAATCTGCTTGTTCTTAACATCTTCCGATATCACTGTAAGCACCTCTTAAGATTCTCTCGTTATGTGACTGTAAGCGGAGCCCTTTCGTCCCCTCACAGGCCATGCCAGGGTTGCGGTCCGGGCAACGCCGATCGGTATAATGGGGCCCCCATAATATTTCTGAAGGATGGACGATTTAAATAGTTATCCACATTGGTTAACAATATGAAATTGATTAATCGAATATCGTAAACAACAGGAAGTATTATTTTTATAATAATTAATATATCAAAGTGCATCGGCACCATTTGATAAAAATATCGTTTTATAATAATATCGGCCGTCAGAAGGGTATGCAGGCATACAGACTATATATGATGAAACTGTTAACAGATCTGTTAAACACAGAGGTTGCGGCATGAGAGAAGACGAGAAGGATACGCTCCTGACACCCCGGCAGGTAGAGGTGCTGAGGATCAAGCGAAAAGGCATGTCTCAGGCGGACATCGCCCGTATGATGAAGACCACCCGGGGCAACATCAGCACCATCGAGAGCACGGCAATGAAAAATATCGAGAAAGCGCGAGAAGACAGTGAAATTCTACCATGCCATCGAGGCGCCGATCTGGATAACGGTCCCGGTCGGGCACCGATCTGTACGACATCCCGCCCCTCGTGTTCAAAGAGGCCGACAGAAAGAAGATCAAGATAGCGGTGGACTCGGCCACGATCATCGTCAAGCTGAAGACTGAGTCCCCGGAGCGGATCCACCGGCGCGTCACCGTCGACGAGATCGAGGTGTCCGTAGACAAGAAGGGCAACGTGTCCGTGTTTTAACCGCTGCAAGACGCTAAGCGTCTTGCAGATGGTTAACGGGTCGCGGCCGGGGCTTTGTCGTAGTAGGCCATGCTGCCGCAGCCGCTGCACACGCCGCCTTCGAGTGGTATTCGGCGGGCACCATCTCGCCGCAGGCCGGGCAGGTCTTCGACGTCCCACTTTTTCTTCGGGGTAAAGCGGCACTCTCACCGGCTCCCAGGCCAGGATGTCGCGGCCGGCGCAGAGGATTTCCTCCTGCAGCTTCGGCGAGTCGACGCCGCCTTTATAGCCCGGGTCGTTGGTGTACCACAGGTTCAGAACCGGGTACTTCTTCACACGTTCCGCATCGATGTAGACACGAACGCCGTCGGCTGTCGTGCCCTCGCTGAACCTGTTGATCGTGACGGCGAACCGGCCAGTGTCGACGAGTCGCAGGCGGTGGTTGCCCATCGTGGCAGCCGATAATGACCTGCAGCGCGTCCGGCGCACATTTGTGCGTCTCGGAAACCGCGTACAGCTTATCCCCTGGCCTGGCTTCCAGCTTTTCCAGCGCGAGGTCGACCATGAAGGTGCCGATCAGCAGGCCTGCTGCAGGGAAAGTGTGGAAAGTCACGCACCGGCGTATGTACCCCTGTACTCTGTCGTCAACACCGCACTTCGCCATGAGAAGGCCAATATCCTCATTGCTATGATCCTTCATCGTATTGTGTTAAAACAGGCAGGTATATAATAATTTTGATAAACAATGTAATTTTGTTTAATTTTATTGTTGAACATTATCCCCTCACAGGGGAGAGGCACACTAAAGCGGTTTCCATTTGAGGTAAGCAAGGACGGTAATCCCGCCAAGTATGCAGGCGATGACAATCCAGTCGACGGGCCCCGGCCGCAGCTTCGAGTAGATTGTCGGGCGGGCGGCATAGCCGTAGCCACGGCACAGCATGGCCGACGAGACGTTCCGGAGCGGTTGATCAGACATATGGTCATGGGTATGATCAGAGACATAAGCCTGTTCGGGCTGAGTAGTCCTCCTGCGTCCAGCTCCAGGCAGCGGGACCGCTGCGCGTCCATGATGATCTTCATGTCGGCGCTCATCAGCGTGATCGAGCGCAGCGCCAGGCCCAGGGAAAATGCCAGGACATAAGGCACGTGCAGCTTTCTCCATCCCTGCCGCGCAGTCCTCGAACCGCGTGGTCATGATGAAGAGCGCGAGACGCCGGCCACCGTCAGCAGGCGCAGCCCGACCGCGATGCTGTAGAAGAACCCTCCGGGGTGACAGAAGGGTGGAATATCCACAGGTCCGCAGCGAAGAGCACGGGGCCATCGGAAATGCCGGGGGAAGAGCGTGCTGGCCAGCATCACGAGGACCACGAAAGGCAGGGTTTTCCACAGGGTGCCGGTACCAGTGCCTGAACGCGCCGGTGAGCAGGGCGAACACCGCAAGCAGGCCAAATGTCGCCGCCATCAGTGACCGTGTCCGTAATGACCACTGCCACGCTGGTGAACGCGATCAGGACGAACGTCTTTCGTGCGGGGGTCCATACGATGGACGACGGAGCTTCCAGGCAGGTCCTGATCCTTTACCCGTGCCTTTCCTCCTCGGACCTTCCTGCTGCTCCGGGCGCATGTTCACAGGGTATCCTCCCTCGGCGATCTCCTCGATATCAATATTTTATCCAGGCCGATCGGATTTCCCGAGGATGGTCGCCTGCGGCAGGTGCAGCGATGCTGCGGCAATCAGGCTTTCGTCGGTAAGCACCTGCCGCGCGTCCCCGTCCTTGATGACCTGCCGTCCGGACATGACGGATCACCCGGTCAGCGTGGGCGGCCGCAAACTCCACGTCATGGGTGACGACCACGAGAGCATGTCCGGCGGCCCGAGGGTCGTCGAGGATGGCGGCCAGCTTTTCCTTCAGCCCGTGGTTGAGACCCAGCGTGGGCTCGCAGAGGACGAGTATCACGGGATCCAGGGTCAACGCGCTCGCGATAGCGACACGCTGCTTCTCTCCGCCCCGACAGTGTGAACGGCGAGCCGTGCAGCATACTCCCGATGTCGAGCCTGCCGTGCCACCCCATCTACCCGGCTTTTTATCTGTCCGCCGCCGGATACCCAGTTTTTCGGCCCGAACGCCAGCTCGTCGTACACGGTCTCGGCAAAGAGCTGATGGTCCGGGTTCTGGAAGACCACCCCACCTTGCGGGAAGCCCATGCGGTGGTCCTGCCGGCGATGTCTTCCCCGTCGACGATGATGCGGCCGCGGTCAGGCCTCAGCAGGCCGTTCATGTGTTTCACGAGGAGTCGGTCTTGCCCGAGCCGTTGGCGCCCATAACCACCCATAGCTCTCCGCCGTACAGGTCGAGCGTGATCCTGTCCAGCGCAGGGGATACAGATTTCTGGTAAGCGAACGAGACGTCTTTCATGGAAATAAGACAGGGGCCACGACTCACCGGGCGATCATGTGTCCTTGCCACCCATCTTCCCCCGGTCACGCCCCTGACCTGCGAGGATCGCGGCCCGGAGGCTCGAAGACCCCGAGCGGCCGAGTGCCGAGATCGAGGCTTCTTCCGGAGTGCAGTCGATGGCAATCCTGCCGCGGTCCATCACGACAAGGCGGCTTGCGATGCCATGCAGCCGCTCCAGCCGGTGCTCGACGATGACGATGGTCGTGCCCTGCGTCCCTGTTGATCTTCCGGAGCATATCTACCAGGTCGAGATCGCCGCGGCCGGGTCCAGTTCGGATGTAGGCTCGTCCAGCAATAGCGCTTCCGGCATGAGTGCCAGGGAAGAAGCAATGGCGATGCGCTGCTTCTCGCCGCCGGAAAGCTCGTCCACCGGACGGTGGCGCAGGCTTCCGGCGTCCATGACCTTCAGTGCCCTGTCGATCCGGGTATCGAATCTCGGCGGGCTGATGCCCCATGTGCTCCGGGCCGAATGCGATCTCGGCCTCGACGCAATTGGAAAAGATTTGATCGTCCGCGTTCTGGAAGGTCATCGCGATTTTGCCTGCAAGCACACCCGGAGTATGGTCCCGGGTATTCATGCCCGATACGATGACGTCGCCGGTCATGGTGCCATCGTCCTGGTAAGGGATTAGCCCGGTAAGGCACCGGCACAACGTTGACTTGCCGCCACCGCTCGACCCCGTGATGACGACGAATTCCCCGCGCCCGATACGCAGGTCGACCCCGTCGAGGACTCGCTTCGCTCCGCCGGTCCCCCGGGAATAGCTGTAAGAGAGGCTCCGGACCTCGATCAGCGCGTCATTCATACTTCTTTACCACGCCCGAACGGTACAGACGGGCCAGCACCAGCGATGCCAGTATTCCGCCCAGGCCTGCGGCGACCACGTGCGTAACGGGCGCAATGCCCATTTTGGCCATGATCAACTCGACTGGCACGCCCATCAGGTAATCAAGGTAATAGTTCACGACCATCTTGGTCAGGTTGCCGGCGGCGCCGATCACCAGCCCGACGACGGGGCTGTCAAGGTGTCCGCGGAACATGAAGCTGTATACGTCAATGGACAGGCCCATGACCAGGTAGTTAAAAAACTCCAGCACGCCATTGTCCCCCATGCCGAACAGCACGGTCAGCGCACCGGAAATGACGCCGATGTACGTGCCAGACCCGGCTTCGCGCAGATACCGATGCCCAGGATGATGGGAATGACCCAGAAGAAGCCGCTCTTGCCCGGTATGTGCGTGGGTATGCGCAGATAGAGCCGTAACACGAAGACCAGGGCGGCCAGCATCGTCAGCAGAACGATCTCGTACAGAGTAAAGTAGGTCCGGGGCTTCACGATTGTCACCGTCGCTAATGCCCGGCTCGTATCCTAAGCTGGAAGTCCCCGGGCATAGTCCCGTTCACCGCGACCAGGAGGAGCAGGGTATCGTAGCTGTTGTCGGATCCGCTGGCCACGTAAAACTTCCCCGTCTGTTCGGACGTATATATTACCTGAGGGGCTCTGTCCGGCGCGGCCAGAATTTGCAGGGCATTCAGGCCGCCGCCGGGCTTGCTGAACTTCAACAGGTAGGTGCCGTTACCGAATTCGTCGCATATCGGGCCTTCCGGGTTGGCGACCCGGACATATCTGCGGTTATCGGCCGTAGCCACGCCGCCTGCCTGCAGGCCGTCGCTTTGTGCGCCGGTCACATACAGGCCGCTGGAGCCTGACCCTTCCACGCGGTTCCTCCAGGATATGCCCTCACCCTGAGCGGCTATGGTCGTAGGGCCCTTATACCCGTAGACGTGGAACGCCGCTGTGCCACGGAGCCACTTGAAAAGATATTCCACCTCTATCGGCTTGCTGTCGGTAATATTTTTGCCGAGCGTGTTGCGCAGATCGACGAATGCAATCATGAAACGGTTGCTGCTGTCGGCAGCGGAACCGGGCACCACGGGTAGCTTTGACTCATAAGGCACCCAGGACTGCGGGCCGTATATGAAGTCGCCCCGGTCCAGCGTTACTTCCATGGAATAATTGCCGTCGGTTCCGCCTTTCGGGATAGTGCCGGAATACATCGAGCTTACAAGGACCAGGCCCGCGACCGCCAGAACAAGGACAGCGACAGCGGCGGCAAGCTTCATGTTAAGCTTCATTTCAATCCCTCTTCAGCGCTACCAGGTACCCATCCCTCTCCTCGACGTACAGGACGGCCTTGCCACGCACGTAGGACGGGTTCGCCGAGCGGCCAAGGTCGATCTTGCAGCCGTTCACCGGCCGGCCGTCGATGGTCGCGACGAGATCGATGCCTGAGGCCAGCACCTCTGGCAGCGTACGGACGCAGTACTTGAGGTCACGAGACCGGCCTTTCATCAGGAACCGGCCGTCGCTGCCCGTCGAGGCCAGGCCGATGCCGGCGATGGCACCGATGATGCCGCCGCACGTCCCACCCAGGCCTTCGTAAGCGATGCCCGCGTTGCAGGCAAGCTCTTCCGCCCGTCCCAGAGTGACCACGACCTTCTTCGCATCCATCCCGAAGGCTACCACGCCGGGGCGCACCTGTTCCGCTGTCGCTACCGCCAGTCCGGGGTCGCTGCCCTCGATGTAGTCGGCCAGCATGAGCTTTTTGACCCTGCGGAAAATGCGGCTGACGTCTGCCGCCCCGCAGCCGTCCAGGTGGATGACTGCTGCGCTGTTGTGAGAAGTGTAGGGAATGTCCGGGTGCACGAGGAGCTGGTGCCTGGTCACGCCGTACAGGTCGTAAGTTTTACCCAGGTCGGCGGCGATGCTGCGTGCGAGTCGTCCGGTGCCGCGGGACTCCAGGTTATCCGTGTCGTCGATGCCAATGAAAATATTCATACGTCCACCGCATATATCATTTTATAAATCGCCCGTTTACGATACTGTTACCGTATCAATGTCCCCGACCTGGTTCTTGCCGCCGCCTGCGGGCGAGATAAGCTGTAAGGTCTTATTGGTGTTTGTAACAGGCATGCCATTCTTATTTGTCCCTGACCAGTTATAAGCGATGATATTGTCAGGATATTTTGAATTTAAATCGGCGAGCGTCACTGTATTGCTGAAGCTGTTCGACGGGTCGGTGCAGGCGAACGTGACATTGACTGCGCTGCTCTGCAGGCCGGCTTTGTTCAGCAGATCAGGACCAGTGGGCCTGTACCGCTGTAAGACGAGTCGCCCGCGTTATTCTGCCACAGGGCAAAATGCTGCGTGTAACCGTCCAGGTCACTTACCGCGAGACTGAGCGGAGTATTAACCATTCCCGTGATCGATAGTGCCGCCGGGCCCGCTGATGGGGAGGGCAAAGGCGTTGCGGATGGTGCCGCGGTGGGCGTCGCAGTCGGCGTCGGCGAGGCGCAGCCGCTGATCGCCAGGGCCGTGAACAGTACGGCCAATATCACAAATATCGTAGGTGCTTTTAAAGATCTCATAGCCACAAACCTCGATTGCTATTGCTATACATTATCAAATGCTAACATTGTAAGCTATTTTAATGATATTTAAATGTAATGTAACAGGTTTACGTTACTATCGGACACAATGCCGAGAAGATGCCCGATAGTGATTCCCTGTAAGCCTGAAAGCATATTGTGTTTCTGTGCTCGAGCGTACGGCGCATATACCGCCAGTTCGTCTGCCCTTTATGTCGACCGATTATCAGCCAGTATACGAAATAAAAAACAATGCCTGCGACAAGCCCGATGGTCGGGTCGACGAGCAGTGTCACCAGGCCCATGGCGCCTGTGATTATTATGTGGTCAGTCTTAGCCGCATTCCGCAACAGCTCTATGCCTGCGAAGAATAGTAGCGTGCCCAGGATGCCGAACGGGATGAGGATGAGCATTGCTGACGTGGCCACGAAAGAGAGAGCGACGAAGAGCGTCCCGATCATGATGTTTGACCCGCCCGTCCGGGCGCCGAACCGGTAGTGTGCCGCCATGCCGCCTGCCCCGTGGCACATGGGAAAGCCGCCCAGCGGCGTGGCGATCAAGTTCGTGGCACCGATAGTCAGGGATAATTTTTTATTGGATATCTTCTCCTTGAACAGGTCCGAGGCCAGGAGGCTTGTCGCGAGGACGGCGTTGGTCAGCGTCAGCGGTACCTGTGCAATGCCCGCCTTGTACGCCCCGCTGATCAGCTCGCTGATGCCAGGCAGGTAAAAGTCCAGAGGTATGCCGGGCTGGATGGGTGGCATGCCGGACCGGTAGATGCCGTAGCCGAGGCCGAGGCCCAGGATGGCGAGCGCGCCAAGGAAGCCGATCTTGCCTTTCATACGGTCTGCGAGCAATATGACCAGGTATACGGCTACCGCGAGGAAACCGATCCGCCAGTGGCCGGTAATATACTCTCCGCCTTTGACCAGCAGCAGGAGCGCCAGCCCGAGCTGGACGCCCCGGACCAGGCTGACCGGGAAGTACTTCTCCACGTATTTGATCAGGCCCGTCAGCCCCAGCAGCAGGAAGAACAGCCCGACGAACAGGCCCGCGCCGATGATCTCGCCGTGGGTTAGCCCGATGCCTGAGACGCTGATGGCACCCACCACCTTTAGCGGCTAGCGGCGACCGGCAGCTTGTAGATCAGGCCTGAGAGAATGTAGAAAAGGCCGAACGCCAGCAATATCGGGCCAAGCTCCATATGTGTGGTTATCACGGCCGCGAGGACAAACGGGACGATCGTCCCCAGGTCTGCCAGCGACCCGGCGAACTCCGGCAGCGTGAACTTCGGCGCAGGCATATCAATCATCATACGCCCCGGAAATAGATAAACACTTGGTCTGATAGTAATCGCAGACGATAGCGTCCGGTCACTTCATTCCGGAGATGCGGGCATCCGCAATTATGAGATCATCGATGATGAGGCCGGGTTCTGGGTAATGGCTAAAAAAGGCTCCTGAATAGCATTGTTTTTCCATGCCATGTTCCAGCCGGTCATTAATTATGACATGAATGAAACGATCGCCAACGACACGATCCCCGGCCCGGGTGCCGTAAAAGCCTCTGCCGCCCGAAATGACACCGCCACCGCAAACGCCACCAGGCAAAATGCCTCTTCGAAGAACGTCACGAGCAAGCCTGCTGCGGCTCCTTCCCCTGCCATCAAGCCGGGCCAGGTCTTCTACCACCAGCAGAACAAGCCGTTCTCCACCGCTTTAACTTCCCCCTCCGGGCCGTTCAAGGCGACGCCGGAAAAGATACAGAACACGTCGGGCTTCGACCGGTTCCTCCGGAACACCGTCGGCCGGAGCACCATGGACAAAGCCTTTAACGGCACCACATCCTCGCCCACTTACATTTCCCCGGGCGAAGCTCTGGCCGAACAGATACCTTATGACTTCATCCAGGGCGCCAGAGGCATGACGATGCCGGGCACACACCTGAACTACAGGGCATGGCCCCTGTAGTCGTCTTCGTATTCGCTATTCGAGGTATATGATATCGACTTTACTGCCGGCCCTGAGGCTCCCGTCATTCTCCGGGACGAACACGTAGGCGAAATCCCCTTCGCAGGGCGTCGGTCCCACCGTACTGACGGGGATCGCCCGGCTGTCGTGCACCCGGACCTTCACGATCGAGCGGCTTGCCCGCGGGCCCGGGCCTTCCCCGGACAGGACGGCCGTACTGCTGACGTATCGGGAGGGCGGGTACCGGCCAAGCTTCCGCACTGCCCGGTCGACGAATAGCATGGCGCTTACCGCACAGGCATCGGGGAAGCCCGGCAAAAAGACGATAGGGGTCCTTCTGCCGCCTTCTTCCACGTACCCCATGCCCACCGGCCGGCCCGGCCGGATGCCGACGCCGTGGACCACCACTTTACCCATCGACGCCACGATCTGCGGCATGAGGTCCCGCACGCCTACAGAAGTACCGCCGGTAGTCACTATGAGATCGTCAACCCAGGCCCGTCCTGACGGCTTCTGTCAGCTTTTCGACGTCGTCGGGCACGATGTCCCAGACCGATGGCTTACCCCCGTACCTCCTGACCAGGAGCTGGCACATCAGGCCGTTGCTCTCGTTGATCGTCCCCGGGCCTGCCTTATGTCCCCGCCCGACCAGCTCGTGGCCGGTAGGGATTATGAGTACCCGGGGCTTCTCGTAGACTTCGACGCGCGTCATGCCCAGCGTGGCCAGCAGTGCGATGTTCGTCGGCTTGAGCTGGAGACCTGCCCGAAAGACAGGATCGCCCTGCCGGACGATCCTGCCCCGGGACGTAAAATTATCACCCGGCCGGCCTCGATCGCTACACGTACGCCGTCCGGTTCTTCCGTCGTGTCTTCGACAGGGACTACCGCGTCGGCGCCAGGTGGTAGTTCGCTGCCTGTGTGTACCCACAGGCACTGTCCCGGCCCGACCTTGCCGTCACTGCAAAGCAGGAGCAGGGCTCCGCCGCCCTTCGTGTCTTCCGCTCGTACGGCGTAACCGTCCATGTAGCAGCGGTCGTAGTGGGGGTAGTCCACGGGCGAGACGACATCCGCCGACAGTATCCGATTGTCTGCGTAGTCCATTTCGCTTTATAGGACCGGGAGACCGGCAGGACGTGGGTGAGAAAAGCTTCAAGTGCGTCCTCGACACTCGCAAGCTTGTCTTTTTCGGTTTTCAGCGGCATAGTGCTCATACCTTTAATAATCAGCGCCGGGACGGTTTTTCTTTTTCCGTCCGCATAGGATATTATGAATAACGATGTAAAAAAGATGGTGGGACAACCCACCATCATTACCCGGTATCCCGGAATCAGTTCGTATATGGTGCTTTCCCCAGCTTCGGCTCGAAGAAGTTGTCCCCCTCCGTGCGTATCGCGTGTGAGTAAAGCGCCAGCGGTATTTCCATCGGGCAACATTCTTCGCACTGTCCGCAGTTGATGCAGGAGTCCGAGATATGCGCCAGACGGCGCAGGTGACATCTGATCGACCGGCAGGGTGCCCGGGCGGACCATGAGGGAGGGCTTTTTCAGCCGGTCTGCGGCGGGAAGCAGACGGGGCACTTATCAATGCATGCGTAGCGATAGATTGAATGATCGCATTGCAGCAAAGCGAATTTTTCTTAATTACAGCGGCAGTCTACCGGTGTACGACCGATTATGTTTAATCATATTGTTAACCACATGTTGCATGTTAAATAAGTTTAATATACTGAATCTGCAATATACAATTTTGGGCCTATTAAAATCATTGATTGCATAGCTTCTCGACAGCTAAGCAATTCACCTGCGTTATTAACCTGCAATAGGCCCGTTAATTTATAACAGCGTCGACTGGTTTTAACAATGTCCGGAACGGTTCTGGCGCAGTAGTGTAGCATTTACATTACGTCGATCGCCTGGTCCCGCTCAGAATGGCAACCCCATCCCCTTGATGTAAAACTCTAATGTTCCCCAGACGACCGGTTTCCATGGCCGCCCGGAGCTGGTCTGTGGAAAACCCCTGCCGGCCCCGCCTCGAATATCTGTCCAGCACGATAAGGGGCGACCAATCGTCACAGCCCATATCAGAAACATAGTTCCTCAGGACGAGCATTCCGCCACGGCTTAACAGACCGCGGGCGCTGGATACGAGGGCACATAGATCGTCATACGAGGCAGTGACATTTGAAATGAGCACGACGTCGTATTTTCTGTCAGGATTAAGATCATGGAAATCGCCCGGCAGGACACTAACGCGATCGGCGGCACCATATCTGATTATGTGATCCCTGGCAATGTCTGTGACTGCCGGAAGGTCCAGTACCCACGCCTTCAGCCCCGGGTACTTCTCTGTAAAGAAGATGCTGTAAAGGCCATGTCCCCCGCCGATGTCCAGCATCTTCTTCCTGCCGGACAGGTCCACCTTTTCGACCGCATCCTGCACGTATCCCAGCATGGCGAATGCGCCGATGTTTTTCAATAGCTCCGGGGTCCAGTAATCCTTCGTAATGGTCTCTCCTTGCGGCCCCTCGTCTACGTAGTTACGCAGGGCATCGTACGTTTCCAGGTCCTTGAAAATCTCATCGCCGATACAGGACGGGCTGTCGCTACTCAGGTATAGCCTGGAAACGGCCGTATTTATGTAACAGGGCTTATCATCCGTTCCAATCATTTCCACATAGCCGAAGCGTGCCAGGACGTTGAGAAGGTAGCGGATGAAACGGGCATCAACGCCCATACTGACCGCAAGGTCTTCGGGCGCGGCCGGCCGGCACAAGCTCGAAAAAATGCCAATCTCTACGGAGAGCCTGAGCACGTCGTAGAGCTTCCTGTAGTTGATGAGCGTTTTAAGGTTGTCCGGGCTCACGGGCCCGGACACCCGCCGCAGGCCGGCCAGTGCGTCTCCGAAGTCGGGCTTGAGCCGCAAGGCTTCCGTATATTCCCGGACAGCCTCCTCCGTCCTGCCTGCGGACTCGAGGAACCTGCCCATCCTGTTGTGGTAGTAGGGCCACCCGGGCCTCAGCCGCATGGCCTCCTTCAGCTCCCGCACCGCGGCATCGGCCATGCCTTTTTTGTCATAAGCTTCACACAGCCCGAAATGGGAGCAGGGGTCCGACTCATCGAGAGCGATGGCCGCTTTATATTCTTCGATGGCCTCGTCCAGCCTGCCCTCGTCCATAAGCGTATCCGCGTGCTGCTTTGTTGTCTCCTGCCGTTTCACTTTACGTCGCGCCAATGCCTGTCACATCCCATAAAGAGCCGGGCCGGGACAACGACCCGGACAGACTGTACGAGCGATATCGCCAAAGCAAATGATAATCAATACAGGTTACATTTCGTTTGCAATCTAACTAATAAATGTTGCTTACATATAAAAATTATAGGTTTTTAACGGCGCTCACTCAAGTATAATATCTGGTTTGCCTGACGCACGTATAATGCCGCGGTCCATGACGCAGATAATATCCGCAAGCGCCCGAGCATCATCAGGGTCATGTGTAACGATGATCGCGGGCACTCCGGCACTGCGTATGCGGACCTTTAGCACCCTCCGCATGGCAACCTGCGTTTCGATATCCAGTGCACTCAACGGCTCATCCAGCATTAGAAGCGAAGGCTCGGTAATGAGACCCCTGGCCAGCGCCACCTTCTGCTTCTGGCCTCCCGAGAGCTTCACGGCCCGTTCATCCCTGAGTTCCCACAGGCCAAAAGACTTCAGCTCGGACCTGACACGGGCTTTAACATCTGCAGGAGATATTTTCTTCATACGGAGGCCGAAAGCCACATTGTCGAAAACGGTCATGTGCGGGAACAAAGCGTAGTTCTGGAATACGTAACCTGTATTCCTGGATTCGGGCGGCAAATCCACACCAGCATTGTCGTCGAACATCACACCCGATGGCGTCTCGATAAAACCCTCGTCCGGCCTCATTAGCCCGGATATCAGGTTAAGCACTGTGGTCTTGCCGGACCCGTTATTGCCCATGAGCACCAGCGTCTCGTTATCGGCTGCGGTGATGTCCACGTCAAGGACGTAGTCTCGCAGCGCCTTCCGGACATTAATCCTGAGCAACGACGAGCCCCCTCCGTGTCAGGATTTTTACGGATACGATGACAAAAAACGAGATGACGACCAGTACGATGGACAGCACCAGCGCCGCGTTCAGGTCGCTGTTCAAGGCCATGTAGACGGCCAGCGGCATCGTCTGGGTCACGCCCTCGAAGTTCCCTGCGAACATGATGGTCGCCCCGAACTCGCCCAGCGCCCGGGCCCACGAGAGGATGGCGCCCGAGACCAGGCCGTTCATGGCGATGGGTACTGTGACAGCGAAGAAGGCACGGACCGGTGATGCCCCGAGCGTACGCGCCGCATTCTCACAGGACCGGTCCACGTCTTCGAAGCTCGTCCGGGCCTGTCGTATGTAGAAGGGCGATGCAACGAACAACTGCGCCATGATCACGGCCGTGGTCGTGAAGGCGAAGGTGACACCGAAGGCGCTAAAGTACTGGCCCGCGACACCCAGCCGTCCATATGCCATGAGCAGCGCGATGCCTGCCACGGCCGGGGGCATGACGACAGGCATGTCGATCACGGAGTCGATGATTTCCTTGCAGGGATACCGGTAGCGGGCGTTTATGTACGCAATAGGCGTCCCGATGACAATGATGAGCACAGTCGAAATGATCGTCGTCGTGAAGCTCAGCCATAGCGCGTCCAGTACGAACGGGTCGCCCAGTGAAGCAAAGAACGAGCTGAGGTCAGCTTTGAGGAACAGCGACAACACAGGTAGCGCTATATAGCTGATGGCCAGCACGAAAAATAAAAGGACCAGGAAGGAAGGAATACTAACTCGAATCCTTCTCCCCGTCATTTTTCTCATGCCTCCTCCGGTCTGTTTATGCGGGCGGCAGGAAGTGGCTGCCGGTCATGATCGCCTGGCCGTCCGGCGAGACGACGAAGTCGACGAACGCTTTTGCCAGTGCCTGGTTCTTCGAACCGGCGGTCACGCCGATCGGATAAGTCGCGATCACGTTCAGGCTGTCCGGGATGGTTATGATTTTTACGCTGCCCTGGTACTGCTCCTGCACGTCGGACGCGTAGACAACGGCCACGTCGCCTTCGCCGATGGCGATCTTGGTCACGGCGCTGGTCGCGCTGGGCTCCTGTGATTTCTCGTTGGCGACTACTGCGTTATAGTAGTCAGCGCCGTAGCCAGTCGTGTTCCTCAGGGTCTGCAGCATCTGTATCGTGTACTTGCCGCAGGGCACGCTGCTGCCGCAGACGACCAGCTTGAGGCCGGTCTTATTGAGGTCAGCGAGGCTCTTATGTTAGCCGGGTTGTCCTTCGGCACGATGAGCGCCAGCTTGTTCTTCGCAAAGTTGACGACCGTCGAGTTGTTCATCAGCCCCTTGTTCTTCAGCGAGTTCATGTTCGAGGTGGCTGCGGAAGCAAATACATCCGGCTGGGCGCCCTGCTCGATTTGGGTCTGGAGGGTGCCCGAGCTGTCGAAGTTATAGATGATGTTCGCTTCGGGTGCTGCGCCTCAAACTGCGCCTTCGTCTGGTTGAACGCGCTGCTCAGGGATGCGGCCGCAAACACAGTGAGGTCCGTCTTCGGCACGGGCGTGGGCGTCGGCGACGTACAGCCTGCCACCATTATTACGATCATTAAGATTGAGGCAATTAAGTTAATTGAAATTGTCTTTCTATTGACCATAGATGTCACCATCTGGCGTATAGCACCTAATCTATTTAAAATTTGTTAAACAAATGTAATTTGTTTATGTAATATGTTAAACAATCACTCCGCATAATTGTATAGCCTGGATGAAGATCAACATGTCGGCTCTGAGAGAGCCTAGCCCGCCGTGTCATGAGCTTTTATAAAAAGACAACCAATTAACGATCAGTCAGGTGGAGATACCTGTGAACTCGAAAGACATCCTGAAGCTCGTCGTGTCGCTGGCGCTGTCAGCGGCGGCTGCCCTGATTGGCGCCATTGCCGTTACCCCGAACATCGCGTGGCAGGATATGCTGAACAAGCCGTTCTTCGCCCCGCCTAACTGGCTCTTCGGCCCCGCATGGACCGCCCTGTTCTTCCTTATGGCCATCGCGTTCTACCTCGTATGGCAAGAGTGGCCGGCGAAAGAGGCTAAGTGGGCTATGGCACTATACCTGGCACAACTGTCGATGAACGTGCTCTGGAACTACCTGTTCTTCGGGATGCAGCGGATCGATCTCGGGCTGATCGAGATCGTCGCGCTCCTGGCCATGATCGCCCTGACGGTCAACGCGTTCTACAGAGTGGATAAAAAAGCCGCATACCTGATGGTGCCAATCTGCTCTGGGTGACTTTCGCCAGTGCCTGAACGCGGCCTTATGGCTGATGAACCCGTGATAGCATGAACTCATGGAAATTGCTCTTTGCCGTCGCGTCAGTCGCCATGATCGCCGTGCTGAGCGGCTGTATCTGCTGCTGCGGGCTCGACGGGTACTTCAGTAAGATGAAAGGGCCTGTGACGGATATAAAGACGCCCGGCGAGCTCTCCGTTGACGGCAGGAGCTACACTCTGCAATATTCCTGCGACTACCTGAACCGTTCGGCGGCCAAAGCCGGTTTCCGGGAGTTCATCCCCCGGATAGGCTACAGCCCCGATATGTACGGCCGCAGCGTCGACCAGATGATGGACGTGGGCGGCGTGGACCAGTACAAGTGGTTCGAGTACGGCGACAGGAGCGGCAACTCGAGCTTTGGCGGTTTCCTCGCGAAAGCCGGGAGCCCCTTCGTCGTGGACTCCGGCATTCAGAGCATGAACTCGATGCTCGGCGTCTCCATGGGAATCATCAACGATCCGTACCTGAACCAGGGCGGGGCCAGCAACCTCACCAGGAGGGGCTCCACGAAGATCGGCGGCGGAGGCGACCTGTACCATTTCATCGCAGACTATAACGGCACGGTCAGTGACTGCTATTTCGTGATGGGCAGGTACAGCAACATGTACGTGGCCGTGTACTCATTCGAGTCGTTTGACGTGGCTGAAAATGTCACAGAGCAGGCTATTGCGTGGATAAACGCAGCTGCTGCGGATTAAAGCACGCACTACGCTGCGTGCAGCCCGTTTCAATCTATTGTAACTCTTTATAACCATTGAGGGTGTAATCCTAGAAGGAGGCCTTACTATACTACCCTTTGACGAAGAACTCCTCGTGAAGATCATCGAGAAAGCGAGCCCCAGTGTAGTGAACATCAACACGGTCATGCTCATGCAGGACGCGTACATGAACGTCACGCCCCAGCAGGGCATGGGCTCAGGTATTATCATCGACCCGAAAGGGTTCATCCTTACGAACAACCACATTGCGGAGAACGCCCAGAGCATGATGGTCAGCATGTTCGACGGCACCAAGCTAGAGGGCAAGGTAGTGGGTACGGACCCCATGTCGGACGTGGCAGTCATCAAGGTAGACGTGGGCAGGAAGAAGCTGCCGGTGGCGGCGCTGGGCGACTCTGACGCCATCCGAGTGGGGCATATCGCGGTGGCGATCGGGAATCCCTTCGGCTTCATGCTCCGGGGCCCGACAGTAACTGTCGGAGTCATCAGCGCGCTTAATCGCACGATCCAGGCGGATAAGGGCGTCTTCGAGAACCTCATCCAGACGGACGCCCACATCAACCCGGGCAACAGCGGTGGCCCGCTGCTGAACAAGGACGGCTGCGTAATCGGCATGAACTCCACCAACATTCCCTTCGCCCAGGGCATCGGCTTCTCTATTCCCATTAATCTCGCCATGCGCATCGCGAAAGAGCTGATGGAGCACGGAAAGGTCGTGAGGCCGTGGCTGGGCATCCTCGGCGTCGGCGTGAACAAAGAGCTGGCCGATTACTACAACCTCAGCTCGAACGAAGGCGTGCTGGTCACGCGGAGCTTCGAGAACAGCCCGGCCAGCCAGCAGAGGATTACCGCAGGCGACATCATCCTGAGCGTCGACGGTAAGAAGATTGCAGACATGTCAGAGCTGGCGGGATACGTCAGGAGCAAGAAAGTCGGCGACACGCTGACGCTGGCCGTCAAACGCGGCAGCATCCAGGGCAACGTGAAAGTCCGGCTGTCAGAGACTCCGACATCCTGAATTGTGATGCCCTTCGTCCGGCCGGGCTACGTCGATGAATGCCACGCTGATGTCTAAGGCAAAGCTCACTATACCGGGTGTTGATATCCACATATCCATTAATCCCCATGATGCGCTCGGTACGCCCACGCCGACTGCCCAGGGAGTCGGCAATCCCTCGTCTGTCGCAGATACTATAGGGCCGGTGACGACGTCAAACATCACCGGCACCGCCGATGGCAACGGCATTTATACCTCTGACATCCTCTGCACGCTCACCGCCGTCGATAACGAGGTCGGCAGCGAGGTGAGCATCACCCAGTATAGCTTCGACAGGTCGGACTGGTTTACTTACCAGGAACCGTTCTCAGTGGTGAAGCCCGGCATGACGACGGTCTGCTACCGGTCGGCCGATAACGCCGGCAACGTCGAGGTGGCGAACGTCAGGGCCATCGTCGTTGCAGGAACGACGCAGGAGCCGTCTCCTTCGCCAGGGGCAACCGCGACGCCAGGGCTTTCCGCAGTGCTCACGGCCCTCGGGATCATCGGAACAGCGGCAATCCTGGTTTCCGGAAGAGCCGGTAAAAGGTAAACTTTTTTTGCATGAAACAAAGGGACGCCTGCGTGCCAGTCGCGCGCGCGAGCGTCCGCCGGGCCGAAATCGTTGATCTTACGACGTTTTCTTACGATACCCGTTATGTATAGTCATTAGGATAATGTTGTATACACTGATAAGGCACCTGACACAAATTGTGCAAACGCTTTTATAATCGTTCGTAACATATAGAACAATTATGACATGTTCGCCTGCTGCCCCGGGGAGGCGCGGCTGGCGGGACAGACACCGGGAGGTCGGTGACATATGCAGAAGACAATCGAGAACCTGACTAAGGCATTCATAGGCGAGAGCCAGGCACGGAACAGGTACACATTCTATGCCAGCACGGCGCGAAAGGAGGGCTACGAGCAGATCGGGTCAATCTTCGAGATCACTGCCATGAACGAGAACGAGCATGGCGAGTGGTTCTACAAGATGCTGAACCAGGCCATCGAGAAGAGCGGGCAGAAGATCGACCCCGTGGTGATCGAGGCGGAGGCGCCGATTATGTGGAAGACCACGGCGGACAACCTGAAGGCGGCCATCGCCGGAGAGCACATGGAGAATTCCACGTTGTACCCTGCGTTCGCAGATCAGGCCCGGAAGGACGGTTTCCCCGAGTTCGCGGCCAGGATACGCTCCATCGGTAAGGCCGAGGTGCATCACGAGGAGCGCTATAAAGCCCTGCTGAAGGAGCTCGAAGGCGGCACACTGTTCAAGAAAGAAAAGAAAGTCGCCTGGATGTGCCGTAAATGTGGCTATATCCACGAGGGAAATGAACCACCTGTGAAGTGCCCGTCCTGCGACCACGAGCGCTCCTATTACCAGGTAAGATGCGAGCAGTATTGAGGAGACCGAGATGTCAGAGTTGAATCAGATATACAAATGCAGTGTCTGCGGCAACATAGTCGAAGTCGTCCATGCGGGCGGCGGCGAACTGGTCTGCTGCGGGCAGCCCATGGTGCTGCTGAAGGAGAACTCCGTGGACGCGAGCAAGGAGAAGCATATCCCGGTAGTCACCCAGACTGCGACCGGCACCATGATCAGGGTCGGCGCGATCCCCCACCCGATGGAGGAAAAGCACTACATCGAGTTTGTGGAGCTGATCGCCGATGGCAGAGTCTGCCGGAAGTTCCTGAAGCCCGGCGACAGGCCGGAGTTCGAGTTCGGCAGCAAGCCGGCGCAGTACACAGCCCGGGCGTACTGCAACCTGCACGGGCTGTGGAAGTCCTAAGCTTTTCCATATAAGGCCTCTGCGCCGACTTTTTTTTCATTTTCAAGCCTTTAGGTACCATAAGGTTATATAAGCCAGATACAAACCGGTTATATAATAGGCTATTATAATAGGCTATTTTAGTGTGGGTGTCAGGTATGGCGAGTAAGGGTACTTTAGCGTACATATTGGTTATCGTAGTCTTGATCCCTGCCGTCGTGATCGGCGGTTGCAGTGTGCCGGCAGGCAATCCGACTGCCGGGAGCAGCCCTACGGTCGCTCCGGGCGACAGGTGGAACATCGATACGACGCAAAGCGTCGCGGAAAGCAACGCGGCGGTCCAGAAGATCGCCGGCTATCTCCAGGCCGGAGACATGAGAGGCTTTAACAGCTCACTATCCCGCAACAATCTGGCGCTCATCGGCGGAGAGCCGAAGGTGCCCGGGGACGAAGCGGCGAAAGTGGGTGCAGCCATGAAGGCAGCCAGGATGACTTCGGCATCCATCGAGGTCGTTTACTACGAGATGACAGTGGACGGGGCTTCTTACCCGTTCAGCATGATCAAGGAGGGAGACGGATGAGAAGCTAGACGCATTCTGATACTGCCGATGGTAGCGGCATTGCTGCTCATGATCTCAGGGCAGACCATGGCATACGATGATTCCATCGGGGCGCACAGCAAGATCAACGAGCTTGCCATAGCGAAGTTCCAGTCTGATATCATGCCTAAGGACCCGTATCTCATAAACGCTACGCTGAACGGAGCGAAGTGCAGCGGCATCGCGTGGGACCCGGCTAGATCGGCTCGAGGCTGAACCCGCCGGTAATCGCGATTAGCCGGGAGAAGCTGATAAAGCGCTGGATCATCGATGGTGGCTGGTCGGCGGACGAGCCCGAGGGCACCATGGCCATGGTGCATTTCTACGACCCGCTGGCCCCGGCCGGGAAGAGATATCTTACAGACCAGCAGTTCGGGATTATCGCGGTTAGCTCGCTAAATTCCGAGTATGCCAACCCGGAGATCGACGCGGTGCGGTGGGCCTTCCACAAGGAGAGCTGGGGCACTGCCTTCGAGCAGATCTACTCCTGGGAGAACGGTAAGGAATATCTGGCCAGCGCATTATCGAGTCCCGACCCGGGCAACGTGAACTACGGCAATGCCTGGCGTTCGCTCGGCGAGACCATGCACCTGATGGCGGACATGACAGTGCCCCCGCACGTGCGCAACGACGGCCACGCGAAGGCTTTCAGTGACGCCGACCCCTACGAGAGCAGCACGACCTATCAGCTCGTGGAGAGCAACGCGGGCAGGGACCCGGCCTCTGCGATCAATTACGACCAGGACCCCGAAAAGCTGATGATCAGTGTGGCCAATTTCACGAACACGAACTTCCTGTCGAAGGACACCATACCGCTGCCGCCGGGGATCACCAGCCCGTGGCACAAGTATGTGCTGCCGTCCGTAGACGGCCTGACGCCGGATAAAAACGGCTACCTGCACAGGACCATCAACGGCGTGGATTACCGGTTCGCCGGGCCGAGGGCATTCTTATCCCGGTGGTTCGGGACGGGGAAGCAATTATATGCGGTGGACAAGGCTGTCTGCGACGAGCAGCGTGCCGTGCTCATACCCACGGCGATAAAGGCGAACGCGATGCTGGTGAGCAAGTTCCTGCCCCGGTTCGCGGTGACGGCCGAGGTGGATGAGACAGACAGCGACAACCGGTATACGATGATCGGCGGCATCAAAGGCGTCTACAGCAGCGAATGGCCGGACGCATCCTCCATGAAGGTGCGTAACGGCGCCAGCATCCTGGTCACCAGCGGCAAGACCGGCAAAGTCACCCGGACGCAGGTGAGCCTGCTGGACAAGTCGAAGGACTTCAACGAGTTCAGCTACGACTTCACTGCCGAGCCCGGGGACATCGTGAAGCTGGAGTTCGACCTCGGCGGCTATACGCTGGCCTCCGGCGAGTTTAAGATAGAGGAGGAAGATGACAAGGAAGTCGAGATCGTAGAGAGATACCGGTAAGGAATCCGCAGACGGTCACCGTGCCCCAGGCGCCGGCAAAGCTGGAGTACGATAATTACAAGTTTAGCAACGGCAAGCCTATGCAGGTAGACTCGTGGTACCGGGAAAACAACAAGCAGGTGTATCACGGCCCCTATAAAAAATATTATGAGAACGGCAATATCGAGCAGGACTACACCTACGCCTTCGGCCACAAAATCGGCTATGCTCGCACCTATACCAGCGACAGCAAACTTTTAGAGGAAAGCTTCTACGGAGACGACGGGGTCAAACAATATGAGGACAGGTACTCCTGGGCACCGGGAGGGCAGACAGGCAAGACCGACTTCTGGAGCGACGGGAAGACGAAAAAAGATACCTTCATATATGACGAGAAAGGGGACCTCTGGTCTTACATCGAGTTTGACAGTGGCGGCGAAATGACCTTTGAGGAGAATTACGATAACGGTAAGCTGCACTCCAGGATATACTACGAAAACGGAAAGCAGAAAAAGTTGGAGACATTCAAGGACGGCAAGCTGGTGAATACACTGGACTATAAACAGTAATGGCAATCCTGCCGGAAGGAAAATTGTAACCGGTACTGGCTCCGGAAGCCCGGGCTTCCGGACCAATATTTATTTTTTTATAATAATTTCTTTTAGTTATCATGGTGAGATAATTACGAGGCGGTATCCCCGGTTAGCATGCGAATATCCGCAAAATATAAATACACAACCGTATAAAACAGCCAATCCATGAACTGTAGATTTTCTCCGACGGGGCAGTCCTGGGGTCTACTGGTTAGTTTAGACCTCTACGGCTGCAATGGCAAGATCAATGACGGTAAGGCGATCAAAAATTATGTCACCACGCTCTGTGATGACGTCATCCACATGAAGCGCTACGGCGACTGTCATCTGGAGCTCTTCGGCGAGGCCGGTACGCCCCTCGCAGGATATTCGATGTTCCAATTCATCGAGACGAGCTGCATCAGCGGCCACTTCTCTGAATCGGACAACTCTGCGTACGTCGACGTGTTCTCCTGCGCCGACTTCAATCCCGAAGCCGTAAAGGAATTCACAATGGAATACTTTGGTGCCAAGCGCGCTAACATGACCGTTACTCCAAGGCTTTACGACGAGAAGGTCCGCGGCGGCAAGGTGCCCGAAAAGACCACCAGCAAGAAGGCAAAGGCTTAAAGGGCTTTCCCTTTTTTAACGTTTTGCGCCTGACTGTCACATTAGCTGTGCTCAGGACGGTTGTTTAACCTGCGTGTCCGGCCAGCCTGCGGCATGCTTTAACAGGGCACTGTTTTATACGCCTGCCGGCAGATCAGTCTTTTATCGGAGTGGCAGGCTTATGGTAAGGCTTTTATCGGGCAGGGATGTGGCGGAGACTGTCACGATGGACGAAATCGTGGCCGCCGTCGAGCACGTGTTCCAGGAATACGCGGAAGGCAGGGTGGTCATGCCCCCGAAGATCTACCTCGACATCCCGGGGCACGGCGACTTCCGGGCCATGCCCGCCTACGTGCCGTCGGTCGGCACCGCAGGCATCAAGTGGGTGAACGTCCACCCCGACAACCCGGAGCACGGCCTGCCCACGGTCATGGCGACTATCCTGCTGAACGACCCGGTCACCGGAAAGGTCATCGCTGTAATGGACGGCACATACGTCACAGATATGCGCACGGGCGCAGCGGGCGGCGTCGCGGCGAAGTACCTGGCGAAGAGCGTCGACACCGTAGGACTCATCGGCAGCGGCCACCAGGCGTGGACGCAGATGCTTGCCTACCGCAGTGTCTTCGGTGACAGGATCAAGCTGGTAAAAGTCTACAGCCGACACCTCCAGCACTCCAGAGGCGCTGGCACAGCGCATCGAGAAGTACCTCGGGTACGACACGAAGGCCTGCGAGACGCCCCAGGAAGCTGCCGACGCAGACCTGATCGCTACAGTAACCCCGGCCCGCATGCCCATCCTGCAGCCCGAATGGGTAAAGCCCGGCACGCATATCAACGCCATCGGCGCCGACGCCCCGGGCAAGCAGGAACTGTTCACCGACCTCACGCTCAAGTCGCGTGTCTTCGTGGACTCGATCGAGCAGGCGTCCCACTCCGGTGAGATCAACATCCCCTGGCGCAAAGGGCTGCTCGACGAGAAAAAGCTGGCCGGCACCATCGGCCAGGTCATAGCACGCAAGGTCCCTGGCCGCAAAGACGATGAGATTACTGTCTTCGACTCTACAGGTCTCAGCATACAGGACATGGCCGTGGCCCATATCGTCTATGAACGGGCGATGAAGACCGGGCGCGGGACCGACTTCGATTTTTAGAGGTCGCAGAGGTTTCAAGAGGTCACAGAGCTCAGCACAGAGGTCACAAAGGTCACAGAGGTATGCACAGAGGACGTTTTTAGTAGACGGCTTATGGGAAGCCTTTTTGTTAAACAAACCTCTGTGCATGCCTCTGTGACCTTTGTGACCTCTGTGCTGAGCTCTGCTACCTCTTGAAACCTCTGCGACCTCCGCCGCACATAAAGTCTATATCTTTTTGCGGCGAACAGCGTTGCAGGACTATCATGCGGATCGATACCCATGTGCATACGACTTTTAGTGACGGCCTGGACAGCCCGGAGGGCATACTGAGACAGGCTGTAGACGGGGGTATCGACCTCATAAGCATTACCGATCACGACCTCGTGCTTGCCTATCCTGCGGCGATTGAGGCGGGCGGGCGGGCGGGCGTTAAAATAGTGCCGGGCGTGGAAGTCACCACGAAGGACGAGCAGGGGTGTAGTTGCATCCACATCGTCGGCCTCGGCATCAGCACCGGCAGGGAAGTGTCAGACGTCCTCGATAATATCGTTCGTGCCCGGGAGAACTCTAATGCGGGCTTCCTGGAGAACGTCAACGATTTTTTAGCGAGGAAGTACCCGTCATGGGAGCCGGTGTGGGACGCGAAACCCAGCATCTTCTACAACATCATGCAAATGTCAGCCGAATGCGGTATCAGGCTGACTGAGAAGGAGCTGATGGACGTCATCCTCGACCAGGAACTCTGGGTGCCCATGGAGTTCGAGCTCACGGTCGATGAGGCGGTCTCGTACATCAGGAGGTGGGGCGGTGTGCCGGTGCTGGCGCACCCGTTCGACTTCAGCAACGACGCTTCTCTGGTGCTGGAACGGTTCCTGTCGGCAGGCGGGGAAGCGGTGGAACTGTGCAAGTACAGGCACAAGGTTCGTTCGTCAGCCCTGAGCGCCCTCAGCCCGGCGGATCTTGTCGCGAAGGAACGGGAGATGAACCTGTGGACTATCGAGAAGGCCCGGAAGCACGGCCTGAAGCTGACCATGGCTTCGGATCATCACGATGCCAGCAGACCCATGGGCATGGACCCGGCGGAATATGGTATTGACGTCGGCTGGCTGTACAATCTGTAGCCATCTTTTTTATCCTCGCAGGTAAAAATTTTCCATATGCCAGGCAGAGACGGCACGGGGCCGCTGGGCATGGGGCCCTGCGGCAGAAACGGCTGTGAATGCAGGAGAAAGATGTCAGGCAGGCGAGGGCCAGGGACAGATACAGCCGGGAAGCCGGGAAGCCAGCCGCCTGCCGATGACCGCGGTCAGGGCAGGTCTTAGCACGATACACGCGCGCGAGGCGAAGGCCTTATCCGTGACCGATAGCCGAGGAACTAAATATTAAAACTGCAATTTATATATATTAATCTGGAGTCTTTGATATGGAAAAGGTACAGCTAGGCCCTCAGGCGTTTATGAGTGTCATGCCCACGGTGCTGGTAGGCACGAACGTGAAAGGCAAGCCGAACTTCATGACCGCCGCCTGGGCCAGTGTCGCCTGCATGGCGCCGCCAATGATGTGCGTGGCGATCAACCATGCGCGTCACACGGCGAAGGGCATGGAAGAGAACGGCACGTTCAGCCTGAACATTCCCTCGGCGAAGCAGGTGGTCGAGACGGACTACTGCGGCATCACTACTGGCGCCAGGGCAGACAAATCTAAAGTTTTCGAGACGTTCTACGGCAAGCTCGAGACTGCACCCATGGCCAGAGAGTGCCCGGTGAACATCGAGTGCAAGGTCTTCAAGTCCGTCGACTGCGGCAGCCACATACTGTACATCGGCGAGGTCGTGGAGGTACATGCGACCAAAGACTGCGCGAAGGACGGAAAACCGGATGTCTCAAAGATCGACCCTCTGGTCTACTCGCAGGGCACTTACTGGAAGATAGGCGAGCTGACAGGCAAGGGGTTCTCGGCGGGAAAAGCCTACAAGAAATAATAGAGGGATAGATTGCACGGCCATAAAAAATATCACGACGAGGCGGAACGGAGAGAATGGCAGGAACCGGAGCCCATACTGCGGAAGATCGGCATGGGCCCGGGGATGACTTTTGCAGACATCGGGTGCGGCGACGGGTTTTTCTCGCTCCCGGCAGCCAGGATGGCAGGCGGGGATGGCAGGGTCTTCGGCGTGGATGCCGATATCGGGTCGATCAAGAGACTGGGGGAGAAGGCCGAGAACGAAGGCCTGTTTAACATCAGCCTGATCGCCGCAGACGCGGAGAGCATCGTGCCCTGCGAAGGCTGTGCTGACATCGTCTTCTTCGGCATATGCCTGCACGACTTCCACGACCCCGAACAGGTGCTGATAAACGCAAGGCGCATGGTCAAAGAAGGCGGAAAGCTGGCCGACCTGGACTGGAAGAAAAAGCCCACGTCGAGAGGCCCGCCGGCAGACATCAGGTTCGACGAGACGAAAGCGTCCGCGCTGATTACGTCCGCAGGCTTCACCGTGGAGTCGGTATCCGACGCCGGGCCGGATCATTACCTGATCATAGCCAGGCCATCGTAACAGGTCAATAAGCATTTATATGCAAGAAACTAATCTGCCTACGAGGTAAAACATGGTCGACGTCATCATCATCTACGATACGATCACGGGCACGACGGCAAAGGCGGCGGCGGAAGTGCTCGCGGGTGTAAAGGCCAGCGGCGCGGATTGTATAGTAAAAAGGGTGCAGGAAACCTCCGAGAACGACCTTGTTTATCCCGCAGGCATTATCCTCGGCTCGCCCAACGTCAACGACAACTACTCCGGCAGGATGCGGGAGTTCATCGACGGCCGGATGAAGGAAGTCCGGCTCTGGGGCAAGGTAGGCGCGGCCTTCGGCACGTACAAGTGGAACCAGGACAACGTGCGGAAGCTCGAAGTCGCCATGGAGCTCCATGATATCAGGATCGTGACTCCGGGCGTGAACTCGCTGCGCCATCCGGATAACGAGACCGCGCAGAAGCTCCGGGAGCTTGGCGAGGCCGTCGGAAAGAGGCGTTAAAACTCAAGACAGCTAAGAAATAAAATGCGTGGCAGAACGCTCGGATCAGTTTTTGGAACGCCAAGAAGCCAAGGGTCGCCAGGGTGCCGAGTTTTTATAATTTAAGACACCAAGTTTCTAAGTTGTTGCATATTCTAAGACTTGGCCTCTTGGCCCCTTGAATCTATTTAAAAAATACTTGGCGGCCTGGCGACCCTTAGGCTTCCTATGAAAAACATATTCACGAGCCTATGCAGTGGGGCTACGTGTCTCCCGGTAAACGGCTTTTCGGCCTCCTTTTTTTCGCTGGTGTTTCGGGTAAATACTAGATTGCTCGTCCGGTTTCTTTTATCAGAGCGATCATCTCTTCGATGCTGATCGGGGAACGACTCTCGGGGACGCGGGGAAGACGTACTTTTTTCGGTTTGGCAACGGGCGACTGATAGTCTTCTTTGTTGATGAGAAGGTGATAAATGATCGTCAGCAGTTTTCGCGCTAACGCTGTAGCTGCTTCCTATGAAAAACATATTCACGAGCCTATGCAGTGGGGCTACGTGTCTCCCGGTAAACGGCTTTTCGGCCTCCTTTTTTTCGCTGGTGTTTCGGGTAGATCTGAGACTGCTCGTCCGGTTTCTTTTATCAGAGCGATCATCTCTTCGATGCTGATCGGGGAACGATTCTCGGGGACGCGGGGAAGACGTACTTTTTTCGGTTTGGCAACGGGCGACTGATAGTCTTCTTTGTTGACGAGAAGGTGATAAATGATCGTCAGCAGTTTTCGCGCTAACGCTGTAGCTGCTTTCTTCGATCCTTTCACTTTTTCTATCCTGTGGAAAAACGAGGCGAGCTCGTTATCCATCTTGCTGATCACGTGAGCAACCTGTACGAGCATTCTGCGCAGATGTTTGCTGCCATGTTTCGTGATACGACCGTTAACCAGTCTGCCCGCGCTCTGGTTCACCGTCGGAACAAGACCGCTCCAACTGGCCAAATGATCTCCGGACGGGAAATCATGCACATCGCCGATCTTAGCGAGTACTGCGGCACTGCTAACAAACCCGAAGCCCGGGACACCCATGACAATGCGCAGATCCTCCTTACTGTCGCTAAGCATTCTCATGATCTCTCCGTCGATCAACGCGATCTCTTCCTCGAATGACCTGATCCATTTCAAACAATTTTTTAGTAATGATCGACTCGTCTCGTCCAATCCCATCGACAAGGCATCCCTTAGAGCCTTTTCTTTCTGCCGGACACGCCTACTCTTAACCCCGTTAAGTATCTCGTCGACATCCTTACCAGCGATGAGATCGTCCAGCATCCGACGTCCGTTAACCCCGAACACATCGCTAAGGACACTGCCAATCTTTATACAGCAAACTTCGAGTATACGATGTGCACGATTCTTGAACTGACCGACCGCTTTCATCAACGTCTCCCGATACCGGGTGAGCTCTCTCAAATCGTATGGTTTCCCAAGAAAGACCCGGCTGAGGCTCAATCATGCCTGCCAAACACAGTTTAGCGATCCATTTAGCATCGACCTTGTCCGTCTTCTTCTTCTTATCTCCAGACGGCTTTTTGATCTTGCCCGGATTCGCCACCAACACAACACAATCAGTGCTTAGCACATGGTACAATTGTCTCCAGTAGACCCCGGTACTTTCGAACGCAACCGTCCCGCAACCATTCTCCAGGACCCAGTCCCTCAGCCGGTACAACTCGCCGCTGGTCGACCCGAAACTGGCCTCCCATAAATTGTCTTCAACGTCGCGGATTGCTGCTACGAGCACGTCACGATGAACGTCAATACCGCAAGCCTTATCCAAACACGCTCCCAAAGATATCACTACCTGAAAGGGGTTGTGCGGGCGTTAGTACGTCCTATTGCAGGCCAGCTTCCTATACGCACTCAGACGGTGCATCTATACCTGCGATTAGTACCACGAGCCAGATTCTTGGACGACCTGCAGGGTCAGCGCCAAATCGGCCTTCACGCCCACACAAAACAAAAACCGTTTTTCATCCTCTTATACCTGACCAAGACACCGGTCATCCCACGACTCTTGGCGAGCGCGACATGGGTCGCATTGCCTGTACAACAATAGCGACGCAGAATCTGTCAGGACTATGGGTACCGGAAAACAGCAAAGAGTTTTTAAAGCTCGCCAGTCAGGGCAGCACCAGACACTCGAAAGTGTGAATTCATCAGGCGGATCGCTAGCTAAGAGCAACCCGCATAATGGCCCGGGGAACTTCTCATAGAATGCGGGACCATGTGATAGTCGCAGCAACATCGTTTAAGGAACATGAAAGATAGCTTGCATGGCTGAGGATGAGATGGCCTGCCACGCCCGGCGTGAAAGTAAGAAGCTGCCGTCAGCCTGACTCTTACGCCCGTGCTTCCCTTCCAGTTGACGGGGCCTTTTCCGCTTTCCCCGGGGATTTCGGTATGTAGTGATGGAACTCGTTGACTTCATTCTCCAGCGTGAGATACCAGCCCCAGGCCTCGCCTTGTTCGATGTTTGCCTGGATCCAGCCTGGCACTGTTTCTTTGCGGGCCCAATCGCGCTGTAGCTCGCACCCGACCCCGTTCCATGTCGTCAATTGTGCTCCCGCCTGCGATGCGCGGTCCAGCGCGGCACGATGTGATTCCACTAAGGTGCCCCCCAAAGCATCGATCACCGGATACACTTCATAGCCTTCCTTCAAAGCGTCAAGCGCGGGGAATATCAAGCAGGCCTCCGTCCACAACGCGGCCATGATCAGCTTCTTGCGGCCGGTCGCCTTGACCGCCTTAAGAAATTGTTCGTCTTCCCACGAGTTGATCGTCGTCCTGTCGATCGATCGCACGTCCGGGATCACGCTGCGTAACTGTGGGATAGTATCGGGATTCACACCATTAGTTACGTTGACCGTGGTTAGAATAATCGGAAGACCGAAGTTCTTCGCTATTTTTGTAAGCGCAACCACATTATTGATCATCTGTTGCCTGTCCATCGACTTTGTAGTAAAAACTTGTGGCGGCTGGTAGTCGATCAGGATCAATACAGAGTTTTTCGGTGTGAGGAGGTGGTCCTCTTCCTGATTGCGGATAGGTAAAGACGTCATAGTATCTCCATAAGGCAGTTTTAGATTGTATGTTATTTTTAAATATCATACTGATTTAATATACAATTTTTAAATCGCTTAACTGAGGCGAACGATAACGAAATATATGCTATCGGGATAACAACTTTTATCGATATTATGATCTATGAAAGTTCCTTAAGAATGATGTCGCTGGAGCAGAACCCCTGACTGTGATAGATGGTTAAAGATAGACCACAATAATCAGCATTAGTGTAGACAGGAACACATACAACATTCCGGGTATAAAATGAGCCCAAAAGTCCGGGCGTAATTTGCCAGAACTCCCCAGTTGTACCAGATCTTCATCGCCGAAAAAATGTCCGGGATAACGTTGCAAAAATGCTTCGTATATTCTAAAATAGCCAAATTCAAAAAATGAGCTAAAACCAATCAGTACAACATTAAAAATGCCTCTTAAAGTCATATCGATCTGAACATCAACCGATCCGAGAAGGAGGAATAAGATGGCGAAATGCAACATAGGTATAGCGAATAAAATGATCCATGCTGCTACCAGCCGCTTAAGGTTATGGGGTTTCTTTTTCCAGGCATTATAGGTGTCCCACGGATTATACATTTCCTGGGCTCGTGCTATTATCAGGCCAAAATAAATCGCAAAGAACAAAATAAATATTCCATCTGCTTCAGTGGGCATAATTTATCCGCTATTCTGGTATTCATCTTCAAGTGTCACTTCTGGCCGTTATGGAGTCCTTAACATTTTCCGCCGGTTTGGAAAAATCACATTATCGACCATATAAAATAAACAAACGTTGCCCGATTTAAATTGTTTATTACCGATAAATCCTGGCGATATTAACAACTTATTTAATCGTTTGGCATCAGTATTAAATTTATGAGCTGGTGGCAATCCTTTTTAAAAACGCTGATCCGACCGACTGGCTACTGGAAACCGATAACCCCTCAGTCCGCTATTTCACCCTCCGCAACATCCTCGATAAGCCCGAGCATAACCCCGAAGTCACAAAAGCCAAAGCCGATATCATGACCGATGGCTCCGTCCCGGCCATCCTGAACGCCCAGGACAAGGCTGGTTTCTTGGGCAATCCTGAAATCTTTCTATAAGGCTAAATACAAGGGCACCGTCTGGCAGCTCTATCACCCTCGCCGAGCTCGGCGCCGAAGGTAACGATCCCCGCATCCGAAAAGCCTGCGAATTTATCCTCAACAACTCCCGGGATAAAGAAAGCGGCGGCTTCTTCACGGCCACAGCCGTCAAAACCGGCGGAGGCCGGCATGGCGAAGTCATTCCCTGCCTGACCGGGAACATGGTCTTGAGCCTGATCCGCCTCGGGTATCTCGACGACCCCCGTCTCTGCCAGGGCATCAAGTGGATGACAACGTACCAGCGCTACGATGACGGCGACACTATAGCGCCGCCGGGCTGGCCTTACGATAAAGACGAGATGTGCTGGGGCCGCCACACCTGCCACATGGGCGTAGTCAAGATGCTGAAGGCCCTGGCGTTCTGGCGGCCCCATACCGGATTTTGAAGATAAAAGTTAACGGGAAGTTCTATAAAGCAGCTTGGCGTCCTTGGCACTTGGCGCCCTTGGCGAGCGTGACAGGGGTCGCATAGCCGGGATAAGGCACATTTCTCATTACTGCAAAAGCAAACCCGTAGCCACCGCTGAAATAAAACAAATCAAAAACGTCTTGGCGCTCTTGGCTACCTGGCGCTCTTGGCGAGCGTGACAGGGGTCGCAAAGCTTGAGCAACAACAGAGACGCATGAATATCCTGGCAATGCATACCGGACAGTAATACACTACCAGTACAGCTTTTGTCGTTTTTAACAATGTCACGGTATTAACATCCTGTTTATGATATACTTGAATATCGTTCAGCCTGCGGTGTGATCATGTCGGAGCAGTGTGAGGAGTACCCTTTCAGAGGGGTGGATACATACCACCTTATCGTCGACCTGGCGGAAGAGGGTATCTGGATTCTCAACGCTGACGACGTCCTCGTTTTCACGAATAAAAAACTACAGAGCATGCTTGGCTATTCGAAGGAGGAGCTGCTGTGCCATGGCGTCTATGATATCATCGCCGACGAGTATCATGAGACTGTTAAAAAGGCCCTGGAACGCAGGCACAAGGGCATTCGAGAGACGTACGTGGCGAGGCTGAAAAGAAAGGACTCCGGCCTCGTCTGGGTGGCGGTGGCGGCCGCACCCATTCTCGACAAGCAGGGGAACTACCAGGGCGTCGTATCGCTGGCGTCGGACATATCCATGGTAAAGCGGGGCGAAGAGGCCCTGAAAAAGGAAAAGTCGCTGGCGAACATGTACCTGGACCTCATGGCCCACGATCTCAACAACCTCAACCAGGTCGCCATCGGCAACCTCGAGTTCGCCATCGACAGAGGTGCGGCAGAAAATGCCGGAAGACCGGGAAATTCTCGGCTTTTTGGAAAAGTCGATGGATACCATGGGCCAGCAAACCGCGCTCATCAACAACGTTAAAACGCTCCAGCAGCTAAAGACAGAACAGCTCCGGCATGACGTCGTCGACCTGGGGGAAATCGTCGCGGAAGCGGCGAGGGACTACCCGAAAATCCCGGGCCGAGACGTAACGATAGAATATAAACGGTCCATGATTGTCATGTCACGGCAAACCGGCTGCTGAAAGAAGTCTTCACTAACCTGATCGGCAACTCTGTCAAGCACTCCCGCGGGCCGGTCACGGTCTGGATAACAGTCGACTCGGCCATGGACGGAGGGTAAAAAGTATTACGAGGTATCCGTCGCCGATAACGGGCCGGGTATACCGGATGACAGGAAAGGGCAACTGTTCCGGCGCTTTGAGGGCGAAGGCGTAAAAGCCAGCGGCCACGGCCTGGGGCTTTACCTGGTGCGGACGATCGTCGAGGACTTCGGGGGCAGGGTCCGGGTCGAGGACCGGGTACCGGGCGATATCGAGGGGTGGAAGTTCGTGGTTTTAAGTATTGTTTGTTATTATAAAAAATAACATTTTTCATGCATAGCTGTTATAAGTGGGAATCATTATGTTGGCGGTTATCAAGCTTTATAGAAAGACTTCTGTGTAGTAGCTATGCAACTTGTTGCTTGCATCGCTTTCTCTGCAGAAGCTTGTATCTTGCGAGGAACTCTGAAAAAAGGTATATGTTCAATCGGCTACTCTATTTGATACGCTAATCTGTGGGTTTTGGGGGAGTGATAAAGTGTTGTCTTGTGGACGTTTTACTGTCGCATTGGGGATTGTTATACTGCTATCCAGCACGCGACGATTATAGATCCATTCAACGATGTTTACACAGCTTGCGCATACGATTTGGTTATTTATCACATTTCTGCGGTTAGTTTTACACTGCGCTTGACTACGGCGTACATGACACTGACAATGCCATCCATCGGTTTTACAGAGCTGGCATTGGAAATGAAGCGATGTTCGCGTTATCTACATAAACCTGACCATTATGTCTTTTTGTGGCAGAGCTATGCCATTCATAAAACCTGGGCAGAAATGACTGGATGTGTCCTCTTACCAGAATTGTACCGGATTGACATCTATTGCATTGAATACTGTGGAATCGGTTCCTCTAAATTTGCCGATAGCGCAGGGGTTTCTATAATGGGTTCTTTCATAATTTCCTCACAGGCGCTGGTAGTTTCTTTATATCCAAGAGTTCATGAGAATTTCTGTTAGATGATCATCCACATTTGACTTGAACTCTTCCAGGTCTTATACTCACTAAATATCCCTAAATCCTCGTGCTCTTTTTTAAATGACAAAATTTTTTGAATATCGTTGGTTATTTAGAGTGGTATAGAAGTAGCGTTGTGTGATATGTAGTGAGTTTTGTTGGTTAGATTTTGGGTTCTCGTCGCTTGTCTGCGTTGCTCAGAATAGGTTAAATATGCAGTATTTATTATTGATTTTTTGGTTTTAGGTGGGAAGGTTTTTTTAGTGAAATGTTGTAGTATAGGGTGAAATGTTTTTATTTGATATTTGATGCTTGCTTTGTTGCTATATGTAGTGATGAAAAATATTTTTTTAAAAGATATAAGTTGATTGTTAATTTGTTTGTGATTGTAATATAAAGATTTAGTAAAAAATATTTTGAAGGTTATTATTATTAAATTTTGATATATAGAAGATATGTAAAAGGAGAGTAATTTAGGCAAGATAAATGTTAGGAGTTGTTCGCTAAAAATTAGCAAGAGAGATATGTCTGTCGCTACTGCTCTTATTTGAACTGACACGGTTGCTATTGATAGGGTTGCTGATTGCAAAACATTGGCACATAAAGATAGTGTTAATGTAGGAACAATAGTCTCTGTGACTCTGTGTGTCAGGCTTGGTGTTATGGTCATTGTTGAAAGATAATTCGTTCAGTATTATCTCCACGCGCTTTCTGTCTATGGTCTCTAAGAAATAGTGGTAAGGCTGGGGCTTTACCTGGTGAAAACCATCGTCGAGGATTTCGGGGGCAAGGTCCGGGTCGAGGACCGGGTGCCCGGCGACTATACGAGGGGCGCGAAGTTCGTGGTTTTGCTGCCCGCTGCAACCTGAGAGATTATTTGTATTTAAAATAGAACCTCTGCTTACATGAAACTATTTAAGTACAAATATAATTAAATATAATCTGGAAATTTATGGAATCGACTGAAAAAGTTTGCCTGTCCCGAAGATCAAATGTCCCGTGAGCAGGCTGCCGCTGAATTAAACGAGGCCATCAGCATACTGGAAAAGTCGGAGGAAGCGGGCGAAGCCGGGGAGTCGATCATCTTTACCGTGGAAAACACCCGGCGTCTGCTGGAAGAGTCTTTCGATGGCGCATTTATCAACGTCGGGGGAAAAATCGCTTATATCAACAGCGTGGGGGCCCGGATTCTCGGTGCAAAGAGACCCTTCGGAGATCGTCGGCAGATCAATATTACAGGTCATCCATCCGGATTATCAAAAGGTTGTGGCCGACCGGATCAAGCTCATGTGCGAGCAAAACCGCCCCGTCCCGGTGATCGAAGAGCAGCTCCTGCGGCTGGATGGCAGCGTCGTGGACGTGGAAGTGATGGCGACCAAGGTATATTATGAGGGCAAACCTGCCATCAGGGTCGTCTTTCGCGACATCGGCGAGCGGAAAGCGATCGATAAGGCGCTGCAGGAGAACGAGCGGAAGTTCCGGGGCATCTTTGAGCAGGCTCCGCTCGGCGTCGCCCTGATTGATTCCGTCACCGGCCGGTTCCTGCACGTCAACGCGAAATACGTCGAAATCATCGGCCGCACGGAAGCTGAAATGCAAAAGCTCACTTTCATGGACATCAGCCATCCCGATGACCTGCCGGAGGACCTGGTTAATATGGCCCGGCTGTTGCTGGGCGAGATCCGGGTTTTCAAGATGGAGAAACGCCTTTTCCGCGGCGACGGCTCCGTCATCTGGGTCAGGCTGACGGTCGTGCCGCTATGGGAAGGGGACGAGCCCGGCCTGCCGAAATCCCACATCGCCATGGTGGAGGACATCACCGGGCGCAGGATGGCCGACGAAGCCCTGCGGGCCAGCGAGGAGCGGTTCCGGGCTCTCGCCGAAACATCCGGCGCAGGCATACTGGTCTACCAGGACGACCGCTATATCTACGCCAATCCTGCGGCGCAAAAGCTGACCGGCTACAGCGAGGCAGAGCTTCTTTCCATGAGCTTCTGGGAACTGATAGCCCCGAATTCCGGGAGCAGATCAAAGAGATAGGGCACAGGAGGACGATGGGCGAGGCTGTCCCGTCCAGGTACGAGACGAAAGTACGGAGGAAGGACGGAACGGAGAAATGGGCAGACATTTCTGCAGGTACCTTCACATATCAAAATAAGCCGACGGTGATCATCACCGGGATGGACATCACAAAGCGCAAGCAGGCCGAGGAAGAGCTTATTGAGGCTAAGGCCCAGGCCGAGCTCTACCTGGACCTGATGGGCCACGACATCAACAACATGAACCAGATCGCCATGGGGTTCCTGGAGATCGCGATCGGGTCGTTCCCCCTGAAAGACGAGGAGCGGGAGTTCCTCGAAAAACCGCTGGACACGCTCAAGAATAGCGCTACGCTGATCGAGAACGTGCGCAAGCTCCAGAAATCCGGGGAGGGCAGCCTGAAGTACCGGGACATCGACCTGTGTGACATCCTGGAGCAGGTGATCGCCGATTACTCGCACGTCCCCGGCCGGGATGTGACAATCCATTTTAAGCCCTTGCCGGCCTGCTATGTCGTCGCGAACGAACTGATCAAAGACGTGTTCTCCAACCTGATCGGGAATGCGATCAAGCATTCCGACCCGCAGAAGCCCCTGACCATAGATGTCGGCCTGGAACCGGTGACGAAAGAGGGAAAGACGTATTACAGGGTCACGGTGGAGGACAATGGCCCGGGCATTTCCGACGAGCTTAAAAACCGGCTGTTCATGCGGTTCCAGAGGGGGCAGGCCAAAGCCATCGGAAAGGGCCTGGGCCTGTACCTGGTGCGCACGCTGGTCCGGGACTTCGGCGGTACGATCTGGGTCGAGGACCGGGTGCCCGGCGACTATACGAAGGGGGCGAAGTTCGTGGTTTTGTTTCCCGGCTGCGACGTAAGGAATAATCATGCGTCTTTCTATGTTCAGACTATACGTGAAGGAAAATCTGGAACAGTTTTAGCTCGCCAGGGGCGCCAAGGGCCAAGGGCGCCAACATACAGAAATGATATTTTTTTATTGTAGTGCTGCAACTATTTCGCTTTGCTCAGGCTATGCGCAGCTTTAAAGCTCGCCAAGATCGCCAGGCTTTATGTATAGCTATGTGATGCCCCGGTATTCTGTCCTTGGCGATCTTGGCGGTACCTGGCGATCCTGGCGCTCTTTACTGGTGCACATTGCGGTGGCAGAGATAAATCAATGGGCTTTTCCATAGGCTGAATTGGGATAGTAAAACCGGGGGTGTTGGCGCCCCTGGCCCTTGGCGCCCCTGGCGAGCTAAAACTGTTCTTACTTACCTTCTCGCATTGCCATGAAACCATCGTGCCATATGCCGTTTCTATAAATCCCGCTGCCCGGCTGAAATAAAACAAATTAAAAAATAACCTGGCGTCCTTGGCTAGTGTGACGGGGTCACATTGACTTTGCAACAACAGCGACGCACGCTTCTAGCAGGGCAATGTGTACCAGAAATGCAAGAACCGTTTTAGCTCGCCAGGGGCGCCAGGGGCCAGGGGCGCCAAAGAAGATATTGTGATTGGGCTAATCCGATAACAGGTCGGCTGTTCGCACGTGGGTGCGCAGACATGGTCATGTTTGCATCACAATCTCCATCCTTGTGAATCATCTTACTTTCAGTTACCTCTTCAATAGCCTATTTAACCAACAATGCAAATTAATAAAATATGCCCGACTGGCGATCCCTGTTAACGCTGACCCGACCGACTGGCTACTGGAAGACGATAACCCTTCCGTGCGCTATTACGCCCTGCGCGATATCCTTGAAACGCCAGAGGAGCACTCCGGAGTAATGAAAGCTAAAACGGATATTATGGCCACAGGGCCAGTCCCCGCCATTCTTCAGGCCCAGGATAACGCCGGTATCTGGGGCGCCGCTAAATCGTTCTACACCGCTAAATACAAGGGCACGGTCTGGCAGCTCATCGTCCTCGCCGGGCTCGGCGCCGATGGTAACGATCCTCGCATTAAGAAATCCTGCGAGTTCATCCTCGAGAACTCCCAGGACCGGGAAAGTGGCGGCTTCTCCATGGCGACCGCCGTGAAAACGGGCGGAGGGCGGCACGGAGAAGTCATCCCGTGCCTGACCGGGAACCTGACCTTCAGCCTGCTCCGGCTCGGGTATCTCGACGACCCCCGTCTGCAGCGGGGCATCGAGTGGATGACGACGTACCAGCGTTTCGACGATGGCGACGGCGCTGCGCCACAGGGATGGCCCTACGACAAGTACGAGATTTGCTGGGGCCGACACACCTGCCACATGGGCGTAGTCAAGATGCTGAAAGCCCTGGCGGAAATCCCCGCAGACAAACGCTCTGCCAACGTGAAAAAAGCCATCGAGGCCGGGGCGGAATACATGCTCATCCATCATATTTACAAGCAAAGCCATAACCTCGGCCGCGTCTCGAAGCCCGGCTGGAAGAAGTTCGGGTTCCCGCTGATGTACCAGACCGACGTCCTGGAGATCCTGGGCATATTGGCCCGGCTGGGATACCGGGACGAGCGGATGCAGGAGGCTGTCGATCTGATGGTTTCGAAGCAGGACAAGCAGGGCCGGTGGAAGCTCGAAAGCACCTTTAACGGGAAGTTCATTGTGGACATCGAGGAGATCGGCAAGCCGAGCAAATGGATTACGCTTAATGCTTTAAGGGTGCTGAAGAGGTATTATGGGTAACAGTTTTTCTCAGTTCAATCTTGTGTATTTTGCTCTGTTCAGGCATGCGCCGTCTCTGCGATCTCTGCGAGTATTAAACTGTTCTCTGGTTCCTGTACGCATCGCCCTGATAAGGCAGTCGTCGTGGCTCTATACAGGCATTCGCAGCACTGGATTCTCTTCGGGAGCGCCAGGGGCCAAGGGCGCCAAACGGCTTTGTGATCATGCTCAATTCAACAGCCTGGCGGCCGCTCACGCGCGGATGCGAGGACCTGGTTGGGCTTGCATCGCAGTGTCCATCCTATTTTCAATCATCATGCCTTCATCCCTGCCTTCACCAACGCCGAACCAGCTGCGTTACGGGTTGTGGCGAAGTTCAAATCGCGCCATGTCATGGCCTCACCATCACCCGCAATTAATTCATGAAATTATGCATCTCTACCGGTTCCGCGGCGGGTTCTGTTGTCGTCTCCGTGTTCATTTGTGATCGCCTGCCCCGCCTGTCAATCGCGGACTGCTGCTAATCGGAGGCTATCAGCGTCCAAGCAGCCGATTATACCATTTGCTAAGACCCTGCGGCTGTTGATTCTTCTGGGATTGTGCCAGTCGCAGAGAAATTTTGGCAGGTTCATAGTCGGGATCCGTGGCGGCCGACTTTTTGTATGCATCAATTGCCCGATCCAGTTTCCCTTTTTGCATATATGCATCGCCCAGGTACCGGTAGGTCGGAGCGTAAGGCTTGCATGATACGGATTTTTCAAAGAAACCAATTGCAGAATCGAAGTCATTAAGCACATAGTAACAGTCGCCTAATCCCATGTACGCCCGCCCGAAGTCAGGTCGTAATGCTATTGCGAGCTTGTACTCTTCGATGGCTTCATTAAACTGATTTGCACTAAAATGTTTTTCCGCCTTTTTATAATGCTCCCTGGCAGTTTTATACTGGTCGCTTTCTTCGCACGGCGCCTTTTCCGGGCCAAACATGATGTACCAACCCTTGTCGTCTGAAGGGTTAGGTACCTTTCGATAGTTGTGGCTTCTTAACTGCGCTCTCATTAAAGGAGTAAAATGGCCGTCGAGACTTGCCATAGCCTCAAAGGTATTTAAGCCAGGCATATACCCCGAATCATTAAACCATTCATCATGATTACTCAGCCATGCACCGCAAACATTACCTTCGTCATCTTCAATATAGTTATAACCCGGCATAGGCATGCACAGTAACAAATATTTTTATTAATTTGTATAAAAATGTTTGTAGTCCGGAATTGTTGCCCAGAATAATACTTGATCACCCCATCTGCAAAACCTGTGGCTGTAGCGGAACGCAAAGAACAAAAACGTATAGGCCGCAGCGAACGCAGCGAACGCAGTTACCGTTTAGATAGGGGGCACGAACATAACGAAAAGGCTGCGAGCGCTGCGTTCGCTGCGGCCTATAAAATCGCGTCTGCATATATGCGCGCCAATATCTGTCGCATGCCGCCTTCGGCCGAGGCTAAGCGAGGTACTGCCCGTCCATATTTGGGCATTCTGCGCTTTGATTTTCCTGGCGGTATCCCTCGATTCAATACTATTTTTAACGTCCTTGTAGTGCTTGCGGAAATAAAACATTATAAAACAACTTGGCGCTCCTGGCGAGCTTTACCGGGGCGCACAGCCTGGGCAAGAACCGCGACGTATAGTATATCACGGCAATGGGTATGCTACGGTGGCCGATCACGTACGGATGAGCGATAAAAGAGTAGCCGGGCCTGAAGCCCGGTTGATTTCACAACGGACCGTGAGCGTCGGCAGGAGCCATCCGACGATTGCAGTCACAATCCAGATAATGACCGCGATCGCCAGGGATTTTAACCAGCCTATCTTGTATAGTGATCCGCAATGCAATCAGCCAGGCGATGCCACCGATGATCGAAGCGATTAAGCCATGACCTACCAAAAAGTATACAATAGCGTATATTACCGTACCAATCACGGCGCGATTAATGCCGTTTTTATGTCTTCCGTTTCACCAAACATCTTTGTGACAACATAAATTACCACCGTTGAAATGATCAACGCGATAACGAACAATATTGCCGTAATTAATATGCCCATAATTCAACCTCTCTCAATTACGAGCAAATATATTTCGAGCCTAAATGTCTTTATAAAGATTATTACAAAAATATGGGAATTTTCTCAATATTTCTGCAAATCTTTCAACCGAATGCAGGAGTTTATATCATTTCCAGGTTTACCACCTTACTACAGTCGCTCGCATAACTGGCGGGCAGCGTGAAGGACTACAGCGCCATGGGCGATGGTACTATTTCCTAATATGGGCAGGCAGTAGCACTGGATTCTCGAGGAGATCACGGGGACTTTTTAGTTTTATTAAAAAATGAATCCCTCTGCGCCCTCTGCGCCGTCTCTGCGATCTCTGCGAGAATAAAAACTGTTCCGGGTGTTCCTTCCCGCATAGCCTTGATAATGCTGGGTACAAAGGCCATTTCCGGGCAAACCCGCAGCCCCGCCTCCGGCCTTTACCCCGCGCGCAAGCCCGCCCGGCCCTCGAAGGTATCCCCCTATTTAATCACCGCTGCCTCCGTCTTCCCCGACTTGAGCAGTTGCTCATACCTCTCGGGATTGAAACCGATGACCACAGTATCCCCGATCCTGACAAACGGAAAGGAGATATGGCCTGTGTATTTCATCATCTCCCCTGCGATCCGGTTTTGCTCGTCCTCGTTGGCGAGGTCGTAATCGACGAAATCGAATGGTATGTCCTTGTCCTTGAAAAATTTCTTCGTCTTGCGGCACCACGGGCAGGTGCTTAAGGTGTACATTGATATTTTAGTCATAGGAGTCTCCTGCATAGTTTAATACTCGATAATCACGTCTATGTCCCCGCTTTTCTTGGACACGTTGATCAGCGTCTCGTCTTCGATGCGCTTGAAGTCCAGGTCCGTCAGCGTGTTGCCGACTTTCAGGTTGTTGAACTGTACGTCGTTCAGCCATGACGGCAGATGCGGCTTTTTAATGATCAGCCTGTTGTTCAAAGCGTCCGGCTCGATTCCCAGGCTGGCGGCAAACATGAACGGCATCGTCCCTGACGACCATGCCTGCGGGCTGCAGGCCACCGGGTATTTCACTGGTATGCTGTATTTCGACCTGGGCAGCCCGCCGAAACACTCGGGGAGCCGGTAGTTTTCGAACGTCCGTACCGCCTCGTACATGCCGGTGAATAATATGGACATCTCGTTGTCGAACCCGTATTTTTTCAGGCCCATGGCGATGATCGAATTGTCGTGCGGCCATACGGTGCCGTTGTGGTAGCCGAGCGGGTTGTACCGGCGCTCGCCGGACGAAAGGGTCCGTATGCCCCATTCGGTGAACATGTCGTCCCTGAAGAGCCGGTCGACCAGGTGTTTTGCATATTTGCCATCGATGATCCCGGTCCACAGGCATTGCGCCGGGTTCGACGATATCACGTCGCAGAGGCCGTCTGCATCCAGAGCCTGGGCGAAATACTTTTTATCCTCCATCCAGAACCGGCGGTTAAATCTGCTTTTCAGGGCCTCCGCTTCTCTGTCAAGCCTGGCTGCATCCTGTTCCCGGCCTATCAGCTTAAACAATGGTGCCAGTCGCTTTTTCGCCATGTACACGTATCCCTGTACTTCGGCCAGCGCTACCGGCTTTTTCGCCAGCGTGCCGTCGGAGTGGCTGACCGAGTCGAACGAGTCCTTCCAGCCCTGGTTGTATATCCCTGAGCTGGATTTTACCGAATATGACGTGAAGCCCCTTTTGTCGATGTCCGCATAGTCGTCGATCCATTTCAAGGCGGCGTCCACATTGCTCTCCAGCTGCTTGAACAGTGCCATATCGCCCGTCCAGTTGACGTATTCGGATAACAGCACCAGGAACAAGGGCGTGGCATCGACGGTGCCGTAGTACGGTGTCTGGGGGATCAGTTTCAGGTTGGCGAGCTCGCCGGTCCTTAGCTCGTGGAGCATTTTACCGGGCTCTTCGTCCCGCCAGTCGTTGGTCTTCCTGCCCTGGTATTTTGCGTTCACCAGCAGCGTGCTCCTCGCGACTCCTGCCTCGAAGGGCAATAGCTGGAGCGCCGAGATGATGCTGTCCCTCCCGAACAGCGTATCGTACCACGGCACGCCGGCGGAATGGTACATGTCACCGTCGAGGCTCATGCGCATCATGTTCAGGTCGGCCAGCGAGCGCACCATTACGCTGTTGAAAATGTTATTGCTGGTCGGTATGTTGTTACAACATTCGAGGGCCGCGACGTAGGACCGCAGGATTTTGTTCATTCTCTGTTCGACGTTCACTACCGGCCTCTCTGTACCCTGGCCAGGCCTGATATCTTCCACGGAAATATTTACATTCACTGTCCGGGACCCCTGCGACTCAATGCTCAGCTCGAAGGTACACATTCTGCCTTCTACCTTCGTAGGTGCCGGGTCAAATGCAATAATCGTGTTGCGGATATGCCCGTCCTCTCCCTCATAAGATAAATACAGGTTCTTGCCGTCGCATCTGGCCGGCAATACTTTACCGTTGGTCGGCGGGGCAATGCCCCGGATCGTAAACATGTCCGCAAAGTCCGCGTCGAACTCATAAGTCAGGTTCATGGTCGTGGTGAACGTGTTGAAGTTCTGGATGGTGTGGCTGTGCTGTACGCGGCCCGGGATGGCTGTGGTAAGGCTGCCCAGGATTGTTTCTTTCTCGATCAGATTGCCTTTGCAATCCTTTAATTCGGGGTTTGTGGCTACGAGTGTCGACCGGAACCCTCGCTCGTCGCTGGACAAAATCCGCGTCGGGGGCGCGTCCATCAGTTTTATAAGAAATCCGCTCAGGTACCTGCAGTCATGGTAATAGAGGCCATACCCATAATTTTCCGTGACCGGTATCTCGCCATTCTGCAGGGTGACGAACGTCAGCTCGTCATCTCGTATGACGAGCTCATTGGTAATATTATTCGACCTGGTATGCCTCTTGTATATGTCCCAGGCTTCACGTATTTCCCGCCTTCTGGAAGGCTCGAGCAAATGAATTCCCCACCGCAGTCTGGCACCCGGTCTTATGCCATGGCAACCATCGGCTGCCGGTTCCTTTCCCTGATGCGCGGAAGCACATTCCGCCCGTAGCCTTCGATGAACTCGTACTGGTCCGGGCCTGCGCAGTGGAAGTAAACGCGGTTGAAGCCCAGGTCGATAAACTGCTGGGCGAACTTCGCATGTACGTCTGCGTCCCGGGAAATGCACACCCTGCTCTTGATCGTGTCCGTCCCCGCTATCGACCCGTTCATGGCCGACATTTCCGGCGTATAGAGGTTCTGCAGGTACATCGCCATGACCATCGTGCCCGCCCAGTACTGTTTATATGCCTTGATCGCGGCATCCTCGTCATCCGTATAGGCCACGAAGCACTCGACCTGCTTCGGCATATTTCGCCGGGTCTTTTCCCGACTCCCTGGCGCCCGCGTCGAAGTTGGCGATGATCGCTTTCATCATCTCGGGCGTGCTGGCGCCGGTGATCAGGCCGTCGCCATAATAGCCGGCGAAGAACGCGCTCTCCGGGACGAGCGACGAGATGTAAATGGGGATATCTCGCCTGGGCGCCGTGTACAGCCTGGCCTTCTTCGTGACGTAATAGTTCCCGTCGAAGGTCGTCTCGTCGCCGGTCCACAGCAACCGTATGAGATCGATGGATTCTTTCAGCATGTCCTGGCGTTCCTTATAGTCGGGCCAGAGTTCCGTGACCGGGATATTCGTTCAACGCTTCCCCGGTGCCCACGCCCAGGTATACCGGGCCCTTGTTCATCCGGTCCACCGTCGCCGCCGACTGGGCGATGATGGCCGGGTTATAGCGCAATATGGGACAGGTCACGCCTGTGCCCATCTCGATGCCATTCAGCCTTGCTGCGGCCGCGCCCAGCCATGTCCATGTATTGCATGACTGTCCCGCCGGGTCCCAGGGGTGAAAGTGATCGCTCATGTTGATCGATTCAAAGCCCGCCTTTTCCGCAGCGATCGCCTGGTCGAGCAGCTCGAGCGGATCGTACTGCTCCGGGCCCGCTTTCCATCCTAACATCACCATTTTTTACTCACCTCTCTATGTGCCTGATTTCCATTACACCTTAAAATCGCAGATTGAAAAATGATGCCGCCAAATCGGACGACGTGGCGGCGGAAGTGTCGATTAGCCAGTATCGGCTTCCCTGTCGACTTTGATTTTACTTAATCGCTCACCTTCAACACGATCTTTCCTCGCACGTGGCCGGTCTCGCTCAACTCGTGGGCCTTAGCCACGTCCTTCAGTGGCATCACCTTGTTAATCTCCGGCCTCACTTTTCCCTCATCGACAAGCCCGGCAATCTCTCTGAGCTCCCTGCCATTGGGCTGTGCCATGAACCCCGTCGCCCTGACGCCATACTTCGCCGCCAGCCCCGGGTCCTCGATACCTAGCGTAGAGACCAGAATACCACCTTTCTTTAATACCTGGTATGACCTTCGTTGCGTGTCCCCTGCCTGCGTATCAAGCACCACGTCGACTTCATGCACCACATCCTCGAACCGCGTCGTGTGGTAATCGATCACCTGGTCGGCGCCGAGGCTTTTGACGAAGTCCGCGTTCCTGCCGATGCCGTGCCGATCACCTTCGCGCCCTTCCATTTAGCGAGCTGGACAGCCATATGGCCTACGCCGCCGGAGGCTCCGTGGATGAGCACGGTCTGACCCGGGGCAAGCCCGGCGACATCGAACAGCGTCTGCCATCCTACCAGCGACACGAGCGGAAGGGCTGCCGCCTGGACGAAGTCCAGCGACTGTGGTATGGGCGCGAGTGCCGACGCATCCGCAGCCACATACTGCGCGTACGTGCCGCGCCCGATGCCGAGGAAGCCATATACTGCATCGCCCGGCTTGAAATTAGTGACTCCGTCCCCGACTGCCTCGACCACGCCGGCCATGTCCACTCCCAGGATCAGCGGGAGCATATTCTGGAACACTTCTTTCATGTAGCCTACGCGAACTTTCCAGTCTATGGGATTGACTCCCGCTGCTTTGATCTGTACCAGGGCCTGCCCTACACCGGCCTGCGGCTTCGGCATGTCCTCGCATTTAAAACATCCGGGCCGCCAAAAGAGTGAATCTGCACGGCCTTCATCGTCGTCGCCTGTGGCTTCGGCCTCTCAGTCTGCATCGATGCCATTCTATCCTCGTGTGATGGTGAGTAAAGCATGTGCAAAAATAAAACCCTGATTTTCAACGTTTTAAGGATGCCAAACTTGCACAAATGGGATACCGTCAGGGCAAACCGGGACTTCACAGGGCTGGCTTTTTGATCTTCCGCGGAGCGAAGCGGAGCGGTCATGCCGGGGGAGTCCAGCGGAGCCCGTAGGGCGGAGCGACTAGAGGGGGGCTGGAGTCCCCCTCTTGATCCGTCAGAAGAAGAGTGGTTGTACAGCCCTGGTTCTGTGTTTCCTAAAAAAACGATAGCAATTGCGCACCGACTTGCATCGTATGTTGCATCCAGCGAACGAAACCGTGGCCATCACCCGCCTTTAGGGGTGCAAATATACCTGAACAGGAATTTCTTGAATGGCCGGAACAGTTTTCGCAGTCTTATATCGGCAGTTATCAGCATCGCGCAATCAAGTGTCTTAAAAATAGGGTGGACATACCCGGGAAAACCCGGATATGCCTGATTCTAACTTAGAACCCGAACATGTCGGCGTAGTTCTGCAAATCCAGCAGCCCATGCCCGCTCAGGTTGAACACGATAACCTTCTTTTCACCCGTCTTCTTAGCCGCCAGCGCATGGTTGATCGCCGAGCAGATGGCGTGCGATGACTCGGGCGCAGGGATAATGCCCTCAGTACGTGCGAACAACTGTCCTGCCTTGAACGTCGCATCCTGCCCTACGGCCTCGCATTCGATACTCCCTGCCTGGTGGAGCAGAGAGACGGTCGGTGCCATGGCGTGATACCTGAGGCCGCCCGCATGGATCGCCTGTGGCATGAAATCGTGTCCGAGCGTGCACATCTTCAGCAGGGGGGTCATGCCCGCCGTGTCCCCGAAATCATATTCATACCGGGCTTTTCCGCAGGCGACGCCGGACATGGACGGCACGCTTTCCGGCTCGACCGCGATGAACCGTGCATCCGTCTTGCCTTTCTTTTTCTCGTAGATGTACGGGAAGGTAAAGCCGGCGAAGTTGCTGCCGCCGCCGACGCAGGCGATCATGATATCCGGCTTCTCGTCGATCTTCTTCATCTGTGCCATGACCTCTTCGCCGATCACGGTCTGGTGGAGCATGACGTGGTTCAGCACGCTGCCCAGCGAGTACTTCGACTTCTGCCCGGAGACCGCTGTCTCGATCGCTTCACTAATCGCGATGCCCAGGCTCCCGCCGCAGGCAGGGTCAGCCTTCAGCATCTTCTGCCCGAACTGTGTCTTCATGCTTGGCGAGGCTGAGACGTCGGCACCGTACATCTTCATGACATATTTGCGGTACGGCTTGCTGTCGTAGCTGGAGCGCACCATGAACACGGTGCATTTCAGGCCGAACAGGGCGCAGGCGGCGCTCAATGCAGAGCCCCACTGTCCTGCGCCCGTCTCGGTGGTCAGGTGTTCCACGCCTTCCTTGTAGTTGAAGTAGGCCTGAGCTATTGCTGTGTTGGGTTTATGAGAGCCTGCGGGGGACATGTCCTCCCGCTTGAAGTAGATGCGGGCCGGGGTGCCGAGGTACTTCTCCAGCCGCCGCGCCCGGTGTAGCGGCGTGGGGCGGCCGATGGCGATCAGGGCTTCCCTGACTTCCTCCGGGATGTCGATATACCGCTCATCCGAGTATTCCTGTTTGATCAGGCTTTTCGGGAACAGCGGCTCCCAGTCCTTCTGGAGTTACCGGCTCACGCGTCGCCGGATGCAGCGCGGGCGGGAGTTTCTCAGGCAGGTCAGGGAGGATGTTATACCACCGCCTGGGCACTTCATCGACATCAAGAGTGACTTTCGTAACATCTTTAACCATCAGATCACCATAAGCAATTATGTACTAATTGATACTAAAATGTACATGTATGTACGTATTAATAAAGCCTTGCATAGTGAAAAAAAGAATTCGGATAAAATGGGCGCGGCTATAGCCGCCGGTAACGGCTTTACAGCCACTCTTCTATCGTATACTTATTCTGGGACTTCACCGTGCAAAGCAGGCTCTCACCCATAAAGCACTCGTCTTCCCCTGTCAACAGCGCGATACGGGCTAACATCTCGTTGTAGGAGAACGTTACACGCAGCTCTTTGCCGGTGTCAGTGATGGTGGAATAGGTGAGCACACGGTCGCCATCCTGGATGGCTTCCTCTATGTTCCAGTCGTCGAACTGCGGGACGATCTCGTCGTTATTGGCCAGCATCGCATAGGCCGCGTTGAGCACGGTGTCCAGCGAAGCCTCCGAAATCGAATCCCCGTTAAGGCGGTAGGCCCTGGTTGTACTGTCCAGCACTTTCATTGATAATTATTGTCACGGTCTGAATATATAAATTTAATCCTGCAGGTAATAATATTTTGATAATATTCGATTTATTCTGGATGTATTATAGCAGTAATAAATACAAATGTACATTTTCTATATTCTCCGGGCGTATTGAAAGGAAGCCATGGCTAGGAAAAAGTATTGCGAATATCGGAAGTGGTCATTGCCCGTGGGTCAGTCTGGTAACCCGGCCGCGGCCGCTCGCGCGCGCGAGGACCTGTTTGCCCGCCCGGCTTACGCCCACTCGACTGTGATATGGACATCGTATTTGGACAGGCAGATGCCCGTGGCCTCGATCGCGTCGAAGAACGCGTCGATGACTTCCTTCGGCCCGTGGCTCGTATGGTCCTGTGTCGCATAGTCGAACATGAACCGCTTCGGGTACAACACCGATGCCTGGTCGAAGCTGGTCTGTACGGATCCCGGGCTGCAGGCCAGCCGTGAGACCATGTCATTTTTGATGGCGGTGACGTGTTCCTCGAACTCCATGGAGCCGGGGATGTCGTTTCTATCCTTCAGTTTGACAGTGAACAGCACTTTCAATGGCATCAATTCCCATAACTCCGCCACGCGCTATAATCTTTGTGCATTGCCCTGTCACGCGTGCGCGCGCGAACGTCCGCCCGGCCGATAATGACCGTTCATACCCGCAGTCGCAAATGAAAACCCGGCCTGTCATCAATTACATTTATCGGCCTTCGCAACGTCTGAAACATTGATGGACCTGAAGCAGGAGACGGCGCTGTTCAGGCTGAAGCCCTTCATCACCGAAGCGGCAGGCCTGAACATTTTCTCCTATCCCGGCACACGTGAGGAGTTCGCAGACAACCTTATAAATCTCGGCGTCAGCGGCTGTCTCATCCAGTTTGCGCTGCGGTTCGAAGGCCTGATGATCGACCTTGACATGCTCTTTTACCTGGTCGATATCGTCCGCACGAAGGACGGTGCGGCGATCTTTTACAACCCGGAGAGCCGGGTGCTTGACATGAAGATCATCCGGCATGACTGAAGGGCCGGTAAGGGTACGAGCCACGAGGAGATCGAACCAGCGGCATGCGATTTTATACAGTGGCTTGCCTGAACAGGGCACCTTTTCCTGCCGGCATTTCTCCTGCGGCCATATTTACGGCCGTTTGATAGATACGGGCCGTTTCGTAGCTTAAATAAGGAATAAATACATAGCTTACCATCTTTTCTATGGTGAGAACATGGGATTCAAACAAGGTTTTCTATTCATGTCTGGTGCGATACTGGCGCTCGCCGTGATTTTCCTGATCATCGGCAATACCTCAGCACAGAACACCGCTCCGGCAGTCAATATGTCCATTTACACCGGCACGCTTAGCGTGTCCGGCACGGGTTATGTCTTCTCCGAGCCTGACCTGGCGAAGGTAACCATCGGCGTGACCACCGAGGCTGTCACTTCCACGCAGGCGATGGGCGATAACGCCAACGCTATGGACAAGGTCATCAACGCCATCAAGGCGCAGGGCATACCCGCCAGCGACATCAAGACCTCGAGGGTCTCGCTGCAGCCGAAGTACGAGTACCAGTACCCGACCACGTCCTCGTCGTCCCCGGATAAGGCCGTGCCGCCCACGTCGCTTTCCACCAGGATCGTCGGCTACACGGCTACCAATACCGTTACTGTCACAGTCCGGGACATGTCTAAGGTCGGCGGCGTGATCGACGCGGGATACAACGGCGGCGCCAACCAGATCCAGGGCGTGACCTTCACGCTTTCCGACGAGAAGGCCGCTACCGTCTATAAGCAGGCGCTGCAGAAGGCCGTGACCCAGGCCACCGACAAGGCGAAGGTGATCGCATCGGCTTCAGGCGTCGGCGAAATCAAGCTCAAGTCGATCTCGGAGTCGGGCCAGTACTACCCGGTCGCCTATGACGGGATGGAACGAAGCGCTATGGCCACAGGAGCCGTCGCCCCCACACCCATCTCGCCCGGCGAGCAGCAGGTGTCCGCGACCGTATCGATGACCTACGTGTACATCCCGCAGTAAGCCTGCGGGTATCCTCCTTTTATTGTTTTACTTCTTCAGATATGCATGACAGGAGTCATATACCTGAACGTGGAATTCCATGGGCGCCGCGGTTGCATCAACCGGATAACAGATTATTCTAACACTATAACATGCACGGGCTGCGTGATCAAGCGACCATTGCAGACGTGCAAACGAGCGTTCGAAGTGACGTCATTTTGATGCCTTGACTGCCACGGGTCTTTTTATGATAAAAGTACAGTACGGCCAGCAATAACAACAACAGCACGATGTTGACTACATTGTCCGCTCCTCCGAGGCTGATGCCGAACAGATTGAGGTTGCTGGCTTTAGCCATCAGGAACACGGGTGCGCTATCGTAAGGCAGCTCGCCCGTGAGAAATATGCCCGCCCCGAGGACGTCCTGGCAGAAGTGGAACCCGATGCTGGCCCATATTGTGCCTGTGATAATGTACAGGTATCCCATGACCAGCGACGCGAAAAAGATGCCTGCGATGGACAGCGGGGATATCTCCTGCCCCGGAATGAGAAAGAAGATGTGCAGGCCTGCAAACGCCAGGGACGTGATAATGAGCGCGGCCACAGGACCGTGTTTTCGTGTCAGGTCCGTCTGGAAATAGCCCCGGAACAAGGTCTCTTCTCCGAGGCCGACGAAAAACATCAACACTATAGTAATAGCCAGCGAGCCGGCAATTGCTGCCAGGCCGTAGATCAAAAGCCCGTTTTCCTCGATGCGCGACCACCCTGTCAGCAGCATGATGGCGACTGTGACGGCCCCGAAGAGGACGTTTATCACAATTCCCGCCAGGAACATCTTCACTGCCTGCGGGCCCGGGGTCAGTCCCAGCTCCTTCAAGGGGGACGGTCTCCTGTCTATGAAGATGACGAACGCCACAGCCAGCAGCACCCATGTGATATCCTGTACCGACGTGAGGCCGAACATGAGCCAGATGTTGCGCAGGTTATCTACTACCATGTCGGATGCCTGTACCGCCGAACCCGTCGTGGCCGCGAAATAGGCCCAGACCACGGCCAGTATCCCCATGTCGACGATGCTGGCCACGACGACTGCGATAACCAGCAGTAAAATGATCTTGATGACAGACTTAGCGTAGTCCGACAGCTTCGTACCGGTCTCTGGCATAAACTCCCATTATCGTTTCATGTTAATGATGAAAAATATATCTAGAGCCCTTTTAACACAGCAAATGTCGGGAATCAGCTATTTTTCGCTGATTGTCAGGGCAAGCTGCCTGACCGCATCACAGACATCCCGCGGGCTGGCACCCCAGTGGACGACGACACCGGGCACGCCATCGATCACCTTCGGCCCCAGCTTATCCGACTGGCAGCACCGCAGGATGAACGGGCGCTTCGGCTTCCGGGTCGACAGGGGGCAGATGTTCACGTGCTGGTACCGCTTTAGCGGGTAGCGGGCGTCGAACACCAGCTTCGACGTGTTGCACCCGACCAGCTTTATGTTTCCCCGCGGCTCTTCGTCCAGCGAGTCGAGGAACAGGCCGTTCAGGCCGGAGGCGTGGCAGGGGAAGATAGTGGTCTTCGCCGGGTCCTCGAAGTCCTTAAGGTCGAGGGTATGGTAGTCGAATGTCAGCATCAGGTCGCCGAACATGCCGGTCTCGTCCAGCCGCCGGACGTTGTACTCCAGCCATGCCGGCCAGGGTGGCGCCACGTCGTACACCTCGACGACCCGCAGCTCTTCCAGAGACGGCTCGTGCACGAACGTGTAGTGCCGGTCGACGCCCTGGAAGACGACAGTGTTGATCTTACCTTTGCATAATGCCGTCGCTTTCCTGATCAGGTCCGCGCGGTTGGTGATATCCACCTGTCTGTCATATACCAGCGTCTGATCGGCTCCGGCGATCTTTTTCACGCCTTTCGATCGCCTGATGAACCCCTCGCCTTCGCTCGCGACATCGTAAACGGAGCAGCTGTCCGGGGCATCGAAGATCAACACGTACTGCGACGAGAAATAGATGGCATCGTTCTGCCTGTAGTCCGGACGGTGATGCTTGCTGACGACTCCTATGAACCGGCAGTGCGCAGGGAAGATCATAGCTCTTTCTCCAGGTGCTTCATAATAGAGGTCCCGACCTCCTGTGTCGAGCTGCGGCCTCCGAGGTCCGGCGTAAGCTTTCCGTCCGAGATCGCACCGTCGACCGCGCGCTGCACAGCCTTTGCCGCCTCCGGTTTACCCGCCCATTCCAGCAGCATTTTCGCGCTGAGGACCGCTGCGATCGGGTTGGCGATGCCCTTGCCTGCAATGTCCGGCGCGCTGCCGTGGACGGGCTCGAAGAGCGCATAGCGTTCGCCTACGTTAGCGCTGGGCGAAAGCCCCATGCTCCCGATGAGCGCAGAGGCCTCATCCGACAGGATATCGCCGAACAGGTTTGTTGTCACGATGGTATCGAACCTGGACGGGTCCCTGACGAGATTATAGGCGGCCGTGTCTACAAGCATCTCGTCGTGCGGTACGCCCGCGGCCTTAGCCACCGAGATGCATGCGTCCCGGAACAGCTCGCAGGACTTCATCACGTTTGCCTTGTGGACGATCGTCAGACGCTTGATGCCCGGCTTTCCGCAGGCCATTCTCGCGATCCGTTCGCTGGCTTTGCGGGTGATCAGCCTCACGCTCCTGACCTCGTCCGGCGTCACCGTCTCCAGCCCGGCGTACAGGTCCTCGCTGTTCTCCCGGTAGATGGTGAAGTCCACCTGTCTCGGGGAGACCGGATTGGACTTGAACGGGCGGATGTTGGCATAGAGCTCCAGGTCTTTCCGCAGCCCGAGAATGACGCTCCGGTATGGCTTGCCTGGTGGTGAGGTGATCGCGCCGAACAGGACGCAGTCGCACCCCCGTATGACGTCCATGTCCTCGTCGGTGATGGCTTTTCCTTCCCTCAGCCAGCGCTCGTTCCCCACATCCACATAGACATATTCCGCCCCTGGCAGGGCCATCTTCAGCACGTCCCGGGCGACAGGCACGACTTCCTTGCCCACACCGTCCCCGGGCAGTACGGCGATCTTCATCGCTGTCGCCTCCTGTAGGCGACCAGGCCCCCGGCGTTCAGGATGTCCTGCAGGAAGTCCGGCAGCCGGGTGCTCGAGTACCTGACGCCGTTTGCGGTCACGTAGCCACTGTCCAGGTCGACCTCAATGGTCTCTCCTTTCTGCACTCCGTCAATCACGTCCGCCTCGACGATAGGGAGACCAATGTTGATGGCGTTGCGGAAGAAGATGCGGGCGAAGGACTTCGCCACCACGCAGCTGATGCCCGAATACTTGATCGCCAGCGGAGCCTGTTCCCGGGAGGAGCCGCAGCCGAAATTCCTGCCTGCGACCAGGATGTCCCCGGCAGCCGGCCGGAAGCCCGGGTCGATGCCTTCCATGGCATGCTCCGCGAAGACTTTAAAGTCGGCCGAACGGAGATATTTGCCCGGGATGATCACGTCTGTGTCTACGTTATCGCCGTATTTCCATACACTGCCTTTGAACTTCATATGTACCGCCTCGGGTCAGTAATCCGGCCGTTCAATGCAGTGGCAGCCGCCGTCAGCGGCGAGCCAAGGTACACGTTAGCGCCTTTGCCCATGCGTCCCCGGAAATTCCTGTTCGTCGTCGACAGGCACGTCTCACCCTCTGCCATCACGCCCATGTGTCCGCCCAGACAGGGCCCGCAGCCCGGGTTGCAGATGGTCGCGCCGGCGTTGAGCAGTATGGCGGCGACGCCGGACTCGACGGCTTCGAGCATGACGCCCCTGGACGCCGGTATCACCAGCGTGCGGCACTTCACCTTGCGGTTCTTCAGGATGGACGCGGCCGCTGCAAGGTCTTCCAGCCTGCCGTTGGTGCAGGAGCCGATGAGCACCTGGTCGACCGCGACGTTCTCCACCTCGCCTACGTCCCGGACATTGTCGACGTCCGGCGGGCAGGCGACCTGCGGGGAGAGGTTCGATACGTTGAAGTCGAAGATATCACAGTAAGTAGCATCTTTCGAGGCGTAGACCGGCTGATATTCCTCTGCTGCTCTGCCGTTGATATATTCGAACGTCCGGGCGTCGGGGGGCACTATCCCCGCTTTGCCGCCCGTCTCGATGGCCATGTTGCACAGCGTCATCCTGCCGGCCATGGACATCTCCCTTATGGTCTCGCCGTAGAACTCCAGCGCCTTATAGGTCGCGCCGTCGGTCCTGATGGCCCTGATCACGTGGAGAATGACGTCTTTCGGTGTCACGCCGGGCGGCAGCTCGCCGTCTACCGTGACCTTGATTGTCTCGGGAACCCGGAACCAGAGGCGACCGGAGGCATAGATCTCTGCCATGTCGGTAGCCCCGACGCCGGTGGCAAACGCGCCGAAGGCGCCGTAGGTACAGGAGTGCGAGTCGGCGCCCACTATGACCTTGCCCGGCAGCGCAAAGCCGTACTCGGCCATGAGCTGGTGGCAGATGCCCTCGCCGACGTCGTATAAGTGTGATATCTTCTGTGCAGCAGCCCACTGCCTGATTTCCTTTTGCAACTGGGCTGTATTCTCATTGTTGGCAGGGGCCAGGTGATCGAACGGTATGATGATACGGTCGGGGTCCCAGACCTTCTCCAGGCCCATCTCCCTGAACGCCTTGACAGCAAGCACTGAAGTCCCGTCGTGGCTCATGGCAAAATCTACTTTCGCCACTATAAAGTCTCCTGCCGCGGCCGATTTTCCAGATGCCTTGCCCAGAATTTCCTCGCTAATGGTCCCCAAGCGCAATCACACCTTCGAAAACTATAATGGAAAATTATTAGTACGCAGGATATATATGTATTCTTGTGAGCGAAAATTTCGGTAGCGAAATTTCCGTTACCAATGGTGATTCCATGCCTGACGCTTCCAGAGCTATGTCGTTGTACACTAAAAACGAGTGGACGAAGTACATTCCTTCGGAACTGGGTGAGATAGAGATCTGTGACGTCACCCTGCGGGACGGGGAGCAGACGCCAGGCGTCGCCTTCACGAGAGAAGAGAAGGTCGACATTGCGCGCATGCTGGACGAGATGGGCATAGAGATCATAGAGGCAGGTTTCCCTGCGGTGTCGCAGGGAGAAAAGGATGCCATCAAGGCTATTGCAGACCTTGGCCTGAACGCGAAGATATGCTGTCTGTCCCGGGCCGTCAAGGGCGATATCGACGCCGTACTGGACTGCGACGCCGACATGGCCGGCATTTTCGTGGGCACGTCCGACCTGCACTTACAGTACAAGCACCACAAGACGCAGGACGAGGCCGTCAACTGTGCCGTGGAAGCCCTGGAATACGCGAAGCGTCACGGGCTCATCGTGCGCTTTGCCGCAGAAGATTCCACAAGGACCAGCCTTGATTTCCTGAAACGGTTCTACAAAGCCGGCGAGGACGCGGGCGCAGACTACGTGAGCATCGCAGACACCGTCGGCATCATGACTCCCGCGACGATGAAGTTCCTGGTGGGCGAAATCCGGAAGGCCGTAAAGACGCCCGTCTGTGTACACTGTCACGATGACCTCGGCAATGCCGTGGCCAACACCATCGCCGCCGCAGAGGCCGGCGCAAAGCAGCTCCACACGACCACGAACGGCATCGGCGAGCGGGCAGGCAACGCATCGCTGGAGGAAGTGCTGATGAACTTACGCGTCCAGCACGGCGTCGATAAGTATGACCTCTCCAGGATCGTCGAGCTGTCGAAGACCGTGGAGCGCTACTCTGGCATTGCCCTCGCGAAGAACAAGGCCGTGGTAGGCGATCACGCCTTCGCCCACGAGTCAGGCATCCACATCGCCGCGCTGCTTGAGCACGACCGTACTTATGAGTTGTTCGGCCCGGAACTGGTAGGCGGAAAACGCGAGTTCATCCTCGGCAAGCACAGTGGCGGCGCCGCTCTCTGCTACATGGCCCGCCAGATGGGCTATACACTGAGCAAAGCGGAGACGAACCAGGTGCTTTGCGAGATCAAGCGTTTGAGCGAGATGAAAAAGTCCCTGCGCCGCGACGAGTTGCGGGAACTCATTGCCAGCACGCTCGCGCAGAGTAGCAATAAGGACGCCGCTACTCCCTGATGCTACCTGCTGCCCGGCCGCCCCGTACGTGCGCGCGAGCCCCGGGAGCACTGTTCACTTGTTTTTCAGGCTGTACCGGTCAATGCTGACAACGTCATAATCCGTTCGCATCCCGGCGATCGTGCCGCCGAGCTTCGTCTCCATCTCGATCAGCTTGTCGGACAGTATCGGCCCGTTCAGCGTGCCGATGCTTGCGTTGTCGTGGCCTTCGATCGTCCGCTCCAGCCATGCATCGCACTTCGTATAGACAGACAGCCTTGCCACGGGCTTTTTCCCCAGCTCACACTCCAGCCGCAGGCTCATGGCATGAGGCACCAGCGACCTTGTGACGCCGCTGGCGTTACGGACGTATATGTAGGAGACGCCATGGATGTCGCAGGCTGGCTCATAGTCTCCGTCGGCTGACATGATCGACCACCTGTGGTCCAGCGCCTCCCTGATGGTTTCCGGCAGGAGCGGCAACGGCTGGTCGAACAGCGTGTGCCGTTCTCCGCATTCCACCTGCGTCGGAAAAAAGATGTCTCCTGCAGCCTTCAGGGCTTCCTCGACTACATCCAGCAAACACCCGTGCCCGAACACGCCGTACTGTTCCGTGCTCATCGGCACCTCGATGATCCAGCGCCCAACGTACTTATCACGCCAGCACCATGGAAAAGTCGTAAAGCTCTGGTCGAATTTCCTGTCCACAACCTATCATCGGAAGCCGGGGAAAAATCATGTCGCAGTAAAAAGGGCAGTAATGTATTATTCCTGGCTGTGTTTTACACCGGGTGGGCATGTGCCCCTGACCGTATAGACCTTCAGCCCCGGCACCTGCAACAGTTTCCGCAGGTCTTCCCGGGCCTGTCCGGAAGTCAAATCGCTGGCGTTTACGACCGTACAGTCATCACCGAACACGGCGGTCAATAGCGGGACCACGTCCGGCACTTCCTGTCCTCCTGTCATGGCAGCTTTCCCGTTCACGAAGACGACGACCAGTACCCCGTAGCCGCCATATTTCGCATTCAGCAACGCCGGCAGGCCCGTGTGCAGCAGGCCGTAATCGCCGAGCATGGCGACGCCTTTCTCCCTGAAGCCGCTGGCCACGCTGGCCGGGGAGCCCAGCGAGCAGGCCACGTCGACCATGCTGTAGGGCGGATTGGTCGTCAGGATGGGGCATCCCACGTCGCTGGCGACTTTCACCTCCAGTGCCTTGACAGCCTCGTAGACCGGGGCGAACGGGCACCCGGGGCACAGGCCTCTCCCGAAGCCGCGGGATTGCATGGTCTCCGGCTCGATGGGCATCGCCGGCCGGGTTTCCAGGATATGCGACACGGCGTCCAGGATGAGCTGATCGTCCAGCCCGCCCCACATTGGCAGGTGCCCGGTCAGGCGGCCTTTGACCTTCGGCGAAGCTGCCTGCGATTCGATGAATGTGGATGTTTCCTCGCATACAAGGACGGCATCCATCTCCGCCACGAATTCGTCCACCTTCTTCCTCGGGAACGGGTTGACCATGACGAGCGACAGGTGAGACATCCGGTTTGCGGCCGCTATCGCTGACGCAGGCACCGATGCGTATCCGGAAGAAATGATACCCAGCTTTCCCTTGCGGACGATGCGGTTCAACGGGCTGCCGGCAGCCCTGCGGACTGCCAGTGTCCAGCCGTCCTTGAGATACTTCTGGCGTTTGCCGATCATCGTGTACTGCCAGATGTCCCGGCTCAGCTTTTTCTCCGGGGCCGGCGATTTCCTGCGATTGACCGTGCCGGAATCTGTCAGCACCGGGTCGGTCACCCTGACGATGGCCGGCGCGCTGATCTGTTCGGAGAGCATAATAGCGTCCATGATCGAGTCATAAAGCTCGCCGGGCGTGGACGGGTCGTAGACCGGGATGTCGGCGAGCCGGCCGTACCACCGGGAGTCCTGCTCGTCCTGCGACATAGTCGCGCCCACGTCGTCGCCGGCGATGACGACGATACCTGCGCCGATACCGTGAGTTGCAGAAATGATCAGAGGGTCAGCCATGACGTTGATGCCCACGTGCTTGGCGACGACCACGGCCCGGTCTCCGCACGCCGAAGCCCCCATCGCCATCTCGTAGGCGATCTTCTCGTTGAGCTGCCAGCGGGCATGCAGGCCAGACTGCTGCAGCGCGGTGAACAGGCCGTTGATCGGGAATCCCGGCACTCCTGTCGCCATACGGACGGCGGCGTCCTCGACGGCAGCCCGTGCGGCTTCAGTCCCGGTCATGATGTCGGCCATATGTAAAAAATGGCGCTGATGCGATAATAAACTTGCCACATTAAGTCGCCAAGTCACCAAGTGTCCAAGAGAAGACGCCAAGGCGCCACTTTTAGCAACCGAAGGTTTCAAGGCGCCAAGTAATCTTTTTAATTTAAGGCGCCAAGGGTATGAGTCGTCATACTCGAAATAAAATACATCTCTTGGTATCTTGGCGACTTAAAATCTAAAAACGCTTGGTGTCTTGAAACCTTCGGGTGCTAAAAGTGGCGTCTTAGCGTCTTCTCTTGGACACTTGGCGCCTTCCTGTTCAAAGGATGACTGAATCGCAGGGTCGCGCAAAATAAGGCAGTGCCGCGGCGGCGCCGATGATGCCCCGGCCGTCCATGAGTATGTCTGCGTTGGCTTTCTTGACGGTCTTCAGGGTAGTCTCGATAGAGACGTGCTTACTCTTCACCAGCTTGCCGTAGTCGACCATGGCTCTGGCGTCGAAGTCCTGCAGTACCACCATGCCGGTGTTCTCGGATAGCGTATACTTCGCGAGCAGCCGGCCGAAGTCCCGTACCAGCTTCGTCTCGTCGATGCACCCGAACTCCACGACGGTAGAGACACAGTTCTGTGTCTTGTGCGGCACAGGGTAGAGCTGTACAAGTGCATGAGACAGGTACCGGGCGTTGCCATTATCCACTTCGTTGGCGATGTTGTGCACGAGCGACCACGTGGCGCCTTCTTCCTTCGTGTCCGTGTCATCGACCCCGATCAGGACTCGCTTCCGGCGGGGAAGAATTATCGTGCCCTTACTCTTACGGCCGCCCCCTGCCTCTGTCAGCTCGTAGTCGATCACGTCCTCGGCGAGCGCGCGGCTCATGGAAGCGCCCACGCCGCCGCCACCCAGTCCTGCGTACGTGACCTCGATCGTCTCGTCCCCGACGACGACCGCTTCGATGCCTGCCGCGGAGATGGAGGAGACAAGGTTAATGTCGGCTTTGCCTTCTTTGACGGAATAGCGCATCGAGTTGCCGTAATGCCTCGTATCCAGAATAAGCGGACTGCTCTTCTTATAGTGGTACTCCGCCCAGCAGGAGCCCCCGAAACAGTTGGACTGCTCGACGATGTCCACCAGGCCGTTACCATTGCTGACGGCCACGATGTTCTTGTATGGTACCACCCATTTTTTACGGGCGAAAGAGTCGTCCTTCATATGCCAATCCGTCCAGGCCTTTGCCGGGCAAAATCGTCAATAACGAATGGGTATCAATCATATTATACCTGTCGATGTGCCTGTCAGCCGCGAGCGTTCCCCGCGCATGATCTTTTCGCAGTATGCCAGGTCTTTCTTATAGTTCACGTTGGCTGCCAGCCGGCCGTCGGAGACGACAAAGATCAGCTCTTCCTGGTACCGTCCCATGTGCCGGCCGTCGACGATGTTGATGCCCGCGGGCACGTTTCTCTTCCCGTTGTCTTCCAGTATCGTGTCCGGCTGCAGTCCCGGCGGGACACACGAGGCATCGACTCTGACCGATAGCGCTTCGCATCCCGAAGCCTCGTATCTTTCGACAGCCTCGTCTATGACCTTCGCAGTGGCCATCGGCACGTCGGACGAGATGACCAGGAACGGCCGGAACAGTCCCAGCGCCTCTGCCGCATATGCCGTATCCTCGACGTAGCCTGCGCCCGGGGTCATGACCGGAGACACCCTGCTGTCGCCGGCGAAGGTCGCAATGATGTATCCGGTCGTCTGCGGCACCCTGCCGGAGACCGCTACATAGATGTGGCCGATGTTCCGGCTGGCGGCAAGCGCATCGATCACGTAGGCGATCATAGGGCGGCCGCCCAGCCGCACGATCGGCTTTTCCACGCCTCCCATCCGTGTGGCTGCGCCGCCAGCCATCACCAGTGCATCCACAGTACCGCCCCCATGACCGCGAGCGCCGCTATCCGGGCCGTCTCATTAGCCGCGCCCATCACATCGCCGTTCACGCCTCCGAAGTTCCGGCCGGAGGTCGCAAGTATCACGGCCGCCACTGCCATCGGGGACAGCATGGCCAGCAGTCCCGCGAGCCAGATGCGCCACACCGGAAGGCCGCCATAAAATATTCCTGTCATGGCCAGTGCGATCGCAATAGCCGCCCAGGCAACGATGATGCCCACAGCGTAATGGCTCTTCTTCGCCGCCGCGATGACTATGGCGCCCATGCCCGGGCCCATGCTCTTCCCGAAGGCGATCACCGTAATCATGGCCACCTTCGCGCAGACCTCGGCAATAAATAGCGGAAGAAGCAGGGGCATATCAGACCCGGCGAAGGTCGATAGCAAAGCATACAGGAAGAGCAGGTCCAGGCCTATGGCTAATATGCCCCCTGCGCCCGCGTGGACGTCTTTCATCGACCTGATCTTTTTCTCAGGCGGGCCCGAGGTGACCAGACCGTCCGCCATGTCCGACAGTCCGTCGATGTGGTTGATGCCGGTCAGCAGGATGATGCATGCAACGGCCAGTGCTGCGGCAAACGGCGCCGGCAACAGCCATTGAAACGCGAGGCCTGCCACGCCGATCAGCAGGCCGGCCAGGAGCCCGACGGGGATGAACAGGTACAGGCGCGAGACAAAGCTGTCATAGTCGTCGTCTTTCACGTGCACCGGTATGGTGGTCAGGAAGCCGATGGCAGCCCGCAGGCCTTTTACCATACTGCCGGCCAGCCGGACACCCCCCATGTCAGCGGCAGGCCGAACAGAAGCAAGACTGCCACAACTATGATTATCAGCAGCGCGGAAGCTGCCCGGTTCAGGCGTATGGCCCGCGGGATGTCGTCCGGTACGCAGGGCCTAAGCCCGGCTCCCAGCACGTAATACTTCAGCTTCTCCATCCGTATGCCGAGCGCACCTGCGAAGGCTGCCATCGGGTAACCGGAGTTGATGCTTGGCGGCTTTCTGCCGTCCCTCAACGCCGTTTTGACGGCGAGTACCGGACTGCCCACGACCGGCGAGACGATGGCGATGATCAGGATAGCAAGCCGGGCAGGCACATAGTTGGCCAGGTCATCGATTTTGGCCGATGCAAAGCCGGTCTGCAGGTGCTTTACATCCTTGTAGCCCACCATGGAGTCCAGCGTGTTTATTGCCCTGTAGGCGAGTGCCCCTGGCAGGCCTAGCAATGCAAAATAGATGAGCGGTGAAACGATGCCGTCGACATAGCTCTCCCCCAGCGACTCGGTCACGCACGAGGACATCTGGCCGGCGTCAAGCTTGCTCACGTCCCGGCCGACCAGCGCTGGAAGCTTCGCACGGGCAGCATCAAGGCGGCCGACTCTCAGGTCGTCATATATATCGCGAGAGATGCGCCAGAGGAAGGATAGCGAGAAGGTCGACTTGATCAGGTACGCTGTAACGAGCAGCCCGAGCAGAGGCGAGACCTGGTACGAGAGCCAGCAAAGCCCGCAGCCGATGACGACTGTAGCGATGATCGTCGTAAATGCCATGAAAAAGCCATAGGCATATTTGAGCTGGCCGGGCGCCAGCCTGTCAAGCAGCATGATGAGCTTCCCGATCCAGACGACCGGGTGAAAGGCGGATGCAGGCTCCCCGAAGAACAGGTCGATGAAAATAGCGAGGAGGAGTGCCTCCAGCATGAACGTGATCATGCTGACCCTGCGGCAGCCTTCAGGGCTCTGACCAGCCGCTCGTTCTCTTCTCTCGTCCGCACCGCCAGCCGGACGTAGGAGTCGCCCAGCATCCGGAACGACGAGCAGTCACGGACGACGATGCCCCGCTCCAGCATGCGGACGGCGAACTCGGCCGACGTCAGGCCGGCCCCGCTCACGTCGACGAGGAAGTAGTTCACGCTCGACTGGAGCATCTTCAGGCCTTTGATTGAGGCGATATGGCTGGCCAGCCACTCCCGCTCCCGCTTGATGTACTCCCGGGACAGGCTCAGGTATGCGGTGGCATAGTCCATGTAATAAGCCCCGGCTTCGGCCGCGACGCTGTCCACGTTCCAGGTCAGCCGTATCACGTTGAGCGATGCCGTGGCATCCCGGCAGGCGACGCCGAAGCCAAGCCGGAATCCCGGTATGGCAAAGCACTTGGTCAGCGACCGGAGCACAAGCATGTTGTCGTAGTCCTCCACGTGCCGGGCCACGCTCTGCGAGGGGTCTGCCAGGTCGATGAACGCCTCGTCCACGGCAAGGGCTATTCCATGCTCCTTGCAGTAGTCAGCCAGCTTCAGCACGAAACTGGCGGGCATGAGGCGGCCGTCCGGGTTGTTGGGGTTGCAGAAGAACGTGGCCTTGCAGCCGTTAAGGTGCCAGAACTCGCCCTTGATGATGTCTGACATTTTCACGTACCGCACGCCGGCGCCGAACAGGCGGCACTGCTGCTCGTACTCGCCGAACGTCGGCCCCGGAATGGCCACGATATCGCCCTGTGCCAGTGCGACTTCCGCGAACAGCCGGATGATCTCGCTGGAGCCGTTGCCCGGCACGATCTGCTCCGGCCGGGCACCACAAAACCTTGCGGCACTGGCACGGAACGCCTCGTACCGGTTATCCGGGTAAGCGGCGATGCCGTCGCATGCTTTGACAATGGCATCACGGCTGTCAATGGGCAGATACGGGTTGAGGTTGACGCTGTAGTCCAGCAGGTCAGCCTCTTTGAGGCCCTTACGCTCCGCGATCTCGTGCAGCCGCCCCCCGTGTGCACACGGGGCGAGCTGCAAAAGCTCTTTTCTAATGAACAATGGGTCGCACTCCGAGGTAAGTCAATTTTACTTTCCTTATATTAAATTTTTTGGAGTGAAGGCTGGCGCCAGCGACAGATAATCTCTTATCGGAGGACTGCACAAACGATCATAGACCGGTTGCAGCCCTATGACCATGACAATCCGCCCGCTCTCCCTGCTACTGATCGTGTGCGCTATCAGCATATGCCTTCTGTCAGCCATGCCCGTGGCACAGGCCGCCGCTTCCTCGATCGTCTGGGCGCAGACACAGGCGTACTATGACGACACTCACGCCGTCCCGGACGACGACGTCTGGGTCGACTACCAGCTCCTCCGGTCCGGGGATACCAGCGGCCCGGCCCGGGTGACTTTCAGCGTCGCCGAGGCTACGATTAGCAACGGGAACAATCCCGGGGAGTACGAGCTGCTGGGCACGAACCCTGTCGTCTTCGGACCCGGCTCGACTTACGCACTGATACGGGTCCGTTACCATACGGCCAATCATGATATCTTCGGCACGCAGCATATCACGTTCCGGCTGAGTGACAGTGACGCCGACATCGAGTCGGACCAGGAGACCAGGACGTTCTATGTTGATTACCCGGCCATACCCGTAATGGCGTTCGCCAGCCCTCCTGTCGACGGATACCGGGGAGTCGAAGGGCAGGGCCAGGCTATAATTCTCAATATAACCAAAGACGGCGACATCCTCGTCGACTCCCGTGCAGATGTGTTCGCCAGCGGCACGGCGACTAACGGGGTGGACTATTCCCTGACAGACGCCAGCGGCAGGCCTGTCGGCATTCCCGGTACCATACATCTCCCCCCGGGGCAGTCTGTCTATTCGATATACATGACGCCGCTGAAAGATTCGAACGACGAGGGCAACGAGACGGCGACGTTCACCCTGGGGAATCTTAAGAATGTCGCTGCCGGCAACCGGACGAGCGTCTCCGTGAGCATCCTCGAAGCAGGCACGGTAACGCCTTTGCCGCCCACCGCAACGCCCGTGTCTACGCCCACGCCCGTCCCGTCGGCCACGCCCGCGTCGGCGCCTGGCACCCCGTCCGGCACGACGCCGGTCCCGCTGCCGAGCCCTGGATTCGGGCCCGGCGCAATCATTTTTGCCATTGCCTGTGTCGCAATATGCCTGAAAGCGCTGAGGGACTAATTAAAAAATGTCTTGATGCTACCCGTATCAAATGCGACCGTGACATCAGCTGCGGATGTTACATTACCCCCGATACCTGATACGCCTGCGCCAATCCCGTAGCTTGTACCCGGCAGCTTGCGATACTGGTCCTCCCGGCCTCAAAAGCCATGGGAACATGGTATTACCAGAAGAAGACGAAAAGAAAAAAAGCAGTGATGAGGGACTTACCCTCATCTCTCTTATTTTACTCAAGCCTGCAAGCAGGCTGAAGCAAATTTAAAACCTTGGTTTCCTGTGCTTGGGGAGGCAATCGCGGCAATAAACCGGCCTGCCTTCTGTCGGCTGGAAAGGTACTTCACATTCTTTACCGCAGTCGGCGCAGGTTGCCTTGTGCATGTCTCTTGGGCCCATGTCCCTGGGCCTTCTGAATCCACTGTCTCTCATTGTTATATCTCCTTGTTTAAATTTAGAATCTTGGCTTTCTGTGCTTGGGAAGGCAGTCACGGCAGTAAACTGGCCTGCCTTCTGTCGGCTGGAAAGGTACTTCACATTCTTTACCGCAGTCGGCGCAGGTTGCCTTGTGCATATCCCTTGGGCCCATGTCCCTGGGCCTTCTGAATCCACTGTCACGCATTGTAATTACTCCCCTTAGAACCTTGGTTTTCTGTGCTGTGGAAGGCAGTCACGGCAGTAGACCGGTCTGTCCTCCGCGGGCTTAAAAGGTACTTCACATTCTTTACCACAATCAGAACAAGTTGCCTTGTGCATTTCTCTGGGACCGAAGTCTCTCGGGCCCCTGCTTCTTTCATCTATCATTTATTTTACTCTTGCAGATCGAAATCCGCAATACGAATAGGTACAATCTACTATAAAAACATATGGTTATTTAATTTATATACTGGCACGGTTATATCCGGGAATTATCCAATAGCGTCAGCGCATTTGCAAGCCTTTTAGAACTCGGTTTGGGCCGGAGGCACCACGTGGAGGAACAGGCGGTCGTCGGTCAGCCCTGTCTTTTTGTAAGCGTTCAGCGCCGCGACTCCGGCAGCCGGCACATCCGTGGCCAGCACGAGCCTGAAACGGTTGAAGCCCTGTTCGTCCCGCTCTTTTCTTCCCGCCAGGAGCATGCCCGGCAACTCTTCTCCGATGAGCTCCGGGTCATTGGCACTGAAGATGTAGATAAGCAGCCGGTTGCCGATGTTGATCCGGTCATACCCGACCTTACCTTTCTTCTCGTGGCGGAGCTCGATGATCCTGAAGACCTCTTCCGCACACCCGCAGCCTAACACACTTTGCACGAACGCCTTGATCTTTTCCCGGTCCGCCATCGCTCTCACTGTCCCGTGGTTATCATTGTCCGCCATGTATTTTAATAGCTTCCGCCAGAATTTTCAGGGGCCTGTACAGATGCCGTTCACCGATTACATTAACGCCATCGGGCTAACATACCTGCTGATTTCCGTGATGACGGCCGGTAACGGACACAAGAGATACCGCCGCACATCATGGATTTATGTCTGGCTGATAGCAACGAGCAACGGTTTAATAATATAATACAACTAATATTATAATGAGACCAATGGCTTCCCGCTATCGCACTTTTCTGAACATTATCAAGCTCGGCCGGCTGCGCTTTCTCTGGCTGGGCTATTCACTGTACCTGATGGGTGCCTTGCTGGCCGTCGCAGCGGGCGCATCGTTCAGCCTCGATCGCTTCATCTTCGGATACATCGTGCTCATGATCGGCCACCTGTCGGTCCACTACAGCAACGACTATTACGACTACGAGGTCGACTCAAAGACTACGGCGGGCACGCTGTCGGGCGGCAGCGGCATCCTGCCAAAGTACCCCGAACTCCTCGCCTTCTCTAAATGGTTCGGCCTGTCGCTGGCCGTACTCTCGGTCGCGCTGGGGGCGGTCTTCACGTTTGTCTATTCATTTCCCATCATGTACCTGGGTTTCGCCATTTTCGGCAACCTGATCAGCTGGTACTACACAGCCCCGCCTGTCCGGCTGGCGTACCGTGGCCTGGGCGAGATTACTACGATGATCTCAGTGGGCTTCCTCATGCCTGCCATCGGCGACTTCTCCCAGTTCGGGTCGTTTTCGCCCCTGTTCCTGGCCTTTTCCGTCCCTTCGCTGCTCTATGCACTGTCATTCATCATCAACGTGGAAGTGCCTGACATGGAAGGGGATGTCGCCTGCGGAAAAAACAATTTCATCGCCCGAAAAGGCCGGGCTACAGGCTTCGCTGCCGCCAGCCTGCTCTGTATTCTGGCTACCGTCTGCATCGCGATACTCACCTTCGGGCAATATGCGATCGACTTCCGGCCTGTGCTATTGTTCTCTTTCGTGCCGCTGCTGCCCGCATTGTACGGGCTGGTCACCCGGCCGCGCGCGCGGGAAGCCGCTACAAAGCTCGTGCAAATCAACGTAGGCTGCTACCTGCTGTTCATACTGCTGATGGACGCGTACCTGGTCTTCATCCATCTTTAAGGCAATCAAGATTTTTACTTTCAGGGGCACGATGTGCCGCCCGTAAGTCGCTCTCGACGATCGTGGCCTCTACGCCGTAGACGGCCTGGATGGTCTCGGGCGTCAGGACGTCCATGGGCTTGCCGCAGGCGTAAATCCGCCCTTTGTTCAGCACGATCACCGTGTCGGAGTACGTGTAGGCCAGGTTGAGGTCGTGGAGCGCCACGATCATCGACGCGCTCCGGCTCTTGGTCAGCCGGCGGGTGATCTCCAGCACCTCGATCTGGTGCTTCAAATCGAGGTTGCTCGTCGGCTCGTCGAACAGGAACAGCTCCGGCTCCTGCGCGAGCGCGCGGGCGATGTACACTTTCTGCTTCTCGCCGCCGCTGAGCTGGTCCATGAACTTGCCGGCATATTCCCGGATGTTCATGCTGTCCAGCGCCTGCTGGACTATCTCGAGGTCGTGCGGGGATATCTTCCATTTGATGTGGGGCTTCCGGCCCAGCAGGACGGTCTCCATGACCGTGGAGAAGAACAGGTAGTGGAAGTTCTGGGGGACGTAGCCGATCAGCTTCGCGATCTCGTTAGGCTCCATCCGGATGGCGTCTCTCCCGTTGAGGCAGACCTTCCCTCTCGTGGGCTTGTGCACCTGCGCGATGCACTTGATCAGCGTGCTCTTGCCCGAGCCGTTAGGCCCGATGACGCTGATCACCTCGCCGGGGCTCCCTTCGAAGGAGACGTCGTCCAGCGCTTTGTGGTTCCCGTAATTGACTCCGAGGCCTTCGACTTTGATCTTCATCTGTCCCTCCTCAATAGATATGGCTCTCCTTTCCCCGCAGGATCAGGTAGAGGAAGAATAAGCCGCCAAGTATGTACATTACTATGCCTACCGGAATCTCGACCGGGCTGAAGATCGTGCGGGCAAAAGTGTCCGATAGCAGCAGGATCAGGCCGCCCATGAGAGCGGAGCACGGGATGAGGTACCGGTGGTCGTTGCCAATGAGCATGCGGCAGATGTGCGGGGCCATCAGCCCGATGAACCCGATGACGCCTGTGAACGCAAGGCAGCTCGACGCCACGACTGTCACCAGCACCAGGCAGTACAGCCGCAGCCGCTCGACGCGAATGCCCAGATTTTTGGCGATCTCGTCGCCGGCGGACAGTGCGTTCAGGTCCCAGGCCTTCATCGCCAGCAATACCGCGCAAATGATCGTTACCGGCAGCAGGATGATCACTGCGTTCCAGTTGGCGCCCCACATGCCGCCCATGAGCCATAGCTCGAGGTCTTTCAGCTTGTCGTTGTTGGACCAGTATTTGAGGACCAGCAGCCCGGCCTGAAAGATGTAGCCCAGGACCACGCCGGCAAGGATCAGCGTCGCCTGGCTGGTGCCTCTCATTCTCGCGATGCCATAGATGAGCAGCATGCTCAACAGGCCGAAGATGAAAGCGTTCAGGATCAAGTCGTAGTACTGTCCGCCGGTAATGAACATGCTCAGGATACCTGTGCCGAGCACGATGGTGATAGCTGCGCCAAAGGAAGAGGCGGACGCGAGGCCGAGGGTAAACGGGCTCACCAGGGGGTTCCGGAGAACTCCCTGCATGACCGTCCCGGCCACTGCGAGGCTCATGCCAGTCAGTATGGCCAGCATTATCCGCGGCAGCCGCATATTGATCACGATGACAGAGGCGATGTCGCTCTGAGGCTGCGGGAGCCCGCTAATGTTTACCAGGTTTCCCGCTGCGTCGACGAAGGACCAAAAAACGTCTCCCAGTTCGATCCTGGCCGATCCGACCGAAGCTGCGTAGACCGACGACAGAAATAATGCTCCTGCAAGCAAAGCAAGAACAATCAGCCTCTTTTTATAACTGCCTGTGTACAGGTCTTTGACTGAATTCTGCAACGCGCTGGCACTGGATTCCTTCATCTTTTTCCCGGGCATTTTTATTACGAGTCCAAATAGATAGGAAGGATGGGCAACATATAGTTAACCCATCCCCCCCGTCAGGGCTAAGGAACGACAAAGTTGCCGTTCTTCGCACCTGGCACGAACTGACTGTCGTACTGCTCCATGACCCTGGCGGGATCGATGTCGCTGAAGAGCTCAGGATGGATGATCCTGGCCACTTCCAGCAGGCCGATGAACCCCTTCGGCCCGAAGGTCAGGGTGCTCGAGATGACGTAGACCTTGCCGTCCTTCACCGCTTTGACGTTGGGCATACCCGTCCGGTTCATGATCGTGCTCCGTGTCTCGGTCATATTAGCCTTCGTGGCGTAGTTGAGCCCGACCTTGATGACAATGTCCGGGTTCCGCTCGATAACCCACTCGTTCGATATATCGCCCGAGGTCAGGTTACCGGCAATATTCTTGCCTCCGGCCAGCCTGATCAGCGTGTCACCGCCGGAGCCGTTGACCACAGTGCTGAGCTTGTACATGTTGCTCTCCCAGAACACCGTGGGCTTCTGGCTGTCAGTCAGGTTAGCTGTCCTCTCCTTCACCAGGGCTATCTGCGGCTCCATGAAACCCGCATATGCTTCCGCCCGGTCCATCTTCCCGGTCAGGATGCCCATCTTCCGGATGTCGGACGTAATGTTATCCATCTTGTAGCAGTCGAGCAGCAGCACCGTGATGTTGGCCTGGCTGAACTGGTCCATGTTCTTGGGCTTTGCATAGGCATACGCAATCACGACGTCCGGCCTGAGCGCCACAATGGATTCCATGTTGGGGCTGGTCCATTCTCCGATGCTGGCCGTGTTGTTGAAGTAGCCGGCCAGGTTGGGATTATTCTTGACGTTGTTCGGCACACCGACGATTTTATCTATCGCCCCCAGGGCGATCATTACTTCGGCGCTGTCCGAATTGGTGACTATGATCCTTTCCGCGGTTTTCGGCAGCGTCACTGTCTTGCCGTTCGAGTCAGTGATTGTGACCCCCATGGTTACCGTGTAGTTTCCCGGCTCCGGCGTCGGCGTCACAGCCGGCGTCGGCGTGGGCGATGTACACCCCGCCAGGCACAGCGCGAACGTTAAAACGACGCATGCCGCGAGGATGATTGCTAACCTTTTCATGATTATGATACCTCCCTGTTACCGTGCAAGCGCACACGATACAAGGGATTTTTCCATTAATAGTATTAATAATTTATCAATTCTTCACACTAAATGCGAATATCATGATATAAATGGCATAAAGAAAAAATATCAGATAACCTGGGTGCTTGCATGTCCGTCATGCCAGTAAAAAGGTGTCGTCTCCCGGCCATCCGGTACACGCACACGCGCGCGAGCGCCTGCCCGGCCAGCGATGTCGAGCCTCTGCCTGTTCAAGATACTATTTTTTCTTCAGCGCTTTAGCCACTTCGCGTCCCGCTTTTCAGGGTAAGTGGTCTCGACGCACTTCACCACGAAAGACCGCTCGACGTCACCCGCCATCCGGTGCCGCAACTTTCGCCGGTATCCCGATAGCCATCATATCCGGCGGGAACCATGGGTTGCCGTCGGGCGCCGTGGGGCCGATGAAAGCCGTGTCTTTCGGGGCGCCCTTCGCCATGCCGGACGGGTAGGCGACGAACGTCGGCGCAGAACGAGCCCCATGCGGCATCAATCTGCCCGAATGGCGAGTCGCTGCCGAAGTGCAGGAGTCCGCATAGATTCCGGACCTGCTCCGCCTTGCCAATACACAGGTATGAGAGCGCAGTGACGTCGCCTGCCTTATCAGCGCGCTGCATGACCAGGTACTTGCCGGAGAACGACACCTTGCCCATCTTCTTCAGCGTCCAGTCCGCGCACAAGGGCGACTCCTTCAGGAACATCGCGTCCTCGCCGCCCGTCGAAAGGTCGTTGCAGATGTCCTCCGGGAACTCGGTAAGCCCCAGGAAGCCATGAGACCCCTGGCAGGTTCCTCTCATCGTGTCGCAGCCCGCATAGATGCCGTCGGCCTTGCCCGCCGCTACCAGCACCAGCGCCTTAGCAAGACACCGGTGCCCGGATTTCACCACGTCCGGGACCTTCACCACGCCTTCAGGGACCGCGTCGGCCCAGTAGATGCACAGCGGCTGCAGATCCATCCTCCCCGCCGCAGCCAGCCGTTCCCCGACCTCTCTCGCCGATAACCGTGACATAACGTTTATACATAGGGCTTCATGCGTTAAATTATTATCCGGCAACCGCACTACGCTCCGTTGTGGTCGCAAGCACGGCATATTGCATGCGAACCATTACAGGTAATCCTTTTATAGGGTCGCGCCATACCTGTAAAGGCTAACGCAGGAGTATCCATGACCCGATACATCACTGTCCTCGGAACACAGTCGCACGCTGGTAAAAGCACCATTGTCACCGCCCTGTGCAGGATACTGAAGCGCCGGGGCTACCGGGTGGCGCCGTTCAAGTCCCAGAACATGAGCAACAACTCCTGGATCACGAAGGACGGCCTGGAGATCGGCATCGCGCAGGCCATCCAGGCTTTCGCCGCAGGCATCGAGCCGACCGCGGAGATGAACCCGGTGCTCCTGAAGCCAAAGGGCGGGACAACGTCTCAGGTCGTGGTGCTCGGCAAGCCCGTCGGCGACCGGAAAGCCGGGGAATATTACGAGAGCATCGACGCCATGATGAAGATCGCAACGGACGCCCTGGCAAAGCTCTCCCGGGATTACGATGTCATTGTCATCGAGGGTGCCGGAGGGGCGGCGGAGATCAACCTGTACGACCGGGACATTGCCAACAGCCGTATGGCCCGGGCGGTAAATTCTCCCATCCTGCTCGTGGGTGACATCGAGCGTGGCGGCGTGTTCGCCAGCCTGTACGGGACCATCGCGCTGCTGCCGCCGGAGGACCGTCCTCTGGTCAAAGGCATGATCATCAATAAATTCTATGGCGACAAGGCGTTGCTGGGCAACGGTTTACAAGAGCTCGAGCGCCTGACCGGCGTTCCGGTCCTGGGCGTCGTCCCCTATTCGGAATTACACATTCCTTCGGAGGACTCCGTCTCCATCGCCGACAAAAGGCCGAGCGAGAAGAGCATCGAGGTAGCCGTCGTCCGGTTCCCGCTCATCTCCAACTTCACGGACTTCGAGCCGCTGGAACGCGTCGCCCGGGTCCGCTATGTGCCGCTCGACGAGAAGCTGGGCAAGCCTGATGTCATCATCCTGCCCGGGTCAAAGAACACAGTAAGCGACCTGAAGACGTTGCGGGCCTCTCCGCTGTTCCGGGAGATACGGCGCCTCGCGAAAACGGGCGTGCCGGTGATCGGCATCTGCGGCGGGTACCAGATGCTCGGCAAGCTTGTCCGCGACAGCGGCATTGAAAACGGCGTCGCCGAAGACGTGAAAGGCCTGGGGCTGCTGCCGGTGACGACGCGGTTCGGCGCTTATGAGAAGCATACCTGCCAGGTGGTAAAACCCGTAACCGGTAACGGCCCTATCCTCGAGCCCATCTGGGGCTGCAAGCTGCTGGGGTACGAAATCCACATGGGGCAGACTGATTCCCGGTCGCCGGCCTTCTGGGACGACGGCTGCGTGGACGAGAACGGGACGATTATCGGGACGTACATGCACGGGATCTTCGAGAACGACGCTTTCCGCGACGCGCTGATGTCCTATGCCTGCGAACGCAAAGGTATCAGTTATGAGCCTCCTGCAACGATCGCCGATCCCTATGACGAGCTCGCGGACGCAATCTCATCGGCACTCGATGTCGAAGCGATCATTGAGCTGATCAGCGGCAAGACATAATTTTAGCCACATTAGAGTGTCTGTCAGTTTAGAATCGGCGGCGAGAATGCCTGCCTGCAAACGTTCACGCGCGCGCGAGCGTCCGCTCGTCCGGAGACACCCTCGACCGTTTTTCATCGTCTTATGCCCGGCCATGACCCCGGCCGTCCACTGACTCCTGGCTTCGTCATTCCTGAAATGTCAGGTGCAGGCTCAACGTATAACCCGATTTTTTCCGTAATAGTATCTTCAATTACATTTAATGCAGGCCAGATTTAACTTGACAGGCCTGATACATATGTAAGAACAGGATGATCGGAGTACGTAGCTATGGTAACGTTTAACGAGCTGAAGCTTAGCGAAAGCGTGATGAAGGCGATTGACAGCATGGGCTTTGAAGAAATGACTCCGGTCCAGGGGCAGGCGATCCCGCTGGCCATGGAAGGGAAAGACATCATCGGACAGGCCCAGACCGGGACGGGAAAGACCGCTGCGTTCGGCATACCGATGGTCGAGGCCTTCAGCCCCGAGTCCAGGGTCATCGAGGGCATTGTGATCGTGCCCACGCGCGAGCTGGCCCTGCAGGTAGCGGAAGAGCTCAACAAGATCGGCCACTTCAAGGGTATACATACGGTGCCGATCTACGGCGGACAGGACATCCGGTGGCAGATTAAAGCCCTCCAGGAACCGGCCTCAAATCATCGCGGGCACACCTGGTCGCCTGATCGATCATATGATCCGGCGCAAGACCATCCGGGCTGACGACATCAGGATCGCCGTCCTCGACGAAGCCGATGAAATGCTGGACATGGGCTTCATTGAAGACATCGAGACTATACTCGGAAACGACACCCCGCGAGCGTCAGACGATGCTGTTTTCCGCCACCGTGCCAAAGCCGGTGGAACAGCTTGCGCGAAAATTCATGAAAAACCCGGTCCGGCTGGCGTTAGGGGAAAAGAGCGTAACCGTGCCGAGTACCGAGCAGATATACCTGGAAGTCCCGGAGAAACAGAAGTTCGACGTGCTGTCCCGTCTCCTGGATATCCAGCTTCCGGAGCTGGCCATCGTTTTCGTCAGGACCAGACGCCGGGTCGACGAGCTGTCGAACGCACTCACGGAACGCGGTTATCTGGCCGCGGGAATACATGGCGACATGATACAGTCCCGGCGGGAGAGCACCCTCGGCCAGTTCCGGGCAGGAACGATAGACATCCTTGTCGCGACCGACGTGGCTGCCAGGGGCCTGGACATCCGGGGAGTGACCCACATCTATAACTTTGACATACCGCAGGACCCGGACAGCTACGTGCACAGGATAGGCCGTACTGGCAGAGCGGGACAGGCAGGTATGGCAGTAACGTTCGCCACGCCGAGGGAAATGAACCTCATGAGGATGATTGAACGAGTGATCAAGCATAAGATTGCCCGGGAGCCCATTCCGACCATGATGGAGGCCCGGGAAGAAAAGCTGCGGGTAATCATGGAAAAATTACTGGGCACGGCCGAGAACCAGGACATATCCTCTTATCGGGGCTCTGCGGAGGGATTGCTCGAGGTAAACGATTCAGTCACACTGCTCTCGGCGGCATTGAAAATGATCGATAATGTGCAGGAACGGGCGCCGGTCGAGCTGACCGAACCCCGCCCGCCCGGAAGATCCGTCAAAAAGCCACGCAGAGAAGGCGGTAGCCAGTACGAAACGCGAGGCCCTAAAAAATATGGCCAGAAGAAAATCGGCACGGGGTTTTCCCGCAAGAGGTAAACGTCGCCCATGCAGGACTCGGAATGAGCGAGTTGAAACCAAGACAGAGTAACAAACGGTTAAAATATTATTAAAATGAATAGATTTGCCAGTGTCGATGCTGGCAATCGAATTCTGGCGTTGAACTTATTCGGTGTTCAGGAATCCTTTCCTGCCGAGCCAGTTGACCTGCGGTCCCGTGTATCTCCAGACCACATCGCCTTTCGAATCCTGGACGTCCCATGGAACGACGATAACAGTGTCGCCCTCGCGTACCCAGGTCCTTTTTCGCATCTTGCCCCGTATCCTGCACATTCTCGTTACGCTGTCCAGGCACTGGACGGTGACGCGACTTCCGCCAAGCATATTCGTGACGGTACCTAATACTTCTCTCTCCATCTTTTTCGGAGTTCTCACACGGACTACTTCGCCGCCAGTTTCAGCCGGCTTCTTTCCTTGTCTTTTAAAGCTTCGGTTATTCATGGTATCATTTTCTCCTTTCTGTTTTATTTTTCTTTCAGTGCGGGATTTTCCTGTCCCGGCTGATGGTGTAATGCAGTCCGTTATTTGTGTGTCGGCGCTGACTTTTGTTTAGTCGCGTAGCAGAAGTAGCTGGCAAATTCGTCCATGTTGCGGATGACGACCAGCGCGTTATGATACGCTACGATTGAAATGGGTGTCAATTTTTACTCCTTAAATATCGTATACGAAGAGCTTACTCTTCGTATCTTTTAACTAAAATGCGCGAACAGCCCGGATTAATACCTGGGCTTCCTGTGCTTGGGGAAGCATTCCTGGCAATATACCGGCCTGCCCTCTGTCGGCTGGAAAGGTACTTCACATTCTTGCTTACAGTCGGAACAGGTTGTCTTATGCATTTCTCTGGGACCGGAGTTCCTTCGGTCGCTAAATCTGTCGTTATACATTATATTTCTCTTACAAAATAATAATTTAATTATTCTGCAAGATACTAAAGGCGAGACAAGTATATAAAGGTATGTTTTATTTCATAGATGTGAAATATTTTAAACCGGTGCAGTGATAAGCGAAATATATCAAATTTAACCACTAAATACTAGTCGAGTTATCAATTTCTATTGTAGGACAACTTATTATACGGATTGATTGCCGCCCTCTGTGATGCCGGTTAGTTATTTATACTTAGAGTGATACAGTATAGTTTGTGATACAAGTCATTGTGTCATACATTATATGGAATGGCAAGTGATATCGATGGACGAAATCCTTGAACGCTTTGAGACCGAAGTCAAGAGAGGGATGATGCAGGTGGCGATCATGTGCCTGCTGGAGCAGGAGCGATACGGCTACGACATCATCAAAAGCCTGAAGGACAACGGACTGGGCGTTGAAGAGGGCACGCTGTACCCGATACTCAGGCGCCTGGAGGACGAGCGTCTCCTGACCAGCCGGTGGGAGACCGCAGGCCCGCGGCCGCGGAAGTACTACGTGATCACGGCCTACGGGAAAGATGTGAGGGCAAAGCTGCTCGCATCGCTGAAAGCCTTCGGTGCGGCGATCGAGCGTATGGGACAGGCGACCGGGGGAGAGATTTAGATGTACGACAAACTGATTGACGATTATATTGGCGAAGTGACAAATAATATGGGGGTCAGGCAGCGCGACGAGGTTGCCAGGGAACTGCGGACTCACATCCTGGACAGCGCGGACGCTATGGCCGCGGAACGTAAGACAACGGTAGACGACGTGATTATACGCCAGGTCATCGCGAAAATGGGGCCCGCCGCGCAGGTGGCTGCCCTGTACCCTACGAAGAAGACGTTCCTGGAAATGAAGGAAATGAAAGGCATGTGGGACGCCATGAAGGCGCTGGCGGGACTGGCTGTCCTGGTGGCTCTCGTCGGTATTATCCTGATGATCGTGTCTCCGGAAACGATTACCTCGGCACCAGTAATGGTCATCTTCCAGGTCGTATTCGCACTGGGCATTGCGGCCTTTGTCATAGGGATTATCTTCCTCGTCATGTACCTGTACGAGACAGAGCTGAAGTCGACCTACGAAGCGCGGCTGAAACGGCTCGAAAAAAGCCTGAATGATGCCGAGTCTCCCATAAAGGTCGGCATGACGATCTTCGCGACGATCGCCTGGCTAATCATCATGAACGTCTTCTGGACCAGGCTGCCGTTCGTATCCAGCTTCCATGAGGATGCAGTGTTGATACCGGTGCTGTCGGCTGCTTTCGCAGGCTTCGTGCTCTGGTTCAACGTCCTTGGCATCCTGGGCATTGGCGTACAGCTGCTCTTCCTGGCGATGCGGGAGAAGTGGGTGCCGTCGCTCCTGGAGGCGATCATGGGCCTGTGCACGGCAGTGCTGTTCGCCGCGATCCTTATGGCGATGCCTTTCAACCCGGCACTGCCCGCCGAATTCTTCACCGTCGTAAAAATCTTCCTGGCGATCGTCATCGCGCTGTGCCTGTTCGACGCCGGTAAAAAGCTCTGGCAGACCGCCCGGCTCTTTATCCACGAGCGGTACCAGCAAAATAGCGCCGCATGAGCACCATGCGGCCGCTTCTTTTTTATTGAGCGTCCTTGATGATGCCGGAAAACTGCTTTACGCTTTCCTGATAGGTTCCCTGCTTAATGCTTGCAGAGTTGACGGCAAGCGTCCCTATCGCATTTTTGCCGCACAGGTCTTCAAGGTCGTGGAAAGCGGACTCGGCGCCAAAGCCGCCAAAGGTAAGGAAAAATGCGACCTTCCCGAGCTTACCCTTGTTCTCGGTCAGATATGTCCTGACCGGCGTGGAGATGGTCAGCGCCCAGACCGGGGTGCCGATGATCACGATATCGTATTGGGACGGGTCTTTCTTCGCGGGCTCGATCTTCGTCAGCTCTCTCTTTGTCGCCTGCTTGCCAGAGGTCAGGTAGCCCCCGGGGCCGGACCTTTTCACCGTATCGATGATCTCGTCCGTATCACATTGAAGCTCTTTAGATAACTCTTCCGCTATCGTCCTCGTGTGGCCGGTCCTCGAATAAAATACCAGGAGTGCTTTCATGCCAATACCCTACACCCTCTATTCCTCTGGATGTCTATATACCTATCCTGCAAATGCCCGTTCCGCAGATTGCATGAATTCTATTTAAATACGCACGTTCAGACTTTCTCACGTCCACAGCGGCATAAAAACGGCGATCATAGAGGTTATAATGCAAGAAAAGATCGCTCGAATCAAGGCCGGGCTGGAACGTACCTTCAAAGAGCGCTCAGACGAGATCATTTGTTCATTGCTGGCAGCGTGTGCCGGAGAGCATGTTTTGTTCCTCGGGCCGCCAGGTACGGCCAAATCACAGCTGGCCCGCAGCGTATGCGAGGCCGTCGACGGCAGTTTCTTCTATTACCTCATGACGCGGTTCACCACGCCGGAGGAGGTCTTCGGGCCGCTGTCGCTGAAGGCGCTGCAGGAGGACGACTTCCGGCGTAAGACCGACGGCTACCTGCCGACAGCCCACGTCGCATTCCTGGACGAGATCTTCAAGTCCAGCAGCTCTATCCTCAATAGCTTTCTTACCATCCTGAACGAGCGGAAGTTCCATAATGGTCGCGAGGCGATCGACGTGCCACTGATAACCGCCTTCGGGGCTTCCAACGAGCTGCCGGACGACGAGGACAACCTCGAAGCGCTTTACGACCGGTTTCTGTTACGCTGCGTTGTCTCGCCGATACAGGAAGAGGAGAATTTCAGGGAGATGCTCTTCGAGGACAACCGGCCGGCCCGGAGCAGCGTCCGGCTGGCAGTCGATCAGATCCTGGCCGTGCAGGATATCGCCCGGTCTGTCAGCATCGACGATGACGTCCAGCGTATTATCCTCAGTACCCGGAAAGAGCTGGCGCAGAAGGACATCACGGTCTCCGACCGCCGGTGGAAGAAGATGGTGAACGTCCTCCGGGTGGCGACGGCTGCCGCAGGCCGTAACCACGTCGACCGCTCGATGGTGATACTGCTCAAGCACATGGCCTGGGACAGGCCGGAGCAACGTGAAAACGTACGAAGTCTGCTGATTGACCTGATAATATCGGGCGGAGAGGGCCTGGAAAAGCTGGCCCGCGACGTAGCGGACCTGCACCGACTGTTACTGTGGGAGACGGACCGGCCGTTCCCTTACCCGATCAGGTGCTACGACTGCAATGAAACGTTCGGCTCGTCAAGGAAACTGGTCATCCACGAAAAGGACAACCCCGGACACAGGTTCTTTGACCCTCATCGTACCAGCCTGAGCCTGCGGTTCATGGGCTATGACAATCTGCTGTCCGTGCTGAAAGACGAGTACCGGTGGGACTTTGTCTACAACCCTGCGGGGAAGAAGCGGGAATACCAGATGGAGTACCGTACGCTAAAGGAGCGCTATGAGACTGCCGAAGGGAACATGGAGAACCAGGTGGGACAGTTGAAGCGCCAGCTCGTCGGCAACGTCTGGGTAAGCGACCGGGACGTTGCCGATATCATGCACCGGTACGAGGCGCAGCTTCGCAAGGCAGGCCAGATAGGCGACCTCATGCGTTCTATCGAAATCATGCTGGATCGGGTGAGCGATTGGGAATCGGACACGGAGGGCACGGAGGGGATGGGGTGATATTGTGACAGGGTCGGGCATCGTGGCGGACATGCTGTCAAGCGATGAGATGCGCGAAGCCTTAGCCGAGCCCAGGCAGGTGCCGAGGGTCATCCGGGAGTACATGGCGGAGATCATCCTGCGGGAACTCGCGCTCGGCGAGGACTATGTGTCGCGAGACCCGGCACAGGCTGCCCGTCGGCTCGGGCCGCTGTTCGACATTTTCCTGGCGGTACGACATACGGAAGAATGGGCGGAGCTCCGGCATATTGCCTCTGTAAGCCCGGGCATCGCGCTTATTTGCGCCCGTAACACGCTTAGTGCACTGTTAGACGCTTTCGAGGACGCGGCCACGAAGGGCGGCATGGCCAACGTCCGGCAGGATATGGACGCTTTCATATGGCTCATCAGGGACACGCTGACGCTCTGGGGGCGGAGGCCGGGTGGTAGCAACATGCCTGCGCCTACTCTTGAAACGCCACGATAACGCCTGGCTTATGAACGATCTCGTGCAAAATACCTACGTGCCCCGTATCAGGCCATTCCTCGACGAAATGGTCCGGAGTGCGGACGCAATGGAGTTCCTCGCCCTGCTGTATCCCGGCCGCATGTGGGACCGGGGGATGGCCAGGCTTCACCGGGAACATGTCGGTAACATCCGGCTGTACTCCGACATCGCTTCCCGTTCCGGCGTGCTGCGGCAGGTACTGGACATCATCGGGCGTACCTCCGAAAGTGAAGCTCCCGGGAAGCATGCGGTCACCATGCGGAGCCAGACTGAGCTGCATAGTGTCATCAATTCGAAGGACCTGCAGTACATCCTTCCCTCGGAGCTGGTCAAGCTGCAGGACCCGACCATGAAATACCTCTTCCTGGCCCGGTGGACGGAGGGAAAGCTCCTCACGTACCAGCTTTCAGACAGGACACGTTCGCGCAAAGGCCTGGTACACAGGAAAGGCCCGATCGTGGCTATGGTGGATACTTCCGGCTCCATGAGCGGTTCCCCCGGTATGCTGGCCAAGGCCATCGTGCTGGCTGCAGCAAAGCGAGCCCTGGGCACCGGAAGGGATATTCGAGTGGTGCTGTTCTCCTCCACGGGACAGACCGAGACCATCGATCTGTCCGGACGGCAGAAGAACGGAGACGAGTTCCTTGACTTCCTTCGGTATACCTTCGGCGGCGGCACTGACTTCGACACGGCACTCCGCTCAGGCCTCGACGCCCTGAAAGGAGAACGATATGGCAGCGCTGACCTGCTGTTCATCACCGACGGGCTCTCGAAGATAACCGACGAGCGACTCCTCGGGGAATGGGACAGTTACAAAGTCGATCACGGGGCGCAGATATTCACCATCCTCGTAGGAAACGATAGTGCAGGCGGCCTGGAACGCATCTCCGACCGGACCTTCGTGCTGGAAGCAGGCCCCGGGCTCGCCGGGACAATGAAGCTAACCTCACTATGACCTAAGACGCTAAGGTTCCAGGAAGAGTGGCGTCCTGGCTCCTCTTCCCGGCCTCCTGGCACCTTGACCGCGGTCACGGCAATATTTTTCTATCATCAGCCCGTATCACGGAGCGATGGCGGTAAGATCGTTCAAGATCGTCCGGCGGGGGAGCATCCCCTTCGACGCGTTCGAGCCGGTGGACTCCCGGGCGATGGCAATAAAGAACCTGGCAGGCATCGGTTGTGGCTCGACTGTGACGTACATCGAGTCCGACGCCCGCATACTTGTTGACACGGGCTTCGAGTTCGACAGTGAGATGACCGACGAGAACGTCAAGCTGAATCGCAAGCTGTTAGTCCGTGACCTCAAGGCCATCGGCCTGAAGCCGTCCGACATCGACATTCTCTTCATCACTCACTGGCACATCGATCACTTCGGCAACTTCAAGCTGTTCAAGGACAGCACCATCATGACCTCGGAGGCCGCGGTCGATAAGGTAAAAGTCGAGGTCGCAGGCGTGAAGGACGGGGAGCGGATCGCCGACGGTGTCACGGCTGTCCATACGCCGGGGCACACGGCGGATCACGCTTCGATCGTCTTTCGCACGGACAGGCTGCGCAAGTCCATCCAGGCTGGGGCTGCTGGCCGCATCGTGGGCATAGGTGAAGTTACAGTTGCAGCGGCTGGCGATGCGATTCTCACGCCTTCTTTCTATATGGGCGAGCAGATATGGACAAAGAACCGTGACTTTTCCGGTGGCGAAGCCGCGAATGCAAGCGTTAAAAAGCTCGTCGATGTGGCCGATTACATCATACCGGGCCATGGCGACATGTTCCGTAATGTGCGAAAACCGTGATGCCCGTGCACGAGGCTCGTCTTGTTTATATTGACCGGGCATGTGAAGCTTGCCATTTCTAGCTATGCGCCCCCGGTCACGCCCGCCAAGGGCGCCAAGGGTTTTAATTATGCCTGGTACCTATCAAGGGACTACCTGATGCGTCTCATGAAAAATCTGTTGATAGCTGTGACATTTCAGCCTGTGAGCCTTCGCGCGCGAACGCCTTTGATGGTCGGGCTGGCTGCGTCTACCAGCATTTTTTAAAAAATGTCTTAGCGGTTTTTGTTAGTGCTTAGCCGAATGCTTCTCTGAAAGTCTCTTTTTTCAGCCCGGTCAGGATGACCATGATGCGCACCCGGCAGTCCCTGGTATGTTCGAGTCGCGCACCGTAGAGCACGTTCACCGAGGAGTTGATCTGGCTGTAGAGGTGTTCCACGATCATTTTCACGCCCTCGATAGACATGTCCCGGCCGCTGGCCACGTGGATGAAGGCAGCCTTTGCGCCGTGGTAGTCGATGCCGAGCAGCGGGTACTTCAGCGTGTTATCCAGGACGTTCAGGAGGTTGTCGTCACTCCGGTCCCGGCCGACCAGCATGGTGCTGAGCCCGCCGTCCCTGAACAGCCTGTCTAAATCCAGGATGTTGACATGCACCAGAGGCCGCCGTGTCATGGCCTCGATGATCGTCTTCAGTTTCTCGGCGATCAGTTCGTCCATCATGCCCAGTGCCTCCGCCCGGGGCTCGCTGCGGTCATAGCCCCGCAGCTTCTCGAAGTCGATCACAATGGTGGTGTTCGCCACGTCGAGGAGCCGCTCGATACCCGCTTTCGCCTTCTGCCGGGCCTCTGCTTCGTCAATGAATGGCAGAGTGACGATGGCGACCACGACGGCGCCCATGTCCCGCGCCTGCTGCACTATCACCGGCAGCGCACCCGTAGCCGTACCGCCGCCCATGCCGCCGGCGATGAACATAAGCTTCGTGCCCTTGAATGCCTCCTCGAGCTTCCATCCCGACTTTTCGGCTGACAGCCGCCCCATATCTACGTCGCCGTGCGTGCCCGACTCTTTCGCGACACTCCTGCCGATGAGGAACCGCTCGTCGGCCCGGATGACACTGAGACGCTTCTCGTCAGTGTCGACGGCGATCATATGTGAGCCAAAAGCGCCGAGGCTGTAGAGGTAGTTGATGATATTACAGCCTGCGCCCCCGACGCCCACGACCCGTATTTGTTTGGGAAAATAGCGATATACGGCAATGTCGCCCTCGGTGACCTGCGTGATAGGATCGGGTACGAACATCTTCTCCTGCATGAAAAATACCGTCTGTAAAGGCTTAATTGGGCGATCACGGTTAAAAATCTTCCTGCAAATGCACCGGCCTGAAAATCCGGTATCAAGCAGGAAATGGCTAAATCAATTATACTTGTGTTAAAACAAGTAAACTTTATATAACAAATGAGTAATAATCGATTATACCAGAAGGGCTATTGAACCATGAGTTTCCTTGAAAGCGCGAAAAAAGGCATTGTTACCGACGAGATGAAGTCGGTCGCACAGTCCGAGGGCGTTACCCCCGAGTTCGTCCGGCGCGGCGTGGCCGCAGGCCATATAGTGATACCTGTCAGCCCGTACCGTGATGTGCGGGCAGTAGGTATCGGCAAAGGCCTGCGGACCAAAGTGAATGCGTCTATCGGCACATCGTCCGACATCGTGGATGTCGAGCAGGAGATCAGGAAGGCGAGGATCGCAGAAGCGTCCGGCGCGGATACGCTGATGGAGCTCTCGACCGGCGGCGACTTCGCGGATATCCGGAAAAGGGTGTGCGCCGCTACCACGTTATCAGTCGGCAGCGTCCCGCTTTACCAGGCTTTCATCGAGGCGGCCAGGAAATACGGCGCGGTCGTCCATATGAAAGAAGATGACTTGTTCCGCATTACTGCGGAGCAGGCGAAGCTGGGCACTAACTTCATGGCCATCCACACAGGCATCAACCGCATCACCGTAGAGCGTCTGCGCAAGCAGGGCCGGCACGGCGGACTCTGCAGCCGTGGCGGCGCCTTCATGACCGCCTGGATGATCCACAACGAAAAGGAGAACCCGCTATACAGCGAGTTCGACTACCTGCTCGAGATACTGAAAGAGCACGAGGTCACTCTCTCCATGGGAAATGGCATGCGTGCCGGGGCGGTTCACGACTCCACGGATCGCGCGCAGATCCAGGAACTCATTATAAACTCGGAGCTTTCGGACCAGTCGCACCGGTCCGGGGTGCAGACGATCGTCGAAGGTCCCGGCCATATCCCTATGGATGAGATCGAGGCGAACGTGATCCTCATGAAGCGTATGTCCGGCGAGAAGCCCTTCTATATGCTTGGGCCGCTGGTGACCGATATCGCACCGGGTTACGACAACATGGTCGCTGCGATCGGCGCTTCGCTGTCATCCGCATACGGTGCGGACTTCATCTGCTATGTGACCCCGGCGGAACATCTTGCTTTACCCAACGAGGAAGATGTACGCACCGGTGTTATGTCGGCGCGGTTGGCTGCCCATATAGGTGACATGATAAAATATGGCAGGCGGGACCAGGACCTCGAGATGGGGCACGCCCGTAAAAATCTCGACTGGAACCGCATGTACGAGCTAGCGCTGGACCCCGGCTACGCGCGCGAGGTCCGGGCCAGTCGGATGCCCGAGGACAAAGAGGCCTGTACCATGTGCGGAGACTATTGTGCTCTGAAAATTGTAAAAGCGAACCTGAACCTGTAAGCGGTGGGAATAACTGCCCGGACATGGCGGGCTTCTCCAGTTTTATTTACCATACGACAGCCGGTCTGCCATGAACCGGGGCAGCCCCGCCTCGATGATGCCGTCCTGGACTTTCTTGATATCGTAGCCGACGCGGCGGATCTCGAAGTTGCCCGTATCAGAGTCCCAGATGCCGTAGCTGGCCCGGGGATCGCCGTCCCGGGGCTGGCCTACGCTGCCAGGGTTCAGGATTTTCTTGTCGCCGCAAATCTCTACCATGGGCACATGGGTGTGACCAAACACGACCACACTGACCTCGAACGGATCAAAGATCCTGCAGAACCGCTCGTGGTCGTTCTCATAGACGAACTCCTCCAGCCGGTTCGGGCCGCCGTGGTATACGGTGACCCCGTTCAGGTCGATGTGCTCCGGTAATGTCTCGATGAACCTGAGATTGTCCCGGGTCAGGTTGTCGACGGTCCACCTGATCGTCTGGGTCGCCATGCGGTTGAACCACTGGGTGTCTCCGGAGACCACAGCGTTGTCGTAGTTGCCCCTGACGCATTTGACACGATATTTCTTAAGCAGTTCTACAGTCTCGTTCGGAAAAGGGTTGTACCCGACGATGTCGCCTGCGCACAGGATGGCATCGACCTTGCCCATGTCCTTGAGCACCGCTTCCAGCGCGACGGCGTTCGCGTGTACGTCTGCAATGAGACCGATTCTCATTTTTTCGTTTCGCTCCCGGTGATAGTACAGGCACGGACCTGATTTAAATAGTTGTCAGGGTCGTTTTGCATAAACTGATTGCAAATTAATCACTGAAAAAGCGATTAAAAACGGCAGGAAACGGGCCAGGTCACCTGATCAAAACCCTTTCCCCTGTGACCATGTACACGGTGCGGGACGCGATGGAGCAGGAGTGGTCGGCGGCCCGTTCCAGATACCGGGCGACGAATGACAGGTGGGATGCCATGTCGATGGACGACGGGTCCCTGATCATCTCTTTGATCAAATCGCGGCGGACGCGGTCGTACTGTGCGTCCACTACATCGTCTCTGGCCGCCAGCGACTTAGCCAGGGCCACGTCTCGCGTATGGAACGCTTTGAAGCTATCCTCGATCATGGCATGTACGTTCTTGTACATATCGCAGATGTCGTTGATCTCCGGGAGCAGCGGCTCTTTGCCGATCCTGATCGTGATCACGCTGATGTCGAACGCCAGCCGCGAGAACCTCCGGCAGTCGGTGAGCACCTTCAGGATGGTGCCGATCATGCGCAGGTCGCCGGCCATCGGCTGCTGGAGGGCGAGCAACTCGATGCATTTGTTCTCGAGCTCGATTTCCTTGTCAGCCATTTCCTCGCTTTTCTTAATGATCTCCTGTGCGAGCCCCGTGTCCTTGTTCACCAGGGCCTTCAGCGACCGGGACAGGATGTCGAGCGAGTCCTCGCCCATCTGGTAGAAGTCCTGTTCCAGCTTATTGATTTGTTCCAGGTAATATTCTCTCGACATGTCACTTACTCCCGCGATGTCAACCGAACCTGCCGGTGATGTAATCTTCCGTGCGCTTATGCGACGGGGTCTCGAACAGCTTTCTTGTGTTGTCGTACTCGATCAGCTCCCCCATCAGGAAGAAGGCGGTGCGGTCGGAGACCCGGGCCGCCTGCTGCATGTTATGGGTGACAATGACGATCGTGTACTTTTCCTTCAGGGTCCGCATCAGGTCTTCGATCTTCGACGTGGCGATAGGGTCCAGGGCCGATGCAGGCTCGTCCATCAGGATGACCTCCGGCTCTACCGCCAGGCACCGTGCGATGCAGAGGCGCTGCTGCTGGCCTCCGGAGATGCTCAACGCCGAATCGCGCAGCCGGTCCTTCAGCTCGTCCCAGAGGGCAGCCTGCCTGAGGCTATGCTCGACGATGCGGTCCAGCTCCTGCCTGTCCCGGGTGCCGTGGATGCGCGGGCCGTAGGCGACGTTGTCGTAGATCGACATGGGGAAGGGGTTCGGCTTCTGGAAGACCATGCCAATCTGCTTCCTGAGCGCTACGACGTCGACGTCCGGGTCGTAGATGTTTTTGCCCTTGAACGTCAGGCGCCCGGTTACACTGGCACCAGGTATGAGGTCGTTCATGCGGTTCAGGCAGCGGAGGAACGTGGACTTGCCGCAGCCCGAAGGCCCGATAATCGCGGTGATGCTGTTCGCTCCGATGCCCATGTTGATGTTTTTCAGGGCCCGGATCCTGCCATAGTACAGTGACAGGTCCTCTGCCTCGATGATATCTGTATCAGCCATTTATCTCCTGCCGCCTATTTTTCTCACGTATCTCTGAGTCATGTAGTTGCTTGCCAGCGTTATTGCCAGTATCATGATCAGCAGCGCTGCCGACGTCCCGAACGCCTTCGGGAGGGAAATGTTCTGCGTCGCCACGATGAAGGCGTGCAGTGTCATCGGCCGTACCGGGTCGGACAGCGACGTAGGTATCTGTGCCACGCCGCCGACGGTCAGCAGAAACACCGCTGTCTCCCCGATGATGCGGCCCATGCCAAGCATGATCCCGGTGACGATGCCGGGGATCGCCGTCGGCAGTACTATCCGGCGTATCGTCTGCCACCTGGTGCTGCCCAGTGCCAGGCTGCCTTCCCTGAAGGATCGCGGGACGACCTTGATGGCCTCCTCGGAGACACGCAGTATGATGGGCAGCGCCATGAACGCCACGGCGAGGCTGCCCGACAACAGCGAGAACCCGAAGCCCATGTAGATGACGAACAGCAGGTAGCCGAACAGCCCGATCATGATCGACGGGATGCCCGCCAGGCTGTCTGCGCCGAACCGGACCAGTTGCGTGAGACGGTTCTCTCCGGCGTACTCGGCCATGTAGATCGCTCCCCCTACGCCCAGCGGCGTCGCCACCAGCAGCGCAATCACCGTTATGTACACGGTGGCCACGATCGTGGGGAATATGCCACCCTCCCGGCCGGCATGTACCGGGGAGCCTGCCAGGAATCCCGGGGTCAGCTCGCCGACGCCGTTCAGCAGGATGTACAGGGTGATTAGCAGCAGGATGACGATCGTCAGTATCCCGCAAAGCCAGAGCAGAGATATGCCGATCTTATTAGTCAGGTATCTCGCGTCCGTCGGCATGGCTCACACCTTGCTCCCGCTGATGCCGTAGCGCCTCGCGAACAGGATCACGCCGTTGAAGATCATGACGATGACCAGGAGCACGATGCCGATGGCGAACAGCGCGGTCTGGTGGAGCCCCGACGAGTATCCCCATTCGCTCGCGATCACGGCGGTAAGCGGATATACCGGGTCCAGCAGGGAGGAAGGGATGAGCCCCACGCCGCCGCAGACCATGACCACCGCCATTGTCTCGCCGACGGCCCGTCCCATGGCCAGTACCGCGCCGGTCACGATGCCCGACATTGCCGATGGCACGACAATGCCCCTGATCATCTGCCATTGCGTTGCGCCCATGGCCAGCGACCCTTCCCTCAGCTCCCGGGGACCGCCCGCATCGAGTCCTCGGAGATGCTGATGATCGTCGGCAGCACCATTACCGCCAGCACAAGGCCGCAGGCAAGCACACTCTGCCCCGGTCCGCCCAGATGGCTCATGATGAACGGCACGATGATGACCAGACCGAACAGGCCGTACAGGATGGAGGGTATCCCGGCCAGCGTATCGATCGCCGGCCGCAGGACGTCCCGGACCCACAGGGGTGCCACCTCCGCGATCAATATCGCACAGCCCAGTCCAAGCGGGAGCGCAAGTACCAGTGCCAGGACTGTGATCGCTAAGCTGCCGACTATCAGCGGAAAGATGCCGTATATGTCGAAGTCCGGCTTCCACGACGGCCCGAAGATGAATGATACAATTCCCTGGCCAGTCAGTACCGGGAGACCATTCGCGATGATAAAGACGAAAATCAACAATATGATCAATACGGATGACAGAGCGCAAGCTAAGAGTAATGCTTCAATCGTCTTTTCTCCCGTTCTCATTTATCGCACCTTTCAAATGAATATTTTAACGTTTATTGTAAAATGCGACGGGGCTTTGCCCCGTCGGCTAATACACTTATAGTATGCTGACCAGGTTGCTCTTAGTCAGGATGTCCTGACCATCCTTGCCGGTCACGTACTTGATGAACTCGATGACGGCCGGGCTGGTCGGGTCTCCCCTGGTGATCAGCAGGAAAGGCCGCTGTACAGGGTAGGACTTGTCCTTGATGGTCGCAATGGACGGGGCTACGCCATTGATCTTGAGGGCCTTGACGTCAGAGCTAAGCTCGCCGAAGGAGCAGTAGCCGATGGCCCGGGGGTTACCCTTGACCGACTGGATCATGTTGAGCGTATTCGTGGCCTGCAGTGCTCTGTCCGTGACATTGGTCGGCTTCATGACAAGGTCGTTAAATGCTGTCCTGGTGCCTGAGGAGGCCTCACGCTGGTAGACATCGATGGCCGCATCGTTGCCGCCGACATCCTTCCAGTTAGTAATTTTGCCCGCGAAGATATCGACGATCTGCTGCTTCGACAGGTTCGTGACGCCATTGGCGTTGTTCACGATGACTGCGATGCCGTCGTAGGCGATGACCGTGCTCTTCAGGTCCGCATCCGTCTGCGGCGGTCAGCGCCCGCGAGGACATGCCGATGTCACAGGTACCCGCTTGGGTCGACTTGATGCCGGTGCCGGAGTCGCTAATCAACACGTTAACCTTGACGCCCTTGTGCAGCGCCTCGAACGCCGGTTTGATGTATCCTTCGATGCTCGGTCCTACCGACGAGGAGCCCGCGACGGTGATCGTCCCGGACAACGAGTCAGAAGTCCCTGTCGGGACCGCCGTCGGAGTCGAGGTCGGTCCCGTCGTCGAGCTGGTGCACCCCAGCACAATTGATGTTGTGCCAATGATAGCAATTGTCAATAGAGCAATCAGTAACTTTTTACTAATCATTTGCTTGTTCTCCTTGAAGCGATCTGGGTCGCTCCGGGTTGTTAAACATAACCTCTTTACAAACAATAGCACTATATAGAATATATAAAAAATCGCGATAATGCGCATCAGCACGGGTAACGCATGCCGATTAAAACGATGGCACCGGCCCGGTCACCATACTTTCGAGGCGACCTTGTAACAGCAGGATAAAAAGATATCGGGCTTATGCCCTGACGCTTTCTGTCATGTTCAGCGGTGCCCTGAAGAGGCAGTCAAGCTTGCCGCCCCGGCACCGGTACCAGAATAAACAGTCCCCACAGGGGCTAGCCTGTAACACAGACTGTATATCCTTTATTGTTCCGTTATTCTTTTCTGTTTTTACCATGATTCATAGGATAGGTCCAGCCCGGTATATAGTTTTAGGCAATAAATTATATAGATATATATAGATTGTACCGCTTTTTAAGCGGTTCTTCCGCTATGGCTTGGAGGATACGGCGGAATTGATCGCCGTCTCCGCGATGTTGCAGCCGTAGTCGCATACCCTGTCGATGCTGTCCAGGATGATGCCCAGCGGCACCGAGACATCGGAGTTCAGCCGTAGCAGCGACTCATCGATCTTCCGTATACGCTCCGTAACTTCGATGCGCAGGACGAAAGCCGTGTTTGCCTGGGCGATGTTCTTCTTGAACAGCGCGTCGACCGCATCTTCTACGGTCTTCATGGAGAGCCTGTTGACCTCCTCGATCTCCCTTATGATCTCTTCCGGGATCGGCTTATAGCCGATCTGAATGACCATGTGGCATATCTTGCTCGCATGGTCGCCTATCCTCTCGATCTGATATGAGGAAAGGCGCATGTCGAGGTGCTCTTCCATGGATATGTCGAACTTGTCGGCGATGGAGATGTCCCTCATGACCATGCGGAACTGCTTGGAGACCAGCAGGAACAGCTTGTCAACTTCGCTGTCACGCTCCGCGACGTCTTTGGCCAGGTCAAAGTCCTTGTCCTTCAGCGCCGTAATCGCGTTCTCCTGCATATGGCTGGCGATCATGAACATGCGCTTGATACTCTTCTTCACGGGCAGCTCGGCCGGGTTCAGCACGTCCTGCAGCACGATCTTATCCGAGGTCTCCTCGATGATCTCCGGGCCGATGAGCATGTTCACCGTCTTCCTCACCGTGTCACGCTGCCTGGCCAGGATTTTATTGGCCTTCAGCTCGATGGAGTTGTACCCGGCGATGTAAGCGCCGATAATCTCCCGCACGAGATTGTCCCCGTCTTTGCCATCGATGAAAATAGTCTTGGTATAATGCACTTCGGGCACGTTCCTGGCCCTGACGGCCAGCGAGCCGTCGGACTGCGGGATCAGGCTGACTTCCTCGCCGCCCTTGAGATTTACCTTATTAGCCCATGACTTGGGGAGCGAGACGATAAGCGTCGTGCCGCCGGTGATCTGGACTTTGCGCGTTTCCATATTCTCTCTCATATGACTACCAGAACCCACTATATATCTATATTCTACCTATAGATGTTATATAATACTATATAGACTATATATAAGCATTGGAGCATTGGACACGAAGGGCACTAAGGGCACGGAGGCACGGAGTTTCCCTACCCCGGTGCCCTCCGTATTAGAAAGGTAGATAACACATACACGCCGATACGGAGAATGAAATATGCCAAGAAAGAAACGAGACATGTACTATAACAAGGCCAAGCAGATGGGATACCGGTCCCGGGCCTCGTTCAAGCTGCAGTACATCAACGAGAAGTATCATATCATCAAGAAAGACGATGTGGTAGTGGACCTGGGCGCCGCGCCGGGCGGCTGGCTGCAGGTAGCAAAAGAGCTGTCGGAAGGCACCGTCATCGGCGTCGACCTGCAGAAGATCGAGCCTATCGAAGGCGTGACGACCATCAAGGGCGACATGACCTCTGACAGGATACAGGCGAAAATTTTCGAGTCGGTCGACGAGGTCGACGTGGTGATCTGCGATGCGGCCCCGAACCTGTCAGGCAACTGGGCGCTGGATCATGCCCGCTCTATCGAGCTCAGCGAGGTCGCGCTCGGCGTGGCCAGCCATCTGCTCAAGCCGGGCGGCAACTTCGTGGTCAAGGTCTTCCAGGGCGACATGTTCGACGCCTTCTTAAACAAGGTCAGGGGACGCTTTTCATTCGCCACGGCGTACAAGTCGCAGGCTTCGCGCTCACAGAGTGCAGAAATCTACGTGATCGGCAAGGGTTTCCTGACGACCACTGTACGGAAAGGGGATGTGGTCGACGTGACCGTCCAGTCACTGGGCAAGGACGGCGACGGCATAGCCTATGTCAATGACTTCGTAGTCTTTGTCAGGGGCGGAAAGCCCGGGCAAAGGCTCAAGGTCAAAATCAAGGACGTGAAGCCGTCCTTCGCATTCGCCGAGCCGGATAAACCCAAAAAGTGATATTGAATCCGGCGTGCCTGGTATCCCTTGCGCCTTTTCAAGATTGCGTGCATTAATGTCAGCACGTACGCGCGGAGACCGATCACGTCATGGTGTCCGCTGTGACGACACGACGGAGTCTCGTATGTTCCGCCTCGCAAGCGATGATCAGCGAGGGATGAAGACACCGACATTTTATAGCTTGATTTCCTTTTTGCCTTTGTGGCCCGCATGTGCATGGCCACGGGTGACCTTGTACCACACGTAGAGAATAAAAGCAAGGACGCCGATGACCGTCAGGATGTCAAAATATATCCAGTAATCCTCCAGCGCATCCCAGTTTTCGCCCAGTACCACGCCTGCATACGCCAGCGCAAAGCACCAGGGCACCGAGCCGACGAAGGAAAAGATCGCGAACCGCTTGAAGTCCATCCTGGCGATGCCCGCAGGCAAAGAGACGAACGTGCGTACGATGGGCAGGAGTCGGGCAATGAATACTGTCCAGACGCCATAGCGTTCAAACCATCCGTGGGCAATGTCGATCTCGTGCCTGGTGATCAGGATGTACCTGCCGTATTTCTCCAGCAGCGGCCTGCCGCCGTAGTAGCCCACGGCATAGGATAGTACTGAGCCGATCAGGCAGCCGATGCTGCCTGCCAGGCCCACCTCGAAGATGCCCAGGGTACCTCGCTGCACCGCGAATCCGGCGAACGGCATGACGATCTCGCTGGGCACCGGCATGCAGGCACTTTCCAGTGTCATAAGGAAGATAATGCCCGGGTAGCCGAATGTACCGATGAGGTTCGTGATGTAGTCGCTGAGAAATTCAAAGAGGACCAAGGGGTATCACACCTATTTTTATTATATCTTATTATATTTAATTCATTCCTTTTGCCACTGAGGGTACTTATGACACAGGACAGAATGTTCTATAAATCTTTCCCCTGCCTGATCTATTATTCCTCTGTGTAAGTGATACTCGTAACTTTTTATACATGTGACCGGACCTGATAAATGTTAACAACGTCAACGATGTCCATAAGTTGTACAGGCAGCTGCCTTCTGGGAAAAACGTCGTTGATGTCGTTGATCGTGTTTACGCTGCTTGGTGCCGGTCAGCCGTACAGAACATTTCGGGAATAACTTTGCTCTGCTTCCTCAGTGCTACTAGAAACTTTTATGAAGGTTGCCCCATAGAGATAATGCGCCAGCAGTATTATCAGCCCTGGTACGGGCGACTGCAGGGCAGGGTTCACGGATGTTCTCCATTAATGAAAATGTCACTTGCTATGTCGATGAGCTGCTGAACAGGGAAGAAGAGCTTAACGTCCGGTCCTATTACCTCGAGAACCAGTCGACGGTGATCGATTGCGGGGTCGAGGCGGCCGGAAGCATCGGCGCGGGCATCCTGTCCGCTATGATCGGCATGGGCGGGCTGGGTAAAGTCTCCATCGTGCCCGGCATCATCGACAGCTATTACCTGCAGTTCACCCAGGTGTGGGTGGACATGCCGGCCATCGCCTGCCTGTGTTCCCAGATGCCTGGCTGGAAGATCAAGGTCGACGACTTCAGCGCTACGGCATCCGGCCCGGCGAGGGCCATTGTCCAGAAGCCCAAACAGGTCTTCAGCGCAATCAATTATGAGGACGACTCGGAGACTGCCGTCGTCCTGTTGCTGACCTCGAAGCTCCCGGCCGCGAAAGAGCTTGACTTCATCGCGAAGCAGTGCTCGACCGAACCCGAATGCGTGGTAGTTCTGGCCGCGAGGCCGAACTCGATTACCGGCTCCATCGTGAACAGCACCCGGGCGGTAGAATGGGCCATGGTCAGGCTGCTTCAGCTCGGCTACGACGTGAAGGAGATTACTTCCGCCTCCAGCGCCGTACCGATCGCGCCGATACGGGCTGATGAGCAGGACCATACCAGTGCGGCCATGGACAGCATCGCCTACTACGGCATGGTATCGTTGTACGCTAAGGCAGCCAACGACCTGTTCGGCAGTGCCACTTCCGATAACTCGAAGTCCTCTGGCAAGAGCTTTAAAGTGCTGCTCAAGGATGCCCAGGGTGATCTGTCAAAGGTCGACCCGACGATGCTGGCCCCGGCCCGCCTGATGGTCAACGGCCATGACGGCTCGCTGAAAGCCTATGGCAGGCTCGACCCGGCCATGCTGCTTACCTCATTCGGGCTGAAGGCTTAGATATAGCTTTTATAGCCAATAGTGAATCTTCTTATACGCTGAGCAGGTACTCAACACAACGTACGATCAGAGTCCACAGGTCACAGCGTATGTTCATATAAAAATGACGTACCGTACGTCGTGTCGTCGTGCTCTGTGCCAGCTCTGTACAATATATTTCTCAAATGACTATACATTGTGGATTATGATGTACTATCATGTCTGGTGATAGCTCATACTCAGCCTGTCACTGGAGCTATGGCCGCCGAACCTTTTCTCGCCAGTGCCCGGCCGATCTGCGTGTCGAAGTCGGCGAGAAACTTTTCGAGGCTGCCGGCCGGTATCCGGCCGCCGCCGGCCATCGGGTGTCCGCCGCCGTGCCCCCCGAACTTCATCGTCGAATCGTTGAGCAGCACGTTCAGGTCGATGTCCGACACTGACCTCACGCTGAGGTCAAAGACCCGTTTGTTTTCCCGGTACTCGGCGCATATGCCGACGGGACGATCGCCGTAGATGCGTGCGTAGATGGCTGCTTTGGAGATGAACCCGTCAGGGTTGATCACGTAGGCGACATTCCTCAACCGTTCTACTGATCGCTCCACTCGTTCTCTTAGTCCCTCTTCGAGGCGGGAAGCGACGATGGCTTTCTGGTGAAGGTCGTCGATCTCCGACGGGAGCAGGTTCTTCGAGAGACGCTCCAGCACAAATCGCTTATAGTCATAGTCCCTCCGCACCATTTCGATCCCCTGCGCAAGGGTCCCGGCCTGGTAGTAGAGGCTACGCCGGTCCCATCGCAGCGCGAGCGCATCCGCCAGCGGCGTATTGTCGCGGTAGTCGCCGATGGCACCGTACATCGCCACCCTGCTCAGGTCGATGTCCAGCGCCTGGCGGAAATGGTCGAAGGTCAGCAGCGAGCCACAGGCGTTGGTGTCATGTACCAGCCACGGTGCCGTTATCCCCGGGGGCAGCGGGTGATGATCGATGTATACGAGCTCTTTTCCTTTAGAAAGGTCGTCCAGCGCCTTCTTCACGACAGTCGCCAGGCCGAGGTCGATGGCGATGTCGCAGACGATGACACGGTCGTACTCGCCGGCATGTCTGAGATCAGCCGACAACGAGACCGGGTTCGAAAAGATCACCCTGGAGTCCCTGTATACGGCGAGGGCCAGCGCACCGCTGCATATGCCGTCGCAATCCGCGTGCGTCAAAATCAATGTTTTCATATGTGACCTTTACAGTTGAAGATGCGGGTACGCATATCGGTTGCCATGGTAAAAAACGGCATGCTGTGGTGCAAGCATAATATGTCAGACCTCTTTTTGTCTGCTATAGTCGCCTTCAGGATAATGTGTATAACGTTGTACAATAACGTATTAGTAGAAACATTGATGAGCTTGAATGTCTATATCGTGGTATCATGCCATTGGCATTATGAGGCAGGCTTATGGACGCAAACGACTACGTGCACGGCTACTCGGACAGGGAGCGCTCTCGGCTTCACGACCAGGCGAACACGCTCGCAGGAATCCTGCACTACGATACCGCATATCCGGCAGGCACCAGGGTACTGGAAGCCGGGTGCGGAGTGGGTGCACAGACGATCATCCTCGCGGAGCACAGCCCCGGGGCAACGATCACTTCAATAGATATCTCGCCGGCCTCTGTCGAAAAGGCCCGGGCGCTGGCCCGGCGGAACGGCATCAAGAACGTGGACTTCCAGGCGGCCGACATCTTCAGCCTGCCGTTCGAAGACGGGACGTTCGACCACATTTTCGTCTGCTTTGTCCTCGAGCATCTCTCGCAGCCGGCAGAGGCGCTGGGCGCGCTAAAACGTGTGTTGAAACCTGGCGGCACGATCACCGTTATCGAGGGCGATCACGGCTCGTGTTACTTTCACCCGGAGAGCACAGACGCTACACTCGCCATACAATGCCTCATCGACCTCCAGAAATCTGCCGGCGGCAACGCGCTGATCGGGCGGGAACTGTACCCGGTCATGGCATCGGCAGGCTTCAGAGAATCCGGGTGTCGCCGCGCATGGTCTACGTCGACGTCAGCAGGCCGGAGCTTGTCGAAGGCTTCACTATGAATACGTTCACCGCCATGGTGGAGGGCGTAAGGGGCCCGGCGCTGGCATCGGGTATGATCGACGAAAAGACCTGGGACCGTGGCATCGCCGGCCTGTACCGCACCACCGCCTCCGACGGCGTCTTTTGCTACACCTTCTTCAAAGGTACGGCGAAAAAATAACAAAAACAGTTTAAGTCGCCAAGGTTCTAAGAGAAGGCGCCTTGGAGTCTTCTCTTAGAACCCTGGCGGCTTACAGCACGCGGCCGACGCCTTTGCTTTTGCCCTCGCGGAAGATGAACTTCTGCCCCGGCTCCACCACGTAAGGCCGGAACTTGAACCGTATCCGCGCGCGACCCTGCTGGCCTGCCATCATGTAATCCCTGTCCAGGCGGACGACCTCGATGGCCTCGCAGATTGTCTCGAGGTGGATGACCGGCTCGTAGCCGATGCCGATGCGTGTCGGGTGGTTCAGGATGAGGATTTCCGCGTCGAACTCCCAGGCGGCCTTCGGCTCTTTCCGGGCAAGGACCATGCCCCGGACGATCTCAGAAGGCCGGACGCCCTTGATGGCGACGCCCACGATGTCGCCGGCGCTGGCACGGTTGACACGGTAGTGGTGCATCTCGATGGACTGGACCTTGACCTTCATGAAGGTGCCGTTCTTCACCGGGCCAAGATAGAGGGTCTCGTTCTGGTTTACTTCTCCCTGTTTTATCGTGCCGCTGACGACTACGCCCACGCCGTCCACCTGGTAGATGCGGTCGATGTACAGCTCGAACGGCTCTTTCGAAAGCAGGTTCCTCTTCGGGAGGCTGAAGATGAGCTGCTCCAGCAGGTCGTAGCCTTCCCTGGTGACGGACGATGTGTGGATGAGCGGGACCACGATGCCCTCCGGTGTCTTTGCCGCGACAGTGCCTACGTCTTCCGCGTTCTTCACCCGGTAGGGCACCCGGCCGACGAGCTTCAGGACGTTGTGGATGCTCGACTCTGCTTTCCTGATCTGCTCCGGCGTGGCGATGTCGACCTTCGTGAGCGCGATGACCACCGGCAACTCCATGGCGAGCAGAATCCCCAGGTGTTCTCTGGTGATATGAGTGACGCCGTCGTCTGCCGCCACGACCAGCAGGCCGTAGTCCAGCTTCTGGCCCACGATGCCGCGAATGGTCGTGCGGAGCCATGGCTCATGGCCGACGGTATCGACAAAAGAGATGATCTTGTCAGCCTGTGCCACGACGTTGGCGCTTTCCTTCTTGTTGAGCGGGTTCTTCAGGTGGATGACATCCTTTCCCTTGATGCCATATACCGCATAGGACAGGTCGGCGGACAGCCCGCGAGCTATCTCGTGCGGCAGCACGTCCAGGAATATGCGTGTCCTGCCCGCGCCGTCGTCGGTAGTTCCCGTAACCAGCGCGCCGACCAGCGTGCTCTTTCCGTGGTCCACATGGCCCGCGGTGCCGATCAGGATATGTTCCGCCGTCTTCGGGTTGCTCTCCACCGAGACGAGGCCGACCAGGCCGCCGTTGACCTGGTACTCCTCCACCCCGGTGACTTTTGCGTCGATCTCCATGGCGATGTTGTCCAGCACGAACACGGTCTCGTCGAACTCCGCGCGGGTGATGCCCTTCATGCTCCCCGCGTCCGTGACCCCGATCACGTAGATGGCTTTGCCGTTGCCCGCAATGACGCGGTGCTTCATCTGGCAGGCCAGGTTCTCCATCCGCCGGGAGTTCAGGTGCGTGTGCTCGTTGAGGAACTCCTTGAACTCGATGTTGCTTGTCTCGCCGGCGGAGACCAGGGCCTCAAGTTCGAGCTCGTTCATGCCGGATAATTGTTAGATTTTCCTGAAGTAATAATCTTTGTGTAATTATGGTACATAGACGGCTTCCACCCGGCGGATTTACCGGTGTGCTGCTTGCATGGGCAGCAAGCCAGTTCGTCTGGCATGCGCTGTCAATCCAACTGGCGATTCAATAATTGTGAGATTAAGTTTAAGATACCCTGTTACCAAGCTATTATGAATTAATGGGTAAATAGCTAAATGGTTACTTATATTTGGCTTGTCTAAGGCAAAAACGTCATCAGAGGCAAGGGTCTGTTCTGGAGCGGGGTATAAGGTGGGGTACATTGAACAGAATGCGGTAATACGCGGGTTAAAACGTTTCTATACGTCACAGGCTAACGGGGCTCGTGCGAAAATCAAGTTACTCGTTTTATCTTCCGTTTTAATGTTATTGTTGACGATAATAGCCAGCGGAGCACAGGGCCAGACAGGCCCGGCTTCCGATCAAAACAATTCCGGCGCGGCTAACCTCAGTATAAATAATGTCACATTGCCAGCATTGTCCGGGGTCATCGATAAGTCCAGGGTTACGCCGGCAGATCAAAAGCTGGGGTCCGATCTGCTCAGGCTGGCTAATAGCAGCTACTTACTTCCTGGGCAGACTCCGGAACTTCTCAAAGCAGATATGCAGCGTCAGAAGCAACTAATCCCCCGGGCAACAGCCTTAGCTAATGGCAAAGTCGCAGGTGAACTAAAAAGTGACTTAGTTTATGTTTACGTATTTCTCAATCCTGATGCTTCGTCTCAGTCGATTTTACCATACGTCTGGAACCTGACTGCGACCGACGACGAAAATCACCTGGCGGTGGCATGGGTGGCTGTGAGCGGGCTCGAAAAGCTTGCGGCCCTGGACGGCGTTCGCAGCATCCAGACCGTAGCGCCTCCCCTCGTGAATTCCGGGTCGGTGACGGCGGAAAGCGACGCGATCCTGCGCACCTTTAACGTGCGCTCCACGTATGGGTTTACCGGCGCAGGCATCAAGGTCGGCGTCATATCCGACGGCGTGGACAATATAGCTGAGGCAAGGCAAGCGGCGATCTTCCGACGAACGTCCACGTGCTGAGCAACGCCATGGGAGGTAGCGAAGGCACTGCGATGATGGAGATCATCTACGACGAAGCGCCGGGTGCCGAGCTGTATTTCCATGATCACGGCGGCAACTGGATCGAATTCAATAACGCTATCGACGAGCTCGTCGCCAGTGGCTGTACAGTGATCGTCGACGATATCTACTGGACCGGCGTGCCGTACTTCGAGGATGGCATCATCGCTTCGCACATAAGCGATCTGGTCAATAATCACAACATATTATACGTTACATGTGCAGGTAATTACGCTAAGGGGCATTACCAGGGTACCTATTACACGGACGGGTCCTCTACTCTGGCAGACTTCAGCCACGGCACGAGCTCCAATAGATATATTTATTATGATGTCCTTCCGTACGAAGGTCTAAACGTCTGCCTGGAGTGGAACGACCCCTACGACGCTTCCAGTAACGACTACGATCTATACCTCTATAATTCAGATCGTACCAGCATTCTCGCCCGGTCGGAAAATTTCCAGAGTGGAACTCAAGCCCCCTACGAGCACATCGCCTGGGCAAATCCGTCCGGCAGCACGACTCGTGTCGTATTAGCCGTCAATAATTATAACGGGCTGGCCCAGAGCAAAACCCTGGAGATATATTCTTTCTACGGGGGTGATTATGCTGATTCATATAACGTCAATCCGGCTGATTCTATCTGTGGCCATGCAGCCGTCCCTGGTGTCATTACCGTCGGCGCTATCGATGCCCACGACAGCGGGAACGATAACATCGAGTATTTTTCTTCCCACGGGCCTTCGACGTTATACACGCCAGGCACACAGGTGAGGCAAAAGCCTGACGTCTGTGGCATCGATGGTGTACGGATTTCGGATGCCTGCGCGTGGGGCTCCTACATTTCCGGGCATTATTACTTCTATGGCACCAGCGCGGCCGCGCCCAGCATCGCCGCCCTTGCGGCGCAGAGCTGGGCTGCGCATCCTGATATGACTGCCAGCCAGGTCAGGACTAAGCTGCTTTCCTCGGCCGTCGACCTCGGGGCGGCAGGTTACGACAACGTCTTCGGCAACGGCCGGGGCGATGCGGTCTTGATGCAGCAGGCCATGCCCAGGGCGACGATCACCGGCTTTGTCGATACTCAATACATGACACGTATCGCGGACGCCTATGTGACGCTGGTCAATGCGACCAATTCCAATATCGTCTACGCCAGCACACGTACGGATTCGCAAGGCAATTACAACCTCCCAGACATCGAAGTGATCGATGGCATGCGATATCGTGTACGTGCCAACACAAGCCTCCTGGGGGAAGGCTACTCTAACTCCTTCACGCTGGCCGATATGCCATCGCAGGTCCATGTGATCATCCAGACCCTGCCGTACCAGATACAGCTGACTACGAATAAAACCGCGGTCGATATCAGCCCCGACGTTATCGAGGTGTCTGCGTATGTGACTGATGCGCTGAATCATGCCCTGTCCGGGAATGCTATCGTTTTTACCTTGAATAACTCTCTCGGGTTCTTTGCGGCAGCCGATGGCACGGCAACGATGGAGACGTCTTATACAGCTTCCACATCGGGGGGATATGCGAAGGTTCGGTATGGCTGGGCTGCCTCTGAAGGCGCGACCCGAATCACCGCTGCTTTTGTGCCTAATCAATCGGTCAACGCATCGAAAAACGTGACCGTTACCCATATGCCGCCGGACGCGATCCAGGTCAGCACGACGTCTGGGACTTTGCTGAAAGACGGGGACCAGGCCTTGATTACTGCGCAACTGTACTTCAATGGCGCTCCCTGCCATATATCAGGTGTCACGATCACGTTTTCCATCAATAACAGCACGGTCGGATACCTGCCCAGCGTAAAAACGAACTTAACGGACAGCAACGGCCAGTCGATGATTCTATTAAATTCCGTTAGTGAAGGCGTCGAACGGGTCACGGCCGCCGTCACAGCTGGAAATGGTTCGGTCATCAAGGATTCGTCAGACGTAGAGGTCATCACAGGGGGCTCGATTTCCGGAGTGGTCCAAGATATGTTCCAGAACGATGTCCCCAGTGCGACGGTCAGACTATGGAAAACGACGATAGTCGGCAGCGCCTATGTAAATACAGGCTTATACCTTTCGCCGGATAACCCCCAGTTGACGAACTCCAATCCCGCGTCGGGCACTATGGGTAGTTACAGCTTTAACAGGATCAAGGCCGGCGTTTACAATCTCACCGTGGAGAAAGCGGATGCCGACGGCCATGTTCACCTCGCGTTCGTGATTATAACCATCACTGCAGGCAATTCATTGTTAGACATCGCGATTCCCGACTATATTAATGTGTTTAGTGTCGGTAAAAAACCTATACAGGTCATACCGCCGCTGGTAATGGACGGGTCTCATCCGAATGATGGGGGGATCGCCGGTCGCGTGACCAACTATAACGGCACCGTGGGCATAGCCAATGCTTACGTCGCTATCGTCAACCCGCTAAATACCAGTCAGGCTTACTACGTCGGTCAGACCGATTCAGATGGCATATACCAGTTCGTCCAGGTCAGCAACACGTGGAATGCAGCCACAGGTACGTATGAGCCGAGCTACCGGCTCTACGTGAACCACAGCCTGTACGGGGACGGGTATTCCGGCAACTTCTCGGTCATGGAAGCCGCGACAACCGGGGTCGACACCCTGATAATCCCCTCGTGGGCGCCGAGATCGCCCCACGCGCCGGGCCCTGCGCCAGGCTACCCCGGCCGGTCTATCCAGTACGCAAGCGCCCCGGCAATGCAGGGGACGCAATGCCCCGGAGCCGTCTACGGCTGGGTGACCGCCTATAATACCGGCTCTGCCATCGCAAATGCGTACGTGGAAATCGTTAACGCGAGCAACACCAATCAAGCCTTCTATGTTACACAAACCGATGCGCGGGGCTTTTTCCTGTTCACGGGCATCAACCAGACCTATGACGTCGCGCAGGGAACCTACTCGCAGGCTTATAAGCTATATAGCTTCGATCCCCGGCTCGGCGAGCGCTATAGTAGTAATTTCAGCATCCAGAGCAACGCTACGATTAAGGTCAACTTGCTCATCAATCCCCTACCCGCCCACATAAGCATATCTGCGTCCCGGGACTACGTGATCGCCAACGGCACCGATACCGTCACGATATCGGCGTACGTCACTGATGCGCTCGGCAAGGCCGTGACCGGTGGTACGCAGATCACCTTTACGATCAATAGCGGCGGGACGTACAATTACACCAACAACGGCAGCTTTAGCGCTACGCCAGCCCAGACCATTACCGTCGGGACCGTTAACGGCTACGCGAACGCGACTTTCGGCCGGGCGCCGGCAAACGGCACGAGCAGTTGCGTCGTCATCCAGGCCGCCGTCCAGGGAAACGCCTCCGTCAGCGATTCGACCGCCGTATATCTGCACCATAAAAACGTCGCCCCACCGGTCTCCTGGCTCCAGACTTACGGAGGAGGAAAATTCGATATTGGCTACTCAGTCCGGCAGACGAACGACAACGGCTATGTTGTCGCCGGGATGAAGGATGACTCTCCGGACAGTAACTCCGTCGGATACCTGGTTAAGACCGATGCAAACGGCAACCGGATATGGGAGAGGACGTTCAGCGGGACCTATAACGTCAGCTTTGGCGACGCACGGCAGACGGCCGACGGCGGATATATTGCTGCCGGCGCCTCGGATATGGAAGGCCTTTTACTGGTAAAGACGAATGCCAACGGGATCGAGGAATGGAGGAAGATATACCCGACCCATCCTCACGATTACGTGGCATCCGTCATGCAGACAGCCGACGGCGGATACGCCCTGGCCGGTTCGACTTATAAAGATGGCGGTGCGGATATGTATCTGGCAAAGACATCCTCCGACGGCACCCTGCAATGGTTCAATTCGTACAGGCTGCTCGGGGCCGATAACAGCTTTTCCGCCCAGCAGACCCGTGACGGCGGATTCATCGTTGCCGGTTACTACAGCGGAACCGAAACAAACTGGGAGTGGCGAGTATATCTCGTTAAGACTGATGCCAGTGGCAACGCCCAGTGGAGCAAGCTCATTGACGATCCGGTAGACGAATTCGGTTTCTCCGTCCTGCAGACGGATGACGACGGCTTTATCGTTGCCGGGTATGCAGAGCAATTATCCGGCGACGCCGATGCCTTACTCATGAAGACAGATGCAGGCGGTAACCAGCTCTGGAGGAAGACCTACAACGTTAACGGATTAGACTACGGACGTTCTGTCCAGCTGACGCGGGATGGAGGCTTTATCGTCGCCGGCAGCTCCGATGATCCCTACGGTGGCGCATTCCTGATCAAGACGGACGCTGCCGGTAACCAGTTATGGAATAAGACGATCGGGACCGATAGCGACGACGCTTACGCGGTTAACGTTTCCAGTGACGGGGGCTATGTTATTACCGGTGATACCACGATAAATGGTAACGTAGAATTACTCCTGGCGAAAATAGGCGGTATCGACCTTGCCATAACCGGCAACATCAGCGTTGTTTCCGGGTCGCCTTTCGCTGGGACTGTGACAATATCCGATCCCGGCGCGGACACATGGAACGTGACCATAGACTACGGCGATGGCACTCCGCTGTCGCATATGGACACCGGGGCATATTCATTTGCGTTGCCGGTGCACGTCTATGAGACTGCTGGCAGCTACGTCATTAACGTCACGGTCAGGGACAACTTCGGCAACGTTAAAAGCACTCTTGTCAACGTGGCTGTCTCCGGAAGCGAGACATTTGCCATTTCCTTACATCAGGGCTGGAATCTCGTATCTATCCCGGTTGTCTTGGATGACACCGATATATCTCATCTTTTCCCCGCTAATGTATTGAGTAATGTTATTGTCGTTTGGGCATGGGACAGCACTCAGCAGGCCTATACATTTTATACGCCACTTGAAGGCTATACAAGTACCTTATCCGCAATTGATGAGCGATCGGGATTCTGGGTCTATTCGACCGTCGATCAATCGTTTACAGTTAGTGGACAGTTGCCAGCAGATCCGACAATACCACTTAATCCTGGCTGGAACCTTGTCGGAAATCCGGTAATGACTGACCGTAGCCCTGGCTCGGTATATAGTGATTATCTCGTTGTTTGGGGCTGGGATCGTACAGAACAAGCTTATAAATTTTATACGCCTCTCGAAGGCTATACGAGCACGTTAACAAGCCTGAGCCCCGGATATGGCTATTGGGTTTACAAACAATAAACGGAGTGCTAATAATGAACGGTAAATCAATAATGTTCGCATGCGCGGTAGTCGTATTTATGATAGTCATCTGCTATGAAATTAGCATCAACGACCAGGCGAGAGCTGTGACTGGTACTATTATACCTCCACCACCAAACCCCGGTATGCCTCCATCCAATGGTGGGGGAGGTTCCTCTGGCGGTGGCGGTGGTGGCGGTGGCGGCGGCAGTTATTATACGCCGCCGGAAATAACGCCGACGCCTGTGCCGACGCCAGTACCTCCGTACCGGCTGGACACCCCGCTCCCGTCCAGGGTCACCATCGGTAGCGTACCCGTGAGGATCGAGGGCACTCAGGTCTCGGTGCCGTCGGGCTACCTGTTCTCTGAAGTGATCAAGAACAACACCTTTGAGGTCCCGATTACGATGAACGACGGCGCCACTGGCAAGCTGGTGATCACTGTCGAGCCTTCGGGCAGTCAGACAGGGACGATCAAGTCCATGCACCTCATCGCGGAGAAGACGCTGAAGATCGGCGGCCAGGAGATCGGCGTTAAGGTGGACATATCGCTGGCCGATCTGCCTGTAGGCAGCGGCATCAGCTTCGACCTGCTGGGCCCGGACTGCCGTCGACATCAACAAGGTCAACGAGCAATTATCGACATATAGTGACAGAAAGTTCAGCCCGGCGCCGCTGCTGGCATTCAAGGCCACGAAGAACGGTCTGGAGAATGGCAAGGACATCCTGGGCGCGACGCTCACGTTCAGCGTCCCGAGGCCCGCCAGTTTCGATCCCAATGCCACGTATTATGTGGTCAGGGAGAACGACGGGGCCTACGACATCCTGAACGCGATGCTGATCAGCAGCCCGGACGCCGACCCGCTGGTCTTCGAGGTCGTATCGCCGCGTGGCCTGTCCACGTTCTCCGTAGTCAAGGCGGAAGCTAAAGCACCTGTGATCACGCCGGTACCGGCGACGCCTACTCCTGCGCCCACGCCAGCGCCCGCAGGCCTTGGCGGAGGATTGACCGGCTACCTGATAGTGTTCGGTACGTTCGTCATCGGGGCTGTCGCCGGGATGGGCGTCCTGGTCTTAGTCCTGTGGTCCCGCGTCAGGTAAGCCGCCGGCTTACCTGCTTTTCCTTTTTCTGCCGTTTCCCGGGTAAAGATTATCCTCAAAGTAAAAATCGTATAAACCATATTTACTAAATGTATTCTGAATACATCGCTAATTTAGCATTATTTTGCGTTTATACGGTTAAATTATGAGTTTTAACCAAAAAGTATAACAATTACCCGCCTAATAAGTGATTGGGGAACCGGGGGGAGGGATCTCTATGAGAAAAATATTCTGTATACTGGCAATACTAATGCTGTTTGTTCCGGCCGCTGCGCTGGCACAAAGTACCGAAGCCGCGACATCCAGAACCGCCTGACTCGGGAACCATTCCGGACAGTGTCCTGTACATACGTGAGCGACGTCACTGACCACCTGGCGATGGCGTATGCTACGCACAACTACGACGGGCTCGACGACTACATGATGATCCAGGAGCAACAGTTGCTCCAGGCCATAGGCGCGACGGATAAAAACGACGTAAAGGCAATGGTGCATGTCGACCTTGTAGAGCAGACCGCCGGAGCTAAAGTAATGATCAGGCCGGACTGCCTTGACAAGAAGCTGGAAGCCGACGTAAACATACACCAGAACGACGAGGGGCAGTACCAGATCGACATCAAGATCAAGGGCGACCTCACCGAGCAGCAGAAAGGCTTCGTCCAGGCGCTGGTCGAAAAGATCCAGTACCAGATGCCGGGCATCGTGGTAAACGTAAAGTACCTTTGAACGAGTAACGGGCCCGCATCACCCCTCCATAACGACAATCGACGCATGGTCCGGGCCCTGAACTTTTTTATTTTTTCTTTTATTCCGGATGTTATCGTAGCTCCGGTGATCAGGCCATGGAGCACATCTGATCCGGGAAGGCATTAACTAATTATATAATAAGGTATATTAGAAACCGATAGGTCCTGATGACGATGGCTGAAGACAATGGGGCAATACCGTACCTGTATAAGCACAGATGGCCGATCGTCGTAGCTTTCCTGGTCTTCCTGGTCATCGCCGCGGTCGTCTTCTTCATGCAGCCGCTGCTGGACGGGATCATCTTCGGCATCTTCTTCGCCTACGTGACCCGGCCGATCAAGAACTTCCTCAGCAAATACACGCGCTATGCGCCTCACATAGCGACATCCTGCGTCCTCCTGCCCGTCATTGTCATTTTCGTCGTCACGGCCATCGAGATCAAAAACCAGGTCCAGTGGCTGTCGGTCCACAGCGACGAGGTCATAAAGGGGATGAACGACACGCTGGCGTCGCTCAACCTCCCCGCCGGGGTCATAGATCAGGTGAACAACGTGCTCGCTAACCTCACGAACTACGTGATAGCGTTCGCATCGACCATACCTGTAGGCGCGACCTTCACGAGTCTCCTGCTCTTCGCCACTAACGCGCTGGTGTCTATCTTCGTCTGCTATTACCTGCTCAAGGACGGCAACATCGTCACTGAAATCGCCAGCCGCCTTACCCCTGTCCGGTTCAAGCCTGCGATGGACTTTTTCGTCACGGAGGCGGACCGTATTCTCTCCGGCATATACACCGGCACCTTCTATACGGCGTTCTTCGTGGCCATGATGTCCGCGGTGCTATTCTTCCTCTTCGGCATCCCTCACCTGATACTGTTCACCGCATTCGTGTTCATCGCCGCAATGGTGCCTATTCTCTCGGGCATGATGGTGTTCCTGCCCCTCACCCTGTACATGTACGTCTACCGGGACCCGCTGACGGCGGCGCTATTTCTTGCGTCGGCGCTGGTGTTCGTCTACGTCCCGCCCGACTTCATACTGAGGCCGTACCTGATCAACCGGGCTTCCAACGTGCACCCTCTTTTAATTATTTTATCATTCGTAGGTGGCGGTCTAGCCGGGGGCATATCGGGCTTCTTCGCCGCGCCGCTCGTGGTCGGGCTGCTGGTAGCGGTCTATCGTACGTACGTGAAGTTCGGGGAAAGGAAAGAAGAGAAAAGTACCCTGACGCATCGGCTGGCTCGCAATAGTCCCCACCATGCGTTCGTCGCGCGCGCGTTACTAATATTTATAGTATTTCGCTTCACTGGGTCGACGGTCGTTATATTATATCATTAATAAATCAACACATCGATTCATCTTCATATCGTTCACAGTGCGACGCATGTACTATCATGATACAAGGAGCCAAACGGACTTCCTAATATCAATCGCGGTGCGACGCCCATGCGCGCTGATGCTGCATGGGCTACTCCGGGTTTTTCAGGTGCTCCGCCGTCCGGGCCGCGTTCTTACAATAACAGTGGATTCATACATTTGCATCAATATCTGGTTTGTCAAATATCATTCGCGGTGCGACGCCCATGCGCGGCTGATCGCTGCATGGGCTACTCCGGGTTTTTCAGGTGCTCCACCGTCCGGGCCGCGCTCGCACCCTCGCGGACAAGCCCGGCTACGCCTTCGGCTGCGCCAGGCTTCGACCGCTTCGCAAGCGCTAAGCAACGCTGCCCTGGCGGGCGCGCGTTCATTGCCCGGCCGCCTCCGCACCCCTCGCACGCGCATGGGCGTGCTGCGGGGCCATAGGCCAGAAAAACCCTCCGCGGACCGCGAGAGCAGCAAAGGCAATGCGTACCGGGACTGGTATTGGATCGATGCCAGTGCTATTATGGTATGGGTAGTGTTTACTACGTCGGGTAAGGGTAGCATTGGCTTCTCCGCGGAAGGCGGAGGGTTTTTTCGGCTTGCCCCAAGCACGCGTCAGCGTGCGAGGGGTGTGGAGGTGGCGGGTGTGAAAAACGCTGCCCTTAGGGCGCGTTTTTCAGGGCTTGCAAAGGAGACTCTTCGAGCGATAGCGAGAAGTGTCGACGAAGGTGCGAGCCCGACTCCCGACACCGGAGCACCGTAAAAACCCGGAGTAGCACGTGCGGCATCAGCATGCATGGGCGTCGCCCCGCGATTAGAAAGGAGAGTATTCGTTATTGTCTCAGTATGCCTGTTTCATAGAAGCTAAGCACGGGCGTCGCCCCGCGATTAGAATGGAGAGTACCGGATGTTAGTTCACTATGCCTATTTGTAAAAGATGCAAGCACGATTACGTCACAGGCGCGATTGGTACGAGGATGTATACACTTTCTATTGATGTCCGACTATTCTGATAACATGAGCGTCATACATTCGAATAGCTGTTCGAACTAATCGATCTCCAATATTTTCACGTCGCTTATTCTTCGGCCTTATCTACTCCCCCGCCGATTGTTACTGTGGAGGAAGCACATGCAGATAACCGGCACTCTCATCGACGTGTGGCACAGGGCATCGACTGACATACTCCCCGGCGCCTACCTGCTCTGGATTCGCGGCCCGGAAGGCGTGACGTGTGTCGAGGACGCGGAGTTCCGGCCATCGTTCTCCATTATCCCGTCGGGCAACGCCGCGATGGTCGAGCACGCCGTCGTCCAGCACGAGAACATCAGCCGCACGGAGATCAGTCTGCGCTACCCGTCCATCTACGCCACCGAGAAAGTGCCGGTCATCCGGGCCTTCCTCATCGACGAGCGCCGGGCGGAGGTGACCATGCGCGAGATCGCCGCTCGTGCGCCCGCAGAAATGCGGTTCGCCGAGAGGAAGCTGCAGCCTGAGCTCCAGTGGCACTTCATCCGCCGGATACCGCCCCATTCCAGGGTAACGGCCGAATGCAAGGACGGCATGCTCACCGGGATCGCTTACGAGGGCCCCGGGGACGCAGGGGACTTCCGATTGATGTCTGTACATCCTTCGTTCACCTCTGCGGTGCCGGCCGAATGCCGCCTCGAATCGATATCGCTTTGCTCAGGCAACGAACAGCGAACGTTCTCCGGTGCCGAGGCAGACATGCTCTGCGCATTGCAGGAGGCCATAGATACCGCCGACCCGGATGTCATCGCAGTGTTCGATGCCGACTGGGAGACATTGCCGTTGCTGGGGCTGCGGGCCCGGGACAACGGAGTGCGCCTGCGGCTGGGGCGGCTGCCGGAGCCCACGAGGCTGTACCTGCCCCGCGGCACGATCCGGCACTGGCAGGCGAAGCAGGTGCGGACGCCAGGGCGTGTCATCATGGACCTCTGGAAGGACGCACGGACGGACGCTGATCTGAAGCGGACCGGCCTCACGCTGGACTCGGTCTTCGGCGCGGAGTTCAGCAAGGCGACGGACGCATCGTCCGCAGCCACGCCTGCCGCCATGGTGCACCGCCTGGCCAGAGAGCGCCTGCCGATGCTGCTGTCGTGGTGCCAGCGGTGCCTGATGCCGCTGGACTCGGTCTGCCGGGAGAAGCACGGCTTCATGAACGCATCTGCAGTGAACTCCTTCCTTATCGAGTCCACGGTCATCCCGGACGAGCAGGAGTTCCCGGAGGGCTTCAAGACGCCGGTCGTCGAGCAGTTAAAAGAGAACGGCGGCCTTGTGATCACCCCGGAGGCCGGGCTCCACGAGAATGTTGCCATTGTGGACTTCTCCTCCCTGTTCCCGCGTATATTCGTAAAGCACAACATCAGCCCCGAGACGATCAACTGCAGGCATCCCGAGTGCGCGGAGCACGGCGAAAAGGTGCCGTTCCTCGGCTTCCACATCTGCTTGAAGCGCCGGGGCGTCTACCCTGAGGTGTTCGGGCGCGTCCTCGCGGAGCGGGACGCGGTAAAGAAACGGCTGAAAGAGGCGGACCCGGAGAGCGACGAGCACCGCCGGCTGGACGTGCTGTACCGGTCCCTGAAGATGCAATTGGTCAGCCCTTACGGGTACATGCAGTTCGCGCTGAACAACTTCCGGAGCGTGGACGGCAACCGGTCCATCCCGGCCTTCGGACGCTGGTACCTGCTGCAGGCAAGAGACATGGCCGAGACTGCGGGCTTCAACGTGATCTACGCGGACACGGATTCGCTCTTCATCCAGGGCGGAGACCGTAAATCGTACGGGGCGTTCTGCGACAGCGTCAGCAAAGCGTTCGACATGGAGCTCAAGCTGGAGCACGTCTGCCGCTGGGTGCTCTTCGTCCCGGAGCGCCCCGGCGGAAAGAAAGGGCTGAAGAAGAAATATTTCGCCAGTGAGGACGGTGAGGTGCTCGTCCGCGGCCTGGAGGTGCGCCGTCAGGACCGGCCGGTCATCGCGAAGCGGGTGCAGGAGCGGGTGCTGCAGATGCTCGCCGCCGCGCCGGACGCGGCCGGCTTCAGGGCCGTGCTGCCGGAGGTCACGGCATACGTCCGCGGCGAGGCCGCCCGCATCGCGGAAGGCCGGGCCACGACGGACGAGCTGGTCATCGTCCGCAAGCTGTCCCACCGCCCCGAGGAATACAAGGCCGGCGGGCACCACACCGTCGCCGCAGAGGCGCTGGCGGCGAGCGGTCACCCGGTGCGGGTCGGCGGCAAGATCGAGTACATCGTCACCGGGACACGCCGGGCGATCCCGAGACAGCTTGCCAGCGAAGCCCCGGAATATGACGTTGCCTCTTACGTGGACAACACAGTACACCCGATCTATGCGCTGTTGCGCGAGTTCGGCGTGAAGTACGAGGACCTGGTGCCGGGACCGCGGCAGACGAAGCTGGACGCGTACGGGGAGGTCGAGCGATGCCGGGCCTGAGCCTGATGCGTGTGGCAAAGCGGTGGGAAGGCTACCGCCTGACACTGGACAGGCGACGCCGCGAGGTCTTCGACTATATCCTCTACGAGCTGGCCGGCCGCCGGGAGGAGACGCTGGTGAACCACGCCGACCAGAGCGAGGCCGCCATGATGAACGCCATGATCGAGATGGAACTGCGACTCCGGGAGGTGGAGTCCCGGGTGAACAAATGACCGCTCTAAGGCGCCAAGGTACTAAGAGAAGGCGCCAAGACGCCACTTGGCACCGAAAGGTTTCAAGGCGCCAAGTTTCTTTTTAGAATTCAAGACGCCAAGAGTTACAAGATGAGATATAGCAAAGTCAATCTTCTACTTTGTATCGAAACATCTTGTGTTGCTTGGCGTCTTGAAATTAAAAAAATAGCTTGGTGCCTTGAAACCTTCGGGTGCTAAAAGTGGCGCCCTGGCGTCTTCTCTTAGTACCTTGGTCTCTTGCGGCGTGGCGGGTGCTACGATGCTTTGCGTTCGCCGAGCTCGTACATGAGCGCCGTTACGGCCAGCGTGCCCCTGTAGAAATCGTCTAAGCTGAAAGTGCTCGTTTGGCGAATGCTCGCCGTCTTCCGGGTTGCCCCAGCCGATCAGCAGGACTTCCTCGATGCCAAGCTGCTCCTTCATGGTGACGACCACGCCGATGCTGCCGCCGGAGCGGACGAACACGGGCTTATGGCCGTAGGCATACGTGATCGACTTCTCGGCCGCGATGATGGCGTCGCTCTGCCGGGACACGATGACGGGCCCGGAGTGGGCGTGCGCCGTGATCTTCACCGTGACGCCGGGCGGGGTGACGGCTTTCACGTGCTGCTCGAACAGGCGCATGATCTCCAGCGGGTCCTGGTCAGGCACCAGCCGCATGCTCACCTTGGCTCCGGCGCCGGCCGGTATGATGGTCTTGGAGCCCTCGCCCTGGAACCCGCCCCAGATGCCGTTGATCTCGAAGGTCGGCCGGGCCCATGTGCTCTCGAGGAAGGTGTATCCCTCTTCAGGGACGAACCGGTCCACGCCTAACATCGATTTGATCGACTCTTCGTTCAGCGGCAGCCCGGCGAGCTGCTTGCGCTCCCATGGCTCGATGGCCCGGACGCTGGTCGTAGAACCCGGGGATGAGCACGTGGCCTTTGTCGTCTCTCATGGTGCGGAGCATCTCGACCAGCGCCTGCGCCGGGTTCACGACTGCGCCGCCGTAGACGCCGGAATGCACGTCGACATCCGGCCCCTGCACGTCGAGCTGCATGTAGACGAGCCCGCGGAGGCCGTACTCGATGGCTGGCAGGTGCTTCTCGAACTTGGAGCCGTCCGAGACGGCGACGTAGTCCGCCTTGAGCATCTCCCGGTGCTCCATGCAGAACGCGTCCATGTTCGGGCTGCCCAGCTCCTCCTCGCCCTCCAGGAACAGCTTGACGTTCAGCGGCAACTCTCCTTCGGAAGACAGGATGGACTCGATGGCCATGAAATAGGTGAACAGCTGGCCCTTGTCGTCCGTCGCGCCCCGGGCGTAGACTGCGCCGTCCCGCACGGTCGGCTCGAAGGGCTGCGTCTGCCACTTCTCCAGCGGCTCGGCCGGCTGGACGTCGTAGTGCCCGTAGATGAGCAGCGTCGGCGCGTCCTTATGCGGGCAGAGCTCGGCATAGACCACCGGGTGGCCGGGCGTCTCGTACAGCGTGCCGGTGAAGCCCAGCCGCTTCGCGCGATCCAGGGCCCACTGTGCGGCCTTCCTGACGTCGCCCGCATAGCTGGAGTACATGCTGATGCTCGGTATGCGCAGGAACTCGATGAGATCGGCCAGGTATCGGGACTGGCTGTCGTTAATGTGAGCTAAAACAGGCTTCGGTATCAATCGACATCACTCACAGCCCGTATTATGCCGCTTCCTTATATTCCTTGTGTCCACAGCGTGACTCTCTACTTATATCTGCGTTCGACAGTGCCTCTGTACGCCGCCATGTATTTTTTCCGTGTCTCACCGCGTCGTGTGTTCTCTTCTTTTTCCCTGGTTATATTCATCTCCTGCTCGATGCCTGCGGTAATTACTCCGATGGGCAGCGCCATGGCCACGATCTCGATAAACGCAAGGATGGCCCCGGCGGCTTTGCCCAGGGGCGTGATCGGGGATATGTCCGAGTAGCCGACGCCGGACGTCATCGCGTTGAGCCCCCAGGCGAGCGCGCCGAAGATGTTGGGGAACTTCTCCGGCTGGGCCTCGTGCTCCAGGAAAAACATGATGGCCGACGATACCAGCAGCAGTATCATCTGTATCGTGAAGGTGATCAGCAGGAACTCCCGCTGTTTCGTGATCACCCGGACGATCAGGTCCAGCGAGTCCGAGTACCGGGCCAGCTTGACCAGCCTTGCCAGGCGGAACAGGCGGAGGACACGGATGGCGAGCAGGTCGAAGGGCAGTCCGCCGGGCAGGTAGGACTGCAGGTAATACGGGAGTATGGCGACGAGGTCGACTATCGCCAGCACGTCGGTAAACATGTACCGGAGCCGGCCGGTGACCGGTCCTGCGTACATCGGGTCGAGGTCGGCTACCCATACGCGTATCAGGTATTCGACCGTGAAAATGGCCACCGAAAAAATTTCGAGGTACTGGAATATCAGCATGTACCTTGTAGCGACATCCTCGAAGGTCTGGAGGAAAAAGCCCGCCACGTTGACCAGCAGCAGCACGATGAGGAACGCGTTCACCAGCCGGGTGGCCGTGTCGTCCGGGTCCTTGATGCTCAATATCTCGTAGGCACGCTCTTTGAGTCCTGGCAGCATATCAGACCGACCGATCAATAATAAATACAAACATTTATATAATAAATTACCGGCCTCGAATCCCCGGCTCGGCGGGGTGTTTATTCGGTCCGAATCCCCGGCTATACGGGATATTTTTCTACCTGTTTATGGCAAAATATCGATTTGAAAGTATCATTTGTCATTTATGGCTAAAAATCAGCCTCTATAATAATTTTAGACAATATTTTCTATAACTACAATTCAATTCGCAGTATAATAAAGGCTTAAATCATTATAGCGAATATATATGGATGAATAAGGTTGATCATCATGCGATTTACGCTCTCTGCCATTCCGCTGTTATTCCTGGCAGCTACTCTACTATTGATTGTCGCGCTGACAGCCGGCAACCTGCTTGACCCCGCACGGGGCGGCCACCAGACGCCGCCTGTCAGCGGCGAGCTGCAACGCTACGCTTCCGGCGACGATCTCGTGAAGTCCTTCGCGGACGCGGCGAAAGCCGGCCAGTCCCGCGGGTTCGTTGAGGACGCCGTGTCGTGGGTCGGCACAGTCAGCGGCATTGCGCGCGGGCGTCAGCGCTCCTCAGATGAAATCCGCTTCCGAGAGCTATTCGACGACGAACGTGCAGGTCGCCGGCGTGGACGAGGCCGATCTCGTCAAGACCGACGGCACGTACATCTACACGGTCGCCAGCGGCAAGCTGATCATCGTCAAGGCCATTCCCGCCGAGCGATGCAAGCATCCTCTCGACGACCACCTTTTCCGGCATGACGCCGAAAGAGCTGTTCCTGGACGGCGACCGCCTGCTGGTCTTCGGGACGACCTACGGCGGCATCAGGCCACTGGCAGAGGGCGGCGTCGTCTACGATGAAAAGTACGGGCCGATACGCTCCACCACGACGACAATCGTAGAGCTGTACGACATCAAGGACCGTGCGAACCCGAAGCGGCTGAAGACCTTCGAGGTCGAGGGCGATTACCTGACGTCCCGGCAGATCGGCCATGACGCCTATTTCGTAGTCAACTCTTACCCGAGGATATATGCATACCCCGTCGGCACCAACGCCACTGAAATCATCCCGCTTGCTAAGGACCCCTCGGGGACCATAGAGCCGATAGCAAAGCCGACCGACATCGGTTTCATCCCGGGCATCCTGCCCACGAGCTTCATCACTGTGGCCGGCATCTCGATGACCGACGAAAACCGTGCCATGAGCAAAGAGACCATTGCCGGATCGGGTCAGAGCGTCTACGCTTCCCTGAACAGCATGTACATCGCTGAATCGTACTACCCGTACTCCTTCTATCGCAGTGCGGGATGGCAGCGGCGCGGCAGAGAACACGACCATCCTGAAGTACGACCTCAAGGACGGCCGCATCACCAGCGCAGGTACGGGCAGCGTCAAGGGGCATATCCTGAACCAGTTCTCCATGGACGAGCACAATGGCTACTTCCGCATTGCCACGACCATCGGCGAAGTCTGGAATACGGCCAGTCCGGCAAAGAACAACGTCTACGTGCTCGACAGCAGCCTGCACGTCGTCGGCGCGCTGGAAGACCTGGCGCCGGGCGAGAAAATCTACTCGTCGCGGTTCATGGGCGACCGCTGCTATCTTGTGACGTTCAAGAAAGTCGACCCGCTCTTCGTCATCGACCTGTCGGTCCCGCAACGCCCGAAGATACTGGGCAAGCTGAAGATACCCGGCTACAGCGACTACCTGCACCCTTACGACGAGACGCATATCATCGGCATCGGTAAGGACGCCGTCGACGCCAGCGAAGGGGATGTCTCGTCGAGAGGCCTGGACTTCGCCTGGTACCAGGGCGTGAAGATGGCCATCTTCGACGTCAGCGACGTGGAGCACCCGAAGGAGATGTATCAAGGAGCTCATCGGCGACCGGGGCACGGACTCGCCTGTGCTGTCCGACCACAGGGCGTTCCTCTTCGATAAGGAGAAAGGCCTGCTGGTGCTGCCGATCACCCTCGCCGAGGTCAAAGGTCCCCGGACCAGCCCGTACCAGCAGGGCGAATACGTGTTCCAGGGCGCCTACGTCTACAAGGTCGACCTGACCAGCGGCTTCACATTGCGGGGCAAGGTCACCCAGTACGACAGCAACGAGGTCTTCGAGAAGAGCGGCTATTACTTCTACGGCGACCGCTCCATCTCCCGGAGCCTGTACATCGGCAACGTGCTCTACACGCTGTCGAACACCCGGCTCCAGTCGAACGACCTGGACACGCTGGCGAAGATCAAGGCTCTGGACCTCAGTTCGTCGCCGGCGCCGACACCTAAGCCTACTGTAACGCCGAAGCCTACGCCGACGTCGACTCCGACTCCGACTCCGACTCCGACTCCGACGCCTGACGCCTACTCCGTTACTCCGACGCCTACTCCGACGCCTACTCCGACGCCTACTCCGACGCCTACTCCGACGCCTACTCCGACGCCTACTCCGACGCCTGAGCCTACTGTAACGCCAACCCCGACGCCTTAGTAAGGCGTCTGAAAGAGCTAAATACGACAGGGGCGCATAGTAAATCGTGAATGCCATGAACGACTATGCCGCGCTGACCGGCGTGCTCGTGAGGCGGCTCGGCCTCACCCGCGCCCCTGTCGCCATATCCCTGCTCCCGGAGCTGCCCGCATCGGCTGCCCTGACGGAGCCCGTCAGCTTCTGTACGATGTGGACGAAGGCCATGGACGGGGAAACCGTCTACGCTACGGCAAAAGAGGAGTCCTGCGGGGGCGGCGCTTATTTCATGGGTCTCGCGGAAGCCAGCCCCGAACTGAAGAACGGCGTGCTGTTGTCCCGGACCTTACACCTGCACCGGACACCCATGGCCGCGGTGCGCACGATGCAGGCCAGCCCGACGAATCCCGTACGGGACCGGCGTGGCCACAGTCTGTGCGCCCCTGGAGAAGGCCGACTTCGACGTCGACGTAGTCCTCATCGTCTGCAGCCCGGCCGCCGCGATGAAGTTTGCCGACGCCGTCTCCTACGAGACCGGCGGCTACCTCGGCGGCATGACCGGCCCCGCGACGTGCTCCGTAGCCGTCGCCGGCCCGTACCTGTCCGGCAAGCCCACCTTCTGCGTGGCCGACAGCGGCGCGAGGGAGTACATGAAGCTTGACGACGGAGAGATGATCATCAGCTTCCCTGGCGATCAACTCATATCGGTCGTAAGGAACCTCGAGGAGATGGCCCAGCATTCCGCCCCTTAAAGTCGTCTGCCTCGTGGACAACACGCCGTCGCCCGGGTACCGTGCCGAGCATGGCATCTCGTTTTTCATCGAGTCCCACTGTTTACGAATGTTATTCGACACCGGCCAGAGCGGCGACGTCCTGCTGGAGAACGCTAAGACCGCTGGCATCGACTTCGGCTGGCTGGGCATGATCGTGCTCAGCCATGGCCACTACGATCATACCGGCGGCCTGATGAAGGCACTGGGTAAATCAGGCATCATCAAGCTGCTGGCCCACGAGGACGCCTTCAACAAGAAATATTCCCTGAAAGACGGGCAGACGAAGGATATCGGCATACCTTTCAACGTGAAAGACCTCTGGCACCACTGCGACGTGGTACTGAAGCGAGAGCCCGTCATGATCTGCGACTGCATCTGGACTACCGGGGAGATATCCCGGGTGACCGCCTTTGAGAAGCCCTACAGCGGCTTTCTCGAAGAGCATAACTGCGCCATGAGTGTAGACCGGCTTAGAGACGACCAGTCGCTGGTTGTACTCACAGGCGACCGCCTGATGTTGATATGCGGCTGCTGCCATTCGGGCATTGTCAATACCATGGAGCAGGTCAAAGCGCAGTTCGGGCGTTATCCTGAAACGATCGTCGGCGGGCTGCATATGGAGAAGGCTGACGATGCGCGGATTAAGGCGACCGTTGAGGCATTCAAATCAGCCGGCGTGAAAAAGCTTATTCCCGGGCACTGTTCGGGCAGTAAGATTGCTGATGGGGCTAAAGCGGCAGGCATCGAGGTCATGCCGCTATATGCGGGTATGGTAATCGTTTGAAAAATAATGCCATGCCAGGGATGATTTTTATCATTTTTACCATTCACCGCATGCCATAAACACCGGCGAGTTACTCTGTTAAGACATGCGCCCCTGTCGTGCCAGCCAAGGGCGCCAGGAAAATTTTATGGGATTGCCAGGATCAGATACGAGACGTTTAGCGATGGTCGGGACTGTTCCGTTTACCCGGAGCTCATGCACGCGCGCATGCAGGTAGCCGCCGCATTTAACCGTCCTGGCGCCCCTGGCGGGAGTGACCGGAGGCGCATAGCATTGACAACTACGAGACGCAAGCCTTATCATTAAAAAATGGTCTGACTGACGGGCTACCAAACTCACCCCGGACCAGCGATTGGTATTATTCGAGCAGCAACAGCGTATAAGTCGGCAGCATCTCGGGCTTCAGGACGTTCTTGTCCTTAACAACAGCAGTCGGAATCCCCGCGTTCTTTGCAGTAGCGAACACGTCTATGCCCGCCGATTCGAGCGACGGCCTGGCCTCCACCGGGAACTTGCACTTCGTCTTGCCTTCGTCCAGCGCGCAAACCTCACACCGCCGGCAGCGGTGGGCGCCATAGGAGAACGCCTTGTAATAGCCCGACAGGAACGCATGTCGCTCCATATGTACGATGGCATCGCAGACATGCATGGTAAGCTTGTCCATCGCTATGGTCAGGCTCTTCGGGGGATAGCTGTCCAGGCCTGCGAAGCCGTCGTACCTGATCAGGTATGCAGTCTTGTACTCATCCAGTACCTGTCTCGTCTCCTCCGGCGTAGGGCTGTACGGCGGGCAGGTCAGCCTGGTGCCGTAGTTCTTGCACCCGAACTGGCATCGCAGCCTGACCCAGTGGGCGGTGACGACCTGTGACGGCTTCACCGGCACGAACGCCGACGCGCCGCTTTCCTTCGCCATCTTCTCCAGCTCTGCCATGATCTTCTTTCCGGCCATCATATCACGAAACCCATGATAGTGCCGCCCATTGAAATAACTATTCCTTTTTGCTCCATGCTATCAACTGACAGGGATTTTGGTACTTTCAGAAGAGCATAGGGTTTATGTATCTAAAAGATCATTGATCGGCTGTATGGTCGATGACCGTAGCTTATTCAAAGACATGACCCGGCAACGCATGGTTCAAGCTGCCACGGGCATCGTGGCCATCGCCGGCATCGCCATGTGGCTGATGGGCCTGCCCCTGGGCGAGTACATCGCCGCGGGCGCCATCATACTCTTTGCTGTGGCCACGATACGCTGGGTCGACGACGAAGAGAAAGTCGAGGAAGAGCAGATACAGCAGGCTGTCGCCAGGAAATAACGCCGCTTGACAATGGTCTGGCTCACCGGTACGGGCCGGTCAGCGCCTTGTGCGCGTTCGCGTTACTGGTCGGGCATTTTAAATCCTTGCTGCCCCTGGCGAGCGTGACAGAAGTCGCATAGCCTGGACAAAGGCAGTGCGATTGTTATTCTCTGGATTTTTCCCGCGGCAGGCACACGAACTCCCTGACCTGCATGTCGAAGAAGTTATTGGCGTGTGCAGGCTTGATCACGCATGCCGTATCGGCGCCGCTCCAGGTGCCGCCTATTGCGATAATCTCCAGTCTTCCCGTCGACCGGCACCTGGCCTGCATCGGCTGCCATAATGCTAATCTCGACACATACCTTCGTGCCCACGCTGATGAGTGTCCGTAACGCCTCCGCAATAGATTCCACCCGTGATGCGCCCCCCAGCCGCCTTGTGACAGACCGCTCCACGCCGGAGAGCGCATGAGATGCCTCGATGATGGTGATACCCATCTCTTTCAGCTGCTCAGGTATTGTCCTCCTCGATGTCCCGCAGGCCCGGCCCGGAGAAGCCCACGTGATGGCTGACCACGATCACTTTGATACCCGTGCCTTCGAATGCAGTAGCGGCCAGGACGCCCGTCGTTCCGCTGCTGCTCGCCACGACAACATGCCTGATGCCAAGCTCTTTCGCGCGCGCGAGGGCGAGCCTGATCGTATCATCCGTATTCTGGCTGCCCGCCTTCTCGAAGTAGACGATGTCCCGGTGTATCATATGTAAAAGATGGTCGGGGTCAGGAATAAAGGTTGCCTGCAGAGAGTATTTGTAAAATTCATGCCTATCTGCCACACGTGAGGATCATCGGCTATTCTTCCCCGGACAAAGCGCTCATCGTCTCACCCGGGCCGCAGTCCGTCGACATCTCGGGAGATGTAGCCCTGGTGCTCGGCAAAAGGGGCTGCGTGGGTAAGTGGGACGGGGAAGTTCACGTGCCCTGTGACAGCGACCAGGCCCCGGTCTGTGATCGCTGCGGCGCAGGCACCGTTGATCCCTGCGTTATGTGCCGGGGGGTATGCCGGAAGCAGGAGAAGACCTGCCTGCAGGAGCATTCGGTTTACCTCGCAGTGTTCGCGCCGGGGCTGATCAAGGTCGGCGTCTCGAAGGCCTTCAGGCTGGAAAAGCGACTTGCCGAGCAGGGGGCGGATGCCGGGTTCGAGATCGCCCGGCTGCCTGACGGCGAGGCGGCGCGACAGATGGAGGCGGGCCTGCGGTCGCAGTACCCGGACCGCATGGCCTTCGAGGACAAGCTGGCACCCGGCCCGGTCGATGGCGCGATAGACACGATCACTAAAAATTACACTGTCCTCCGCTCCCTGCGGTTCCGGCATTTCTCCCGGGAGCTGTGGATGCAGCCTATCGTCATAAAACCACGGGAAGGCATGGCTGTCAGTGGCACGACGGTCGGCATCAAAGGACAGGCCCTGGTTATAGAGAAGCTTGGTACGCTGTACGGGTTGAACCTTGACAGTCTTGCTGGATATGACTGCGAGGTAAAAAAAGGGCGCGCAAGCCTGCAGTCGTCGCTCCACACTTATTAGTGTGGCCCACACTTATTAGTGTGGCATTCACCTATTAGCGCGACTGCGGCTGCGGCTGCTGCACAGGGGCGAACTCTACAGGGGGCTCGATCGAGGTGATGCGGTATTCTCTCTCGACCTTGTTTCCCCGCCTTTCGAGGAAGCCTTCGTTGTGCAAACGGGAGAGGTACGTAGATACTGTGCTGATCTTGATCTCTTCGCCATACTGTCTCTCGTAGCGGTCTTTGACGTCGACGGTACCGAACCATGCGTTGCGGTACTCGAACTTGAGGAATAATTTCAAGCGGTCTTTGATCGTGAGCCTGTCGGACGACAGGTCATCGATGTCTTTCGCCATGACGGATGCTGGCTTCTGGGCGCTCCGGTCGTTCTCGCCGAATTTACTCTTCACAAAGAGTAAAGCCTGCTCCATCGATTGAGCGTTCAGGTCCTCTCCGATGACTGAGAACGCGGTAATCCTGCCGCTCTTCTCGTCCATGTTGATTTTGATTTCCATCGGCATTCATCTCCTGAACCTCTCATGATTTTTAAGCGCGTGAGCGGCGGCCCCCCACCGGGGCCGCCGTTCAGAGCGTTTTTCCAATCCATCCCATTTTATGCCGTTTTAACGTTTTGCCGTTTTTACGTTTTTCAATCCATCCCCTTTTTCATGCCGTTTTATAGATGATTATTAGCTGCCGCCTGGCAGCACTGTCCAATCCATCCCTATTGTAGTTGCCGCTTTATCGCAACGACCCATCCATCCCCTTCGGATCGCCTTGATCGATATCATGCGTCCCATCCATCCGGATGGTAAGCGGTGAATCACCGCAGCATACCACGAGTGAATAGTAGTATCTCTTATTATATAAGCCTTTCGTGGAAAAGGGCTCTTTCTATCAGTGCTAAAGGCTTAAGCACACATTAGCACAATTATAGGCCGATGATATGAATGATTTTTTATTATTTAAGCGTTTACACGTTCACAAATAACGGGGCTATTCGCCTAATATTCAATAAATAACAGTTATAAAGTAAATATATGGCAAATAAAAGAATATCATTTGAATATACCTGTGGACATCATAGATTGCTTGATAAGCGCCCGGGTATGTGCAGATTTATGTCAAACTGCCGGCAGGTTCGCGACACGTTCACAAAATATGTCCTGTCAGTGAACGAGTCGGTGATAAAAATGATGATGTGGGCGCAGTTGCCCGAAATTACTTTTTGGTCTCATTAACCGGTCAGGATCTTCGACAGGTCGACGTTCCGCGCGACTTCTTCTTTGATGGTCTTGATCTTCTTTTCGTCCGTAGGGTCGATACGCGCGATCATCTTATCGACGATCTCCGACGCGGAAAGCGTGTCCTCCTTGACCGATATCATGGGCACGCTGAGGAATCGTGCACGGTTGATCGCTTCCTGCGACGGGAGCAGTCCGCCTGTCAGGACGATGCACGACGTGGAGGTGTTCAGCGCCGACAGGATGATCTCATTGCGGTCGCCGCCGGTGATCACTGCCTTGTTCGGCACCCGCTCGAAGTACTTGAGCGCCGATTCCTGCGACATGGCCCCGATGAGCGTCTTCTCGACGAGATTATTCAGGTTCTCGTTTCCGGTGAGGACGATGCCGTTCAGCTCTTCGACGATCTCGAACACATGCAGCGTGCGCAGCGAAGGCGTGTACGGCATCATGCCGACAATGGGAATGCCCTTACTGGTCAGGTAGTTCCCGATGCCTACGTCGTTGCACAGGTTCAGGATGACTCCTTTCAGCGGGATGCCCCGGTAGTCGAGGTAGTGCTTGATCATGGCGACCCTGTCCAGCGAGTCCGGCCTGGCGTCGGACAGCAGTATCAGGTCGGAGCCGAGCTTCTCGACCATGTCGTAGGTCGACAGGCCGTACAGGAATCCCACGGTGCTGTTTTCGAGTCCCTCGATGATCATCAGTTCCTTGCCCTTGCTCACCTTTTTATAGGCGTCCATCACCTGGCCCATGGTGAGCGCGGGGAGCTTTTCCTTCGAGAACGGGCACAGTTCGCCCGGGTTCGCCTCGAAGTCGAGGAGCGACTGCATGAGGTAGGCGTCTTCCTCGACACGCTGGCCGTTCACAGTGATCATCTTTTCCTGGAAGGGCTTGAAGAAGCCCGTGTAGACCTTAGAGTTGAGCGCTATGCCCAGCGTGATCACTGTCTTGCCGCTGCGCGCGTTGATCGAGCTAATGAAAATCGACTTCATCCAGTACCTTCACTATGATAGATGTAGCCCATACTCCTATTAAACGTTTTTTCTCGTAACGCCTCCGGCTATCCTGTTTCCCGGCTGTGGGCAAGTGAACACAGCCGGTTTGTGAACACTCTGTCAGTTATTTGTGAAATGTCGTATACGCTGAGCCGGCACTTAACACAACATACACGACGGCCACGACGTACACAACGTTTAAAAGATGGCTATGTCGCAGTATCCAATAAACGTTTGTCGCGTCGGGTGCTTGCCCGGCAAATAAAATGTTACGACGATGACAGTGAATACTATTGTGAATTCAGTAAGTACCGCGTCGCAGCATTCCGGGCAACTGGGTGCTATGATGTCAGCCGGGCACGACCGATAGCCTGTACTGAGCTGTTACAGGACTGTGCGCATATTTCTGTGACCGTTTCAGGCTCTTTTTCATGTATTAACTCCCATTTAACGTTTGTTTTTAGAAACGAGCCTAATAGTACCGAATTTCGCCATTTAATATCCTAATATATTTAACAAGGCTCTCCGACTTTCTCTTCGAATCACAAAGGAGGCATAGTTGAGCATGATGAAGAAGATTTTAATAGTAGCGATAGTCGCGGTCACCGCGGCTATGTTCGCTGCGCCGGCATTAGCCGAGATCGGCTATGGCGGCATGGGCTATGGGGCCCCGGCGTAGGTGCCGTACGGTGCTGCGGTGCCTGTGCCGGCGGCAACGCAATGGTCGGCCCCCCGCAGGACTGTATGGCAACTGTATCCTGCAACGTCCCGGTGACCGAGATGGTACCGTACATGACCACTCAGACCCAGATGACCACGGTCGAGAGGCCCGTCGTTGTCCCGCAGCAGTCGTCAGTGACGGTGCCGAAGGCAGGTCATTGTGCCGGAGCAGGTGACGGTGCCCAAGAGTGTCTGTGTGCCCGAGGAGGTACCCGTGACCACTTACACCACGGCCTGTGTGCCGGAACAGGTAATGGTGCCGAAGACGGTGATCGTGCCTGAACAGGTGACGATTACTGTCCCGAAGGCAGTCTGCACCCAGGAAGCGGTGACGGTGCCGAGGGAGGTCGTTGTCCCGCAGCAGTCGTCAGTGACGGTGCCGAAGCAGGTCATTGTGCCGGAGCAGGTGACGGTGCCCAAGAGTGTCTGTGTGCCCGAGGAGGTACCCGTGACCACTTACACCACGGCCTGTGTGCCGGAGCAGGTACCTGTCCAGGTGCCAGCCGTTGCATATCAGCCAAGCACCACCATGGTCCCGCAGACCAAGACAATGTGCATAGGCAGCGCTGAAATGGCCGGCATGATGGGCGGAGCCTGGCCGGAGCCGCCTGCCCGCCATCGGGCGCGGGCGCGGCTGCGAGCGTGCACCGTCGGCCGGAGCAGCGAACGTCGGGAGCAGCCGGTGCCGCTGGTGCCGGAGCCGGGATGGTCGCGCGATAAGCCAGTCAGATGAACGATTAAAAACGACGGCCGACGGCCCCGCATCCATAACACTACCCTGAACCGAATTGCTGCGGGGCCGCAGCGGCCCATTATCTTTCATTTTTATATAGCATTATGCAAGACCGCTTTCATGGATTCCGGACCATGCTATATCGGCCGGCAGACTGCCGCTTCTCTGGGGCAGCGTAAGTTATAAAAAGGGATAGTGGATAGTAGGAGTAAAAAGCTCGAAGGGTCGCTATGTATATCCCCATTGCCATTTATAAAAACAACGTCGTCCTTATCGACAGCATGGACACGTTCGCCCTTTATTTCTGCTCAAGCGTAAAACAGCGGATGAGGCCTGCGGTGCCCGATCCCGCGCTGGACTTTGACGCCGACGGCGTGCCGGTGTGACCGAGGGCGAAGAAGAATTCAGCAGCTCAGTGTCCTCGTCTGAAGAAATATTTACCGAGTCCGGCATGGACGATGACGACGACCTGTAGGTCGTCATCATCTTGCAAGGTTTACTTTTTACTTGATTGGAAACGTCGCATCTGCTGGTCAGCAGTGTTGCCGCATCGCCAGGGTTGTTGATCGGGAAGTCGCTGTCGTTCAGGTCCCTGACGATATCGTGGATGGACGTCTCTTTGCCCTTGTAGCTGCACTTTAACGGCGTGCCGAAGGGGTAGATGTCCGCCAGCTCGCGCTTGCTGCTGATCGGGAACTTGACGCCGCACTCCGTGAGCTGTTTCACGATAGTGGCTTTCATTTCGTCAATTGTCTCGATTCTCTCCGGCGGTACCGCTCGGCGCGCCCAGTAGTGTCCGTGCTTTCTCTCTCGCTCATGAATATCACCAATATATATTTTTATATTAATTATATAATAATAAGATTTACCGGAGGATATTGAGATTAAAACAGGAAAAAGCATTGTTACGGTGCAATAGCGCCCGGTCATGTCGATGTCTAGTCCATCTGGACCGGGTCCGCCTTCATATACTCACGGAGCACCGTGGTGGCGTAGCTTCCCTTGCGCAGGAAGAACTTCGTCCTGACTGAGGCCTTGTCCGGGGTGATCACAGGGTTGACTGCCATGAGTGCCTCGCGCCAGCGGCCTGCCGAAGTCAGCTCCGGTATCTGTTCTATCTGGAAGCTCTGCAGGGCTAAGCCTTCTGCGTCGAGGACCGTACGGGCCGTCTCGTCGATCATCGCAGGCTTTCGTGTCCCGTCCCAGCAGGGGCAGCACGAGAAATGCACGCCGCCGCTTCAGCAGGTACAACACGTCCGGCCTGTTCTTATTCGTCACCAGCTCGATCTTTGACGGTTCAGGCTCTCCTCCCGGGCCAGCAAAGCAGACCACGTCCCCTTCGCCCGGCACCGTCAGTGACAGGCCCTTCTCTATGCGCAGGCTCAATATTTTATTGAACAGGTACGACTGGTAGGCATGTACGAACATGCTGATCAGGTTGCCCGGCAGTGCCCTGAGGGCACCGGCATAATCCCCCGGTCGCTCGACAAGGCGGTGCATCATGGTACGCTCATACCGCAGGTTCAACGGGTAGGTTTCCAGGCCGCTCCTGAAGTCGCGTGTCTCCCACACGGCATCTCTGACCGCCCTGCTCTCCGGGGACTCCCACTGGAACGACCGGGCGATATAGGTCATGGCGGCGCCCTCGATGTCGCCTTTGACGATCTGCTCGCCGACCAGGTGGGTGACCGGCCTCCGGATACCGAACCGCTGGTAGCCGAAAAAGTTGGGAATGCCGCCCGCAGACGCTATGCCTGCCGAGATCTCCGATATGCGTTTTTCCGTCTCCTCCGGGCTGATGTCGATACCGCTGATCAGGATGTCGAAATCATTTCCCTTCAGGTCGCCGGGCGCGATGTCTTTGTTGGAGCGGCCAAGCGGCGTGACACTGACGCGGGGAAGTGTGATCCTTTCCAGGTCCTCCGCGGCTATGCCCCGGATGCTCATGAGCTGAGTGGTGATTGCCCGCTTATCCTTGATGCCGGCGATGCCGATGCGCTCGTCGCTGATGCAGAGCTGCCGCGCCATGTCCCGCAGCAGGTGGTGTGTCTCCCAGTTCTCCTTCACGACCCGGACGATCAGGTACTCTCCCGTTTCGCCGGCTTTGAAGTCGGAGACCTCGTCTACGATAAAATCCGAGACATCGTTGCGCAGGCTGCCGCCGATGCCGTCGGCATCCGTCAGGTACGCCCCGATGCCCATGAGCCGCTCGAGCTCGAAGTGGCTCTTTCTCATGGGATCACACGTAGGGCTGGTCGAACTTGTCCTCGTGCGGCCGGGCCTCGGCGGGCTTCTGGAAGTTGATCACCGGCAGCGGCACGGCAGGCGGCAGGCTCAGGTTCTGGGCCAGCAGCATGGCCAGCGGCACGATCCGGGCCACCATGTTGTTAGCGATCTCGTTCTGTATGGCCGGGTCCGCGTGTCCCGCGTCCCATTCCGATTTAGCCTTCCCCGTGTCGCCACCCGCGTGGTCGCAGAAGCCTTCGAAGCGGATGAAGCCGATGGAGGGGTTCAGGTAGTTGATGGCGACCGTGTACTCGACTCTTAAAAGTTCTCCGGTCTGGCCGCGGACAACCGACGGGTTCCGCAGGTTGATATCGTAGTTGACGTTGATGTTCCTGTATTTCGCGAGCTCTTCCAGCGGCACCTGTCTGGCCGACTCTATCTTGCTGATGCTGAAACCGACAAACATAATGATACCTACATGAGCTTTAGCTGGCCAACGATCTTGTCCAGCGTTACCGCATCTGCCGGGCCCATGCCCAGCGCGGTAAAAGTCCCCGGCGGCACGGTGGTGAGACCGGCGTCCTGGATGAGAGCGGTGGGTATGTCCATGCGCCGCGCCTCCTCCTTGTACTTGAACAGGTCCTGGAGCGAGTCCACCTTGAGGACAATCTTCTTCTGTCCTTCCCGCTTCCACGCTTCCTGCACGGCGGGCCTCGCCCATTCGTATGCTGAGAGCGACGCATGAGCCACCTGGACGCACATCTTGCCCTTCGGCAGCTTGAGGTCCTCCCGGACCAGAATGCACTGTTTATACTCTGTCATCGTCATTACCGGTTATAACGTCATGTGGCTCTCATTGTATTTATGGACTATTACAAGCCGGCGTGACCGATGATCTGCCACGAGACATGCTCAGTGCAGGATATGAAGACGCTACTGTAGCCCGTTCTTTAATAGTACTTCGTGTACCTCGTGGCCATCGTGTACTTTGTGTCTGATGCCATCTCAACGTATACAACATTTCACAAATGACTAACACAAAGGATATGATAAAAGAGCCAGAGCATAGTAATAAATAGCTTTATGGCTTTGTTCCATAATATCTTATAATATCAGCAGAGGGTCGGTCTTGTGGTAAAAATGGACTATGACGTCGTAGTGATTGGCGCGGGCCCCGCCGGCTCTATGGCCGCCAAGTATGCCGCGAAGAACGGCGCGAAGACCCTTTTGATCGAGGAGCACGGGCAGGTCGGCTCGCCGGTCTCGTGCACGGGCCACATCAGCCGGAAGGCTCTCCTCGAGTGCGAGATGTCAGAGGACGGCAGCTATGTCAATAAAAAGATCCGGGGCGCTTTCGTCTACGCGCCTGACTGCCGGTCCATTGTCCTGGACGGCCGGCGCACGATGACCTATGTCGTGGAGCGCAAGATTTTCGACCGGGAGATGGCCAGGCAGGCTGTCGCAGGGGGGGCCGCCATTGCCATCAACACAAGGGCCGAGGGCCTGCGACAGGTCGAGGGCGGCATGCAGATCGATACGGAAGGCCCGGATGGCCCGGCCACGGTCTCAGCAAAGGTGGTCATCGGGGCCGACGGCGTGAAAAGTAAGGTCGCACGAGCGGCGGGGCTTGGCATGCTGCCACACGTGTGCTCCGCCATACAGGTGGAGGCCGGCTACGAGCCCCGGGACCCGGAGTTCGTGGAGATGTTCGCCGGCCGCTGCTATGCGCCGGGCTACTTCGCCTGGGCGGTACCCACCTCCGGCGACTGCTGCCGGGTCGGGCTCATCACCGACGAGAACGCCCACGTCTACCTCGACCGCATGCTGAAGGAACACCCGGTCGTGTCCAAAAAGGCACACTCGGCCGTCGACCTGATCGCAGGCGGCATCCCGGTGGGCACCCTGAAGCGGACCGTCGCGGACGGCGTGCTGATCGTGGGCGACGCCGCCGGCCACGTCAAGCCCATCTCCTACGGTGGCATCTATGCCGGGGCCAGGTGCGCAAAGATCGCCGGGGAAGTAGCCGCTAAAGCCGCGCAGGATGGCGACACCACGGCCCGGCGACTGTCCGAGTACGAGAAGCGCTGGCGCGCAGACATCGGGCTCGAGTTCACCTTCGGTATGCGGTTCCGGAGGATGTACTCGCGGATGTCGGACGCCGATATGAACGAAGCGGTGCGGCTGCTGGACGATCCGGATATCGCCGAGGTCATGACCCGGTACGGCGACATCGACCGGCCGTCGACGCTGGCCATAGAACTGCTGAAGGTCACGAAAAACAAGGGTATCTGGCGCCTGATGGCCCTGCTGGCCCGTATGGTCATTTGACGCCCATGTCGCAGACGACGCCCGGTGCACCGGACATTTTCATCTATATGGGTGAAGAAAAGATGATCAGGTCGGCCTCGATCAGGCGCTCTCCGTCTATTAACATCACCCTGTCACTGACTGCGGGCAACAACCCGGTCGACATCGAGAAACTGATCGTATCCGCAAGGACGTCCGCCGTGTACAACCCTTCGGTGTTCAACGGCAGCATTGCCTCTCAGTACGAGTGGGTCCAGAGTGTAAACACCAACAACCTGCTGGAGAGGTTCGAGAAGGCTCAGCTAACATCGTACTGCCGAGCAACCTCCAGGTTAGTCCCAACGAGCGGATTAGCTTCGAGATCAAGCCCGCGACCGGCGCTATCCTGCTGCTCTCAGTCACCACCCCTCCGGCGGTCGAGGGTGTCATGGTACTGGTATAAATATGACTGTGCCCGGACGGGCATACTTTCTCTTTTTCGAGCCGGTTCTACATTACCCGTCTATCGATTCAAAAATACTGACATTAACGATTTATATTCAGTCGATATCAGTATATGTACTAGTCAGGCGACTGAAGGTACCTGACCGGATGCTGCGGCATCGATCAGCGGTACAGTCCGATAAAAAGAAGGTATGTTTATGTTTGGGTTCAAGCTAGTGAAAGACGACCAGGTGGGCATTGTCACGAAGAACATGTTCGGCAGGAAGATGCTGCCCGGCCAGATCATCGCGATGAACAAGGAAATAGGCGTCCAGGCAGACATCCTCATGCCCGGGCTGTACTGGCGGATGCCGATCGTCTACAAGATAGAAAAGACCCGGGTGACACGCATAGAGCCCGGAAACATCGGCATCGTCGAGTCCATAGACGGTAAGCCTATCATCACCGGGCGGCTGCTTGGCGACGAGGTGGAGTGCAACTCATTCCAGGACGCCACGGCTTTCCTGGAGAGCGGCGGGTGCAAGGGCCCGCAGATTGCCGTGCTGCGACCCGGCACCTACCGTATCAACGACCGGGTCTTCAAGGTCAAAGTGGCGCCGGCGGTCAATATCCCCACGGAAAAGGTCGGGGTGGTCACCGCGCAGGATGGCGTACCGCTCCCGTCCGGGTACATCGTCGCGCCTTCCCCTACCAAAGATTGCCAGCACTTCCAGGACGGGCAGGCGTTCATCAATAACAGCGGCTACCGCGGGTCACAACTCGAGACGCTCCAGCCCGGCGAATATTACATCAACCCTCTGCTCTTCGATGTCTGCATCTACGATGTCGCCATGGTGCCGCCTGGCTATGTAGCCGTGATCGTGTCAAGCGTCGGCATCGAGCTGGAAAAGTCGTCGATCAGTGCCCCCGATATCAGCACCCAGCCCATGCTTCACCAGCCGCCCATCGAAGCTGGCGAGACGCCGCTGATCACGGACAAGACCGAAAGGGGCATTCTGAAAGACCCGATAGCACCCGGCAAGTATAACCTGAACCGGATCGGCTACCGCGCGGAGCTGGTGCCGACGAGCGCTGTCACCATCGACTGGGCGTCGAGCGACGGCATCCGGGAGACGCAGATGTACAAGACAGGCAGCCAGGCCCGCGAAAGCGCCAGTGTCGCCGAGTTCTTCAAGTTCGGACAGCTGCGTGTGACGAGCAAGGACGGTTTCCAGCTCGAGGTGGACGTCCGGCTGATCATCCGCATACCGCCGGCGAACGCGCCCTCGGTCATAGCCCGGTTTGGAACAGTCCATAACCTGATCGAGCAGGTCGCGCACCCGCTTATCGACTCCTCGTTCCGCAACGAGGCGGGCAAGAAGGCAGCCATGGAGTTCGTGCACAGCCGTACCGAGCTGCAGAAGCAGGCGCTGGAAACCGCCAGAGAGGAATTCGCGAAGTACCACGTCGAGGTGCAGGGCCTGCTGATCGCCTACATTAAAGTAGACGAGAAGCTTCTCGAAACGCAGACGAAGAAAGAGATCGCCGTCCAGCAGCAACAACAGTACCAGCAGGAGGCTCTTGCGCAGGAGCAGCGCATCGCGGTGACAGAGAAGACAGCCCGTGCAGACAAGCAGTCCGACGTCATCGCCGCCAAGCTGTCCATCGACATCGCGTCCGACAAGGCCCAGGCCTTGCGGCGGGAGGCCGAGGGTATCCGTGATGCGACGAAGACCAAGGCCGACGGTCTTGCCTACGAGGCCCAAAAGGTGGGCGAAGGCACGGCCGCCGCCTACGAGTCCCAGACCCGGGTGCTCGGCGCCAACAGCATCGTGGCCATCAAGGTGATCGAAGAGATCTCGAAGGGCAACATCAAGATCACCCCCGAGGTGCAGGTATCCGGATCAGGCAGCGACAGTGGCTCGAACTTCTTCAACGCCTTCATCGCGACCCTGCTGAAGGAGAAGACTATAAAGAGCAACTGATCGGCCTGTAAAAACGTCCTCATTTTTTTAATTTTACAATAATCTATCGCCTGGCACAGGCAGAGCCCATCGTCGTCAGCCGGGCGGGCGCTCTCGCGGGCGCGAATGACTGGTGGCCGACAACGGTATCTTTGCCGAAGCCGGGATGCCTTCTCAGCGTATACGACATTTCACCAATGACAATGACTGAGGTGTGCGAAACATTATTATGAAAAATAAGCATCTTAGCCTCTGATGTCACAGATTAAGGAAGGCCAGGTCGCTATCGAGATGGGCGATGGCGTATTCTACAACCCTCGCATGGAGATGAATCGTGACATCAGCGTAGCCTGTGTCGCCTGCCTGCCGGCAGTGAAGACCTATGTGGATGCCATGGCGGCATCTGGCATCCGGGGCATCCGGGTGAAAAAAGAGGTGCCGAGGGACATGGACGTCACGGTGAACGACTGGGACGCAGGCGCCTTCGAGCTGCTTAAACAGAACGCGGCGCTGAACGAGGTCGCGGTGAATACGTCGAACCGCGGGGCGAACACGCTGCTCTCCTGCACGCAGTTCGACTACGTCGACCTGGACCCCTTCGGCACCCCGGCACCGTATATCGACTCGACCTGCCGGTCGGCGAAAGTGGCTATGGCTGTCACCGCCACGGATACCGCACCGCTTTGCGGCGCCCACATGCGCGCGGGAATGAGGCGCTATGCCGCCAGGCCTGTCAAGTCCGAGTACTACCATGAGGTCGGGCTAAGAATATTGCTGGGCAAGGTGGCGAGAGAGCAGGCGAAGTACGATAAGGCCGTGCGCCCGCTGCTCTGTCACGCTACCGAGCATTACGTGCGCCTGTATCTCGAGGTGCAGCACGGCGTGGTTCATGCTGATAAAATGGTCGACCAGCTGGGCTTTCTGCTCCACTGCTTCAAATGTCATAACCACGAATTCCTGCCCGGCCTGGCAGTAAGTATCCCCGGAACCTGCCCGGTGTGCGGCGCCAGGGCACAGATAGGCGGCCCCATGTGGCTGGGCGACACGAAAGACAATAACTTTGTCAGTTGCGTAATTGACACGATCGATGCGGGCCCCTTCGGCAAAAAAGAGCGGGCGCTGCGGATGCTGCGGATCATCCGCGACGAGATCGACGTGCCCATGTACTACGACCAGCACATCCTTTGCCGGGACCTGAAGGCGACGCCGACGCCCATCGGCGTGCTGATCGACACACTCCGGGCTCAGGGCTTCCGCGCGTCGCGGACCCACTACTCGGGCATCGCCTTCAAGACAGACGCGCCGGCAAACGAGGTCAAAGCCACGATTTTGCGCCTGTCGCCACCTCGCTGAGCCGTAAATGCAGTAGTGTTCCCGCGATCATGTGGTCGGGAACAATATTTTCCCTGATCTACCTGTTTATCGAAAATATTGTGACCTGTATGAAAAGAATTTTTCCAATAGCATCGGCAGGATTGTGACAAAAATGTAATTACAATCGCCAAATTTTCTCCCGATCTATACGAAAGTTTATTTAAGGTTAGCGACTGATAATATGACGTTTACTATATCAGGGCATACAGACAGTATCGGTGAGCGTATGCAAGTGGATAACGGAATAACGATATTATGGGTAATCGAGGTTATTCTCGTATTATTATTATCAGTCATCATTGTCCTTGTCATCCCCAAAGTAAGGGAGATTAAGAATAACAGCGTGAAAACGTCACTGTACATTTTCCTCGGCGTCGTCCTGTTCATTCTGGTGAGCATGGGGTATAATGTCATCCAGGACATGAATGCGTCCGGCCAGGACCCTAACATTGCGATCCTGTACCCGTACACGCAGTTTTTCCCGTTGTTGATACTCTCGATAGCGCTGGCCGGGGTCATACTGGTCACGTACATGGAGGGCGAAAAGTACGGTCTCATTATTGCAGGGACGGCCTTCGTCGCGATGGCGCCGGAGATCCTGAAATATACCAGCAGCGGGCGGTTTGACCTGTTCCTGCTGGGCTGCGTTGTCTGGGCACTGATACCTATTGTCTGGGTCGCGCTGTTCCGACGTATCATCTACGAAGACACGACCATGAGGGAGCGCATCTGGGCGGCGGTCAGCGCATCGCTCATCTCGTACCTCATCTACGTCTGCACAGCCGTTGTCGCGGTGTTCGGCGAGGGCAAGAAGACGATCGGCCCAGACGTGATGGCCAGCATCACGTCTAACAGCAGCGATATACTCCGGTTCGTGGTCATCTCGCTCTGGTTCTTCATCCTGCTCACGGTCATCGTCGTATCGCTCATGTTCGTCATCCACGACCTGGCGCTGCATACGCTCAACGTCCGGCGCGTCGTGAGGAACCACAAGGAGATCGATTACCTGACGAACCGCCCTGTGGAGGCGATCGTGAATGAGATCGAGCCCCGCGTCGATGCGTACAAGGGCCTGGTAGAGGAGATGCAGGTATTCCACCAGTACCTTGACAAGGTAGACCGGCTCCGGGCAGCCTCGACCATCGCCAGGTTCAAGCAGGAGTACCTGACGCTGGCGGCCCGACACACCGAAGGCTCCAAGGCGGAGGCGGAACGCCTGATCAAGGTCATCGATCAGGAATTCAAGAATAAGTATTGAGGAGGGTTATATGGTACTGTTCAAGCGCGACGACATCATCAAGGTCATCGAAACATGCCAGATCAGGGGCCAGGATGAGGCGATCATCCGGGCGCTGATGTACATCAACCTCGGCTACCCGATCATGCTATACGGGCCGCCGGGCAACGGCAAGACCACCATCGCAGAGCACATCCTGCGGTACGTCTCGAAAGGCGACAACTTCTACCGCATCGAGGCTACGGAAGGCATGACGGAGTATCACACGATCGGCGGTTTCCACCCGCTGTCCATGTCCGGCAACCCCGAGCTCTCGAAGCAGTTCATCTACAAGGACGGTGTCATCACCCGGGCACTGCAGGAGAACAAGAACCTGCTCATCGACGAGTTCACCCGCGCCCCCACGACCGCTTACTCAGGCCTGTTCATGCTCCTGTCGACGGGGGAGTTACCACTCGAATACCGGGAGATTGTGCTCAAGAGGCAGAACAACTGGGTGCTCATGGTGACGGCGAACCTTGGCGACGAGGGTACCTTCAAGATGAGCGCGGCCCTCAAGCGGCGTTTCATCCCCATCTTCATCGGCTACACGAGCCGGTACACCGAGGAGAAGGTCCTCCGGGAGTACACGCCGAAGCTGAAGCCGGAGATCGTGAACGCCATCCTGGACTTCGCCGAGGAGACGAGGCGCCTGTGGCAGGAGGAAAAGTCGCTGCCCCAGGGACTGTCCACCGACGGCGTCATCAAGATGGCCCGGTACTGCGACATCTCCATAGACGAGGGCCTGGACGCGAAGACGGCCTTCACCGATGCTGCCATGCACCAGGGCGTAATCATCGCCGACGAGACGGACTATGTCTCGCTCCAGACGGTCAACGAGCTGGCGCTGAAGATCGGCAGCCGTTTGTGAGGCCTCAGGTTTCACGAGGACACCGAGTTTTTACCTTTTAAGGTCTCGGAGGTAACGAGAGGTCACCGAGTTTCACCACAGAGGCCGACACAGAGGCCACAGAGGTACGGCACAGAGGACATTGAATGATATGGAAAATGCTTAGCACATAGCTTTATTTTTATTAAACGTCCTCTGTGCGTCCTTTGTGACCTCTGTGTCCTCTGTGGTGAAACGCCGGTGCCCTCTCGAAACCTCCGAGACCTCAAAGGATGGTGTGAGATGTTATTTGCAGACGAGAACAAGGTGCGGGAAGCATGCTCTACATGCATGACCGATCCGGGGAGCGTGCGCGCCTACGATGACCTGCTCACGGGCTGCCGGTCTATCGGCCGCAACTTTTTAAGGCTCTATAATATCGTGCCCCCGACCATGGAGCGCATGGTCTACGAGTCGTACCAGGGCACCGGCATCATCAATTTCAACAAGTCCATCGCCGAGTTCTGCAACAAGGGCAAAAGCCTGGAAGGCATGGTCGCCCGGCAGCGCAAGCGGGATGTCAAGAAGGTCAGGTTCGCCGTCCTGTACGATGACTCCAACTCGATGACCTCGTGGTGGCGCAATGCGACCTTCTCGGAGACGATATCCGAGGCCGACTCGCCTCAGACCTATGCCAAGGTCGCCTGCATCTCGCTCATGGAAGGGCTCGGGAGAGACACCGAGATCACCATGTGGAAGTTCGGTACGGAGGCAAGGGGCCCGTTCAACCTGACGACCAACATGTACCGGGAGCTGATCGCGAGCAACGGCTCCGGCGGCTCGCGCCTCGACCTCGCGCTGAAGTCGATGCTCGACAGCGGGTGGGACAAGCGCAACGGCGCGAAGATTGTCATAATCATCACTGACGGCATCCCCGAGATCGGGTGCAGCGTGTACGCAGAGGACGTCATCGCTACTGTCAACACACTGGATATGCTCAAACAGCTTGTACATCACAAAGTCCATGTGCTGTACCTGCAACTCACGACGGATGAGTCACGGAAGTACCGCAAGATCGGCGGCTACACGATGGTCGAGTTCGGCGAAGAGGTCGAGCGCCTCGGCTGCGTCTACCTGAGCGTGAAGGCCAAAGAGAAGATCGAGGCCTCCATGTTCAAAGGGCTGAACTCTGTGATGAAGCGTATCTGATCCGCAGGCAGTCTGACACATTCGTGTCGGGCATGCGCGCACGCGCGAGCGCCCGCGGGCACCGGGGGTACTTGAACCGCCTGCACTGGCCGCATTTCTTCGTGGCATAGCTATAAGCAGTTGCCACTAAAATATATACAAGGTGAATTTTTTGTTACGCGCTGTCAGCGACGCACTGGACGGCCGGGCCGACTATTATGACGTGCGCATCCTGCACGTCACCACGACCAGCCTCGAGATGAAGAACGGCGGGGTCTCGAGGGCCGTCGCCGGGACCGAGTCAGGAGCATGTGTCCGGGCGCTCTATAACGGTGCCTGGGGATTTGCCAGCACGCCTGAGTCCGGGAAGGCGGCGCTCGTGGAAGCGGCTGATCGCGCCGCCCGTATCGCGAAAGGCATCAGCGAGAACGTCAAAGAGAAGTCAGGCCTTGCTCACGTGAAGCCCGCGGTGGACGACGTGACCGTTCCCATGAAGAAAAATTTCATGGACGTGCCCATAAGCGAAAAGATCGATCTGATAAAGTCCACGCACGATGCGATAAAAAAGTACGAGTTCGTCACGAACGACCTGGTCACCTATAAAGACACTTATACGGTCGAAGAGATCTATTCGTCAGAGGGCGCCGCTGTCGTCACCCGCACCCCGAGAGTGTTCTGGCAGCTTGAGCTGGCCGGGCGGAAGGGCGATCAGGCACAGTCGGTCCGCCGCAGGATCGGCAGGACTTCGGGCCTGGAGGCGCTGGACGACGACGCGCCATTCAAGATGGCCGACAGCGCGGTCGCATCGCTCATCGCACTGCTGAGCGGCAAATCGCCCCCGTCCGGGCCGATGCCTGTGATCGCCGACCCGGACCTTGCAGGCGTCTTCGCTCACGAGGCAGTCGGGCACGCGTCGGAGGCCGATCTGGTCTCTACAGGTGACTCCTGTTTCGCCGGTCGCATCGGCGAACGGGTCGGCAGCGACATGGTGACTATCAGGGACGACGCCACCGTGCCGGGGATGAACGGCAGCATGGTCTACGACGACGAGGGCGTGAAAGCCGGGAACAAAGTACTGATCCGTAACGGGGTGCTGAACGACTTCATCCAGAGCCGGGAGACCGCGGCGAAACTCGGCATGACGCCCAATGGCGGGGCGAGGGCCGAATCGTACCACGGGCGCCCGCTGGTGCGCATGAGCAACACGTTCTTTGAGAAAGGCGACCGGGACTTCAGGGAACTCCTCGAAGGTGTCAAGCTCGGGGTGTACGCTAAAGGCACCCGTGGCGGGCAGGTGAACACAGCGCAGGGGTTCTTCCAGTTCAACGCACAGGAGTCTTACCTGATCGAGAACGGGGAGATCACGAAGCCGCTCCGCGACGTCTCGCTCTCCGGGCGGACGCTGGACATCCTGAAGCTGATCGACGGCGTTGGCAAGGACGAGGACCTGACAGGGGTAGGCATCTGCGGCAAGGGACAGATGGTGCCTGTCGGCGACGGTGGCCCGCACATACGAATCGCAAGATGCGTCGTAGGGGGCAGGTAACGTGAAGGAAGAGCTTTTACGGGTGGCTAACCGTGTCGTGGACACAGCCGCCACCATGGACATTTGCTGCGAGGCCTTCGTACAGAAGAAGCGTCACACATCGATCATCATCGAGTCAGGCAAGGTCACTTTCGGGTCGCAGGACGGGGATTACGGCATCGGCATCAGGGTGATCAACGGCCGCAACACCGGCTATGCCTACTGCGACGAGCGCTCCATCGAGTTCGGGCTGAAGCAGGCGCTCTCCGTGGCCCGGTTCAGCGCGCCGGGATGCTACGGGTTCCAGGACGACCGGAACTACAACGACACCCGGTCGATCTTTGACAACAAGGTGGCGACGCTGGTCACTGAGGACGGCATCGACCTCGCCCGGGACATCATCGAGGGCGCGTGCTTCGACCCCCGGGCCTTGCCGACCCGGGGCGGCCTGTCATTCGGGACGCTTGCCTACGCGGTGGCCAATAGCAACGGCGTTTCAGTCTACGACGAGGGCACGTTCCTGGGCGGGTCCGTCATGACGGTGCTCAAGGAAGACGGCGCCATAGTGAATGGCGACGACTCTCAGGTATCGCGTGTGCGTGACTTCAGTTTCGAGGAGATCGGCCGGAAGGCCACGGAAAAAGCGATCGGACAGCTCGGGCAAAAGGCCATCGAGACCGCTACGATGGACGTCATCCTGCAGCCTGACGCGGCTTTCAGCATCCTGTCGAACACAGTCCTGCCATCCCTGAACGGTGACGCCGTCAGGAAGGGCGAGTCGGTGTACGTGGATAAGACCGGCAAGCCTGTCGCGGCAAAGGGCATAACTATCGTGGACGACGCCCGGCACTCGAAAGGGCTGAACACGTTCGCCACCGACGAGGAGGGATACCCCAGTCAGCGTACAGTGCTGGCGGATAAAGGCATCATGACCGGGTTTTTGTACGACACGTATACTGCCGTCGAGTCAAGCGCCCGGCCTACGGGCAATGCCATGCACGGGGACCGGCTTGAGTCGGGCACTACGTATAAAGTGGCACCATCGACATGCGCCCGCAACTTCGTACTCGAGGGCGAGACCATGGGCGAGGAAGAGATGATACGCAGTGTGAAGAACGGCATCATCGTGGACAACGTGCTCGGTGCACACACCGCGAACCGGGTCAGCGGCGACTTCTCTGTCGCCATATATGCCGGGCACGCGATCCGTAACGGCGAGATCGCCTTTCCGCTCAAGGGCGGCATGATCGGCGGCAACATGCCCGCCATGCTCCTGCAGGCGTCGCTCGCAGACAACTACCGGCTGGTCGAGTCGGGGTTCTCTCCGGCGTCCGGCTATATCCCGAGCATAAAGTTCGAGGGCGTGCGGGTCTCCGGTGGATAAGATGTCGCCGAGGTTCTCTATGTGGGCAGGGAGACTACTTTCACCACAGGGGACACAGATGCGCACAGAGGACTTTAAAGAAAAGGCTGATGCGAGAAAACCCTGTTGTTAAAAACGTCCTCTGTGTCCCCTGTGGTGAACAGTCTCCGAGCCCTCTTGAAACCTCCGGGACCTCTATATTTATGTAAACCTATTAATATACATTTAGCATATAATATGTTGTGGATTGTCTGATGCGCCCTCTCTACAGCTTTATTGCCCTTATCTTTCTAGTCGTTCTTCTATTCAGCGTATCCGCATCATCCGCTGGAACGGGCGTAAAGGTTTACGCACCGTCGGCATCCTCTGTCATGGCCGACAGTCTGCCGTTTTCCTATAACGGCTCCTTCATCGTGATGAACGACGGCCTGGTGGAAGGGGTCTATGTCATTCGTGTCGCGGTCGACGACCCGGCAGCAATCACGTGGATAAACGTCTCCCCGTCGGGGTTCGCGCTTGCTCCGGGCGAGACGCGCATCGTGGGATTCAGCCTCGATATCAACGTAGATCAGGCGATACCCGGCTCATACCACTTCATCTTCATGCCTACCCGCCTGCCGGCAAACGTGGAGCCTTATCTCGATACCTTCGCCAGTTACGTTTCGGAAGTGGACAGCTATAACTTTACAGTCGAGATACCCGGAATCGGTGCAGAGGAATCGTTCTTTTCCACCGGGCAGAGGCCCGTGCTCTTCAGCGACAGCGGGGACCGGCTCAACCTCGTACAGTACGCTCCACCTGCAGGCAGCGGCCGCTCTGTCGTGCAGATCGACCGGGCTGTGAGAGTAAACGTGCCATCCGGCGTCCCCGTGGGCCAGCCTGTGAATATCTCTCTGTCCGTGTTCGAGGGGCTGAGCAGCCGGGGCATCGAGATGATGGCCGTCTCCCCGGAGGGCATATTCTATCCCGTTACGGGCGATAATTTCACCTTCGACCGGATCGGGCGCTGGGGCGTGATCGCACTACTGGGGGACCAAATCCTGCTGGGAAAACCCGTGGACGTCTCGCAGGGCGGCGTGCAGCTCGTCATGCCCGGGATTGGCACTATCCTGGCCGCCATCTCTCTGCTGCTTCTGCTGGCCGTCGTGCCTATCTGGCTCGCGGGCCGGGGTACCACAAAGGCTGACCCGTACGATGATATTGCGTTCAAGGCCTATGTCATCAGGAAATACATCGGCCAGTTCGACCGGCCCCGGCTGCTGCGGGCTGTGAGCCAGCTCAGGCAGGAATACGACGGCCTGGTTGTCCGCGGGGTCCAGGGCCACCGTGAAAAGGCACGTGCTTCGCTGGAAGAGCTTGAAACGCTGACCCGCCTCGAGATGCTGCCCCCCGGCGGCGATGCCAGTGAGCCAGGAGCAGGCACCAGCGAGCCATTATCCTGACAAAAAAGGTATAATTGCTAATGCGGGCGCGTGTGCGCGGGACCGACATGCAGGTGTCCCTTGATTACAGCCCGGCGAATATGGCAGCATCACTTATTGATCTTCTTCAGGATGCCCTCGGCTGCCACGATGCCGGTCGCTGCTGCCGGGACGATGCCACGTGTCAGTCCGGCCCCGTCACCAGCGACGAACAGGTTGTCCACCTTTACAGTTTCAAAGTTCTCTCTCGTCTCTGGCCTGACGGCAGCAAACTTGATCTCGGGCGCGTAGAGCAGTGTGGCATCCGATGCGACGCCGGGCACTACCCGGTCCAGCATGTCCAGGCCTTCGATAATGTCGGTTACGATCCTGTGAGGCATGGCCATGGAGATGTCGCCTGGCGTCACCGCCTTCAGCGTGGGTTCCACGTAACTGCGGTGCAGGCGTTCCCACGTCGACCGCCGGCCTCGGGTCAGGTCGCCCAGCCGCTGCAGGATCGGCCGACCGCCGCCGATAGTGCGGGCCTGGTGGGCGATGGTGGAGCCGTACTCGTTGGTGTTCTCAAGCGGCTCTGTGAGCGCGATTTTCGTCAGAAAGGCAAAGTTGGTATTGTGCGAGCGACAGTTCCTCTGAGAGTGGCCGTTCGCTCCTACCCCGGACTCGTAGGTGTCCTGCACCACGAAACCATAGGGGCAGGTGCAGAACGTCCTGACAAAATCGTCGTACGTAGGCGTGTACATGCGAAACTTCGGGTCCCAGTTGGTCTTGACCGCCTCCTCATAGACAAGCGACGGCACCTCGACGCGCACGCCCACGTCAATGGGCATGTACTTGATGGGGACGCCAAAGCTTTGCATCTGCTCGCCAAGCCATGTACTCCCGGACCGGCCTGGCACCAGCAGCACGAAATCGGCTTTCAGGCGCTTTCCGGCGGCGATCACTCCTGTCACGCGGTTGTTCTCCACTGTCACGCTCTCCACCCGGGTGTTAAGCATGAGCTTCACGCCATGCGCCTTGAGGCTGCGCTCCATGGAGCCCATCACCAGGGGGAGCATGTCGCTGCCGATGTGCTTCTGGCGGATGGGAATGAACTCGATGCCGTTCGCTGCCGCCCGGGTAGCCAGGTCCGAACCCCCTGCTTTCGGCTCCTCCGGCGGGGCGCCGTGCTCCACGAAATAGCCGTCTACCTCGTCGATCAGCTCGTCAGCCTTCTGCGGGGTGACGAACTCCGCCCAGTCCCCGCCTACCAGCGGGCTGAAGTTGAGCTTGCCGTCCGACATGCCGCCGGCACCGCCTACGCCGGCGGTGACGTTGCAGACGTTACAGTAGATGCACTCCTTTCCTTTGATGACCTGGCAGCTACGCTGGCCGATGTCCCTGCCCTGCTCGATAATGGTCACATCGAGCGCGCCGGCAAGCTTGTGTGCCGCCATCAGGCCTCCCGGGCCGGCACCTACAATAATCGCCTTTTTCATCCTGTCTTCTCCACAGCCTGGCCACGGCTTACGCTTGTTTTTCCGGGACTCAGCAAAAGCCGGGCAAAAATGACTGTTACGTTAAAGTGTCTGGCACTGGATAATAAATAATTTCGCCAATGCGGGCGGTTGATACTTTCACCGCATGCTTACATCAGCTATTTATCAAGCGATCGCAAACATATCCTCGCAAAATGGTGATGAACGTGGACCCGCAAACTGGAATCATCCCTTTCGGACAATGCCCTGCCCTGGACGGCTACCATTGTGTAACGAACTCACTGTCCAAGATATACTATCACAATAATCACCCGCTCTCGGAAGACATGCTGCTTGGCCTGGGGGCGGGCATGGGCTTCATCTACTGGGCGCCGAAAGGCGGATATCCCTTCGTCGGCGGCCGCGGTAACCCGAAAGGCTTCTTCAGCGACCTCGGGAAACGGACGGGTGTCGCGATCGACGAGGTTTCCACGGCCAGCGAAAAGAAGGCAGAAGCGGCCCTGATAGAGAGGCTGAAGTGTCGAGAGCCGGTCATGGTCTTCGGCGACATGGGCTATCTGCCCTGGTTCGATTTCCCCGTCGAATATCATTTCGGCGGACATACCTTCGTCATCTGCGGGTACGATGGCAGAGACCGGGTACTTGTCTCGGATATGGACCAGGCTGCCAGCGGCCTGAAAAAGGGTTTCTATTTTATCACGACGCTGGACAAAATCCGGATGGCCAGGAACTCGAAGTTCAAGCCGTTCCCGCCGAAGAACACCTGCTTCGACTTCGACTTCAGCAGCTATCACGACCCGACGAAGGACGGAATATACGCGGCGATCCGGCAGGCGGCCGACGCCCAGCTTAATCCGCCGATCAAGAACATCGGGATCAGGGGAATCAGGCACGCTGCCTGCGAGATCGGCAGGTGGCCCGATCGGTTTGACGAGCAAATGCTAATGATGAACCTGTTCAACCTCTACATTTTCATCGAGATAGGTGGCACTGGCGGCGGGTGCTTCCGCTACATGTACGCACGCTTCCTGAAGGAGGCAGCAGAGATCACGGGCGACAGCCGCATCGAGGAAGCCGCAGCGCTGATCGACCGCTCGGGACAACAATTCACTAAGACAGGCCTCATGTTCAAGGACTATACGGATAAAAGCCTGATAGACGAGCGAATAGCAGCCGCAGGCGAAATGCTGAAAAACGCAGCCGACCTCGAAGAGGAGGCATTCCGTTATCTCAAATAATGTGGTATCGGCAAATTCTTCCGGTCGGAATGATGGGACTGGCAGGGGGTATCGCCGCTGTCCTGCTAATCCTGCTCTGGCGATTTTTAAGGTCTCCGTGCCCTCCAGAAACCTCCGAGGCCTCTAATCCACTACAAACGCTTTTGTGCTGACACCCGAAATATTTTAATGTATGCAGAGCCCCGGCCAGCCCGCCAAGGAACCGCCTTTCTGGAGCATGCCATTGCCAGACCTGTACAGGCGACTGGCTGCCAGTCCGGAAGGGCTGTCGGAGGGCGAAGCCCACGCCCGGCTCAGGCAGTATGGCCCTAACCAGCTAAGGCCGAAGCGTCAGGTCAACGCGGCCACGCTGTTCATGAAGCAGTTCACCAGCCCGATCATCCTTATCCTCCTGTTTGCTGCAGTACTGTCATTCTTCCTGGGCGACCCGACCGATTCGCTGATCATCATGGTCATCGTGCTCTTCAGCGGGGCCCTGGGATTCTGGCAGGAGTACGAAGCGTCCAGTGCAGTCGAAGACCTGATGGCGCTGGTGCAGCTGAAAGCGATGGTCCTTCGCGACGGGAAAGAAGATTGAGATACCCTTCGAGGACGTGGTGCCGGGCGACATCGTCATCCTGAACGCAGGGGACGGCGTGCCGGGAGACTGCAGGATCATCGAATCGAAAGACCTGTACGTGGACGAGGCCGCGCTTACCGGCGAAGCCTATCCCGGCTGAAAAGCAGCCAGCCGATCTGCCGGCCGATACGCCGCTCGCGAAGCGCACCAATTCGCTGTTCATGGGCACCCATATAATGAGTGGCTCCGCAAAAGCGCTGGTCGTCCGTACCGGCAAGGCGACTGAGTTCGGCAAGGTGTCCGACAGGCTCACCTTCCGGCAGCCCGAGACCGAGTTCGAGCATGGCGTGCGCAGGTTCGGCTACCTGCTGCTGGAGGTCACGATGATCCTGATCTTCGCCATCTTCGCGATCAACGTGTTCCTGCACCGGCCCGTACTGGAGTCGTTCATCTTCTCGCTGGCGCTCGCCGTCGGCCTGACGCCGCAGTTGCTGCCGGCCATCATCAGCATCAATCTTGCACAGGGTGCCAAGCGCATGGCCGCAAAGAAGGTCATCGTGAAGCAACTCTCCTCCATAGAGAACTTCGGGAGCATGAACGTGCTGTGCTCGGACAAGACCGGGACGATCACCGAAGGCATCGTCAAGGTCCACTCGGCGGTGGGTATCGACGGCGCCGCCGAGCGAGAAGACGCTGCTGTATGCACATATGAACGCATGCTTCGAGAAAGGCTACACCAGCCCCATCGACGATGCGCTACGGGCATCCTGCGAGATGGATACTTCCAGATACCGTCCGCCTGGACGAGATTCCCGTACGATTTCACGAGGAAACGCCTCAGCGTGCTCATTTCGGGCCCCGACGTCCAACTTCATGATCACCAAGGGCGCGCTGGAGAAAGTTCTGGAGATCTGCGACAGCGCCGAGTTGCCCGATGGCCAGGTGGTGCCGATCGACGAGGCTTCGGAGCGTATCGAAAAGCTGTACCAGGACCTGAGCAGCAAGGGGCTGCGGACGCTGGGCGTATCATACAAGGACGTCGGCAGGAAGGAGACTATCGGCAGGGACGAGGAAACGGCCATGACCTTCCTGGGCATCGTCGTCCTGTACGACCCCCTGAAGCCCGGTATCGCCGACACGGTGAAAAAGCTGAAGCAGCACGGCGTCTCCCTGAAGATATTCACAGGCGACAACCGGCTGGTGGCGGCAAGTATCAGCGCTCAGCTCGGGCTGCGACCGACATCATCACCGGCCCGGACATGTACCACATGGGCGACGAAGCGCTGTGGGCCAGAGTGAATGACGTGGACATATTCGCCGAGGTCGAGCCCAACCAGAAAGAGCGCATCATCCACGTCCTGAAGCGGGCAGGGAACGTGGTCGGCTACATGGGTGACGGCATCAACGACGCCCCGGCGCTGCACACGGCAGACGTGGGCATATCTGTCGACAGCGCTGTCGACGTGGCGAAGGAGGCGGCGGCCATCGTGCTCATGGAAAAGGACCTGAACGTACTGATCAGCGGCGTGAAAGAAGGCCGTGTCACCTTCGCCAACACACTGAAGTACGTGTTCATGGCGACGAGCGCCAACTTCGGCAACATGTTCAGCATGGCCGGAGCCTCGCTCATCCTGTGGTTCCTGCCTTTGCTGCCGAAACAGATTCTCCTGACCAACCTGCTGACCGACCTGCCGGAGATGACTATCGCCACCGATTCCGTCGACCGTGAGCTGGTGGATAAGCCCCGGCGCTGGGACATCGACTTCATCCGCAAGTTCATGATCACCTTCGGGCTGGTCAGCTCCGTGTTCGACTTCATCACCTTCGGGATATTGCTCCTCTTCCTGCACGCCAGCGAGATGCAGTTCCGCACAGGGTGGTTCATGGAGTCGGTCATCTCGGCCAGCTTTATCGTGCTGGTCATCAGGACACGTCGGCCGTTCTACCGGAGCCGTCCTGGAAAGTATCTCGTGATAGCGACCGTTTTTGTCGGGCTGCTGGTTATCATCCTGCCCTATTCGCCGGTCGCCGGCCTGCTGGGTTTCACTCCGTTGCCGCTATCGTTCCTGGTCGCGCTGGCCCTGATCGTCGGCGCATACGTGGCGATGGCCGAGCTGGCGAAGGCGTTGTTCTATCGCATTGTTCGATATTAATTAATCGTGAGATAAATGTTAAGTCAGGCACTTAGAGATAATGGCTATATGAAAAGTCGTCCAGTCCTTCTGATCGCGGTGATAATGGCCGCATTCCTGCTGACGGCAGGATGCACATCTACTTCCCGCAGCCACTCGACCGGCAGCGGCCTCCTACTTAACCACTCGTTCACAGGCGAGAGCACCACTCTGCACGCACGGGAGAAGATTACGTACAACGTAACGACCGACGGTGCCCCCGTCAACGTGCTGGTGCTCGACTCAAAGGCGTTCGAGCAGTACCGGAACACGACGAATGGTGCCGGCGCCAGCTATACGGCCTTATTGACGCGGCTGAATGTCAACCAGGTGAGCTTAAGCTACACGGTACCAAGGGACGGTACGTACTACGTCGTTGTCGACAATACGGGCTCTATACCGGGTGGCGTAGACGGGAACCAGGATATCAGGGTCAATTACAGTGGTTCTTTCAACTATGCCTGACGTCAGCCCAGCACGTCCTGCCGGAACTTCTCCCAGCCGATGCGGTCGATGAAAACGCCGATGCGTTCCCGCTCTTTGGCGTTGGTGCGGTAGTACTGTATGACCTTTTCCGCCAGCGCCTTCGCATGGTCGATGTCCAGGTCGCCGGCCAGCTCCCTGCCTATGCGTGGCGTCCGGCCTGCATCGCCTCCCACTATACACTTGAAGCCTTTTCCCGTGCCGAGGAACCCGAGGTCCTTCAGCCAGGACTCGCCACAGCTGTTGGGGCAGCCGGAAACGCCGATCTTAAATTTCGACGGCGTGGTCATGCCATGGTAGGCTGCGTCCAGCGCCAGGCCCAGACCTACGCTATCCTGCACTCCGCGTTTGCAGAACGTGGTGCCCGGGCAGACCTTGATACTGCGCACGCACATGCCTACGGCCGCGCCCGGCTTGATGCAGAGGTCGGCCCATGCATTGTCTAAGTCCTCTTCCTTCAGGCCGACGATAGCAATGCGCTGCGCTCCGGTGATCTTCAACGCTGCCGCGTGGTATTTCTCCGCGACGTCCGCCAGCTTGCGCAATGTGTTCGGGTCGCAGATGCCGCCTGCGATATGCGGCGCTATTGCATATGTCACTTTGTCCCGCTGCAGGATTGCTCCCTTGTCAAGAAGGTCTTTGGTAGCCATGTCATCACTTCGCTCTACCTGTGATCGGTAAGCAATAGCAATATGAATGAACAATTATATAATTGTTATTAAATAAAAAAGGAGACGAGCCCCGGGACAGGGCATTCAGACGCCGTGAATCGTCTTCTCGCTGATGATGTCACCATTCTTGAGCTCGTAAATGTAGGTCCTGTTGGTGTTCACGCAATAGTTCACCGACACGGTCACGTTCTCATCCTCTGGAATGGTTTTTACCGTCTGTGTCTGTTCCATGGTACTCACCGTTTATTTTTTAAAACGTAAGACCTTCTATACAAAACGAATTATTAAATCGTCGCCATAAAATATCGCCGATATTTCGGGCAAAAAGACGAAATAAAAACGGGATGCTTCCAGTATAGTGCTGCCGGAAAAGCATAATGGGTTACAGTACAGGCATTTATGATACGGGGGCTATTCGGCTCACCTGATCACGGCCGGGTCGATGAACACGTTCAGCGCGCCGACCTGGTCCATGCTGCCGTCCGAAGGGCAGAATCCTAGCGTCGCCCGCCCGTCCTCCGTGACCTCCCGCAGTTCCTCCTTACGGCCTATGAACGCCAGCATCATGCCGCGGTCGCCCTTCAGTCTGATAGCGACGGAGACAAAGGCGCATGACAGGTCTGCCACGCTGGGGTTGGCCTGGCTGAACACGGCCTCGATCTGCCCGCCGGTGCTTGCCTCGAAGACGTCCCTTGCATCCTGCGGGCTCACATAGACCATGATGCGGCCAGGCTCGAAGGCGGCGCCGTCGTTGACCACGATATAGGGGGACTTCTTCCAGTCCACCACCTGGCAGAGTGCCTGGATCTCGAACATCGCCTGCTCGAAGATCAGGCCGCTTTCCGTGCTGCCGTTGAACAGGTAGTCATTCACGATCGTCCTGAGCTGGTCTTTGTTCACCGCCCGGAGCAGGCTATGGATGAATTTCATGTCCGTGCGCTGCAGGTTCGAATAGTAGATAGTCTCTACCGAATCGAAGATCACCGATGTGATCATCGCCTCCCGGTCCACGGCCATGACCATGTCGTCGGGAGACGAAAAAATCTTGCAGGACTTCACGCCCTCGCTGATCGCGTGCTTGTTGATCAGCGCCTTGATCTCCCCGGCGGTCTGGCCCGGCTTCAGCACCGGGAACAGCCGGCACATCAGCGGCTTGAACTCGTGAATAGTGCAGCCGTCGGAAAAGAACGGGCACACGTCGCCATTGATCTGCAGGTACAGCCTCGGCGATTTGTTGCCACCTGCCTTTGCAAAGACAACGCCGTATTTGTCCATGAACTGCGAGACGGGCAGCTTAAGATTCTCCGCCATGCGGAAGACGTCCTCGGTGTTCAGCAGGATCAGCCGCTGGGTACAGCAGCGCCCGCATCTCGCGCACTCGAACGTCACTTCATCGCCCATGAACAATACCCCGGAGTAATGAGGCTATATCGTTCCATGCCATATAACCTTTGTTGATTTCACGGAGGGCACAAAGATAGGGTAAACCATAGAAAAAGTAGTAATGTCACTGCTGTTCGGCCAGCAGCTTGTCGATCTCTACCGGGTCGTAACCGATGATCTTTTTATCCCCGGCGATTAGCAGCGGTGTGACGCGCACCTTGTGGACCTTGATCATTTCCTCCAGCGCCTTCTTATCGGTCGTGATGTCCCGGTCCTCGAAGTCCACACCCTTCTTTTTCAGGTGCTCTTTCAGCTCGTTGCAAGCCGGACAGGTCGGCTGCGAATATACCATTAGCCTGGCCATAATGTCTCTCACAATTCTAATCGCTCTTATATTAAATGTTTGTCGGGCAGTGGCTTCGATGCAAGGGCCAGCCTGGAAACATCCCGCGTCAGCCCGGGTTGTACTCTAAGAAACCGTAAGAACTGTAATCCGGAGAACGGCTGCCTCCCGGCCGTCCCCATCCTTTTACTGATCTCTTGATGGCCTTTGCGTCTCGTGATTTATACGGGACAACGTTTTATGATGGCCCGTGTTTTTTTCACATGACGGGCGTTCCCGGCATCATAAGCCGCACTGCCCGACAAGAGGTGATTACATGGCAGAGGAAAAGGGCGAGATGACCGTAGAAGAGGCGGGCCGGAAGGGCGGCCACAAGGGCGGAGAGAAGGTAAAGGAGAAATACGGCCCCGAGTTCTACTCCAAGATCGGGCACAAAGGCGGACAGAAGGTCAAAGAGCTCATCGAGAAGGGCAAGGAAGAGGAAGAGAGAAAGTAAGGGCAGTGTAAAGAGTTCTGCCGACCGGTGCCCTGCATTCCCGGCGGACGTCAGCCGGGGTATTTGCAGTGCTGAGTGCCAGAACATGCCGGCCGAAAGCTTTTTAGCCTGCGGGCATAAAGGCATTAACCGATGCCAGTAAGGAAGCCCGCCCCGAAAGACCTGCACTCGCCGTTCACAACGGCGCCTTCGCCGTTCATGACAGCGGACCGGCTCATGAAGGATGACAGACAGAAGAGCGAGAACGGACGCCGGCTGGAGCGGTGGGCAGACACGATGGTCCGGGAGCGGAAGCTGGACCCCTCCTGGAAAGACGATCGCGACGCCGCCGTCACGGTCAGGTGGATAGCCGACCGCAATGCTGCGGCTCCGGCAGAGAAGGCTAAGAAAACGACTGGCAAGAAAGCATAATTCTTTTAAATATCACTCGTAGCGGTCGTTATTAATACTATGCGCCTCCTGTCAGGCCCGCCAAGGGCGCCAAGAGCCAAGGGCGCCAGGACGATCTTATCATTGGCAATTACACAGAAAAACGGCCGCCTTCGCGCGCGTACGCCTGAACGTCCCGCTATATGTAGCACGACCTGACCTGCCGTTAACATGCTTCTATCGATGTCGTTAATTCGATGCGATTAGCCATTGACAAAAAGCCTTGGCGAACCTGGCTCTTGGCGCCCTTGGCGGGCCTGACAGGAGGCACATAGTTTGAACCAGAATTGATTCCTGGTATTTTTAACCGATTTCGTCCCGGCCACAGGAACGATCTTTTATATATCCGCAAGCCTATTAACGAGCGTGCGTGGTGCCTGATGTCAGACGTGTTCGAGATCGTCGATAAAGACCTGATGGGCCGGATCGGCCGCCTCTATACGCCTCACGGTGTAGTAGAGACGCCGACGGTGATGCCGGTGATCAACCCCAACCTGCGGCTGATCGAGCCTGCGGAGTTGCGGAAGTACGGCGCGCAGATGCTGATCACTAACTCGTACATCATCTACCGCACGGAACGGCTGAAGCAGGCGGCGCTCACTCAGGGGCTGCACTCGCTGCTGGGGTTCGACGGGCCGATCATGACGGACTCGGGCTCGTTCCAGCTGTCGGTTTACGGCTCGGTCGAGATTGACAACCCTGGCATCGTCACCTTCGAGCGGGACATCGGCACGGACATCGGGGTGCCGCTGGATATCCCCACGCCGCCGGACGTGCCCTTCGGGAGGGCGCGGGAGGAGCTGGAGATCACGCTTGCGCGGATAGCGGAAGCGAAGAATTACTCCGGGAAGATGCTCCTGGCCGGCCCGGTGCAGGGCTCGACGTTCCTCGATCTCCGTGAAGAGGCGGCCAGGAGAGCGTACGAGATCGGGTTAGACATCTACCCGCTGGGCGCGGTGGTGCCGCTCATGGAATCATACCGCTATGCTGACCTGGTGGACGTGATCGTGCACTCGAAGATGGGACTCGGTTCTGACGCGGTGGTGCATCTCTTCGGTGCCGGACACCCAATGATGCTGGCGCTGGCGGTCGCGCTTGGCTGCGACCTGTTCGACAGCGCCGCCTATGCGCTTTACGCGAAGGACGGCCGCTACATGACCGTGGACGGGACCTACCACATCGGCCAGCTGCAGCACCTGCCGTGCTCCTGCCCGATCTGCACGTCACACAGCGCAAAAGAGATCGCGGAGGCGGACGAGGCGACCCGCACCCGCCTGCTGGCAGAGCACAACCTGTACGTCACGTTTGCGGAAATCCGGCTGATCAAGCAGAGCATCCTCGACGGCGACCTGATGGAGCTGGTCGAGCGCCGCTGCCGCTCCCACCCCCGGATGCTGTCAGGCTTAATACGCATGATGGACTATGCACCGTACATCGAAAAGTTCGACCGCGCCAGCAAGTCCACATTCTTCTACCTCGGCCCCGAGTCCGCCCGGCGGCCTGAAGTGCTGCGCCACAACCGTCTGCTCCGGAATCTCACGGTCACCGGAAAAGCGCTCATCACAACCCGTAAGGATGCTGACATCGCCGGGTTCGACCATGTCTTCGGCGTCAAGATGCCGTTCGGGGTATTCCCGGAGGAGCTGAACGAGACCTACCCGGTCGGGCATTCCGAGACGATCAGCGATTTCGGGCCGGAGGCGAGAGACCTGACGCTTGAGCAGGTGCTCGCGTTTATCCAGTCCCAGCCGGATGCCGGGTTCACTTTCGCCTGTGACCGGAAGTGGGAAAGCCCGGTCATCGACCGGATCGCGAAGGTCGCTCAGATAATGAAATTACAGTAGCCTTTTTTATTGCCACGACATGCGCTTTCTTCCGTGACCTAAGCATATTTTGCGCCATGTGGGCAACCATAAGGCGGCTAAGGTATATCATCACCGCTGGACAATCATATGATCAAGGAGCCTGACATATGGCCGGTGACCTTGACGCGGAGATCCAGACGCCCGGGCAGTCGGCAAGAATGTGAGCGAGGACGTTGTTATGGAAATGACCAGTGACATTGAAGGTATCATTAACAAGTACGAGCAGCTCGTGAAAACCGAGCCGAATAACGCCGGGGCGCACCGGGAGCTGGGGCTCGCGTATAGCGTGAAAGGCGATTACGATAAGGCCATGAAGGAGCTGGAAACCGCAGTCAGGCTGGACCCTTCGGGCGCCGATTCACACTACGCCTACGGGATGGCGCTGGACCTGCAGGGCAGATATGACGAAGCCATAGACCAGTACAAAGAGGCTTTAAAGCTCAAGAGCGACTTCATCGAAGCCCACCTGAGCCTGGCCAATGCTTACGTGGAACAGGGCAATGTCGACGATGCGCTGCCCGTCTTCGACGAGCTTATCAAGATCAACCCGAACATCCCCGAGGTCTACCTCGGCTTCGCCGCGTCGCTATACGAGGCAGGCTACCTTGACGACGCCATCGAGGAGCTGCAGCAGGCGATCAAGCTGAACCCGGACTTCTACGAGGCGCACATGCTGCTGGCAGGCGCCTATGCCGATCAGCTGGACCTGAACGGGGCGGTGAAGGAGTACAAGGCCGCCATCAAATCGGACCCGGAGAACCCGGAGGCATACTACAACCTCGGCGTCACATACTCCGACAAAGGCATGTACACCGAGGGTATCGAGCAGTACCGGCGTGCCATCGCCAACGACCCGGACTTCCTGGAAGCCCACTATAACCTCGGGCTGCTGCTCGACCGCAAAGGCCAGGTCGACGAAGCCATCGCCGAGTACCGGACGGCCCTGAAGATCGACCCGGAGTTCCCCGACGCCCATAACCGCATAGGGGTAGACTACTCCCGCACGGGCAATATGACGCAGGCCATCGAGGAGTTCAAAAAGGCCTTCGAGCTCAACGCCGGCTTCGCACAGGCACACTTCAACCTCGGCATGCTGTACTTCGGCCAGAACAAGTATGGCGATGCGATCGCGGAGTTCGAGAAGGCGATCGAGATCGACCCGGACTACCTCGAGGCACAGAACAGCCTGGCTATCGTCAAAAGCAAGAAAGGCAGCAGTTAAAACCGTTCTCTTTTTTTAATATTTCATGCACTCGTAGCTTGCCGTTTTAATGACTGTGCGCTGCGGTCAGCTCGCCAGGAGCGCCAGGTAGCCAAGAGTCGCCAAGATTTTTAACAGAGATTGCCTGTCTGCGTAAGTTACATACAGCCTGCCCGGCCGCTCGCGCGCGTATGCACTGCTGTAGCTTTGGCAATTAAAAATACTTGGCGCCCTTGGCCCTTGGCGACCTTGGCGGGCATGACAGTGGGCGCATAGCCTGAGAAAGACTGGTGCGATGGTAATTATCTTATATTATTTTTTCTTCTCCAGCTCTTTCTTCGCTTCTCTCGACGGCATCGCCCAGCGAAGGGTCGAGTTGCGCAGCCTTCTCATAGTTCTTCAGCGCATCCTCCGCGAAACCCATCTTGCGGAAGGTCGTCCCCATCTCGAAGTATGCCCTGGCGCTGTCCGGCTTGATCCGCAACGCTTCGGCCAGCTCCCGGATTGCCGCCTCGTTCCGGCTCAGGTTCCGGTAGACCAGCGCGAGGTTGAAGTGGGCCTCGTACCAGTCGGGCTTGATCAGTATCGCCTCGAGGTACTCTTTGATGGCTTCGCCAGGTATGCCCTTCTGCTCATAGACCTCTGCGAGCCTGAAGTGCGGTTCCTCCAGGTACCTGTTAATGCGGATGGCCTCGCGGTAATGGAATGACGCCTCGTCCCACTTCCTGTCCGCCATGAGGTTATTGCCCATAGCCGTATGGGGGTCGGGGAAATCGGGGTCCAGACGGATGGCCTCGGCGAACTCCCTGTTGGCCCCCTCCGGGTCTCCATTCAGGCCCAGCGCCATGCCCAGGTCATAGTGGAAGTCCGGCGCGTCCGGCGTCATCTCGATGGCCTTTTTAAACGCGTCGATGGCGTTGTCGTATTTGCCCATGAGGCCATAGGTCCGTCCGAGGGCGACCTGTGCTTCCACGTATCCCGGCCTGACCTTCAATGCATGCAAGAACTCTCTCACCGCGTCCTCATCCTGGTCCTTGCGCAGGTAAGCCAGCCCGAGCCTGAAGTGGGCCAGGGCCAGTCCGGGGTCGTACTCGACGGCCTTCTGCAGTTCGGCGATCGCTTCGTCCGGCCGTCCGCAGTACAGGTAGCAGTTCCCGAGGTCGCTGTGGGCTCCGGCGTGGCTGCCGTTGATCTCCAGCGCCTTCCTGAACTCGGCCTCCGCCTCCTCCGCTCTTCCCATCGCCATGCAGGAACACGCCAGCCCGTAGTGGGCCTCGTCGTAGTCAGGCTGCGACTTGATCGCCTTGCGGAAGCTCTCGATCGCGTCCTCGTACATGCCGGCCAGCGCCATGCTTTTGCCCTGTTCAGTCAGCCCGGCGGGGCTGTCGGGGCCGTCCTTCCTGTAGTCCCTGAGCATATGATCATACATTGTGGCGGCAGGCTATTAAATTTCCTCATGCGGCAGCCGCCCCAAACTCACATCGACGTTAAATTCCGGGCATGAGTACACGTAATACGGTGAGCAACATGACGCCGGAAAAAGAGTGGAGCCCGAAAAGGGAGCGACAGTACGAGCATGTAAAAGAATCGGAAGAAGAGCGCGGCAAGCCCGAGGAGACCGCGAAGCGCATAGCCGCAGCTACCGTGAACAAGACTCGCAAGGAGCACGGCGAGACCAAAGAGCAGAAGAAAGAATAGACGCGCCCGGGCAAGCGCATGTATAAACGGCTGCTACCGGTTGCTTGTCATATTACTTTTTCACGGTTTGATTATAGCAATATAATCGTTATAAGACGCATTTTAAATGTTGTCATCGAGGGATTGATATGAGATCACTACCGGTTTATTCCGGAGAAAATGACAGCTGCACAGGAAAATTCGCGGCAGTAGTCTATGCTGCAACTGCTCTATACGCAGCTGGTGCCCGTTCTCCTGGTGACCTGCGTAAGCAATAGAAAAAATTGCCAGAGCCATATGCTTCAATAAATTTCTATGTTAACCGGTGATTATTTTTTCGTTACCTTCTTCTCGCCCATGATGAACTTCGCCATCAGGAACACGACGAACGCGATGATAAGGAAGTTGACCAGCTGGCCCATAAACGATCCGTACTTGACCGAGACTTTGCTGCCCATATCCAGCGATGCATTCTTCCAGTCCGAGCCCGTGGCCGAAAGAATCGGGTTGATCAGCGGCATGATGATATCGCTCACCAGCGACGTGACCAGGGCAGTTAACGCGGCACCGATGATGAACGCGATCGCCAGGCCCATTATCTTGTACTCATCCAGAAATGCCTTAAATTCCGAAATTATTCCCATTTAACCACCTGTTAACTTAGTATGTGTCTCCACACTAATGATATAGCTTTCCGGGGCTCTCTCGTGTCCTGCAAATGTGCGACTTGCATTTTATGTCATTATACAATTGCCTGCCATATCCGGACTGTTCGACGATCGCCATAGAAGCCTTATATATGCTGGCGCCGACCTTATTGCGGTGATAGTATAATGACGCCGATATGCATGATAATGAAGATGATGCGCCTGCCGGGCTTAGCGCCTCAGTGCAAATAACGGTCATCCGGGATATTATTGGCATCCTGAAACGCCGCGATACCGTGGCTGTTTTATAAATGGGATTCATTTTTTATCCCATTTTACGGTGTATAAACCCGCCCAATATCTATTTATACATCTTTCATATATTAGAGGGATGCTACCGGGTACTGCCTGACGTACCAAATTATATATGTCATGAGCGCATGTTTCAGGTGGTATCACTCAATATCATTCGAGGTTAAGATTATGAGATATCAGGGAAAATCGATTAGAAAGGCCACCGGCGGCCGTCTCAAGAGCAACCGCGGCAAGCGGAAGTTCGAGCTCGGCAGGGACATCACACAGCCGGTCATCGGGCCAACGAAGAACAAAGTTGTCAACGTAATGGGCAACGGTACCAAGGTCAAGATTCTCAAGGAAGAGTTCGTCAACGTCACCGACCCGAAGACGGGCAAGACGCAGCGGGCAAAGATGACCACCGTCACCGCCAACCCCGCCAACAAGAACTTCGTCCGGCGTAACATCCTCACCAAGGGCGCAGTTGTCGCCACCGAGGCTGGCAAGGCGAAGATCACCAGCAGGCCCGGACAGGACGGCGACGTCAACGCAGTCCTCGTCGAGCAGTAACGATACCTAAAACACAATAGCTGCACAGCCATCTATGCTGTGCAACTCTTTCTCTTTATCAGACCGTCAATCGCATGATAGCGACGGCGATCAGTGCGGTAACGAATGCCAGCGCCAGGAATATGAAAAGCATGTACACCGGCAGAAAGATCGTAGATGCCAGCGCTTCGGTGATCCTGTTCCTGAGATTGTTATTCTCTGCAGTCGCGCGATCGATCGTATATGGCTCTTCCAGCGCGTGCAGGCTGAACACATCATAGACTCTTCCGCCTGCATAGTAGCTGCCTGAGTCCCCCGTCACTGTATATGCATCGAGGATGGCGGCCATCCCCGCCACATGGCGGCGGCCGACAAGGACGACATACCGGTCACTGTACCCCTGATCTCTTCGCTTCCGGATATGCTCGATGAGCTTCCCTGCCATGTACTCGTCCCGCTCGAAAATGAATCGTCTCTCGTCTTCCCGGGACCAGCCGAAGGTATAGAACGCGTTGCCGAACAATGCCCGGTACAGCCTGTGCAGGTAGTTAAAGGCGAAAATGGAGACCTGGTTGAGGGGAAGCCATGCGTATTTGGACAGGGCCTCCTTCAGGTACTGCGGCGGCGGCGTATCGGACAGGTACCGGAGCGTCGTGATTTCCGGCGGGCGGTCAAGACAGACCAGCCTGTCGCCGTACCGGGCGCTCACGGCGTCGACGTCCTGCGACCCGGTCAGGCGGTCGGGTACAGTGAGCTCGATGGCGATGAAGTCAGGCGAGAACCGCTCGATCTCGTCGCAGGATGAGTGGCACGTTGCGGGGCAGGGAATGCACGCTTCCCAGCAACACGATGTCGCCGTCCTCCAGCGGCCTGACGATCAGCGGGCTGTCCTTCACGGATGAAATTATGAGGTCTATTGTTTTATATTTAGCTCGGATAAAATGAGGGCATTCCTGTCGGGCGATGCCGCATTAACAAATGGGGAGAGAAGCTATATTTAAGCTTCCGGGGACTAATGATTGGAGCATAACATGGCAAAAACCGGAGCCTTCGAAGCAGTCATCCTGATGATACTCGTCCTGCTGTGCGCAGTCCTGTTTATCATCGTCATACAGGGGCCCGACCACGTGTCGGATCATGGCAACTGGAACATCTCCGGCGATGGCCCGGTGTCGAAAATCTATCATGGCGGAAGATGGCACCGCTTACCTGTTCGGGGGCGAGAATGGCAACACGATCTATGCGATCGGCCCGGACGGCGATAAAAAGTGGGCGTTCGAGGTGACCGGCCCGTGGCTGGCCTCGAAACAGGCATTTGCCGTCGACGATGGCACGATTTACCTGTACCTTTACGAGTTCGATAACATGACGACAGAGAGGTATGGCGGCCTGGCCAATTACAGGGCAACATGTTGACGAGGGCTACATGTACCGACGGCAACCGGAGCATCATGGCCATTTCCGACCACGGCAAAATGCTCTGGCGTGAGGACGTGCCGAACGGGATAAGCTACTACGGCACGTCAATATACGCAGACGGCGGGCGTGTATATTATTATAATAACGACAGCGTCATGGTCCTCGACAGGAATGGCCGGACACTGTTCAATGTCAGCGGTATCTACGGCCCTCCGACCGTCGACGAGCACGGCAACATCTTTGTCGTTAAGCTATTTATCGATGAGAACGGCGGGTTCGGGCCGGGCAAGATCATCGAGGCATATTACCCCAACGGCACGCTGTACTGGCGTAACGATCTGGGCAGAACGATATACGGGATAATTGATTACGGGAGGATCGCGCCGTTCAATACGATCCTGCGATACCAGGACGATTCGCTATACGCATGGGTGGAGAACGGGACCGTCAGGCTGAGCACTAACGGGAGCGTCATATGGTCGAAAACCTTCCCCTATAACGGTTGCGTGCCGCTATCGGCGATGCCGATCGACTCGCAAGGCAACATGTACTATTTATTCAATGCATACCCGCCGTACATCGACGTGGTGACCCCCGACGGCAGGGAAATCCTGCGCGACTACGCCGTGCACAATGCGACGTTCCGGGGCATAGAGGACGGCGTCGTCTATTACGTCGATTATTATTTCAATAACAGCACGATCGAACACGCTGAAAAGGAAAATCTCGTGTACGCCAATATCTCGGCATATAACATTATTGAAGACCGCTATTTGTGGAGCTTCAACCTGTCCCCCGGGGCTTCCGAGATATTGATCGCCGGGGACGATGCAGAAGTTCTCCCGTCGCTCTACCAGGTATACCAGGGCGGCCCGGACATTAACAAACTCCAGATTTCCAGGCAGCGTAACTACGACAATAATGTCGACGAACAGGTCCTGCTGATGAGACTGAAAGGGCTTTACTGCAGCTGGGGGATTCACCTTGCAAGGGGAACCGATACCCTATACCTGAACTATTATGCGTTCAACTGGCAGTACCCGGTCATTAATAACAAGACTACCTGCCTGTATGCGAACAGCCTCTACGCGATTGCCGATAACGGCACCCTGCTATGGGAAAAGCCGCTGAACTCCCTCGTGACTTCCATGGCGGTCAATAACAGCACGCTGTTCTACAGCACCCGGAACGGCGGGTTCTACGTCGAGAACGCTGCGAAGATCGGCGGAGGACTGGCCACTTCTCGCCATCGTCTACATGCTGGCCCGGTTCTTCATGGTCGGCACGGTGGCCCGTGCCCGGAGCCGTCTCGACAGCAACCAGAACCGCAACAGCGTCATGCGATACATCGTCGACAACCCCGGCCTGACCGTCCGCGACATCGCCCGGGGACCTGGACGTAAACCTCGGCACTATCCGGTACCACCTGCTCATCCTGGGCCTGAACCACAAGATCATCACTTACAAGGCCGACGGGAAATACATCCGCTATTTCACCAACTCGAAGAGCTACAGCGAGGCGGAACAGCAGGCAGTATCCCTCGTCCGGCGCGAGGGCATGAGAAAAGTGCTCGATTTATTACTGGCAAAGCCCGGCGTCACCAGCCGGGAACTCTCGCTGGCGCTGAATGCGCAGGAGAGCGCTGTCAGCCGGAATTTACGGGAGCTGGTGCAGAAGGGCATTGTCGATCAAAAACGTGAAACCAGGATGGCAGCCCGGCATATTCCATGAACGAAGGGCACAAAGAACATATCGCGTTCGCCATCGGAACGGGTGAAAAATTAGTCCTCGTTCTATTGAACGCTTGTGATGCTGCCTGTCCGTTCGCCAAAAAAAAATCTCTGTCTGCTCGGTCTGCGTGCGCTTGCGCCCTGCAGTGCACATGAATCGATTATTTCGTCCGCAGCAGCGGCGCCGCAGGCACTTCCTGGCCTTTCAGCATTTTCTTGATATTCTCCGGCTTGATCAGGCTGATGATGTCCATCAGGTACGTGAGCAGCTCGGGCATCAGCGTCATCACGGCGTAGGAAATGACCACGAGCGCGATCAGCGACCCGGTCTCCGCCAGCACGTTGTGCGCCCAGAAGAAGCTGGTATATGCCGCTGTCTCTCCGGTCCAGCCTATGACTGTATCCGTCATGATCTGGAACCACTGGTTGCCGAAGGCCAGGATGACAAACACGTCTCGTATCAGGTTGAGCACGTATATGACAGGCACCGAGATGATAAAAGCGGCCAGCCATCGCTTCCACGCTACGCGCACGGAACCGACGACGCCCACGAAGATCGCTATGCTCTGGATAGCCGTACATGCCAGGATGATCTGCACCTGGTTATTGTGGAGGCTGATCACGTCGTTCATGCCTCCTTCAGGCGAAAACATGCGGAATGCCAGGCTCTCCGAGCCCGGTAACGATAGCAAAGGAGATCGCAGTCGTGGCCTCGATCAGCCACTGGTTCAGCGGGGCGATGTAGTCGAACGGGAAGTAAAAGACGCTGGCGATAGCCGCAGCCCTCGTCAGGACCATCAGGGACTCCCGCCCGTATCGGACAAGGATAAAGGCCGCATAGAATGTGGCGGGGATTGCGATGATACACGCGACCGTGTACATGATGTTATGCTCGTGGAGATAAAAGTTCGGCGTCGACAGGCCCCAGTAGACCCCGAAGACGACCCAGCCTGCGGCCGCTACAAATCTGCCCCATTGCTTCGGCAGGATTGAGGCTACGATGAGGGCCATCAATGATACCAAGAGCATTGCGTTAAAAGCTTGAGTCAAAATGCCGCTGACGTCCATGTTCTCCTATCCCTGGCAGGTAAGCATAAGGCGGCGGCTGTTCATATTCTTTTCGATGCGGTGAGATATCCGGTATCCTGACTATGGATTACCCTGTGAATAAAAAGGTTTTTTGTCAGAGCATGTCTGCCATGCTACAGTAATGTAATGGTGATCGAGATTGTCAGTAGCGCATAGAGCGCGAGGATTACTGCTGCTTCTCTCCCGGTGAATGGAAAATCCTTTTCATGCTTTTCAATATTATACCCCATATCATTTCCTGTCCCGGTATCCTGTCAGGACCAAATATTATTATTAAAACAAACTAACTTATATTTTTTGAAACAAATAGAAAATTAGGTTTTGTTGTAATAGAAAATAATATTTACAAAAGTGAAATGGGATAACTGGCAGGGATATTATGACATCAGCCAGTAATAATACGCTTCAACGCTCTGGCTGCTCCGGCAATATCGTCCTGGCTGACAACTGCGGAGATCACGGCTATGCCATCGGCACCGGCAGCGATAACCTCTGCAGCGTTGTGCATGCCGATGCCGCCGATGGCCACTACCGGTATCGATACCCGCGACTTCACTTCCCGCAACAGGTCCAGGCCACAGACAGCCCCCGCATCGCACTTCGAGGTCGTGGGGAAGACCGGTCCCAGGCCGATGTAGTCTGCCCCGTTGCGCTCTGCCTTCCGTGCCTCGTCCAGCGTGCCGGCGGAAACGCCGATGATGAAACCCTTCGGCACAATACGTCGTGCGAACTTCAGCGGCGTGTCATCCTGCCCGAGGTGCACGCCATCCGCCCGGGTCTGCAGCGCGATGTCCAGTCGGTCGTTCACGATGAACGGCACGTCTGCTTCTTTCGCGATGTTCCTGATCTTCAGCCGCACAGCGCCCGAGATAGTGGCAGTCGCTGGTCTTATCCCTCAGCTGGATGACGTCCGCGCCACCTTCGATGGCCTGGCGGGCGATCTGCGGGTGGGTCAGCCCTTTCGATAATTTTTCATCGGTAATGACGTAAAGGCCGTATCGCATCTATGTCTCCCGGGCCTTCGCGCCTTTGTGCAGGTCTTCGGGCGTCAGCCGGTAGACTTCGTCCAGCAGCGCTGTCTTGTATGATGCGGGCCCGCTGCAGCGGGAAATAGCGCGCTCTCCGGCCAGCCCGAGTGCAGCCAGCGCTGCGGCCGTGGATGTCACATGGTCGTGCGTGACTGCGGCGAATGCGCCAGTAAGCGACGACGCCATGCAGCCTGTCCCCGATACTTTGCCCATCATGGGGTGCCCGTTATCGACAAGCAACGTCTTCATGCCGTCCGTGACGATGTCGGTAGGGCCGCTCATGGCTACCACAATCCCCAGCTTATTGGCCAGCTTCCTGGCGATCTCTTCCGGTTCGCCGCTGACGCCGTCCGAGTCCACGCCCCTGACCTTGCCTTCCGCACCGGCCAGCACCGCAATTTCGCCTGCGTTGCCCTTGATGACCGAGATATGGAGCTCGTGAAGCAGCCTCCGTGCGCTATCTGTGCGGAGCCGGGTGGCTCCCGCGCCCACCGGGTCCAGGATAATCGGTATGTTCCGGTCGTTAGCTCTCATTCCCGCCAGCAGCATGGACTCGACCTGCGTATGGTCGAGGGTGCCGATGTTCAGCACCAGCGCCCCCGCTATGGATACCATCTCCGCTACCTCGTCCCGGGAGTGTGCCATTACCGGCGCCGCTCCGATGCAGATGGTCACGTTAGCACAATCGTTGACAGTTACATAGTTGGTAATGTGGTGGACCAGCGGTCGCTTCGACCGGACTTCCGCCAGCAAAGACGCGAATTTTGTGTTATCCATACGGGGGCCTCCCCAATTACGATTAAAAACGCGTCGGACGATAAATACGTTTTCGGCCGGTGGAGGCCGCAGAGGTTTCTGAGGCCACGGAGACTCATCACCACAGAGGACAGCACAGAGGTTTATAGAAAAAGCTTCGAGAGCCATTGTTAAAAAGTCCTCTGTGCAAACCTCTGTGACCTCTGTGCCCTCTGTGGTGAGAGACTCGGTGGCCTCTTGCTACCTCTGTGCCCTCCCCACAAGTACGCAGCGCAAGTCGCTCACGTTGGTGCCGGTAGGACCGGTATAGATCAGGTCGCCCATCTTATGTAAAAAGTGGAAAGCGTCGTTTGTGTCAAGCGTCCGGTCGATGGACAGCGACAGCTCAGCGGCACGCTTCAGAGTGGTCTCGTCTGCGATGGCGCCGCAGGCGTCCGTGGCACCGTCGATGCCGTCGGTATCGACAGATATTACGATCGTCCCGGGAGGATAGTTTCGCAGGTAGCCGAGCACGAACTCCTGGTTGCGGCCGCCTTTTCCCTGGCCGCGGACTGTCACGGTCGTCTCGCCGCCGGACAGGATGGCAGCCGGCGGCTTCATCGGATTGCCGCTCGCCAGGCATTCGGCGGCGATACCGGAATGCACCAGCCCCACATCCCTGCTCTCGCCCTTGATGCGCGATCCGAGGATGATCGGCCGGTAGCCCAGCGCCTCAGCCTTCTTCGCTGCTGCCTCCAGCGCCACGATGCCGCTGGCAATCACGACGTTGGTCACCCTGCCGAAAGCCGGGTCACCGGACTTGAGTGTCTCCGGCACGTTGCCGTTGACGCCTGCTTTGATATGGCTGACGACACGAGGAGGCGCACGGTCGGTCAGGCGGTACTTTTCCAGGATGGAACGGGCGTCAGAGTAAGTCGTTTCGTCAGGCGCTGTCGGCCCGGAAGCGATGAAACCCGGGTCATCGCCCACTACGTCCGAGACAATCAGGCTAAGCACTTCGGCGTCACCTGTCCAGTCCAGGATGCGTCCGCCTTTGGACTGCGACAGGTGCTTGCGCACACAGTTGATCTCGGCGATGGTGGCTCCGCTCTTCAGGAGCATGTCTGTCAGGCGGGTGATGTCCTCCAGCTTCACGCCAGGGGCCGGGCAGGGCATCAGCGCCGAGCCGCCGCCGGATACGAGAAAGATGATCAGATCTCCTTTTCCGGCAGCCTTAAGCAGATCATGCATCTCTTTCATGCCCCTGACGCCGCTCTCGTCGGGCAACGGGTGGCCGGCATGGACCACTTTTATGATCTTTGTCTGTACAGCAGCCCCATAACGGTCGATGACAATGCCGCCGGTGATCCGTCCGTCCAGAAGGCGCTCCATCTCGGCAGCCATTGTACTCGATGCCTTGCCGCCGCCTGCTACGTAAATGTGTTCGTACCCGGACAGGTCGAACCTCTGGCCCGTGACTGTCAGCGTATTGCTGTCGAGCTTCACGGCATTCCCGACCACGTTCTGTGGCAGGACTGCGTCTATGCCGGCCTCCACGATGGACAGAGCATGGGCCCGCTGCTCGTTACCCCTGGCCAGGGCATCCCTGTCACGTATCCTCATGAAATCTGGAATGAGCCGCTACCAAAATAAATTTTGCATCGGAAAGACTAAGTATCATTAAATTGAAAATAAGTGTTATGCTTAAGAAGCTCATGCTCACAGCTATCCTGTCACTTATCATTCTTCCACATTGTTGCTCTGCTGAAAGGAACGCGGTAATGGTCATCGTCGACGGGCTAGGGTCTACATACGTTTACCCGGGCCGGGCACCAGCCTGCGTTGACAATTCCTCATTAGAGCGGATACACCTGGGCATCGTGGACAATGCAAGCGCATGCTTTGAGCTATGGGTGCCCACGCCTGATACGGAATCGGGAAACGCCGTGATCGCGACCGGCTACTCGGGAGCATCCGAAGAGGCCGTCACTTACTACGAGGCGACAATCTACGATGTGCTGCGCGCCGAGGGCTACCTGTGCATGGCCATCATGGAGACCGGGGACACTGCCGAAATGATAGCGGAGCCTGACATCGTCGTATACGAGCGTAACAATTCCCTTTACAACCCGGATGTGGCTATCGCTGTCAACAGCCAGTCAGTCCTTCCCGGGATCGAGAATATTGTATCAAGCGACCCTCTGGCACCAATAAAGGCAGGCTCTGACTATCGTGCAGCATACCGGCAGTACGATGACTGGTCAATAGACAAAGGGATCAGTATTGTCGACTACATGGGCCAGGCTTACCCGGGACAGAAGTATTTGCTAATAGTAAATATCGCAGGCCCGGATATGGCAGCGCACGAACGTGGCTATGACGCTTACCGCAAGGCGATCGAAGACATCGACGAAGGCCTTTTGCTGCTTGCGGATAAGTGCCGGATTACGAATACGGTAATGATCGTAACATCAGACCATGGCATGGGCTTCAAAACGTCTGACTCTAAAGGGTCGCATGCGTCCGGGGCAGCATCGATGCGAAACGAGACCCGTCTTGCGCCACTCCTGATATTTAACGGAGAAACAGGTAATGCGTCAGGGGTATATGGCCAGCAGTGCCTTGCGCCGACTCTCCTGTCGCTGATGGAGTGCCCGGACACGCTTAGCATTGAAGACGGGGTGCCAGTACCCGTTAACGAACGTCCCTCGCTATATCTGATCAGCGACGAGCCGATCTCCGTCACCATCGAGAGTCCCGGCTTCTACAGGCAGGCTCCGGTCAATGGGACGTGCCGCATCGGGCCGCTGGACGCAGGCTCTTACAGGCTTACCTTACCAGGGGGTGTCAGGACGGTTAGCCTGGACCACGACGTCACGATACAACTGGCCGATACTTTGCAGGGGGGACAGCCGCCCGTGTCGTGGGTGCCATATGCCGCAGCCGCGGTGGTTTCAGCTGCGGGCATAGCCCTGGGGCTCGGCCTGATGCGGCGGAAATGAATGGCTGCCGGTCAGGCGGCCGTGATCGCGCCGACGACCTTCTCCATCCCGTTGCCCAGGATTTCCCTGGCTTCCCGGACGGTGGTGCCATCGATGATGATAGCCCGGAGCGCCGCAGTCATCAGGTCCGGGCGCCGGTGCTGGAAGATGTTCCTGCCCAGCGAGATGCCCGCACAGCCTGCGGCCATCGCGTCCTCGACCATCTGCAGCACGGCCGTGTCGGTCTCGCATTTGGGGCCTCCGGCGATGACTACCGGCACCGGACAGGCAGCGACAACGAGCCTCATAGAGTTCACGTCACCAGTATACGGGCACTTGACAAGGTCTGCGCCCAGCTCGCCACCAATGCGTGCCGCGTGTGCAATCTCTGCAGGGGAGCCGGTCACGCCTTTGCCACGCGGGTAGGTCATCGCCAGCAGCGGCATGCCTGTCTCGTCACACCGATCGGCGACTTCGCCCAGACATTCCAGCATGTCATGCTCGGTTGCGCTGCCGCCTACATTCACGTGTACGCTGATCGCATCGGCGCCAAGCCGGATCGCATTGTCGACCGTCGACACCAGCACCTTCTTGTTTTTATCTTCAGCGTACTTCGTGCCAGCCGATGCGTGCATGATCACGCCGCATCCGGGCGGCGAGTGCAGTGACTTGATCAGCCCTTTGTGCAGCAGCACAGCGCTGGCCCCGCCTTTTTCGACCAGCGAGATAGTCCGTTCCATGTCAATGAGCCCGTCGATGGCCCCTTCGCTTACTCCGTGGTCCATCGGCACAATGACCGCCCTGCCCGATTCTAATATCCTGTTCATCCTGATTGTCTTGCCATCCATGTTGACACCCCAATGGCAGACACTAACCATCACAAAACACGCGAACGATGCATGCGACGGAAGTGTCTGCTGCATCGTCCATTAATAAAACCAGAAGCCAAAGCTGAAGCTAAACGAAGAAACGTTGATTAGCCCGTTGCTCTTGGTCTCCTGTGACATCTGAACAGTACTTTGGTCCGGGATTAATATAAGCTTTGTGACGTCCATGTACGGATGCGGACGTACCTGGAAAACGGCATGCATCTCATTGTGCCTGCCGGACAATCACAGGCAATCCGGGGCCGCCTCTCGTGCGCGCGCGGGCGGCGGCTGGCGGATATTACTTTCTCCGACGTTCGAACTCTTCCTTTACCTTTTCGAGCGGGATATCCTTCGAGGCGAGCAGTACCATCGCGTGGAAGAACAGGTCGGCACACTCGCCGACAATCTCCTTTTCCCCGCCGTTCTTGGCAGCGATGATCAGCTCCGTCGACTCTTCGCCGATCTTCTCCAGCACCTTGTCCAGGCCCTTGCGGTGGTTGTACAAAGAGGTAGTGTACGAGCCTTCCTTCGGGTGGACCTTGCGGTCTGCAATGACCGCATAGACTTCATCCAGCACGTCCGTCATGTCACTCGCTCTCCGCGCTCCGGCGCTCGATCTCGTCCAGGGGCTTGCGGTCCCGCATCATGAGCCGTTCGGTGATCTCGATGAGCGGGTGCTTCTCGAAGTCCAGCACCTCGATGTCTTCCAGCTTCCGCAGCCCGGACTGCGCAGCCGTCTTCTCCATGCCGAGCTTGATTTCCTTCGGGACCTGCAGGATGTAGGCGTCGATCTTCTGGATGCCCAGCCGCTTGGCGGCTACGACACGGTGATGCCCGTCGGCGAGCAGCCAGGTGTTGGGCTTGTGGATGACGATAATAGGCTCGGCGAGGCCTTTCTTCAGCTCGTAGATGCGCCCTTCCAGCTCGTCTGCGAAAATCTTCGACTGTGTGGGCACAAGGTCGTTGATATTTACCTCGCCACGAGTGACAGTGATGTCTACGTTATGCACGGTCTCAAGCGTCTTCTTCAGCTTCCAGACCTTCGCCGGATCTGCACGCTCGATCTGCGACCGAATCACGTCCGAGTTCGTGATGATACCCACCAGACGTCCGGTATCGTCGACGACCGGCAGCTTGCTCACGCCCAGCCGGAAGATGACCCGGGCCACTTCGTTGATCTCCATGTGGGGATGTGCGACGATGATGTTCCTGCTCATCACGTTCTTCACCAGCTCGTCGGAGTCGCACAACAGCATGTCGAGAGAAGAGATGTAACCGTCGACTTTTCCGTCTCTGGTCACCGGGAAGCCATCATGGCCCGTCTCGCGGGTGAGCTTGATGACGTCCATCACGGTGTCCTCGGGGGAGACGGTAATGACCTTGCCGGTCATGTAATCGCCCACTCTAAGCTTGTCAGTCATTTATAATCAGCACCAGGTAATATCTCATATGAGTAAGCTGAAATTCGCGTTATAGACTAATGCCGTCCGGACATTATAATGTTTTTCATAATACCCGACGATAAAAACCTTTTTTACTGTCGGAGCGGTTCCTCAGGATACCAGACGTTCGATGTTGGCGCCTCGAAGGGTTCACATGACCATGTGGAGCGCGCTACAGTAACTTTATATAGCCATCCTATGATTAATATTTTACACTAATTATAAAACATATGTCACGTAATGATTTCTGACATTGCGTTATTCGGAGTGACCTGTATCCGTGACGCAGTTTTACTTGTCGTGGACCGTATGAACGAGGAATACCCTGAAAAAAGCAGTGGCCACCAGGGGTCACCGGAGCCTGTGGCCAGCAATAGCGAGTGCAAACCGTGTGAAGTGGCCCTGTTGGAGAGTAAGGCGGAACTGGCCAGGGTCGAGCAAATCACCAGCCTCGGCTCCTACGTGTGGGACATTCGTACAGGGAAAGGGACGTGCTCGGACGAGCTCTATCGTATCCTCGGGATCGAGAAGGGGGCGGTTGAGCCAACCTATGACATATACCTTCAGATGACCCATCCGGACGACAGGCAGAGGGTGGCGCAAACTTTACAGGGCGCTGTAGCCAGCGGAACGCCCGGCGGAATGGACTACCGGATCATACGCGGGGACGGTACGGTGCGATGGGTGCATGGCGAGGGTATGATTGTCCGCGGGGAGAACGGCAAGGTGCAGATGTACGGGACTGTCCAGGATATCACCGAGCGCAAGCGGACGGAAGAGGCGCTGAAAGCTGCCAAAGCACAGGCGGAACTGTATCTTGACCTGATGGGCCACGACATCAATAACATGCACCAGATCGCGATGGGCTATCTCGAGATAGCCCGGGATACTTTCCATGTAGATGAGCAGCAGATGGAGTTCCTGGACAAGCCCATCGAGATATTGCAGCGGAGCGCGCAGCTCATCAGTAACGTGAGAAAGATGCAAAAGCTCGTGGAGGAAACCCTCCCGGCCCAGGTGATGGACGTGCGTGAGGTGCTCGTTGTCGTGCAGAAAGAGTATGGGTCCGTGCCTCATAAACCTGTTACACTGGACCTGAGGTGTACTGGCCGTTGTTATGTCCGGGCAAATGAGTTGCTGTACGACGTCTTCACCAACCTCGTGACGAACGCTATCAAGCACACGGGAGAACAGGCAAGCATTTCGATCGTCATGGAAAAGATAAAGGAAAACGGTCGTCAGGTTTGCCGTATATCCGTCGAGGATAATGGCCCGGGCATACCCGATGATCTCAAGGCGGTCATCTTTAACAGGATGCTGAAAGGTTCGACGCGGTCAAAGGGCATGGGCCTGGGGCTGTACCTGGTCAAATCGCTTGTGGACAGCTACGGAGGAAGGGTCCGGGTCGAGGACCGGGTTCCCGGCGACTACAAGCAGGGCGCAAGATTCGTAGTGCAATTGCCTGCGGTCGAGAAATGACTTCGTTAGATGACAAAACGAGGCTATGGTTCTCCCGGCCACCGTAAACGATAAAGCTTAGCCGCCCGATCTTAGTATGATAGAATGGACAAGAAACGTATCATGGAGCTCAGGGGCATGGCCGCCCGTATGGAGTCCGCCACACACGTTGGCAAGAACGGCGTGACCGACTCGCTCGTCGAGGAGATCAATCGGCAGCTAAAGGAGAACAAGCTGGTCAAGGTTAAAGTGCTCAAGAGCGCCATTGAATCGATGCCCCGCGAAGAGATCGCGCGTCTGCTGGCAGCGAAGACTGGTGCCGAGCTCATCGAGGTCAAGGGCAACACTGTGGTACTCTTCAAGCGATAGGCTCAAGCAACGCTCTTTTTAACGCCAAGCTACTTACCCGCGTCCCTGAAACACTACTCCGGGGATGGTCAGGCCGTGATCGAGGACAGGAACGAGCAGTACTGGAGCGATCACGCGGAGGTCTACGACACGCAGATCGACACGGTGATCGGCCGGGAATCGAGGGAAGCCGTCTACAATTTTCTGCTTGGACTACGTGACCTGGGCAGCGTGGTGGAATTCGGATGCGGCCCGGGATTTTTCACGAGGGCTATTGCGAAGAACGCGTCGCACGTTCTTGCCACGGACATCTCCCGGGAAATGCTCGTCCGGTCTGACATCAACCTGACCGGCGTGGAGAACGTGGGCTTCGAAAAGGTCAACTGTGAGCATACGCCGTTTCCAGACAACTCTTTCGACACAGTATTTACGGCCAACGTGGTGCAGGTACTCGAACATCCCGATCAGGCCCTGAAGGAGGCGTACCGCATATTGAAGCCCCGGGGCAGGCTGGTATTGTTATTCTATACATTCGACAGCCTTGGGGTGTTCGACCGTTTCGTGACGATGATACGGTTCATGAGCCGATTCCATGGCGTGCCATACAAGCATATGATGTCCATGGACGAGACACGTGCCATGGCTGAAAAGGCAGGGTTCAAAGTCGAGGACCTGCGGTTGATCGGCGCAAAAGTAAAGGCCGTTTACCTGCTCGGCCGCAAGCCGACTTGATCACTCTTTAATCAGTATCGCCCGCGCGGGCCCGCCGTCGCCGTCCTTTATCTTAATAGGCAGGCAGGCGAAGGTGTACCGTCCCGGCCCGACCGCGGACAGGTTGACACCTTCCACGACTGTGACGCCGTTCCTGAGCAGCATCTTGTGGACAGTCTCCCCGCCATCGAAGCTGCCGATAGACAGGTAATCGATCGCCACAGTCCAGACATGGTTGTCGATCAGCCACTGTGCCGCGCTTTTGTCCAGGTATACATAGTCACGGTGGAACTCGGTGGACTGCCACAGTTTAGAGTTTCTTGTCTTCAGAAGCAGTATGTTCTCAGTGGCGCTTCCAAGGTCGCCGGCAGTGATTGCCTTCTTCACGTGGGTGAGGTCCAGCACCTCGGCATCGCCGTACAAATGTTCCAGCGGGATTTTATCCAGCGGCAGCCCGCCCTCGACGAAGTGCAGTGGCGGGTCTACATGTGTGCCCGTGTGCGTACCCATTTCTATGATAGAGACATTCGCCGGGTCACGGGGCATCTCTAAAACCCGCCTGACGACCGGCGCAGGGTCGCCGGGAAACGCTGGCATGCCGTTATAGAGGTCCACAGAGATGTCGAAAATCTTCATTATAAATCCTCATGGCTGTTTTGACTAAGTAAGTAACGACAGTGTTTCACGCTATGAGCTCGCAGCCTGCGAGTCAGGGCTCATGAGCACTTCGTTGAAAGCGTGCATGATCTCCCTGTACTCGTTCTGGGGGTAATTCATGCTTTCGTAAAGTACCAGGAGATAAACCGCAGTACGGGCACCTTTCTTCGTTATCGTGTACTCCTCGAACATCTGCGTGACGAGACTCCGGTTTATTGCCGACGAGAGCACCGCCCTCAAATCGTTATACGGGAACATGCATGCGTTTCCGAGCTGTTCGATCGTCATCGGTCCGCTGCGGAGCGCGTTCAGGACTCTGAAAATCATCGAGTATGATATGGTTCTCATCTCATCCATAAGCAAGTACCTGTCCCATTTCGCTTTATGTGAACGGTAAAAATATGTGGCGCGCCAGCCCTGCAGCCATGTCGTGGACTGATGCACCTGCCGCCTGAGGTTTTACCGCTCCATATACAACTTGTAATTCTGCATATATAAAATAGTACTACAGACATGTACATACAAATTTAACAACGATAAAAATCATTTATAATATAAATATTAACATCATCGAACTCGGCACTTTTATAGCTGTAACAGGGGGAACTGGGGGTTTTTATTATGATACTCCTGTAAGAACTGGTTGACGCTCTGCCGGGTCGGATAGGTCGACCAGCCGACGCCTCCGATCTTGAGCCCGGCGGTGGCCGAGCCGATGATCGCGCACTCGCGCAAACTCCTGCCCTGGACATATGCGGAAATGAAGCCGGCCATGAAAGTGTCCCCGGCGCCGGTCGTGTCCACGACTTTCACCTTGAACGAGGGCACGAACTCTGCCGTCTTCTCGTCAGCCACGTAGCACCCGACCTTGCCCATCTTGATCACGACGATCTTGACGCCCATGTCGAGCAGGATGCGGGCGGCGCTTTCCGGGGTCAGGCTGTCGTCGCCCAGGATTTTACGGGCCTCGTCGATGTTGGGCAAAAAGACATCGACTTTGGGGATGATGTCAAAGAGCGGCTCGACTTCTTCTTTATTGAAGCCGCGCGGGTCCCAGCCCGTATCGAAGGAGACTTTGATGCCTGCGCCATGCAGCAGGTCGATCAGGTGTGCGTAGTCGAAGCGCAGGCCGTCAAGCAGGAAGTACGAGGGCAGGTGCACCAGGTCAGCGTCGATCTTCGTCAGGTCGATGTCCTTGATATTATAGGTCGCATTCTCCCCCCGGAAGGTCACGAACGACCGCTCGATACCCTGGACCATGGCGACGGTGACGCCGGTCTTGCGGTCTGTCAGCAGCACGTTCTTCGTGTCGACCTTGTTATCCTCCAGCTCGACAAGGACGAACGTGCCGAACACGTCGTCCCCTACCTTGCCGAAGAGCTGGATGTCCATGCCAAGCCGCGCGCACTGCATGGCGAAGTTCGCCGAGCACCCTCCGCCGTGGGTCTGGAAGTCTTTAGTGATCACCTGCTTGCCAAGATCCGGCATGCGGTCTATCCGTGCGATAAGGTCTACGTTTACATCGCCGATCGTCGCTATCTTTGGCATTGCCACACCTGCTAAATATATAATGCGATTTAATAAATTTAACCGCGGCCAAGTGTGCCCGGCCATAGGCCGAGGCCATATGGCCGCGACAATTTTCATGCTTGCGAATATTAGATAAATCTGTGCCTGAACACACAGAGGTCACGGAGGTCACGGAGGGCGTCATTCCGTAACCGCACGTGTAACCATGCTCTGAAAGCCTTAGTGCTTACCGTGTATCTAATATACAAGTACGGTCTATGATAGAGGCGGAGTTGGGAACGTGGATACCAGTGTCATAGCCATCATCATTCTCGCTTTCCTCGGGCCTCTGCTCGTCTACCTGACACGGTACGTGATCAAGGGACGCACTGCCGCCGCATCGAGGTTATGGTTCGTATCGGTCTGCGCATACGTGGTGTATTATTTGCTTGCCAGCGGTAACATCCTGGACGCCAAGATCGAGCCGTACTACTTCGCGTTGCTCTGGCCCATCCCGGCGATTCTTACCTTGTGGCTGGTGGACAAGATCGCTGCGGCAGAGAGCCCGGTGCCTTACTTCAAGTGGCTCATCTATTTCATGGCCGGTATTGTCTTCGCATTCCTCGTGGACATAACCAGCAGCGTGACCGGATGGTATGCCTATAATGCCACAGTGGCCAATGTCTCCTCGATCACCAGCCCGGTCAACGGCATGCAGATCCCCGCGATGGCCCTGTTTATGCTGGGCGTGCTCATGGTGGGCGTCTTCTTCCTCAGCGATTTCGTCTTCAAACGACTGAAGCAGAAAGTCAGCAGCCCCTCATCGGCGACATTTATCCTGATCGGCCTGGCGTTCGTCCTCGGCGGCGTAGTCTGGGTTGTCACAGACCTCGTTATCAGCCTCTTCAAGTAAGCTCTAAGGCACGAAGGGGCCAAGAGAAGGCGCCAAGGGGCCACTTTTAGCAACCGAAGGTTTCAAGGCGCCAAGTCATTTTTTAATATTCAAGATGCTAAGAGTCCAAGGGAGTTATTATTCAATCCCGTACTTGGGATCTTGGCGACTTAAAACTAAAAACAAAACTTGGCGCCTTGAAACCTTCGGGTGCTAAAAAGTGGCGCCTTAGCGCCTTCTCTTAGAACCTTGGCGTCTTAGAGCAGGCCGTTTTTCTTGAGCTTGAGCCTGCCGACTTTCTCGATGGTGCCGATGTCCACGCCGGGGACGGCCTCGATATATTGCAGGTCTTCGGCGATATGGTACAGCCCTTCGCCCTCGGCTGACCTTATGACTACAGTGCTCAGGCCTGGCTGGCTGCCGACGCTGCCGATGGAAATGTCCGAGTTCCGGGAGGTGAAGTCCGGGCAGGCTTTGCAGCCCTTCCTGACATGGCCGCCAAGGCTCTGCAGCGGCAGGTGCTTCACTTCGCCGCCGCGGAGGTGCACGGTCATTTTGCCTTCGCCGGCGTTCATCTTGGTAATCTTCCAGGTAGGCACCTCAAGGCGCTTTGCGACGTCCTGCACCATTGTACTGTCGAAGACCTCGAAGCAGAACAGGCCAAGCACGAACCGCAGCTTTTCGGTCAGTTTCACCGCATACTCGTTGGTCGACGCTCGCAGGAGCGCTGCCGATTCGACGGTGCATGGCGTGCCGACAAGGGCTATGCTGCGGACCGAATTGTCCTTCGCAATGTCCTTAAGGGCTTCCAGCACGCCGTTGCTGTCGTACTTGCTCCCGGCCGCCTTCCGCAGGTCCTCCGGGTAGTAGGCCACCATCGGGAATGCCTTCTGTATCCAGCGGTCGGAGCTCATCACAATCGCGCAGTCGACGACCTCTTCCTCCAGCGCCGCCGTCAGGAGCGCCGTGACTGCGCCACCATTCTGGGCTCTCGGCGTGTCAAGGAGAGACCTGACGCTTTTGACGTCGAGGTACGGGCCGAGAATATCGCCGGACCGGAACGCCGCATAGTTCTTCCCGTAGCGGGGGCAGGCATCCAGGCATGCTTTGCAGTCTACGCAGGGCGTGTACTGGTAGGGCTTGCAGAGCGTGTCGTCGTAAGCCAGGGTATTACCAGGGCAGACGGTAATGCACGCGCGGCATCCGGCACAGAGGTCCTTGTTCCAGACGGCCTCCTCCAGTTCCTTGTACGGCAGGACTGCAGGTTTTGATGAAGCGTTGTCGGACATATGCGGCACCTTTAAGTGTAGATACAGGTAATTTTATTCCTTCTTAAATGTGTTGATATATAATTCTTATGACGTGCGGCACCATTGACAAATGTTTGCATAAAAAAGACCATTGTTCTTGTAAGGCGACGATGGCAGTCTACGCCTTGTTTGACTTGTTACGTATCGAGAGAAGTAATAGTGCTCCAAAGGCGACGATCGTTGCGATGACTCCCGTGACCGCCATAATGATGACGAGCTCAAATGCCTGTATCATGTCTGACACTCCGATTTTGTGATACATACTTTACCCTGATGATTTAAAAAGGTAGCGATGGCCGGCTTCGGCGGACTGGAAATTGACACCGGACCGCATGGAGGCGGGCCTGCACGTAGAAATAGCTTGATGATAACCTGATACGTTTATATTAATTATCCGGGATCGCTATGAAATCTTCAGTCACTGGAACGGTAGAGATCAAGAAGTGCGGGTTTAACACCCGGCCAAAGCTCATGGTGGCAGAACAGCCTGGCGACGACGAGATCCTCGTCGATATCCTCCCCGAAGCGTTCGGGAAGTTCGAAGGCAAAAAGGTGAAAGTAACCATCGAGACGTTGAAGTCATGAGGGCGGCAATACTATCGGGACAATAGTACCCGGGTGATCTGCTGTAGCTCTCTGGAAAATTATTCTCAACCCGTTGAGTCGATACGCCCTCTGCGAGCACGTCGACAGATGACAGACTAATTATGACCGGAAAAATTTGAAATGGCCCCGACGTTGACAATTATTAATCCTTGCACATCCGGCTCCCGGCGCTCAAAATGCGGATAAACCAGATGCAATTGTCCAGCCATGATCGACCGGGGGATCACGCATGGAAATATCCATTGACAACATGAGACCGGCGGACCACGGCCAGGTTCTGTCTATCTTCCGGGAGGGTGTCGAGGCAGGCGATATGGTCATGGACTCGGACAATCCTGCGGGCATGGACCTTGCATCGGGTCAGAACATCGTCGCCCGGGCCGGGGAAAAGATCATCGGATGGGCGGTCGTGAAGCCTGCAGAAGAGTCAGGTGCGGCCAGCGTCAGTGTATTCGTGAAGCCCGACTGCCGGGGCGTCGGCATCGGCAAGGCGCTGCTGGACGCGACCGTCAGCCTGTCCGCCCGCAGCGGCATCTCTGCGCTGCTCACAGGCATCGTGCCGCAGAACGTGCCTGCACTGATGCTGCACAAGAGCTGCGGCTTCCGCGCCGTCGGCATGCTCCAGAAAGCGGGCGTCGCATCCGGGAAGCTGAGGGACGCGGTACTACTGCAGCGTAAATGCGTGTGACATAGATGATACAGAGGGCATAAAGGTCACGGAGGACGTCACTTAGTCTGATTTGCTAAAACATCTGCCCTCCGGCCATCTCTTGTGTATCGGTTGATAATCATCTCATAGGTTGTGTGCGCATGCCTTCTCGCCCGCGCGCGAATGTCCCGGCACTCGATTATCTCTTCCCGGCAACTGCGATACAATTGGGTGGTCAACGACTCGTCATCTAAAAAGTAAAGTATTTGGGGCGCATACGCTTCTTCTTACTGAGAGGTTAGATTATGGCCGCACACCCGTACTATATGCTTGACGTTTTCGCCGAGGAAAAATACGCCGGAAACCAGCTTGCCGTCATCCGTAACGCTGCTGATATAGACACAGCTACGATGCAGAAGATCGCCAACGACATGCACTTCTCCGAGACGACCTTCATCCTCTCGGACGTATCGCACGACGGCGGCTATGACGTCAGGATATTCACGCCGGAGGAGGAAATCCCCTTCGCCGGGCATCCGACCATCGGCACCGCGTACACCATCATTCACGAGATTATCCGGAAGCCGGCGAAGGCCGTGACGCTGAACCTGAAAGTCGGGCAGATACCGGTGAGCGTCGACGATGACGGCGTCCTGTGGATGAAGCAAAAGCCGCCTGTCTTCGGCAGGACGTTCCGGCCTGAAGAGCTCGCCGAAGCAACAGGCGTCCGCATTAGCGATTTCGACGACCGCTTTCCGGCACAGGAAGTCTCCACCGGCCTCCCGGCCGCCATTGTGCCGCTGAAGACGACGGGCGCACTGCGCAATGCCCGGCGAAACCAGGAAGCGCTGGACCGCCTCAATGAGAAGTACGGCATAGTCACGCTATTGTTCTTCTCGACCGAGCCACGGCACAAGGACAACGACCTGAGCGTCCGGGTTTTTACTTATTACCCCAGCGTGCCCGAAGACCCCGCCACCGGCAGCGCCAACGGGTGCCTCGCCGGATACCTGGCAAAGTACCGCTATTTCGGCGACAGCACTATCGATGTGAAAGTAGAGCAGGGCTACGAGATGGGAAGGCCGTCACTGCTGCGCCTTCGTGCGGCAGAGAAAAAGGATAGTATCGAGGTATATGTCGGCGGCAAGGTCGTCATCGTGGCCCGGGGCGAGCTGGTATAGACATCCGTATCCGGGCATCCGGAAAATACAACCTGATCGGTATCGGTGAAGCATGCGCACGGGCACCTGTCGCATATCTCCTCCGACGAAGGGCGCGTTCTACCCGTCCTCTCGTACATAATGACGCCTCCGCGTCGGTCGCGCGCACGCGCGAGCTACCGCCGGGCAATCGAAATGCCCTGCCAGTTTCATCCTGTTATGCCTGACCACTTCAGCTAAAAGTACTTATTTTGTGCAGGCATAGGCATACAGGCTGATAGAACACCAATCGTAAGTACTGACATCAAGCGAGGTATTTCATGAAGCTGCATTACATCCAGCACGTGCCCTACGAGAACGCAGGCACCATCGAAGCCTGGGCGAAGAAGAACGGGCACACGCTCACCAAGACCGTGCTCTACTACGATGAGGCATTCCCGGACACGGGGAGTTTCGACTGGCTGATCGTCATGGGCGGACCGATGAACGTCTACGAGGAGAAGGACTACCCGTTCCTGGCGAGGGAAAAGAAATTCATCGCCGACGCCATCGCGAAGAAAAAGCGCGTGCTGGGCATCTGCCTCGGCGCGCAGTTGATCAGCGATGTGCTGGGCGGTAAAGTAACGAAGGGCCCGCAGAAGGAGATCGGCTGGCATAAGGTAAAGCTGACTCCCGAAGCTAAACAGTCCCCTGCCTTCAAGAGCCTGCCGCCAGAGTTCATTGCTTTTCACTGGCATGGCGATACGTTCACGATTCCCGACGGCGCAAAGCGGATGGCTTCCAGCAGGGCGTTCGAGAACCAGGCCTTCGAGTATGACGGCGGCCGCGTGATCGGGCTCCAGTTCCACCTCGAGCTGACGGACGACGGCATCAGCCGGCTGGCGAAAAACAACAGCGACGACCTGGCCCCGGGCAAGTATGTGCAGAAGAAAGACGAGTTCCTGCATAAAGACGCACAGCTGCAGGAAAACTACGGGCTGCTGTGCACTGCTGCTGGACGGTATGGCTAAAGTGAAATGACGAGGCCGCGGAGGTTTCAGGAGGGCTACAGAGACTCTCACCACAGAGGGCACAGAGGCCACAGAGGATGCACAGAGGACTTTATAGAAAAAGGCTGATGCGTGAGCCCAGTTGTTAAAAAGTCCTCTGTGAATACCTCTGTGGCCTCTGTGCCCTCTGTGGTGAAAGTCTCGGTGCACCTCTTGCAACCTCTGAGACCTCTATAAATAGCACTTGCCGTACAGGTACGGGTAAATATTTTTATCCGACAGCGCATTATCCCAGATACAGAATACAGGAGGCAACGACAGGATGGAATCTAATTTCGCCGACCGGATGGGCAGCGTGCACAAATCCTTCATACGGGAGATATTGAAAGTAACGCAGGACCCGTCCATTATTTCCTTCGGCGGCGGGCTGCCGAATCCGGCATCGTTTCCCATCCTGGAAATATCCCTGGCAGCGGAGGCCGTGCTGCGGGAGAGCGGCAAGGACGCATTGCAGTATAGTACCACGGAAGGATACCTGCCGCTCAGGGAGATTATCGCAGAGCGCTATGCCCGGAGAGGGCTGAAGGTCGATCCTGCCGACATCCTGATCACCAGTGGCTCGCAGCAGGGCATCGATCTCACCGGGAAAGTGTTCATCAACAAAGGCGACCGCGTCCTCGTCGAGCGGCCGACGTACCTGGCGACGCTGCAGGCCTACGGCCTCTACGAGCCGCAGTTCCGGTCCATACCGCTGCTTGAGGACGGGCCAGACCTCGAGGCGCTGGAGCGGGAGCTGGACGAAGGCATCAAGATGTACTATGCCGTCCCGAATTTCCAGAACCCGACGGGCATCACTTACTCCCTGAAGAAACGGCAGGAGGTCGCCAGACTGCTAAACGACTATGGCGTCGTCTTCATCGAGGACGATCCCTATGGCGAGATACGGTTCATGGGCGAGGACCTGCCGCCGGTGAAGTCGATGATGGAGAACTCCGTGCTGCTGGGCTCCTTCTCCAAGATCGTCTCGCCCGGCCTGCGGCTGGGCTGGCTGGTTGCGCCTGCCGACATCATGGACAAGGTCATCGTCGCCAAGCAGGCTACCGATCTGCATACCAACTACTTCATCCAGCAGGTGGTCCGCCGGTACATGGCAGACAACGACGTGGACATGCACATCGGTAAGATCAAGGCGCTCTACCGGGAGCAGCGCGACCACATGGTCGCGGCCATCGGAGAGCATTTCCCCGAGGGCGTGCAGTGCACGAAGCCCGAGGGCGGCATGTTTCTCTGGGTGACGCTGCCCGAAGGCGTGTCGTCGGTCGAGCTCTTCGACCTGGCCATCAAGGAGAAAGTGGCCTTCGTGCCGGGTAAAGCCTTCTATGCGGACGGCAGTGGCGACAACACGCTGCGGCTGAACTACACGAACTCGACCGAAGGCGCGATCGACGTCGGGATAGAGCGCCTCGGGAATGCAATCAAGAGACTGCTGGCAGAGAAAGCCTATGTCATCTGATAGACCGCTGATTGCCATACACGCGACAACGGAATATCTCCGCTGCACCGATGCCGTCGACTTCGACGAGCCTTCGGTTGTCAGCCTGGCGACCGGGATTGGCGGAGGCACCGGAGATGAAGTGCTGCGCCGGGCCTTCGAGCTGGTGCGGGACCGGTTCCCTCATTCGATGGACGTCGGCGGGGACGAAGTCCCGTTCAGCGCTTCGGACGTGATCCGCATCGGTCACGGCCTTTGCTATGCTAAATCCCATCTGCTGGCGGCACTGCTGCGCTACCACGGCATCCCGGCGGGCTTTTGCTACCAGCGCCTGAAAGACGACGACAGGGGCTATATACTGCATTGCCTGAACGCTGTGTACATTAGCGGCCGCTGGGTGCGCATCGATGCACGTGGCAACAATGACCAGGTAAATGTTAGCTTCGACCTGGAAGGCGATATGCGAGCCATCTTGCCTGACGAAGCGGCAGGAGAGCGGGACTATCCGATCATCTTCTCCCGGCCTGACCCCGGAGTCGCCCGGACACTGCGTTCTTCGGCCAGCCTGAGCCGTATGACACTGCCCTGCGACCTCTCATGTCCCATTTAATATGCCATTTAATGTTCATCAGTTAATAAAAATATGAACAAACGTAATATTCTTCGCATCCTTAGTGGTGTAGCGCTTGTGCTTGCTTCTTTTATGAAAGCATACTGGCGAATACCCAATATTCTCCATACTAATCGCGGTGCGACGCCCATGCGCGCTGATGCTGCATGTGCTACTACGGGTTTTTACGGTGCTCCGGTGTCGGGGACGGGCTCGCACCTTCGTCGACACTTCTCGCTATCGCTCGAAGAGTCTCCTTTGCAAGCCCTGAAAAACGCGCTTGATGCAGCAGCGTTTTTCACACCCGCCACCTGCGCACCCCTCGCACAGCTACGCGTGCTGCGGGGCAAGCCGAAAAAACCCTACGCCTTCCGCGGAGAAGCCAATGCTACCCTACCCGCAATAGTAAACACTACCCATACCATAATAGCACTGGCATCGATCCGATACCAGTCCTGGTACTCATTGCCTTTGCTGCTCTCGCGGTCCGCGGAGGGTTTTTCTGGCCCTTGGCCCCGCAGCACGCTTTAGCGTGCGAGGGGTGCGGAGGCGGCCGGGCAATGAACGCGAGCCGCAGGCGGGCGTTGCTTAGCGCTTGCGAAGCGATGTGAAGTGGCCGCAGCGAAGCGCAGGCCGCTTCCTGCGCGAGGGTGCGAGCGCGGCCCGGACGGCGGAGCACCGGAAAAACCCGGAGTAGCCCATGCAGCATCAGCGCGCATGGGCGTCGCACCGCGATTGTAATATGACAGACCGGATATTGATGCTTTTTGAATACCTGGTATTGTAAGAACGCGGCCTGGACGGTGGAGCACCTGAAAAACCCGGAGTAGCACATGCAGCATCAGCGCGCATGGGCGTCGCACCGCGATTGGTAAATGACAGACCGGATATTGATGCTTTTTGAATACCTGGTATTGTAAGAACGCGGCCCGGACGGTGGAGCACCTGAAAAACCCGGAGTAGCACATGCAGCATCAGCAGGCATGGGCGTCGCACCGCGATTGGTACGAAGACGAACCAGTTTGTCGATGCACTAAGAATATGGCAGCATGGGCGTCACACCACGATTGGTAAATGACAGACCATAATCGCAGGACATATGCTTAACCTATTAATACTAATTATAAGTAATATCTTTTAAATAAATCCTTGAGATTGAGGTATAGCAATGAAGTTATCACTCTTAGTACTGGACGACACGCTGGCCATCTGCAGCCTGAAGCGGGACAGTCCCCTTCCGGACTGGGCTACGTCAAGCGATTTCTACTCGATCACCCGCACGTACGACGAGCTTTCCATCGTATGCCCGCAGGCGAATGTGCCGGCCGGCGTCGACATCAACAAGAACTGGCGCTGCCTGAAGGTCCAGGGCCCGCTGGGTTTCTCGATCACCGGCATCCTGGCGTCGCTGTCCATGCCGCTGGCCAGCGAGGGCGTGAGCATCTTCGTGTTCTCGTCCTACGACACCGACCACATCATGGTCAAGCAGTACGAGCTGGAAAAAGCCGTGGAAGTCCTGCAGAAGGCAGGGCACACAGTGCAATACCAGAATAAATAATTTCTTTTTCTCTTTCGACAGGTGACACGGGCCTGAAACGTATATATACGTACGGAAATGTATCTTTAGTGATCCTATGAGAAAGACCAAAGAGGAAGCCGGGGTCACGCGGGAAAAGCTGCTGGATGCCGCATTAAAGGTTTTTAGCAAAAAGGGCTACGCCACGACCACTCTTGACGATATCGCAAAAGAGGCGGGGGTCACTCGCGGCGCGATCTACTGGCACTTCAAGGGCGGAAAGGCTGAAATCTTCACGGAAATCCTGAACAAGGGCTTCGGGCGTGTCAACGATCTCGTGAACAGTCTGATGTCGGAGGGCGGAAGGCCCCTGGAAATCCTGGAGCGGATCATGGTGCGCCTGCTGCAGTTCGTCGAGGAAGACGACGATTACCGGGCGGTGCAGGAGATTTTAATCTTCAAGATGACCGACGACCCCGATCTTTCGCTGCGGCTGGAGGATAAAAAACATGCACAGGAGGAATCGGTGAGCTATATCGCAGGCTTGATCGAGCAGGCGAAGGAAGCCGGGGAGGTGCGCCGCGACACCGATCCGATGACCGCGGCCATTGCCGCCTATGGCATGCTCAACGGCATTGTGCTTCTCTGGATGGTGGAGCGATCGGTTACCGAAGACCCCACAGTTTTCGCTGAAAGGACAGGCTGCATCGTTTGTGGAGCTTTTTCTGCGGAGCATTACTGTTCAATAGCAGGCAATGGCAAGCTATAAATAATACTAACATACATGTATGTATGTAAATTTTTGAGGGACTTCCCTCTGATTTGAATAACATGCGAATATTGCACTGACAATATACATACAAACATGAATGTATAGTGGGGAATAAAACAATGGAAATGAAGAAAGGACGCCTGAAAATGGACAAAAACCAGAAGCTTGCGCTTCTCGTCGTATCCGTCGCAATATTTACCGACATCCTGATCTACAGCATGATCGTGCCGATACTGCCGCAATATGCGGCAGAGCTGGGCGCTTCGCAGGCAATCATCGGGCTGATGTTCGCCAGCTACGCGATCGCCTTCCTGATCACTACGCCAATCGTCGGTATCTTATCGGACCGCGTGGGCCGCAAGCTCCCGATGCTCGCCGGCCTCGCCGGGCTGTTCGGCTCGACGCTGCTGTTCGCATTCTCGAACGACACTGCAACACTCATCGTCGCCCGCGCGCTACAGGGTGTATCCGCGGGCGCAACCTGGACTGCAGGTCTGGCGCTGCTGGCTGACATGTTCCCTGCCGAGACACGCCAGCAGGCGACCGGTTTAGCCCTGGTCGGCAGCTTTGCCGGGACACTATTCGGCCCGGCATTCGGCGGCATGCTGTACGAGGCCGGAGGCTATACGCTCCCGTTCGTGGCCGCTGCCGGACTGGTGCTCGTCGACGGCGCCGCACGGATGTTCCTGCTCAAGGACCCGCCCACGGCACAGCGATAACGAGAAAGCGACACTGCGAACGCTGGTGAAGAGCCCGGCCATGGTTATCCTGGCAGGTGTCATCGTGATCACCTCCGCGACGATTGCCCTGCTCGAGCCCACGTTGCCGCTGCACCTGGCGCAGAACCTCGGCGTATCACCGACGCTGATCGGACTGCTCTTTGGCATCGTCGTGATAGGCAGCATCATTGCCTCACCGCTGTCATACATGGTCGCCCGTCGCTTCGGCCGCCGGAAGACGGTAGTCGCCGGGCTTATCGCCACCGGGCTGCTGCTTCCTGCCACGGCTATCGCGGGCTCATTCCTGGTAGAAGCCATCCTCATGTTGCTGCTGGGCGCCGTACTGGCTGTCGGGCTGGCATCAGTACCACAGGAGATGACCGAAATCGCCGATCGCCTGGGCCGTGGTGGCTATGGCGCGGTCTATGCGCTGTATAACGTCGCTATGTCCGTGGGCATGATGATCGGTCCGATCGCGGGAGGCATCCTGGCGGGGTACATGGGGATTGGCGTCGGGCTGACGATTGCCGGGGTCTGTATGATCGTCTATGCCCTGGTGCTGGCCGTCAGCCTCCGGCCGTCAGAAGCCCCGGCATCCTCCGGCACACCTGTAAAGACGTGAGCGGCCGGTCGCCTGACCGGCCTGCATTTTTTTCCTGGATATATTGTCATTGGGGTTACTTTTTGTGTATGCAGATAAGCGCACCTCACACAGAGTACACAGAGTGCACAGAGTACACGAAGTCTTGATCGGAAGAGGCTACGGTGGCCCGTTCTTTAAACGTACTCTGTGTACCCGTGGACTCTGTGTACTCTGTGTTGAATACCTTATCAGTTTATTCAACATTTCACCAATGACTATGCACCGGTAATTTTTTTAACCACTCCCCGCCTATACTTAGAAAATCATCAGCCGGAGATGTCTCATGCTCATTAAGAACGCCACCTTCTGGGACGGCAGCAAAATCGTCAAAGGCCAGCTACGTAACGGCCCCTCCGACGAGGAGTTCGACGCTACGGGCAAGCTGGTCATACCAGCCTTCAACAACGCCCATACCCACCTTGCCATGACGCTGATGCGGGGTGCCGGCGAGGGTGAGAAGCTGCAGGACTGGCTGGATAAGACGATCTTTCCCATGGAGCAGCGGCTCACGCCGGATCTCGTCTACAAAGGCGCGATGTTTGGCTGCGTCGAGCTGATCCGCACAGGCTCGTCGTCCTTCATCGACATGTACTACTTCGTAGAGTCCGTCGCACGGGCCGTAGAGAAGTCGGGCATCCGGGGCATGCTGGGCACGCCGATCACCGGCTTCGGCACGCCGTACTACCGGGATGCCGGCGACGCGCTGCGGCTGGCGGAGCGGCAGCTTTCCGGCCCGCATTCGCCCAGGGTGGACTTCTGCGTGGCGCCTCATTCCATCTATCTGTGTTCCGAAGATGTGCTTATACGAGCGAAGGCGCTGGCACGGAAATACGGCGCGAAATACACGACGCACATCTCCGAGACGCGCAAAGAATGCGTGGACTGCCACAGGCAGACCGGGCTGTGGCCGGTGGAATACCTGGACAGCATCGGACTGCTCGACGAGGACACCGTTCTTTCACACGCCGCATGGCTCACCAAAATGGAGGTTAAAATACTCGCCGACCGTGGCTGCACTATCGTCCATTGTCCCGCGTCGAACATGAAGCTGGCGTCCGGCGGTGTCATGCCACTGCCTGAGCTGCTTGCCGCCGGCGTAAAGGTCGTCCTGGGCACAGATGGCGCGTCAAGCAATAATTCGCTTGACATGATGAATGAGATGAAGATCGGCTCGCTGCTTCAAAAATCCCACCGCTGGGACGCTACAGTAGCCCCTGCCCCTGTGATGATGCGGATGGCCACCATGGGAAGCAAAGACCTCGCATTCATCGATTTGAACGACGTCCGGATGCTGCCGCACCACGACCTGATCGCCAACGTAGTCTACTCCGGAGGCGCGGTGACCGACCTGCTGGTCGACGATCGATTCATTCTGCGGGACCGGGTGATCACGACGTTCGACGAGGCAGAGGTCAAGCGTCAGTTCGTCGAGGCTGCCGCGGAGCTGCTGGGATGAAGGTCGCAGCGCTCTTCTCCGGGGGCAAAGACTCGAGTTACGCGTTGTTTTGCGCCATGCATTACGCGTGGGAAGTCACGCACCTCGTGACGGTCTTTTCGGAATCGCCCGAGTCGTACATGTACCATGTCCCGGCCATCGGGCTGACACGGCTGGCAGCGGAGTCCATAGGCATCCCGCTGGTCGAAGTGGTCACGCCGCCGGAGCCGGAAGTCGAGCTACTGCCCCTGCGCGATACGCTGGCTACGCTGGGCGTGGACGGCATCGTCTCAGGTGCGCTGGCCTCCGAGTACCAGCGGCGCCGGCTGGACCAGATATGCCAGGATATCGGCATCAAATCCTTCGCGCCGCTCTGGCACAAGAACCCGCGGGAGCTGATACGTGAAATGGTGGACGAGGGCTTCGAGATCATGATCGCAGGCTGCTCCGCCGAAGGGCTGGACGAGCGCTGGCTGGGTCGAATCCTTGATCAAAAAGCGCTGGCAGAGCTCGACCGGCTGCACGATCGATACGGCATTCACGTGGCAGGCGAGGGCGGGGAGTATGAGTCGATGGTGATGTCCGGTCCTCATATGAAGCGGCGTATCTGCGTCGAGTACGAGAAGGAATGGCGTGTCTATTCTGGAAAAATCATCGTTAAAAAAGCATGGCTTGAATAGTGTGAGGCCGGCATTATAATGCCATCAGTATACCAACAACAGGTTCGTTATCATATCAATCGCGTTGCTTGCTTTTACAAAAAAATCTATGGTATATAACCAGTACTCCCCATTCTAATCGCGGTGCGACGCCCATGCCGGCTGATGCTGCATGGGCTACTCCGGGTTTTTACGGTGCTCCGGTGTCGGGAGTCGGGCTCGCACCTTCGTCGACACTTCTCGCTATCGCTCGAAGAGTCTCCTTTGCAAGCCCTGAAAAACGCGCCTTCGGCAGCGTTTTTCACACCCGCCACCTCCACACCCCTCGCACAGCTACGCGTGCTGCGGGGCACGCCGAAAAAACCCTCCGCCTTCCGCGGAGAAGCACACACTACCCTTACCATAATAGCATTGGCATCGATCCAACACCAGTCCTGGTACGCATTGCCTGTGCTGCTTCGCGGTCCGCGGAGGGTTTTTCTGGCCGAAGGCCCCGCAGCACGCTTCAGGCGTACGAGGGGTGCGGAGGCGGCCGGGCAATGAACGCGAGCCGCAGGGGGGCGTTGCTTAGCGCTTGCGAAGCGATGGGAAGTGGCCGCAGCGAAGCGCAGGCCGCTTCCTGCGCGAGGGTGCGAGCGCGGCCCGGACGGTGTAGCACCTGAAAAACCCGGAGTAGCCCATGCAGCGAAGCAGGCATGGGCGTCGCACCGCGATTGGTAAATGACAGACCATATACTGTTGCTCTATGAATACCTGATATTGTAAGAGCGCGGCCCGGACGGCGGAGCACCTGAAAAACCCGGAGTAGTACGCTTGGCAAAGCAAGAGTGGACGTCGAACCTGCGTACGAGAAAATTGAAATTCATGATATAGCTATTGTATTATTACGCCTGCCATGTCACTATTTCTATTATGCTAATACCCTTCCATCTCCCGCTCGCCGGCCTTGAGGACGTCCTTGCACTTGTCAGGAAGCTCCTCGAACCTGTTCACCCGCTCCACCTCACGTATGAACCGCAGTCTTCCCTCAGGGCTTAAATTGATATAGGCATCAGTACGAGTGATCTTGAATGCTCGTTTGCTCAGCTCTGGATTTATGGCAATACCTCCCCCATTGACTCGACCGGGACAGATATAACGTTGTTCCCTGTGTAAAACGAATCCCGCACGCTTCCTGTGCCCTCTGTGCCCCGTGGTCTCCATGTACCGTTTAGTCTCGGACGACCGGCGTGGTGTTCAGGTCGAACGGGTTGGTGCGCATGGCCAGCGAGAACAGATACGGGTAGTGTCCCTTAAGGTACTGCATATAGTCGATCCACTCGATGACGAGCCGGCTGTAAGCCCGGCTGACATCTCCTGCCAGATGTGCTATGTCCGAGCCAGGGAGTTCCGAAAACTGTCTCCTGTAATCAAGCTCTTCCGTCAGATGGAATACTGCCCTGAGCGACTTCGGTGAAACTCTCGTGCTCCAGCAGGGTCGGATTCTCCAGCATGCGTACGAGAAAGCCACGGCTTGTCGTCAGGAGTTCCTTGAGCCGGGAAAGGTCTTCCGGCCGCATGTCCGGACTGTAGTGATAGTCTCGCCAGCTATGGCCTTCAGTTTCGAATAGTCCGCAGGCGACAGGTTCCCGGCCCGGGACAGTTCCGCCCGCAGCCCTTCGATTTTCCGGTCCCGCCCGGCGATCTCCCGAATAAGGCCGACGCCTATCTCGCTGAAGAACAGGCCGATCACCATGTTCATCTTTTCGAGACGCTCTTTGCGCTCCCGGGCCTCCAGCAGGCGGTCGAGGATTAGCGTAACCACGATGACTTCGACGGGCAGGAAGGCCAGATCAAACACGATATACTCTTCCAGCCAGTGCAGGTCCCTGAATAACAGGTAATGGACGCCGAGCAGCGTGAGCGATATAGCCAGCAGGGCGATGCTGAATCTGACGAGCCAGCCAGTCCTGCCTTTCGTACCCATCACCTCGTGGTGATCTCGCACCCGTCCTCAGTGACAATGAGCGTGTGCTCAGCCTGAGATACCATGCCGCCCGCCTGCTCGATCAGGACCGGATAAGCGTGGACGATGCCGGCCCGCATCAGGCTGTCGAGCGTCTTTTCCGATCGCTTCAGCCCTTTCAGCCAGCGTCTTGCAAAGGGCAGGCCGTCAAAGGACTGGATGGCCTTCATCATGTCCCGCTCCCACGGCAGCCTCACCGGCCGGGCGGCCGAAAGGCCGAAGATCTCCGCGACCGTGCCTTCCGTCACCAGGCCGACGCCGTCCGTGGCGAAGGGCTCGATGGCGATCACCTGGTTGGCCTGCAGGATGATCCCCTGTCCCATGCGCCGGTTCGGGATGGCCGGCGGCGCATGCTGCACGAACCGTTCGAGGCCGTGGCCCGTGAGATTGTAAATCGGCTTGAAGCCCATGCCGTCGATGGTCGCCTCGATGACCTCGCCGATGTCGGCGGTCGATACGCCTGACCTGACCATCTTGATGGCCTCCTCCAGCGCCTTTTCCGAGGCTTTGACCAGGTCCGGGTTGCCTGACAGGTCGACGGTGATCGCGGTGTCCGCAATGAAGCCGTCCACGTGGACGCCGATGTCCAGCTTGACGATGTTGTCCTCGAAGACGCGCAGGTCTTCCGGCTCAGGCGTGTCGTGGGCCGCCTCTGCGTCGGTGGATATGTTCACCGGGAAGGCAGGCTTCCCGCCTTTCGCCACGATGTCCGCCTCGATGGCCTCTGCCACGTCGAGCATTTTTGCGCCTTTCTGTACACGTGTCGCGGCTTTCTCCCGCACCTCCTTGAGAATGCGTCCCGCCTGTCGGTATTTATCCAGATTTTCAGGTGTCTCTATGGTCATACAACCAGCTCCCTCGGGAACTTAGTCAGGTCTTCGCAGCCGTTTTTCGTGACGACGACGATGTCTTCCAGCCGGCAGCCGCCGACGTCCGGCTCATACAGGCCGGGCTCGACGGTCACCACCATGCCGGGCTGCAGCGTCAGCGAACTCGTCTGGCTGAGCCTCGGCCGCTCGTGGATGTCCAGCCCGACGCCATGGCCGACCGAATGGATATAGCCGGTCTTCGATTTCATGCGCGTTGTGCCGAAGCCGTGCTTCTCGAAGACGTCGCAGACTATATCATCAATCGCCTTACAAGCCGTGCCAGGCCGTATAGCCAGCAATGCCTTGTCCTGCGCTTCCTTCACCAGGCTATACATCTCTTTCATCTCTTTTGTTGGCTTGCCCTTGAGGACGGTACGGGTCATGTCGGCCCAGTAGCGGCTCTTCTTGCCGTGCGGGAATGTGTCGATGACAATCATCTGGTCCGACGGGATGGGCCCGGAGCCTGCGTAATGCGGGTCGGCGGCGCCAGGGCCCGCGGCTACTATAGTTTCCGTGGTGTCATAGCCATGCTTAAGAAACACGAGCTCGATCTCCCGCTGCACGCGTTCTGCGGTGAGTGGCTGGTCCCGATAATACAGGATGCCGTTACGGACCTGTGCGCTGCTGATCATGCCGATAGCTTTTTTCTGTGCCATCTCGTTCACCCGCTGGGCCTGCCGGACGAGCTCAATCTCCTCCGGCGTCTTGATCATTCTCGCATCTTCGACCGACAGTCCGGCGGCCTCGATCTTGATGCCCTTTGACCGCAGACGGTCTGCCAGCCCGAGGGGAAAGCCCTCCGGCACACTGGCGCTTCCGGCCGACACGTCCTTCAGGAACGCGGCCAGCGTATCCGCGTAGGCTGCCGCAGGGTCCTTTGCTTTCATGAGGCGGGCGGTGTAGTCGTAGTCCTCCAGCGAGATGACGTTTTTCACCCGGGACTCCTTCTCCGCACGGCCCTTCTCCATGGTCGATACGAGGACATACTCCTCGCCGTCCGCGCATACATAGGCGAACGCATCGGGGGCCAGGAATTTCGTGACATAGTAAAGGTCGGCGTCGTGATCGCTGATGCCGACCATGACGACCGGCACGTCGCACTTGTCTTTTGCCATGATGATCAACCAGATAAAGCAATGTCAGCTTGTTTTATAGATAAAAGCCGCATAACAGAGATATAATTTTGCATGCCAGCCTTCCGGGAAGTTCCTTGCGATGTCAGGGTCTGGCTGCAGGCGATGAAATGCCCGCCGTGGTCATGGTCGTCTGGCAGGCAGGCGTTCGCAGATGTGCATACGTATGTGTACATACAAAATGATATTTTTCGAAAAAATCCTGGCTCTTAACTAATTTAGATTACTGGCTGCCGATCTCGCCCTGCGCCCGGTGATCAGGCACCATTTATGCCGTAGTCGTATAATCAAGGGCACTCTCGATAGCCGTCATGATATCCCGGATGGCCGCCGGCTTTTCGAGGAAAAGAAATGCGCCGGCCTTTATGGCTTCCTCTCTCACGCCCGTGTCACCGCTCAAAAAGATGACCAGAGTATCGGGCTCAGCCTTGATCATCTCTTTCGTCACATCTATGCCGTTCATCCCCGGCAGACGGTTATCCATGAGCACGACCTGTGGCTTCGGAGCGCTTTCCTTAAACATGGCCACGGCATCGATGCCATCGCCGGCAACGAACGATACAGGCACGCCAATCCTTGCGAATATCCTCTGGTATATCCAGATCAGGTCCTGCTCGTCTTCGACTATCGCCGTGCATAACCGGCATCGTTCGGTGTCATTACCGTCCATTCGTCATTCCCTCATTCTGTCACGAGATCGTTTCCATGAGAAAGCAATGGAATTTCAGCGCTTATTCCCATAACATTTCGTTAGGGTTTGAGCGGTAAAAAAGTAAACGAATTATATATAAAAAGTATAAAATAGGCCGCATTTTATATTGCCGGCAACATAACTACGAACCGGCTCCCTTTCGTATGGTCGCCGGGGACTCTGTCTTCCACCCATACGCGGCCATGGTAACTCTCCACCAGCGATTTGACGAGGTATAATCCAAGGCCCATGCCCCTGGCTTTTGTCTCGCCACGCTGCAGCCGGTTGAAGATTTTTTCCTTCATGTCATCAGGGACGCCAGGGCCGTTATCTTCGACAGATACCCTGTAAGACCGCCTGCCATCCCGGACGACCGCTTCGAGGCTGATGGAAATCCTGCCGTCGCTATCGCTCATATGCTTGATGGCGTTGCTCAACAGGTTGGAGAAGACGTCATGGAGGAGCTGGTTCGCCTTAACGTAACAGGGTCCTTCGCATTCCCGGCTTTTATTAATTACTATGTCGGGCATCTCATATATGTCCACGACCTCCCTGAGCAGGTCCCCCAGATCGATGGTCTCGTCTTTCATGTCACCTTCGGCGATCTTCTGGAGTTTCCTGACGTTGTCGATGAGCCGTGAGCTCCGGCGCAGCGACTCGTAGGGCTTCATGATGTACTCCTCGGTCATTGTCTTTCAGGTCCAGCATTTCCTGCGCGATCTCCAGGTAGCCCATCGCGATCTGGTTCAGGTTGTTAATGTCGTGGCTCAGCAGGTCGAGGTATAGTTCGGCCTGGGCCTTTGCCTGCCTCAACTCCTCGGTGCGTTCCTGTACCTTGACCTCCAGATCGTCCCGGGACCTCTGCAGCTCTTTCTCAGCGCGGTCCCGCCTCTCCCGGTCCCTGATCGCTTTTACCCCGTAAGCCAGGTTTTCCGCCAGGTCCGCCAGCAGCCCGAGCTCCTCGTCTTCGAACGCTCCCTGCCTGCCGGAATAGATCACCAGTGTCCCGAGTATCTGGTTTTCGTAGATGACCGGGAGGTTCAGGGTGGACAGGTATCCCCTCCTGAGCGCTTCCTGCCGCCATGGCTGCATCGCTGCGTCCGCGTTGATGTTTCGCGACCCGTATGGCTTGCCTGTCCTCAGGCAGATGCCGGTCGGGCCGCTGCCGCGGACCGGGTCGTTCAGGGCGATCTTCAGGTTGTCGACATAGCCCTCGTCGTAGCCGGCACGGGCAACAGGCCTGACGGTCCGGGCCTGATCATCCTCGATGTAGCCGATCCAGGCCAGGCGATAGCCGCCCTCGTTGACAACGATCTGGCAGATATCGTTGAGGAGTGTGGGCTCGTCCTCTGCCCGTATCATCGCCTCCTTGCACTTGGCCAGCGTTTTCAAGGCCCGGTTCGCCCATTGCAGCTCTTGCTCTACGCGCTTGCGGTCCGCGATGTTGTTGACGAACGCGAAGTAAAAGAGCAGTTTTCCTTTCACGTCGACCGCCTCGTTCACGAGCAGCTCGACCGGTATCCTCGTGCCGTCCTTCCGGACGTACTCTTTTTCATACCGCTGCGTCTTGCCTGTCCTGTGGAGCGTTATCGGGCACCGGCCTCCCGCTCCCTCCATTCCGGGGGCGTCAGGTCGACCGACCACGTCATGCTTCTCAAAAGTTCTTCCCGGGTATAGCCGGTCAGCTCGCAAAACGCATTGTTGCACGTGAACATCCGGCCGTCGGGATAGCCGGCGACAAACGGCTGGGAGGTGGCCTCCATGGAATCGCATAAGAACTGGATTTTTTCCTGCCACGTGCCGGTTTCCACGCAGTCCGGCATCAGTTTTTTTGTGATCAAGCCGTTCTCTCCCGCTCAAAATACCGTAATATGAATGCCAATAGATTATTACTATTTCCTGATGATGTCGACAAATATATAAATAGTTTTTAACCGGGCGAAGCCGACTGTGCCGCGACCGCTAATTATCGATGGCCGGGAGCATGACCACGAATCTGCTGCCTCTGGTATAATCGCCTGATCACCCGGTTCTCGACCCACACGCGGCCATGGTAGCTTTCCACCAGCGATTTGACCAGGTACAGGCCCAGGCCCACGCCTCTCGCCCTGGTCGTGCCGCGCTGCAGGCGGTTGAAGATCTTTTCTTTCAGGTCGTCGGGGATGCCCGGGCCGTTGTCATCGACCGAGACCAGATTATACCATTTGCTGTCATCCCGGGTCCTGTCGATGCTCACACATATATTCGAATCGTTGCCGCCCGAGTGCTTGATGGCGTTGCCGATGAGGTTGGCAAAAACGTCATACAGCAGCTCGTTCGCCATGACACGGTGCGGTCCCTGCTCGTTATTGTAGCTGATCTTTTCGCTGGTAATATCCTTGTACTCGTCGATCACGCGTTTCAGCACGTCGTCCAGGTCGACAGCGTCCTGCTCCAGTTCGCCAGCCTGGACCTTCTGTAGCTTCCTGACATTGTCGATCAGCTTTGCGCTGCGCTGCATCGTCTCCAGCGGCTTATCGATTATATACCGCTGGCTCTCGTCCACAATCCGCATCTCCCTGGCCAGCTCCAGGTAGCCGATGGCGATCTGGTGCATGTTGTTGATGTCGTGGCCCATCAGGTCGAGGTACAGTTCCGCCTGCATCTTGGCCTCAAAAAGATCTTTCTCGGCCCGTTTGCGGTCGGTGATGTCCTGGCCCTGGGCGATTGTGGCAACGATCGTCATGCCGTCCTTTCCCATGATATTCGCCGAGTTCCATAACGCGATCCTTATCCGATCGTCTTTGCAGAGAATTGGTATCTCCACGGATTCCCAGTGCCCGCACAAGGTGAGCCTGATCTTGGCCAGCGATTCTTCCCGGCTGACCTCCGGGAACAGAATACTTAACCCCTTGCCTATCACCTCGTCCGAGCTGTAGCCTGTCAGGTGCTCGAAGGCGTGGTTGAACCTCGTTATCCTGAACGCAGGGTCCCAGACGATGATGGGTGCATTAGCATAGTTAATCAGGCTCTCCAGGTAATTGCCCACGTCTCTCAACGCATCTTCAGCCTTAGCGCGCTCCTTCAGCTCATGCCTGACCTGGTCGTATAATTGTGCGTTGGAAATGGCCAGCGCCAACGATGTCGACAGATTGGTGACGAAATCGACCTAAGCCCCGGTTAAATGAACGGTCGCCGAATCGAAGAAGGAAAGAAGTCCGATGACTTCATCGTTCATGACCAGCGGGAGCAGGATGGCTGATTTGACATCGTACCGTTCGGCCTCATATCTGTTCGCCAGGGGGTCGTTTTTTAAATTGTTGAGGATTATCGGTTTTTTCTGGCTGCTCAAGCTGGATAATTGGCCTGACCTCGCTATCGCTGTACCTGTACCCGACTGGACGTTGCGGGCTGCCGAAAGTGTACTTGAGCACCCATTCATCGCCCTCTCTAAGGGCCACGGTCGCCCGGGAAAAGCCGATGACCCTGGTGGCTTCCACCGTGGCCGTCTCCATGATCCTGTTAAAATCGAGCGATGAGTTGATGGCTAAGTTTATATTGTTCAGGGCAATGCTCAGGATTTCCGCACTCTTGCGCTCAGTGATGTCGGTGGCAACGTTCACGGTACCGGTAATTTTACCGGCATTATCTCTAAGCAATGTGCCAGTCACGAGCAAAGTGACCTCCGATCCATCCTTTCTCCTGCTGATCAATTCAGTCGTGAGGGAACCCTTTTCCATGAACTTCTGGTAAACTTCGTCCCGGGTACGGCCGATGTACCGGGATGGCAGGATATCCGAGGATAACTTTCCGATTACATCTTCGGCTTTCCAGCCATAGATGTTTTCGGCGCCCTTGTTCCAGCTGCGGATGTTTAGCCGGGCGTCTGTGGTAATCACCGCCTCCGACAGATTTTCCAGGATGTTCGCCGAGTAGCGGAGCTCTTCTTCGGCCCGCTTACGTTCGGTGATGTCGGTGAGCATGCCCATAATGGCGATAATCTGGCCATTATTATAAAGTAATGGCGTAGCACTGACAATCGCCCAGAGGATCGAACCGTCCTTGCGAATATATTTTTGCTCAAAGCTATCTCGAAAGCCCTGACGCCGCCGTTTAAGGTTATGAGTCGCGATAGCCCTGTCTTCTTCATCCATGAAATCGTACGCCATTTTACCGATCATTTCTTTAGGACTATAACCGAGCATTTCCGCCATTATCATATTAACAAAAGTCGTCCGGCCATCGGGATCGGCCATCCATATGCCTTCAGTGGCCGTATCGACGATGGAACGATATTTCTCCTCGCCTCGCTCGCAACGCATCCTCGGCTTCATCCACTCGATCCTTTTCCAGGTCCGCTTTTGAGGCCGTGACCATCTTCAGTTGCGCTGTCATCCGGTTGAAGAGCTCGCCAGTTCGCCGAACTCATCGCCATTTTTCTCCGGGATGGTATGATCAAGGTGCCCGAGCCGATGATTTGTGTCCCCCCCTGCAGGTCGGCAATCGATTTCAGCGTGCGCCGGTAGATCAGGTAATAGCTGGTGAGGAAGGAATACGCCAAAGGTGCCCAGCAGGGCAATGATGAGCAGATAGTTGAACAGCATGAGCTGGTCCTTTTCATCCCGCAGCTTCTGCCCCAGGCGGGAGGCGTCGAAGACGATGCCCTGGGTCTGGACGCCTATCCGGCTCCATGAGACCTGGATAAACGTCGGGTCGACGGCCGTTGCTGATCCGGAGAGTTCCCTGGCGGTGGTACACAATGTCGGCGAAAACGTCTCAGCCGCTGCTGGTTATCCCGGATATTATTGACCAGCACCTGCTGATCCGCGGTTCCACGGTCAGGTTCGACAGGTCATCGGACAGCGAAGCGTATTTCAATTCCCACCGGTCGAGCTGCTGGGTTTCGTGGAACAGCAGATAGTCGTTCGATAGGTAGCTGAGCTCGTTAGCTTTAAGCTCGACGTTTTTTGCGAGGTCTACCTGATATTAAGCTGGTCGACATGCTGGTTCGTGGTGATCACAGACGCGGAGATGAGGAGCAGGGCTATCCCGAAGAAGACCATGCTGCCGATCACCTGGGTCCGGATCTTCAGGTTCCCTCCTTCACAGGATATTCACCGCTTCCGGTTTTACGTCCGGAGGCTCTTTCGTGTAAATGCAATTTCGGAAATCGGGTATCGCTTTCTCGTTGGTGAGGTTATTCGCTATCATCCACCGCCCTTCGTCTTCCATGGCCGTGACGAGTGACTGGTCCAGTGTGAGAGAATACTCGTGATCTGGCCAGACCGTTCCCATATACGCATCGTGTAATTTAGCCTATTTTGTATCATCGATTGTATCTTTGAAGGATGATTTATGGAATATTTTACAGCCAGGTCAAGCGATTTCAGGAGCATTTTTATGATCTCAGGATGACTGGGGGCCAAGTCATTTCTACAGGTAAGAAGCGAAAAAGTGTTCTGTTTGCTTTGAGTTGGCCAGATAACGATATCACTGCCATTTGATCTTGCGCTGTAATGGCATCAATATTCGAGATCATAACCGAATCAACACTGCCATTTACGAGGGAGTGCATCAATAGCGTGAGCTTGATATCCGTGAGGGTTATATCCTGGAGGTTTATACCATGCAGGTCGAGGAACCGGCCGAGATAAAATTCACCGATTGTGCCACGGGATACGCCTATCTTTTTACCCTTGAGATCGGAAATATTTTTAATGCACCGGACTTTCCGGCCGATAAGAAATATTAATTGATATTTATCAATACATCCGATCGCGGTGATATTTTCTTTATTAAACGTATCAGTGACTATGGAATATTCAGTAGATAAAGAAATATCCGATTCAGCGTTTTCCATGCCTTTGATCGAGTTCAGCGTTGAATCATAATTATGAAGGGTGACATTGAGGCCATTTCCGGTAAAAAAGCCCTGATCATCGGCAATAAAGATAAATGAGGAAAATTCGAGAGGCGGTGTCCCAATGATGATTGACTTAGGCGTATCTTAAGCTTGTTGACCGGGCACTCATGAGATACCATGCACTAAACCCTGCCAGCGCTAGCAGAACGACAACGATGATCCCGGCAACCATGATACTCATGATTCACTTCCTGACCGATACGCTATAGCAGAGGAGGGGGCGGGGCTCGTCTTTATGACAGTGCTATTTTCCCATTTACCGCAATTCGTCTATTCTTTTTAATAATGGATTGACAATAATGTGACATAACTCGTTGATTCTCATGCTTATATATAATTACCCGTTTAACCTCAATCGGTTCATCTGATGTTCACCGCTTTCGGCTTGACTTCCTCCAGGCCCTCCGTGTCGATGTTATCGTTAAAGTCAGGCAAAGCCCTCCCGCTGGTAGGGTTGTTGTTGATCATCCACTGCGCTTCGTCGTTCATGGCGATGACCAGCGAGCTGGTCGAGCGAAAATTAACTGGTAGTCCGGCCAGCGCTAACATGATAATGACAATTATCCCGGTTATGACATTTTTTCACACATTTTTTCATGTTCCGGTGCCTGTATCCGTGCCAATCAGATTAACCAATGATTTTTACCGCTTCCGGCATTACTTCCTCGAGACCTTTCGTGTAAATGTAATCGCGGTAATCAGGTATTGCCCTCTCAATGGTGAGGTTATTGTTAATCATCCATCGCCCCTCGTCTTCCATGGCAAGGATCATCGACTGGTCAAGCGTCAGGGCATACTGGTGTTGAGACGGGACGGTTGCATATACGTGTGATAATTCATCCATTTTTGTATGATATTCATTCCTTCGGCCGGATGACGTAATCGTATATCCTCAGCCTGTATAATCGATTTCAGGAAACTGTTTATCGTCTCCTGATGGCTGGCTGCCCAGTCCTTCCGGCAGGTAATGAGTACATACCCCTTCTGACTGCTTTGTATTGGCAATGTCGACCATGTTGCTGCCTATCCTTCTTTACTTTAATCGAGAATATTTATATACGGACTACAACAGCGTCGACGCTTCCGTTTGTAATGGCATCTATGAATTGTGAGGTTGGTATATCGACCAGAGTCACGTCCTCCATGTATATGTCATGCAGATTGAGGAACCTGCCGAGATAGAATTCCCGATGGTGCCACGGGATAACCTATCTTTTTACCTTTCAGTCCGGAAAAGTTTTCAATTCCTTTGTCCTTCCGGCCGGAAAGAAATACTGACTGATACTTATCGATGTAACCGATCACGCTGATATTTTCTTTATTAAACGCTTCCGTACGATGGAATACTCTGGTACAAGTGCAACGTTCGATGTCATTGTTCACCAGCCCTTTGAGTTGAGCGAACTGTTATACATAGTTGTGTAGGGTCACATTCAGACCATTCATGGCAAAAAAGCCCTGGTCATCGGCGATAAATATGAAGTCCGGAATACTCATAGAGCATATTCCCGATAGTGATCGACTCGGGTGCTCCAGAATGGGTTGTCGGGAGACTTGTGAGATACCATGCGCCAAGTCCTGCCACACAATAACAACGATGACACCAACGACGACAATTTCTACATATATATGGTATTAAAGCCCCGTCCTCGCGTATAATTTAAACCGCCTAAAGCATTATCCCTTATAGCTTATAACGGTTATTATATAGAGAAATGGGCTCATCAGAGAATTGATCGTTTCCGTCATCTCTTTCAGACTGGCAGGCTTTTTCATGAATACGTCCGCCCCTGCCGCTATGGCCTCTTCCCGGACGCTGTCGTCGGCGCTGATAAAGATGATCCTGGTCTCCGGAGCTAATTTCAGAATCTCTTTCATTACTTCCAGGCCGCTCATCGACGGCAGCCGGAAATCGATGATGACCACGGCGGGCTTCGGGTTTGCATTTTTAAACTTTTCTACGGCCTCTGGTCCGTCACAGGCAACAAAAGCCATCGGGATGCCCCGTCTCTTGAACAGAAGCTCGTACGTCCTTACAATGCCTGCCTCGTCATCGACAATGGCTACGTTTTTATGATCCGGCATCGTTGCCCCCTTCGTCGGCCGGCAGGCAGACGACGAATCTCGCGCCTTTCGCGTAGTCGCCGGGAACGCGGTCTTCCACGCGCACGGACCCTCCGAAGCTCTCGACGAGAGTACGCACGATGTACAGGCCTAGACCGGTGCCCCTTGCCTTTGTATCTCCCCGTTTCAGCCGGTGGAAGACTGTGAATTTTTTATCATCGGGTATGCCGTGGCCGTTGTCCTCGACGCTGATTTCGAATAGATGGTTGCCATCGCAATCAACCGGCTGTAAACTCACATCTATCCTGACCGGGTCGTCGCAGTGCTTCACCGCGTTATCCAGCAGGTTGTTGAAGATGTCCTTGAGCAGTGGATTAGCAAGAATGTAATATCCGTGGACAGGGATATAGCTGATCGAGATATCCCGGTTGGGCAGGCGCGAATATCCGTTAACGGCTTCGTCGAGCACTTCCCCGAGGTCCATTCTCCCGAATTTATATTCGCCCGTTCGCAGCTTCTGGATATTACGGATGTTCTCGATGAGCCGGGCGCTCCTCTGCAGCGTCGCCACCGAGGTATCAATCATCTCTTTGTCGGCACTTTCCAGCCTGCCATCCATGTCCATGATCTCCTGCACCAGCTCGAGCTGTCCCAGGATGATCTGATGCATGTTGCTGATATCATGGCCCATCAGATCGAGGTATAGCTCGGCCTGCATCTTAGCCTCTTTTAAAGCTTCCTCGGCCTGCTTGCGCTCTGTGATGTCCTGGTTGGTGCCGAAGGTCCTGATAATGACGCCGGAGTCGTCTTTAACCATGACACCTTCGCTGTGCAGGACCCTTATTTCGCCATCCTTCCGCTTGATGCGATAGATGATATCATAGGGCAGGCCAGTCTCCATGGATGACCTGATTGTATCCGCGACTCGCCCGCGGTCTTCCGGTACGATGAAATCCATGAACTTTTCAAAGTTAATCTTCTCTTTCCCGGGAACCACGCCGAAGATGCGGTAGGACTCGGCGGAACGCTGTATGTCGCCAGTCTTTACATCCAGCTCCCAGCTCCCGATGTGCGCCATCTCCTGTGATTTGGCGAGGCTGGCCTCGCTCCTGCGCAGCTCGTCCTCGGCTCGCTGGCGCTCAGTAATTTCCCGCTCAAGATCAGCTTTGGAAGCAGTGACGGTTTTCAGGCGGGTGGTCATCTGGTTAAAGGCATCGGCCAGTTCACCGACCTCGTCACCCTTTTTAGCCTTGATCTGGTGATCGAGATTTCCGGAACCGATAATTCTCGCACCTGCCTGCAGCTTTACGATCGATTTGACCGCACGTCCGTAGATCAGGAGGTAATCGATGAGAAGAAACACGACAAATGCTCCTGTCAGGGCAAATATCAGCAGGGTATTCGTTTGTTTCACTTGATTTTCCTCTTCCTGCAACATCTGCGACAGCCGGGATGCATCAAAGATAATTCCGCGGGTTTGAACAGCTAACCTGCTCCACGAGAGCTGAATAAATGCCGGGTCAACTGCATTAGGCTGGAGATTGATCTGTACTTTTTATGGTCGATACCACATCGCCAAAGACATCTTCCAGCCGATGCTGATTGGCCTTGATATTATTGACCAGCGCCCGCTGCTCTGGAGTGTCTACCGACAGGCGGGATAAATCGTCGGAGAACGCTGCGTATTTGGAGTTCCACCGGTCGAGCTGCTGGCTTTCGTGGTACAGGAGATAATCGTTCGATAAATAGCCCAGCTCGCCAGCCCCGAGCTCGATGTTTTTTATAAGAACCTGCTGCTGGTTCAGCCGGTCCACCTGTTGATTCGTGACGACGACCGAGGCGGCGATGATGAGCAAAGCTATGGCGAAGAGGACGACGCTGATGATTAACTGTGTCCTGATCTTCATAGTTCCCCTTTCAACGGATAATGTTCACCGACTCCGGTTTAACCTCGTCAAGGCCCTTCAGGTAGAAGTAATCCCTGTAATCAGGTATATTTTTTTCACTGGTGAGATTGTTATTGATCATCCACCGCCCTTCATCTTCCATGGCTGTAATGAGCGACTGGTCCAGCGTGAGCGAAAACTGTGTGCCAGCCCAGGCGGATGCTATATAATCGTTATCTGAATGCAGCCGTTTTTGTACGATAGCCTTGGCTTCAGCCGGGTAATAGACGGAATATTTCGCAGCCTGGTCGACCGATTTCAGGAATCGGTTGATCACCTCTGGATGTAGTACTGCCCAGTCTCCCTACAGATTGCATTCCAGTACGCTAGCTGGCCGCTTTCCGCCGGCCAGCCGACGCCATTGGTCCCCAGCTGATTTATTATGATATCGGTAAACGGTTTCCATATCAGGATGGCGTCGACCGTTCCGTTCCCGATGGCGTCGACGGATTGCTCCGGCCGGACGTCGACGATGGTCACGTCCCGCAGGCTAATGCCGTGGAGCTCTAGAAACCTGCCCAGGTAAAAATCGCCTATCGTCTCTATGGGAACGCCAATCTTTTTACCTTTGAGGTCTGATACGTTCTCGACTCCCCGGTCAATCCTGCCGATGATCAGGTAATTGTTCTCGGATCTGGCGATGCTTCCGATCCCTATTATGTTCTCATTTTTGAATGCGTTTTTGACGATAATGAACTCGGTGGCCACAGCAATGTCGTTATCTCCTTTCAACAGGTTATCGACTGCATCTGATCCCGTAGCATAGTTTTTGATAGTAACGTTGAGGCCATTATCGGCGAAAAAATGCTGTTCATCGGCAATGATGGAGAAGCGCAGAAGCGTCAATCAATGGCGACGCTCCGACCGTGATCGATTCATGTTTTCCTTCGTAGGGTTTCCGGGTATTCTGGAGATACCAGGCGCCAGACAATACCAGTATGATCACAAAGGCGACCGCGATCACGCAACGACAATCTTTTTCATAGCTTACTCCTGGCTTTAGCGGCACGCGGAACATTCCCTTCCGACATGAACTGTGATCTTATTTCTACCCGCCTGCTCCAGCTATCATACAACCTCTCGTGACAACAAACGCCTGATCATTAGCTTTAATGGCTATTATATAATATTGTAAAACATTTCACCCTGTCATTATTATTATATATATTTTTTAATTGAGATTTGCCTGTGAAAAAGCAGGGAGTAATTATTTTTTAAGGGTAGCATGACCAGGAATCTCGTACCTTTCGTGTGATCGCACGGCACCCGGTCCTCGACCCATACTCGGCACCTATAGCTATCCACAGATCAACTCGACGAGGTCTGGACGTCGACACCATGTCCCATTGCTCCGGTTTCACCATGCAATGACATGAAAGAAATATCCTTACCTGTCGTAGAAAAGTACATTACTGCACCATGGAGCTATTTTCTTCATCTCATGGAAAAAATGCAGATCGCAGCCCGCGAATTAGTCGAAATGGTCCTGTCGGGCGACGTGACCACCCAGGACCAATTGAACAAGGCTAAGAAGACGATTAGCATAGCCCATGGCCTGTCGAAGCTCCCGCGGAACTCCGACATCCTTGCTGCGGCACAGGGCGACGAGCGAGGCGCCGTGGTCACGCTGCTCCAGAAACGGCCGATGCGTACTGCATCAGGCGTGGCCGTAGTCGCCGTCATGACCTCCCCGGAAAAGTGCCCCCACGGCAAGTGCGTGCCCTGTCCCGGCGGCGTGGACTCGATCTTTAATTCGCCACAGAGCTACACTGGCACCGAGCCGGCCGCGCTGCGTGCCGTGCAGCAGAACTACGACCCCTACCGGCAGGTGACGGTGCGGCTGCAGCAGCTCCAGCAGATCGGCCACCAGCTGGACAAGTGCGAGCTGATCATCATGGGCGGCACCATGACCGCGCGGTCGCTGGACTACCAGGAGTGGTTCGTGCGCCGGTGCCTGGAAGCGATGAACGACTTCGGCGACGCACCGCACTCGGTGCGCCCCCGGCCGACTCGCTTTATCGAGGATGCGCAGGCGATCAACGAGACGGCCGTCATCCGCAACGTGGCCATGACCTTCGAGACGAGGCCGGACTGGTGCCGGGAAGTCCACATCGACCGGATGCTGTGGCTAGGCGGCACGAAGGTAGAGCTGGGCGTGCAGAGCATTTACGATGACGTCCTGCTTGGCATCGAGCGGGGCCATACGGTTGCAGACAGCGTAGAGGCCAACCGTGCGCTGCGCGACTCAGGCTTCAAGGTCGGCTTCCACATGATGCCCGGGCTGCCAGGCTCCGGTTTCGACCGTGACCTGCAGATGTTCAAAGACCTTTTCACCGACTCGCGCTTCTGCCCTGACTACCTGAAAATCTACCCCACGCTTGTCGTGGAGAACACGAAGCTGTATGACATGTGGAAGCGAGGCGAGTACAAGCCGCTGACCAGCGAGGACGCCGCACAGCTTATTGCCTGTATCAAGGAAACGCTGCCGCCCTGGGTGCGGCTGCAGCGCATCCAGCGGGACATCCCCTTGAAGCACATATCCGGCGGGGTGACGAAGAGTAACGTCCGGCAGCTTTCGGGGGACATCCTGCGGGCGTCGCAGAAGAAATGCCGCTGCATCAGGTGCCGGGAGATCGGGCATAAGCTGCTGGACGGGGCCATCCCGGACCCGGCGGCCATCAGCCTCCACGAGCACCGGATGGAGGTCTGCGGCGGCACGGAGCATTTCCTCTCTTACGACGACGCAAGCATCGACGCACTCATCGGCTTCCTGCGGCTGCGGTTCCCGGGAAAGCCACACCGGCCGGAGCTGGAAGGCGCAGCGATCATCAGGGAACTGCACGTCTACGGGAAGATGGTATCCATCGGCGGCCATAACGATGCCGGGCCTCCGATGGTGTCCATCGGCGGCCATAACGACGCCTGGCAGCACCGGGGCTACGGGAAGGAGCTATTGAGGCGGGCGGAAGAGATCACTGCGGATGCAGGATACATGAAGATCGCCGTCATCAGCGGCGTCGGCGCGAGGGAGTATTACCGGAAGCTCGGATACGCGAGAGACGGGCCGTACATGAGCAAGCGCCTCGGCAAATAGCGCATATTCCGCTAATTATTGTGCAATAAGTATTATATATTTAAAATATAATTATCCGAACATGGACCTGACACCGGGCATTCGCAAAAGGCTCGACGACGCCAGCGAATACGTGTACGCCGCCCTTATCATTATTTTATCCATTATAGCCATGACGATTTTCCTGTGGTTGATGTATGACCATCGCAGCCTCGCCACCACTGCGGAACAAATGGCGCTGATGAACACGCTATTCGTATCCGATACTACCTCCCTCGTGGTGGCGTCCGCTGCAGTCGCGCTCTGTCTGTACCTGTCGTCGCTCCGTTTCGGGGACCTTCGCGGACCAGCTCCGGCTGGAAACATTTGCCGTCTTTTTCATTATCATGCTTGCGCCCATCGTCTTCATCGGCGCCGATATCCTGCTACAGCCGAAGCCACTGGAAGACATCGGTGTCAATATCGCCCTTGGCCTCTCGGTGATATCGATCGTATCCGGAATACTGTTCATTGCGATGTCCGTCATGCGCCTCAGGCCGGGGGAGCGGATTGGGGCAATGGTAGACCGCATCCGGGATGACTACCATGGCGCCGGGGCTGATTCATCCGCAGACTCGATAACCGTAATGCCGCAAATGGCCGGGGCTTCGCTAAGCCTGATAATCTTCATCAGGAAGCTCTCTGCCACGGGCGATCCTGATCCTGCGCGACAGTCCATTGACCTCCTTTCGAAGGCTGCGCTGGCCGAAGCCGGGAATGCACAGGACGTTAAGTCGATGGCCGCTGCCGGAGGGATGATCGCTCATATCGTCGAGGTCGGCACCATCGGCGCAGAGACCGGCAACATGGCCATCGTGTGCCGGGCCATCGAGCGCCTGAAGGACATCGTTACAACCGCTGGCGCCGAGGCCGTCTCATCGGCAGCCTTCCGTGGAATCGGCTACACTTGCAATGAGTGCATGAGACAGGGCGGCCGCTTCCGTACAGGCACGTTCGACCCGTGGCTGGCCGGCGTCTACGCCTCGATACATGACGCTACGGGCAAACGTGAAGCGCTGGACCGGGCGGTGGCAGCAACAGAGCGGGCGCTGGCAGATCGAAGCGCACTCACCCTGGAAGAGCGGGCGCGGGCACTATACTCGTCAGGCCAGGTGCTACGGAGAGTCGCCGATACAGACCACTCCGAGGAGAAAGCACTGCTGGCCATTTCGCAGCTGACCGAAGCACGGGCCATGGGCACGGTCAGCGGGCTGGAAGCCACGTTCATCGACATCGAGATCGGCAGGGCCTACGCCACGCTGGCCTCGATGAAGAACCCGATCAAGAGCTACAAGAAAGCCCTGTCCCAGTACGAGGAAGCCGGCAAGGCCATGAGTCCTGCGATATCCCGCTATGACACAGCCCTGCTGGACTCCCTGCAGGGGTATGCATACGCTATGCTGGCGGACGAGTACAGCAAAGCACGTCGCTACGACGACGCACTGAACAGTGCGAGGTCCGCCATCGAGCGCTACACTTCTGCGGTCAGGTATTTCACGCCCGAACGTTCACCCGGGGAGCACAGCCTCATCATGTCCGGCGCAGGACTCGCTCACACGCTGATCAGTGAGATATATACCCACTCGCGGGAGTTCGGCGGCGCGCTGAAGCAGGCCACGCTGGCTATCAACTGCTATTCGTCGGCACTGGAAGCTGCCGATAAAGAGAAATCGCCCGAGAGCTACGCATCGCTTAAGGTCAGCATCGGCATCGCACAGGTGGACCTGGCAGAAATATGCTTCAAGGAGAAGCAATACGACGAGGCGATCTCCGCCTGCGACCGCGCCATCGCCTGCTACAACGAAGCCCTGCGCATCTATGAGGGCAGCGGCAAAGAAAAACAGGCGGCCCCGGCGAGGAAATACCTGAAGGAGGCCAACGACCTGTTTAACACGTTCATGATGATCGGCTCAGGCAGAGGCGGCCGACAGCTCGAGCTGGGGGACGGCCTGTGAAGGAAGCCACCGCGAAATGTATGCGTGACAGCTTCTGCTCGAACAGCATGGCTCATGTCAGGTACCTTTTGTACGCCCAGAAGGCGAACGAAGAGAGCTTTCCCTCCATAGCCCGACTGTTCCGGGCGCTGGCGCTTTCTCGTTACACGAGGGCATCGGAACTGTATCGCCTCACCCACGAGCTGATAGGCACGCACACGGCCTGCTCGGACACGTATTTTACCTTCGACCGGACCATGGACAACCTGGAACGGGCCAGGAACGCGGAATCCCACGAGGCGAACGAGGTAATTCCCGCCTATGTCGCGGTAGCCGAGTGCCAGGGCGAAGAAGGGGCGGCCAGAAGCCTGAAACGCTCGGCAGTCATCTGCCATCAGTGGGCAGCCATACTGGACCGTGTTTTCCTGGAGACACGACACGCGGCCGAGGAGCCACTGATCCGGGACGTGTACATTTGCAAGACCTGCGGCATGGTCATTGAAAACGTCCCCGAGGAAGAGTGCTCCGTCTGCGGCGGCGATGTGGCTGGCATCATTGCAGTGATGTAACCCTGCAAGGCACCAAGGTTCTAAGAGAAGACGCTAAGGCGCCACTTTTAGCACCCGAAGGTTTCAAGGCGCCAGGTCATTTTTTAATATTCAAGATGCTAAGAGTCCAAGGGAGTTATTATTCAATCCCGTACTTGGGATCTGGCGACTTAAAACTAAAAACAAAACTTGGCGCCTTGAAACCTTCGGGCTAAAAAGTGGCGCCTTGCGTCTCTTAGAACCCTGGCGGCTTAAATTATTTAGCCGAGCAATTGCACGATCACTTTTCGTTGCCGGGGCCTGGTGTCGAAGTCCACGAGGACGATCTGCTGCCATGTGCCGAGCAGCAGTACCTTATCCTTGAATGGGACCACGATGCCGGGCCCGACGACGGAAGCCCTGACATGGGACATGCCATTGCCGTCGCCCCACCGGGCATCGTGATCATAATGGGCATCGGACGGCGCGATACGCTCCATTGCAAGAGGGAAGTCCTTCTGCAGGCCTGGCTCGTACTCGATGGTGGTGATCGAGGCGGTGCTGCCCGGCACGAAGATAGTGACTATGCCCTCGTTAATGTTTCCTGCAGACACTACCTGCTGCACGTCTGCACTGATGTCCTTCATCTCGCCCCTGCCCTTCGATTCGAAGGTCAGTGTCGTCGTAAATGCCGCCATAATATCTCACTGTTAAATATACCGGATAATTTAATATCTCGTCTTAAACTTAATTGTACGATCATTGAATCTGGCAGGCAGCAAGCCCCTGGCGACTTTTTTCCTGCTGCGCCCGCCCTCCTGAGCCACACTTTTCCATGCTCTGTAGGCCTCACATAAGGTATTTAGCTTCCTCACGCACTGTATACCGCGATGAGCGGAAGGAAGCCCTTTGAGCAGGCCCTCGATCACATATTCTGGTGCGATCAGTGTAACGTGCCTCTGGTGTCAGGCACTTGCGGAGCCTGCGGCAGCCAGGGTCGTACTGTGCTGCTTTCGCCGCCGGGAGACGTGAGGCCGTGCTCGCCTTTCGAGCGTGGCATACTGCATGAGCTGCTCATGGACAACTACGGTGCCGATCCGACAGGCGACCGTATTGTCCTGCTCAACAAAATCCCGGGCGACGACAAGGTCGACGAAGTGATCGTGGACGGCATGACCATTGCAGTCATGTCCTACGAGCTGGTCGACGCGGCATACAAGCTGGACCTGCGTCCGGACGGTGCGAAGATACTGATTCCTCACGCTACCAAGAGAATCGTGACAGTGGACGTGCCCCGGGAAAAGCATCTCAATGGCAAGGGCGTCAGCGGGCGCTCCGTCACCGGCTGCACGCCGGATATACGTGCAGGCGACGTGGTGCTCATCAGGGCGAGCGAGACGTTCAACGGCTTCGGCGTGGCCCGGACAGACAGCGACGGCCTGACGAATCCCGATGAGAACACGCTCAAGATTAGAAAGATCGGCAGCGGCACGCGACGGCTGAACGAACGGGTCAGCACGCTTGACGATGCCGCGGCCGCGAACGAGGCAAGGCTCCGCGACATGGAGAAAGACGCCATCAACACCATCCGCGGCGTCACCGGCCAGCGCCGGGACCTGCCGGTCACCGTCTCGTTCAGCGGCGGCAAGGACAGCCTTGTCATTATGTGGATCGCGCGTAAGGCAGTGAAGAAGCTGACAGCCTTCTTTGTGGATACCGGGCTCGAGTTCCCGGAAACAGTGGCATACGTGGAACAGTTCACCCGCGACAGCGGGATCGGGCTGAAGGTCGAGCGGGCGGGTAGAACGTTCGACGAGAACTTTCCCTCTTTCGGCCCCCCTGCCAAAGACTTCCGCTGGTGCTGCAAGGTCTGCAAGCTCGGGCCCATCACCAGCTTCCTCTCTGCCGGCGAAACGATCACCATCGATGGCAAGCGACGATATGAATCCTTCCAGCGCGGGGGCATCAGCGCCGTAGAACACAACCCCTTCGTGCCCGGACAGACCAGCGTATATCCCATCCGGGACTGGCGGGCGCTTGAGGTCTGGCTGTACATCCGCATGGAACGGCTGCCGTACAATCCGTTGTACGACCAGGGCTTCGAGCGCATAGGTTGCTGGCTCTGCCCGTCGGCACTGCAGGCCGAATACGTGCGCATGCGTGAGCTGCATCCCGATAAATATCGTGAATGGCAGGAGAAGCTGCACGCCTGGGCACGGGAATCCGGCCTGCCGCCGGAGTACGTGGACCTCGGCTTCTGGCGCTGGAAGGCTCATCCCAATAAAATGATCAACATTGCACGGGAGCGGGGGATACCGCTGAAGCCTGCGAGGACCGGCAAAAAGATGGCGCTCGACGTCATCCGCGGCGTCAGCCCCTGTACGGCAGGCGGCTACAGTATCGAGGGCGTGCTCAGCCTGGAGGGCCGCGCGTCCGACGAGGCGGTGAACGAGACGCTGAAGACCATCGGGAAGCCGACGTACTCCGAAGACCTGGACATGACCCTGGTCAGGGCAAAGCGGGGCACGGCCAAACTGTTCGCCGGCGGCCAGGTGTACGCGTCTTCGGACGACCGGGAGACCGCGCTGCGGCTCTTCGAGGACACGGTGAAGCAGGTGCTGCGCGCGTCGCTCTGCGCCAGGTGCATGATATGCGTGAAAGCCTGCCCCCGCCGGGCGATCAGGGTTGACCGCGCGGGCGGCATCCGTATCGACGAGACCAGGTGCGACCAATGCGGTAAATGTACACGGGGATGCGTTGTTGCGAGATATTATGACAAATTAACAGTTAAAACAGTAAAAAGCCCGCAAAATATATCGTAAAATCATTCCTGATTCAATTCACTCGAAAAGTTTAAAAATGCAGTGCGTATATTAGCACTTGATCATTTTACTGCTTCAGCTGTAATGATCATATACGTAGGGAGCGAGCTTCCATCCGAAGAGACACATGGCAATCGTGAACGCCAGGAGAATTGCAAGGTATGCAAAGTTCGACCATTCTCCTGCTATGTCCCCTGCAATCGCGAACAGGGCTATGAAGCCCGCCAGGATGGTAATAGAAACACCAAACTCGATGAGATTAATCTTAAAGCTGGCCAAATTATACACCAGGACATACTGGTGTCTGATTAGACTTATGCTTTACGATTGACATCGACGGGAGATTAGATAAATGAGACAAGGGCTTGTACCAAAGAAGGTGTTTTTCACCAGCGGCGTCGGCCGGCACAGGGAGATGCTGGAATCGTTCGAGATGGCCCTCAGGGACGCGGGCATCGAGAAGTTCAACCTGGTGACAGTCAGCTCCATCCTGCCGCCGAAGTGCGATATAATCAACAGCGGCGACGGCCTCAAAGAGCTGTACCCCGGCGAGATCGTCTTTACAGTTATGTCCCGCAACTCGTCCAACGAGCCCAGCAGGCGTATAGCGGCTTCCATCGGGTGCGCGATACCAAAGGACCGCAACAAGAGCTTCGGGTACCTGTCCGAGCACCACTCCTACGGCGAAACCGAGGATTGCGCAGGCAAATATGCGGAGAGGCTTGCAGAAAACATGCTTTTTACTTGGACAAAAGAGAAGCCGGAGAAAACAATGAACATCTCGAAGACCGCGGAAGTGGACGACGAGGGCAACTGGACAACAGTTATATCTGCTGCCGTGTTCATATTATGAAAAGGTGATGCGACCAATGCGCTGTTCAGGCTGTAAAGAGGAGACCTTCGAGGAGGAGCTCATCGCGGGCAAATGTCCGCTGTGCGGCACGAAGATCATGGATTCGACCGAGTCTCCGGCATCATCGTCTTCCGAGCCCTTCATCAAATGTATCTCGGACTACGACGAGACGCCCATCGATCTCGCCGGAGCGCCCGTCAGAGATATCATCGAGGACATCTTCGAGGACATCTTCAGCGGGGTGGAGCGGACCCTGCTCATCAGCTATATGGCCTACGACATCTCGCAGAACACAGGTCTGGAGATCAAGCAGGCCCGGAACGTGGCCCGGCAGGTCGTGGACCTGGAAGAAGCCTCGTTCGAGTTCGACGTCATACCTGCATGGTATGACGAGTTTAAGCTTAAGAAGTGCTCCCGCTGTGGCAAGATGCACCTGATGATCGGCAAGAAAATGCTCAAGGGCCGCATCGAGGATGGCGTCGGCGAGTATGACATCGAGTACGTCTGCCGCCGGTGCGCATAAGCCTGCCCTGCGGCACATTTTCTATTTTACGGTTAAATTGCCTTTGTTATCCAATTTTAAGATAGATATTGCCATATAAAATTAAACAATTGTAATTTTCGGCGATTTTTATAGAATATCGTTTATTATTGCCTTAAATGTAATATCTCCAATTCCCCCTGATTGCTAGCGTATATGGCAAATTGAAAAAGGGGTGGATTATGAAGAAACTGAACAACTTTAGCATTTTCGCAGCGTTAAGCATCGCTGTCATCGTGACAATGCTTTGCTCGACGCTGTTTGTCGGCGTGGCCGGTGCCCAGCTGTACCCCATGCCGATGCCTTTCGGTTACGGGGGCTACGGTTACCCGGCTTCGACGGATACTACGGCATGCCTTTCGGCATGCCCGCGTTCGGAAGTCCGCTGATGCCTTATGGCATACCATCGTATGCAGCCCGATGCCTTATAGCGCACCATCGTATGCAGGCCAGCAGACACAGGTTCCTTACAGCCAGCCAGTATCCGCAGGAGGCTCCGCTAACATTCTCACGATCCCCGGACTCGAGGGCCTGACGGGCTTCATGCCGGGAGAGAACAAGCTCAGTCTCGCGGTCATTCCGGTGACCCAGCAGAATAACCAGCTGGGCTTCCAGGTGATAGGGGTCGCCATCTCGAGCCCCGGCAGCAGCCAGGCAGCAGTGTATTCGCTGAGCACTCCGCTGGCGGGCGTGATCGATCCGACGCAGAATACGCTGCAAGTAGACCTCTCGAACCTGGCGAATGGCATCGACCAGGCCGGTTACATATCGAGTGACCAGGTCTACAGCACGATCCGGTCCAGCCCCAAGGTCATCGTGATCGATGTAGACATGACCTACCAGGGTGCGCAGGGCACACAGACGATCTTCAACGTGAACAGCGTCGCCATCATTCCGCCTGACGGCAAGATGCAGGCGTTCTCGATGCAGCAGCCCACGCAGCTCATCATCGACGCGCAGAGCATGCGCATCTACATGGTCGCGTTCCCGCAGATGATCAGTACGTTCGTCAACTACTACGGTGCGTCCTACCCGCAGGTGCTGCCGATCATCTTCGCGCAGCCCATACCGATCCTGGCGCCGGTCTTCGTGCCGTTCCTGGAGCCGTTCCCGATCTTCTTCACGAGTTTCGTCTCGTTCAACCCGTTCTTCTTCGGGGACGGATTCGTGTCGTTCTTCAACCGGGCGAGCTTCCACGGGAACTTCCCGATACACGACCGTGACTTCGGCGTCCGGGCGTTCAACCAGTTCGCGGGGGCCAGAGGGATAGGCACGGCCGGCATTACTCAAGGCATTGCACAGGGTGGCAGGTTTGCGCAGCCTGCCGGTGTCCAGGCGACCAGTCTGGCTAACGTCGGTGCACAGGGCGGCAGGTTTGCGCAGCCTTCCGGCTTAGCCAGTGCCCTTGCGCCAGGGGTTTCAGCCACCAGTGGCGCCGGAACGCAATCCGGCTTAGCCAATGTCCGTGCGCCAGGAGTTTCGATTGGCAGCGGCACAGGCATACCATCCTTAGGGGCAGCAAGTGGCTTTGCTAACGTCCGCGCTCCCGGCGTGTCGATCGGCAGTGGCGCAGGAACGCAGTCTGGCTTCGCCAACGTCCGTGCGCCGGGTGTGTCGATCGGCAGCGGTGCGGGCATTCCGTCCATCACGACGGGCAGCACGCCCTCGTTCGGCGGCCTCGGCGGCGGCATCAGTGGCCTGGGCGGCGCCTGGCATGAGCGGCCTGGGTGGTGGCGGTGGCGTACGCATCGGCGGAGGTGGCCGAAGGTAAATCTACAGGAATCAGGAGCTGATATGAAAATCAAACACATGTATGCATGTGTGGCCAGGGCGTTCCTGGCCACATTGCTGGTAGCGGCTATGGTATTAGCAGTGCTTTCCGGGACTGTGGCCTGGATAATATTGCGGATTAAACGCCGGAATCATAACGGCGCCCGTCGCTCTAGTAGGCCCGGGCACGGCCATGGCGAGCGCCGGCGGGGTTACCGCATGTGCCGGCCCTGCTGGCGCAATTGCAAGCGCCGGGGGCGTCACGGCAGGTGCGAGCACTCTGTTTCCAGTCGCATTCGCGGGACCAGCGACTCCCTTTTCCACGTGCTATGGCCCCGTCCTGCCAGTACGAGCCCTTGATCGGTGACTGGCCTTTTTTTATTTTACCAATCGAAAATGCAGACATCTGTTGTCAGTCTTGAAACCCCTTGCGAATTAATGAAACTCGATATGGTCACATTCCGGCTTTATTGTTAAAACGATTTGAAATTATTATAATCCTGCATGATTTCTATCAAAATAAGATGAAATTACTGGGCAGGGGTGAAATTTAGATGATTGGTCATAAACACAGTGCATTCATTATTCTGGCAGTTGCCGCTATTATATGCACGATTATTTTATTCGTCACGGTCATAGCGGTAAGCCAGACGGCATTAAACTACGTTGATCCGGCTACCGGTAAGAGCGTATCCTACCTGAGTGCCGGGGGCAATACGATCTACACAGTCACGGATCCGGCGACAGGACAGACACAGACCTCTAGTAGGCAGCCCGCCTCCGGGCATATCTCCGCCACCGGGCGTCGCCCAGATGGGCACTCCGGCGATAGGTGTCGGTGCTCCTGCGGTCAGCATAGGCTCGCCCGCCATTAGTACCGGCACTCCTGCAGTAGGGACACCCGGCACGGCAATAAGTCAGGGCGGCTCAGCGACAGGCGTCGGCGGATCGGCAATAGGCATCGGCGGATCGGCGATCGGGGCTCCCGGCGCAGCCGTGAGTCAGGGCGGCTTAGCCACTGGCATCGGCGGATCGGCCGTGAGTCAGGGCGGTTCTGCGATCGGGGCGGCGGATCGGCCGTGAGTCAGGGCGGCACGGCTACCGGTATCGGCGGATCGGCAACAAGCACAGGCGGCGGCCCGGCGATCGCTGGCGGCGGCTCCGCGATCAGCGGAGGCAGCCTGGAAACAACGCAAGCGGGAGTACCTGCAACTCAAGTGTCTACCCAGATGTCTCCCGGAGTAATGAACGTGACAACTCCGGCAGGGACGACAGTACTGTCCGCAAGATAAAAAGGTCCTCTCCGGGCCCTGTGGCAGGGCTATGAATGACACGGGAGATCAACGTCAACTCACGCCACCAACGGCCAGATGACAGACATCCAGGGCGGCGTTGACTCCCGTACTTTTTTCAGATATCATTAGTAATACCAGGGTATGTATCTGTCTCGATCGCACGATACTGGGTGAGTTAGCAATTACAAAACCTGATATTAACAGTGTATTAGTTATAATTGGCTTTATTTTAACCTCATTTGATAAAATTATCAACATGGTTGCTTTTTTAACGAAACCGACATCGTATTACTTTTATTATCATATTATATTTTGGTTAATATTATGTATGCTCATATGACTGATATTCGGTGAATGAACATGATCAGACCTGATAGATTGAGGTACATGACTGGTATAATGCTCACTATCGCATTATCGCTGGTTTGCATTGCGTTAGTTACAGGGAGTGCTGCGGCACAAGTAATCGGTGGTGCCGGTCAGGGTATCGGCGGCTCGGCTTCACAGCTGGGTGGCATCGGCACGGTCGTTGGCGGTGCTGGCCAGGGTATCGGCGGCTCGGCGACAGGCTTTGGCGGATTTGGCGGGCCGGTCGTTGGCGGTGCTGGCCAGGGTATCGGCGGCAGCGCCTCGCAGCTGGGTGGCATCGGCACTGTAGTCGGTGGTGCTGGCCAGGGTATCGGCGGCTCGGCGACAGGCTTCGGTGGATTTGGCGGGCCGGTCATCGGTGGTGCTGGCCAGGGTATCGGCGGCAGTGCTTTCCAGCAGGGCGGTATTGGCACGGTCGTTGGCGGTGCTGGCCAGGGTATCGGCGGCAGTGCATTCGGAGGGTTCGCACAACCCTACTACTACTGGTAAACAAACCTGTAGCATACTGCTATTAAGTGGCTGCCGGCTGTTGTGGCAGGAGTTGCCATTGACAGCCATTTTTTCTCTTCCTGGACTTTTCTCTTATCCCGGAATATTTTACCCCGCTGTATCATTGGCTTGAATAATTTACCACAGGGACTATAAAGAGCCGTTTATTAGTTTTAATTGGCTATATTTTAACCTCATTTGATAAAATTGCCAGCCTGGTTGCTTTTTTAACTAAACCGACAGCGTAATACTTTTATTATCAGATTATTTTTTGGTTAAAGTTATCAACGGTCGAAATGACTGATATTCGGTGAATGAACATGATCAGACCTGATAGATTGAGGTACATGACTGGTATAATGCTCACTATCGCATTATCGCTGGTTTGCATTGCGTTAGTTACAGGGAGTGCTGCGGCACAAGTAATCGGTGGTGCCGGCCAGGGTGTAGGCGGAGCGGCCACGCAGCAGGGCGGCATTGGCACAGTAGTCGGTGGTGCTGGCCAGGGTCTCGGCGGCGCTGCGACAGGCACGGGCGCAGGCGGGCCTGTCGTCGGTGGTGCCGGTCAGGGTCTCGGCGGTGCGGCTACGCAGCAGGGTGGCATTGGCACTGTAGTCGGCGGAGCCGGACAGGGTCTCGGCGGTGCGGCGACAGGGACCGGCGGAGTGGGTGGCTTCCCGGTCGTTGGCGGAGCCGGTCAGGGCATCGGTGGCGCGGCTACGCAGCAGGGTGGCATTGGCACTGTAGTTGGCGGAGCCGGACAGGGCTCGGCGGTGCGGCGACAGGCATTGGCGCAGGCGGGCCGGTCGTCGGTGGTGCGGGTCAGGGTCTCGGTGGAGCTGCCGCGCAGCAGGGCGGCATTGGCACAGTAGTCGGTGGTGCCGGTCAGGGTCTCGGCGGTGCGGCGACAGGGACGGGCGGAGTAGGCGGCTTCCCGGTTGTCGGTGGTGCGGGCCAGGGCATCGGCGGCTTCGCCCAGCAGCAGGGCGGCATTGGTACGGTCGTTGGTGGTGCGGGTCAGGGTCTCGGCGGCGCGGCGACAGGCTGGGGCGCAGGCGGGCCAGTCGTGGTGGTGCCGGTCAGGGTCTCGGCGGTGGCGCTCTGCAGCAGGGCGGCATTGGCACAGTAGTCGGTGGCGCCGGTCAGGGTCTCGGCGGTGCGGCGACAGGAACGGGCGGAGCACCTGCCCCGGTCACCCTCGTCAGAAGGAGGTAAGTCCAACGCCTGGCCGCTGCAGCGGCACAGTTGGCCCTCAGCGGCCAGGCATATCTTTTTATCCGTATCTTCCCGTTTTCTGATTTACCGTCTGGGTTGCCAGATGTGGATTGAGCGACAAAAACATTGACCTGCGGGATTATTTATTATCGCCGGTACGTATTCGTCAGTGACCGGCGTCTACGTGATACAGATCATCGGTATGCGAGCGAGACGCTGGCAGCATAGTAATTAGCATATCATGAACGCAAGGCAGGCAGTCCAATACCACAGATCAATGAATGCATAATATAAAAACCCCGGTTCGATCAGGCATATTTTGACTTATCAATTTATATGAAGGCCATTTTAGTGTTATTTTAAGCTTTTACTCTCATTTTGAACCTGATACGATTAAATCGGCATGATTTACAGCTTGATTATTATATAATCAGGATAATATTAAGTATTAATTTAGTAAACCAGCATCATGGTGATATGATTGTATCGACTTGATGTGAAGCGTGTTACAGGGAATCTGACGCGTCTGATTATCTCACTGACAGTTCTATCGGTCAGTCTGTTTTTAATTGTCGGATTTGCTAACGCCCAGGTCGTTGGCGGTGCCGGTCAGGGTCTCGGCGGCTTAGCCCAGCAGAAAGGCGGCATTGGTACGGTCGTCGGCGGTGCGGGTCAGGGTCTCGGCGGCGCAGCGAGAGCGCTTCCGGGACAGACAGCCTTCCCGGTCGTTGGCGGTGCTGGTCAGGGCATCGGCGGTGGCGCCCAACAGTTTGGTGGCATCGGTACGGTCGTTGGCGGTGCGGGTCAGGGTCTCGGCGGCGCTGCGACAGGCGGCGGAGCCGGCCTCGTAGGCGGACCCGCTGTCGGCGGTGCGGGCCAGGGCATTGGCGGTGGCGCCCAGCAGTGGGGCAGCATCGGTACGGTTACCGGTGGCGCGGGTCAGGGTATCGGTGGCGCTGGCGGCGGACTTGGCGGCGGCGGTGTCGGTGGTGCCGGCCAGGGTATTGGCGGTGGCGCCCAGCAGTGGGGCAGCATCGGTACGGTTACCGGTGGTGCCGGCCAGGGTGTCGGAGGTGCCGGTGGTGGCGGCGGTGCAGGCGGTGCCGGTCAGGGTATCGGCGGCGGTGCCCAGCAGTGGGGCAGCATCGGTACGGTTACCGGTGGAGCCGGTCAGGGCGTCGGAGGCGCAGGCGGAGCAGGCGGAACTGGCGGTGCAGGCCAGGGCGTCGGCGGCGGTGCCCAGCAGTGGGGCAGCATCGGTACGGTCACTGGCGGCTCGGGTCAGGGCGTCGGCGGCAGCGCCGTCGGGCCGGGCGGCATTGCTGGTATGGCCGGTCCCAGTATAGGTGGTGCGGGCCAGGGTATTGGCGGCGAAGCCCAGCAGTGGGGCAGCATCGGTACGGTCACTGGCGGTGCAGGTCAGGGCGTCGGTGGTGGCGCAGCATAAACAGACGAGAATGCCGGGTATCCATTATCCGGCATTTTTAGTTTGTGAATATACAGGCATAAGGGAGGATGTAAATGGGATTTTTTAACATGGGGTCAATGCGGAAATATTCGATGATGGCTGTTACACTATTGATTGCCGCTTTACTGGCGTGCGGAATCGCGGGTACGGCAAATGCGCAAGTCAGCGTTGTGTCCAGCGGCGGGTCTGTCGCGGCGACAGGTCCGGCGGATCTTTCATAAGTTCGGGTTCACCCTTTATCGGAGGCGGCACGTCCTTTGTTGGCAGCGGATTTGCACCGGACAGGATGGTGTGCTATCAAGACCCCTTCGGGAGGTTAATCTGCGAACGGGCTTCGCCGTACGGCTATGATTACCCGAATGTCCTGTACAGGACTCCGGGCTCCGTCGTCATTCAGAGCGGCGTATACGCATAAGCGACGGAAAATGTAAATGATGGATGTGCCTGCAGATATACCCGGGATATGGCAGGCACTCGCTCCATTAAAAATCGGCCCGTAGATATATTCGTTCGGCCACGAATCAGACTCCTTTGCTTAATATGGGTCAGTATATGAGTTTATTTTTTATTTATTTATTCATACCAGGCAAAATTAAAAAATAATTTATTATAGTTTATATTTATGCTGGATATCTATAATACTGGTATAAAATGGAAACTGGTGGAATACGTCAGCGTGCAAATAAAATATGGCTCTTATTAAAGAGCAATAATAAATTGATTAGTACTGTATTAGTACTATCAATCATCGGTATCTTTCTAATAAGCTGCATTTCAACATGCAGCGCGGCTAACGGCAAGGGCGGTCCCGATGTCGGTGGTGCCGGTCAGGGCACCAAAGGTGTCGGCTTCGGCGGGAGCAGCTTCGGCGGCGGCTTCGGCGGTCCGAGTGCTTGGTGGTGCGGGTCAGGGTATCCAGGGCGTCGGTCTCGGCGGGAGCATTTCGGCGGCGGCTTCGGCGGTCCAAGTGTCGGTGGTGCGGGTCAGGGTATCCAGGGCGTCGGCCTCGGTGGCAGCAGCTTCGGCGGCGGCACTGGCTTCAACCAGGGCACCGGGATCAGTATCCCCGGGGTGTCCGTGGGCGTCAGTTCGCCAGTGTCTCTCGGCGGCGGTAGTGGCACCATAGGCGGCCTGGGTGTCCCGATGTCGGCGGTGCGGGCAAGGGATCGAAGGCGTCGGAATAGGCGGGAGCAGCTTCGGCGGCGGCGTCGGGTACCAGCAGAGACCGGGATCAGCATACCCGGGGTAACGATAGGTACGAGCGTGCCGGTATCACTCGGCGGCGGACATGGCGGCACTGGCGGAGGCCCGAGCGTAGGTGGTGCAGGCCAGGGTATCCAGGGCGTCGGCGTCGGCGGGAGCAGTTTCAATGGCGGAGTAGGGTATCAGCAGAGCACCGGCATCAGCATGCCCGGGGCCGGGGTGGCCATTGGCACGAGCGTGCCGGCTCCCTCGGCGGTGGCGGCGGCACAGGAGGCACAGGCGGCCCGAGTGTCGGCGGTGCGGGTCAGGGTATCCAGGGCGTAGGTCTCGGTGGCAGCAGCTTCGGCGGCGGCTTCGGCGGTCCCAGCGTCGGCGGTGCCGGTCAGGGTATCCAGGGCGTCGGAATAGGCGGGAGCAGCTCCGGCGGCGGTGGCGGCGGTCCCAATGTCGGTGCGGCAGGCCAGGGTATCCAGGGCGTAGGCATCGGCGGGAGCAGCTTGGCGGCGGCGTCGGGTACCAACAGAGCACCGGGATCACCATTCCGGGCGTATCGATTGGCTCCAGCACTCCTGTCGGCCTCGGCTAATCAAGCCCCCTTAAGACCCGGCAGCCCTGTATGGACAAACATAGCATCCATGCAAGGATGCCGGGTCAAATTTTTAAAGCAATAACCTCTGTACCTTGTGGTCATCGTGTCAGGTGCCGGCTTCTTAGCGTTCAAAACATTTCACGAATGACTATAACCAGTGGAATCTGAACTCTGTGTTGAATACCTTATCAGTTTAATCAACATTTCACCAATGACTATACATAGCGACCTCTGTATGGCTTCCTGGAAAATTAATCATGGTACCACGGGCCGCCTCTGCAGATAACCATAATCATCCGTTATCAACAGCAAATATGGCATATTATTGTCGCATTGATTAAAATAATCATTTTACTTATTTTAAAATTGAAAAAACGACCATTTTAGTCTTCAATACATGATTAACGGACGTACTCTTTAACTACATCACTCCCACAATCATGATGGGGATGGAATGTGAGGATCACGAACAGCCTTCTGTTATCTTAAGTATAGTCATTTCGATTATGATGATTAGCTCGGTCGTCTACTCCGGTCTGGCTTCAGGCCAGGTATACGGACAGGGCTACTATGGCTCTCAGCCACAGTAGCCCGGCGGGCCCGCCGGCTCTCTGACAATCCAGGGCCTGGAAGGGCTGCAGGGCTTTTCACCGGGATCGAACCTTATGAGCCTGGCGATCCAGCCCGTGCAGCAGCAGAATACCGATGTACTTCCAGGTGGTCGGGTTTGCTATTACCGGTCCGCAGTCCGGACAATCGGTGGCATATGCCCTCAGTAAGCCGCTCCCGGGTGTGGCCGATCCGTCGCAAAATACGATGCAGATCGATATCTCGAGAATCGGAACTGCGGTTTCGCAGGCGGGGTACGTGGACTCATCGAGGGTCTACGATGTCCTGAGGATTGATCCCAGCATCATGATAATCGAGCTGCAAATGAACTATGCGGGCACTAAGGGGCTATCAGACTATCTTCGACGTCTATTCGATCACCATGATACCGCCGGACGGGCGGGCGCAGACGTTCCAGATGCAGCAGCCCACGCGTCTGATCATCGACACCATGATATATCGTATCTCGATGGTCGCATTTCCGCAGATGATGAGCCTGTTCGGTGGCTTCTACTGGACCGCTGCTGGTTGTACTGGGGCCGGTCATCCTCGGCGGGCCGATACTGATCACACCGCCGATTTTTGTGCCACTGCTGGTGCCTATTCCAATCATATTCGCACCGGTGCCCTTCGCTTTCGCATTTCCGGGCGCATTCGTGACTAACATATTCACGCCAGGCATCTTCACGAACCAGTTCCGCAGTGGCGTCTGCAGCAGCGTCTGCAGCCGCATTCGGAGGCAACGCAGCGGCAGCTGCCAGCGCGGCCGCGTCGGCTGTGGCCGTGGCGGGAGGCGGTGCCGCGGCCGCTGCAGCTGCAGCAGCTGCTTCAGCAGGTGCCGGACCAGGTGGCGTAGCCGTGGCATCTGCTGCAGCCGCAGCGGCCGCAACGGGTGGCAACGTGGCTGCGGCTGCGTCCGCGGCTGCAGCGGCATCCGGCGGAGCTGGCAGTGCGGTAGCCAGGGCCTGGGCGGCAGCTTCAGCAGTTGCTTCCAGTGGCGCAGGAGCCTGGCGGCACGGCAGCCGCGGCAGCGGCAGCCGCTGTGGCGGCCGGTGGCGGAGGGGGCTCGGCTGCAGCAGCCGCAGCTGCGGCCGCAGCAGGCGGTAGTCCCGGTGGCATAGCGGCTGCGTCCGCGGCTGCAGCGGCAGCTTCCAACGGTGCAGGGGCCGGCGGTGTGGCTACTGCGGCTGCAGCGGCTGCGGCTGCGGCCAGTAACGGCAATGCAGCGGCTGCGGCTGCTGCAGCATCGTCTGCGGTCGGCGGTGTCGGAGGCGCGTCCGCGGCTGCGGCTGCTGCAGCGGCTGCGTCTGGCGGAGGGCCGGGCGCGTCGGCAGCAGTAGCCGCGGCTGCGGCTGCGGCATCCTGGCTGGAGGAAACGCAGCGTCGGCTGCCAGTGGGGTCCTTGTCGGCACTGGGTGGCAGAGGTGGCGCGTCGGCTGCGGCTGCAGCTGCTTCGGCCGCATCTGCAGGTGGCTCCGGATCAGGCGGGGCCGTGGCGGCTGCTGCAGCGGCGTCTGCAGCGGCCGGCGG
>CAWBVA010000005.1:0-205738 GCA_963792125.1 uncultured Methanocellaceae archaeon
ATTCGTTTTATAATTCTTTTTATTTAGCTTATCGATTTTTCTCTTTTTTCTTAATAATGGCGTAACTATCCATGTTACTCAAGAACTTTTCAAATCTAAAATTTATAAGCCAGTCTATAAATGCTAAGAAGTAAATGAAAAAAACAGGTCAACGGGCCTGTTGAATATTAGCCCTGATTTAGCGTCAACTAACGAAAACAGGTTTCAGTAAAGCGAAAAGTAGCGGGGAATGGATTTGAACCATTGGTCTACGGGTTATGAGCCCGTCGGGATCTCCTGACTACCCCACCCCGCTAAGAATGAGATATTAGCAGCCTTATAAGGCTGTCCGCGGTATATATAGTTTACTAAAAGCGGTCACGGCAACAGGGACGCCAGACATATCAATATCGCGCCTGTCAACTGCATGACGCAATTGCCCAAGGCTGGCTTTATGATCTTCCCGGTCTATTTTTATGATATGTACCAGGCAGTTGCTCAGGCTTCCCGTACCGGAACACTCGGAACCCTATTTTAAAGCTCGCCAAGATCGCCAAGTACCGCCAAGATCGCCAAGGATTTGCTCACGATTGAAACCTTGATCAGGTATAAAGCGATGGAATATTGCACTGGCTATCGACATTAGCCCGGCGGCCGCCCGCGTGCGCATGCACGATTGAACGAGTTACCTCCTATTGTAAACGGTCATATATGCACGACGCTGTTATTAAAACCCTGGCGATCTTGGCGGTACTTGGCGATCTTGGCGCGCTTTACCGCTGCGCATAGCCTGGAAACGGCAAGCAACACCAATAATAATAGAAAGAGAACACCAGTGCTAAATAATCAAAAAGAGCAGCACCGGTATCCTGTATGCCCGTAGGCCAGCCATACCGCGCTATTGCCTTTAGCTCTTGTCCAGCTTCTTCTCGATCTCGGTTAAAAGCTGATCATCAGTCTTGCCGGCGATCTCGATGCCCATCTTCTTGGCCATCGACTGGGTGCGGGTAAGTGCGACCTCATAATTCGGGGCGGCTGCCGAGCTCTTCATGTTGTTGAGCTCCTTCTCCACCTCGAACTGGCCGCGCTTGAACTCGCCCATGGACCGGCCCATGGATCTGGCAAGATCCGGCAGCTTTGTCGCGCCGAACAGCAGTACGATAGCCACGAATATTAACAGTATCTCTTGAGAGCCTAACATGCCCATAATAATCATCCGTCCCGTCCGCGGTGGGACAATCAACTACACGCTATCCGGTATAATAAACTTTGTGCGACGGCCGGGTGACTGGCCTGTTTTTAATCGCAGATTGCACTAAAAATTGCTCTTTAAGGCATTAATTATCAGCCTTTTATCCTTCCGGGGCATTGCTTTTGTCCGTCTTGTGCTTGTGGTAGTATCCCCGGACCACGCCAAGCATGACAAGAATGACAGCCAGCCCCGGCAGCGAGACTTCGGGCCCGAACTGTCCGCCGTTGATGAGGACACTGCCCGCCTGTGTTACGTTTAGCAAAGCCGGTATTTCCCCGCGCAGGCCCAGGCCGAGGACGTGGTACTGCAGGTAGTTCCAGAAGAAGTGGAAGCCGATGGCGCTGAGCAGGCCGCCGTAGAGGTACAGGACGGCCAGCAGCACGCCGGCAAGGCTGATGGTCACCAGCCCGATGAGAGCAGACAGGATGTCCACACCGAGGGACAGCATGGAATTGATGTGCAGTAGCGCGAAGCCCACGGACGAGAGTGCGATGGCTGCTTTCCTTCCCGTGGCGCGGTCCAGGTCCTCGAAGACGTATTGCCGGAAGGACAGCTCTTCGCTGCAGGCCACGAAGGCCTGGAGGATGATGCCGAAGGCGAGCACGTTGATGAAGTCGCTGTTCATGCCCGTGATGGCGACGCCGCCCAGCGCCAGCATGATCAGGAAGGCGGCCGATATGGCAGTAATCCCGACGACTAGAGCCGGGCAGTGGGTTCCCGAACCGCAGCGGTATCTTTGAGGTCAGGATGAACAGGATTGTGATCGCGCCGATCAGCACGTATCCGGTGATTTGCCCCAGAGGGCCGAGAAAGACGACTACGAAGGCTACGAGCAGGTAATAAAAGAGGACTTTGAGGATTCGGCCGCCGGTCACCGGAAGGTCACCATGAACTCACACTGCCGGTTACCCATACAGCACCTTCGCAGCACCTTGAGGTCCGTTTCCTTGTTGACGGAGTGCACCAGGCCGAGCGAGTATTTGAGGCAGACACACTCGCGGATGTCCTGGTCCATGCTGTCGGAGATCTGGCCGAATATACAGCCACCGCATTTGAAGGACAGGTGAGGGAACTGCCGGGACTTTTTGTCACCGTAGACCTCGGAGTCGATGCCGGACAGCAACGCGATCGTCTCCAGGGGGACCAGCACCGACGCGAGCAATCCCGTGTCCAGGTTCATGTTCTCACAGATCTTTTCCCCGTCCTCGAGGCCGATCTGGTAGGCCACATCCTCCGTCATGGCCCGGGCATCCTCACCGTACTTGTCGGTGAGCCGCCGGATCAGCATGACGTTGAAACGGTCCAGCGTGCTGCGCTGCTGCCACTTCACCCTGGACGTGACGCCTACGGACTTCCACGTGTTTGCGAACCTGGTGAACTTGTCCATCAATATCACCGATTGTCGGCTACTCCTTCCGGCCGAAAGGCCTGGTTGCTGAAATTATTAGCAACACGATGCCGATGAGCTGTATCATCAGGGACAGCGTACGGGCTGCCGACTGGTTGAGGGTGTCCGGCGAGAAGTACATCTCCTCGATAGCCGCGGCCAGCGTGGTCAGGTTGCCGCCGAAGATCAGGACGAAGAACCCGATAGCCATGCAGATGAGGCTGCGCTCCCCGGTCTTCTTGTACGCTTCGTAGATGAACAGCACGAGGGCGCCGCCGAACAGGTACATGAGCACCGCGGCGACCCCCTCTATCAAAGTCACTGTCATGTCAGTCTCTCCGTGGGATCACGCAGGCCGATTCCTTGTGCCTTCGCGTGGTCAGTATGCTGCTGGTGTTCACGATGCCGCTGGTCCCGTTGACCACCCTCAGCACATTCTCCTTGAGTTCCCGGATGTCCTGTGTCCTCACCTTGATGAAGAGATCGTACGGCTCCAGCAGCTCGTATATCTCGAGTATGTTTTCGACGGACTTCAGCACCTTGACGACGTCGTCCTTCTTAGCCGGGTCGACGTTGATGCCGATGAACGTGGTCAGCATGTGGCCGGATTTCTCCGGGTTCAGGATGATGGTGAACTGCTCGATCACGCCTTCGTTGTAGAGCTGGTTCACTCGCTTGTGTATAGTAGAAGTAGCCACGCCCAGCTCCCCGGCGATCTCCGTACAGTGCGTGCGGCTGTCGTGAGAGAGCTTCTCGAGGATGGTGAGATCAGTCTTATCCATTGGAATCCTTATACTAAACTCTTGCTCTATAACAATAAACTTTTCGATATTTACAAAAAAATAAGAACAATATGACAACTATTTTGGCAATGCTTTGAAAAATATGATTATAATTTTGAAATAATTGATTTCGCCCGGCGAGCCCATCCGTGGCCCGAGCTGTGTCAGGTATATGGGCAGCGGCGTCCGTTTCGTCACGATACGGGTCTTTCCCTCGCGGATGGCCTTCAGGACCGACTTCAGGTCCTTCTTCGCGTTAATTTCGGTGATCGCCTGGCCTACCATGGAAGCCACGTGTGCGTCGCTGCCCGATACCGCGGGCATCTTCCGCTTGCTGACCCGGCGGGAGGTGACGAAGTTGTGATAGCCGAGGATGTACCGGGAGTTGAACACCTCGACGGCGTCCGCGCCTTTGGGGATGCGCATGCCGTGGCGGGTGCGCTGGTCCGGGTGGGGCACGACAACGGTGCCGCCCAGCCTGTGGGCCATGGCAATAGTGTCTTTCACGGGCATGTCCCTCGGTATCGACTCGGTGATACCCAGGACGATCAGGTGCCCGGCCTTCGTGGATATTTCCTGCCCCGGGATGACCAGCAGCCCTGGCGCCACACTGTTGACGACCTCCAGTGCCTTTATGGCTCCGGCTGTGGTGTCGTGATCTGTGATGGCCACGCCGTCGAGCCCTTTCTTCTGCGCTGCCCGCAGGATGTCCTCGACGGTGCTATGGCCGTCCGGTGAATAGTCCGAGTGCACGTGAAGGTCGAAGCGGAGCATATGAATGAATATACCGTCGCGGGTAATAAATAAAGTTGTTCGTGAATCGATGATCGAGTTATACGGTTTTTATTGTATCAGGTCGTGTTAATGTACAATGTGGCGCTATGCAGATTCTGCGATATCACAGAATTAACAAACGGCTCGTACTAATACCGTTCACGGTGCGACGCCCGTCATCTTCTTTCATAAAAATTCCAACAGATGACTCTATTATACTAATCGCGGGGCGACGCCCATGCAGGCTGATGCTGCATGGGCTACTACGGGTTTTTACGGTGCTCCGGTGTCGGGGACGGGCTCGCACCTTCGTCGACCCTTCTCGCTTCGCTCGAAGAATCTCCTTTGCAAGCCCTGAAAAACGCGCCTGTTGGGCAGCGTTTTTCACACCCGCCACCTCCGCACCCCTCGCACGCTGATGCGTGCATGGGGCAAGCCGAAAAAACCCTCCGCCTTCCGCGGAGAAGCACACACTACCCTTACCCGATGTTGTAAAACAACTTACCACACTGTGCATCGATCCTATACTAGTCCTGGTACGCATTGCCATTACTGCTCTCGCGGTCCGCGGAGGGTTTTTCTGGCCGAAGGCCCCTCGCACGCTATGCGGTGCGAGGGGTGCGGAGGCGGCCGGGCAATGAACGCGCGCCCGATAGGGCAGCGTTGCTTAGCGCTTGCGAAGCGGACTCGAAGCCTGGCGCAGCGAAGCGCAGCCAGGGGCTTGTCCGCGAGGGTGCGAGCGCGGCCCGGACGGCGGAGCACCGGAAAAACCCGGAGTAGCCCATGCAGCATCAGCGCGCATGGGCGTCGCACCGCGATTGATATATGACAGACCATTATTTCAGCCTATGATTACCGGATATTGTAGAACGCGGCCCGGACGGCGTAGCATCGGAAAAACCCGGAGTAGCCCATGCAGCAACAGCGCATGGGCGTCGCACCGCGATTGTCAAGTAGATGAACCATTGTGTTAATGCCCTATTGAGAGCACGGCTTAATACTGCGAATACGACGTATAGCGCTATGATCTTTAGCATGATTTCAAATGATCGTCTATTGTCGGAAAATATGCTAATAGAATTTTTTATGTATTGGCTGAGTGAATATAATACCACATCATGCGCATTTTACTGGTGACGGGAAAGCTGGCATACCCAATCGTCAAAAAGGCTGCAGGCGATATGGCTGATGTCGTCATGGCCGATGTTAATGTCGCTGCCTTCATCACCCCGAATCTCCTTGAATCAGTGCTGGCCGGCAAAGCCGACCAGTATGACCTCATTTTAGTCTCAGGGCTGTGCGGCTCTGACTTCTCGAAGCTGGAGGAGAAGCTACGTACAAAGATAAGGCTGGGCCCGAAGCACGCGTTCGACATACCCCTGGCGCTCCGGTTCGCCGATAAGATCGAGTTTTCGCATAAGGTCTCCGCCTGCCAGTTGCTCGCCGACATCAAGCGGGAATCCGCGGTGAAAGAGTTCGAGACGCTGGAGGCGGAGGCGCAGCCTGCATTCCGTCTGAAAGGCGTGAAGATCGGTGGCAGCGCGTCCATGAAGGTGATGGCCGAGGTGGTCGACGCCACGAAGCTGTCTGACGTCGATCTGGTGAAGAAGATCGAGTCTTACGAGGCCGCAGACATCATCGACCTGGGCGTCCCGCTGGAGTCGAGCGCCGATGCGGTCCGGCATGCGGTGAAGGTAGCGAAATCGGCCACACGCAAGCCGGTGAGCGTGGACACGCTCATCCCGGAATATGTCGAGGCCGGCATCGAGGCGGGCGCCGACCTGGTGCTCAGCCTGGATGCGTCCAACGTGAGCCGCATCGGGCCGCTGGTGGCTAAAAAGGGTATCGCCGCGGTCGTCATCCCGGACGACGAGACGCTGGACAGCCTGATCAGGAATGTCGAGGCGGCCAGGGAATCTCGGCGTTAAAAAGATCATCGCCGACCCGGTGCTCTCGCCGGTGGGCCACGGCGCGGTCAACGCGATCTGCCGCTACCGGAAGTTCCGGGAATGGTACCCGGACATGCCGGTATTCTTCGGCGCGGGCAACGTGACCGAGCTGATGGACGCCGACTCTATCGGCGCTGAATGCGCTGCTTGCCGGCATCGCCATGGAGGCGGGCGCCAGCGTGCTGTTCACCACCGAGGCCAGCCAGAAGACGATTAACAGCGCGGGCGAGCTCAAAACGGCCTGCGTCATGATGGCACTGGCACAGCAGCGCCACGAGTCCCCCAAGGATTTAGGCGTCGACCTGCTGGTGATCAAGGAGAAGCGGCCCCGCAAGGAGCTGTTAGAGCCAGGTGACACGGTGATCGAGGCGAAGAGGCACAAGTTCGAGCTGGACCCCCGGGGCAGCTTCAACATCTTCGTCGAAGGCGATAAAATCTATGCGCGGAACGGCGAAGTGACCATCGCGGGCACGGACTCGGAGTCGATACTGCACACGATCGTCGACCGCGGGCTGGTCTCCAGGCTGGATCATGCGGGGTATCTGCAGGCGGAATTGAAAAAGGCAGAGCTGGCGATCAGGTTCCACCGGACATACCTGCAGGACGACAAATCTGAAACTTTTAGTTCCGGCAAGCTCTTCCTCGTCATTTTTCTTCGTGTCGTCAAGAAATGTGTATTTTGGGTTCACATATGCCCCGGACGGATAATAAAACTGATTTTTAACTATAATTGTTAACATTTTAATTTCAAACTATATAAATATGCAATAGCTTGCTTTCAAAGCATGATAAAAAATCGTTCTGATCCTATTCCGCGACAGGTATCGACATGATAAACTTCGCGCCTTTCGTATAATCGCCCGGCACCCGGTCCTCGACGCGAATATCGCCGCCGTAGTGCTCTACGAGCGTTTTAACCAGGTACAACCCCAGGCCGCTGCCTTTCGCCTTCGTCTGGCCCCGGCTGAAGCGCCGGAACAGCCGGTCCTTGACCTCGTCAGGGATGCCGGGGCCGTTATCATCGATGGCCACCCGGCAGGATTTTCTCCCGTCCTCGACAACGCCCTCCACTGCGATGCCGATGGTAAGATGTCTGTCCGTCCTCGCGTGCTTGATCGCATTGCTGATGATGTTCGTGAACACGTCCCGGAGCAGCTCGTTGGCGGTAACCAGGCAGTGAGTTGCTTCATTTTTATAGTAGATGGTGATGTCCTTACCGGGTGTCGATCTCTGCTCGTCGATGATGCCCTTGAGTACATCGGCCACGTCCACCGCCTGCAGCTTGATCCCTTCCACGCTCGCACGTTGCAGCTTCTGCACGTTACTTATCAGGGCGGAGCTGTTTTTCAGCGACTCGAGCGACCTATCGAGCAACGGCTTGCTGCCGATGTCGAGCTTTCCGTCCTGCTCCATGTCCATGAGAGCCATCTCCAGGCTCCCCATTGCCACCATGTTCATGTTGTTGATGTCATGGCCCATCAGGTCGACATACAGTTCAGCCTGCGCCCTGGCAACCTGTACGGCCTCCGCAGCCTTCTTGCGCTCCGTGATGTCCTGGAGCGTCAGAAGGAATGAAGGCTTCCCTTGCCACTCGACCTCGACCATGCGCATCTCCACGGCTACGAACTCCTTGAACTCCTTGAGGACATACATCTCGACAGGGTCCTCGAGCAAGAGAGGGAATCCGAACAGCTGGCCCACCATATCGGACGCCGGGAGGTTGTAGAGCGACTCAACTCTGGGATTGACGTACTTCACATAGCCTTCGATGTCCAGGATGATCATTGCATCGGCATTTCTCGTGACAATAGTGCGGAAGTCCTTCTCGCTCCTCGCGAGGGCTTCCTCGATACGCTTACGCTCCGATATGTCATGGACGATCGCCGATAATCCCACGAAGGCGCCGGAAGAGTCCACTATCGGAGATAAGGTCAGCGAGATGTCGATGAGCGTGCCGTCCTTCCGCTGGCGCACGGTCTCATAGTATATCGGCTGGACCTCGCGGCGCATCTTTTCGAGGTTCCCTGCCAGCTCAGTCTGACGGCCGGGGGGCGCGAGCATGGCGGCATTGTTTCCAATGGCCTCGTCCGCAGTATAGCCGTACAGCTCCTCAGCCCATTTGTTCCAGCTGGTAATGATGCCTTCTGGCGTTAAACTGATGATCCCTTCGTGAGCCGTATGTACTATTGACGCCAGTAAAGCGCGCTCCTGTTCAGCCTGCCTGCGCCCGGTGATGTCCCGGGCGGAAATCGTGTAATAGCTGTTGCCGTAGAGCTCGATATGATTGGCATAGACCTCGACGGGGAACTCGTGGCCGCCCTTGCCAAGGAGCCGGGACTCGAAGGTCATGTTGCCGTGCTGCCGTATGCGATCGAGGATGTCATGCCACTCGTTCGCGCACGAGGGCGGCACCACGTCGGCGATGCTCATCTTGTGAAGCTCGTCGCTGGAATAGCCCAGGGAATTTTGCGTTTCGTTGTTCACGTGGAACATCCTGCCGTCCGCCCTCAGGAGAAAGACATTATCATTCAGGTTGTGCAGGAGGGTAAGAGCCAGCCTGGGCAGTTCCTCCATTTGCCTGCTGACTGTGATGTCGTTAAAGAGTACAGACATGCCCCCGGGCACCGGGTACAGGTAGACGTCGAACCATTTGCCGAGCGGCCGGTGTTGCTCCCGGAATTTGCCTGTGCTACGGGTCTTTCTTGCCGTCTCGTAGGCGTTGTAAAACAGTTTGCTATAGCCCTTCGGGTACAGGTCCCAAAGGCTCCTGCCCCCGATAGCCTCGCCGTCTTTCGCGAACAGTCTTGCCGCTGCAGAGTTCCCATAGACGACCTGCGACGCGTCGTCCAGGACGAGAACAGGCTCCGTAATGCCGTCGAGCATGCCGACGATGCGATCGCTTCCGGCCAGGTCTTCGGTTTTAGCCGCGAGCCTGGCCCGTAATTCCGCTATCTCTCCCAATAGCTGGTCCCTGGTCTTGTGCTTGTCTTTCTCGCTGTCAGAAATCAGGGGCCCTGAACTCATATAAATAACACTTTTTCTCCCGGATGTTATATAAATGCTATTTCCGATAAATAACAATTATATAAATATTTGATGGTTGCTGAATTATGCGGTTGCATCGCCTGATTGTCCGGTGGTTCATTTGACTGACGGTATCGTCACGACGAACCTGGCGCCTTTCGTATAGTCGCCCTGCACCCGGTCCTCGACCAGGATATTGCCGCCGTAGTGCTCGACCAGTGTCCTGACCAGGTAAAGGCCCAAGCCGCTTCCGCGGGCTTTCGTCTCTCCCCTGCTGAAGCGCCGGAACAGCCGGTCCTTGACCTCGTCGGGAATGCCGGGGCCGTTGTCTTCGATGACGAACCGGCAGTACTTCTTACCGTGCTCCATGACGATATCTGCCGAAATACCAACGGTCAGGGGCCGATCGGCGCGGGAGTGCTTGATGGCATTGCCGATGAGATTGACAAACACGTCCTTTAGCAGCTCATCGGCGCTCACCATACAGTCCCCGGTACGGCTGAAATCTATCATCAGATCTTTTCCGGGAGACTGCTGGAACTCACGAATGACGCTCTCGAGCATGGCGGTCGCATTCATCGCTTTAAGGCTGATACCTTCCATGCTCGCGCGCTGCAGCTTTTGCACGTTCCGGATCAGCTGCGAGCTGCTGGTCAGCGACTCGATCGATTTCTCGAGCAGGGGTTTGCCTGAAGCGTCGAGCTTTCCGGCCTGCTCCAGGTCCATAAGAGCAACCTCCAGGCTGCCCATCGCGATCTGGTTCATGTTGTTGATGTCGTGGCCCATCAGGTCGACGTACAGCTCGGCCTGCGCTTTGGCGACTTGCAGGGCATCCTCGGCCTGCTTGCGCCCTGTTATGTCCTGGCCCTGAGCGATCGTGGCCAGCAGCCGGCTCTTATCTTCGCTGTAGATGTTGGCCGAGTTCCAGAGCGCTATGCGAATGCTGCCGTCTTTATGGAGGATGGGTATTTCCACCGACTCCCAGTATTCGCCCGCCAGCGTCCTCCTGATATTGTCCAGTGACTCGTCCCTGCTTGCCGCCGGAAAGAGAACGCTCAAGTCTTTTCCCACGACCTCGCTTACACTATAGCCGGAGAGCCGCTCGAAGGCATGGTTAAACCTCGTAATAGTGAATCCGGGGTCCCACACGATAATCGGCGCATTGGCGTAATCGATCAGGCTCTCCAGGTAATCCCGCGTCTCCCGCAGCGCCTCCTCTGCACGCTTGCGCTCGCTGATGTCCCGCACGACGCTTAGAAGGACTTTCTGGCCGTTGATGATCCGGCCCTGTGAGCTTACTTCAACGGGGAAATCACTGCCGTCTTTGCGGCGATGCTCGGCCTCGAACAGAATGCCATTATCATACGCCATATCCATCTGATTATCGACGTGATAACCGATCTCCGAAGCCCTTAAGTCGTATATGCTTAAGGAAAGAAGCTCTTCGTAGGTATAACCATAAGCTTTCACGGCTGCGGCGTTAGCCTCAAAAATGCGGCCGTCCCGCCGGATGAACAAAACGATATCATGAGCATTCTCCGAGAAGAGCCGGTATTTTTCAAGGGTTTCTTCCACTTTTTTACGCTCGGTGACATCCTGCACCGTACCGAACATAGTGGCTGGCTTACCGGCCTGATCAATAAGGACCTCGCCGTCCGCGTGGACAATGCGCTCGTTGCCATCCGGCCAGACAACCCGGTAATCGATGTTATAAAGTTCCCCACGGTTCAGGGCTGCATCCACTGCCCCGTTGACGGGATCACGGTCTTCCGGGTTAAGGGTATTAATAAACTGCCCATAAGTAATGTAGTCCTGTCGAGGCATGCCGAATATCCGGTAAAACTCATCGCTGCAATATACCAGGTCTTTCTTCGTATCCCAGGTCCAGTTGCCGATGTGCGCGATGCGCTGGGCCCGGGACAGGTTCGCCTCGCTCTCCCTGAGCGCGACTTCGGCCCGCTTACGCTCCGTTATGTCCCGGGCGGAAATCGTGTAATAGTGGCTGCCATAGAACTCGATATAACTGGCGTAGACCTCCACCGGGAACTCGCGGCCGTCCCGGGCACGGAGCCGGGACTCGAAGGTCATGCTGCAGTGCTGCCGGATGCGATCGAGGATGTCCTGCCACTCGCGCTGGCTGGCTTGTGGCACGACATCGAAGATGCGCATCTTGTGGAGCTCGTCGCTGGAATAGCCCAGGGAATCCTTCGTCTCGTTGTTCACATGGAACATCCTGCCGTCCGCTCGCAGGAGAAAGACGTTATCCTTCAGGTTGTGCAGGAGCTTAAGAGCCAGCCGGGGCAATTCCTCCATTTGCCTGCTGACGGTGATGTCGTTAAAGAGTACGGTCATGCCACCGGGCACCGGATACAGGTAGACGTCAAACCACTTGCCCAACAGCCTGTGCATCTCCCGGAATTTGCCTGTGCTACGGCCGTTTCTGGCCTTTTCGTAAGCATTGTAAAATAGCGTGTCCGGCCCTTCGGGTACAGGTCCCACAGGCTCCTGCCCTCGATGGCCTCTGATCCTTTCGCGAATAGTCTTGCCGCCGCAGAGTTCGCATAGACGACGTGCGACTCGTCGTCCAGGACGAGAACAGGCTCCGTAATGCCATCAAGCATGCTGACTACATGTTCGCAACCGGTAAGGTCTTCTGTTTTAGCAGCGAGCCGGGCCCGTAATTCCGACAATTCTTTCAGTAGCTGGTCCCGGGTCTTGTGCTTATCTTTCTCACTGTCGGAAATCAGAGGCCCGAAACTCATATAAATAACACTTTTTCTCCCGGATGATATATAAATGCTATTTCCGATAAATAGCAATTATATAAAAAGTTGATGGTTGCCGAATTATACGGTAAATCGCCTGATTGTCATGTGGTTCACTCGACAGACGGAATCATCACGACAAATCTGGCGCCTTTCGTATAGTCGCCCGGCACCCGGTCCTCCACGCGTATTTTGCCGTCATAGCTTTCAACCAGCGTCTTAGCCAGGTACAGCCCCAGGCCGCTGCCTTTGACTTTCGTCTGGCCCCGGCTGAAGCGCATGAATAGCCTGTCCTTGACCTCGTCGGGAATGCCCGGGCCATTGTCCGCGACAGTGACCATGCAGTACTTCTTCCCGCCCTCTTCGACGATATCCAGGGCCACGTCGATGGCAAGGTGCCTGTCGGGGCGGGAGTGTTTGATGCGTTCCCGATCAGGTTCACGAAGGCGTCCTTGAGCAGCTCGTTTGCGTTCACCGTGCAGGCAGGGCAATGGCGGAAGCGGATATCCATGTCTCTCCCGATGGTGGCCCTGAACCCGCCGACGACGCCTTCGAGGACCGCGCACACGTCCGTCTTTCGCAGCTTTTGCCCTTCCGAGGTCGCCCGCTGCAGCTTCTGCACATTATCGATCAGGACTGCGGTATTTTCGAGGGACCTGAGAGTATTTTCCAGGCAGGCTTTGCTGTCCGGATCGAGCTTGCCAGCCTGTTCCAGTACCCCGATGGCCATTTCGATGTTACCGGCGGCAATCATGGTCTGGTTATTAATGTCGTGGCCCATCAGGTCCAGGTACATTTCTGCCCGGGACCGGGCCTCGTTGATCTCATTTTCGGCGATTTTACGTTCAGTGATATCCCGGGCGGAAATGGTATAATACGACTGGCCGTAAAGCTCGATGTAATTGGCGTATACCTCCACCGGGAACTCCCGGCCGTCCTTCGTCACGCAGTTTTGACTCGAACGTGGTGGAACCCTTTTGCCTGATCTGGTCAAGGATATCCTGCCACTGGCGCAGATTTGCCTGTGGCACCAGGTCGAAAATGCTCTTGCGTATGAGCTCGTCCGTCGAGTACCCCAGGGAATGCCGGGTTTCGCTGTTCACGTGGAACAGCCTGCCGTCGGCCCGCATCAGGAAGATGTTCTCCTTCATGTTGTGCAGGAGGACGAGGGCCAGCCGCTGGAGCTCGTCTTTATGCCGGCGTACGGTGATGTCGTGGAAGAGCACGACCATGCCCCCGGCGACCGGGTACAGGTCGACCTCGAACCATTTGCTCTGCCGCGGGTGCTTCTCGGCGAAGCTGGCCGGGTTGCGATCGACCGCGGCCTTCGTGAACAAGTTATAGAACAACGTGTCCTTGCTCTTGGGGTAAACGTCCCAGAGGCGCTTGCCGGGGAGCTGCTCGTGGCCCGTGTCGAGCAGGCGTCCGGCCGCTGAGTTCGCGTAAGTAATCAGGGCCGCGTCATCGAGAAACAGCAAGGGCTCTGCAATGCCGTCAAGCATGCCGACGATGCGATTGCAGCCGGCCTGCTCATCCTTCAGGGCGGTCACGATTCCCTGCAGTCCCGCAAGCTCGGTGAGCAGCTGTTCACGGGTTTTTTGTTTATCTTTTCCGGCGTCAGAGATCAGGGGCTTGGGCCTCATTTTAATGAAAGTTGTTACTTCTTTATTGTATATAAATTAGATTATCATAGTAAATAATTATATAATGAGCGTGAGTGTGCCGATATATTCTTTTTTTTTTTTCATTAACTTAATTGCAATTATATTGATATTAATATAAATGGGCTTACCATACCAGTATTTTGCGTATTTTGATAAAAATTATAAAACTAAGATTTATTATCTTAAAGCTCATACTCAGTAATAGTGAACCTTGCAAACATCGTTGACAGGACATCAGGTATGGGCAATTTTGAGGTCGTGGCGATAGGCGCATCCGCCGGAGGGCTGAAAGCGTTGATGGAGGTGCTGTCCCGGCTTCCCGCCGACCTGCCGGCCTCCATCCTCATCGTCCAGCACCTCGACCCGCGGCATAAAAGCCTGCTGGTGGAGCTGCTCCAGAGGCGCTGCCAGATCAGGATCAAGGAAGCCGTGAACGACGAGCCTATCGAGAAGTCGGTCGTCTACATTGCCCCGCCGGACAGGCACCTGCTGCTCACCGACGGAAAGACGTACCTCACGTCGACGGCGTTCGTGCACTTTTCCCGCCCGTCCATCGACCTGCTGTTCGAGTCGGTCGCCGCAAGCATGGACGGCAAGTCGATAGGCGTGATACTGACGGGCTCGGGCATCGGACGGGGCGATGGGCATCAAGGCAATAAAGGAGCAGGGCGGGACGACGATCGCGCAGGACCCGGATACCGCGGAGCATAACTCCATGCCCAGGTCCGCCATTGCCACCGGCATGGTCGACTTCGTGCTGCCCCTGGCGGAAATAGCTCCTGCGATCATTACGCTTATTACAAAAGGAGACGAAGAGTAACCTATGCCGGAGAATCAGCAGCCGCCCGCTAAAGAAGATCAGACGGACGAAGAGCTGGACCAGCTGCTCCAGAAGCTTTTTAACGAACGCGGGTTCGACTTCAGGGACTACAAGAAAGTCAGTCTCCGGCGCCGCATCCAGAAGCGGCTTGACGAGCTAAAGATCAGCACTTACCCTGAATATGAGAGATACCTGGATGAGCACCAGGATGAGTACGCGAAGCTGTTCGAGACGCTGCTGATCAACGTGACGGAGTTCTTCCGCGACCCCGATGCGTGGAAGATCGTCGAAGAAAAGGTGCTGCCCGACATCATCGCCAGAAAGAAGAAAGGCGACTCCATCCGGGTCTGGAGCGCCGGCTGCGCCTCCGGGGAAGAGCCCTATTCCGTCGGCATACTGCTCGCCGAGGCGCTGGGCAACGCGATCCATGACTATGAGATCAAGATCTACGCGACCGACATCGATGAAAATGCGCTCACCGAAGCGAGGAGAGGCGTCTATCGCCCGGAAAAGCTCAAGAACGTCAGCCCGGAACTGCTTGAAAAATATTTCTCTAAAGAAGATAGTGTCTACAAGATCGACCGATCGATCCGGCAAATGGTAGCCTTCGGCCGGCAGGACCTGACTTCAGACGCCCCCATCTCTCACCTGGACCTCCTGGTATGCAGGAACGTGCTGATCTATTTCAACGTCCAGCTTCAAAACAAATTGCTCTACCGGTTTAATTTCGCGCTGAACCAGGGTGGATACGTCTTCTTCGGCAAATCGGAATCCACGCTGGTGGGCTCCAAGCTGTTCAGCGTGGTGAGCCAGAAGTGGCGGATCTTCAAGAAGACCATGAGCATTACCGAGCTGGAGCCGGCGGAGCGACGCATAGCCCTGATTGAAGAAGCTACGGTCGACAAAGCGGTCACCGTGGCGTCGAAGGAAATCAAAACTCTGGACTTTTATCACGAGGCGATCATTAATACCATGAGCCCGGCCCTGATCGTCCTGAATAAAAATAATATCGTAACCACCTGGAACCCCGCCGCCGAGCAAATGTGGACGATCAAGTCCGACTACGCCCTGGGCCGCAACTTCTACGAGATGGGGATGGGCGACCGGATACCAGGCATCAGCGATGCCATACGCGATGCGTTACGGGATAAGAAACCGGTGGTGCTCAAAGAAAAAGAGATCACCAACCACAAAGGCGAGAAGAGGTACGTCGACGTGACCGTCGTGCCGCTGATCGGCCCGAACGCGGAGCTCCAGGGGTCCATCATCATGATGGACGACGTGACCGAGGACAAGCGTCTCCGCGACGAGCTGAAGCGCTCGAACGAAGAATTGCAGGAGCTCAACGCGAAGCTGGAGACGACCAACGAGGAGCTCGAGTCGACCAACGAGGAGCTGGAGACGACGGCCGAAGAGCTGCAGTCCACCGCCGAGGAGCTGGAGACCAGCAACGAGGAGCTGCAGTCGACCAACGAGGAGCTGGAGACCAGCAACGAAGAGCTGCGTTCGCTGAACGAGGAGCTCGAGACCACCAACGACGAGCTGAGAGAAAGGACCGCACAGCTTAACATCATAAACACGTCTAACGAAGCCATCATCAACAACATCGTCGAAAGCCTGATCGTGCTCGACAAAGACGGCGTGGTTACTACCTGGAACCCTGCGGCTGCCCAGATGTGGGGGGTAGGCTGGAATGATACGACAGGCAAGAACTTCTTTGCCCTTCATTTGACCAGAGGCATAAGCGCAGAAGACTTGAAGCAGATGATCAAACAGGCGTATGACAGGATGGCGCCGATCAAAGATAAAGAGATGAAATATAAGACGCCGTCCGGAGATGAGCATACAGTTATAGTCTCCATCATCCCTATGGAGAAGGGAAACGATTACCTGGGCGCACTGATCCTGTGCAGGGACGTTACCGCGGATATTAAAAGATATAAGGCTTGAATAAATTTTCGGAGAATGGACGACCCATGGACTTTCCCCCTAAAGTAGTAGCGTCGGTCACCACGAAAGACGATGCAAAAGAGGCGGCCTCACTGGGCGCCGATCTGGTGGAGGTGCGCGTCGACCTGGCCGGGGAGGACCCGGAGGCGCTCGTCCAGAGTATTTACCGGGACGTGGACTGCCCCATGATCGTTACTATCCGGCCGGAGTTCGAGGGCGGAAAGTACGCCGGGAGCGACCGGGACCGGGTGAAGCTTTTCAAGAAACTGGCCACCTACGCAGAATATATCGACGTGGAGCTCAGGGCGAAGCGCGTCGATGAGCTCGTGGCCACAGTACAGGGCACGGATGCAATGCCCATCGTCTCGTACCACGACTTCGAGGGTACGCCACCCAACGCCGAGATGCTGTCGATCATCAACAGCTGCATAGAGAAGGGCGCCATCGCCAAGCTGGCCGTGACCCCGCACGACATGAACGACGTGCTGCGGCTGCTTGAAGTGACCCTCGTCTCAAAACGCCCCGTATGCACCATAGCTATGGGCAGCCTGGGCATGCACTCCCGGATAGTAGCGCCGGTCTACGGCTCGCTGCTCACCTATGGCTATGTCCGCCGGCCCGTTGCACCCGGGCAGATACGCGTCGACCGCATCCTGGAAGGGCTGAAAATTCTCGGGCTGCGTTAGTCACCAACCCTCGAATATCTTATTGATGCTAGCTGGCACCGAACACGACGTACACGACGTACACAACGTTTTTAATGGATGCAGCTACACAAGCACAGTTCCCTGAACGTACGTTGTGTACGTCGTGGCCGTCGTGTACGTCGTGTTCGGTGCAGGCCTTGCAACATATGAAAAAATTTTAATCCGGCGGCAGGCTCTCGCGCGCGTACGCTGCGAGGCCGCTCGTAGACCGGCGGAGGCCGCTAATATATCGCCCGGCCGTGCCAGGTATCGATATTTACACCACGGCAATGCCTGCGTTTTTCAATACCTTTAACGCCCGCAGCGTAATCCATTTGCTCTCTTTGCCGCGCTGGCCGAAGTTCGCATAGGTCGAGGACCTGCTCGTCGTGTAGCCCAGCTTCCACCGGCCGTCGGGCTTCCTTTTGCCCAGGATGAACTGCAGCCCCTCGTCCACGGCCTCGTGCCTGACGCCCAGGCCCTGGAGCGTGTCGACGATCTCGATCACGTCGTCATAATGAAGGACGGGAAAGCTGAACATCTCGAACTCAGGCCTGATCGGCTCCCATTCGCCGTGGTTTCGACGATAGAGGCGGTGCATCAGGACGAAATCGACCGCCTTCCCGATGAACTCGTCCATCTCTGTCAGTGCGCCGGGCTTCAGGGATCGCTGTCATCGCCTTCAGCGACCGTGGTGACCCCGGAAAAACAGGTGTGTCTGCCGAAGCACCGGTCCCGCTTCCCCCGGTAAGGCCATTCGTCGGGCGTGCGGAAGCCGCCGTCGTCGAAACGCTGGTACTTGAGGAGCCATTGTATCGAGTCCTGCACCCTGCCGTCGTCGTGGTATCCCAGCATCGAAAGTGACCAGACCATGTTGGACACGAAGCACGGCAGCGGCCAAAAGTCGATGCCATCCTTTCTCTTGATATTTATTCCGATCACTTTCCTGCCCGGATTATAGTTGTGGTCGAGGACGTATTCGCAGAGCTTCTTCACCCGGGGATCATCCCGGTCGACGCCAAGCTGCGCCAGGGTCAGCAATTGCCATATGCTGTTCTTTTTCGGCTGGTAGCCCGTCTTCGCCACCTCGTAGCCGTATTGTTCGACCATCTCGGGCGTCATGAACCCGCCGTCCTCGTTCTGGTGGGACAGGATGGCGGCTGCCGGCCCGCGCTCCATGATCGCCCGCTTCGCTTCCGCCACTTCAGGGTCGTCGTCCGGCCGGTCCAGCAGGTCTTTCAGCGTACAAGTAGCGCACCGAGGGCTCGTCCGGGCTCCAGCAGCCATGCCAGCATATCGTCTGTTGACACAAAACACCATGTTGAGGCTAATAGATAATAAACCTGCCCTTGGCTCGCGATGTACATCATGTACTGTACCGCATATAACAACATTTATATGGTTAGAGATAATATTGCCATGCTATAGCATATCAATTGTCATGCTATAGCATATCAATTGCCATGCAATAGCATGGCATACTTATGAACTATCTATAAAGTACTGGAGCGTGGAGTCTTGTTCGGGATCGATGACCCTCAAATCATACTGGCGTATGTTGCCACCTTCGGCATCGTCATTATTGGCATATTGTACGGAATTATAAACTGGAACAAGGGCGGTGAGTGATCGTGGCCGTCGATTCGCTGACGTTCACGGTGGTCACCGGCGTCTACCTTGCCATCCTCGTCGCGCTTGGCTACCTGGGCTACAAGAGGACGAAAGGAGCGGACGATTTCATGCTGGCCGGGAGGAAAGTGCATCCCGCGCTCATCGCGCTCTCTTATGGCGCCACGTTCATCAGCACCGCGGCCATCATCGGCTTCGGCGGCGTGGCGGCACAGCTTGGCATGGGCCTGATGTGGCTGGTGTTCATGAACATCGCCCTGGGCATTTTCATCGCCTTCATCGTCTTCGGCAAGAGGACCCGGGCCGTGGGAAGCCGCCTGCAGGCCCGCACCTTCCCCGATCTCCTGGGCAAGGTCTACAACTCGAAGTTCCTGCGGTATGCCAGCGCGCTCGTCATCGTCAGTGGGCATGCCGCTGTACACGTCGGCCGTCATGATCGGCGCCGCACGGTTCATCGAGATCTCGTTCGCCATCGACTATAACACTGTACTGTTCGCATTCGCCGCGGTGACGGCGCTGTATGTCATCATTGGCGGATTGCTCGCGGTCATCTACACGGACAGCTTCCAGGCCGTCCTCATGCTCATCGGCATGACCATTCTCCTGGTCGCCACGTTCGTCGCGCTGGGCGGCGGGGTTTTCGGCCCGTTCCAGGCGCTGACCGACATGGCCGACAAAGTGCCTGCCGGTCTCGTGGCCCTGGGACATAACGGCTGGACTGCGATGCCCGACCTCGGGTCGAACCTGTGGTTCACGATGGTCACGACCATCATCATGGGCGTGGGCATCGGCGTGCTCGCCCAGCCCCAGCTCGCGGTGCGGTTCATGACGGCCAAGGACGACAGGGCGCTCAACAGGGCCGTGCCCATCGGCGTGATCTTCATCTTCATGATGGTAGGCGTCGCATACACCGTAGGCGCGCTGTCCAACGTGTACTTCATGGAGCACAACGGCAAGCTCGCGACCGCAGTGGTGCCCGGCGGCAACCTGGACATGGTCATTCCCACGTTTATCAACGCGATCATGCCCGACTGGTTCGTCATGCTCTTCATGCTTACCATGCTCTCGGCGGCCCTGTCGACCATGAGCGCCCTGCTCCACACGATGGGCACGGCTATCGGGGTCGACCTGCTGAGCACTATCCTGAATAAAAAGCCTTCGATAAACATCAACAGGATAGGCGTGCTCATCATGCTCCTGGTCAGCGTCGCGCTGGCCTATGTCATGCCGGGCAGCATCATCGCGAGGGCGACGGCCATGTTCATGGGCCTGTGTGCCGCGGCCTTCCTGCCCGCGTACACGCAGGCGCTGTTCAGCAAGACTCCCTCGGCCCGGGGTGCGAAGTACAGCCTGGTCATCGGCGCGGCCGCCTGGTTCCTCTGGACGGCGTTCGTCCACATCAAGGAATCCCAGCCCCTTGGCATAAGCATGTTCCTGTTCGGCAAGGATGCAGTGCTCGGCCAGCCCTGGACAGTGCTGGACCCGCTGTTCATCGCCCTGCCCCTGTCGACACTGACGCTTGCCGTGTTCTGGTGGGTCGACCGCCAGGCATCGCTGAAGAACGGCAAGACGGAGCGAAAAGGCAACAGCTTAAACCCGGCCCCTGCACCAGGGGCCTTCTCTTTTTTATTTTTTTATAATCGTGCAATCATGTGTCGTACTTTTGCCAGGCTACCTGATAGATGCACAGGCTACGGGTTCACAGTTTAAAGCTGCTGTATACCGCTTACGCATCTATGACCGGACAGGCACTCTGCGATGCTTACGAAATACCGGGCTGACGAAGATGCCAGCCATTTCATATCATTTCTCGTCGAATCGGGGCCGTTTCAGCATCTCCAGGAAGTCCTGGCGGTCTGTAAGTGGCAGGGTGCATTTCCAGTCCTTGCAGAAGTAAGCGGTCGGCTTCCCGTCGATCGCAGTCCTGCCGTTAAAAACTTCCGGACGCACCGGGTACTGGCCGTAGTCGAGCATGGTGATCTTCTTGATCAGCCGGCTGTTGATCAGGTCGACCAGCTCCCGCCCTTCTTTCTCCCCCGCGACGACGGCGATCTGGTCCGGCCGGTCGACAAGGTAGTCCATCGCCGAGAAGAAGGTGCCGTGGCCCAGCGGGTACTGCCGGCACATATCGAAAAAGCCTTCGACCAGCGCCTGTGCACGGTCAAGGTAAGCCTGATTGCCAGTGTAGTAGTAGAGCTTGATCAGGTTCATGGCCATCTGCGGGTTGGAGGCAGGCACGGAGAAGTCGGTGATCGGCTTGTCCTGGGCCATGGCGTTGCGGTCTTTCGCCTGCACGAAGAAGTAGCCGCCATGGTCGCGATCGAAGAACTTCTCGTCGCAGGCGCCGGCCAGACGTTCTGCATGGCCGAGGTAATCGACGACCTGCGTGGCATTGAACAGCTCCAGCAGCGCCTCGATGGTGCAGGAGTAGTCTTCGAGATAGCCGTCGACGGAAGGCCGGTCGGTGTAGACGCGGTACAGAGTGCCGTCACGATACATGTCGCTCATGATGAAATCGGCGGACTTGCGGGCATAGTCGAGACAGCGCCGGTCACCGAGGACGTTGTAAGCCCGGACGAAAGAGGTGATCATGAGCGCCGTCCAGCTCGCGTGTATGGACATGTCCGTGTAGGGCTTCTCCCGCTTGTTACGGGCGGCCAGCAGCTTCTCCCGGTCTTCGGCATAACGCTGGCGATCACCTTCGTCGACTCAGGTAGAGTACGTTGTCGGCGCCGCCGATATTGCCTCCGCGGGTCACGTTGTAGGCCTTCATGAAGTAATCGACCCGGCCGTCTCCCAGCAATTCGGCCAGCTCCGGCTCCTGCCAGGTGAAATATGCGCCTTCTTTCCCGTGTACATCGGCATCGATGCTGGAGGCAAAGCCGGCGGGCTCGCGCACGAGGTCCCGGAAGACGAAGGCCACGATCTCCTCGGCGATTTCCCGGAACAGCGGCGTACCCGACAGCTGGAACGCTTCGAGGTAGATGCTCAAGCAGCAGCGCATTATCGTTCAGCATCTTCTCGAAATGAGGCACCCGCCACGCACGGTCTGTGGCGTACCGGTGGAAGCCCCCGCCGACGTGGTCGTAGACGCCGCCGTTCGCCATCTGCCGCAGCGTGAAATCGACCATCTCCCAGGCCGCCTTATCGCCGGATGACTCGTAGCGCTGCAGCAGGAACAGGAGCGCCTCGGAGTAAGGGAACTTCTGGGACGTGCCGAAGCCGCCGTACAAGGGGTCGAAGCTGTCGTGCATCTCGCTGACCACCGCCGGGAGATATTGCGGGTCCAGCTTTGTCGGCCGGGGGTAAGCATAGACATACCGCTGGGACAGGTCGTTGACAATGCGCTCGATGCTGCCGCGGTCTTTCCGGTACAGGTCGTCGATCGCATTCAGTACGTCCGTGAAAGCGGGCATGCCGTACTTCGCCTTTCCCGGGTAATAAGTGCCGCCGTAGAACGGCTGCCTGTCCGGGGTGAGAAAGACCGTGAGCGGCCAGCCACCCTGTCCGGTCAGCGCCTGTATCGCCTCCTGGTAGCGACGGTCGATCTCAGGGCGGTCGTCCCGGTCTACTTTGATGGCTACGAACCGCTCGTTAATGATTTTCACGGTATCGGGGTCATGCCACGTATCATGGGCCATCACGTGGCACCAGTGACACCAGACTGCGCCGATGGATAACAGCACGGGCTTGTTCTCCCGGCGGGCGCGCTCAAAGGCCTCGTCGCTCCACGGGTACCAGTCTATCGGCTCATCTGCAGCCCTCTGCAGGTAGCTGCTCGGCGAGTTCGCAAGCCTGTTCATCACTACAGATATGGCAGGCCGACGATAAAAAATATCCCGACGATTCCGTGCTTTCCACCGGAACGTATAAACGGCTGACAGCAAAATTTTAGTTGTTCTCACGGGGGTAAAGGGCTGTGAAAGACAGCTACGATGTCATAGTGGCGGGAGGGGGGCCGGCGGGCTCGATAACGGCGAAGGAAGCCGCAGACAGGGGTCTCGACGTCCTGCTGATCGAAAAGCGCCAGGAGATAGGGGAGCCGATCAGGTGCGCGGAGGGCATCACGGTCGACGGCCTGCGAGAATTTATGGAGCCGGACCCTAAGTGGATCAGCGGCCGGATCAGGAAGGCCAGGTTCTTTTCGCCATCCGTAAGCATTGAATTCTGCGACGACAGGGATGCGGCTTACATCCTTGAGCGCAGGATATTCGACCGGGACCTGGCACGTATGGCTGCCGCCGCAGGCGCGGATGTTTTCACCAAGACACAGGCGACCGGGCTCATCCTCGAAAATGGCCGGACGTGCGGTATCAGGGGAAAGCTGCGGGGCGAAGACTTCGAAGCCAGGGCGAAAGTGGTGGTCGGCGCCGACGGCGTCGAGTCGAAGGTGGGCCGCTGGGCCGGCATCGATACCTGTCTGAAAGTGAAAGACATCGGGAGCTGTGTACAGTTCCGTCTCGCCGGCATCGACCTCGAGCCGGAGAGCTGCGAAGTTTACTATGACAGGCGCCTGGGCGCCCGGAGGCTACGTGTACGTGTTCCCGAAAGGCGAAGGCGAGGCGAACGTCGGGCTCGGGGCCGTTTACGACCACGGGGACCCGCGCAGGCCGATCGAGTACCTGAATGACTTCGTGAGCTGGCGGTTCCCGGGCGCCGACGTGCTCGAGTCGGTGGCCGGGGGTGTGCCGCTGTCCGGCATCATGTCCCGGCTGTCAGCGGCAGGCATGGTGCTGGTGGGCGATGCCGCCAGGCTGACCGACCCGGGGACCGGCGAAGGCATCCTGAACGGCATGATCAGCGGAAGGATTGCCGGGAGCGTGATCGCCGACTGCGTCCGGAAAGGCGACGTTTCGGCGGACGCGCTGCGCCGGTATGATCTTGAGATCGAAAAGACGCTCGGCCCCCTGCTTCAGAGGAATTATGCTGTAAAGGAGTACCTGCGCAAGTGCAGCAACGCCCGGATGGATATGATGTTCCGGACGGTGAAAGCCATGAGGATCGAGAAGTACCCGACCTCGACCATGATCCGGGAAGTTTTCAACCCCCGGGGCAGGCGGGCTACCGCGCTGTTGCGTATCCTGATGGGGTAAGGCATAAGTACGATCTGGCGGTCAGGTGTCTTCGTCACGATAATTTCGCGACCATCTGATAAACGTGGAGAGTAAATCGCTAATCATGATCGAGAAGGACCCCGTCTGCGGCAGGGATGTGGATACAAAAGATGCCATTGTCATTTTCAAGCTGGGCAACGACCGGTACCGCTATTTTTGCAGCGAGAAGTGCGCGCAGATCTTCCAGAAGACACACCTTGGCCTGTAGCTGTAAGTATTTATTGAAACCCGGCATATTATATAAATGGTAAGCGACTGCCGCTGACCTGAGGATATGCGAAAGACACAGCTGAAGATCACAGGCATGACCTGCGCGTCGTGCGTGGCACGGGTGGAAAAGGCCATACGCGAGACGAAAGGCGTCGAACAGGCTAACGTAAACCTCGCCACCGAGATAGCGACGTTCGTCTACGACCCGGCGCAGATATCGATCGAGTACATCGTCAAATCGATCAAGGACGCGGGGTACGGCGTCGAAGAGGAGACGGTCACACTGCCCGTCAGGGGCATGACGTCCGACTCTAACGAGTCGGCCGCCTCCTGCCAGGCGCGTATCGAGAACGCGTTGCGGCAGAACGAAGGCGTGGCCAGTGCAGCGGTGAACCTGGCCACCGAGAGAGCCACTATCCACTATTTCCCCTCCGTCGTCACCGTCAACGACCTGAAGAAGATCATCGAGAGCCAGGGCTATACGGTCCCGGAAGTCCCTACGGCCGAGGAGTTCGTCGATCGCGAGCGGCAGTCGCGACGAAACGGAGATGAACGATCTCACGCTGAAGTTCATCCTGGCAGGCATCGCTGCGGCCGTTATCATGGTGATCATGTTCTTCGGGCAGTACATCCCGGGCATATCCTCGCTGATGATGGAGCGTATTAACCTCGGCGTCACCGAAGTCAACCCGATCGACCTCTTTGCGCTGGTCCTGGCTACCCCGGTACAGTTCTGGATAGGCTGGCGGTTCTACAAAGGCGCATGGGCGGCATTGAAGCACGGGACGGCCGACATGAACGTGCTCATCGCCGTGGGCACGAGCGCAGCCTACTTTTACAGCGTGGTCGCGACACTGGCGCCCCACTACGTGATGGTCGGGGGCCAGATGCCCGCCACGTACTTCGACACGTCGACGATGATCATCGCGCTCATCCTGCTGGGGAGACTCCTCGAAGCCCGGGCGAAAGGCCAGACCTCCGAAGCGATACGCAGGCTGAGGGGGCTGAAGGCGAAGACGGCAAGAGTCGAGCGCGACGGCAAAGAGGTCGACGTCCCGGTGGAGGACGTGCAGGTCGGCGACATCGTGATCGTCCGGCCGGGCGAGAAGATACCGGTGGACGGCGTGGTCGTCTCCGGCTATTCGGCGGTGGACGAGTCCATGATCACCGGCGAGTCCATCCCGGCGGGCAAGAAGGTAGGGCGACAACGTGATCGGCGCCACCATCAACGCGACGGGCACGTTCAGCTTCCGGGCGACCAAGGTCGGCCGGGACACGGTCCTCTCCCAGATCATCAGGATGGTGGAGGAGGCACAGGGCAGCAAGGCGCCTATCCAGCGGCTCGCGGACCAGGTGGCCGCCGTCTTCGTGCCAGTGGTCATCGGGCTGGCTGCCCTGACGTTCCTGGCATGGTACTTCCTCGGCTCGCAGCCGTCGTTCATCAGAGCCCTGCTGAACTTCATCTCGGTGCTGATCATCGCCTGCCCCTGCGCCATGGGCCTGGCCACGCCCACGGCGATCATGGTGGGCACCGGCAAGGGCGCGGAGAACGGCATCCTGATCAAGGGCGGCGAGAGCCTGGAGAACGCCTACCAGATCAACGCCATCGTCCTGGACAAGACGGGCACGATTACAAAAGGCCAGCCTTCGCTGGTCGACGTGATACCCGCTCCTGGATTTACGGAGAGCGATGTCCTGCACTTCGCGGCGTCGGCAGAGAAGGGCTCCGAGCACCCGCTCGGCGGCGCCATCGTCCGTGGCGCGGAAGAGCCGGAAGGTGCCGGTCGTCAGCCCGACGAAGTTCGATGCGCTGCCCGGCAAGGGGATTGTAGCGGAGGTCGATGGAAAGATCGTCATGGTCGGCAACGCAAAGCTGCTTGAAGACGATGACGTCGACATTGCATCGATGAAGGACACGTTCGAGCGCCTCTCGGCCGGCGGGAAAACGCCGATGTACGTGGCGGTCGCCGATAAGCCGGCCGGCGTCATCGCCGTCGCCGACACGATCAAGGAAGGCTCCGTGGAGGCCATAGCGGAGTTCCGCCACCTGGGCATCGAGCCGGTCATGATCACCGGCGACAACCGGCGCACCGCCGAAGCCATCGCGAAGCAGGTCGGCATCACCCGGGTGCTGGCCGAGGTCCTGCCCCAGGACAAGGCGAGCGAGGTCAAGAAGCTCCAGGCGGAAGGCAAGAAGGTCGCAATGGTAGGCGACGGCATCAACGATGCGCCGGCGCTGGCGCAGGCCGATGTCGGCATCGCAATCGGCACAGGCACAGACGTGGCCATAGAGGCGTCGGACATCACGCTGATGAGCGGCGACCTTCGGGGCGTTCTGACGGCCATCAAGCTGAGCCGGGCGACCATCCGCACGATCAAGATGAACCTCTTCTGGGCGTTCATCTACAACATCATCGGCATCCCCATCGCGGCCGGGATTCTCATCCCGTTCTTCGGCATCAGCCTGAACCCTATCATTGCTGCGGCGGCCATGGCGTTCAGCTCGGTATCAGTCGTGTCCAACTCGCTGCTGCTCAACAGGTTCAAGCCATAGCCGGTTACCGTAACGTTCATACAGGATACCCTCTAAATAATGACGGGTATGGACTTGGACGACAGGATACCGGCAATCGTCGTGGGAGTGCTGTTCAGTATCGTGAACGCCGTCGTCTCCGTCTACATGGCCTACAAGACGGGCATGGCCGACGGCATCCTGTTCCTGCTCCTGTTCCTGTCCTACTTTCATTTTCCTGCTCGCGGGAAGCGTGAAGTCCCGGGCCTTCGTCTACGTGATGGCGATCATGATGAGCTCCACGGCGGCGGTCATCGCCTACACCGACGGCCTGGGGGCCATCATCATCTCGGGCGAGCCGTTTGTCCTGTCGGATTACGCCATGATGGCGCTGCTGGGGATGTCGGGCATCATCGGCATGCTGATGTCCGTATACTTCGAGGGCTACTTCCTCCGGGGCGGCTTCCCGTGGCCACAGCCAAAGGTGACCGCATCGATCATCAGGCTCCTCGCGGCGGAGAAGCGGGACCTGCAATTCAAGGTCTCGGCCCTGCGAATGGGAGCTGCCGGCGCCCTGTCAGGCGCGATCGCCTTCCTGAAGGGCCTGAGCGTAATTCCGGAGACCATCGGCCTGACAGTCGCCGGCATGAGCGTGTCGCCTATGATGATCGGCATCGGGATGCTGATCGGTGTCAGGGCCTGCCTGCAGATTGCCCTCGGCGCACTGGCATCGCTGGCAGTCCTCGTCTTCATCGAGGGGACCGCCGTCGATTATACCACCCACATGAAAAATCCGTGGGTATTTTCCACTGCAGTATCCATGATGGTGACCACGGCGGTCATTACGCTGTACGTCATCCTCAAGCCGGCTTTACGCGAACAGTGGGACCGGCTGCGAAAGAAAGCCGTGAAAGTCCCGGCAGTTGCGCGTGACGGAGGCCGGGGCAGCCGCCGCATGGACCCCGGGCCCGGGGTATCCTGCTGCTGGCGCTCATCATTGTTGCCGCGGTGATGATACAGGCTTTCGCGGGTGTGCCTGCGTGGATATTCCTCGTCTGCGTCCCCATCGCCGTACTGTTCCAGGTGATCGAGACCCGGGGCCGGGCCGAGATGTCCATGGGCGTCGGCATATCTTCGTTCGTTGTCATATTGCTGGTCGGCCTGGCGTTCAACGACATCGTCCCGCTGCTTATCCTGGAAGGCTTCGTCGTGGCCATGGTCATGGGCTTCTCGCTTGCCCTCTCTGCGTCCATGACCGCCGAATACAGCAACGTCAGCCGTAAAGGGTTAATGCACGATGATGGCCATAGGCTCGATAGCAGGAGGGATCGTGTGCATACCCATCATCCGGTTCCTGGACGGCCTGTACGGCATCGGCACCAGCGCGCTTCCCGCCCCGTACAGCGTCATGTGGCTGGAGATGGCCAACTCTGCAGTCAGCCGGATACCGTCGCCTTCGATCAGCATCCCTCTGTCCTTGCGGGCATCGTCGTTGCGCTTGTCCTGTACCGCTATAAAATTTCGGCCGTCAGCGTGGCCCTCGGCCTCATCCTCCCGGTGTCGCTCACTGCCGCGCTGCTCGTCGGCGGGATCATCGCCTGGTACGTGGCGAAGAAGGGCTACCTCAAAAACGACAACGGCATCACGGCATCAGGCCTCATCGCAGGGGACATCGTCGTCGGCCTGGCCATGTCACTCCGTGCACTTCTGTAAAGTTGATCGTCATCAGGAGGGCGTAAGCACCCTTTACCCGGCCAGAGGGATGATTTTTCCCTCTCCGGCACGACCCGGCATCGTCGTACATCAGGATGCGTTCCAGGCAGACCAGCCTGCCGTAGATATCAGGCACCTGCAGTGAATAATCGGACGCCGGGCTGGTGTGACCACTATGCCCTTCGACAACGCTGATGCCGGGACCTCGCGTATAATCATACATGACGCTCAGGATCGACGATCGCATACTGGCCATCGTGCTGGGCGTCGGCTTCAGCGTGCTGAACGGGTTCGTCTACATGTACCTGGCGCTAAAGCTGGGCATGACCACAGGCCTGGATATCCTGCTCCTGTTTGTCGGGTTCTTCGCCTTCGCGGCCACCGGAAACGTGAGGCCCCGGGCGTTCCTGTACATGATGGCTATCATGGCCATGTCTATCGCAGCCGTCCTGTCGTACACCGACGGACTTGGCGCAATCATCATCTCCGGAGAAACGTTGCCGGTTCCCGGCACTATAATGATAGCCCTGATCAGCCTTTCGCTCATCATCGGCATGCTAACATCTTTCTACTTCGCGGACTACTTCCTCAAGAGCGGCTTTCCGTGGCCCGGTCCAAAGGTGAGCGCAGCGATCATCAGCCTTCTTGCAGAGAAAAAAGGTTCGGAATTCAAAGTTTCAGCCGTGCGTATGGGCGTCGCCAGTGTCCTGGCCGGCACCGTTGCCTGGGTGAAAGGGATGCGGCTGATACCTGAAACGATCGGCTCTGCGGTCGCCGGTCTGAGTCTCTCCCCGTTTCTTGTCGGCATCGGCATGATAATAGGACTTAGAGGTTGTATACAGATAGCTGGCGGTGCTGTCGGCTCATTGCTGGTATTATACTTCGCGGAGGGCGGATCTGCCGAATATATAACTCACATGCGCAGCCCCTGGATCTTTTCCACCGCTGTATCCATGATGGTGGCCAGTACAGTGGTCTCGCTGTACGTTATACTGAAGCCGCTATTGGCTTCCCTCTGGCGAAGGGCAGGAGACCGGGAGGAGGGCGGGCCAGACTCCGGGAACAGCAGTATGGCTGTCGCTTTCTCTGGCGGGTTTTCCAGACTTGTAGATAGTGTGCTGCTGATCGCGGCTACTTTGCTCTCTGGAGCTTTACTCCTGATCTACGTAGACGTCCCCGTATTGCTGTTCGTCCTGTGCATCCCGCTGGCACTGCTGTTCATGGTCATCGAAACCCGGGGCCGGGCGGAGATGTCCATGAGCATCGGCATCGCCGCATTCGTTGTGATCCTGCTGGTAGGCCTGGCGTTCCGGGATATTGTGTCACTGCTCCTCTTCCAGGGATTCGTCCTGGCTACCACGTTCGGGTTTGCATCCGCCCTCTCCCTGCAAAAGGTAGCCGGGTATTTTGGAATAGAAATAAAAGGCCTGCGCTACATGCTGGTCATCGGTGCGGTCACAGGCGGGATTATCTGCATCCCGTGCATCAATCTAATCAACAGCATGTACGGTATTGGCACTGAAGCGCTGCCCGCGCCTTTCAGTGTCATGTGGCTGGAAATGGCCCGGTCGGCCGTCACGAAGGTCATGTCCCCGTCGATTGACCTGCACTTCGTACTGCTTGGCATAATTATTGCGCTGGTGCTCAACCGTTTTAAGATCTCGGCCGTCAGCGTAGCCCTGGGGCTCATTCTCCCTGTATCACTCACTGCTGCGGTGCTCATCGGCGGCGTCATCGCGTGGTACGTAGCAAAGAAAGGCTACCTTAAAAATGACAACGGCATCACCGCCTCGGGCCTCGTCGCAGGTGACATCGTCGTCGGCCTGGCCATGTCGCTATGGGCGCTTTTATAGTGATTTACCGCCTTGTCCATGGGCAAGTTAAATTATCTTGAACAGTCGCGCACGCGCGCGTGAGTGCCAGACCGCCACCTATGGTTATCTAATTATACAAGGGCGTTGACGTCCTCGTCGAACACGACAGTCGAAAAGTGGAACTCCATCATGACCTCGTCGCCCGACGGTTCCTTCTTTCCCTCGGCGGCACCGGCCGGCTGCATGACCGCCGCGAGATACGTGTGGTGATACAGCCGTCGCTCCAGCATGACCACCTCGCCGATCACATTGCAGTGGCCGCCCAGACTTCTCATCGCGCTTTCCTTGAGGCTGACAAATGAGAGGTCCCAGCCCTTCCGGTGGACAGCAGACGTATCGAATTCTCCCTCGTACTGCGGCAGCAGCGGCCCGATGTCGACGTCGTGTTCTGCCAGGTAGGATTCGATTGCGTAGGCCGGCTGGTACGCTTCCACTGCCTCGAGGCGCAGGTCAGCGATGGCGTGCTCGTCGGCCGGGTCGTCGGCGTCCAGCGACAGGTAGCGCTGGCGGATGCGCTGCATGATGCCTTCGAGGCGCCGGTACTCTTCGACGAGCATGCCGGAGATGATGCTAATGGCCACGGCCTCCGGGTTACGGGCGGAGATGTCATCGAGGATGAATTTCAGGTTGGGCTGGGACTCGCCGTTCATACAAGGGATGATCGGCAGAAAAGCACATGTACTTTTTGTAAAAAAGAAGGGACCGCCCTTTCGGGCGGCCGGATCACAGGAGCCCGTAAAACAAAGCTGAACCGAAGCTTAATGCCAGGTAGAGGACCAGTGGCACTCCGACGACGATAGCCGCGGTCTTCGTGCTCAGCTTCAGAATGTGCTTCAGCGCGAACATGCCTATCAAGCATGACCACAGCAGGCCGATCAGTCCTACGATCTGTTGGACAATACCCAGGGGACTTGAAAACTGGCCACCGTCCCCGCCATCCACTATCCGTGTCTGGCCCGACGAGGATATCTCCATGGTGATTATCGGTGCCTGGGTGAGCAACAGTGCCAGGATGATTGCCGTTAATATCTTCGGCAGCTGGGAATAGCCGATGCCTGCCAGCAGGGTCAGGAATTTGCCTTCGCCCCCGAAGACCATGGAGAACAGGTACAATACCGCCGTGATGATCACCCAGAAGATGAAGGGCATTATCAGTGCGGCGATGACCGTAATAATCGTCATGATCCCGGTCATCCCTTCCAGGGCGCTGTCGGTGAAGACGTACTTGATGTGGCTCGAAGTTATAAATGCCGAGACCGCCGCGATAATCGCATAAATGGCGACAATGACGGCCGCCTCCTCTATGCGCGGCTCTTTAGCGATATCTCCCATTGTCTTGTCCGGGCTGGTAAAAAGCCCGGTGATTCTCTCAATGAAGTTCATGCTAAACCTCCCTTATGTCTTTGATGAACATCAGCGGATAGCCGTCCTTGTACTGGATGCCGACGTGCGCCTCATAGCGATCGTACTTGATCACGGCGTCGACCTTCAGCATCGGGCCCTTCAGCTCGGTGTAGCCGAAGGAACTCAGGCTGTCCTCTATCATTTTCCTGTCAATGGACACGGTGATGGACTTGACGTGCGGCTGTACGGAGATGCTGGCCGCGATGGCCTGCTCCAGCGAGGCCACGGTTTTCAGGTTGACAGGCGCGCCCACGAACTGGTGGTACAGCGCCCCGAGCTTGATCCCCGCCTCGAAGGCCGCGTTATCCCTTGCTGTTACTGACATAGTCCTCACCGCTTAACCGGTATACCTATTAAACATAGGTAATATAAATATTCCGCCCGATATATTATAAGTTATTCCTCCGTCACGACGGCGCTCTCGTCGTCGAAGATGAAAAGCTCGTCTATGGTGGCGTGTAGTGCCTTTGCCACGTCGTGAGCCAGCTTGAGCGACGGGTTGTACTTGCCCTTCTCCAGGAACACGATGGTCTCCCGGCGGACGCCGACTTTCTGCGCCAGGTCCTCCTGGGTCATGTCGTACCGGGCCCGGAACTCCTTGATGCGCGTCCTCATGCCGTACCCCTTGTCAGTGCCGCCCTGCATGTCCGTTTCCTTGCCTCGTACCATATCAGGGGAGCAGCGATCGCTCCTGCCGTGATCGCCCAGATTACCTGTATCGCTACCAGGTCGATTACTAGCTCCCACGAGAGCCATATCATTCCATATCGCCCCTCGACCGGTAATAGGCATTGAACGCCACGGCGGTGACCAGGAGCGTCGCCAGCACCGCCGCCAGCGCCCCGGACGCGCTCACCTGGATGATGCCTCATGTTGTCCAGCAGGTACAGCAACGAGGTTACAGCGACTCCCGAGAGCCACGACCATGACGTCGCGTAGGCGCCCAGCTTCCGGGTGCGCTCGTCGCCCCGGAGGCACGTCTTTCCGGAGCAGGCTGATGACGCCGAACAGCGCCAGGATCAGCGCCGATGATCATACCGGTGCACGGCCCATTGGGCGTCGAATCGCGCCGGTGAGCTGCCACAATGCGAGCGATGTCAGCGCTATGACCATCCCGAGCGCTATGAAAGCGATTTCCATGGTTTTACTTCTCCTGCGGCCGATCATTCCACGTCACCCCTGACATTATAGTAAATCCCTGAAGCGATCGCCGATATGATCTTAGCCGCCAGCAGGACGAGGAGTACATGCCAGACGCTCAATCCCAGGAAGCCCAGGTATTCCATGATGAACAGCGCCAGGGTGAGGCCGAACGTTATCTGCCACGACCGCCGTGCCGAGAATGCATTGAGCTTTCTCGTACCGCTCGTCGCTCGCCGGCCCGGGGCCCCGCACCAGTTCCCAGATGCCCGAGGCAATGAATATCAAACCTAACGCGGCCCAGAACGTGAACTGCCGGATGTCGATATTATGCATGACCAGCCACCCGAAGACGGCTACCGCCATGATGATTGCGCCGCAGATCATGTATGATACGATTGTTATACTCCGTTTGTCCAGGCTCATTCCACATCACCCTTCAGGCTGAAGTATGTATTGACGACCAGCATCGAGGCTGACATGATGAAAACCACGGTGCTCAATAGCTGTGCCGTGCTGAACTCCCGGCCATTCCAGTAGCTGAATACCAGCACCATCGCGGTGAACGATATGGTGACGTACCATGACCACGTGGCGGCCAGCGTGCCGATCTTCCGGGCACGCTCATCGCGAGCGTCAGGGCTCGCGCCAATATACGCGAAGAAGCTCGACACCGTCAGCATGATGCCTAGCAGTACTGCAACCGCGGTAATATCATTGATCGACTGTGTCAGGTAGATGACTGCCGAGGTAATGATGAGCAATAGCGTGCCCAGCCAGAAGCTGGCGGTTGTCCAACGGATATTTCCTGCTCCGCTCACTGTACGTCCCCCCTCCGCCAGAAGTAAATGAACCATGCGCTGAAGATGATCAGCATCGTGTTCATCGTCATAGCCAGCACCTGTATGGGCGTGAAGGTACCGAGAATGCCGATCACGCCAAACAGGACGTACATCGCGATGAAGAAGAACGTAGCCAGCCACGAGTTTGTCATGGCGTAGATCACGATCTTCTGTACCCTCTCATCCCCTGCCCGGCAGCCCATGTAGTTGTACAGCGCCCAGCATATCAGCCCAATGCCTATGGCAAAAGGCAGGAAGGTCATCCAGTTCGCGACGGCCATCAGCGCCATCGATGATACGATGGTCATGCACGATGCCGCCCCAGAGGGCGTATTTTTCAGTATCCATAGCCATGCTTCCACTTCCGTCAAGCGTAATCAGGCAGCCCCAGGTCGCCTTTGGTCGAATAGTAACCCAGCCATGCCAGCATGCTCGCGATGCCGACGGACAGCGCGAAACCCATAGCCTGCACGCCATTGTACTGTATGTGCGTATAATGGGCGATGATCGCCGCGAAGTCAATGATCATTATCGTGCTGAACCATGCCAGCGTGGTTGCGTACGTGCCCACCCGCAGCATGCGCTCGTCCCGGGTCTCCTTCGACGCACCGATGTAATGCCAGAACGAAACCGTCATGCTGATCAGCCCGAACAGCAGGCCCAGGAAGACGGGAAAGTCAATATCACCCTTCCACATCATGATCAGACCCTCGATGATTAGTGCAATCGAGCCCACCAGCAGGCTGATCTTATAGTTCCGCAACTTGTCCTTTACAGCTATCATTGTCATTCTAGTATCCCCCGATTATCTTTTTCACCCTCAGTCTATGTCGCCCTTGCGCCCGAGCCAGAAGTTCAGGCCGGCCATCGAAACGATCATGACGAGCAACTGGATGCCGAGAAACCTGGCCACGCTTAGTTGCACGTTGAAGGCCACGTCCCAGATGTAGACGAAGCACATGGCACATAACGTGATGAACCACGAGTATGTAGCTGCAGTCGTACCTATCTTGCGGGCCCGCTCGTCCTTCGCCGGCCGCTCGAGGCCAATGTAGGCAAAGTAGTTGGCGGTGAAGATGACCACACAGAACAGCATAGCCATTGTAGCGTTGCCGTCCGCCGGTTCAAAGATGACCAGGACAGCACCCATGCCCAGCATGACCAGGTATCCCAGCCACATGGATGCCTTGATGATGCCCATTTTATCATTATTTTGATTGGCGTTCATGATTTCTAACCTTATGTTATCTTTCGATAACTTTATGTTAGAAATTAATAACAATATTGGTATATAAATATTTCCTTTTTTAGCGATAACAGCTGGTATAAAAACGATAACTTTATATACAAATTGTTATAATTGCATAACTAAATGTTAGAAAAAGATAACTTATTGTTATCAACTTATAACATATAAATAATGGTTTGAAAATTTGGAGATAAAAATCATGAGTGAAGTGGCAATCCGTACTAAAGAAATAACGAGAGATTTCGGAAAGGTGAGGGCAATTGACAGGCTTTCCATTGAAGTGCCTTCCGGCATCGTCTTCGGCTTTTTAGGACCTAACGGCAGTGGTAAAACGACCACCATTCACCTGCTATTAGGGTTGCTGGAGCCTACTTCAGGAAAGGCTGAAGTGATGGGTTTCGATACAGTGACACAGGCCAGTGAGATCCGTAGTAAAGCTGGCGCGTTATTAGAATTTTCCGGAGTATACGAGCGGTTAAGCGCCATCGATAACCTCGAGTATTATGGCAGGATATGGAAGATGTCGGCCGCAGATCGCAGGGCAAGGAGCAAAGAGCTCCTTGAGCACATGGGCCTGTGGGAAAGACGCAATGATAAAGTGGGTAAATGGAGTAAGGGAATGAAACAAAAGCTCGCGGTGGCCAGGACGATTTATCATAGCCCGCGATTAGTATTCCTCGACGAGCCGACCTCCGGGCTAGATCCCATTGCAGCAGCAGCATTAAGGGAGGATATAGAATCGCTCGTTCATCGAGAAAAGGCCACGGTATTTCTCACGACGCATAACCTTCCAGAGGCAGAAAAATTGTGCGACAGGATCGGTGTTATAAATAAGGGTAAATTGATCGCTGTCGGGAGCCCGGAAGACCTCAGACATAAAGCCATGAAGCCAAGAATAGAGGTCGTTGGCCGCGGATTCAATGAAAGCCTCGTCGTATCGCTACGCTCAAGGCCAGAAATCGCCGGCGTTGAAATAAAGAACGATCGCCTGATGATAGACCTTCATGATGAAAATCAAGCATCTGAGGCGGTCGGCCAGGTCATAAGTGCCGGAGGAAAAGTAGAAGAGGTACGTAAAGCGAGCCTTGAAGAAGCCTTCCTGTCGCTGATGGAGGCACAATAATGATCGACGACATAAAGACTGTTTTGTGGAAGGAGGTTAAGGAGGAGATCATCTCCAACAAACAGGTCCTGCTGGGCCTCCTGGTGACGGTTCCAGTCTTCGGCGTGATATTACCGTGGAACACGGGACGCGCCTTCGTGGAAGAGCCGTACATGCTCATCTTTCTGTCGGTGTTACCGCTGGTAATGGTCATTAATATACTGACGGATTCGTTTGCGGGAGAACGTGAGCGTCATACGCTCGAAACGCTTCTGGCTACAAGGCTTTCGGACCACGCCATACTATTCGGCAAAATACTGTCCGCAGTCGCATATGCGTGGGGAGTGACGATCCTTACAATCTTGACAGGATTGATCACGGTCAACGTCGCATTCGGACAGGGCCAGCTATTGCTGTTTTCACCGTTAGAAGGCCTGCTGATCACCCTGATCACCCTGCTGCTGAGCATACTGATCACTTCAGCGGGCGTGCTGGTGTCGCTCAGGGCTTCGACGGTGAGACAGGCAGAGACGAGTTTCCTGGTCGGTATGGCCGTCATCGCTTTCGTACCGGTGGTAATCTATTACTTGCTGCCAGATAATTTGAAAGAGCAGATCCTGGATCAATTGGTAAGCATCGGCCTGGACAATGTCATGGTCATGCTAGTGTTCGTGCTCATGGCGTTAATCGCCATTGTGATCTCGGTCGCAATGAACCGGTTCCAGCGCAATAAGCTGATATTGGACTAAATGGGCAATATCCTTTAACTTTTTTCATATTTTACTTCAGGACCCCTGTTGGTCTTTCTTTTGTATTATTCCTTGACAGGTAAAATCAGGAAAAGGTAATTCCTCCGGACCCCGGCATTCCGGAAGATGTCATTTAATAGAAAAAACAAGGGAACGGGCATGCGCTTTCGCGCGCGCGGGCGCATGCCAGGGCAGAGCGAATGTGACCCGGCCCGTATTGAGTTCACAACTTGACATACCTGGCGTCGTAGAGCCCGGCTTCGCTGGCCATCTGCTTCAGTGTCGCCGGGGGAACCTCATCGTCCACCGTCAGGATCATGACAGCGTCGCCGCGGACGGCGTCCCTGCCGACTGTCATGGCCGAGATGTTGATGTTCAGCTTGCCCAGGATGGTGCCGACCTTGCCGATGACGCCCGGGCGGTCCTGGTGCCGGGTGACGATCATGATGCCTGCGGGCACTGCGTCCACGCGGTAGCCCTGGATGTCCACGATGCGGGCATCGTCCTTTGCGAAGATCGTGCCGCTGACCACGTACTCCTGCTTGTCCGTCTTCAGGGTGACGGTGATCAGGTTGGTGTAGTCGCCGGTCTCGCCGAACTTGGTCTCGGCGACCTTGATGCCGCGGTCTTTGGCGATGAGCTGCGCATTCACGTAGTTGACGGGCTCGCCCATCTTCACGTCGAGCACGCCTTTCAGCGCGGCCACGGTCACCAGCGATACGTCCTTCTGGGCGATCTCGCCGTAGTAGCCGATGACGATTTCCTTGATCTGGCCTTCGGAGATCTGCGCGGAGAACCGGCCCAGCTTTTCAGCAAGCGGCAGGAAAGGCTTGACCTTCTCCATGACGTCCGGCTTCATGATGGGGATGTTCAGCGCGGTGGTCACCGGCGCGCCATGGAACGCGTTGAGAACCTGCTCGGCGATCGTGATGGCCACGTTCACCTGGGCTTCTGCTGTCGACGCGCCAAGGTGCGGTGTGACGACCACGTTTGGCAGCTCCAGCAGCGGGTTGCCGACAGGAGGCTCCTTCTCGAACACATCGAGCCCTGCAGCGGCGACCTTGCCCGACTTCAGCGCATCCAGCAGCGCGGCCTCGTCGATGATGCCGCCCCTGGCGCAGTTGACGATCCGGATGCCCTTCTTCATCTTATCGAACTGGGGCTTCGAGACCATGTGGCGGGTGCTCGGGATGAGCGGGGTGTGTACCGTGATGTAGTCGGCCTTCTCGTAAATCTCGTCAAGGGTAGTGAGCCTTGCGCCGATCTGCTGTGCGCGCTCCGGCGTGGTGAACGGGTCGTAGGCCAGCACTTCCATGCCCATGCCCCGCATGCGCTTCGTGATCTCGCCGCCGATGCGGCCGAGACCTACGACGCCCAGCGTCTTGCCCAGGACTTCCACGCCCATGAACTTGCTGCGCTCCCACTTGCCGCTCTTCAGCGACGCGTTCGCCTGCGGGATGTTGCGGGAGATGGCGAGCATCATGGAGATAGTGTGCTCGCAGGCAGCGATCGTATTGCCTTCCGGCGCGTTGGCCACGATGATGCCCTTGGCTGTGGCGGCCGGGACGTCTACGTTGTCGATGCCCACGCCGGCACGGCCGATGATCTTCAGGTTTTTGCTTGCCTCGATCACTTCTTTCGTGACCTGAGTCTCACTGCGGATAATGAGCGCGTGATAGTCTCCGATCTTCTCGATGAGCTGCTCCTTGGTGAGCTTGGTCGCTACGTCGACCTGCACATCGGGGTCGGACTTCAGGATTTTAATGCCTTCTTCGGATATTGGGTCTGTAACAAGGACCTTCATGATAATTACCCCTGTATGGGTTCGCGTAACTCTAATGGACTCTGCATGTTGATAAGTTTTTGGATAAAGGCTGGAGACCGGCCGGGAAAATATATAACCGAAGCCTTGAAAATAGTAAACAGGGAACGTCTATGGCAGAGGTTGTGACCGCGAGAGTCGAGACACAGGCAGTAACGCATCAGCATTCGCTGGTACAGAACGTCGGCGCGCTCGCGCTGGCGATGGTGATCGACTTTGCGGATGCCATTCCGTCGGAGCTGTTATTCGCGCTGGGGCTGGTGCCTATACCGGTCGGGTATGAGGCCGGGGTGAGCGTGGTCGAGGCTGCTTATCTTAACTACCTCGGCGTGCCCATCGTCAAATTGCTTGCCGTGAGCGGCGCTGACCTGTTGCCATTTATCGATGTCATCCCGTGGTGCACGCTGGCCGTGCTGGACACGCGGTTCGGCCTGAAGATACCGCTGGTCACACGGCTGTTCAACTATTAAACCCCGTTCTTATTTGTCGTTGTGTCCCGACGCTCCGCTAAGTATACACCCATTTATTCTATATGTGACATATTACATCACAATATTATTAAATACTGATGAAGCCCTTATTCTATTTTGTAGCCATGTTACATCTCATGTAACATGGAGGATTTACATGTATACGCCCGAGTGGATACAGGACATGGCCAACCGCATCGCGGGTGACATCGTCAACGCGCCGGAACGAGGGCCTCGCATCCAGGCGTTCAGGAGTAAAAACCACCTGACGCAGGACGAGATGAGCCACATCATGCGGCTCCGCAGGGAGACGATCTCGCGCATCGAGCACGGGAAGGTCAACCCGACTACCGGCTTCGTCCACGTGTTCTCGGGCGTCATGGCCCTGATGGAAGCCGTCAAGACTTACAGGTCGCAGAACAGGAACGTCGAGTACCCCTACTTCAGCCGCATCGGCGCTGAGCTGGGCGTGCCGCCTGACAGCATCGCATCCATCATCGATCTGGCATTACAGAGCTACGAACAGAAACGGAAAAAAGCAATTCGCTCGCTGGAGATTTGAATATGTCTGGAAAGGATAAATTAATCGTATGGCTTGAAGACGTAAGGAACACCGACATCCCCATCGTAGGCGGCAAGGGCGCCAGCCTCGGGGAAATGATCAACGAGCAGTTGCCCGTGCCGGGCGGGTTCGTGGTCACTGCGCAGGCCTTCCGGAAGTTCATCGACGATGCGGGCATCGCGGACCGGCTGTTCAAGGGCCTGGAGGTCGACGTGGACGACCAGAAGGATCTCGCGAAAGCCGAAGCCTTCGCCAAGGGGATCATCAAGGACCAGCCGATGCCGAAAGACCTCGCCGATGCCATCCGGTCTCATTATGAGGAGCTGTGCCGCAGAGAGGGCGGCGAGACCTACGTGGCCGCCCGGTCGAGCGCTACTGCAGAGGACCTGCCGGAGGCCAGCTTTGCCGGCCAGCAGGAGACCTACCTGAACGTCAGGGGCGCGAATGACCTGCTGAAGGCCGTCCAGAACTGCTGGGCATCGCTGTACGGCGCCCGGGCGATCTACTACCGGGTAAAGCAGAAGTTCCCTCACGAGCAGGTGAACATCGCGGTGGTCGTCCAGAAGATGGTCGACGCGGACAGCGCAGGTGTCATGTTTACCCGCCACCCGACGACAGGAGACAACATCGAGATCATCGAAGCCGCATGGGGCCTGGGCGAGGCCGTCGTCTCCGGCTCCGTCTCGCCGGACAACTACGTGGTGAAGAACGGTAAGATCATCCAGAAGAAGATCGCCACGAAAGAGATCATGATCATACGGGACAAGAAGACAAGGAAGACAAAGAAAATCGATGTCCCGGCCGATAAGAAGAACGTACAGGTGATGGACGAAGACGAGATCATCAAGCTGGCGAAGCTGGGCAAGCTGGTCGAGGAGCATTACGGGAAACCGCAGGACATCGAGTGGGCCATCCAGAACGGCGAGACCTACCTGCTCCAGTCCAGGCCGATCACCACCATCCAGAAAGGCGATGCCAAGGGCGGCAAGGCCAGCGGCGAGGTCATCCTGGAAGGCCTGGGCGCTTCGCCGGGCGTAGCCAGCGGCAAGGTGAAGATCATCAAGGGCATGGACACGCTCGACCGGGTGCTGGAAGGAGACATCCTGGTCACCAAAATGACCACCCCGGACATGGTGCCTGCTATGAAGCGGTCGGCGGCCATCATCACGGACGAGGGCGGCCTGACCTGTCATGCAGCCATCGTGTCCCGTGAGCTGGGCACGCCTGCGGTCGTAGGCACTAAAGAGGCGACGAAGGTGCTCCTGGACGAGCAGGTCGTCACCGTCGACGGCGAGATGGGCCGGGTTTTCCTGGGCGCGATGAAGAAGGAGACTCATGCCGCAAAGGGCGAGGAAGCCGCGGCAGCCCCGATGATAGCCATGACCAAGCCGATCACCGCCACGGAAGTGAAAGTCAACGTCTCTATCCCCGAAGCGGCCGAGCGGGCGAAGCAGACAATGGCGGACGGCGTCGGGCTGCTCCGCATCGAGCACATGATCCTGGGCCTCAACACCCACCCCGAGGTCTACTTGAAGAGCGGCCGCTCGAACGAGTACGTGGACGAGTTAGTGAAAGGCATCAGGACAGTAGCCGATGCCTTCTACCCGAAGCCTGTCTGGGTACGGACGCTGGACGCGCCGACCGACGAGTTCCGGGCGATGAAGGGCGGCGAGAACGAGCCGTACGAGCACAACCCGATGCTGGGCATGCGGGGCATCCGCCGTGACCTGCGGGAGACGGAGCACTTCAAGCTGGAGATGGCCGCGTTCAAGAAGCTCTTCGAGATGGGCTACGACAACATCGGCATCATGATCCCGCTGGTCCAGCACCCGAAGGAGCTGCGGCGGGCTAAAGAATTAATGGTCGAGTGCGACATCGACATCGAGAAGGTCGACGTCGGCATCATGGTGGAGATACCCGCGTCCGCACTCATTATCGATGAATTTATTAAGGAAGGCATAGACTTTGTATCGTTCGGCACCAACGACCTGACGCAGTACACGCTCGCGGTCGACAGGAACAACGAGCTGGTGGCCGACCTGTACAACGAGCTGCACCCGGCAGTGCTCAAGCTGATCGAGTACGTGATCGGCGAGTGCAACAAGGCCGGCGTGAAGACTTCCATCTGCGGCCAGGCAGGCAGCCGGCCCGAAGTCGCAAAACGCCTCGTGGCTATGGGCATCACCAGCATTTCCGCGAACATCGATGCGGTAGAGGCCGTCAGGGAGATGGTGGCCAGGACCGAGCACGCTTTGATACTGGAAGCGGCCAGGAAAAACCAGTGAGTGATGCGTTTTGAGAGATGACGGGGCGGACGAGCAGCAGATATTCGAGGAGCTGTGCGAGGCGGGAAGAAAAGACGTGCCCTACGGGCGCGTCCTCAGCTCCATGTGCACCGCCCCCCACCCCGTCGCCGTGAAGGCGCACAGGACGTTCATCCGCACGAACCTGGGCGACCCGAAGCTCTTCCCCGGCACGGCCGCCATCGAGCGCAAGTGCGTGGAGATGCTGGGCGATCTGCTCCACCTGCCCAGCTGCCCCGGGATACATTACGACCGGCGGCACCGAGAGCAACATACAGGCGCTCCGCGCAGCGGTCCAGAGTCATGGCAAGGTCGACCGGACGAAGGCTAACGTCATCGTGCCCGAGTCGGCCCACTACTCTTTTGAGAAAGCGTCGCAGCTGCTGGGCATAGAGCTCCGCAAGGCGTCGCTGGACGACGAGCTCCGGGTCGATCCGGCGGAGATGGCCTCGCTGATCGATAAGCATACGGTCGCGCTTGTGGCGGTGGCGGGGACGACCGAGTTCGGCCAGGTGGACCCGGTGGAGGAGATAGGGAAGCTGGCACAGGAGAAAGGTATCTACTTCCACGTAGACGCCGCGTTCGGCGGCTTCGTCATCCCGTTCCTGAAAGGCTGCCCTCCGAAGTTCGACTTCGAGGTGCCCGGCGTGTCCTCGATCGCTATCGACCCGCACAAGATGGGAATGAGCACCATCCCCTCGGGCGGGCTGTTGTACCGGAACGAGAGCCTGATGCAGCCCCTGGAGATCAGCGCCCAGTACCTGACCTCACAATTCCAGACGTCGCTGGCAGGCACCCGGAGCGGGGCGTCGGCGGCGGCCACGTATGCGGTAATGCGGTACCTGGGCAGGGACGGCTACCGGAACATCGTGGCACAGTGCATGGAGAACACGCAGCTCCTGGTCGATAACATGAGGCGGATCGGGCTGGAGACCGTGATCGAGCCGGTCCTTAACATCGCGGCGTTCAAGGCCGACGCAGGTCGCCCGACCCGCAGGGTATAAGGAAAAGGTTATGCGAATATAACTGGTATGTGTCGACGACCGTGCGCCCCTGCGCACTGCGCATGGTGGTCATGCCGCACGTTACGGCAGACGTCGTCGAGGCTTTCGCGGCCGACCTGAAAAAAGCGCTGTAGGTGACAGATATGCTTAAAATTCTCAAGGAATCGCTGAAGAATGCGCCGATCGTGAAGCGGGGCGAGTACAACTATTTCATTCATCCGATCTCGGACGGCGTCCCCCTGGTCAGGCCGGAGCTGCTGAGAGAGGTTATCGCCTGCGTGGTCAGGTTTGCCGACCTCGACGTAGACAAGATCGTCACCATCGAGGCCATGGGACTGCCGCTGGGCTCGGCGCTCTCCCAGATCACGGACATCCCGTTCATCATCGTCCGGAAGCGGAAGTACGGCCTCCCCGGCGAGATCGCGATACACCAGGCGACCGGGTACTCGAAAGGAGAACTGTACCTGAACGGCATCAACAAGGGCGACCGCGTCCTGATCATCGACGACGTGATCAGCACCGGCGGCACGTCCCGGGCAGTGATCAAGGCGCTCGAGATGGCCGGCGCAGAGATCAAGGACATCATCGTGATCATCGAGCGCGGTGACGGCAAGAAGATCATCGAGGACATGGGCTACGACGTCAAGACGCTCGTGAAGATCGACGTAGACGCGAACGGCGTCAAGGTGCTCGGTACTATCGAAGATAAGTAAAGGTGTCGAAAAGGCATGCCACGGCTTAAGTTGTTCTTTTTTTCAGGGACTTTTTACCAAGTCCTGACTGCCGCAATTCCCCGACATGGAACGAATTGGCGTCCATGCTCGGCTTCGAGTTGTCGATGCGCACTATGGAAAGGCTCTCGGCAGGCCGTTGATGTTTTTTACCTGAACTTCCTGCAGGTCACGGCCGCAGCGAGACAAATGATTGCCATGATAGCCGCAAATCCGGGCGCGGGCTCCGACACGTCAGATGCCGCGACGGTGGTCGGAGACGGCTTCGGGGTGGCGGTAACAACCGGCTCGGGAGTCGGAGTCACAGTGACCGTCGGTTCAGGAGTCGGGGTCGGCGTGGGAGCGGGCGTCGGAGTCGGTGTCGGCGCAGGAGTTGGAGTGGGTGTAGGCGTGGGCGCAGGCGTAGGCGTAGGCGTCGGAGGCTTCGGGGTCACGGTTACAGTCGGGGCGCCCTGGTACACGCTGTTGTCCGTCAGGTCGGCCGTAACGCTGGCGTTCGGGCCGACGGCAAACGCTACGGAATACGCGTCCAGGTACGGGGCTATCTTTACCACAAGCATGAACGCAAGCTCCGGGAGACACGCTGGCTGTAGTCATCGAGTACCTGCCATCACTGTCGGTCGTGTTACTGGCGTACTCGATGTCCGCATGCGAGTTCACGAGCAGGACAGTGGCGCCTGCGAGGCCCGATCCGTTGGCTGCCTTGATCCGGCCGGTTACGTTACCGATGCCCGCAAATACGGGGTATGCCCCGCTGGCGCGTTGAAAGCGTTACAGCGACAGAGACGTTGCCGGAAGGACCTGCCGGAAATGCGTTCGAGTACCCGTTGTAGTACCCGTCCTTCATGGCTAACACCGGTAAGTGCTCTGGCTGCCGGCCGAACTCACGCCGGAGAAGTTGCAGCTCCCGTTCGGGAAGGTGTGGCCGGTCGCGTATACGACCGAAGTATCGTCGACGTTCACAATGGCTACGAAAGCGTCGGCGACCAGGGCATGTGTGTCTGCGGCGGTCACGTAAACGGACACGTTGCCGGGCAGCACGCCCTCGGGCATCGGCGGATATTCGTGGTTTACCGGAGGCTCGGCCGCCTCCGCTGGCATTGCCAGAGAAAATCAGGCAGGCTGCAGCCATGATGATGGCAAATCTGATTAATGCTCGTGACATGAGGATAATCTCTGGAAGGGCTTAATAAAAGGTTTCTCGTCAGTAACTGTTTAAACGGCAATGAGTAATGGCATGGGGATGTCATCGTGGGATCTTAAAAGGCGGGAAACCGGCACTAAACGACGTTAACTATTTATAATCTGGATAAACAATTGTTAATAACGCCGTGATACCATGAAGCCACCCTGTGAAGTCATTGTCTGGTACGTCATCCCGACCATCCGCGCCGAGCTTGCCAAAGAGCTCGTGAAAATGGGCATGTCCCAGAAAGAAATATCCACGAGACTCGGCATCACCCAGTCCGCCGTCTCGCAGTACATCAAAGACAAGCGCGGCAAGGGCATCCCCATCAACAAGGAAGTCCGCAAGGGGATCAAGCAACTGGCGAAGCAGGTGATGGTCGAGAAGAACCCCAAGGACACGATCCCGGGCATCTGCATGGTCTGCGCCATCGTCAAATCGAGCGGTTCGCTATGCGAGCTGCATAAGAAGGACGACGCCAGCCTGGAGGGCTGCGACGTCTGCTTCGAGAGCAACAAATTACACACCCTTTAATATTCGTTTTTCCCTGTTGCCTCGATCAAAATCTATATAGTATGAACGTGTATATTAACAATTGTTAAGTTGCAATGCAGGAATGGCAGAGTGGTTATGCAACCGGCTGCAGACCGGTTCAGGGAAGTTCAATTCTTCCTTCCTGCTTAAAAGTTTTGAAGGGCTCCCGGGGGACTTTTCCAAAAAGTCCCCCTGGGTCTCGACACCCGCACATGTGCCGAAGGCACAACTTTAAGGATCGTTTTTGAAGGGGTGCAAGGGGGAACTTTTTGCGAAAAAGTTCCCCCTGTACTCCTTGCCGAAAAATTACCACCTAGTACACTATGCCCGGACAATAACCAAAAAGTTCCTTTTAACATTGCCTATGTATCATTTTTAATGTCCTCAACATTTTATAAATTATAACTACCACGCATATTTTTCACAAACCATATGATTTATATAGTATAAATTCCTTTAAACAATTGTTAATAATGTACAGGGCTTAACATGAAGGAGCCCTCGCCTGCGTGAATGCCGGTAAAAGTTGCCTTTTACGTGTGCCTTAAATATGTGCGGGCCCACACAAAATCATGAAATTAACAATTGTTAACATGCGGCGGCGCAGCAAGCCCGGACGAGGGCGATACTGCACCCTGCGGCCAGGACGTGACAGGTTTGAGCAATCCAAGGGTCAACAAGACATTCGAAGCGCTGTTCGCGCTGGAGGACATAAGGCAGATCTTCAGGGAGTCCCTGCCGACAGGCCTGACTGAGGCCGAAGAGCAGGCTCTGAAAGCCAGGCTGGCCGAGGTCCGCAAGTACCTCGACGGCATCGAGTCGCCGTCAACGGCCAGAAGTACACAGGCAAGATCGGCGGCCTCGACGTACGGACCAGGGAGGAGGAATACATCAATATCCACCCGATCCAGGCGGCCGGGCGGCTGACGCCCGAGGCGAGGAAAGCGATCATCGCCTATGGCGACGGGTACTCGACGTGCGACTACTGCCGAAAGCCCTTCAGGCTCGACAAGATCACGAAGCCCGGCATCCAGGACTTCCACGGCGAGCTGGCCAAATGGCTGAACATGGACCAGGCCAGAGTAGTGCCTGGCGCCAGAAGGGGTTTCCAGGCCGTCGTATCGGCGCTGGCCGAAAAGGGCGACTCGGTCATCGTCTCGGCCCTGGCCCACTACACCGAGTTCCTGGCTGTCGAGCAGGCGGGTGCAATAGTCAAAGAGGTCCCGAAGAACGAGAACAATATCATCACTGCCGACGCGACCGCGCAGAAGATCGAGGAAGTAAAGCAGAAGACCGGCAAGCTGCCAGTACTGATCATGATCGACCATTTCGACTACATGTTCGCCAACGAGCACGACGTCTATGGCATCGGGAAAGTCGCGAAGCAGTATGGCATCCCGTTCCTGTACAACGGCGCCTACACCGTGGGCATCGCCCCCGTGGACGGCAAGAAGATCGGAGCGGACTTCGTCGTGGGCTGCGGCCACAAGAGCATGGCCTCGGTCGCGCCTTCCGGCGTGCTGGCCACCACCAACGAGTATGCGGCGAAGGTCTTCCGGACGACCCAGATGGTGGGCGACGTGACCAACCGAAAGTTCGGCGTCAAGGAAGTCGAGAACATGGGCTGCACGCTCATGGGCGGCACGCTGCTATCCATGATGGCATCGTTCCCGGCAGTCGTGAAGCGCAGCAGAGCACTGGGAAGAGGAAGTCAAGAAGTCCAACTACTTCCTCGAGCAGTTCCGGCGCGTCGAGGGCAGCAATGTCCTGAGCGAGTGGCCGAGAAAGCACACGCTGACCAAGGTCGATACCACGGGCAGCTACAACAAGGTGGCCGAGACACACAAGCGCCGTGGCTACTTCTTCAGCGAAGAGCTGACGGAGCGGGGCATCATCGGCGAGTTCGCCGGCGCCACCAAGACGTGGAAGCTGAACACCTACGGCCTGTCGTGGGACAAGATAAAGTACCTGAGCGAGGCGTTCCTCGACATCGCCAGGAAATACAATCTACCAAAAACAACTAAATCCATCAGGAGTGATAAAATGAGCGAAAGAAAACCAGGAATAGATACCTTAGCGCTTACATGTCGGCCAGGAGTCTCCGGATCCGGCGACGCAGGCGAGGGCAGTACCGATCTACCAGACGACTTCATACGTCTTCAAGAGCACCGAGCACGCGGCAAACCTGTTCGGGCTCAAGGAATTCGGGAACATCTATACGCGGCTGATGAACCCGACGACGGACGTGCTCGAGAAGCGGATAGCCGCGCTGGAAGGCGGCACGCTACGCAGTCGCGACCGCTCGGGCATGGCGGCCATCACGCTGGCGCTCCTCAACTTCACCCGGCTGGGCGACGAGATCGTCTCGCCGACAACCTATACGGCGGACCTATAAGCTATTCCACTACACCTTCCCCAAGCTCGGCAGGACGGTAAGTTCGTGGACTCGCGAGCCGGAAGAGTTCAGGAAGGCGATCACCCCGAAGACCAGGGCTATCTACCTGGAGACCATCGGCAACCCGAAGAACGACGTGCCCGACTTCGCGGCCATCGCGAAGATCGCCCATGACGCGGGCATCCCCTGGTCGTCGACAACACGGTGGCTGCGCCCTAGTCCGGCCCATCGACACGGCGCGGACATCGTCGTCATCTCGGCGACCAAGTACATCGGCGGCCACGGCACGTCCCTCGGCGGCGTCATCGTCGACTCCGGCAAGTTCAACTGGGGCAACGGCAAGTTCCCCGAGCTGACCGAGCCCGACCCGAGCTACCACGGCCTCAAGTACTGGGACGTGTTCGGCAACTTCCCCGGCCTCGGCAACGTGGCCTTCATCATCAAGGCCCGGGTCCAACTGCTGCGCGACCTCGGCCCGGCGCTGAGCCCGTTCAACTCCTGGCTGTTCCTCCAGGGCATCGAGACGCTGCCGCTCCGGCTGAAGCGGCACTCGGAGAACGCGCTGGCGGTCGCAAAGTGGCTGCAGAGCCACCCGAAGGTGCAGTTCGTGAACTACCCGGGCCTGGAGAGCGATCCGAGCCATGCGAACGCGAAGAAGTACCTGAACGGCTACTCGGCGGCATCGTGGGCTTCGAGCTCAAGGGCGGCGTACCGGCCGGCAAGAAGTTCATCGAGAGCGTCAAGCTTGCTTCGCACCTGGCCAACATCGGTGACTCCAAGACGCTGGTCATCCACCCGGCGTCCACGACGCACCAGCAGCTTACCGAGGCCGAGCAGCTGGCCACCGGCGTAACCCCGGACTTGATCCGGGGTCGATCGGCATCGAGAACGTCGAGGACATCATCGCAGACTTCGCGCAGGCGCTGGACAAGATATAAGCAACGGAGGCATGAGCAAGGGTGCGAAGGAGTCAGTTGGAATCAGTGGAAACTCAATACTATCCACCTGCCGGAAGAGCTCGTGCTGGAGATCAGGGCAGAAGCTGACGGCCGTCACGCTCGCCTACGAGACCTACGGCGAGCTGAACGCGGAGGAGCAACGCCATCCTGATCTGCCACGCCCTCTCCGGCGATGCCCACGTGGCCGGCTGGCACCACGGCGACAAAAAGCCCGGCTGGTGGGACACATCATCGGGCCCGGGCAAGGCGTTCGACACCGACAAGTACTTCGTCATCTGCTCGAACATCATCGGCGGCTGCAAGGGCACCACCGGGCCGTCTTCGATCAATCCCGAGACCGGCAGGCCCTACGGGCTTCACTTTCCCGGTCGTCACCATCGGCGACATGGTGAGCGCCCAGAAGGAGCTGATCGACCACCTCGGCATCAAGCAGCTGTTGCGTCGTCGGCGGCTCGATGGGCGGCATGCAGGTGCTGCAGTGGGCGTCGCTATCCCGAACTGGTGCGCAACGCCATCCCCATCGCCACGACGCGCCTACTCTCGCCCCAGGCCATCGCCTTCAACGAGGTCGGCCGCCAGGCGATCATGGCCGACCCGGACTGGAACGAGCGGCGACTACTACGGCAAGACGCTGCCGGTCAACGGCCTGGCGCTGGCCCGCATGATCGCGCACATCACCTACCTGTCCGACGAGTCCATGAACAGAAGTTCGGCCGGGAGCTGAAGGACAAGGACGACTACGGCTACGACTTCGTCACCGAGTTCCAGGTGGAGAGCTACCTGCAGCACCAGGGCGACACCTTCGTCAAGCGGTTCGACGCCAACTCGTACCTCTACATCACGAAGGCCATGGACTACTTCGACCTGGCGAAGGACGGGTCGCTGGACGAGGGTTTCGGGCGTCAAGAGCCGCTTCCTGGTCATCTCGTTCTCGTCGGACTGGCTGTTCCCGTCCTACCAGTCGAAGGAGATCGTCAGGGCGCTGCGGCCAACAACGTGGACGTCAGCTACTGCGAGATCAAGTCGACTACGGCCACGACGCGTTCCTGCTCGAGGCCGGGCAGATGAACTACCTGATAACGAATTTTCTATCGCCCAGGCTGGTACGGGATGTCATGGCGCAGGCCGCAACCATCGGGAGGTAGCAAGTATAGACCTGGCGGCGCGTATCATCGTCGACCGAAAGGTCACCACCTGCCCGTGTTTCCGGGTCCGGAAAGCTAGTCGGCATTGTCACGCCTGGGACATCGCGAAGGCAGTAGTCGAGCAATGTGAGACCCTCGATCAGATCATGACGGCTAAGGTTTTAACCATCGAAGCGGTCGACGCTGGAGACGGCGTCCAGGAAGCTGGAGAAGCATGATATTTCGGCGCTGCCGGTCGTCGACCCGAACAAAAAGGTGCTCGGCATCGTGACCAGCGATAGCATCAGCAAGCTCATCGGCCAGCGCAAGCAGGGCTGCAACAATATCTGAAATACCATATACTACCCGCATGCACAAATGGCTGCAATTAAACAATGTAACTTATAGTTCCCAAAAACTTTATCATGTTGGCAAACTATCTGACTTAACAATTGTTAATTTACTTCAGGAGATGATGACATGAGAATCCTGGCAATACATGCAGATCGCATGAGCTACAAGGCGAATCGCAAGACCAGGTTCGCCGAGGAGATCGAGGCGAAGGAGGACTCGATGGACGACTGTGTCGTCCTGCTATCCTCCGTGGAGAAGCTGGACGAAGTCGACCCGGGCTGGTTGCTCGGATCGGCAAGGAATGACGTCCTCGAGTGGCTGGCGAAGCTGAAGGCGACGAGGGTCATAATCTTCCCTTTCGCACACCTGACGTCGACGCTAAGCTCGCCGGCAGTGGCGCTTGAGGTCCTGAAAAGCCTCGAAGCCGGGCTGAAAGAGGCAGGCATCGAGGTCAAGCGGGCCCCGTTCGGCTGGTATAAGGAGTACGATATCAAGAGCAAAGGACACCCGCTGGCGGAGAGGTCCATGGTCATCTGCCCCTACGAGGGTCAGGCCTGCGACTTCCACTGCCCGTACTGCGAGAACCCGATCGAGCTGCGGGACATGCAGGACATCGAGGCGGAAAGTCCAAGCCACACGGAAAGGGTAAAAGCCGCCCCGGTACACGAACCGGAGAGGGTATAAATAAAAATGAGCACATAGATTAGAAACAGACTTAAGCGGATGATTACATGAAGAGGGTATATTTAGACAACAGCGCCACCACAAAAGTCGACGATGAAGTGGTCAACGCGATGCTTCCTTTTTTCACCGAGAAATACGGCAACCCGTCCAGCCTCTACACGCTGGGCCGGAAATCCCATGAGGCGATCGAAGCCGCACGACAGCAGGTGGCAACTGCCATAGGCGCAACCCCGCGGAGATCATTTTCACCTCGGGCGGCACGGAAGCCGACAATATCGCCATCATCGGCAGCGCCCTGGCAAACAAGAAAAAGGGCAACCACATCATCACCTCGGCCATCGAGCACCCGGCCGTGCTCGAGACCTGTCGCCACCTCGAAAAGGAAGGCTTCAAGGTCACCTATCGTGCCGGTGACCCCGAAGGTATCGTAAAGGTGGATGAGCTCGAGGCTGCCATCACAACGAGACCACCCTCATCACCGTCATGCAGGTGAACAACGAGATCGGCTCCATCCAGCCGATCGCCGAGATAGGCAAGATAGCGAAGGAGAAAGGCGTCAAGCTCCACACCGATGCCGTGCAGGCCATGGGCAAAGTCAAAGTGGACGTCAACGACCTGGGCGTCGACATGCTCTCCATTTCGGGCCATAAGATACACGGCCCCAAGGGCGTGGGCGTGCTCTACGTACGCAAAGGCACACCAGTGCGGTCGCTGGTCCACGGCGGCGGCCACGAGCGGGGCATCCGCAGCGGCACCGAGAACGCGCCGGGCATCGTCGGCATTGGCAAGGCCTGTGAGGTCATGACCCGTGACTTCGACCGCAATGTGGCGCATATGACGCGGCTAAGGATAAGCTCATGGACGGCTTACTGAAGATCGAGCACAGCCGGCTGAACGGGCCGAGAGGCGCAAAGCGGTCGCCCAACAACGTGAACGTCAGCTACAGCTTCATCGAAGGTGAGTCCATGGTGCTGTTGCTCGACATGGCAGGCATCGAAGTGTCTACCGGATCGGCATGCTCCTCGAAGAAGCTGGAGCCGTCGCATGTGCTGCTCTCCTGCGGCCTGCCGGCCGAGGAAGCACACGGCTCGCTGCGCATGACAAACAGCAAGTACAGCACCGAGGAAGACGTCGATTATGTGATAGAGACCCTTCCGGGCATCGTGGCGAGGCTCCGGGAGATGTCGCCGTTATACAGGAGGCCAGCATAATGTATTCCCCTAAAGTGATGCAGAACTTTTCCAACCCCCAGAACGTGGGGGAAATCCCGGACGCCGACGGCGTCGGCACCGTGGGCAACCCGGTGTGCGGCGACCTGATGACCATCTACATCAAGGTCAAGGACGATAAGCTGGAGGATGTCAAGTTCAAGACATTCGGCTGCGGCGCGGCCATCGCGACCAGCAGCATGATCACGCAGATGGCCAGGGGCAAGACGATCGAGGAGGCGCTCAAGATCACCCGCAACGACGTCGCCAGCGAGCTGGAAGGCCTGCCGCCACAGAAGATGCACTGCTCCAACCTCGCCGCGGACGCGCTCAAAGCCGCGATCGAAGACTACCGGAAGAAGCTGGCGGACCGCAAGGGTCCGGCGAGAAGAAATAGATGGCCGGGCAGCTCCGCATCGGCCATCTTTCGACTTTTTATCACACTGCGTTCGTCCTGATGGGCACCGGATGGCTGGCGGAGTCCGGCATCGACGCGTCCTGGAAGCTGTTCCCGTCCGGGCCGGACATCATGAAGGCCATGGGCGCCGGGGAGATCGACCTGGCCTACATCGGCCTGCCGCCCGCCATGATCGGCATCGACCGGGGCATGCCCGTAAAATGCATTGCAGGCGGCCACGTCGAGGGCACAGTGCTCGTAGCGCAGGGGAAGTACCTCTCGATCGACGAGATCGGCGACGAGAAGGCCGCGCTGGAGCAATTTGCGGGGAAGATCGTCGGCTGCCCGCCGAAGGGCTCCATACACGATATCATCATCCGAGACCTGCTCGCCGATATGGCCTGGATATCGACGTCTATAACTTCGCCTGGGCGGACTTCGCGCTGGCAGCGCTGCACGACGGCGAGATCGAGGCGGCCGTCGGCACCCCGGCCCTGGCCGTGGGCGTGCGCAGGTTCGCCGGCGGTAAAATCGTGATACCGCCACACAGGCTCTGGCCGCACAACCCAAGCTATGGTATCGTGGCGACGACTGACTTGTTGAAAAGCGATATTGCCCGCTCGTTCCTGCTGGCGCACGAGCGTGCCAGCGCCTTCATCCGGGACGAGCCCCGGGCTGCGGCAAAGATAGTGGCGCAGGTCACCGGCATCGTGGACGAGGAGTATGTGCTGGAGTGCTACCGGATATCTCCCCGGTACTGCGCGGCGCTCTCGCCGGAGTACATCGCTTCCACCATGCGTTTTGCGGCCGTACTGCACAGGCTCGGCTACACGTCGCGCACGCTGACCGAAGCGGAAATCTTCGACCGCCGACTGATCGACGCCGTCCACCCGGAGCCGCCGCATTACGATATGCCGCTATCAGAGAGTATAAAGACAATGAAAGAACATGGATAAAGGCCGGAGTGAAAAAGTGATGAAGATCAGGTTCAGGCTCTTCGCCAACTTCAGGGAAGCTGCAAAGCAGAAAGACATCGAGGTCGCCGTCAGCGGCAATACGATTAGCGATGCCATCAAAGCGTTACTTGTCCGTTACCCGGCCATGGAGCCCATGCTGTACCAGGACGGCAAGCTGAAGCAGTACGTAAACGTCCTTCTGAACGGACAGGCCGTCAAAGGCGACCAGATCGCCTCCGTCAAAGTAAAGGAAGGCGACGAGATAGCGCTCTTCCCGCCGGTTTCCGGCGGATAACCCTTTTTCTTTGATGCGATCAGGGAGCCATTGTGCCTCTTTCGTCTTGTTTTACCCTTTTGTACTATTTATTATCCTTTTTGTGACAAAATGTTCATATTTTGTACATTCAATGGGAAGATTTATTTTGTTTGTGAATAGACGTCCTTTTAGAAGAGAAATGCAAAGGAGATGAGCCTGGATATGGACATTAACAATATTACCGTCATCGGCGGCCTCGGCAAGGACGGCCAGCCGGAGCCCCTGGAACAGGTGACGTTCGAGATGGGCGATGTCGTGAGCATCGTAGGGCCGACCGGGTGTGGCAAGACCACCCTGATCAACGACATCGAGCTGTTCGCCGACGGTGACACGCCCTCAGGACGCCGTGTGCTCATGGACGGCGCCCCGCGCTCCGGCGATGCCGAATGCGACCCGTCGAAGAACCCCATCGCGCTCATCTCCCAGCATACTAATTTTCTCTCCGACCTCCCCGTCCGGGAGTTTCTCTGTACCCATGCCACCATCCGCAAAAGCGGAGACCCGGTGGCGCTGGTACAGGAGACACTGGACTTCGCCAACCAGCTCACCGGCGAGCCGATCGACCTGAACTGCAAGATGACCGGGCTCTCCGGCGGCCAGACACGATCGCTGCTGATCGCAGACGCTGTTGTTATCGGTAACGCACCCATCATCCTGCTGGACGAGATCGAGAACGCAGGCATCCACCGGACCCGGGCACTCGAGCTGCTCCGGGAGTACAGGAAAATCTTCATCTTCGTCACCCACGACCCGCGAATCGCCCTGCTGTCCGACTACCGTATTGTCATGGGCCAGGGCGCGATGCGGCAGATCATCCATACGGACAGCAGCGAGAGACGCATGGCCGGGGAGATCGGCAAAATCGACGACCTGCTGCTTGACTTCCGGAACATACTGCGGACCGGGGGCAGACTGGGCCCGCGGGACATGGACAGGCTGCGATCGATGGCCGTGCTGGAGCAGGCATGACGCCTCATGTGATCCACAGGAGGTCAACATGAGGGCAGTGATCTGTGCGGGACCGCCGACCTGCGGCAAGACTACGGTGCTCAAACATGTAGTCCGGAAACTCAAGGCGGAAGGCTACAGGATGGCCTACCTGAAGGTGGATGTCCTGTACGCAGACGAGGACGAGGTCTTCAGCCGCGAGTTCGACATACCGGTGAAAAAGGTCTACTCGGGCGAGCTGTGCCCGGACCACTGCAACGTCATGGTGCTCGGCGACGCGGTGGAGTGGGCCGAAAAGGAGCAGGCTGATTTCCTGATCGTGGAAACCGCAGGCCTCTGCTTCCGGTGTTCGCCCTATATCGACGGCGCGCTCGGCGTCGTCGTCCTCGAGGCGACCAGCGGCATGAACCTGCCCAGGAAGATCGGCCCGATGCTGTCGCTGGCCGACGTGGCAGTGGTCACCAAGATCGACCTCATCTCTCAGGCGGAGCGCGAGGTGTTCCGGGCCCGCATCCTCGAGACGGCGCCGGGCATGAGCATCGTGGAGACCAATGCGTTGTACGGGATCGGCGTCGACCGTCTGGTGAAGAAGATCAAAGAGTCGCCAGTCCTTGCCCCGCCGCTGTTCCTCCGTGGCAACCCGCCCGTGGGTACATGCACCATTTGCGTGGGCAAGAAAGAGATCGGCTGGAAGCAGCACTTCGGCGTGCTCCGTCCGCTGGACGGCGAGATGTTTTACAGAGGGGAATAGATCAAGGTGAAATGTCATGAATACTAATATCGAAGCATTACCGGGCCTGGACTGCGGCATGTGTGGCGTGAAGACCTGCGAGCAGTTCGCGGAAATTATCAGGGCGAAGCCCGAGGAGAGGAAGAGGTGCGTGCAGACGGCGAGGCAGCGGGCACAGGTGACAGATGCCCCGGCATCCGTGGCAGAGCAGATTACGAACAATGCGGCAGCCAGCATCGGGAAGGACTCGCTGGGCCGTGACGTCCAGTTCATCCTCGACAAGAACCCGGAGGACATAGGCCCGAGAGAGACCATCATTCCTCACAACCCCATGCTGACACGGGAGATGAACATACAGAAGGGCGACATCCTCATCGGAAGGCCGCTCGGGATGTCCTGCGGCTGCCCGGTCGCCCACAGCGGCATGGTCATGGACGTCGATCACCGGACGGGTGTCATCGTCTGGTGCGTCACCGGCCCGCTGATGAACCGGGGCAAGCCGATCAAGGACCTCGGCTACTACTCGGCCCAGGCCTACGAGGGCATCGTGAAGGACACGGCTGTCGAGCTGAAGATCGGCATGAGATACTGGTACCTGCCCCGGCGGTGCATGCTCCAGTGGCGGCACAGCGGCACGGTGATCTATATGAACCGGGTCCCCGAGGGCGTCCGCGTCAGGGTCGAAGGCATCATGATCGGTTAGCCACAATAACGAAAAACGTCAAATTTTTTTATTATTTCATTTCTATGTCATCAAATTTTTGCTGACTAACCAATGCTTTTTTATACAAACGGACAATAATTCTCTAGGTATTTGTCATGCCAGCGAAGAAGTACGAAGGCTGTGAGGTCTGCGGCAAAGAGCTCCTGCTATACAAATGCAAGTTCTGCGGAAAGGCCTTCTGCGAGGCGCATAAAGCGCCGGATAAGCACGTGTGCCAGGGCCTGGCCGAATACCGCAGGCAGAAGGAATCGGGCACCATGGTTATGCCAGGCGTATCAGCCGTCAGCGAAAAGGATGATACCCGGGGCAGCCCTTCCAGGCTGAGAGTCATGGTGAACAAAGGGGCTTTCGCTATCAAGCTGCTTTCGTTAGTGGCCGTCATCGCAGCCACTATACTGGCGTTCATTCTTTTATTGGGCTATGTGGACTCGCACACCCCCACCTATTCTGTCTCGATACCGATAAGCAACGCTACCGGAGCTACGGTCGTGCTGGTCAATTACAAGAACGCTACGGACCTGACCTACGACCAGCTGATGAATTTCCTGAAGGCTGATAAGACGATCACGAACAGGTATAGCTACCCGAACTTTACCTGCGCCGACTTCTCCCGGACGCTTCATGATAATGCCGAAGCCAGCGGCATCAGGTGTGGCTTCGTCGCCATAGATTTCTATGACACAGCCATCGACTATTCGGTATACGACAACGGGGATGGCAGCTTCAGCCCGCCGATACCCTCGACTGATGTGGGCCACGGCATCGACGTCTTCAACACGACAGACCGGGGACTGATCTATGTGGACTCTTCCTCCCAGGCAGACTTTGCAGGCGAGAATCCCGAGGTGCGCATCTCTTATATCGAGAAAGGCAAGGAGCTCAACGGAATCGACATCGACTGGGCCATCAATACCAGCTACCTATTCTACGAGAGCTACAAGAAAGAGCACCTGAACCTGATCTATGATCAGCGGAAATATTTCGTTGATCGCTATGCCCTCGACGCCCAGATCCAGGCCAACGGCGGCCCGACCTATGAAATGAGACTGAAGAACGACGAGCTTAACGTCCAGGCGATCGATTTGAACCTGCGCAAGAGCAGGCTCGGGCCCTTATACTTCCCGCAGGGCATCGTGAAGGACTACACAGTCTACTGGTAAGACGGGCTTTACATTTTTCTGCTTTTATCACCAGAATGTAATAGTGTTGTATATGCTCCGAAGGCACCTGATACGAAGGCCACAAAGGCCACGAAGTACATAAAGTACGTTTAAAGAAACGGCACGGTATCTGCTTTTATCAAGAACTTGGTGTACATTGTGGCCTTCGTATCAGGTGTCTTTTCAGCCTATAAAAAGCTTCGACAACGACTAAAACAAAGAAAAGGAAAACAGGAAGAGTCAAAAAGAAAATCGGGTGGACAGGATTAACCTGTCCTGTTACATCATAGCTTTCTCGCCCAGCGCAATGGTCTTCTTCATCTCGGCCTGGAGCTGTGGCGGCAGCCCTTTGACGTCCACGTCCAGGAAGCCCCGGACGATTAAGGCTGTAGCCGTATCAGCGTCCACGCCTCTGGCCATCAGGTACTGGATTTCCTCTTCGGCGATCTTGCCTACGGCCGCTTCGTGGCTCAGGTCGACGCCCGGGATGCTGCCCAGCAGCTCCGGCACGGCATAGATGATACCGCCTTCACCGAGAATGAGGCCGCGGCACTCGAGGTGTGCCTTGATGCCTGCGGTGTCGCCCTGGATGAGGCCGCGTGATGCGATGTATCCGCCCTTCGTGATGGTCCGTGCGATAAGCTCTGCCTTGCAGCCTTTTGCCTTTAAGATGGCCTTGGAGCCGAGGTCGAAATGCGTGCCCTTCGAGGCATAGACGATCGTATTGTAACGGGCGATACTGTTCTCGCCCTCCATGACGGTGCCGGGGTACATCTGGATGTCCTTCACCGGCGTCATGCACACGTAGTTACTCATGAACACAGCGTTCTTGCCCATGACGGTAGCTGATCTCGGCCGCACGTGGACGTCCTCCGCCCAGTTGTGCACCATGGTGAAGGTCAGCTTAGCGTTGTCCTTGACGTAGAACTCCGAGATGCCCACGTGCAGGCCGCTCGTCACATGCGTATCGGACGTACAGCCCGAGATGATGTGGAACTCGCTACCCTCTTCGGCAATAATGATGTTGTGGACGTTCTGGATCATGTTCTCCCGGCCCATGTACAGGCACGCCTGCAGCGGGAAGGTGATCTTCGCCCCGGGCAGCGCCCGGAGGAAATAGCCTGCGGACGGGTGTGTCGCGCTGTATGCGGTGTACTTGTCGGCGTCAGGCTGCACGAGCTTGAAATAGTAGTCCTTCAGCCAGTCGTACTTCTCCAGCGCGTCGTTGATGTCCATGATCTCCAGCCCTTCCTGTGCAGTAGCCGTGTGGATCACGGACTGGTCATGCATGAAGAACGAGCCGGAACGCTCCTTCATCGAGGCGTCCACGCCCGCATGAAGCGCACGTTCCTGCACCCCCTTCGACAGGGCCGAGAGCGATGTGATATGCTCCCGGGGAGGGGTCTGCTGCTGGAACTTCTGCAGGTCGATATCCGGGCCATACAGGGCTTTCTTGTCTTTTGCCGCCTGTGCTCTCTTCGTTATTTCTTCGCGCATGCCATGCACTCTCCGTAGCCGTTCTTCCTGATGTCGTCCAGCAGCTCTACCGAGTTGCCCTGGCAGAGCACATGGCCCTTCATCATGACGTAAGCCTTGTCAGCCTTGACAAAGTCCAGGATGTTGCCGAAATGAGTGATAATGAGACCTGACTTGGTCCGCTCGATGGTCTTCTTCTCCTTCTCGAGCAGCTCGTTGATGGTACGCCCCACAAGTCCGATGTTAACAAGGTCGACGCCGCTGTCCGGCTCGTCCAGCATGACGAAGTCCGGGCGCTGGCCCAAAAGCTGGAGCAGCTCAGAGCGCTTGATCTCGCCGCCGGAGAAGCCGAGGTTCACGTCCCGGTCCAGGAAGGTATCGAGGTTCAGCTTTTTGGCCAGGTCGTCGATCTCCGCGTCGGTGACCTTGCGGCCGCGCGACTCGAGGCTGATACGGACCATGTCCCTGAGCTTCACGCCCCTGATGACGGGCGGGTGCTGGAACAGGATGCCGATCCCGAGCTTCGACCGCTCGTCCATCGGTGCATCGGTGATGTCCTTATTCTTGTAGTAGATCTTGCCAGCGGTGACTTTGTAACGGGGCACCCCGGCGATCGTGAACAGAAGCGAGCTCTTGCCCGACCCGTTGGGGCCGAACAGGGCATGGGTCTCGCCCTCGTTGATTTTCATGTTCACATCGTTAAGGATACGCTTCTCGTCTACCTCGACGCTTAAATGTTCAATACTAAGCATAGGGCTCCATCCTGAAATGATAACGATCGTGCTATGGAGGTAATATGACTAATATCTTAAAACGTTTTGGATGTGCTGGTTTTTGCGGGGCTGTCGGGGGGCTTTGTTCCAAAAAAGCCCCCCTGACTCGCGACACCGGGCGCCCGTGCCGAAGGCACAAATCAGGATAGTTTTTGAGGGGCGCACGGGGAACTTTTTACCAAAAAGTTCCCCTGACACCTGCTAAAAAAAGTTACTACCGTTAAAGTGAGTACTGAGGAAGCATCGGTCACAGAGGGCACGGAGGGCGCAAAGAATAAAATAAAAAAGAAGAGGCGTTTTTACAGCTTCAGCTGGCTGACGACGTCGACGGTGCGGTTGATCTCGTCCTTCGTGATCACGAAGGGCGGCACCAGACGGATGACGGTGTCGGACGCCACGTTGATGAGTATGCCTTTCTCCCGTGCCTGGTCGACCAGCGAGTTGCCTTCCCGTTTCATCTGGACGCCGATCATCATGCCCAGGCCGCGGACGTGGTCCACGAAGTCCTGCTTGCATCTCTTTGCCAGCTCGCTCTTCATGTAGTTGCCCATGTCCCGGGACCGCTCGACCAGCTTCTCCTCTTCCATGGCTTTGATGGTGCCCAGCGCGGCCGCGCAGGCCAGCGGGCTGCCGCCGAACGTAGAGGCATGGTCGCCTTTGGTAAAGGACCTGGCCACGTTCTCCGTCGCCATCATGACGCCCATGGGGAAACCGCCGGCGATGCCTTTGGCCACGCACATGACGTCCGGCTGGACGCCGAAGTGGTCCTTGCCGAACCATTTGCCGGTGCGGCCCATGCCAGTCTGCACCTCGTCGAAGATGAGGACGATGTCTGCCCGGTCGCAGATCTTCTTGACCTCTTTCAGGTAATCCTTCTGGGGGATGTTGACGCCGCCTTCGCCCTGCACCGGCTCGATGATGACTGCCGCTGTGTCGGAGTCGATCTCGTTCCGGATGGCCTCGGCGTCACCGTACGGGACAAAGCTGGCGCCCGGCACCAGAGGCTCAAAGGGCTTGCGGTACTTTTCCTTGTGGGTGATACTCAACGCGCCCATAGTCCGGCCGTGGAAGCAGTGCTCTGTGGCGATGAAGCCCTTGTTCTCCGTATTCTTACGGGCCAGCTTCAGCGCGGCCTCGATGGCCTCGGTGCCCGAGTTGCAGAAGAACACCCGGTCCATGCCTGACAGCTGTGCGAGCTTCTCGGCCAGTTCCGGCTGCAGCTCGTTGTAGTACAGGTTGGACGTGTGAATGAGCCGGGTTGCCTGCTCCTGGATGGCCGCGACGACCTTCGGGTGGCAGTGGCCCACGTTATTCACCGCTATGCCTGCGACGCAGTCCACGTACTCCTTGCCGTCCGTGTCCCACACCAGCGCGCCCTTGCCCCGTGCGATGACGATGTGGCTGGCGCCCGTAGGTCTGAAAGACGTACTTAGCGTCCTTCGCGACGGCCCCCTCCCCGGGGGCCCTGCCAAAAGTGTTACCCTCCATTGTTTCTCACTTTAACTTTGATGATAATGAATCAATCGCCTGCTTACTCGAATTCTATAGTTGCCGGGGGCTTGGGCGTGATGTCGTATACCACTCGCGCGACCGACGGTATCTCGGACGTGATGCGGGACGAGATTTTGTTGAGCGTCTCCCAGGGCAGCTCCATGTGGTTGGCAGTCATGGCGTCCCGGGACTCTACAGCCCGGACTGCTATGATCCAGCCGTGGCAGCGGTTGTCGCCTTTGACACCCGTGCCCTTCTCCAGCAGCGCTGCCAGGCACTGCCAGGGGTGGTACTGCTGGACCAGTTCCTGCTCTACGATAGCGTTAGCCTCGCGCACGATAGCCACCTTATCTCTGGTGACCTCGCCGATGACCCGTACGGATAAGCCCGGACCGGGGAACGGCATGCGCTCCGATATCTCGGAGGGAAGGTCCAGCGCTCGTGCCACGTCCCGGACCTCGTCCTTGTACAGGTCCGCTATCGGCTCGAGGATGCCCTTGAAGTCTACGACCGACGGCAGCCCGCCCACGTTGTGGTGAGACTTGATGCCTCCCTCGGACTCGATGCGGTCGGGGTAGATGGTGCCCTGTATCAGGTAGTCTACGTCCAGTGTTTTCGCGACCTGCTCGAACACGCGGATGAACGTCTCGCCGACGGCCTTACGCTTCAGCTCGGGGTCTGTGATGCCCTTCAGCGCCGCGAAGAACTGGTCGCTCGCATCCACGATGCGGGGCTTCATGAAGCTGAAGATCTCCCTGATCCGGTCAGTCTCGCCCTTGCGCATGAGGCCCGTGTCCACATAGACGGGCACGAGACGGTCGCCGATCGCCCGGTGAGCTATGATGGCGCAGACTGAGCTGTCCACGCCTCCGGACAGCGCGATGAGCGCCTTGCCGCCCTTTACCTGGCCCTTAACGGTCTCCGTCGCCTCTTCGATAAACGCGTTCGCATCCACCATATTTTGCTCCGTTCGATTTTGGAAATAAGGAGGTTCAGTATTTAAAAGTATCTGATAGAGGGAAGCTGGCGGCCGGCAGCAAAGTGACCGGGTAAACGGGCATGAGAAACATGATCTGCCCGATGTTCAGCGCCTCATGAAGAAACGGCCTACAGTGCCTGCCGTCTTTGCAGCGCCCTCATAGATACCCCATAGAATCTGGCCCCGTCATATTAAATACTGTGGGCGTCGTGACCGTCAGCCATTCATAGGTTCGCGACATAATGAGGAATGTGGCGGAAAAGCACACGACACAGGCACGGCTGGGCCCGACAGACGTCGATTTTTACACTGTCGGCTACGAGAAGCTTAGCGTGGAGGACCTTTTTGCGATCCTGAAGGGAGCCGGTGTACACTGTCTCGCAGACGTTAGAGATGCGCCATGGTCCCGGGTGCATGACTACAGGAAAAGCGTCCTCGAGGACAGGCTTGAAGGACTCGGGGCAGCACAGGGATATCACATTAAGTACATCTCTATGCCGTCGCTGGGCAACCCGCAGGAGAACAGGAAAAGCGATCATAGCCACGCAGAGGCTATGACATATTACCGCCTCTACATACAGGCAAAGACGAAAGAGATGGACGAGCTGCACGATGTCATCGCCAGGTGCAGGACGGCGCTGATGTGCTATGAAGCCGACCCCGCAGAGTGCCACCGGTCAGAGCTCGCGAAGATAATGGCTGAAAGATACACGCTGACATTTGCCGATCTAAGGAAATAAAGTGATCGTCCGGCATACAAGGGACCCACTCAGGTCGTTAATAAGGGACCCCTCCGTGTCGTTAATAAGGGACCCCTCCGTGTCGGTCGCGCGCGTGCGTATGACCGGCATGAAGACAGCGACACAATATAGTATTTATGGCCCCCGGAGCGCTTTTTCGTCCCTGTGTGCGGTGTGTTCTCCGATAATGAGCCCCTTCTCCTGCTTCGCCTTCTCGCAGACATGCCGGATGCCTGCCTCGGAGAGACTTTTACCTGCCTGCGCCGCCAGCTTTTTAGCCCCTTCGTCCGGCGCGCCCTGGACGGCCAGCCCTGCGGAGAGGATATCGGACTTCTGCACGAATTGCGTCCCGAAGTAAGACAGGATGTTCTCGATGCTCTCGATGCACTTGAGCTGTCCGCCGTTGCCCGTGCCGAAGGCGATGACAGGCTTGCCCTCGAAGTGTCCTTTGAACGGCAGGGCACCGTCGAACAATGACTTCAGCTCGCCGCTCATGTAGCTGAAGTACGTCGGCGACCCGAATGCCAGCGCCGAGGCGCGCTCGATATCCTGCGGCCCCACTTCACTGGCACGTTTGATCTCTACTTCGACATTCTGCCCGTGCTTTGCGCCGTCCGCAATGGCCCGTGCCAGAGCCTCGGTGTTGCCGGACATGGAAGTATAGATTATGAGAATACTCGGCTTGTCTACCATGAGAGTCACAGAGAAATGTTGGCGGCCCGGGATGATAATCGTGCCCCGGGCCCGGGAATGATAAACGGCCATTGCCGTGATGATTGGAATGAAAAGGAGAGAGTGCCGTCGTCCGGAGCTCAGCCTGATTACACCCACCCTGGCTGTGCCCCGAGTATATAGCACCCTTAGCTCGTAACCCCGTCTTTCACCTGCCACACCGGGAACCTTCAGGTGACTGCCGGGCCGGATTTGTGATCCGGCCCTGGTGCTGTTCCATCCTTCCTCAAACCCGATCCTACATGCCACACAGGTCTATTGATAATTGGTAGTGCCAGCCCGCTTGCGCGATGGCCAGCTCCACGGGAGGTCCCAAATGTAGATTAATCAATTATATTTATAAAACTTGCCAAATTAAATAGCTGTTAATCGCTATTTTCAATAATTTTACCTTGTATCGCTTGTCGAGCCTGAAAAAGATATAAATGAAAAAAAGGACGCCGATACATGGACATACGCCCCTGTACCGCGCTGTTTTACAGGCTGCCGACGAACTTGGGACGCTTCGACAGGTTCCTGACGACGGGCAGCGGCCTGTTGGGCAGGCATGCGGTCTCGCGCTGGAGACGTGCGATCAATTCTTCCCGCGTCATCTCGACCTTCTTGGGCTTGCCCGGCTCGGACTCGGATCGCACGACGACGGGCAGCTTGTCGCTGTTTACCTCGGTGTCGCCGATGGTGACCACATAGGGAATCCATTCCTTTGCCGCGTCGCGGATCTTCTTGCCCACAGTCTCCTCGCGATCGTCGATGTCTGCACGGATGCCGCATAAGTCGTCGGCCAGCTTCTCTGCGAAAGGCACATGCTTATCGCCGACGGTGACGATGCGGACCTGTGTCGGGGACAGCCAGACGGGCAGCATGGGCACCTGGCCTTTTTCCGCCAGCATGGACTGCTTCTCCAGCTGGCCGTAGACGCAGCGCTCGATGGCGCCGGACGGCGAGCAGTGGAGGATAATGGGCCGCTGCTTGTTGCCACTCTGGTCGACGTAGGTGATGTCATACCGCTCGGCGTTCTCCACGTCGATCTGCACCGTGGAGAGTGCGCTCGCCTTGTTCAGCGAGTCGATGAAGTTGAACTCGAACTTCAGCACGAAATAGAAGAACCGCTGGTCCCACATCTCGATGACCACGGGCTTGCCGGCCCGCTTGACAAGGCTCTCGATGAAAGGCTTGTTGCTGTCGTAGAACTCCTTCGTGAAGCGGATGGCCACCTCGTAGTCGGAGAGATCGATGCCCACGGTCGCCAGTGTCTCGATGCTCATGTCGTACTGGTCCCGGAACTCCCGGGTCGCACCCTCCATGTCCGTACAGAGGGTGTGCATGTCCGGCATGGTGAATGCCCGCAGCCTCCGCAGGCCGACGAGCTCGCCACGCTGCTCCTTACGGAACGAGTAGCGGGTGACCTCGATCATCTTCAGCGGCAAATTCCGGTACGAGATGGTCATGTCGTGGCTCATCAGGAACTGGCCGAAGCAGGCGGCAAACCGCAGGAACAGGTTCTTCTTGTCCGCGATCACTGTGTACTGCCGGGCCGGGAACCGGTCCAGGTACTTCTTGAGCGTCGGGTGCTCCATGTCGTACATGATGGGCGTCTCGACTTCCATGGCGCCCTTCTTCGCCGCTTCCATGAGCACGTAGTTCTCGAGGAGCGCCTTCATCATACGGCCTTTCGGGTACCAGCGCATGTTGCCCGGGTCGCTGCCAGGCTCGTAGTCGGCCAGCTCCAGACGCTTCATCAGCTCCACGTGGGGCGGGACGCGGTCGACGGCACGCTTCTTGGCCATCTCGTAGTCCACGAACGCCTTCAGCTTATCGTGGCCTTTGTAGTCGAACGTCTTCGGGTCCTTCATCTGGCCGTCAGTGTCGAGCACGTAGAAGTAGCTCTTCAGCTTCTCCTCGTTCTTGACCGCCTCGGAGACGACCTCCGGCTTTTCGGCCGGGGTAATCGCGACAGTCTGCGCCTCGCAACCTGCAGGGCGGATCGAGCGAGACAGCTCGGACAGCGGGTGTCCCTTGCACTTGATCGTGAACTGCTTGTACCATCCGAAGGGCGACCGCTTTACTTCGTAGCCTTTTTCCTTCAGGCCGCTCTCCAGTCCTTTGAGGACTTCGACCGCGGTCTTCGGCGACGACAGTTGAGCGCTGAGGTGGGCGTAAGGATATAGCATGATCCTGTTCGCCTTCACCTGCCCGGCGACGTTGACGATAGCTTCCATGCCTTTGCCGATCACTTCTCCGGGATTGGTCTCGTCCGGCTTCTCCACGGCAATGAAAGCGGTGAGCGCATCTTCCATCCGCCCGGACTTGAGGACGTCCTCGATGGGCTCGGCGACGGGTGTGCTCTTCTTGACCTCGTACTCTATGAAGTCAGAATGGATGAGTAGTAATTGCATCCTTTCACCTTGATGCTCTATAAAAACGCCATTTTCAGTTATATAATTTGGGGTATGACAGAGGCGGCGAATGCGTATTTAGCGCTTGAAAAGACGACTTCAGGCGCTTAAGCCGGCACATCAGTTTATTATCGTGTTCGTGAATATTAGTTGTGATTAATCATTAACAATGGAAATCTTTATTTGTAATGATTGTTAATTAGGGATTAATAGCAATTCATGAGGGGCACAAAATGAGCGCCACGGAAAATTTCAGGATACCATCGACAAGCAGAGGCACAAGCGGAAAAAGCTGGCAACTTCGGAACGAGAACAACATCGAGATCGTGGAGAAGTTCGGCATCTGCAACTGCGATTACCACAAGGCCAACAATAACAACGGCTCGGTCTGGGATGACGTCAAGAAGGAATTCGACTGGCACTATACCGGCAGGGTAAACATCGCCCACGAGGCCATCGACCGGCATGCGGCATCATGGCGCAAGAACAAGGTCGCGCTGTACTGGGAGGGCCCCAACAAGGAGCACTCGAAGTACACTTTCTCTGAGCTCAAGCTGCTGTCGGACAAGTTCGCCAACGTGCTTCGCAAAGCCGGGGCTAAGAAGGGAGACCGCGTCTTCGTGTACCTCCCGAGAATCCCGGAACTGTATATCAGTGCGGTGGCCATCGCCAAGATCGGCGGGATCTTTGCCCCGCTGTTCGGCGGGTTCCGCGCGGAGGCCGTCCGCGACCGCATGAACGACTGCGGCGCCGAGATGGTCGTCACCACCCCGGACATGAAGCGGCTGGGCATCGACTCGATCAGGCACGAGGTCCCGACACTGAAGACGATCATCGTCTGCCAGGCGCCCGAGAGCTACAAGTTCGGCGAAGGCGAGCTTAGCTACGACGCGGAGATGATGTACGCGCCGGAAGAGTTCGAGATGGAGTGGTGCCACCTCGAGGACCCGGTCATCATGCACTACACCTCAGGCACGACCGGGAAGAGCAAAGGCGTCATCCACGTGCACAACGCCATGATCGGACACTATATCACCACGAAATGGGTGCAGGACCTGCGGGACGACGACGTCTACTGGTGCACCGCCGACCCGGGCTGGGTGACCGGGACGTCCTACGGCATCTTCGGGCCCTGGCTCAACGGGGCGTCGCAGGTGGTCTACGCAGGGCGGTTCAGCGCCGACGCCTGGTACTCGATCATCGACAAGTACAAGGTCACGGTCTGGTACACGGCGCCCACGGCGCTGCGCATGCTCATGAAAGCGGGCGACGACGTGGTAAACCGCTACAGCCTCAAGAGCCTGCGCTACATCACCAGCGTCGGCGAGCCGCTGAACCCCGAGGTCATACGGTGGGGCATGAAGGTCTACGACCTCCCCATCCATGAGAATTACTGGATGACCGAGACCGGGCTGCAACGTGATCGCCAACTTCTACAGTCTGCCCCTCAAGGTTGGCGCCATGGGCAAGCCGTTCCCGGGCATCCAGGCCGCCGTCGTCGACGACAAGGGCAATCTGCTGCCGCCGGGGGTGCCGGGCAACCTGGTGATCAAGCCAGGCTGGCCGTCCATGATGCGGGGGATATGGAACAACCCGGAGAAGTACAGGGAGTACTTCCGCATCCCCGGCTGGTACGTCACCGGCGACAGCGCGTACATGGATACGGACGGGTACTTCTGGTTCATGGGCCGCGTCGACGATGTCATCAAGTCGTCCGGCGAGCGTGTCGGGCCTTTCGAGGTGGAGAGCGCACTGCTCGAACACCCTGCAGTGGCCGAGGCTGGCGTCATCGGCAAGCCGGATCCGCTGTACGGCAACATCATCAAGGCCTTCATCGCGCTGAAGCCGGGCTTCGATGGTACCGAGGAGCTGAAGCGGGAGATCTCCGAGTTTGTCAAGACCAAGCTGGCGGCCCACGCGTTCCCCAAGGAGATCGATTTCCGGGAGAGCCTGCCCAAGACCAGGAGCGGCAAGATCATGCGCCGTGTCCTTAAAGCACAGGAGCTCGGGCTGCCGCTGGGAGACCTCGCGACGCTTGATGACGAATAAGACGCGGCATCATGGCATGGAGGATTGGGGGCCTCCATGCCTGCCGGTTTTGAGCGACCGTCCGATCAGTTCCGCTCGAACCGTTGCCATGCTAATAAATAACACGGAAGATTTACGGAATTTCCTTACAGACCCGTTAAAGGTTTAACATTATATTTATCCATAATTAACAATAATTATAGATTGTGGGAGCGGATTAGAAAATCGCGCCCCCGTACCGAGGTTAAGGCTCATCATTAATCGGCGCGATCATGCCGGAAGAAGGGCTTTGCTACCTACAAAGCTGCTTTTCCGGGCGATCGCCCGCACGTGTGGACATTGAACAGACCAGTCGGAGGTGTTTGACCAGACCAGATCATTGAAATGTCCGGTAAAAGAGAGTAAGGAGGATTGATACACAGGACGAAACCGAATATCCCGGAATGAAATGCAAAGGAGGTGATACCAAAATACCACAACTATCTGCCACAACAATCGAGCCATTATTGTTTTAATAGTAAAGCCCGACGCATAATCTGTCCCATCCGGAGGTGGATCCAGACTCCGAAAGCAAATGTTTTTATTATTTTACATCCCGAGCGTAAACCTTACGGCGTCGATAATCCAGTGGAAGCCGATGGCCGTCTCGATATCTTTTTTATAGGCCAGGTAAGCCATGGGCAGCCCGAACAGGATGCTTGTAACGACCACTGTGACCAGCGCCGACAGCGGACTTGAGATGATCGTCTGCTGGACGTGAAGCGCGGAATGGAATAGTATGGCCATGAAGATGGCACTGGTGATCGCAGTTTTTCTCGGGAGGTACCTGAGCAGCACCACGATGGCGATGCCCATGAAAAACAGTCGGAATACCAGCTCTTCCATTATGCCCGGCTGCAACGCCAGGATCGAAGAGACTATCGCGTCCTGCATTACGACAGGCTGGTTGTTGAACAGGATAAGCAGTAGCACGTTTATCGCGGCGAATGGCAGGCCGACGACTGCACCGAGGACAAGGCTCATGACAGCCTTCCTGTCATCGTCTTCCGCCAGACGGAAGCGCAGCACCTTATTGCTCTTCAGCAGCCCGATGGCGCCCAGGGTGATCAGGAAGACCTCGACGGCGTTTAAAGTGGGGTCATAGTAAGGTATGGACGGCGTCCAGCCGTTGTACCAGTATTTTGTCTGTATGGCCAGCCAGACCAGCGCCGACAGCAAAAAGGATACGGCAAAGTCGTTTACCTTGAATTCTTTAAAATGGCGTATGATCAGCCACAGGCCCGCAATGGCCAGGACAAGGCAGATCAGGGTATATGGGCTTGCGAACGGGACGCTCAACAGCGGATTGCCAGAGATTCGGCCGAGCGGGTAGGACAGCGCGTACAGCACGACGTACAGCACGAAAAACAACAGCAATACTGCTATGCCTTTGCCGGTGACCTCTTCCGTCGGGTCCGCCTTCGGGAAATCGCCGATCCCCTTCCTTGCCATAGCCAAGCCCTACCTGACAATAGACGATAATGTTTTAAGCATTATAAAAGATAAGTGGTGGTATCATGATCGACGACGACATCGACTACCTGGCCCCCGGAGGCAGGTCATTCACGCTCACTTCGGGAACGCTTGCCCGGCTGAACCGGAAGTCCCGGGTGCTCGAGATCGCCTCGGGCCGCGGCGCGGCCGCCTGCGCTCTTGCGGCACGGTTCGGCTGCCACGTCGAAGGGTTCGACATCGACCCTAACATGGTCGAGCGTGCCCGCGAAAAGGCGACAGAGTTCGGGCTGACCGGGCTGGTCGACTTCCAGGTCAGGGACGGCCGGGAGATGGACTTCGGCACCGGGCACTACGACCTCGTCCTGGCCGAGGGCGGGGCCATGACGTACATCGGCAGGGAAGAAGGCGTCGAGCACTGCGCGACACTGCTGAAAGACGGAAAGACGCTGGCGATTATCGATTTGATATACCTGAGCGAGAAGGTACCTTCGGCAGTCAGGGATGCCTACGAGGAAGGCGTGTTCAGCTACCTGAACGAGATCGAGTACCGCAAGCTACTCGAAAAGCAAGGCTTCGAGATCGTGCACCTGTCGCTACTGCCCCAGTCTGCCTGGGACCGGTACTACATGGGGATGCAGCGCACCATATCCCGGCCCGGCGGCTTCGTCACGCCGGAGTTCGTCGCCTCGATGAACCGGGAGATCGACGTGTTCTACAACAAGGGCGGCATGCACCACGTGGGGTACGTGTTCATTATCGCTAAAATGGCCCGGGGAAAACAGGTGAAGCCGGGGCCGAAGAACCTGCGCGTGCCATTGTTCGGACGCTGGCCGTGAGCCGCCAGGGGCGCCAGGCTCATTTTTTACAAAGGCTATCAAGAAGCAGGCCGTGCCGAGGCTATGCGCCCCGGTCATGCTCGCCAAGAACGCCAGGTACCGCCAAGATCGCCAGGACGATTTTAAAAATAACAGCAGATCCTGTCGCTTAGTCGGGCGGGCGTTCGCGCGCGCGTGCGGTGGTCGGCGTTAGGATTCACGCTTTTACCGGGGTCGAGTTGCATCCGGGATGATAATGATCTGACTATAGTCAGTCCATACTTGTCAGGCTGCGAACAAACCGGTACAGGATGCCTATTGTTTAAAAAAATCTTGGCGATCCTTGGCGGTACCTGGCGCTCTTGGCGAGCGTGACAGGGTCGCAAAGCCTTGGAAACAAACCGGTCCCCATACACAACATTTATGTACAGGCACGGATATTTTAGGTTCGCATTCTCGTATGCTCCGATAGTGTAGCGGCCAATCATGCCGGCCTTTCGAGCCGGCGACTCGGGTTCGAATCCCGATCGGAGCACTGAATTTTACTGGCTGCCGGGCATTGTCTGAACATAGCCCCCTGGCCTTTGACTATACATTTGTATTCTTACTGGCCTTTTTCCTTGTCCTTCTATTAAGGATTTTCAGCGCCTCGAACCACAGGATGCTCACGACACTGGCTATCAGGCAGATGACCAGGTCGATAGGGTGGAGCTGGCCGAACCGGAAGATTGAGGCCAGGAACGGGACGTAGAGCGCCAGCCCCAGGAAGAGGAGCGCGGCCGCCGATACCCCGAAGAGCGCGCGGTTGGGGGTCCGGAGCATTTCCACGATCGTCCGGCTCCACGAACGGTTCGTGAAGACGAGGCCCAGGTTCGCGATCACGAGCGTCGTGAAGGCGAGCGCGCGGGCCTGTGCCTCGCTTTCGCCGAGCATCGGCGCGATCCGGTATACCGCCAGGACGACCAGGAGGACGACGAAGCCCTGGAGGATGCTGAACAGTATGGTCCTCCGGTCAAATACGGGTTCGTCGATTTTCCGGGGCGGCCTTTTCATGACGTCCTTCTCTTCCGGTTCCGCCTCGAACACCACAGAGCAGACGGGGTCGATGATGAGCTCCAGGAAGGCGATGTGCGCCGGAAAGAGCATGATCGGCCACCCGAACAGCACCGGAAGCAGGGACATCCCCGCGATGGGCACGTGTACGGCGAAGATGTAAGCCATCGCCTTCTTGAGGTTGTCGAAGATCCTCCTGCCCATTTTCACGGCCTGGACGATGGAGGAAAAGTCATCGTCCAGCAGGACGAACGAGGCCGCCTCCCGGGCGACTTCAGTCCCACGGCTCCCCATAGCGATCCCGATGTGGGCGCTCCGCAGCGCTGGTGCATCGTTCACGCCGTCGCCAGTCATCACGACGATCTCGCCGTTTTTCTTGAGGGCGTTCACGATGCGGAGCTTCTGCTCCGGGACGACGCGGGCGAACACGTTCACGTTCCGGATACGGCCATTCAGCTCGTCGTCGCCCATCGTATCGAGCTCATGGCCGGTGATGACCGCCTCACAGGGCCGGATGCCGGCCTGCCTGGCGATATTCTGCGCGGTCACCGGGTAGTCTCCCGTGATCATGACGGTCCGCAGGCCTGCCTCGTAGCACTCGCGGACCGCGCCCGCCACCATCGGGCGCAGGGGGTCGCTGAACCCGACCAGGCCGATGAACCGGAAGTCATAGTCGTGCTGGTCGCCGGGCAGATCGGGCTTCCGGAAGTTTGCGCGGGCGACGCCCAGGACCCTCAGCCCTTCTCCGGCCATCTGTTGGACGCAGGAGCTCAGCGCGGCAATCTCGTGCTCGTCGAGGTGACATAGATCAAAGATTGCTTCGGGCGCACCCTTGGACGCGATCACGAGATCGCCCCAGGAGGGGGAAGCCCAGACGTGGGAAAGCGCGAGGAGCTTTTTCGACAGAGCATACTCCTGCATCAGCACCCAGTTGTCGTGTATATGCTCCGTGTCGGCCAGCAGTTTCCTGCCGACGCCCTTTATGGCCTTCTCCATGGGATCGAAAGGGTCATGCTGGCTGGCCAGTATCGCGAACTCAACCAGCTCGTGGAACGGCTCTGGCAGCGTTGTCGTCACATCGTCTACAACGAAAAATTGCCCGCCGGCGTAGATCTTCCTGACCGACATCATGTTCATGGTCAGCGTTCCCGTCTTGTCGACGGACAGCACCGTCGTGGAGCCCAGCGTCTGGATCGCCTTGAGCTGCCGTGTCAGCACCCGGTGCTTCGACATGCGCCAGGCGCCCAGCGCCAGGAAGATGGTCAGCACGACCGGGATCTCCTCCGGGATCAACGCCATGGCCAGGGTGAGCCCGGTCAGCACCCCGGTCAGCCAGTCGCCCCGTGTGAGCGCATAGATCACGATGACCGTGGCGCACACGGCCATTCCGAAGGCCGCGAACATTTTAACCAGCTTCTCGGTCTCCATCTGGAGCCGGGTCTTTTCCGGCTCCAGCGTCTGGAGCGCCCTGCCGATCTTGCCGATCTCGGTGTTCACTCCGGTCTGCTTCACTTCCGCGACCCCGTGCCCCTGGACCACGAGGGTGCTCGAGTATACGAAGGGAATGTCGTCTCCCCCGGGCCTGCCGAAGGCGGCGTCGGCCTCCGAAGGGGCTTTCCTCACGGGCACCGATTCGCCCGTGAGGAGCGATTCGTCGATCAGCAGGTTGCTGCAGGACATGACCAGGGCGTCGGCTGGCACCCGGTCCCCCTCGGCAAGGATGATTGTGTCGCCGCATACCACTTCCCGCCCCGGGATGCGGTTTGCGACTCCGTCCCGGATGACCAGGGCCCGGGGGCTCGACAGGGATTTAAGCGCCTCGAGTGCCCGCTCCACCTTCCGCTCCTGGTATATCGTGATGCCGATGACGACGAACACGAACCCCAGGAGCATGAGGGCTTCCTCGATGTCGCCGATGAGCAGGTAGATGGCCCCGCAGGCGATCAGGAGCAGGAACATGGGCTCTTTCATGACTTCGAAGGCCGTGTCGATGAACGTACGCTTTTTTCCTGACGGCAGCTCGTTATAGCCCTCTGAACTCAACCTCGCCGCAGCTTCCTGGCTGGTCAGTCCCTTGATGTTGTCCAGGCCAGTCAGGTTGCCGAGCTTAACCATAGAATTAATAGGTTGACCCGATGGGTATTTAAATATTTTTAACGAACGTCCGTATTATTTCACATGCTGCTCCAGACGGTAGTGTAAAATGCAGTTCATGTTTGCCATCGGCGGCAGGTACTTCAGCAGGTTGCTCGCGCCGAGGCGCGGCTCGTATTGATCGAAATATCGCCATTTATCCAGCAAACGCAGGCCCCATGGCTCCAGCCGGCGGGCATCGTCAACGGCCCAGTTCAGGCGCGCTCCGGTCTCTTTCAGGATGGGGGCACTCCGGTTGTGCAGCCAGACCGAGAGCGGCGATAGCGCGTCGAAGGCCATCTTAGCCCCCGAAAAACGCGCTGAGATCGCCATGATCAGCTTTTTCACCTCCGCTTCCTGGAAATACGGGAACACGCCCTCCGCCAGGAAGATCACCGGTTTCTGCTTTTGAGCCACTACGTCCAGCCACGCGAGATCAAGCATCGAGCAGGCTATCGACTCGCATCGCCCGGAATCCTGCAGGAGGCTGCGACGCAGCCCGATGACCTCGGGCAAATCCAGTCCCAGCCAGGCCATCTTCCCGTTGTCGAGACGATAAAAGCGTGTATCCAGCCCGCAGCCTATGTCCACGACCAGGCCGCCTGGATTGGAGGCCAGAAAAGCGCCCGCATAGCGGTCGAACTGCCGGGCACGCATGACTGTGAAGAGCTCGTCGAGGGCTTTCATCTTGAGCACGCTGTCCAGGCCGCCGTCGAAGCGGGCAAATAGCTCTTCGGCGTTCGGATCCCGTAACAGAGCGTCCGGGCGGGCACTTTCCCTTGCCCGGCAGGCCAGCGGCATCAGCAGAGTACGCGCGACCGGTGGCAAATCCGCCACGGTTATCTTTTCGCCGGAGACTATCATGACGTATCTCATTATTGTTGATCGCCGGCTACGAAAAAGGTACTTACTGGTCGATCGGCAAAGCCTGAAAAACTGGAAAGGCGTCAGAGACGCCTGGTCGAAAAAGTCCCACTTGTCGTCCTTGTGTTTCCTGGATTTAGCATCGTGCGAGTGCTCGTGATCGTCGTGGTGGTGATCGCTGTGACTGTGCTCATGGTGGTCGATCGTGGTGGTGATGGTCATTCGCTGAGGACATATCACTGTGCTGGCTGTCTTTCGCATAGTGCTTGTCATGGCTGTCGTCATCGGTCAGCATTCGTTTAATCTTCGTAAAGATCGACATGCGATGGCTCACCTGTAATCAGTTGTTCCTGGTATGTTACTTGTCAATTGTTAAATAATTTATCAATCGTTAAGTCGGTGCCAGTAACCAAAAACCCTAAGTAGTATCGGTGCATATCGAAAGGTTTACCGCTGTCCGCGAGATCAAATATGATAACCAATAACCATAACATCGAAGAGCTGAACAGAGAGAAAACGAGCATCGCCCGCCTGTCGATCCTGTCGAACCTCACCCTGGTGGTCCTGAAGCTGGTCGTAGGCTTCCTGATCGGCTCGGTGAGCGTCATATCCGAGGCGATCCACTCTGGCATAGACCTGGTCGCGGCCATCATCGCGTACTACTCGGTGAAGACGTCGAGCCTGCCGCCGGACCAGAAACACGCTTTCGGGCATGGCAAGATCGAGAACATCTCAGGTACCGTCGAGGCCCTGCTGATCTTCGTGGCTGCTGCCCTGATCATCTATGAGGCCTACAAGAAGCTGGTGCACGGCGTCGAGCTCGAGGACGTCAGCCTGGGCATCGCCGTCATGCTGTTCTCGGCCATCGTGAACATCTTCGTCTCGAGGATACTCATGAAGACGGCGAAGAAGACAGAGAGCATTGCGCTGGAAGCCGACGCCTGGCACCTGCGCACCGACGTATTGACATCGCTGGGCATCTTCGGCGGGCTAGTGGCGATCAAGCTGACTGGCATCGCCATCCTGGACCCTATCCTGGCCATCCTCGTCGCGCTGTTCATCCTCAAGGCGGCGCTGGAGCTGACGATCAAATCAGTCAAGGACCTCATGGACGCGAAGCTGCCGGAAGAGGAAGAGACCGAGATCTCCGGGATCATCGCACAGCACGCGAACGAGTACGTGGGCTTCCACGAGCTGCGCACCCGCAAGTCGGGCTCGGACCGGTTCATCGACCTGCACCTCGTCGTGTCGAAGAAGGTCACTGTAGAGGAATCCCACAGCCTGGCCGACCGGATCGAGGCCGGGATCAAGGAGCGGTTCCCCCGGGCCAGCGTCATGATACATGTGGAGCCGTGCAGAGCGGGAGACGAATGTGTAAGCTGCAAAGGAGCGTGTAAAGATGGCATCTAAAATCCTGATAGCGACGGATGGCTCGAAGTATAGCGAGAAAGCCGCAGACTACGGCATCGACCTCGCGAAAAGGCTGGGTAGCGAAGTGATCGTGCTGTACGTGGTCAACCTGAAGACCCTGGAAAAGTTCGCCCTCGGGCACCACGACGACATCGGCGGCTACGAGCGGGCCAACGATGAGCTCAAGGCGGAAGGAGCGCTTGCCCTGGACTATGTGGCTTCGAAAGGCAACGGTAAGGGCGTGAAGGTCACGAAGGTGCTGGCACGGGGTTACCCGGCCGACGAGATTGTGAAGATGGCTGAAAGCGAAATGCCCGAGTTCGTCGTCGTAGGAAGTCTTGGCAAGACCGGCCTGGAACACCTCTTCATGGGCAGCGTTTCGGAGGCCGTGGTTAAAAAGGCCTCGTGCCCCGTGCTGGTGGTCAGGAGAAAATAGACCTCCTGACTTTTTTTTAATTATCCTGTTCTGGATAAGGGCTATAATCGGAACTGCTCGCCCTTCGTCGTCACCGGATCGAAGTTATCCCCCGACGCGATGCACTCGAACTGCGTGAGCATGGTGTACGGTATCTTCAGCGTCGCCTCAGCAGTCCTCGTCTCGCCCGCCGGTATGTCGCCCACGTTTACCTCGGAGGTAGGCTCCCATACCTGGTCCTCGCCATAGTCCAGCGCAAGAGCGGCAAAGTACACGGAAACGTTCTGCGCTGCCTGCGTCCCGTTATTCTCCACGTCGCACTCGACATGATAGTAGGCGTACAGGTCGGAACTCTCCAGGCTGGCCGTCATATTCAGACCGATGCCTGTTGCTCCCCCCATGGTATAAATGGTCGCCGGCACGTTGCGGTATGCGTCAGGGATGTCCCCCAGGCCTCTGAGAGGAGGCGTGGTCTCGAGGTAATAGTACCGGGCCCCGTTGTACTCATAGTACCGGCCCGGGAGGTCTTCGTTGCTCTGCAGCCCGACCGCCATGTGCCCCGGGAACCCGAGGAGCACTGTGCTGTACCCCATCTGGTTGAGGAGGTTGGCCGCCAGGATGGACAGGTCCTCGCTGTCCCCGCCGCCGTCGACGAGCGTCTCCAGCGGGTACTTCGGGTAATCGTCGTAAGCGACCGTGGCGCTGGCCGAAGCGTTGGGCAGCGACTGCAGGAAGCCGGTTACGGCCATGGCCGAGCTATTCTCACCGGGCCCGATGTCATCGGCGACATCCATCAGCCGGCTGACCAGCTCGATGAAGTATATACGCTCGTCGTCGGAGATCTTGTATCCTGCATAGTCCGACCCGCGGGTGTGCGGCCGGTTCTTGTAGATATCGTAGTCGCTCTTTAGCACGCCGAAATAGACCGAGTATGACTGGTTGTTGAAGGTCCACTCATAGGTCCGGGTGATCTCGTCGGGCACGGACGTCGGTTCAGGCGTCGGCGTCGGAAGCAATGTCGGCATCGCAGTGGGCGCCTGTGTTGCCGCAGGAGTCGGAGTGATGGCAGGCTGTGCGGGAGGCGTTGGCGTTACTGTTGCCTGGTTATCGTCGCCAGACAGAGGATTGGTACAGCCTCCGATGACGACCGCCATTGTCAGGATAATCAATACGACTGCTATGCCGCCGGCCATACGTCCTGCCGGCAAGATCGGCTTCCGGTTCATATGTAGTTGCGGGCGGCCATTGCTTGTATACTTGCCGGACTGGCCAGCTTCGTCATATACCCTGGCTGGAAGAAATGGCGAAAAAGGCATGTGATCGCCACGGGATAACATATGGTATCTTGCAGCCGGAAGTTCGCCTGATATGATATTCAGAGCCCGTTCCCCGTCAGTGAAACGGGCTCTATTTTTCTAAAAGTAGTTTTTGGGTTGGTTGGTTGTACAAACATCAATAGTACCAGGGTTTTATAATTACTTCCTGTGTAGAATATATTGGACTATATAGAGTCCGGTAATCCCGTAATGCACTGCGCCGGAGCCCGTACAACCGGTAAATATGCCATCGCTTTTCTCATAATTAATTCTTTAAACTGGCAACCCGTGTCATATTAATTCATAACTAAATATATTAATAATATTTATATACATATGCAGGAAATGGTATTCTGGGTATTGAGGTTTGTTGAGCATGAGGGTAGTAAGCGCCTTTATCGTATTGCTGGCGGGCATTGTCGCTGTTCATCGCCATGTTGCCGGCCGTCGCACAGTCAGGCTAGGGTTTTCCGGAGGCCCGGTGAACACCGGCATGCCGTTCGTCGTCGGGTCCGGGCTTCACGGCCGCGGCCCCCTTTCGCAGGGACCGCGTTCATGACAGGTGTTAATACCAGCACGCTGGCGCACGATTACACGGGCAGTCTGGCCATCGCGTTCCCGCCTTTCGAGAGCCCGGTACTCCGGATTCCCTGTCTTCGCCGGGCCGGCGATAGCGCAGACAACGAGCGAGAGCATCGCTGCAACGCAGTCGTATTACTTCGCGACTTCGTGACGGCATAAAAAGAATAATCGTTTTTCTTTATCATTTTAAAATTCGTAGCCCAGGCTCTTGATGCCCATGTCTATACCTGCTGCCGCCCGGCATGCGGCAGGCCGAACATCTTCGCGTACAGCACGCCGGGCTCGGTCGGATTCCTCGTTCAGGATGTGAGGGAAAGGCTCGTCAATGGTGATCGAGTAGGCTACACCTTCTCTGATGAGGCAGCGGCAGGGAAGTTTGGGGCAGAAGTGACTCTGTCACGGGCTTCCTCGACTTCCTCCGGCGCGGCCTCTTCGGCGGCAGCTTCAGAGCCCGATGCCCGGAAGCTCGCTGAGCCTGTGGCCACATCCCTTAAATAAGCGTACCATTGCCTTTAGCGTTGTCCGGCGGCGCCTGATCTCGTTGTCGGCAGAAGCATTACCGGAAGTCGTCGACACATTACTGCCCGGCTATCCTATGCATTTCTTACTGCGTTGTTGATCAACTCAGGATTCATCAGCGTGATAGTCTGCCGTTGCCGATGCCCACGTTCCCGATGCCCCCGGTGCCGTTCCACGCGACGACCTGCTCGGACACTGGTCCCTTGGTCGCCAGTGGATGGCTCGAGACGGCCGGAGGTTCCGATCGGCATAAGTGTCAAAGTCCGCGCGGGCGCAGGCACATGTGTGAAAGAGATTGACGGACAATGCCAGGAAGAATCCTGTAAGTATGAACAGGGCTAATGCCCCCTTTAATGTCTTCATATACCCCCCTCTGACATGAGGTACTTGCATTTCCGGGAGTTTATGCCTGCATGCCATTATTAACGCCATATAACCTCACGGCCGGGAGATATGACAGCAGGCTGCCGGGCAACGAATCTTAAATGTTATGACTGTCAGAAGAAGCAGATACGTTACGGACTACGCGCGGCTCTTTTCACACTCGAAGCACATCGTTTTGCCGGGGATATCCGTGTAAATTTCCTTGCCGCACTTTGCCAGATGACCTTCCTGAATCCCGGGTCCTTCTTCGGTGGGTCGGAAGCGAGCTGACCGACGTCTATGCAGCACGAACCGCAACAGTCCATAAATGAGCCTCATTCGGACATTAACGATCGCTAACAAAAATCTTCCCTGCCATCGTTTTTCTCTTTCCTTCGACCCCGGGCAATCTGTGATGACGCCAGGTATGCCAGATACAGGAAAATGCCCGCTACCAGCCCGACGGTCGGGTCGAAGAGCAGTGTCACGATGCCCATAGCGCCCGTGATGAATACATGATCGGTTTTAACCGCATTCCGTAACAACTCTATGCCCGCGAAAAACAGGAGCGTGCCCAGGATGCCGAGCGGAATGAGAACGAGCATGGCCGAGGTGGCCACGAAGGATAGGGCGACGAAGAGCATCCCGATCATGATATTGGACCCGCCCGTCCGGGCGCCGAACCGGTAGTGTGCCGCCATCCCGCCGGCCCCGTGGCACATGGGGAAGCCGCCCAGCGGCGTGGCGATCACATTCGCCGCGCCGATGGTAAGGGACAGTTTTTTATTCGAGATCTTCTCCTTGAACAGGTCGGAGGCCAGCAGGCTCGTGGCCAGGACGGCGTTGGTCAGCGTCAGCGGCACCTGCGCGATGCCCGCCTTGTACGCCCCGCTGATCAGCTCGTTGATGCCCGGCAGGTAAAAGTCAAGAGGTATGCCCGGCTGGATGGGCGGCATGCCGGACCGGTAGATGCCATAGCCGAGGCCCAGGCCCAGGATGGCGAGCGCACCCAGGAAGCCAATGTTGCCTTTCATGCGATCAGCCAGCAGGATGACCAGGTAGACGGCGACGGCGAGGAAGCCGATCCTGCCAGTCGCCGGTGATGTACTGTCCGCCTTTGACCAGCAGCAGGAGCGCCAGCCCGAGCTGGACGCCCCGGACCAGGCTGACCGGGAAGTACTTCTCAACATATTTGATCAGGCCTGTCAGCCCCAGCAGCAGGAAGAACAGGCCGACGAACAGCCCTGCGCCGATGATCTCGCCGTGCGTCAGTGCTCGCGTAACGCTGATGGCGCCCACCACTTTCAGCGGCTCAGCCGCGACCGGCAGCTTATAGATCAAACCCGAAGCGATGTAGAACAGGCCGAATGCCAGCAGTATCGGGCCGAGCTTCATATCCGTGAACATCACGGCCGCGAGGACGAACGGGACGATCGTCCCCAGGTCGGCCAGCGACCCGGCGAACTCCGGCAGCGTGAACTTTGGCGCGGGCATAGCGATCAGGATAAGCCCCGGAAATAGATAAACACTTGGTCTGGCGGTAATCGCAGACGATTGCGGCCGCTTTGTGACAGACGACACAGGATAAGCTGCAGAGCGTTACATATACCGGTTGCGTAAGATATAAGTGTTAAACGGGCAAGGCTACCTAAAGTCATTGTATTTAACAAGGCCGTGGTTGAGGGCCTGCGGGAGGTTCAGAGCGTGGGATACATTATCGACGGGTTCATGCAGGCTATCCAGCTTATTATCAGCCTGAACCCCGAGGTCATCAGGACAACAACGCTCTCACTGGAGGTTTCGGGCATTGCGGTGCTGCTCTCCGCCTGCGTCGGCATCCCGGTCGGCGTGCTCATCGCGCTCAACGAGTTCCCGTTCAAGCGGACCCTGACCATAATCAACACACTGATGGGGCTGCCGCCGGTGGTGGCAGGCCTGTTCGTGTTCCTCATGATATCGCATGCGGGGCCGCTGGGGACATTTAAGCTGCTGTTCACTCCCACGGCCATGGTAATCGCTCAGTTCATCCTCGTCACGCCCATCATCATCGGCCTCTCTATATCGGCAGCTAACGCAGTCGATCGGTCCGTGATCGAGTACCGCTATCTCTCTCGGGGCGAGGAAACGCGAGACCATGATGCTCGTGGTAAATGAGGCCCGACAAGCCCTGTTGACGGCGGTCATCGCGGGGTTCGGCCGCGCGATCGCCGAGGTCGGTGCCGTCATGATCGTTGGCGGGAACATCGCGGGTGACACGCGAGTACTGACCACGTCCATCGTGCTCTGGACTGGCAAAGGGGAGTTCGACAAGGCTATCGCGCTCGGTCTGATCCTGCTTGCACTGTCGTTCTCGATCAACCTGCTAGTCAAGCTACATGGGCATCAGCGGCGCACGGTTCCCGTTCGGCGAGCGCTGGAGGGTCAGAAGATGAGCTTCATCTCGGTCCGGGGCCTGTACCGGCGAAGGGGCGGCAAAACGATCCTGAAGGACATTAACCTCGAACTGGAAAAGGGAGAGGTCCTGGGTATCATCGGCCCGAGCGGGGCCGGGAAGACGAGCCTCCTGCGGTGCATCAACATGCTGGACCAGCCGGACGCCGGGAGTATTTCCATTGACGGCAGGGACCTGTGGGTCGGCGACCGGCTGGCGATGCAGCGATCCATGGCCATGGTGTTCCAGAAGCCATTGCCTTTCTCCATGAGCGTGTACGACAACATCGCCTACGGGATGAAGCTGCGCGGGATGTCCCGGGAGACGATTGACGGGGCGGTGACCGACGTCCTGAAACTGCTGGACATGACAGGGTAAGGAGCGACAGTACGCGAAGAGCCTCTCGGGCGGCGAGGCGCAGCGTCTCGCCTTCGCCCGGGCCTACGTGCTGAAGCCGACGCTGCTGTTGCTCGACGAGCCGACGGCGAACCTGGACCCGGCCAACGGCGGCATCATGGAGCGGGCCATCCGGGACATCAACCGGAGGTATGGCACGACGATGATCCTGGTCACTCACAACATGTACCAGGCCCGGCGCCTGGCCAGCCAGTTCGGCGTTCATGATGGACGGGGAGCTGGTCGAGATGAAGCCGACAGACCGAGCTGTTCGCCAGCCCCGAGGACCCCGGACCGCCCGCTTCGTCAACGGCGAGATGGCTGTATCTTTAGAGAACGTGAAAGACAGCCTGTCCGTGGCAGACGAAGACAGGTTAAAAAATAAAAAAATGGAGAGGTTTTTAAGCTGTAGCATTGAGCAGGTCCGCGTAGAAGAGCGGCTTGCCGTATTCTTTGATCCCGAACTCGCTGATCTTCACCTGCGTGTCGTGGCTCATCAAGTACTCCCGGAGCTTCATAGCGCCGTCGTAGTTGACATTGGGGAACATCGTCTGGTTGATGGCGATGATGTCGTACTTGTTGAGCAGGTTCTTCGGGTCGTTCTCGACCAGGATGGTCAGCGTGACGTTCTTCTGGCTGTGGATGAAGGTGCTGATGTCGCTCAGGGTGTAAGCCTGCAGCTCGTTGGCCATATCAGCGTGGCCCCCATGCCCTGGCCAGTCGCCTTATACCAGGAGAGGTCGGTCACGTTGGAGGGCGTGGAGCCGGTCATGTTCCACAGGGTGAGCTCCTGCTTGTTGGTGCCCGAGGCATCGCCGCGGGAGACGAACGTCGACTTGCTGTCCCTGATCTTCGCGAAGGCTAGCGACGCGTTAGTCATGTTCCGTGATGCCCGCCGGATCGCTGGCAGGCCCGACGATCACGTAGAAGTTGTGGGCAAACTGCGTCCGGTTCCAGCCATAGCCGTCCTTCACGAAGGCGTCCTCGTCCTTGGGGCTGTGGACGATGAGCACGTCTACGTCACCGGACTTGCCAAGCGCAAGCGCCTGGCCGGAGCCGACGGCGGTCCACTTGAGGTCCATGTTGTATTTGCTGTCGAAGTCAGGCTTGAGGTAAGTAAGGAGCCCGGTATCGTCAACGCTCGTCGTGGTGGCGAGCATGAGCTTCACCGGCGTCGGTGCCGGGGTAACCGTCGGGGTCGCTGTGGGAGCGGCCGTCGGGGTGGGTGATGTACACCCGGACAGCGCCGCCACGGTCACGATAGCGATAATCGCTATGATAGAAAGGCTAATGACTCTTTTCGATTGCATAACAATCCCCTGTAATGTTAATAGATATACTAAATATAGGTATCGTAATTACTATAGGTTAACATCAAATCGTCGGCCCTCCGGCATCTGGCACCGGGAGCCCCGACAGGCATATTTTAACTTGATCCGACTGATCAACGAGGATTTGCCTGCCATTTTACGTTAACGTCTACCTCCCGGTTGCTATATCATGCTGCCTTCCGGTCAGATTGACAGATTGTCCACGAAGACATTTTGGCCTTTTCGCAGGACGTCCGCGGGCTCGCCGGACAGCACGACCTGGCCGCAGTCCATAATGTGCAGGCAGTCGCCGATCTCAAGGGCATCGCGGAGGCTGTGGAGGACAATGATCGCCGGGATGCGGTCACGCTTCAGCCGGTCCCGGAGGCTTTCCCGTACAGAGTCATGCATCTGCGCATCCAGCGCGCTCAAGGGCTCGTCCAGCAGCAACAGCGAAGGCTGCACGACCAGCCCCCTGGCCAGCGCCACCTTCTGCTTCTGTCCCCCCGAGAGCTTGGCTGCCTTTCACCCTGCGCAATTCCCACATGTCGATGGGTCTCAAGCTCGTCCCGGACCTTCCGGCTTCGATCTCGTCCTTCGGCAGCTTCTCTCATGCGTAGGCCGAAGGCCACGTTATCGAAGACAGTCAGGTGCGGGAACAGAGCATAGCTCTGGAACACGTAGCCCATGTTGCGCTGCTCCGGGGGCAATCGATGCCGGACCTCGACGTCGAACAGCGTCCTGCCGGCGACCTCGATGAAGCCTTCATCGGGCCGTAGCCAGCCCTGCGATAAGGTTCAGCACCGTGGTCTTGCCCGACGCCATTGCTGCCCATGAGGACCATTGATCTCGCCTCGCGCTGACAGTGATGTCCACGTCCAGGACGAAGTCCCGCAGCGCTTTCCGGACCTTAATCCTGATCAAGGATAAGCCCCCTCCTCGTCAGAATTTTGACCGCCACGATGACTACGAACGAGATGATGACCAGCACGATGGACAGCACCAGCGCCGCGTTCAGGTCGCTGTTCAGGGCCATGTAGACGGCCAGCGGCATCGTCTGGGTCACGCCCTCGAAGTTCCCGGCGAACATGATGGTCGCGCCGAACTCGCCCAGCGCCCGGGCCCACGAGAGGATGGCACCCGAGACCAGGCCGTTCATGGCGATCGGGACTGTGACAGCAGAAGAAGGTGCGGACCGGTGATGCCCCAGCGTACGGGCCGCGTTCTCATAGGTCCGGTCCACGTCCTCGAAGCTCGTCCGGGCCTGCCGGATGTAGAACGGCGACGCGACGAACAGCTGGGCCATGATCAACGGCGGTGGTCGTGAAGGCGAAGGTGACCCCGAACGCGTTGAAGTACTGGCCTGCGACGCCCAGCCGCCCGTAAGCCATGAGCAGTGCGATGCCCGCGACGGCCGGGGGCATGACAACGGGCATGTCGATCACCGAGTCGATGATCTCCTTGCAGGGGTACCGGTAGCGGGCGTTGACGTACGCGATGGGCGTCCCAATGACGATGATAAGCGCAGTCGAAATGATCGTCGTCGTGAGGCTCAGCCATAGCGCGTCCCGTACGAACGGGTCGTCCAGTGAAGCAAAGAACGAGCTGAGGTCAGCTTTGAGAAACAGCGACAGCACAGGCAGCGCTATATAGCTGATCGCCAGCGCGAAAAATAAAAGGACCAGGAGGGAAGGAATACTGATGCGTATCCTTCTCCCTGTCATTTTTCTCATGTCTCCTCTGGTCTGTTTATGCTGGCGGCAGGAAGTGGCTGCCTGCCAGGATCGCCTGGCCGTCCGGCGAGACGACAAAGTCGACGAACGCCTTTGCCAGTGCCTGGTTCTTCGAGCCGGCGGTCACGCCGATCGGGTACGTCGCGATCACGTTCAGGCTGTCCGGGATCGTGATGATCTTACACTGCCCTGGTACTGTTCCTGCACGTCGGACGCGTAGACGATGGCCACGTCGCCTTCGCCCGTGGCGATCTTGGTCACGGCGCTGGTCGCGCTGGGCTCCTGCGATTTCTCGTTGGCGACCACTGCGTTATAGTAGTCGGAGCCGTAGCCAGTCGTGTTCCTCAGGGTCTGCAGCATCTGTATCGTGTACTTGCCGCAGGGCACGCTGCTGCCGCAGACGACCAGCTTGAGCCCGGTCTTGTTGAGGTCGGCAAGGCTGGTGATGTTGGCCGGATTGTCCGTCCGGCACGATGAGCGCCAGCTTGTTCTTCGCGAAGTTGACGACCGTCGAGTTGTTCATCAGCCCTTCGTTCTTCAGCGTGTTCATGTTCGAGGTGGCCGCCGAAGCGAAGACGTCCGGCTGGGCGCCCTGCTCGATCTGGGTCTGCAGGGTCCCGGAGCTGTCGAAGCTATAGATGATATTCGCTTCGGGGTGCGGCGATCTCGAACTGCGCCTTCGTCTGGTTGAACGCGCTGCTCAGGGAGGCTGCGGCGAACACAGTCAGGTCTGTCTTCGGGACAGGCGTGGGCGTCGCCGCCGGGGTGGGCGTCGGGGACGTGCATCCTGCCACGATCATTGCCGACATCAATAAGACAATTGCTATAATTACCATCGTTAGAGCTTTCTTATGAGCCATGAAATCACCACCTGTCCTATAGAGCCTTTTGTATATATAACTTGTTAAACAAAATGAACTTTGTTTAACTGTATTGTTATACAAAATTGTATTTTACACGAACGTAAAGCCCGGGAAATCCATGCCCGGGCTTCAGTCGGAGTACAGGATAATCGTCCGGTGCGTAGCTAAATTCTTATTTTGGGCTCGCACCGTATGTTCTTCCGCGGGCAACCCCGGGCACAGGCACCGCACCCGATACATTCCTCCGGATGGGCGACGGACATTACCTTAGCGCCGCACATGCCGTCCGGCGTCCGGGTGATCGATCGGCTCGAACACGCCCCGGCCACAGGCCTTGAAGCACCGGGCGCAGTGGACGCAGTTCTCGACGGTGTTGCCGACGACGAAGGCGGGTGTCCATATCCCACCCCCTGCCGTCGGCCCTGTTATGTATTCGGTCATTTCGTCACCTACTGCGCGAGCTTCTCCGGGTCGTATTTGTGCCCGAGGATGGCGTTGATCATCTGGTCGAGCAGGTAGATCGAGCCGTTGTAGCCGACAACCGGATAGCGGTACGTGCCCACACGGTCGTAGACCGGGAACCCGAACCGGACCAGCGGCACCTTCAGGTCGTCTGCCAGCTCCTTGCCCTTGCTGTTGCCAAGGACTAGATGACAGCCGGTCTGCTGCAGCTGTTCCTGGAACTCGTACAGATCGGACCCCTCGAAGCCCCGGCAATCCAGCCCGTACTCGGTGTTGATCGCCTTGATCTCAGGCATGAAGTCCTTGCTTTTCGTCGCAGTCAGTGCGACAGCCGGCCGCATGCCGGCCTCGGCGCATAGCCGTGCTATGCCTGCAACGAGGTCCGGGTCGCCGAAGATGCCCACCTTCTTGCCGTAGGCGTAATGGTGCACGTCGACCATGGCGTCGATAAGGCGGCCGCGCTGGACTACGATCTCGTCCGGCACGGGATGGCTGACGATACCGCTGATCGTCTGGACGAACCTGTCGGTGTTCTTCACGCCGACAGGGGCGGCATCGAGGTGCGCCGGCACGTTGAACTTATTCTTCAGCAGCGTGGCCGCCGATGCCTGGGAGCGGCAGATCGCCACCGTGGCCATCGAATTGGGCGTATCGGCTAGCTCTGCCAGCCGGGTGCCACCCTGTGTGGTCATGGGCTTATGGCCGCCTGTCACCAGGGGCGTGTCGAGGTTGTCCGAGATGTCGGTCAGGAAAATCGCCGGGGCATGCATGAGCCGCAGCATGTCCTTGATCTCCCGGATGTCGCCCGGGTTCAGTATCCCGGTGACTATGTTGATCATACCGTTGGGCTCGCCTTTTGCGGCGAGTGTCTCCACGAGGGTGCGGGTCGCGTTGTCCCAGCCGGTCAGGTGAGTCCCGACGTAGCTTGGCGTCGATGCAGGGATGATTTTCATCGTCTCGCCAGGGATGGCTGCCTTCTTTGCGATGGCCTTCACATCGTCGCCGATCGTCTCGCTCATGCACGTGGTGCAGATGCCGATAGCCTGCGGGTGGATACGGTTCCGTATGTTGGTGATCGCATCGGTCAGGTTTTTTGCGCCGCCATAGACCGCTGCATTCTCGGTCAGCGACGTGACTGCAACTTCAGCCGACTCCTTGAAGTGCCGGGCCACGTTGTACCGCGGATAGGTGCAGCAGCCCTGAGAGCCGTGCACCAGAGGCACACAGCCCTGTACGCCAAGGTACGCCAGTATGGCACCCATGGGCTGGCACATCTTGGGCGGGTTGATCACTACGCTTCTTCCTGCTGCCATTATTTTACCTCCTGTGCCCATGGCGGCTGCTGGTGTACCAGCCTCCACACGGGCGTATTGACTGCTATATCAATGTCCCTGGCAAAGTTCACGAAGCCCTCGAAACCGGCGTAGGGGCCTTCCTCGTAGGAGTGGCCGTTGATGAACGGGATGCCCAGCTTGAAGGTGAAGTACTTCTCCTTCAGCCCGCCGATGAAGAAGTCCGGCTTCAGCTTGACCAGGTATTCCTCCAGTTCCAGGGCGTTAGGATTGTCGATGCAGATGTGTCCGGGGCCGACCCTGGAAAAGATCTTCTCGTAGTCGTCCTTATGGCCGAAGGTGGTCGCCGTCATGATGGTATCGATGCCAATTTCCGCCATCGGCCCTATCCAGTGCCATGCCCGGGGAGCGCCCTGGTAGATGGCGCACCTCTTTCCGGCCAGCCGTTCCTTGTAGCACTCGATCTTCGGCCGGTATTTCGCCAGCTCCTCCGCGATGACCTGCTCGGCCTTCGCCTCGAAGTCCGGGCCGAAGAACGCCGCCGTGTCCCGCAGCGCTTTAGCGGTCTGCTGGAAGCCGAACAGCGACACGTTGATGTAGGGCACGCCATACTTGTCCCGTATCATGTCGGCGATATATGTGGACGACCGCTGGCAGTTGACCACGTTGAGCTTCGCTTTGTGCATGATGGGCAGGTCCTCGTACGATGCGTTGCCTGTAAACACGGTCGCCACGCGGAGGCCGAGTCGCTCGAACAGGGGCTTCACGATCCATGCGTCCCCGTCAATGTTGAACTCGCCGACCAGGCTGATATCGTATGGCGTCTCCTGCTCAGGCTCTTTGGTCCCCACCACTGCATCGAACAATTTCTTGTTTGCGATATGGTGTCCGAGCGACTGGCTCACGCCACGGAAGCCTTCGCAATGGAATCCTATGACGGGCTTGCCGATCTTTTCCTGTGCCTGCTTGCAGATGGAGTCCACGTCGTCGCCGATCAGGCCGACTACGCAGGTCGTGTAGACGAAGACGGCTTTTGCTTCCGGGAAGCGTTCGCTGGCTTCCAGGATAGAGTTCGTCAGCTTCTTTGCGCCGCCGTATATGACCGCATCCTCGGTCAGGTCAGTGCTGAAGCAGAACTTGCGGTGCAGCGGGTTATCCGACAGATTCCGCCTTGTACCCCATGTATAGTATGCGCAGCCGATGGGGCCGTGGACGAGCTGTATGACATCCTTGACAGGCCCGCCTACTACGCCGCGGCAACCGGCAAACGTACACCCGCGCTCCGTCATGTCACCGGGCACCGTCTGTACGTTGCAGGCTGGCAGCTCAGGGCAGCCCGGGTCATGGCACACGATATGCGGCAACCGCTGAGGTATGGGCACGTCGCAGTCCGGAAGAATTTTTGGCATTTGTTTCCACCTATATAGCGATCTCCTTTGTCTCGCCGGTCCTCACCCGGACCGTGTCCTCTACAGGGCACACGAAGATCTTGCCATCCCCGATGTGACCGGTGCTGTTGACCCGGCAGATAGCTTCCACTACTGCAGGTACGGCATCGTCGCTGACGACCATGGTGATCATCCTCTTGGGAATGAAGTGCAGCGGTGACTCGATCTCAACGATGTCAAGGAACGGGTCCAGCTGCTCGGTCAGCCCTTTCTGCCTGCCACGGCCCTCGACGCTGATCATAGTGAGCGCCGGCACGCCGATGCCCAGCAGGCCCGCCTTTGTCTCCTGTATTCTGTTCCGGCGGATGATGGCTATGACTTCCTTCACGGCCTACAGCCCCTGCTCGCCCGTACGGACAGTGTACGCGTCCAGCACCTCGGTGACGAAGATCTTGCCATCTCCGATGTTGCCTGTGCGGGCGCTGTTCTGGATAACGTCGATCGCCCGCGTCGCCAGCGAGTCCTCGACCACCAGCATGAGCATGACCTTGGGGATCTCGTCATAGCAGACGGTGCCTACTCTGATGCCTTTTTGCCGGCCGCGGCCGATGACGTTCATCTTGGTCATCGCCACGAAGCCTTCGTTCTCCAGCGCCTGGACTACTTTCTGCTCCTTGTTCGGCCTGATTATCGCTCGTATCATCTTCATGGTGCTCACTTCTCCACGATGCCGAACTCGACCATGATATCCTCCAGCTCCTGCATCTCCATCGGTTTCGGCACGGCAAATTTCTCGTTCTCGATCACGTTCTTCGCCAGCGACCGGTATACGTCCGCCTGCGGGCAGCCCGGGTCATAGTCGATGACCGTCTTGCGGTTGATCTCCGCGCGCTGGACGATGTTGTCCCTGGGGACGAACTGCACAAGCTGCGAGCCCAGCCGCTTCGAGAATTCCTGCAGCAGCTCCAGCTCGTTGTCCACCTTGCGCGAGTTGCAGATGATGCCGCCGAGCCGGGCCTCGCCAGTCTCGGCAAACCTGGCGACGCCCTTGCAGATGTTGTTCGCCGCATAGAGTGCCATCAGCTCGCCGCTTGCGACGATATAGATCTCTTTGGCGTACCCTTCGCGGATGGGCATGGCGAAGCCGCCGCACACCACGTCGCCGAGCACGTCGTAGAAGACGAAGTCCAGCTCGTCGTGGTAGGCGCCCATCTCCTCCAGCGTCTTGATCGCCGTGATGACGCCACGTCCTCCACAGCCGACGCCCGGCTCCGGACCGCCCGCTTCGACGCACTTGATTCCGCCGTAGCCGGTGAGCCGTACAGAGTCGAGCGGGAAGCAGCCCGCGCCCTGGTCCCTCATCGTGTCCAGCACGGTCGCCTGGTGCTTGACGCCCAGGATCATCCTCGTCGAGTCAGCTTTCGGGTCACAGCCGATCAGCATGACCTTTTTTCCCATCGATGCGAGGGCAGCGGTGAGGTTCTGGGTCGTTGTCGACTTGCCTATGCCGCCTTTGCCGTAGATTGCTACCTGTCGCATATTACCTCCTGTTATTTTAGGAAGTACTCTTCCTTGTAGTTGTATTTATAGTTTTCTAATATTTATCTTTTAATAATAGTTGTGAAATCTTCATAAAAATTGTGATATCATTAGGAAACACGTGGCTAATGTAATCCGATATACTAATTGTCATAAAATACATGAAACATGTTAAAAATTAATAATCTAAAGGAAAAAATTTTTTCTAAGAAGGAAGTAAGTGGAAAAGAGGATAAGGGTTATACATACACCGTTTATTTTGTCAGCCCTGAAATTTCACAGACAACATGAAAATTATATATAAATAAATGAGGCGAGAAATTGTATTATATGCGAATATTCATAAACAGGACAATGCTTCAGGTGGACGTATGGTTAAGGTAGACTGGATAAAGCTCATCGTATCACTGGCACTATCCTTTGTGGCGGCCGTCGTCGGCGCGCTGGCCGTGACCCCGAATATCGCGTGGCAGGGCACGCTGGACAAGCCGTTCTTCGCACCGCCCGACTGGCTCTTCGGCCCGGCGTGGACCATCCTGTTCTTCCTGATGGCCATCGCGTTCTACCTCGTCTGGCAGAAGTGGCCTGCGAAAGAGGCTAAATGGGCCATGGCCCTGTACATCGCCCAGCTGGTGCTGAATGTGTTATGGAATTACCTGTTCTTCGGCATGCACCGGATCGACCTCGGGCTCGTCGAGATCGTCGTGCTCCTGGCCATGATCGCCCTGACCGTCAATGCGTTCTACAGGGTGGACAAAAGGGCCGCATACCTTATGGTGCCCTATCTGCTCTGGGTGGCTTTCGCCACGTGCCTGAACGCTGCCATCTGGCTGATGAACCCGTGATATCATGAACTCCTGGAAACTGATCATAGCACTTGTATCGATCGCGGCAGTTGCGGCGTTGAGCGGCTGCATCTGCTGCTGCGGGCTCGACGGGTACTTCAGCAAGATGAAAGGGCCTGTGACCGACATCAGCCTCCCGCAGACGCTCTCCGCCGGAGGAGAGAACTACAGCCTGCTGTATTCGTACGACTACCTGAACCGTTCGGCAGCCAAGGCAGGGTTCCGGGAGTTCATGCCCAGGATTGGCTACAGCCCGGACATGTATGGCCGCAGCGGGGACCAGATGATGGACGTGGGCGGGGTCGAGCAATATAAGTGGTTCGAGTACGGGAACGCGAGTGGTAACGTAAGCTTCGGCGGGTTCCTCGCGAAGGCCGGGAGCCCCTTCGTCGTGGACTCGGGCATACAGAGCCTGAACTCGATGCTCGGCGTCTCCATGGGCATCATCAACGACCCGTACCTGAACCAGGGCGGGGCCAGTAACCTCACCAGGGCGGGCTCCACGAAGATCGGCGGCGGAGGCGACCTGTACCACTTCATTGCAGACTATAACGGCAGCGTTAGTGATTGTTATTTCGTGATGGGCAGGTACAGCAACATGTACATGGCTGTTTACTCCTTCGAGTCGTTCGACGTGGCCGAAAATGTCACGGAGCAGGCCGTTGCATGGATCGACCAGGCGGCGGTAAATAAGTAGAAAGATTTTAACATTTTCCGCTTATCAACAAACTGTTTACTCCCTATATCAATCGCGGTGCGACGCCCATGCTTACTACATGAGGAAAATCACAATGTTCGATAACCAGTACCCCATACCCTTCGCGGTGCAACGCCCATGCAGTCACCGCGATTAATAATTGATAGTACATGCCTGTACCTCCGATATATTGATAGCATGGGCGTCGCACCGCGTAGAGATGATGCCGATGCAGAGGTTGACACTATCTGAACATTTGATGTTGCCGGAACATCGCACCATGGCCGATATGTAGTATCTCTTGTATGAGGAGTACATGAAAACCCAATAGTAGCCTATGAAGCAGCTTTATTGACTAAATGCGTTAATTATTAATTGTAACTCTTTATAACCATTGAGCGCCTACTGCTATCAGGAGGCCTTACTATCCTACCCTTTGACGAAGAACTCCTCGTGAAAATTATTGAAAAAGCCAGCCCCAGTGTCGTGAACATCAACACGGTCATGCTGATGCAGGACGCGTACATGAACGTCACGCCCCAGCAGGGCATGGGCTCGGGCATCATCATCGACCCCAAGGGTTACATCCTTACGAACAACCACATCGCGGAGAACGCCCAGAGCATGATGGTGAGCATGTTCGACGGCACCAAGCTCGAGGGCAAGGTAGTGGGTACGGACCCCATGTCTGACGTTGCAGTCATCAAGGTGGACACGGGCAAGAAGAAGCTGCCTGCGGCGGCGCTGGGCGACTCGGATAACATCCGTGTGGGGCATATCGCGGTGGCGATCGGCAACCCGTTCGGCTTCATGCTCCGGGGACCGACCGTCACGGTCGGAGTCATCAGCGCCCTCAACCGGACTATCCAGGCGGATAAGGGCGTCTTCGAGAACCTCATCCAGACGGACGCCCACATCAACCCGGGCAACAGCGGCGGCCCGCTGCTGAACAAGGACGGCTGTGTAATCGGCATGAACTCTGCCAACATCCCCTTTGCCCAGGGCATCGGCTTCTCCATTCCCATCAACCTCGCCATGCGCATCGCGAAAGAGCTGATGGAGCACGGCAAGGTCGTGAGGCCGTGGCTGGGCATCCTCGGCGTCGGCGTCAACAAGGAGCTGGCCGATTACTACAACCTGAGCTCAAACGAAGGCGTGCTGGTCACGCGGAGCTTCGAGAACAGCCCGGCCAGCCAGCAGCGGATTACGGCTGGCGACATCATCTTGAGTGTCGACGGTAAGAAGATCGCCGACATGTCGGAGCTGGCGGGGTACGTCAGGAACAAGAAAGTCGGCGACACACTGACGCTGGCCGTCAAGCGCGGCAACATTCAGGGCAACGTGAAAGTCCGGCTCTCCGAGACGCCTACGTCATAGCACAAAAGGCACTAATGGCACGAGGTAGAGGGCAATTGTCCCGCAGGCGATGAACGAGATAACTCCCCTTAGTAACCTTTGTGCAAACTATTTTATAATCGTTCGTAATATATAGAACAATTAAGGAACGTTCGCCGGATGTACTGTCGAAGGTGCAGTCCGGTGCGACCGGCACCAGAGGTCAGTGATACTATGCAGAAGACAATCGAGAACCTGACGAAGGCATTCATAGGCGAGAGCCAGGCACGGAACAGGTACACCTTCTACGCCAGCACGGCGCGGAAGGAAGGCTACGAGCAGATCGGTTCGATATTCGAGATCACGGCCATGAACGAGAACGAGCATGGCGAGTGGTTCTACAAGATGCTGAACCAGGCCATCGAGAAGAGCGGGCAGAAGATCGATCCGATGGTAGTGGAGGCCGAGGCGCCCATCATGTGGAAGACCACCGCCGACAACCTGAAGGCGGCCATCGCCGGCGAGCACATGGAGAACTCGACGCTCTACCCGGCGTTCGCGGACCAGGCGCAGAAGGACGGCTTCCCGGAGTTCGCCGCACGGATAAGATCCATCGGGAAGGCGGAAGTTCACCACGAGGAGCGATACAAGGCTCTGCTGAAGGAGCTCGAAGGCGGCACACTGTTCAAGAAAGAAAAGAAGGTCACCTGGATGTGCCGGAAATGTGGCTATATCCACGAGGGAAATGAACCACCCGTGAAGTGCCCGTCCTGCGACCACGAGCGCTCCTATTACCAGGTAAGATGCGAGCAGTATTGAGGAGACCGACATGTCAGAGCTGAACCAGATCTACAAATGCAGTGTCTGCGGCAACATGGTCGAAGTCGTCCATGCGGGCGGCGGCGAACTGGTCTGCTGCGGACAGCCCATGGCGTTACTGAAGGAGAACTCCGTGGACGCGAGCAAGGAGAAGCATGTCCCGGTGGTCACGCAGACTGCGACCGGCACCCTGATCAAGGTAGGTGCGGTGCCCCACCCGATGGAGGAAAAGCACTACATCGAGTTCGTCGAGCTGATCGCCGATGGCAGAGTCTGTCGGAAGTTCCTGAAGCCCGGCGACAGGCCGGAGTTCGAGTTCGGCAGCAAACCGGCACAGTACACGGCGAGAGCTTACTGCAATCTGCACGGGCTCTGGAAGTCATAAAGCGCTTCCTGAGCTGTTTTTCTTTTATAATTATCGTTTTTAACTGTACTTTATTGCTCTAATGAGGCTACCTTGCCTCTGGCCAGCATGCGAATATCCACAAAATATAAATACACAACCGTATAAAACACCCAATCCAATGAACTGTAGATTTTCTCCGACGGGGCAGGCATGGGGTCTACTGGTAAGTCTCGACCTCTATGGCTGCAATGGCAAGATCAACGATGGCAAGGCGATCAAAAATTATGTCACCACGCTCTGTGATGACGTCATCCACATGAAGCGCTACGGCGACTGTCATCTGGAGCTCTTCGGCGAGGCTGGTACGCCCCTCGCAGGCTATTCGATGTTCCAGTTCATCGAGACGAGCTGCATCAGCGGCCACTTCTCGGAGTCTGACAACTCGGCATATATCGACGTGTTCTCGTGTGCCGACTTCGACCCGGAGGCCGTGAAGGCTTTCACGATGGAATACTTCGGCGCTGTGCGCGCAAACATGACCGTTACGCCACGTCTCTACGACGAGAATGTGCGCGGTAAGGTGCCCGAAAAGACAACCACTAAGAAGGTAAAGGCTTAAAGCGCTTTCACCTTTTTAAACATTTTACGCCAGACTGCCACATTAGCTGTGCTCAGGACTGCTGTTCTACCGCATGCCCGGCCAGCCTGCGGCATGCTTTTACTGGGAGAGGTTTTATACGCCTGCCGGCAAATCAGTCTTTTATCGGAGTGGCAGGCTTATGGTAAGGATTTTATCGGGCAGGGACGTGGCCGCATCGGTCACGATGGACGACATCATACCCGCTGTCGAGCACGTGTTCGAGGAATACGCCGCAGGCAAAGTCATCATGCCGGCGAAGATTTACCTTGACATTCCGGGCACGGCGATTTCCGGGCGATGCCTGCCTATGTGCCGTCTATCGGCACGGCCGGCATCAAGTGGGTGAACGTGCACCCGGACAACCCGGAGCACGGCCTGCCCACGGTCATGGCGACCATCCTGCTGAACGACCCGGCGACAGGGAAGGTCATCGCCGTAATGGACGGCACGTACGTCACCGATATGCGCACGGGCGCCGCGGGCGGCGTCGCGGCGAAATACCTGGCGAAGAGCGTTGCCACGGTCGGCCTCATCGGCAGCGGCCACCAGGCGTGGACCCAGATGCTCGCCTACCGCAGCGTCTTTGGCGACAAAATCAAGCTGGTCAAGGTATACAGCCGCCACCTCCAGCACTCAGAAGCCCTGGCGCAGCGCATCGAGAAGTACCTCGGGTACGACGCGAAGGCCTGCGAGACGCCGCAGGAAGCCGCCGATGCTGACCTGATCGCTACCGTTACCCCGGCCCGCATGCCCATCCTGAGGCCCGAATGGGTAAAGCCTGGCACGCACATCAACGCCATAGGCGCCGACGCGCCGGGCAAGCAGGAGCTGTTCACCGACCTTACGCTTAAGGCGCGTGTCTTCGTGGACTCGATCGAGCAGGCGTCCCACTCCGGGGAGATCAACGTCCCCTGGAGCAAAGGGCTGCTCGACGAGAAAAAGCTGGCCGGCACCATCGGCCAGGTCATAGCGCGCAAGGTTCCCGGACGCAAAGACGACGAGATTACGGTCTTCGACTCTACGGGCCTCAGCATACAGGACATGGCCGTAGCCCATATCGTCTACGAGCGGGCGATGAAGACAGGACGCGGGACCGACTTCGATTTTTAGAGGTCTCGGAGGTTTCGGGAGGGCACGGAGAGTTTTCACCACAGGGGACACAGAGGCCACAGAGGACGGCACAGAGTATTTTATAGAAAAAGGCTGATGCGAGAAAGCCCTGTTATTAAAAAGTCCTCTGTGAATACCTCTGTGGCCTCTGTGTCCCCTGTGGTGACAGTAGTCTCCGTGACCTCCGCAGCACATAAAGTCTATATCGTTCTGCATCGAATTGCGTAGTCAGACTATCATGCGGATCGATACCCACGTGCACACGACTTTTAGCGACGGCCTGGACAGCCCGGACGGCATCATGCGGCTGGCCGCCGACGACGGTATCGGCCTGGTCAGTATCACGGACCATGACCTTGTGCTTGCTTATCCCCATGTGATCGAGGCGGGCAGGCAAATGGGCATCAAAGTGGTGCCCGGCGTGGAGATCACCACTAAGGATGAACAGGGGTGTTGCTGCATACACATCGTCGGCCTCGGTATTGACACCGGCAGGGAAGTGTCTGACGTCCTCGATAAGATCGTTGACGCGCGGGATAGCTCCAACATCGGCTTTCTCGAAAACGTCAACAGCTACCTGTCGAAAAAGTATCCTTCCTGGCAGTCAGTGTGGGACGCGAAGCCCAGCGTCTTCGTTAACGTCATGCAGATGGCAAACGCCTGCGGCATCCGGATTGCAGAGAAAGAGATGATGGACATCATCCTGAACAAGGAGCTCTGGGTGCCCATGGAGTTCGAGCTCACGGTGAATGAGGCAGTCTCGTATATCAAAAGGTGGGGCGGCGTACCGGTGCTGGCGCACCCGTTCGACTTCAGCAACGACGCGGCCCTCGTGTTAAAACGGTTCCTGTCGGCGGGCGGTGAAGCGGTGGAGTTGTGCAAGTACAGGCACAAGGTCCGCTCGTCAGCCCTGAGCATGCTGGGGCCAGAGGAGCTGATCTCGAAGGAGCGGGAGATGAACCTCTGGACCGTAGAGCAGGCGCGGAAGCATGGGCTGAAGCTGACTATGGCCTCGGACCATCACGACGCCAGCCGGCCCATGGGCATGGACCCGGCGGAGTACGGCATCGACGTCGGCTGGCTGTACAATCTGTAGCCATCTTTTTTATCCCCGCAGGTAAAAATTTTACATATGCCAGGCAGAGACGGCACGGGGCCGCTGGGCATGGGTCCATGCGGCAGGAACGGCTGCGAATGCCGGAGAAAGATGTCGGGCAGGCCAGTGCCCGGGACAGATGCCACCCGGGAGTCGGGAAGACAGCCGCCGGCCGATGACCGTAGCCAGGGCAGGGCTTAGTGCGATACGCGCACATGGCGGAGACCTTGTCCGTGACCGATAGCCGAGGAGCTAAATATTAAAACTACAATATTAATCATAAGATTAATCTTAATCTGGAGTCTTTGATATGGACAAGGTACAGCTAGGCCCGCAGCCGTACATGAGCGTCATGCCCACGGTGCTCGTGGGTACGAACGTGAAAGGCAGGCCGAACTTCATGACCGCCGCATGGGCGACAAACGCCTGCATGTCGCCACCGATGGTGTGCGTGGCGATCAACCACGCGAGGCACACGCTGAAAGGCATCGATGAGAACGGCACCTTCAGCCTGAACATTCCCTCGGCAAAGCAGGTTGTCGAAGCTGACTACTGCGGGATCACCACAGGTTCCCGTGTCGATAAGTCGAAGGTGTTCGAGACGTTCTACGGCAGCCTGAAAACCGCGCCCATGGCAGAAGAGTGCCCTGTGAACATCGAGTGCAGGGTCTTCAAGTCAGTCGACTGCGGCAGCCATGAGCTGTATATCGGCGAAGTCGTGGAGGTCTACGTGAGCAAGGAGTGTGCAAAGGACGGGAAGCCGGAGGTCGCGAAAGTCGACCCGATAGTCTACTCACAGTCGGCCTACTGGCAGATAGGCAAGCCAGCCGGCAAAGCGTTCTCAGCCGGCAAAGCCTTCAAGAAAAAATAGAGGGATAAAGTGCACAGCCGTAAGAAATACCACGACGAGGCCGATCGCAGGCAGTGGCAGGAGCCGGAGCCGATCCTGAAGGCAATCGGCATGGGGCCGGGAAAAACGTTTGCCGACATCGGCTGCGGCGACGGGTTCTTCGCCCTCCCGGCCGCCCGGATGGCAGGCGGAGACGGCAGAGTGTTCGGTGTGGATGCCGATGCCGGATCGATCAAGAGGCTGGGGGAAAAAGCCGAGAACGAAGGCCTGTTCAACGTCAGCCTGATCGCCGCAGACGCGGAGAGCATCGTGCCCTGCGAAGGCTGTGCGGACATCGTCTTCTTTGGTATATGCCTGCACGACTTCCACGACCCTGAGCAGGTGCTGATGAACGCGAGGCGTATGGTCAAAGAGGGAGGAAAGCTGGCCGATCTCGACTGGAAGAAAAAGCCCACGTCGAGAGGCCCTCCGGCGGACATCAGGTTCGACGAGGCAAAAGCGTCCGCGCTGATTACGTCCGCAGGCTTCACCGTGGAGTCCGTATCCGACGCCGGGCCGGACCACTACCTGATCATAGCCAGGCCATCGTAAAAGGTCAATAAGCATTTATATGCAAGAAACTAATCTGCCTACGAGGTAAAACATGGTCGACGTCATCATCATCTACGATACGATCACGGGCACGACGGCAAAGGCGGCTGCGGAAGTGCTCGCGGGCGTAAAGGCCAGCGGCGCGGATTGTATAGTAAAAAGGGTGCAGGACGCTTCTGAGAACGACCTTGTGTACCCCTCTGGCATCATCCTCGGCTCGCCCAACGTCAACGACAATTACTCAGGCAGGATGCGAGAGTTCATAGACGGCCGGATGAAAGAAGTCCGGCTCTGGGGCAAGGTAGGCGCGGCCTTCGGCACGTACAAGTGGAACCAGGACAACGTGCGGAAGCTCGAGGTCGCCATGGAACTGCAGGACATCAAGATCGTGACCCCGGGCGTGAACTCGCTGCGCCACCCGGATAACGAGACGGCGCAGAAGCTCCGGGAGCTTGGCGAGGCTGTCGGACGCGAGGCACTGAAACTCAAGACAGCTAAGAAATAATTATTTTAGGGCAAGCGCGACTAGTTGTTTCGGCGGATGCGCCCCCGGTCATGCTCGCCAAGGGGCGCCAAGGCGCCAATGATTTTTGCAAGAGACTAGTGTCACGTTTGCCGACCCCGGCAATGCAAGAACCTCGACGGCAAACATGTGCACGCGCGCGCGAACGCTCACCTGCCGCCTCGCGTAACAAGGCCTTTCAATAATCGTCCTGGCGCCCTTGGCCCTTGGCGTCCTGACAGGGGGCGCATAGCCTGTGCAGGGCTGGTACGAATGCCCATTATATGGCAGGATTCGTTAGAATATTTTGATGATGAACTTGCAGTGGTCATGCCCGGTGCCGTAGCATTCGGTTTCCTGTATCGAGCACTGGACCTTCAGCTTTTCCTCGATGATGGCTTCCAGTATGCCCTCGTCCAGCGAGCACTGGGTTCGCCCGATGTCGGGCATGGCGCTGCAGTCGAAGCAGTCGTCCACGATGATCGAGGGCACGTCTCCCTTAGAGGACCGTCACGTGCCCCAGGCCTTCATCTTCCCAGAACGCCGATACTTCCGCCAGCAGGGCGGCCGCGTCCGGGACTTGAACCGCGGGGCGAGCATCCTGCCCACGTCGCGGCCGATTTTCTTCAGCGCCGGGCTGGTGTCGACACCGTAGGACTCCATGCCGCTGCGCACGAGGTGGAACAGCGACCTTAGGAACAGGTATTTATCGCCAACGGCGGAGGGGACCGACTGTAATATTTTATTATAGTGCACGTTCACCGGCGTGCGCGAGCTGGCCAGCAAGTCGGAGTTGATACCGAAGTACTTCTTGCGCCTGTCGTTGGGATCAACGCGCTTGTATACCATGCCCATGGTCAGCAGGTCGTTCAGGTGCACCGACATGGTGGACTTCGCCTTCCCACAGACCTCGATCAGCTCCTCGAAGGTCAGCTCCCTCTCCTGCAGCTTGTGCAGGATCTCGTTCTTGATCGGGCTCTCGATGGCGATCATGCCCTTTTTCGCAGTATAAATTTCTACGTCCTCGCGCTGCACTATCATAATTCTCTGGCTTCTCGGTATAAATAGGTTCGTATTATCCGAACTGTTCGCAATAGACCGAACCGGACGATCGAAAGCTATTAATAAATAGCTGTCCAACCTTGAATTTAGTACGTATGCATACGAACTCAATTTTAGTGTTCGTATGCATAAAAAGGATAAGAGAGTGATCATAATGGCAACAGAAATGTTTTGCTACCAGTGCGAACAGACGGCAATGGGCAAGGGCTGCACGAAAATGGGCGTATGCGGCAAGAACGCCAACGTGGCGGCGCTCCAGGACCTGCTAATCTACAGCCTTATCGGCTTATCGGAAGTCGCGGCCGAAGGGCGCATGCACGGCGTCGAAGACCACGAGGCCGACGTCTTCACCGTGAAGGCGCTCTTTACCACGCTGACCAACGTGAACTTCGACGAGGCGGACCTGGCCGGGTACATCAACCGCTCCGTAGAGCTGCGCGAGAGGCTGAAGTCATGGGTCAGGAATGCGAGCAGCACGGCACAGTTCGCCGACGGCCCGGCTAACTTCAAGCCGGCGAACGACCTGAACGGCCTGATCGAGCAGGGCACGAAGGTCGGGCTGAAGTCCGACGTGTACGCGGCAGACGAGAACATCAGGTCGCTGCAGCATGTAACGCTGTACGGCATCAAGGGGGTTGCCGCCTATGCGGACCACGCGCAGATCCTCGGCCAGGAGGACAAAAAGGTCTACGCCTTCATCCACGATGGCCTCGCCGCGATGCGGAACCCGAAGCTCGGGCTCAACGACTGGGTCGGTCTCGTGTTAAAGTGCGGCGAGATCAACATCCGCGCGATGGAATTGCTTGACGCAGGCAACACCGGCACCTACGGGCACCCGACCATCACCAAAGTCCCGCTCGGGGCGAAGAAGGGCAAGGCTATCCTGATCTCGGGCCACGACCTGAAGGACCTCGAACAACTTCTCAAACAGACCGAGGGCAAGGGCATCAACGTGTACACCCACGGCGAGATGCTGCCGACCCACGCCTACCCCGGCCTCAAGAAGTACCCGCACTTCTACGGTCACTACGGCACGGCATGGCAGAACCAGGCGAAGGAGTTCGCCGAGTTCCCCGGCCCCATCGTCATGACCACGAACTGCATCCAGAAGCCGAAGGAGTCCTACCTGAACAGCATCTACACGCTCGGCACGGTCGGATGGCCGGGCGCGACGCACCTGAAGAACGACGACTTCTACGCCGGTCATCAAGAAGGCTCTTGAGATGCCCGGGTTCCCGGCGGATACCCCCGGCAAGACGGTGCTGGTGGGCTTCGGCAGGAACACAGTCCTGGGCGTAGCCCCGGCGGTCATCGACGCGGTGAAGAACAAGCAGATCAGGCACTTCTTCCTCGTGGGTGGCTGTGACGGCGCAAAGGCTTCCCGGAACTACTACACGGAGTTCGTGGAGAAGGTCCCGAAAGACTGCGTAGTGCTGACGCTCGCATGCGGCAAGTTCAAGTTCTTCGATAAGGAGATGGGCGACATCGGCGGCATCCCGCGTCTGCTGGACGTAGGACAGTGCAACGACGCGTACTCGGCGGTAAAGATCGCCATGGCACTTGCCGATGCGTTCAAGGTCGGCGTCAACGACCTGCCCCTGTCGATGATCCTGTCGTGGTACGAGCAGAAGGCCGCAGCCATCCTGCTGTCGCTGCTGTACCTGGGCATCAAGGACATCCGGCTGGGCCCGAGCCTCCCGGCGTTCATTACCCCGGCGGTGCTTGACGTTCTCGTGAAGAACTTCAACATCATGCCGATCACCACGCCGGACCAGGATTTGAAAGCGATCTTAGGGTAAAGGCTAAGCTAAAAGGCAATATCTCCGTTCTCCCGGCAGTGCCGGGAGTGTTTTTTCCGGTAGCGGCCGCATGCGCAATCTTTTTTTCCTCGCCTGACGTTCAGGCGAGTGGTAGTTTACATGGCAGAGAAGAAAGTGACACTGATGCTTGAGGGCTTGCACTGCGGACACTGCGCAGAGACTGTGGCGAACGGCCTGAAGAAGCTCAAGGGAGTTAAAAGCGTCGAGGTCGTCTATACCACCAGCAAGGGAAAGGTCGTCTATGACCCGGACGTCATAAAGGTCGAGGACATGATCAAGACGGTCAAGGACCTGGGCTACGGCGTCAAGAGCTACAAGGAATAGCCAGGATACAGGGGTTACTTACCGATGATCATCAAAGGCAAAGATATGGAACGCACGGCCATCGACCAGGTAGCCGCGCTCATGTGTGCCGCGGCGCGTACGGCGCCGAAGGCCAAAGGCATCGACAACCTGTCCACGATGGTGATCACGGGCAGCGACATCAAGAAGGTCTCGGCGGAGATGCGCCGTATCGCACAGGAGAGCGACATACCGTTCTTCGCGCGCGACGCGGGCAATGTGGACGCATCCCTGGCCCTGGTGGTCCTGGGGCAGAAGACCGTCCAGCTTAACATACCGGTCTGCGGCTTCTGCGGCTTCGACTCCTGCGCCGACAACGTCAAGGCGGGAGCCGCCTGCGCCATCAGCGCCGGCGACCTCGGCATCGCAACTTGCGCGGCTGCCGCCGTCGCGGGACAGCACCATGTCGACAACCGTGTCATGTTCTCCATCGGCCGGGCAGTGCTGAACCTGGGGCTGTTCAGCGACGAGAAGATCACCATGGCCTACGGGATACCGCTCAGCGTCACCGGGAAGAGCCCGTACTTCGATCGGAGGTAAAGGCCTCAGAGGTTTCAGGAGGGCACGGAGACTCTCACCACAGGGGGCACAGAGGCCACAGAGGTATTCACAGAGGACTTTTTAACAGCAGGGCTCTTCACATCAGCCTTTTTCTTAAAAATCCTCTGTGCATACCTCTGTGTCCTCTGTGCCCTCTGTGGTGAGAGTCTCCGTGCCCTCTTGAAACCTCGAGCACTCCACGCCCGAGGGCATGGCGGAGCCGGGCGGCGAGGGCGGGCCACCCGTTTGAAAGCGGACAATAAGCTGACGCCAGCCACTCCGACCGGAAACAGGCCAGTGTATGGCCAATCTTTTTATACGTTTACCTTGAATTAGATGATGGTATTCCCCATGGCTGACAACAGGTGCGATTACTGCGGCAAATACGAGATGCTGCCCTTCAACTGCAAGTATTGCGGCGGTGTCTTTTGCTCCAGCCACCGGCTGCCGGAGTACCACGAGTGCACCGGCCTGAAAGCGATGAAGCAGGGCAACTGGAAATCCCCGGCCCCAAACCGAAAATCGCCGGCTGCCGCCCCCAGGGGAAGGAAAAAGCGTCTGCCACGGGTACGGCTGCCAGGGCAGGGCTATTATGCATATACGATTATCGGGATATGCATCCTGGTATTTATCATACAGGCTATTACGCAATACTTCAATATCATACCGGCAGAATTCTTTACCGCTCTGATGCTCAGCGCCCCGCCCCATTCCGCCGGGCTGGTATCGACGATTACCTACCTGATCACGCACTTCTGGACGTTGATTACTTACATGTTCCTGCACGCGGGCATCATGCACATTTTCTTCAACATGCTTATGCTCTTCTTCTTCGGCCCGTTACTGGAGCGCCAGATCGGCAGCGGCCGGTTCCTTGGCCTGTACCTCGGCAGCGGCATTATTGCCGGGCTCGTGCAGGTGCTCCTGTTCGGCGGCACCGTGCTGGGAGCAAGCGCGGCGATCTTCGGCGTCATGGGCGCACTGGCCATGCTGATGCCGGACCTGCGCATTTACCTGTACTTCGTGCCCATGAAGATCATCTATGCGGTCATCATCTTCGCGGTCCTGGACATCGTCCTGATACCGTCCGGCGACCAGGTCGCCCACCTCGCCCACCTGGCAGGCCTGGCGGCAGGGCTGGTTTATGGCTACCTGATCAAGAAGAACAAGGGCACCGTGCAAGCCTACTGGCAAGTCTAGCCTGCCCGAAACCCCGGAATGTTTTATAAAACCGGCCAGCGCACTTTTTTATGAGGAAGTGTGATGCTGAAAAAATTACCGGTCCTCGACATCGAGGGCCCGCCGCTTGCCGACCCGGGGCAGTGGGCGATCAAGGTTGACGGCCTCGTGGAGAACCCAGCGACCTTCAGCGTTCAGGAGATTAAAGAGATGGGCGGGACTGACGCGACACTGCCTATCATCTGTGTGGAAGGCTGGGACATGTGGGTCAGGTGGAACGGGGTGCGGCTGAGCGAGTTAATTCGACAGGTCAGGCCGAAGCAGGACGCTAAGTGGCTGACGTTCTACTCTTACAGCGAATACACCGATTCACTCTCCATGGAGGACGCCATGGACGAGCGCACCATGCTGGTCTACGGGCTGGACGGCGGAGACCTGCCGGCAGATAACGGCGGCCCGCTGCGGCTGGTCGTCCCGTTCAAGCTCGCCTACAAGTCCGTGAAGTGGGTGACACGCATCTCGTTTGTCGATTCGGAGGAGCTGGGCTACTGGGAGGTCCGGGGCTACCCGGCCGATGCCGGCATACCCGACGACAAGAGGGAAGCATACGGACTCTAGGTGACACGATGGCCCGGGTCGAAACGGATGTACGCAGCCATATCCACAGGTCGCACACCCAGGCGAAGGACATCTCGGACGCGCTGGTCATCCGGGAGAGGAATATCACGCTGGTGACACTGCGCAACGGGGACATCCCTGTCGAGGAAAACTACGGGTACGGCCTCTACTATCACGATACGCGGTTCCTGAGCGGCTACATCCTCAAGATCAACGGCAAAATGCCCACGAACATCCTGTCCAGCGACGAGAAGGGCTACGCTTCGGTGACCGTTCTCACCAACCCGGAGCTCCGCGACATGAACGACCGGCCCGTAGACAAGACCACTATCGGCATACGCCGGGACAGGTATGTCGCCGGCCTGCTGAGCGAGGTCGTCTCTGTAGAGAACTTCAACAACTTTCCTGTGGCCGTCGAGATATCCATAAGGTTCGACTCGGACTTCGACGACATCTTTACCATCCGGGGCATCACCGGCAGCACAGACGGGACAGTAGAGGCGCCGACTTACAACGATGGCACGCTTGTGCTGCCCTATAAAGGCAAGGACGGCCACCAGCGCAACACAGTCATCTCTTTCAGCCCGGCCCCGTCGGACGTGAGCGAGGGCATCTGCCGGTTTTACATGCACGTCGAGTCGAAGGCGGTTGAAAAAATCGCGATTGAGGTCCGGGTCGAGGACATCCCGCCCGGGGTAAAGTACCAGCCTGAGCAGCTCACCCTCGCCCGGCGGCTGAAGATGGTCAAAGCGTCATACGTGGAGACCATGGAATGCTGCAGCAACGTGCAGACCAACAACCACATTTTCAACAAGGTTTTCCTGCGGAGCCTGTCGGACCTCCGCATGCTCTACATGCTGGACGCCGGAGACGTCTTCTACTCGGCGGGAGTGCCCTGGTACGACGCGCTCTTCGGTCGCGACTCGATCATCGCCTCCATGCAGGTGATCCCGTATAACCCGGCCATATCGAAGAGCACGCTACAGCTCCTGGCGCGGCACCAGGGCAAGACGAGCAACGCCTGGCGGGACGAGGAGCCTGGCAAAATCCTCCATGAGATGCGGGTCGGCGAAAAGGCCAACCTGAACGAGATACCGCAGAACCCGTACTACGGCAGCGTGGACTCGACGCCGTTGTTCCTGATCGGGCTGGCGGAACACATCGACTGGACCGGCGACATGGGCCTGTTCCACGACCTGGAAAGCAACGTCGAGGCGGGGCTCGCCTGGATCGACGCCTTCACCGATAAGGACGGGTTCCTCAGGTACAGCGAACAGTCGTCGTTCGGGCTTTACAACCAGGGCTGGAAGGACTCTTTCGACTCCATCTCGCATGCGGACGGAACGCTGGCAAAATCGCCGGTGGCGCTGGCCGAAGTGCAGGGGTACGTCTACATGGCGAAACGCCGGATGGCCGTGCTGTATGACCGTCTGGGCAAAAATGACCTGGCGAAGAAGCTCCGGAAGGATGCGGCGAACCTGTTCTGGCAGTTCAACGAAAAATTCTGGATGGAGGACAAGAAGTTCTATGCCCAGGCGCTGGACGCTTCAGGCCATTGCGACGTGATCTCGTCCAATCCGGCCCAGGCGCTCTGGAGCGAGATCGTCGACTGGAAGAAGGCCGAACCCATGATCGGCCGGTTGTTCGAGGACGACATGTACACCGGATGGGGCATCCGCACGCTGTCCTCGAAGGAGGTACGGTACAACCCGCTTGGCTATCATAACGGCTCCGTCTGGCCGCACGACAACTCGCTGATCGCCATGGGCCTCGGCAAGTACGGGTACAAGGACGAGCTGACGCGGCTGTTCTCGAGCATGTACGAAGCGGCTGGCTTCTACCCGATCTACCGTCTGCCGGAGCTGTTCGGCGGCTTCCACCGGGAGGAGTACGACATACCTATCAAGTACCCTGTCGCCAACAGCCCCCAGGCCTGGGCATCCGGGTCGATACCATACATGCTGACCGCGTCGCTGGGCTTTCTGCCAGACGCCCTCGGGCAAAAACTGACCCTGGTGAAGCCCATGCTTCCCGACTGGCTCCAGAGGGTAACGATCAACAGCGTACATGTAGGCAACGCCGCGGCAAAGCTCGAGTTCCAGCGGATGGGCGAGAGCACGCTGGTCAACGTGATGGAGAAGCGCGGCAACCTCGAGGTCGACGTTGTATATTAGCATCGTAGCCAGGTCGGTCTAATCGTTACAGTCCGGGCTGACAGGCGCTCGCGCGCGCCCGTCCGATATAAAATACTAAATCATTAGCACGGCGATGGCCAGTCCGGAGACGACCATGACGACCGCCATCCCTATCGTATATTTTCCGAACTTCTGTGTGCCGAAATAGTAAGCGTAGACCACGCGGATGCCCAGGTTCACGAAGACGGCGATCAGGATAGCGAAGACGGCGACACGGGGTTCGATGGACGCGCCTCTTGCGAGCTGGGATGCCGAGAGGGTGATCGCGTCCACGTCGGCCAGCCCGGCAAACAGCGAGGTGACGTACAGGCCTGCGCTGGATGCGTAATAGTTCGCTATCTTGGAAACGGCGAGGATGATCGTGATAAGCAGGCCGAAGGTCAGCGCAGGCTTGATGCTGAACGGGCTCCCCAGACGTATCTCCTGGCCTGTGTGAATAATGTGCTTGCTGCGGACGTAAAAGTATGAAGCCACGAACAGGCCCGCGACGAGCATGACGCCCAGCGGGAGGTAGATATAATACAGTAGCCCGGGATTGATCACCAGTACAATCAACGCAACCCGCAACAGCATGACGACGTTGGCCAGCGTGGCCGCGGTCATCGCCTCCATTTCCAGGTTGGGGGTGTTGCGAGTGTTCGCGCCCATGGTGGTGGTCACGGCTGTGCTGGACGCCATCCCGCCGACGATGCCGGTCAGCGCCAGGCCGGCCGATGGCCCGAGCCACTTGACCAGGAAGTAGCCGACGTAGCTGATGCCCGAGATGAACACTACGAACAGCCAGATCTGCTGCGGGTTAAAGAGCGACTCCATCCCCGGGTATGGCAGCCCATAGTCGTGATTGGGCAGGATGGGGAGTATGACAGCGGCGATGAGTGCGAACAGCAGCGAGTCGTAGAACTCTTCCTTCGGTATCTTATGGGTGAACTCGTGCAGCTGCTGCTTGAACGCAAGGATGATGGTCGTGACTACGGCGAGGATGATCGCCACGCCCGGGTCGAAGAAAGCAAGGCCACCCATCAGGAAGGTCAGGATGACGCTGATCTCCGTGGTAAACCCGAGGTGCTGCTGGATGCCGGTCGACCGGTAGTAGGCAAGGCCCAGCAGCGCCATGATCGCCAGCAGCGCCACTCCCAGGATGAAGTAGCCGTTGGGATTGAGCGATAGCGCCGTCCCTGCCGGCGCCCCGATACTGTTGGACGCAAGATAAGCCGCTACGCCGCCGATGAGCCCGGACAGGCCGAAGGTCCGCAGCCCCGCGAACTTGACGTTGGTCATCTTCTCCTGCGCGATCTCCCGCTCGAAGCCCACCATCAGGCCGATGGCCAGGGCGATGAGCAGCTTCCACAGCGGGTCGAGCGCGGGGGAAAGATATGGTATGAGGTCGACCATCGGTTATTTGTTTGCATGCTATCGAATAAATATGTTGTTATTTTACACGAAGACACGAAGGGAACGAAGACACAAAGAAGGTAAAAAGGGCATTTATTTCTTATTGCCTTCAGTGATCCTTAGCGGAACGTCCGGACAGCATCCTGAAACAGAAGAAGTAATATTAGAATAAAATCCTGAGTAAAATATCGTATACGAAGATGTTACTCTCCGTATTCTGGTTAACTTGATTTCACAAACTGGTTGTGAAAAAGGGTTTAGAACCTGGGCTTCCTGTGCTTGGGAAGGCAATCCTGGCAATAGACAGGCCTGCCCTCAGTGGGCTTGAAGGGTACTTCGCATTCTTTACCGCAGTCTGAACAAGTTGTCTTGCTCATTTCTCTCGGGCCGCCGAAGCTGCGCCTCGGGCCGCCCCTAAATCCGCTGTCTCTCATTGTAATTACTCATGCAGGCTGAACCTGCAATAAAGATAGACACGTGAATAGTATAAAAATCTATTCCACGACCGGCCCTGCTGCGGTAAAAAGGCCCGGCGCCTATATTAAATCGTTACCAGGATTACCGGTGATATCCCGGAACCAGTGGATGTACAGCATCCGCTCTGGTTCCCAGCTGCCGGAATGACGGGCTTTCCAGTTGTGGATGAAGTCCTCGGGGGAATTGCAATTTTCAAGCCGGTAGTACATGTGGGCGATGGTACCCATGGACCGCTCACTGACGTCTATGATCTCGTAACGCCTTCCGTTGACGCGGAATGTGTCCCAGGTCCTGCCCAGCGGGGTGCTCCTGAAAACGTGGCAAGTCCCTTCGTTGAGAACGTGGTCCAGCTCGTCGCGTGTCAGTTGCAGGTCAACGTCTTTCATGTGCATATCCTCCTCGCTCCTGGCTAAATGCATGGACGGTCTATCGAAGCCGGGTACTTGATGCTGTTCCGTTGATTTGTCAGCCATCTCCGGAACGGCATCATGTAACGCCGGATTGAGAGCCATTATCCACTTTTTATGCATACATTTCCGGGTGCATGGTCTCTGCCATTGTCATAGCCGCATATCCAATTCTTGGCCCGGGCCGGCCGACCAGGTCGTAGTCGACGGAATAGACTTTGCCACTCTTAACAGCCGTAAGATTTTGCATCCACGGCTCTTTGCCGTTCCGCAGACTGTCGAAGGTCACCATAGTCCAGTCTGTCAGCGGGACGATGATCATGTCAGGGTTGGCCATGACGATCTCGGATGGCGTCATTACAGGACCCGTAGCCACATTACGGCCGCCTGCCATCGTGATCAGGTCGCCCATGTACCCGCCCTTATCGGCTACATAGCTCGTGTTGCCCGGGGTGATGATCATCAGGACCGTTGGCATGCTGCTGTTGTTGAGCCTCGAGGTCCGGTTGGTCACGTTCATGATGTCGGCCCTCATTGTGTCCAGTAGCTGCTGTGCCCGGTCAGGCACACCAAACAGATCTCCGAACATTTTAACTGTGCGGAACGTATCGGTGGCGTTGTCTGGATGGGTGCTGAAAGTCTTGACACCGGCCGCGCTCAGGTTCTCAACGGTACTGGAAGGAGTGAACTGTCCGACCAGCACGAGATCAGGCCTGGAAGCGATGACCTTTTCCTCGGTGACGTTCATCATGCCACCCATCTTCGACTTCGACTTCGCCGCTTCAGGGTAGTTGCTGTAGACGTCCACGCCGACCACCCGGTCACCCAGGCCCAGCCCGAACAGTATTTCAGTATTGGACGGCGCCAGCGACACGATGCGCTGCGGCGAACTGTTGAATGTCACTGTCTGACCAAGATCGTCTGTCAGTGTCATAGGAAACATTGTACCTGCAGTCTGCGTCGAGGCATTTCCCTGCGGGGCGGAACTCGTGCAGCCGCTGAGAATGACGGCACAAAGCAGTACGGGTATGAGTATTAACAGCGATTTTCTCGGGGTCATCGTGGATGCTCCATGGCTATTTGCCTTAACCAGTTCGACGCTCGGGGTATTATCGGTAATCGACAGAAAAAACGGAAAAGACGCCAAGGGGCCAGGAGAAGATGCCAGGTTCTAAGAGAAGGCGCCAAGGCGCCACTTAGCACCTTGGCGCCTTAGTACGTATATTAGCTGGCGTTGCCGGATGCCCGTCCGTTGCCGTTGTCGCCGCGGCCCTGCTCGAAGGCCAGCAGCGTGCCGAAGACGCCCTTCTTCGCGACCAGCTCCGCGTGGGTGCCGATCTGGGCAATGCGGCCGTCCTCGATGGCCACGATCTTGTCGGCGATGTCCGTCAGGGACATGCGATGGGAGATGATGAAGGTCGTCTTGCCTTTCATGAGCTCGTCCAGCGAGTCCTTCAGGTACATCTCGGTCTCAGGGTCGATGGCCGAGGTCGGCTCGTCGAGGATCAGTATGGGCGTGTCCTTGAGGAACGCGCGGGCGATAGAGATGCGCTGCCGCTGGCCCACGGAAAGTTTCGTTCCCCGCTCGCCGATCAACGTCTCGTAGTCCTGGGGCAGTTTCGTTACGAATTCGTGTATGTGTGCCTTCTGTGCGGCGCGGATGACGTCTTCCTTCGAGGCGTCGGGCCTGCCGTACTTGATGTTGTTCTCCACGGTATCGTTGAACAGGAAGATGTCCTGCGAGACGATGCTGACCTGCTGCCGCAGCCAGGCGTGGTTCAGGTCATTCAGGTCGTTGCCGTCCAGCGTAATTCGGCCGGACCCGGGCACGTACAGTTTCAACAGCAGGCTGACCAGCGTCGATTTGCCGGCACCGCTGTGGCCGACCAGAGCCACAGTCTCGCCGGGCTTCACGTCGAAGCTCACATTTTGCAGCACTGGCGACTTGCCTGCCTCATAGGCGAAGGACACGTCCTCGAACCGGATGGCGCCGTTGACGTGTGCCGGCTTCTTCAACGGCCGGGTCCGGCGACAGACGCTGCCTCGTCCCACTCGAACTCGGGCGTGACGCTGAACATTTCTTTCAGCCGGTCCATGGACGCGAACACAGGCTGGAAGGTGAGGTACGTATAGAACAGCGTGTTCACCGCGCCGGACAGGAATACGATGTACGACAGGAAGGTGACGTAGTCGCCGAGAGTCATGTTGCCTGCCTGGATGTCCTGAGCGCCGACGATCATGATGACCAGCAGCAGCCCGAACATGGTGCCCCTCATGAACGTCGCTGCCATAGTCATCAGCACGTATTTGCTGATGCGGGCGTTGACAACTTCGCGCAGCCTCTCGGAGACCTTACCGACTTCTTTCTTTTCGGTGGCATACGACTTGACCACTTCCGCGCCCGAAATGGCCTCCTGCATGCTTTGGGAGACAGCCGCGCTCGACTCGCGCTCCCGGTAGCTGAGTGCCCGGATACGGGTTGAGAACAGGAACCTGATGAGTATATAGGCCGGGATGACGACCGCTATGACGAGGGCCAGCTTCGCGTTCATCGAAAGCAGGATTGCGATTCCGAAGAGGATGAAAAACGCACTGGAGATAATCTGGGTCAGCGCGTCCGAGAACATGTACTGGAGCATGCCCACGTCGTCAGATACCCGGGACATGAGGTAGCCGGTCTGCTTGTTCTTGATGAACGACAGGGGAAACCGGAGCACGTGGTCGAACAGGCTGGTCTGCAGGTTGAAGGTCAGCTCCTGCTGGTAAACAGCCGTAAGATAGCCCTGTATGCCATAGAGGATACCGTAGGCTATACCCGCGACGATCAACCCGAAGATGATGAATTTGATTGAGCCAAGCATTTCGATTGCCGTGGGCTCAAGCCAGGCAAAGCCGGTCAGAGAAAGCAGGCCGGACAGCCCACCGTAGCCGGTCTTCAGGATGACGAAGTCTATGAATATCTTGCTGGTCAGCGGTACCACCGCCCGCATGGCCGTGGTGATCATAACCAGAAGCAGGCTGAAAGCGCCGATCTTCCAGATCGGGCGCACGAACCGGAAAAAGTAGCCCAGGTCGCGGAGCTTGAACATTACCTTCGGGGGCGCCGGGGCCTGCAACACGGATTTTGTACGGGCTATTGTCTTATTGATCTTGTCTATGAAAGAATGGATATTGATGAACATGCGATTAATTCTTTCCCCTGTGAATTTTTCCTGAATCTTGCAAGCAGGACAAGGTTGCCCGAAGTTAATTAGTTTCTGTCAGTTTTAAGCGAAAGGGCAGATAGCCAACGGCGTCTCTGCCTGAAGCCGGAAGAAAGTGTTAAGCCGATGATGATGCATTCACTATTACTGGTAGAGACTGATGAGCGGGAATGACGAGAGCATGATTGCTTATTGCGGGCTGTACTGCGGCGACTGCACGAACTACAAGGGCGAGGTGGCCGACCTGGCCCGGGACCTGCGGAAGAAGCTGCGGGAAGCAAAGTTCGATCGCACGGCAAATGCGCTGGCGCCGGTATTCAAGGAGTATGCCGACTACGACAAATGCTATGCGACGCTCGGCGCCATGGTACGCATGCGCTGCGGCAAGGGATGCCGCAACGGCGGGGGCAACCCGGGCTGCAAGATCAGGAACTGCGCCGTGAAGAAAGGCCTGGACGGGTGCTGGGAGTGCGAGGACTTCGAGTCCTGCGTGAAGTTCACTTTCCTCAAGACGGTCCACGGCGACGCGTGCCTGAAGAACCTGCGCCGGCTGGCGAAGAACGGCAAGGCTGCCTTCGTCAAAGGGAAAAGAGACTGGTAGCGGATACCGGAGAAAAATAACCGGATATGCTTTTTCCGGTAACAGCTGTCAGGTCACTATTTCTTCTTTATAAATTTCATCACGTCTTCCCGGGACAGATCCTCGTTATGGGAGTTCCGGCCATGCTGCTGTACCATCGATATGAGCTCATCCTCGTTCTCGTCGCGTATAGTGAACGGGCATGCGGGTGCGCCTGCGTCTGCGCAGCTGAATTCTTCGGTCAAGGTTCTCAACTCAGAATACACTCCCGGCGAGGCATAATAACATTTTTTAACCTTTGTGGCGGCGACACGCATGCGTCGGAGAGCCTGCCATTCAGCGATATGACCCGCGCACGGGCAGGAAGAAGAAATGCCGGCTTACCAGGAAGGACTATGCACGCATGCGGCGAATATCATGGACCTCGGCACCATCAGGAAATTTGCGTCCTCGTACGTGAAGATTCATGACCTGATCGTCGAAGAGAGGCAACCAGATCTTCGAGAAATGCGTGCGGTAAACCGAGGGCTGGGACCACCTGATCGTGGTGCTGTTCACGGTCGAGGTCAGCAGGGTCCGGTCACGCGCATCGTTTAACGGGGGCGGGCAAATAGATGCCGCCCGGTTTGCGCCCGCACGCGCGCAAAGGCGCAATCATTTTACCAGATCGCTCTCGTTGGCCAGCAGTAAATATTCTTTAGCCCGCTGTTCGTCCATGGTCTCGAACTCTTCGTAGTACTCGCCCACTGCTTCGAAGTCCTCCGGAGCCTGCAGGTACACCACCGGGGCAACCAGCTTCAGCTCGTCCACAATCTCCGCCGGCAATACTGGCGTGACGATCACGACCTCTGCGGGGCCCTGGTCGCGGATGGCCTCTACGGCAGCGATCATGGTGGCACCGGTGGCAATTCCGTCGTCGACTACGAACACAGTCCGGCCGAACAGCTTCGGGAAACTGCCAAGGCCGACACGTAATTCGTCCAGCATCCGGTTCATCTCTCCCATGATGTGTCCTGCCTCGCCGCCGATATACTCCCGGGAGATCTGGAGGCGATCGATCAGCTCCTGGTCGATCATCACGGCGCCGTTCCACGTGACCGCGCCGACGGCCAGCTCAGGGTTGAAGGGTGCTCCGATTTTCTTGGCCATGATCAGGTCCAGCGGCGCCTTGAACGCCCGGGCGATCTCGTAGCCGACCGGTATCCCGCCCCGGGGAATGGCCAGCACGATGACGTCCCGTCCCCTGTATGCCTGCAGCTCCTTTACCAGCCGTTTTCCCGCGTCGGATCGGTTTATGAACTTCATACTATCGCGCCTTCAGGCGGTGGCCTCACTGGTCTTCGTCGACTGCTTCAGCCCCTTGATCATCTCTGAAAGCGTCACCGTCGTAATGTACTTGTGAAGCTGGAGGAATCCGCCTATACGGTCGAACGACTTCACTTTGCCCTGGATGGACTTCTGGGTCCCGTCATCGGGCACCACGAAGATCAGGTGATCGCAGTCCGTCCAGAGCGAGCACATTGCGTTTTCGGTGATAATATCCGGCGCCACGTCGCCGCTAAATGGCAGTATCTGCACGGCGAACTTCATCTCCGGCAGGTTCGGGTGTTCCTGCCGTGACCATACCTGGGCTATGTTGCCTACCCCGAGATTCACGTTGTGCTCGATCTTGTAGCCCAGTGCGTTGCCCACGTCCTCACAGGCCGCGTCCATGCTTTGAAAGTCCATGACTCACTCTACCTCCGGCTAATGACAGTTCGATGTCCCGTAAGAAGAGATGTGGACACATTGAAAAAGAACTTGCCAAATGAAGTAGCGGAAAGACGACGACCTGCGGCGTCCGTTGCAAGTTAAGAGCCGCGGTTTTTTTCAATGAATATTAATAACACGAGCCAACAAATGATATTGGAGAGATAAGCATGGCAGGCGTAGGCAGGAGAGCCGATTTCGGCAAAGCGGACTATGACACGAACGCGGACGAGGAGAACCGGCTCGACACGACCACACCGTTCATCGACTGGACGCTCCCTTACGAAGGGAGAGTCAAGGCGCTGATGGACAGGGGAATGACGCGTAAGGAGGCCGAGGAGTGGATTGACCATGCTATGCAGGACGCCCGTGACCGCGAGTTCCGCAAGAAGGACATACTCGAGGAGCAGACGAGGTTCCGGAAAGAGATAGGAGACCTGAAGAACTGCACGGCCGTCGACGAGAGCTGCATCGCCACCGGGCCCGAAGATGCGCAGGAGAAGACGAAACAAGCAAGCAAGAGGCAGGGGCCGCTGCCGGAAAAATAGTTGCTTATTGTCTTTGTCATAGCTTTTTATACGCTAAGCCGGCACCAAACACAACGTACAAAAAAATGTGCACCTGCCGATTCCATGCCGCGCGGGCGCGTGAGGTCCCGGCGGTCATAATATTTTCCTGCAGGCACATTTACCTTTGCAGCTCAGAAGTCGATGATCTCGACGGTCCGGTACTGCATGAGGTTACGCACGTACCGCGAGAGCTGTACGCCTATAAAGCTGACCACGATAGCGGCCACGATCCCGATGCCCAGGCTCTTCAGCGCATCGGGCATCTGTTCCTGCATTTCAAGAATGTAGCTCGTGCCGCCCCAGACCAGCGTGCCCATAGCCACAAGGAAGAACGGCGTGGCCAGGTACCGGTACAGCGCCTCGCTCTCTTCCGTGTAGGCATCGACTATCCAGCCTATGACAATGGCGAGCAGCGCCACGACGAACCACAGGATGGCCGCGTTAAAAAAGAGAGCAGTCAGTGTGATAATGCCCGGATCGGCGTTGAGAATGACGTCCAGCACTGCCACCGCACCCTGCACGAATGCCATGATTATCAATATAAGCGAGATCAGGTAAGTGACGAAGGTAAGCTTCGCCTCCTGAAAGGACTTGCTCAGGTTGTAGATGAACGTGTCTATAAGGTTGTCCAGGCTCAGACCTTTGTACAGCAGATATGAGCCGATCAACGCAGCGATCACCACTTCCGGCCTTACACTGTTGAAAAAGGCCGCTATAGCATAGACGAGGAAGGTTACGCCCAGCGGTATGAAGATGACGCGTGCGACCTTCGGGTCGTTGATGAGCTCCTTGATGATGTAGTACGTGCTTTCGAGGTTCTGGGCCTGCTTGACCACGACACGCTTCACCGATTCGACCCTCACCCTGGACTGCAGGATCGGCAGGACTGACTCGTCCTCGGCGCCGTCGCTGACCAGGATCGCCTTCTCGGTCGGGTACTTTAGCAGGATGTCGTCGAGCTGCTGGGCGATGGCCCGGTCCGACTTGAGGCCGAGCTCCTTGTGGCCTGCGATGCACACGACCTCCACGTCCATGCCTTCGGAACGTAGCTCGTCGTAGACGTTGATGCCGCCGTAAATTGTGTTGACGTCCGAGTCCTCAGGGTCGGCGGCCCCGAGCCGGGCCGCGGCGTCCAGGCACGCGTCCCGGCCGATGACCGGGCTCTTGACGCCTGCCTTGACCCCGATGTCGTCGTCCTTGTCGATGCAGATGATGAGCATGTCCACGATGGTTACCCCGATGACGAAATTAGGTGATCAAACGTTTATTGCCGGTAACATCATGGCGCTCGTCCATTATAAAGTTTCTCTCGGGGATTGTGAATGCGATTCGCCTCGCCGGTGCCACGAGGACATTGACGCAGGCTCGTCAGCGCGATTGCGGGAGCGGTTTACAGTAAGCTTTATAGGTAAAGGGACAATAGGTGATATATTTAAAGGCTTGCGGTGCGTGCCTGCACAAATGCAAGTGCATCAGTCGGTGATTGTATGACCATGAAAGCGAACAACGTCTTTAAAACGATGCCAGCGGTACTTTTAATAGTCCTGTCGTTAGCGCTCGCAGTGGCAAATCCTGCGAACGCAGAGATGATCGCGCCGTCGACCACCATTTCGCTCTCAGGCACGCAGGGCAATCTCGACTGGTTCATATCGGACGTGGTCGTGACGCTCAGTGCCACGGACATGAGCGGCACAGGCATCAACCGGACCGAGTACAGCTTCAACGGCTCAGTCTGGAATCGGTATACAGGCCCGTTCAACATTACTAAAGAGGATACGACGGCAGTCTATTACCGCTCCGTCGACAACGCCAGCGACGTCGAGTCGATGAAACTGAAAGTGGTCAGCATCGACAAGACGGCGCCGTCTATCGCGTATACGCTGACGCCGGCACCTAACGCCCGTGGCTGGTCGAACAAGAGCACGCTGCTACATTTCGAGGCCGGCGATGGCATCTCTGGTCTGGCTGATCACACAGCGGATGTCACCCTGAACAACGAGGGCACCTATTCGTCGCTTACCGGCATAGCGTCGGACGTGGCAGGCAACTCGGCGAGCGTCACCGTCCCGACGTTCTACATCGACATGACACCGCCTGCGGTGGGCAGCCTCACCGTTACCGGCAACACCTATGTGAACACGTATGTCACCGCCAGCGCAGGCGTCGTCGAGGCCAACCCCAACCGGGTGGAAATGGACTGGGGCGACGGCACGGTTTCGCAGTCCTCGATCAACAACAACGTGGCAAGAAGCATGCACGCCTACAAGCAGGCTGGCAAGTATACGGTCACCCTCATAGTGGTCGATATGGCAGGCAACATTGCCAGGTCTGCGGCAGATGTGACAGTGAACGCCCCCTCTGGCCTTGTAACGCCGACACCGGAGCCGGCACCTGAAACGACAGTGACGCCGACGGCAACGCCTGCGCCGAGCATCACGCCCAGCCCGACGCCTGAAATGTTCCCGCTGCTTGCCGCGCTTGCGCTGGCCCTGACTGGCATGGTGCTGATGGGCGGAAGAAAACGGAAGGAAGGCCTGTAAGGGCCTTTCCTTCTAATCATTTTTAAATTGTCGATTCTGTCGATGGCCAGCCGGACAGAGGAAGGCATTGGCAGGCTCGCACGCGCTTGCGCAATTGGTTACGTTGAGAAGGTATTGCCCGGTATCGGCGACACTGATAAAAAAATGATAGCTGTAGCTACCTGCGATAATAATAAAGAATGACTAGTTCCCTTGCGGGAACCTTCATGAGTGGTTTACAAGAATCCCGAGCGCTGTAGCAGCAGTAAGTCTTCGGTGTTCAGCTTCTCGCCAGCCTTGAACTGGGCGAACACGTCCTCTGCCTGCTTCTTATACTCGACTTTGTCCTTGGTCTCCTTCTCGACCCTGGTCTTCTTCTTAAGACCAACAATGACCTTGTCGAAGTCCCGGACTTCCTTCTGCAGCTTCAGGAACTGTTTGTGGTACTCGTCGGCTGTTTCCTGCGCCTTTACGAATTCCTTATGCTGGGCGTCTGCCTCGGCACGGGTCTTGTCAGCCTCGCGGAAGCACTCGATCATCTTGTCGTGGTACTCCTGTGCAAGGTCGGCATTTTCCTTGACCTTCTTGTGGAATTCGGACGCCTGGTCCCGGAGGCCTTGTGCCTCTCCGAGGAAGCCCTTGAGCTCCTGGTTCTGCTCGAGCTGCTCTTTCTTCTTCCTGAACTCTTCCTTTAGCTCAGAGATCTTGTCGACGAGGGCCCTCTCTTTCTCAGTCGTGAGCACTTCTGTCTGCTGCTTGAACTCGAGGTGGTCCATTTCCTTCCTGAGCTCATTCAGCGAGCGCCCGCTGCTGGTCGCGTCCTTCTTCCGGAGCACATCGACCCGCGAGTAGACTTCGTTGGCCTTCTCGTTCAGCTCGTTCCGCTTTTCCTTGTTCGCGCTTACCTGTCCGTTAAACTCGTCACGCTTGACGCGGTATTCCTGAGCTTTCTCTATAAGCTCCTTAGTCTTCTTGTTGAGTTCATCCCTCCTCTTTGAGAATGAGCTGGCCTTGGAGTTCCACTCGTTGCGGTTAGCCTTTAACTCCTCAGCGTCTTTAAGAAACTTCGTCTTTTTTTCTTGCAGTTCTTTTAGCATGTAACGTGTCTTCCTCCTGTTTCACTATAGGAATCAAAGATTCCAGATTTTTGTCGCCCACGACCACATCGGCGGCGTCACGCACGACCTGCTTGGCGTTGAAGGCCACAAAAGTGCCCACAATGCCGCACCAGCAGAGATCGTTAGATCCGTCGCCTACGGCGATGCATTGTCGCGGACTAATTTTTTCCAGTCTGCAAATGTCCTCAAGAACCTCCTTCTTCGAGTTTTGCTTCGTCAAGGGCCCCCGGACTTCTCCGGTTACCCTGCCGTCCTGGATCACAAGCTCATTAGCGTAGACGTAGTCCATGCCGAGCATGGCGCCCACGCGGCCTGCAATGATTGTGAAGCCCCCTGAGACGAGCGCGGTGCGAATGCCGCACTTTTTGAGCTCGCTCATCAGTTTTTTAGCGCCTGGCATCAGAGGGACGTTTTCGGCAACGCGAATCGCGTCGGCCTCCGACAGCCCTTCGAGGAGCTTTACTCTAAGCTTTAGCGCGCGCTCGAAGTCCAGCTCGCCATTCATGGTGCGGCTGGTGACCTCGGCCACGTATTCGCCCACGCCTCGCGCGCGAGCCAGTTCGATTATGCCCTCGCAATCGATGACTGTCGAGTCCATATCGAAAATGATCAGCCCTGGACGGTGACAGGGAGCCTCATCTGTCCCGTCCGAGTAAAAACTCATAGGCACCTTCGCCATCAAAGCAGTACTGTACTGTCTGATACTGTGACTTTAAGTGTACGACATCCTTTTTAACCTTTTCGGGTTCTTCTTTGTCAATGGCGACGCGCTTGATGAGTTTCGCGACCTCGCGCATCTCGCGTTCTTTCATGCCGATGCGGGTCAGCTCCTGTGTTCCCAGACGCAGCCCCGAGGGGTCGTCCGTCCCGTTCACGTGGTCCCACGGGAACAGGTTCTTGTTAGTGATGATGTTCGCCTGCTCCAGCTTTGCCGCGAGCACGCTGCCGCCGCCTATCTTCGAGACGTCGACGGCTATCTGGTGAGATTTAGTGTAGCCCAGGTCCTTGCAGAGCACGTTGAAGCCCATCTCGTCCATGTAGGCGCCGAGCGCCTGAGAGTTCTTCACGATCTGCGTGGCATAGGCCTTGCCGAAGTGCGTCATTTCCGCGAGGGTAATAGCCAGCCCTGCCTTGTGGTGCAGGTGGAAATTGCTCACGGTGCCGGGGAACACTGCCTCGTCTATGGCATCGGCATACTTCTTCTGACACATGATGATGCCGCCCTGCGGCCCGGGGAACGTCTTGTGAGTGCTCCCGGTGAGGACGTCCACGCCCTCCCGCAGCGGGTCCTGGAACTGTCCGCCTGCTATGAGCCCGAGCACGTGCGCGCCATCGTAAACGATCGATGCGCCCACCTCGTCACAGACCTCCCTGGCTTCCTTCACCGGGTGCGGGAAGAGGAACAGGCTGGCGCCGAACATGACGACCTTGGGCTGGATCTTGCGGATGTTCTTGATCATCAGGTCGGTGTCGATGTTCATGGTAGCATTATCGAAGGGGTGAGTATAAACTTTAAGGCCTCTAATGCCGGCCGCCGAAAACTTCGCATGGCTGATGTGACCGCCGCTCGGCACCGCGAGCGCGACCAGCTTGTCGCCCGGCTCTGCGAGCGCGAAAAACGCGGCGATGTTGCAGTTGACGCCCGAGATCGGCTGGACGTTAACGTGTGGCGCGTTGAAGAGCTTCTTCGCGAGCTCGACCGCTTTGCCCTCGATCACGTCCACGAAGCCGCAGCCCTGGTAAAACCGGTGGCCGACCTGGCCTTCCGCGTACCGGTGGCCCAGGTCCGACGACAGGACCTTGCGGACCAGCGGGCTGGTCACGTTCTCGCTCGCGATCATCGGGAGAGAGTGCTTGAACAACTCCTGGCTCCCCTCGACGGCATCCACAATCGTTCTTACATCCGCGTTCACAGCAATACCTCGTTATGAGATATGCTAAACGTTGTCAATCATATAAAGGTTTGCGAAAGCAGTTTTCAAGGGGCTCTCGGGGGGCCTTTTCCAAAAAGTCTCCCCTGACTCGCGACACCCGCACATGTGCCGAAGGCACCAATGAAAAGGATCGTTTTTGAAGGGGTGCAAGGGGGAACTTTTTCCCAAAAAGTTCCCCCTGTACACTTGCCATTATAAAGATATGACACGGAGGCCACGGCCACCCGACTCTTTGCGGCCGCGGCCTCGCGCGCGAGGCGCATGATCGGACATGAAGAGTCCCTTTTCCAATGTCCTTGCTGGCTGCGGGAGTGATGCCGGTGACAGTACTTATACTGCTATGCAAGTGCGCCAGTGGTTACGTTAGCATTTATTTGGTTAATTCCATTTTATTATAGTATATTTGGCAAATATATCCCGTGTTTAACCCATAAAAGGCACCAGTCGCCCCCCATGCAAATGCTTATAAAAGTGTACTTACATTTATGTAATTAGAATAAATTATTGTACCCGGGGGGGTATGTCTACGTACGCACTGGCCAGCAACATTTTCCGCTACGCGAAGATTGCGGCGATCATTATAGTACTCGCCGTGCTGGCCGTAAGCGTCGAGGCCCAGACGTACCAGGGAAAGCCGGTACACGAAAGCGCGCTCCCGGAAATATCCGGCGACCAGGCTTTTACGGGCAACATCCAGCAGGCACTGGACTACCTGGAAGCAAGCTACCCTGCAGATTATGACAACGTCGTCTTCTGGCTGTCCGAGATCAGGCCGACGGATACCTATACCCGGGTGAACAGAGAGGGCATCTGCTACATCAACGGCGACGATGCCAGCGCGTCATATTACTGGCTCGCGGGCGTGCTCATCCACGAGGCACAGCACGTAACTGACGATGCCATCTATTTTGTAGACCACCAGTACACGGCCGATGAATCGGAGCACCGGGCACTGATCAGCCAGGCGGCATACCTTGAGGGAGTTAATGGCTGGACACAGGCGCAGGCCGACGAGTGGATCGACGGCTGGCTGGCAAAGCGGTACTGGGAGACCATCCCGGAAAAGTATAATTAAACGAACGGGCCCGATAGCGCCGGGACATGACAGGCCTTCTTCAGAGTATCTACGAAGGATTTGTTCTCATTCTTTCCCGTAAGAGCCCGCCTGTAACCCGGTGGTCATCCCTGCAAACACAGAAGCAATCAGGCCTGCTTTTTCGATCCTTTTGTCCTCAGCAGCCACCGGGTTAGCATACCACCTATCAGGGACATTACCAGGCCTGCGATTGTGATGATCGCCATGATTAGTAAGTATACCGGAAAGAACGGCGGCTCAATCGGGCGAACTGACATGTTGTTATAATAACCGCTGTAAAATTGCGACGTATTAGTTACATATGCTGACACTATGAATAAGTCAAGCGCCAGTATGGGTACACAGGCGGCCAGCAAGGGAACTTTCAATCTTTCGAGGATGCCCGCTTTTTGTGGTCGAACAAAAATCGAGGAGACACCTCCACAGAAAAACATGATAGCGCAAAATGCCAGTATTACAAGTCCCATCTTATCGTTCATATCGCCGGTGCGGCTGAGAAGCTGAACAACACAGTAGAATGCCAGTAATGCAGCCAGCCCGATGGCGATCGAATAGTAAAGCCATCCCTTGCGCATGGAAAGAAGGTTGATTAAAGTTGTATTTACTTCTTATCGCACGATCATTGAATCTGAAATGACAGCGGCTGCGTTCAGGATTTAGCGATTACTGCCGCTTTCTCTGGCAGTAAACCAGAATAACAGCCATGCCTGCCGATAAGGCCAGGGCGACAATGCCCGGCGAAGGCGCTGGCGCTGGCGAAGTCGATGGCCCGGATACGGGATCGGGGGATGCCGATGGAGTCGGTATGATGGTGGGCGGGGAAAGATACAATTCCATTAGCACGATATCCGCCGTCGTGGCATTATCACCCACGTCCACGGACACGCTTTCGTTTTGTACATGGGGCGCGGCATACTCCACCATTACCTGGTACCGGCCAGGCGCCAGGTGCTCGAATACATAATCGACTTCCCGTCCCGAAACATTTCGTATATGGTTAGCCTGTGGATTTTTCGGCATTTTCACGATTTGCCCGTCCCGCCAGAGCGATACGTTGGCGCCTGACATGCGGACGCCGTACTTGCCCACTATTGTCCCGGAGATGGCGCCGGTGTACGAGAGTTGTTCCTGCGTCAGGACAGGCACGTGGTAGCCATCCAGCGTCACGTTGACCATAATTTTTTCAGCGTGGAAGCTGTCGAAAGAGTTAGTTATCATATCGTTACCGACGGTCACTGCAGCAGAGCCCTTGTAGCCATCTTTTTCAGCCGTCAGTACGTACTGGCCCGGCTCTACCAGGCCATACCAGAACAATCCCGTAAGCGAATATTCCGTGGGATAGGGCTCATCGTTGAATATGTGGGACATCTGGGGATTGTCAGCCTTGGTGATGATCATCTTGCCATGCTGCCATATTTTGCCATCTTGCCACAGGGTCACGACGGCATCAGGCACAGGATTCCCGGCATCATCGAGAACGAAGCCACGTACGATACTGCCGGCCATTTGTGGCAAATGTGGAAGAGTAGAAGGGTCTATGGTCGGAATGAGTGAAGGGTCTTGCGATTGTGCGGACGTGGTAACTGAAGAGAAGCACAGGCCCGAGAAGAGCAGACAAACGAAAACGATAATTGCTACATATCGCCCATGGTTCAATTCGGTCACCTTTGATAGTTCTATATATTGTTGTTTTAAGGCTTATGGCAGGATCGTTGAAGCGACACCTGGCGCGACAGGGGTCGCATAGCCAAAACAGAGTGCGATATTTTTTAATATCATTATACAACCCCGTCAATAATATGAGTAATGGAAATGCAAGAACTGTTTTTGCTCGCCAGGGGCGCCAGGGGCCAAGGGCGCCAACGGTTTTTAAGAGAAGGTAAAAAATCAAAAATCGTATTGGCGCTCTCATGAAAAACTATCTCAAATAAGCTACGGGAGCCTGTCCGGCCGCTCGCGCGCACACGCATACACCAGCACAGACACAGGTACACACTTTTTCATCGTAAATACCTGACCAAAACCCCGGTCATCGACCGACTCCCATGAATATTTTTCTTTGTATCGGCATGCGCAGACTAGATTCTCGCAGAGAGCGCAGAGACGGCGCGGAGAGCGCAGAGTATACCTAAATAACATACGATTATTCTATGATCGTCTCCGCGCTCTCTGCGCCGTCTCTGCGCTCTCTGCGAGAATCCAGTTCGACGTATGCCTGAATAAGGCCAATTTTCATTAGCCATTACATGAAAAACAATTTTTTTTCATTCGCCGAGTCCTGGCTACCTGGCGCTCTTAGCGAGCGTGACAGGAGTCGTATAGCCTGGATAGGACAAAAGTCAATTGCCCGAATGGAATAATAAAAATAGACGAGATCAGGACCTGGTCCTGATCTTCGGCGCCTGCTCTTTCTGTATCTCTTGCAACAGATCCGAGATGCGGGCCAGCGCCTCTTTTAACTGGTCCATCGAGGTAGCGTAGGAGCATCTCAAATGCCCCACGCCCGACTCCCCGAACACGCTGCCCGGCACGGCGATCACGTGCTTCTCGTACAGCAGCCGCTCCGAGAACTGCTCGTCCGTGAGCCCGGTCGACTTCACCGACGGGAACGCATAGAATGCGCCCTTCGGCTCAAAGCACTTCAGGCCCAGGTCGTTGAACCCTTTACGATGACGCGCCGGCGGCGGTTGTACTCGCTGATCATCTCACGCATATCATCCTGGCCGTTCTTGAGCGCCTCGATGGCGGCCATCTGTGCGGTGATGGGCGCGCACAACATGGTGTACTGGTGTATCTTCATCATGGCCTCGATCACGTCGGCGTTGCCGCATGCGTAGCCGAGCCTCCAGCCGGTCATCGCGAACGCCTTGGAGAAGCCGTTGAGCGCGATGGTGTTGTCCCGCATGCCGTTGAACGAGGCGATGGAGGCGTGTTTGCCCTCGTAGGTCATCTTCTCGTAGACCTCGTCCGAGATGATCATCAGGTCCCGCTCGACGGCGAGATCGGCGATCTCTTCGAGGTCTTTGCGCGGCATGATGGCCCCGGTCGGGTTGTTGGGGTAGTTCATGATGATGGCCGTGGTCCGGTCAGTGATCTTAGCCTCGAGTTCCTCCCGGGTGACCTTGAAGTCGTTATCCACGGAAGTCGAGACCGAAACCGGCACACCGCCAGCCATGATCACGCAGGGCCGGTAAGACACGTAGCTGGGCTCGACCACGAGCACTTCGTCGCCCGGGTCCACGATGGCACGGATGGCAAGGTCTATGGCCTCGCTGACGCCCGTCGTCACCAGCGTCTCGTTCTTCGGGCTGTAGTCGATGCCGGTGGCGTCGTACATGTACTTCGAGATCAACTCCCGCAGCTCCAGCAGGCCCCAGTTTGACGTGTAAGTGGTGTAGCCACGCTCCAGCGCGTAAATGGAGGCTTCGCGCACCCTCCACGGGGTGACAAAATCGGGCTCGCCCACGCCCAGTGAGATGACGTCCGGTATGCTGGACGCGAGGTCGAAAAACTTGCGGATGCCCGAGGGCGGCAGCCCCTTTACCTTGTTCGCGATCTTCATGGATGCACAACCAGGCGGGTGTCCTCTTCCTTGTCGAACATGATCTCGCCCTCCGTCTTGTAGGCACGGAGCATGAAGTGAGTGGCCGTATGCTGCACCTGGTTCAGCGGGGCGATCTTCTCGGCCACGAAGAAAGCGACCTCCTTCATGGTCTTGCCCTTGATAATCAAATGCAGATCGTGGTCTCCCGACACCAGCATGCAGCTGACGACTTCGGGGAATTTGGAGATGCGCTCTGCTATGGAGTCATAGCCCACGCCGCGGTCAAGCGACACGGAGATCTCTATGATAGCGTAGACGGCCTCGTCGCCGAACTTTTCCCAGTCGACGATGGTCTTGTACCTCTTGATGACACCGCGAGCGGCCATGGCTGCGACGAAGTTGGCGACTTCCGCCTCGTCCAGGCCTGTCTGCTCAGCGATCTCTTTCGGCGTCAAACGCGCATCTTTTTCCAGTAGCTCGAGTACTTCTCTCATAACGATCCCGTTATACGGTGTTGTTTTCGGATAGTACCATTAAAGCTGCAACTTCATATTTCTTGCGATAATAACGGGAAATAAAGACAGGCATAAAAGCATTAAAGTCTGCTGTTCTCTGACTCGGCCGCAGGTAAGTATACGGGTCATATTATATGGACCTCAAGAAACTAATCATTCTGCGTTGCCATCGCGGTGCGACGTCCGTGCTTGCGAAAATAAAGAATAGTTGAAATCCGTTTTTATGCCATACGATGATATGGCAATGATATGGAATGAGCTTTACAGGTTAAGCCGCTCTACAGCTAACTTTATGTCGTCAGCCTTGATGGTCTTCCGGCCCGCGTGTGCGCAGAGTTTGCTTGCCTCGCGGCCAATTTTGAGCACGTAGTCCTCGGTGTACTTCACCATTTCATCGACGGCTTCCGCGGAGATCCTCTCGCCGCCAGCCTCGCTTAAGAGCCTTGAGATGGGTGCTTTTGATATCTCGGTCATATAAATTACCTCACTAACGTATAGCTGTAGTAAGACGCCAATACATTATAAAATTTTCTAATCTCAACGGAAATGGGCTAAAAATACGATCTACGGTCGATATAGACTTAAATAATTAAAAAAGCATGTAAATGAAAGGCTAAGCATAACCGTCATCGGTCTGGCGCGCCGGACAACTGAACGCCAGCATCGACCGGACCATGCCACAGTAGCCACTTTGCTTGCCCCGGCGCAGGCCGTTAGACCTGTAAGGGCAGCCTTCTTTATCGCATTCTCTTTCCGGTGACATGCCTTTACTCACCGATCTTCCTTGGGGACGGGGATATATAACATGATGCCGTGTGCATGCTGAAACTAATCGTTCTCAAAGATTCTATTAAGGCTTGCCGGCACTGCAACACTAGGGGACACAGAGGCACACAGACGGACGTACACGACGTACGTTCATAGTACTAGTACGACACATCCCTTGTTAATAAAACGTAGTGTACGTCGTGTACGTCTGTGTACATAGTGTCTGGTACCGGCTGCGCGTATACAACCATTCTATAATAAAAAATTCACTTGTTCAGAAGGCGCATCAGGTCATATTTCGTAATGACGCCGATGGCTTTGCCCAGCTCCATGACGAGCACGGCATGGTAGGACTCTAAAAGGTGGGAAATGGTGCCCATGCTGGTGCTCGGGGACACGGCGGGGAACGAGTCTTCCATGAGAGCCCGGACTTTCGAGCTGCTGATGCTGCTCAGGTCCTCGCTGCCCATGGCCTGTACGACTACGTTCTCCGATATGCTGCCGACCGGCACGCCGGAGTCGATGACCGGCAGCTGCGAGAAGCCGTGCTTCTCCATCAGCTTGACGGCGTGGTCGACCGAATCCGAAGTAGAGACTGCGATCACCGGCGCAGTCATCAGGTCCTTGGCGGTGACACGGTTACGCTCCATCTCGTCTAGCGCCGAGATGATGCTCCGCAGCGTCGACAGCCGGGGGTCGACGTCTCCTGCCTCTATCCTGGCGATCAATGGCTGGCTGACGTTGGCCTTCTCGGCCAGCACGCTCTGGGTCAGCCCGAGCTTCATTCGTCGCCGCTTTATGCTTTCCGGAGTCGGCAGTTCCATGATCGACTAAAGCGCCAGCCAACTTAATATAACTATGCATTAGACACGGAGGGCGCTAAGGCCACAATGGGCATGAAGGAGGCTGAAATAGCTAGTTTTGTCAGGTTCAACCGTACCCTTTGTGCCCTCTGTGGCCTTCGTGCCCTTAGTGTCCAATGCTCCGTGGCCTCCGTGCCCTTTATGTCCAATGCTAAATATAAATTTGGTAATATATATATAATTGGGTGGCGAAGAATAGGCTTGAGGCCGGTTACAGGTTTTACCATTGTCCTGCATCCGTCATGGAAAATGATCAGTGTTAAACGGTATATGCTCTTAATGGCGCTTTTTTCCGCCATCCTCCTGGCCCTCGCCGCAGGCGGGGCACAGGCTGCGAGCGGTGACGATAGTAACTCTTCCGGGGCTATCCCGACTGCGACCGCGGATAACCTGTTCAATAGCTTAGACGCCGGCTCTATCGTCGTTCAGGGCTATGTCAGCGAAGCGTCGGATATCCGGGACCGTCCCGGCGTCTTAATCCCTGTCGCCGGGGCTCGCATCTATTTCATCCTCAACAATGTGGTCGTGGCTTCCACGACCGCCAATCCCATCGGCTTTTATCAGGTGACTGTTCCGGCAGGCAACGACTATACCGTGGTGACGACCGCCACCGGCTTCCAGTCGCTGATTGTCCAGGCGGACTTTCCCGAGTCGAGGAGCTATGACATCGGCCTCACGCCGATCCCGTTCAATGGGTACGTGCCCTACGCACTGTACCCTGTGCTGGAGTCAAGCCCGGGCAGGGAGTTCGACTGTGTGATCATAGTGCAAAATTTCCAGGTGATCGACCAGATGGTAACCTTCACCGTCACAACGCCCCCTGATCTGCAGGCCTGGTTCCCTAACGGCGAGGCCATGATGGTACGCTCCGGGGACTCCAACCAGATGGTTTTCAGGATGAAGTTCGTGGGGAAGTCATACGGGCCCCTGGTGGCGAAAGTGACCGTGAACGGTGGCGCCTACTTCGCAGAAATACCGGTTGTAGTCATCGTCAAGGACCTGCCGTTCGAGGAGATCAGCTTCTGGTCCTACCAGCCGGAGAAGATCGCCAGACCGGGGGACACGGTGAGCTTCATCATCAACGCCGAGAACAAGTACGCCCTGGACAAAGACCTGCGGCTGGACATCGGGAAGCCGGACGGCTGGACGGTCACGACGGGAAACGGCTCGGAGCTGTACATCCCCGATGCCAGGACTGGAAGCTCATACCTGTGGGCCTATATCCCCGGCGACACGCCGCCGGGGAATTACACGATCAACCTGACGCTGTCCGGCGAGGGAGTCAGGTCTAACGAGCTGAAGCTCAAGGTCAGAGTGCAGGGCATGCCGTTGTATGACGCGATCATCAAGGGACAGAACAGGACGATCGAGGGATTCCCGGAACTGAACCTGTCGGCCGGAGAGTCCTTCGAGTTGCAGGTGCGCGTCTACAATAGCTGGGACTTCCCCGTCTCCATCCAGGCATCCGCCGAGATCGGGGACAACTGGCCGTATAGTGTCAACGGCATCCCCTACGGGCATGTCAATGTGGAGCCGGGCAAGGCACAGGAGTTCACAGTAAAGTCCCGGGTGCCCAACGGCACTTATGGCAATTTTACCGCCCGGGTCTACCTTGAGTCCTCCGGACAGGACATGACGCTGCTGGCGCTGATCACAGTGCCGGCGCCACCGCCCCCGGAGCCCTCGCAAAGTCACGACTGGCAAGGCCTGGCCCTGACTGGCGCGACGGCAATGACGATCGCCGTTACCCTTGTCGCTTCCTTCATCAGGCGGCTCAGGCCTTAATTGATACTAACAGGGATACGGCTTATCCATATAAGCCACTGAGGCTGCATAGAGCCCTTCGTGCCCTCCATGCCCTTCGTGGCCTCTGTGTTATTCGAACCGGGAGACGGTCACACTGCTGATGTCGGCGTTCATGACGATGTCGAAGCGTACCTTATTCTCCCAGCCGGCCTTCGCGAACATGTCCATGAAGCAGACGCCGATCACCTTGCCGCCGGGCTTCAGGGTCTTCCTGATGATGTCGTTAGTGCCTTCGGGGCCGATTGTGCACTGGGGCATGGAGATGCCGCCCAGCAACACGACGTAGTCGGCACCCTGGGGGTCCACCAGTCCGCCGATCTGCATGCCGATGCCGTCGACAGGCCAGACGGCCCGGGAATCGTCGAGGATGCCGTCCGGGACCAGCACCATGGCCGGCCGGTCCTCCCGGATCGTGTAGGCGAACAGCTCGACGAACGGGACGCAGGTGCCCGCACAGCCGACGAAGACGATCTTTTTGGGCGCTTCGAGCCCCAGCCCCTTCATCGTTGACTTGAACATCTTCAGCATGCCTGAAAGGCCTTTTCCGGACTCAATCAGCTTCTTCTCCATCTGACTCACTCCATCTTCTTGAGCTCTTTAATGTTCATGACGGCTGCCAGGGGCATGATGCGGGTCTTGATATCGCTCTCGCCCAGCGCAGCGAAGGGATTGATGCCGGAGTAGCTGGCGATGCCGCACTTCCCCAGCTCGACGGGCACGCCCAGCAGCGGCCGCACATTCTCGCAGCCGGAGAAGACGCCGTTGATGTCGGCCTCCTTCATCTCCCCGAGGAGCTCCAGTGCCCGGTCCCGGGCGTTCTTGGGCACCTCGCGCACGTTGGCAAGCACGCTGCCGCTGCCCGTATCTAGCAGCTTTATGATCGACGTCATCTTCCTGGCGGTGAAAACTCTCATAGGATTGATCGACGTGCCACTGTAGTCGATGATGTCCGTGAAGCGCTTGACTACGCCGTTCTCGACGCGTACGATGCCACCGAACTTGATGTCGACCGGCACTCCGCCCTTCAGCAACACGCCGTCGATAGTGATGCTGCATACCGTAGCGACGGCGACCTGCCCTTCCGGCACATCGTTCTCCAGGATAGACTGGCCTTCGTCGACGACCTTGATCCGGGGGCTGATGGCGTAGCCGGCGTCCACTACCCGGCGGATAATGCCCAGTGCCTGCTCATAGCCCGATTTGGGGATGTAGCAGAGGTTTACGGCCACGTTGCCGGAGTTGGTATGGGGCTCGTAGGACGTCATGTACTCGATGTCCTTGATCCTCGTGGAGACAAAGCCAAGACGGTCCGTTACCAGGGCGTGCTTGAGCTCGTCCTCGCCCTGTGCGGTCAGCACACGGCCCAGGTAGCCATGCTTTTTCGTGAAGCCCCGCTCGTCCAGCATCCGCAGGTGGTAGCGCACGGCACGCTCGCCGAGGTTGTAGCCGCGGCGGTTCATCTCCTCCGCTATCTTCCTCGCGCCCATCTCGTCTGTGGACTCACTCAATATCCTCAGAATCTCGATCAGCTTCCGCTGTGTCTCCGCGTCCGGCATCCTGTGCTCCGCTCCACCAAATTCTTTTTAACGTTCTACTTGACCTTAGCCATTTTATATTTTACTATCAGCCGAAAAAATATATGACGCCTGCCGGTTGAATATTTCGAGGCCTGTGGCGCCGCTGCTCTGCGGTTACCGGGCAGAGGGCGGATAACCAATACGTTTAAGACAGATCAGGTGATATTGGAGCGCCACCTATAGCAGGCCATTATATGTAAACGCATTTTCGAGGCCTGCACGGAGGAATAAAAATGGGATTATTCGACAAAGTATTCGGAGGCAACCAGCCCCAGAAAATGACCCCTCAGGAAGCGTTCACCGGCGTAATCATGTCGGCGGTGGCCTCTGACGGGACCATCACCCAGGATGAGGCAGTAAGTGTCATCGCTATCCTGTCTCGCATGAAGCTCTACCAGGGAATGAACGACGGCCAGATCAGGAAGATGCTGGACAAGACGGTCGACACACTGAAGAAGCAGGGCCCCTCCCCGCTCATCGCCGGCGCCAAGGAGACACTGCCAGCAGAGCTCCGTGACACGGCCTTTGCCACTGCAGCAGACTTAGTCCTGGCAGACGGCGTCGTCGAGGACGCGGAGAAGAAGTTCCTCGAGGATCTGCAGAAAGCCATGGGCGTCTCGGACGACGTGGCGCTGAAGATCACTGAAGTCATGGTGATCAAGAACCGCGGCTAAACAAAAGAATCAAAGCCGGGATTTCCCAGGCATACTTCTTTTATAATCATAACGTAACTTTTCGGGCTTAAAGGCGCCAAACACAAGTAAAGACGTTTTTAAAATAAAGGACGCCAGCACCTGCTTATATACGTAACCGTGTACATCTTGGCCTCGTGCATGTGCCGCCAGCTTCCTTACCGTAGGCAATTATCATTACTTGAGCATAGCCTGGACGAACCCGAGGAAGGGCGGCGCAGGCCGCTCCGGCCTGGACTTGAACTCCGGGTGGAACTGGGTGCCCAGGAAGAACTTGTGCCCGGGCAGCTCGCACATCTCCATACGGTTGTCGTTCTTGGCCGAGAAGATCAGCCCATGGTGCTCGATCTGGTCGATCAGGTCGGGGTTGACCTCGTAGCGGTGCCTGTGCCGTTCGCTGATCTTGCCCTTGCCGTAGAGCTTGTGGGCCAGCGTGTTGTCCTTGACCCATACCATGTGCTCGCCGAGGCGCATCGTGCCGCCCATCTTCTTGATGTCCTTCTGCTCCGGGAGCAGGTCGATCACGTGTGTGCCGGTCGCCGACAGCTCACTGCTGGTCGCGTCGGGGAAGCCGGCCACGTGGCGGGTGAACTCGATGACCGCGAGCTGGAAGCCGAAGCATAAGCCGAGGTATGGGACGTTGTTCTCGCGGGCGTACTGGATGGCCTTGATGTTGCCCTCGACGCCCCGGATGCCGAAGCCGCCGGGGACCAGGATGCCGTCGACGTCGCGGAAGAAGGGCGTCAGGTCGTCGGCCTTCTCCACATCCTCCGACTCGATCCACTTGATGTTGACGTGGCAGCCGCTCGCGATGCAGGCATGCTTAAGGGCCTCTTTCACGCTAAGGTAGACATCCTCCATGCCGTATTTGCTCACGATGCCCACGGTGACGTTCCGGTCGGCGGACTCCATACTGTGAATCATCCGGGCCCAGGACTGGTTGTCCTCCCGGATGGCCAGGTGCATCCGCTTCATCAGGTAGTCGGCGAGGCCTTCCTGTTCCATCTGGAGGGGGACTTTGTATATGTCGTCGGCGTCGTGGGCGCTGATGATCGCGGCCTCTGGCACGTCGCAGAACATCGATATCTTGGACTTGGTCGACTGATCCAGCGGCTTCTTGCACCGGCCCACGATGATGTCGGGCGTGACGCCCAGCTCCCGCAGCTCTTTTACCGAGTGCTGGGTGGGCTTGGTCTTCTGGTCGCCCATCGTGTCGATCGGCACCAGCGTGACATGTATCAGAGTAAAGTCTTCGGGTTTTTCCTCGGAACGCATCTGGCGGACGGCTTCCAGGAAGGGCATGCTTTCGATGTCGCCCACCGTGCCGCCGACCTCGACGAGACAGATTTCGGCGCCACTGTCTTTCGCGACCTTCCTGATACGTTCCTTGATCTCGTTGGTGATATGCGGGATGATCTGGACTGTCTTGCCCAGGTAGTCGCCCCTGCGCTCCTTCTCGATGACGGTCTTGTATATCTTGCCCGTGGTGATGTTGTGAGGCGACGTCAGGTTGATGTCCATGAACCGCTCATAGTTCCCGAGGTCCAGATCGGCCTCGCCGCCGTCCTTGAGCACGTAGACTTCGCCGTGCTGGAACGGGCTCATTGTCCCTGCGTCGATGTTGATGTACGGGTCGATCTTGATGGCCGTCACGTTGTAGCCCTTGTTCTTCAGAATCCTGCCGGTCGAGGCTGCGGTGATCCCCTTGCCCAGACCGCTCATTACGCCACCCGTCACAACCACATACTTCATGCTGCCACCTGTAATTTTAATGAATTTAATAGGTCGGTTAAAGGTATAAACTTACTCATATACCTGTCGGGCGCGCGGGCTGATGCGGCTGCCCCGGCGCCGGGAGCCTCATGGACCTGTACAGTCACCGTACGCAGATTCGTCAGTATATGGTACTGAAAAGTTTTATAGAGTATGTTTCATATGTTCCGGTGCTTACTGCCCGGTCAGCTGTCATGCAAGGGCAGGAGAGTAAAAATAATATCAAAATATCATATGCATCCCGGCGAGCTGGCCGTCGGCAAGCTTACTTGCAGGAACTGTAAAGGAAAAAAGCCTGTCCAGGATGCGGACACCGACGAGATAGAACGACAGGAACGGCTGGATAAGGAACGGGAAAATAAAAGGCGTGGCCGTTAACGTCAGCCGATACTGGGATGACCCCTGCTTTTTTAATATCAGAATTTTAAGGCTAATCAGCACTGCCCAGCAGTTTGACCGCGAGGTAAGAGGTCAGCAAAACGACAGCCATCGCGGCGACGAGCGCACCGTAGAATTGCTGTGATGCCGGTACCGATCCGCTTGCGAACGTATAATAAAGGATGGCTGCGACCACTAGCACGCCGATCACCGATATAGCGAGCAGCGAGCTGACAGAGTGGGCTATCTCCCGGGGGTCAAGCTTAATACCGAGGTTGAAGCCACGTCCGCTCATGGACCGGCTGCGTTTGCCGCTCCGTGTGCCGGAGGGCGGCGCCAGCGTCTTCTTTCCGCCCCGGCGCCCGGGGCTGGGTATTCCGGTCCGGCTGCTGCCGTGTGAGCCGCCGAAAGAGGGGCCGTCATCGACAGACCCGTCATAGCCCTCGATGTCCAGGGAGTCGTCTGCCATCCGGCCTCACCGCAGTCCGGGCGGCAGCAGGTTCGGGATGCCGTCCTCGATGGGGTAGGTCTCGTTGCACTTCGCGCAGTATAGCGAGCCGTCGACGATCTCGTCGCCTTCTTCTTTCCGGATCGTCAATTGTAAATCGCCTTTACAGACAGGACAACAGAGAATCTCCATCAGGCTCTTTTTCATTTCCGGTTCCTCAGGTCGATGATCTCGTTCAGGCTGGGGCCGGTCGACAGTAATGTGAACGGTATGCCTGCGTCCTTCTCCGCCTGCATGACGAAGTCCTTTGCCTTCGACGACAGCTTATCCCAGTCGGTGACGCCCTTGCATGCCGGGTCTATCCGGTCAAGGCCGGTCAGCGCCGCCTGTGTCGCGCCGTTGATCATGGCGGAGTAGCGGGCCATCTTGCCATCCCAGTAGCCGATGCGCCGCGCCCGGCCGGTGACCGTGCCGAACTCGGCGATGCCCAGCTTCTGCGCTTCTGCCACAGGCATCTCGGTATCGAACGGGCCTTCGCCGACACGGGTCGGGTAAGCCTTGAAAACGACGACGACCTCGTCAATACGTGTCGGGCCTACGCCCACATCGGACGCCAGTGCGGAAGCCGATGTATCCTTTGAGGTCACGAAGGGATAGGTACCGTAGAACAGCGAGATGCCGAAGCCCTGCGAGCCCTCGATGATGATGCCCTCGCCCCGGGATATCGCATCATTGCACTCCTGCGACACGTCGGTCAGATACTTCTTCAGCTCCGGCACTTCCTTCGCCTGCTTCGCGCTGCGCATCACCCGATCCTTGTTGGCGGGGCCGCAGCCGGTGCCCGTCGTGCCGATCTTCTTGGCCAGGTACTGGGTGCTTTTATCCTCCTCGATGTGCTTCTGCTCGATGATCGAGCAGCGATAGTCGACGCCCAGCCGGTCCGCTGCGTGGAGCAGCGTAACCTCGCGGTCGAGTACGTTAGGGTCGACCAGCACGCCGGCGCCGATTAAAAGTCGAGCTTTATCGTAAATGAATCCCGACGGGATCATCCGGACCCCGTGCTTTACCCCGTCCTTTATGACGGTGTGGCCCGCGTTCGGGCCTACGCCACCGCGTGCGATGATGGACGGATGGTCGGTGTAGGCGATGTGGGCTACAATCTTACCCTTGCCCTCGTCGCCGAAGAACCCACCAACAACAATGGTTGTCACCATTTGATTATCTCCATCATAACTATCCGGGCGATTCATTAAAAAGATTGCTATTCCCGGATGGCAGGGGACACAGGTACACGGGCCGGGGAACGTATCCGCCGACCGGGTCGATCGCACGTGCGCGCAGAGCGCCCGGACGTCTCGTAATAAAGTGGCTGGAAGGACGCAATCATAGTGAAATAGCTATATTCACGCCACACCAACTGGTGATCATGAAGAAGCTGGCCGTGTCCTTCGGTATCGCAATATTGCTGCTCATGGCTGTCGCGGCAGTCTCAGGTTGCGCGTCGAGCGGCGGCCAGGCGGGCATGGGTGTACTGACGGGCAAGGTCACCGTGGGGCCGCTGACCCCGGTCGAGCGTGTCGACGTGACGCCGCCGGTACCGAATCCGGAGGTCTTCACCAGCCGGAAGCTGCTGCTTTACGAGGCTGACGGCAATACGCTTATCGAGGAAATTGCCATCGAGCCGGCAGGCTATTACGGCATCTACAATGTTACGCTCAAGCCAGGTACATACAAGTTGGGGTACAATTACATGGGCAGCATCAGGTTGCTTCCTGTATTTACGATCGAGGCCGGTAAAACAACGACGCTCGACGTAGACATCGATACAGGCATCAGGTAGCTTTCCATAAGGAGCCGCGATCAACATCTTTATATTCCTGTCATGATTCATACCAGAACGTGCATTCCGCCTGGGGCCCGGTAACAGGCCTGGCGGCTGCCGGCCGGGTGAAGCATGATCGTTGAAGAGCTGCGGGAAATCGTGGGCCACGACCGGGTATCGGACGACCCGGCGGAGCTGTATTGCTATTCTTTTGACTCGTCATACATACGGGGCAACGCCGACTACGTGGTCCGGCCGCAGACTACGGAAGAAATTTCTAAGATCATCAAGGTCGCCGCTGCGCACCATGTCCCCATCGTCCCGCGGGGCTCGGCCAGCGGGCTGACCGGCGGCTCGGTGCCGGTGAAAGGCGGCATCGTGATCGACATGGGCAGCATGAACCACATCCTCGAAGTCGAGGTCGATAACCTGCAGGTGCTCATCGAGCCGGGCGTCATTCACCGGGCGCTGAACAACGAGCTGATAAAGCACGGCTTCTTCTTTCCGCCGGACCCGGGCAGCAGCGACATGTGCACGGTGGGCGGGCTGATCGCCAACGGCGGCAGCGGCATGCACTCGGTCAAGTACGGCACGGTCAAGGACTATGTCATGGCCCTGGAGGTCGTGCTGCCGAACGGCGAGATCATCAACACGGGCTGCAAGGCGCCCAAGACGTCGTCGGGCTACGATTTGACCAGGCTGTTCGTCGGCAGCGAGGGCACCCTCGGCATCATCACGAAGGCGCGGCTCAAGATTCACCCGCTGCCCGAGACGAAGGCCATCCTGGTGGCTACCTTCGACCGCATCGAGGACGCAGGGAGGACGGCGGTGACGGTGCTGTCTTCCGGCGTCGTGCCGGCGGCCATGGAGATCATGGACGGCAGCGCCATCGACGCGGTCCAGAAGATCGACCCGTCGTTAGGGTTGCCGGACGTCGAGGCAATGTTGTTATTCGAGGTGGACGGCTATAAAGAGGCGGTCGCCCGGCAGACGGAGAAAATCTGCCAGATCTGCGAGCGCTTCGGCGGCAAAACCGTGGTCGCGAAGAATAAGAACGAGGAAGAGCGGCTCTGGGCCGCCAGGCGGCTGGTCGGCGTCGCGATCACCCGGCTGAACCCGGGCAAGGTGCGGGTGTACGAGGCCGAGGACATCGGCGTGCCAATCAAGCAGGTGCCCGTTCATGCTCAAGAAGATCCAGGAGATCGGCCGCAAGCACGGGCTGCCGCTGGTCACATACGGCCATATCGGCGACGGCAACCTGCACACCGGCATCGCTATCGACCTCCGGAACCAGGACGAGTGGAAGCGGGTCCACGCGGTGAAGGACGACATCTACGAGGCGGTGCTGGAGCTGGGCGGCACGGTGCCCGCGGAGCACGGGATAGGCGTCATCCGGGCCAGCCTGATGAGCAAGGCCCATGGCGGCGGGTACGAGGTCATGAAGGCTATCAAAAAGGCCATAGACCCGGACGACATCATGAACCCCGGGAAGATGGGGATGTAATATGATCAAGGACCACATGGACGATATCCTGAAGTGCACCCGTTGCGGCCGCTGCAGGGCGCTCTGCCCGGTCAACGAGGAGCTGGGCTGGGAGTCGACCAACTCCCGGGGCCGGATGCTGCTGGCCCGGGCGCTGGCGGAGGACGTGCCGCCGTCGGAGGCCATGCGGACGTCGTTTTACACCTGCCTCACGTGTGCCATGTGCACGGCGACGTGTCCGTCCGGCGCGAAGCCGGACGAGGTCGTGGAGGACGCCAGACAGGAAATGGTGGCTGCCGGCATGGCCCCGGCCTATTACGAGGCGGTCCGGGACAACATTTTAACTTCGGGTAATCCCCTGGGCGAGCGGACCTCACGGGCTGCGTGGGCGCCTGCAGGCGCGAAGGGAAAATCTGACCTGATCTTCTTTGCAGGCTGCCTGTCATCCTACCGCGAACAGAAGGCAGCACAGGCGACCTTCGGCTTATTGAGCCGCTTCGGGGCGAAGCTGCTGGAAGACGAGCACTGTTGCGGTTCACCTCTATTACGTTTGGGCGGAGAGCCGGTCACACTGGAGCATAACCTGAAACAGATCGAGCGGAGCGGTGCGAAGACCATAGTGACAAGCTGTGCAGGCTGTTTCAAGACCTTATCAGAGAGCTGCGGGCAGGATGTGGAAGTGCTGCACGTCACCCAGTTCCTCGCCAGGAAGGTCGACGACCTCGGGCTCCGGGAACTGCCGCTGAAGGTCACCTACCATGATCCGTGCCACCTCGGCCGGTGCATGAAAGTTTATGATGAGCCGCGGACAATTATTAAAAGGATCGCGAGCCTGCACGAGATGACTACAAGCAGGCAGGACGCCCGATGCTGTGGCGGCGGAGGTGGCGTACGCCGTGGCTACCACGACCTGGCCGGTGCTATTGCCGGCAAGCGGCTGAAGGAAGTGCCGGCTGACGTCGACTACATCGTGACCGCCTGCCCCATGTGCCACGCCAACCTCGGAGCGGCCGGGGGCAAAGTGATCGACATCTGCGAGCTGGTTACGCTCGCGCTGGAGCAATAGAGGAAGAGTGCCATGACAAAGATCGCGTTGAAGTACGGCAAAGGGCAGTTTGAGATCGACGTGCCGGAGAAGAACCTCGCGGGCATCATATTGCCGAACGAGCTTTCCGGAGTGCACGACGAGCAGGCGGAGATACGCCGGGCGCTGGATAACCCGATCGGCTCGCAGAAGCTGCGGGAAAAGGTGAAGCCCGGCATGAGAGTGGCCGTCATCATCAGCGATGTCACCAGGCCCGTTCCTTCCTACAAATTCTTGCCGACACTGCTGGACGAGATCAACGCAGGCGGCGTCCCCGACCGGGACATCGCCATTGTGGTCGCGCTGGGCAGCCACCGGAACACGACCGAAGAAGAGCGGAAAGCGCTGGCCGGAAAGGCCTATGACCGGGTGCGGTGCATCGACATGGACCGGAACAATTGCGCGCGGGTGGGCACCTCGAGCTTCGGCCACCCCATCGACATCTACCGCGGCATCGTGGAAGCCGACTTCGTGGTCTGCACCGGCAACATCGAGTACCATTACTTCGCGGGATATTCCGGCGGCCCGAAGGCAATCCTGCCCGGCTGCGCCAGTCATGATACGATCCAGAACAACCATGCCATGATGGTCAGCCCGAAGGCCGAGTCCGGCCGGCTGGACAGCCCCATACGGGAGGAGATCGACGAGCTGCCCTCGCTCATGAAGGTGGGCTTCCTGCTGGACGTGGTGCTGAACAGCAAGAAGGAGATTGTCGCCGTAGTGGCCGGGGACCCCATCAAGGCACACCGGAAGGGCGTCGAGTTCGTGGACCGCATGTATTCCATCAGGATCCCGCAGGCAGACATCGTGATCGTGAGCGCAGGCGGATACCCGAAGGACATCAACATGTACCAGGCGCAGAAGGCTATGGATAATGTCAAGCACGTGGTGAAGCAGGGCGGCACCATGATCATGCTCGCCGAGTGCGACGAATGCCTGGGCAACGACGTGTTCGCCTGCTGGGTGGACGAAGCCACGACCATCGAGGAGCAGGCCGCTCGTATGGACCGTAAGTTCGAGCTGGGCGGCCACAAAGCGTCGGTCATCGCCCGGACCGCCACGAAGTGCGAGATATGCCTGGTGTCGAAGATACCTGACGAGAAGGTACGGAAGATGTTCCTCACTCCGGTAAAGACGCCGGAGGAGGCGCTGGCCCTCGCCTTCAGGAAGCACGGCCCCGGCGCGACAGTGCTGGTATCGCCTTATGGCGGCATGATGCTGTCCAAACCGGCCTGAACGCCGGTTTGGACAGTGCGTCGAAACCTGCCTGATCGCCTGCAGGACAGAGCGTCCATCCGGCTTCTTTTTTCACTGTAACCCATATTTATGCTATAAGAATAGCTGTATGTCCAAAAAAATGCCCTTTTCCTATATAAGATTTTTATTCTGGCGTGTCAACATTTCCTCTAAATATGGAGGGTATTGAAGATGAGGGTAAAATTTCTAATAGCGTTGGCCATTGCCAGCGTCCTGCTATTCTGCTCGATGGGCATCGCTGCAGCGACTACCATCTCCGGAGTCCCGACCGCTGAACAGCTGACGGCGGCAGCTAACAACGACATCAACTGTTTCGGGTTCCCTGACCTGGGCAACGTCGAAGCCGTCAATGCAGACGTCGGGCTTGTCGGAGACGTCGACACCGTAGCACTGGATTCTCCGATCTGCGGCGTATGCGGAGAGATACCGCCATGCAACTGCGTTGAGAAGACGACAGTGATTCCCGGGCCGACAGGTTAACCTCGGTTGCCCACTGGTAATCGTGAAATCGGCCCCCGTGAACCTGGTCTCGCCGATCATCAGGCCGGTCTTCCCGGCGATTAACCTGGCTCCACAGGCGACTGTGGTACTCCCGCAGGTCAACACGAAGCTGAACTGCTTCGACATCGCATGCCAGCCGGTCACGAACATCAACGCATGCCCGACAGTAAAGCCCATGCCAAATCGACGGGACCTCCCGATCGTCCAGGACATGCAGCATGGCGGCAGTCCATACGATGACCAGGGCGGACGCGATCTGCCAGGACATGAGCCATGTGGGGGCCTGGCGCCATGATGCCAGCCCCACTCAATGCCATCGGGGCTCTTTTTTAGTGTACAGCCTTTACCGAATCCGCTATATTTATCAGAGAACAAGATCACTCTATTGTTGGATGACCAAGGAAGAAGTCCTGCAGGTGCTGCGTGAAAAGGGCGACTACGTCTCGGGCGAGCAGATAGCCGGGCTGCTGGGCGTCTCCCGGGCCGCCGTCTGGAAGCAGATACAGACGCTGTCCCGAGAGGGCTACGGGATCGAGTCCCACCCGCATCGCGGCTACAAGCTTGTCACCATTCCCGACAAACTTTATTCTTTCGAGGTCAGGTACGGGCTGCAGACGAAGCTGATCGGCCGCAGGGTCGTCCACCTGAACACGACCAATTCCACTAACACCGTAGCCCGGCAGCTGGCCGAGGAAGGGGCGGAGGAAGGTACGGTCGTCATCGCGGAGATGCAGACGCATGGCAAGGGCCGGCTCGGGCGGAAATGGATCACGAAGCCTGGCGGCGTCTGGATGTCTGTCATCCTGAAGCCAGGCATCGACCCGGCCCACGCGGCGAGCATCACGCTGCTTGCGGCGGTCTCGGTGACCAAAGCGCTGCGCGAGGCGGGTGCCGAAGCGGTCATCAAGTGGCCCAACGACGTCCTGGTCAGCGGCAAGAAGATCTGCGGCATCCTGACGGAGATGAGCGCAGAGACAGATGCGGTCAGCTTCATAGTGCTCGGCATCGGGGTGAACGTGAACAATGACTCCCCCCTCGAGACGGCGACCACCCTCAAGGCCGAACTCGGGCATGAGGTGAGCCGGGTGAAATTTGTCCAGGGCCTGCTGGAGTCGCTCGAAGAGGACTACCTGACCTTCAAAGAACAGGGCTTTACGCCGATCCTGTGGAGCTGGCGCCGGTACTCCGACACGCTGGGCAGGCCAGTGGAGGTCACTTACCAGGGCGAAGTCATCCAGGGCATCGCGCAGGACGTCGCTTCAAACGGTGCTCTGATTGTAAAGCTCAAGAACGGGGGTACCAGGACGATCGTCTCGGGCGACTGCATCCACCTGAAAAAGTTGTCAACCATGTGACCGGACCCGGCTAACGCTACCTCTCGTACCTACCTCTACAGGCAACATTAAATATTTGTAAACCACTATTTTTCATCGGTTGACCAATATGGAGAGCGACCGGCAAAGCTCATATGTCAGGAAGATGGTCTATGCTTCGCTGTTCGCCGCTTTGACGGCGGCGGGAGCCTGGATATCCATACCCATACCGCTGTCGCCACTGCCAGTCACGCTGCAGACACTTTTCACGATGCTGTCGGGCGCTGTGCTTGGCCCGTACTTCGGCGTGCTCTCCATGATCGTCTACGTGCTGCTGGGCTTAATCGGCATGCCTGTGTTCGCGGCGGGCCAGTCGGGACTCGGCGTGCTCTTCGGGCCCTGGGGCGGCTATCTAATCGGGTTCATCTTCGGCGCTGCCGTCACCGGCCTGATAGCAGGCGTGAAGAAGAAGCCGGGACTGGTCTGGCTATGCCTGGCCATGGCCGCCGGGGACATCGTCGTGTACGTGTTCGGAGTGACACAACTGGCCCTGGTATCACAGATGGCCCTGGATAAGGCCATCCTTGTCGGCTTTATCCCGTTCGTGCCTGGCGACTTGCTTAAACTGGCCGTCGCCACCATGATCGCCAGAAAAATCGAGGTATAGACGCATGATCGAGGTCCGGCATGTCAGCTTATCCTATGGGAATGTCCCTGCGCTGATAGACGTTTCTCTCAGCATTAAAGCAGGAGAGTATGTCGCTGTCATGGGGCCGGGCGCCTCTGGCAAGTCCACGCTGGCAAAAGTAATGGACGGCATCTATCTTCCGGATTCCGGCGACTGCCTCGTGGACAGGGTGAGCACGCGCGACGACCGGATGAGAGCAAGGCGACTTGTGGGGCTGGTGCTGCAGGAACCGGACGACCAGGCCGTCGCCCGCCGGGTCGAGGATGATCTGGCCTTCGGCCCTCGCAATATCGGAGCCGGCGATATCGGAGAGAGAGTCGAGGAAGCGTTGCTGCAGACAGGCATCGGGCACCTCAGGGAGAGAGATATCAGCAGCCTCTCCGGCGGACAGAAACAGCTGGTAGCCATCGCCGGCGTCCTGGCCATGCGCCCGACGTACCTGGTCATGGACGAGCCCACGTCGCTGCTGGACAGCGATGGCAAACGGATAGTCATGGACGCCGTCGGGACGCAAAAGAGCGAGGGCAGGGGCATCGTGGTCATAACACAGGACCCCTCAGTCGCCATGCATGCCGATCGGGTAGTTATTATGTCCAATGGCAGCATTGTCGCGCAGGGGCCTCCGGCTGAGGTCTTTTCTCAGGAAACCGGCAGCCTGATCGGAATGCCGGAGATGGTCCGACTGTCCGCGAGGCTGCGGGAGAAAGGCGTTACCATAAAGCGCCCCTGGCTGACTGTGGATGATGCGGCGGAGGAGCTATGTCGTTAAAAGCTGAAAATGTCAGCTACTACTACGCCGGGACCCGCACGCCGGCCATAAGCTCCGTTGATCTCAAAATCAGGAGAGGTGAGCTTGCCGTCGTTTGCGGGAGAAACGGCTCGGGAAAATCGACACTGCTACGGTGTCTTGCAGGACTGGCAAAGCCTTCGCAGGGCCATGTCACCGTCGACGGCCAGGCAGCAGATCGATCGCGACGCAGGATAGGCTTTACCATCCAGTTCCCCGAGCGGGCGCTGTTCGAGAGGACTGTTTATGACGAGGTGGCGTTCGGGCCGCGGAACATGGGCATTCCCGACGATGAGGTCAGGCGGCTGACAGAGCGCGCCATTGACTCTGTTGGCATTAACAGTGACCTGTTCACGGTTCAGCCACGCAGCTTGAGCTATGGCCGGAAGAGGCTGGTCGCGATCGCTTGTGCGATTGCCCACGGCCCGGGATACCTGTTCCTCGATGAGCCTGCCGCCGGCCTGGACTACCAGGGCAGGATGAGAATTGCCAGTCTTGTACGGAGCCTCAATGCTTCGGGGATGACCGTCATCGTGGCATCCCACGATCCATTCGAACTGCTGAATAACTGTGGCAGACTAATCGTGATTGACCAGGGACAGATTATCGCCAACGGCCCGCCATCGGTCGAAAGCCTGGAACTGGCAGGCATAAGCTCTGACACGATCGAGCTGGCCCGACGCCTGAAGGGATGTGGCATTAATGTCCGAGAAGCGTTCTCTCCTGAAGCGCTGGCGGACAGCATAGCGGAGGTCACTAAATGAGGTCTCCGGCGATAGCGAAACTGGCCTGGCTGGCACTGTTCAGCATAGCCGTGCTGATGGCTCAGGGCTATATGCTGGCAGCACTTGCGGCCGTCCTGATCATAGCGGCTCTGTTGCTGGGAGCAAATGCAGGAAGGCTGTTGCGGATGCTGCTTCCTGCACTGCCGTTCATCATTGTCATCTCTGCCTTTCAATGGCTCTTTGCGGGACCGTCCATGGCCGGGTTGACACTGGCCAGAATAACACTGCTCTACGTTGCCGGCTCCATTGTCACGGCCACCACGACGGAGACGGAGTTCATCACGACAATTGAATGGCTGCTAAAGCCTGTCAGCAGTTTGACACGCACGAACATCGGCCGGGATATCGCGACGATGATGATGCTGGCGATCGCGTTCCTGCCCATTATCAAAGAAGAGCACGACGCCATCCGGCTGGCACAGGAAGCCCGGGGCGTGAGCTATGCCGGGTTCAGAGGGCTGATCAAAGGCGAGATGGCGGTCATCGTCCCGTTGATCTACGGGCTTTCGGCAAGGGCGGACCGGGTGGCAACAGCGATGGAAGCGCGCTGCTACGGGTATAAAAAATGAAGGCGGGCATGGTATCCCGGGCCTTGCGGCCGCTCGCGCGCGCACCCGCATAGTAACAGGCCGGTTAGCAGATTATCGCTCTACCCGGCCTGTGCGTGTTCAGCGTATGCCGATTTTACGACAATTTCAAGGTCGGTCAGGCACTGCCATCTGCCGTCGGGTTACCGGTACGCTGCTTTCATGGCTGTCACCGCCCTGCTGCCTGTGCCATAATATATAAAATATATTAATATATGAATTCGGGACCTGAAAACTGTTTTCGCAATCAGTTTTTATTTTATAAACACAGAGTAATAATTACTTGTTTTTAACTGCCGATTCCCTGATTATAGATTATCGGCTGCTGACCATTTATGATCAATATCTGAAACTTAAACTTCATTAATTGATAAAATCTTATCATATTTTGACAAACCATTTATACATTGAGGCTAAAGTTGTTATGGGTATTGGTAGGATATGACTAATAACACAGCCGATAATGGTGATAATAGTAATAGTAAAAATATAAAACCGAAGAATAAAAAGGACCGGCTAATTGATACCATTTGCTCGACCAAGTGCTTTGAGCTGCTTAATATATTTCTGTTCAAATCAAACGAGGGCATGTACCAGAGTGAAATCGTTAAAAAATCCGGTTTATCGCCGAACACGGCAATACCTTTACTGAGAGAACTGGCCGGTCAGGGCATTTTACAGGAAGAAGTCATAGCAGGTACGATTTTTTATCATATAGAAGAAGACAATCCGATCGTCAGGCATTTGAGAATATTGACCAATGTGACCAATGTCTATGAGATATCAAAAGGGATTGTAAAGGACGCGGAAATATACATGTTCGGCACTGCCGCCAGAGGCGAAGATACTGATGACAGCCGCATTGATCTTCTGATACTGGCCAATAGCAGCAGTGACGAGCTGGACGAGCTAAGAAACCGGCTGAAGCACGAAATATCGAAAAGAATGAACAGGGATGTCAACCCGATTGCCTATACGCCCGCCCAGTATTCCGCATTGTTTTATGAGAAAAAGCTGATTTTCGAGTCGATAGAGGATAGCAAAATAAAAGTCCTATGATTTAAGGAGCATCTCTTTGAAGCGGACCGCATCCTCGCCCATGGAGATGTTGTTGAACATCACGTACACTTCCCGGGCCGTTTTTTCGTAAGTCTTTACAATGCCTGTCAGCTTCCGCAGGTCAGCGTCGGTATACTTGTACCTGTAATTAACTTCCCCGGGGCCGATGCCGTGGAGCCGGAAATAGATAATGTCAGTGCTGACCGCCGGCTTGTGCCTGAACGGGTCCACGATATGTATCAGGTTCAGGTCCTCGCAGAGCTTTTTCACCACGTCCTCTGCCCACGGGCCCCTGGTTTCCCACCCTGTGGCGCAGGGCCTTTTCACGCTGGAGAAGAAGGCCTTGACATCTTTCAGGTGCTCCCGGGTGCTGTCGAATTTGGGCGGCGTCTGGACGACGAGGACTTTAGACTGCAGTATCTTCACGATCTCGGCTGTCTCCTTCCATGCCCTGAAATTCTCCTCCGTCGGCTGGAGCAGCCCGATATTCTCAGGCTTTCCTTCGGGAAGCTTTCCCTGCTTCCACGTGGGGCTCGTGGAAGGATGGGTGATCGCCTGCCAGGCCTTCATGTTCATCTCGAAGCCGGGCGGCGCGTCCTCACGCCAGCGCCGGGCCAGGTCGGGCTTCGGCAATATGTAAAATGAATCCTGCAGCTCGACCACGTTAAAAGTCGAGTAGTAGGCCTCTTTCCCGCCCTTCACGCCCCAGCCGCAGGTGCCGACCTTAACGTCCATGATCTATCATTGGTGATGCCCGGAAATATGGTTTTCCTTCTCCGGAAGGTGCTATAACGGTAATTTTCCGGAGAGGATCGTGACAAACCCGAGGCCGAAAACGATGATTAAAACGATCAGGGTCAGGATCATTTTCTTCAGCCGCTTCCTTGCCTCGCCTGCTCTATCGCTAATAGTCTATCGCCGTTTAAATGGTCGGCGAACGCAGGCTTAAAGCTTCTGTCATAAAAAAATGATTCTCCGCTTAACAAGCGGTCTGCCAGGAGTCATCGTATGATCTGTGTCCGGGCCTGGCCAGCGCTCGCGCGCGTGCGCGATAACTGCCAGTGCACAGACTTTCCTGTAACCGGTTTCGTCTCGTTCAATCGCGCAGCAATACCCGGGCGTCAACCGCGACTGCCCCTTTAGTATAGGCGATCACCGGGTTGGCGTCCAGCTCCAGGACGTCGTCACGGGTCATCATCAGACGAGAAACGTTTACCAGTATGTCCGCGAGCGCATCGAGGTCGGCGCCCTGTTTGCCCCGGAACCCTTTCAGGATCGTGTAGCCCTTGATCTCCCGGATCATCTTGAGAGCAATCGTGTGATTGACGGGCGCCACGCGGAGCGAGACATCCTTGAAAACTTCTACGAACACTCCCCCGAGGCCGAACAGCACGGTGGGCCCGAACTGGGGGTCGCGCTTGCCGCCGATGATCACCTCGGCAATGCCGTCCGGCGCCATGGGCTCGACTACAGCCATGGCCTCCGGGTCAATCTTCCGGGCGACGGCGAGGATTCGATCACATGCCCCGCGGGCGCAGTCGGCCGAACGGATGTCCAGTGCGACCAGGCCAAGGTCGCTTTTGTGCGTGATCTTTCCGGAAAGCACCTTTACGACCACCGGGAACCCGAGCTTCGCCGCGGCATCGGCCGCCTCGGCGGGGGTTTTCACCCCGACGCCGTCGTTGACGCGGATGCCATAAGCGTGCAAGAGCTTCTTGGCATCCATCTCGTTCAGCATGGTCATGGCTTCGCCTCCCTGCCCAGGAATATATTGTACTCGATGAGCCCCCGCAGCGCCTCGGCTGCGCGTTCGGGCACGGGGTAGAACGGCACCCGGTTCTTCCGGAAGGCACGGGCCACGTCCGCTATGTCCTCGCCGCCCATCCACACGGCGACCACCGGCTTGGGGAACTTCTCTTTGACCACGTCGATGACCGCCTGCGCAGGCTCCATGGCGTCGGTCATTCCGCCGTGAGCGTATATGGCCATGACACAGTCGATCTCGTCGTCGTCGATCAGCGCTTTCATGGCCTCGTAGTAGATGTTGTAGTCCGACTTGGCCACGGTGTCCACCGGGTTCTTCACCGATGCGAAAGCGGGCAACAGCCGGGCGATGCCGGCCTTCGTATACTTGTTCAACGGCGGCACAGTCATGCCCCGCCGCTCGCAGGCGTCGCTGGCCATAATAGCCATGCCGCCCCCGTTGGACAGGATAGCCACCCGGTTGCCCAGGGCACGCGGCTGCGTCGCCAGCGCCATAGCGGCGTCGAACATCTCCTCGACGCCCTCCACCCGTGTGACGCCGCACTGCCGGAATGCGGCACTGTACAACGCATCGGAGCCTGCCAGGCTGCCTGTGTGAGAAGCGGCCGCCCGGGCACCGGCCTCGCTGACCCCGGCCTTGACGGCCAGCATCGGCTTGCGGACCTGGTCCGCCGCCTCCATGAACCGTCGCCCGTCCTTGAGGCCTTCGATGTACATGACGATGGTCCAGGTATCCCGGTCCTCGTTGAAATACTCCAGCAGGTCGGCTTCCGAAATGTCCGCCTTGTTACCGGTGCTGACGATACAGTTCATGCCCATGCGAGAGCCCAGCGCCCAGTCCGCTATGGCGAGGCCCAGCGCGCCGCTCTGGCTGATGAACGATATCTCGCCCTTCGGCGGCATCCGGGGCACGATGCTGGCGTTCAGGCCTATGCTGCGGTTGACGAAGCCCATCGTGTTAGGCCCGAGCATGCGCATCCCGTAAGAAGACACTTTCTCCTTTAGCTGCTGCTCCAGTGCTGCGCCCTCCGGCCCGACCTCGCTGAAGCCTGCGGTGATCACCACCACGGCCTTCACCTTTTTCGCTCCGCAGTCATCAATCACGCCGGGCACTACCGGCGCGGGTACGATGATCACTGCAAGGTCCGTCGGACCGGGTATGTCGCGGACACTGGCATAGCTTTTCAGTCCCTGTACCTCTGCCTCTCCGGGATTGACAGGGTATACACTGCCTTTGTAGCTGTTGCCGAGAATATTGTGCAATACTTTATAGCCCCACTTCGACTCGACGTTCGAGGCTCCGACGACGGCGATGCTATGGGGCTTCAGCAGGGGTTCGAGCGGGCTGGCAGTCATACTATAAAAGGTATATCGTGCATATTATATAAATTGTCGATCGGGTTACTTTGCAATGACATTGAGCAACTGCGTCATAGTTACAGGGCGCTGCGTCGGCACTATGCCCTTGCGATCGCAATACTTCAGGTAGATGTCCACGACCTCCGGCGGCGTCAGCCCGGCACCGATCAATGTGCTCCGGTCGTAGAAGATATCGCCAGGCGGCCCTTCTGCAATGATGCTGCCTCCCCGGACGATACAGACCCTGTCTGCCAGCCGGCCTGCCATGTTGGCATCGTGTGTCGCTATTACCAGACTGATGCCATGTTTGTTCCGCAGCTGGAGGATGAGCTCCTCGATGCGCAGACGGTGGAAGTCATCCAGGTCGGAGGTCGGCTCGTCCAGACAGATCACTTCGGGTTTCATGACCAGCACGCCTGCGATGGCAACAAGCCTTTTCTCGCCCCCGGAAAGGTAGTTCGGTATCTTGCCGGCCAGCTTCGATGCGCCGACCTGGTCGAGCGTGTCCAGTGCGGCTGCTCTCGCCTGCTCTTTGCTCATGCCAAGGTTAATGGGCCCGAACATCACGTCGTCCAGCACGGTGGGCGCAAAAAGCTGGTCCTCAGGACGCTGGAAGACCAGACCGACGTGCTTCCAGATGGTGTGCTTGATCTCGCTGCAGGGCTTGCCAAGCACGTATACGGACCCGGCCGAGGGCAACATCAGCCCGTTCAGGTGCTCCAGAAGAGTGGACTTCCCCGAGCCATTGGCTCCGCACAGCGCCACGATCTCCGCGGCGACGTTGAAGCACATGTCGTGGATGCCCAGCGTACCGTCCGGGTACACGTGGCTGGCGCAGTCCACGTGGATGATGCAGTCTTTCTCCCGGCAGACCCGCGGACACTTGCCGCTCGGTCCTGCCTGCTCCGTTACGGCCATCGTCCAGTAATTGGCCTGCGGGATGAAAAAGCATCACCGTAAAAAGTTATGGCATCGAAAAAAATGTTTATAGCCGCAAACGCATATTCGATCTGACATGACGACGCGGCCATATCCGGGGCGGAAAGGCATCCCGCTGCGGGCACACCACCTGCTCTGCCTTCTCGGCTTCCAGGGCATCGGGTACACGGCGGACTTCATCAGGAATTTCCACAAGGTGAAGCGTCTCGTCGAACAAAACCCGGACCTGGAGATCGAGGTAGTGGACTCGTGCGACGTGGTCTGCATCCAGTGCCCCAACGCGCAGGGCTCCAACTGTTACAAGGGCGGGCTCAGTGAGAATAAAAGCGTCAGGGACATGGACCGCCGGGTGATGAAGAAGCTGGAGATCAAGCCGGGCGATCGTTTTAAAGCCAGCGACCTGTTCGCGCTGATCAAGGAAAAGATCAGCCCATCGGACATCCGTGACCTCTGCCGTGGCTGCGAGTGGCTGTCGCTGGAGTTCTGCCCCCGGGGACTCGAAAAATTGAGTACGCTGGACATGTTCGCCGATAGAAAGCACGAAAAATAAAAATCCGTTTTTCAGGTCGCATGGCTTGCGCGTACTCACATGGGCTTTGCCATCTTCGACATGCGGGCCCTGGCCGCCTTCAGCGCCTCGATAGCAGGCATGGGCTTGCCTGACAGGAAGTCGATGGCCGCGCCGCCGCCCGTCGAGACATGCGAGATCTTGTCCGCGATGCCCAGCTGATCGACGGCCTCGGTGCTGTGGCCGCCGCCTATCACGGAGAACTTCGCCTTCGTCGCCGCCATGAGAATGGCGTCGGTGCCGATGCGGAAGTCCGGGTTCTCGAAAATGCCGGCAGGCCCGTTGATGATGACCTTGTCGGCGCGGCCGATGATCTCACTGAACATCTTGATGGTCTCCTTTCCAATGTCGGAGATCATGTAGTTCGTGGGCAGGCTCTTCACGCTGATGTCCTCGCGTTTGCCGTCCTTGTTGATCGCTGCGTCGACCGGCATGACAACTTTGCCGTTGAACTTATTCAGGATGCCCTCAGCGACCTCGATCTCGCCGAGGTACTTGTTGTTCTCGAGGTATTCCATGCTGGGCCTGCCGATGTCGACCCCGCTCGCCGCGAGGAACGTGTTGGCCACGGCGCCGGTCACCAGCACTTTGCTCGCCAGTTTCTTCTCGAGCACGCTCTTCGTGACCTCGACGCTGTCGTCCACCTTGGCGCCGCCAAGCACGTAGACTGCCGGGCCGCCGGTCGTGGCCTCGGTCAGCGCGTCGATCTCCTTCGCCATGAGTTTTCCTGCCCCGGACGGGAGCACCGGTGTGAACCCGACCATGGAGTCGTGAGAGCGGTGAGATGCGCCGAAAGCGTCGTTCAGGAAGATGTTGAACAGAGGCGCCAGCTTCCTGACCAGGATTGTCTTCGCCTGCTCTTCAGGTGACTTTTCGAGCTGCTCTTCGGAGTAGAAACGCACGTTCTCGAGCAGGATGATATCGCCGGGCTTCATCGCGGAGATGGCATTGCGGGCCTCGCTGCTGAAGATGCTGTCGACGTACCGCACGTCGCGGTTCACGTACTTCTGCAGGACCTTCGCATGCTGCTCCAGCGTGGTGAAGTCCTTCTTGCCGGGCCGGCCCTGGTGGGCCAGGATGGCCACCTTCGCGTCCTTCAGCGCCTCGATGGTCGGGACGCTCTCCCGGATGCGCTTGTCATCAGTGATCTTGCCGTCCTTGCCGATCGGAGCGTTGAACTCAGACCGCAGCAGTACGGTTTTTCCCTTGAACGTGAAATCGTCCATCGTGCAATAGTCGCGTGCCATACGCAATACATCCCATGGAATATACCGTCTGATTTATATTAGTTGTTTTCCCGCATATCGGCCATGTCATTCTTTCGTGACATACGGGGAAATGCATCAATGCTATCCTTTTTCCATAATATTTCGCTGGCATCATATATCTGGCTACCGCCTGGAGACCGCCCCGATAAGGTTTTGTACTTTCCACGAATATGCCGCTATTATATGAGCGGCAGGAGTGAACTGGTCAAGGCGGCAGTCGTTGTCGCGCTGTTCGCGCTGATGCTCTACTACGCGTATTTTTTCACTCTTGATATCAGCCTCGACACCATACGGGACATTGCGCCGGAGCCGATCAAGGGCGAGATCGACCGTGCGATCTCCGGCCTCCCGCCGGACCAGCGGCAAAATATCAACCTGCCGCTGCCGGAAGTCAAACGGTACGGGGACACTTACCTGGGGACGTCTGTCGTGATACCCGGAGAGATGGATGTCATGCCCTGGATACTTGAGAACACCAATAAAAGCGATAAATTTGTGGCAGACATCTTCGGCGCCGAGATGATCATGGGAATGACGACCCGGGTCTCCACCGAAGGCGGGGACTGGGCCAACGCCCCGGACCCGGTCCGGATGATGACGGACACCAACGAGATCTATCAAGACGCCCGACCCGGAGAAGGCCAGCCGGATGGCGAAAGCGCTGAACGCCACGCTGGTCTACCTGCCCCACCGCCAGCTGAACACCGGCTGGTGGCTCCCGGAGAACGAGGTTAGCACTGACAAGTTCTCGGACACCGGCTATTTCAGGGAAGTCTACAGCACGGACAGCGTGACGATTTACCGGATATTATAACAAATTTCCAGAAAGGCAGCTGATAAACCGTAGCTCCGTTAAGGCTATTCGCACATCCGGGCAGTATACAGGGATGCCAGGGCTTGTCATGCGCACGTGCGCGATGCAGCCGTCGATATGCTACTAAAAAGAACGGGGGCAAAGCCCCCTGGTATTTACACAGGAACCTTTTCGGCTGTTTCCCCTGCATCCTGCGTGTGCCGGGTGAGCAGCCATACCACCGCGAGAGCCACTATAGAAAGTGGCATAGCTACGACCAGCGGGTCGATCACGGTGTAGGGGAACCCTAGCAGCGCTTTCGTCCCGAACAGCATATTGCATATGCCGATAGGCCCGGACTCGGCCTCATGGACGAACACTGTCCACAGGAACCAGGCGACCGTGCCAGTGACCAGCCCCGCGATAGCGGCTTTCCGGGACGGGTTCTTGCTGAACAGCCCGTAGGTGAACGCGGGCAGGAAGGCGGAAGCGCACAAGCCCATGAACATCGCGGTCGCCCGGGCGATGATGCTGTCCGGCATTATGAACGCCAGGGCCAGGCTGATTACGAACATGACCATGATACCAGCCCGGTTCTTGTTGATCGACGGCGTGTACCCTTTGGTGAACTTCAGCAGGTCATGCCCGAAGGCTGTGCCCATCGTGTGGAACTGGGAGCTGAGCGTTGACATTGCCGCCGCCAGCAGCGTGATCATGAACAGCACCACGAACCAGCCCGGCAGCGCGAGGTTGATGAACGCGGGCATGATCAGGTCCACGTTGCCGCCAGGCACGTAGGCGATGGCGATCTTGCCGAAGTTGTTGTTGAAGTACACGTTGGTGAGGGCGCCGACGGTAAAGGCGATGCCGGTCATGGCCAGGATGAAGATGCCACCGATGGGCACAGCGCGGTTCAGCGCCTTGCCGTCTTTTGCCGTCATGAATCGAACTACGAGCTGGGGCTGTGCCAGCACGCCGATGCCCACGCCGAGCACGATGGTCGTGATCATCTTATACCAGATGGACGAGCCTATATCAGGCATTTCGGTCCAACCGTTATGCCCTGCACCGGCGAGGGTTGCGGGAACCTTGCTGGCCAGGTCGGTGAGCGCCTGGTTTCCCGCGTCGAATCCGCCCAGCGCCATGTAGGTGAAGACCAGCAGGATGATCATGCCGATGAGCATGACGGCGCCCTGGAATGCGTCAGTGTAGATGACTGCAAGCAGCCCGCCGCCGATGACGTAGACCGCAGTAATGATCGCGAAGCCGAGCAGCGCAGTGGTGAATGATATGCCGAAGGTCGTCTCGATAAAACGGGCGCCGCCGATCATGACCGCTGACGTGTACAGCGGCATGCCAACCAGGATGATCAGGCCGCAGGCCCGCTGTATGAAACGGGAGTTGAACCGCTTGCCCATGAGGTCAGGGAAGGTCACGGCACCGAGCTTTTTGCCGATTTCCCGTGTCTTCTTGCCGAAGATGACGAACGCGATGAAGATGCCGAGGCCGATGTTGAGCACGGTCAGCCAGATCAGGCCCATGCCCAGCTGTGCCGCAACGCCGCCGAAGCCTACGATAGCCGACGTGCTGATGAACGTGGCGCCATACGACAGCGCGATGAGCGCGGGATGCACCTTCTGCCCGGCCAGCATGAAGTCCTGTGCGTTCTTGGTCTTCTTGTAGCCGAGGTACCCCAGAAACAGGACGATGGCCAGGTAGACGGCGGTCACCGCGGCGAAGATGATGGTGTCGACCATCTTAGTCATCCCCTTCGCTGTTCCATTTCAAAAGCCCGTAGATGACACAGCCAAGTGTGCACCCGATCGCTACCGCATAAGCAACGATAATCTGTGGATCGTCAACCCCAAACATGGTTACTCTTCCGCTTGTTTAATATTAGCAATAGAAAGGTCGGAATAAAATCTATATATAGACGTATAACTTGATTGTACGTAGTCAGATGGAGCAGCACTTCGACGAAAAAACACTGGCGCGACTTGGCATGTTCGGCATGACGGAATACGAGGCGAAGGTCTACCTTACGCTGCTCGTCCGCGGCGCGCAGGAGGCCAGCAAGGTCTCGAAGGTATCGGGACTGCCCCGGCCTCACACCTACTCGGTCCTGAAATCGCTGCAGATGCGCGGGCTGGTGACCGTGATACCGGAGGCCATCAACCGGTACCGCGCGGTCCCGCTCGACGATGGCCTGGACCTGCTGATCGACGAGAAGGAGAAGCAGTTCGACTCCCTGCGGCAGGCGAAGGACCAGCTCCTGTCGGAAGTGAAGCCGAAAGAGGCCATCCCAAGCGAGAACCACGCGATCGTCCAGCTGTACTCCGGGCGGCAGAACGTCTACAAGCTGGTCGACGAGATGTTCCGGCGCTGCGAGCACAGGGCGGACATCATGACCACTTCCCATGGCATCGTGCGGTTCTACAAGTACTTCAGCGACGTCGCCTCCGAGTTCCGGAGCAAGAACATCCAGGTGCGCTTCATCGCGCCCATTACCCCGGAGACCGAGGAGTTCGCGAAGAAGCTCTCCGTCCTCGTGGAGTTGCGGCACATCGAAAGCCTGCCGCCCATCAGGTTCGTGCTGATCGATGGCAAAGAAGTGCTGTTCGCCGAGTACCCCGAGGACGACTTCAAATCGACCGGGAAGGAGACTGGCATCTGGATCAACCAGGAAGACCTCGCACGGATGATGCATACGCTGTTCGATAACACGTGGAAGAACACGACACCGTATCCGCCATCTGAAAACGAGTAGTATATCCCTGGCCGCTCGCGCGCACGGAACGCAGCCGACCTTTTATCAAACACGCCTGCCCATGATGATGAGGCTGCGCTCGACTCCGCCCAGCTCGGCGACGCGGGGCATATGGGCCCACTGCCGGAACCCGAAGCGCCGGAACAGGCAGATGCTGGGCTCGTTGTGAGCGAAGATGAAGCCGACCAGCGTTTTTACCCCTATGGATGGAGCGTGTTCGATGGCCTTTTCCAGCAGCGCTTTCCCGATGCCCTGCCGGTGATGGGCATAGTCCACGTAGATGCTGATCTCGGCGGTCGCGTTGTATGCGGGCCTGCCGTAGAATGAGGAAAAGCTCAGCCACGCCACGATGCGGCCATCCAGTTCAGCTACCCACAACGGACGGAATCCCGCCCGGTGCTCGTGGAACCAGGGCTGTCTGCTGTCCACGGACACAGGCTCCGTGTCGGCGGTCACCATACGGCCGGGCACGGCGGCGTTGTAAATATCGACGATCTCGGGCAGGTCGCTATCGACCGCGTCTCTCACTGTCAGCACGGACATACCGCGGTATAAGAGAATGTGGTAAAATATATGCGTTTCTATGCTTCAGTCCTGCAGGCGCTATATGGTCTTCTGTAATGGAATTTCATCCCTGCCCGGGCACGAAGGGCATGCTCTCACGGACCCTGGCGCCCTCCATGGCCTTTTTCACTATCGCGATCATATCGACCGGCACGCTGACAGCTTCGGCCAGTTCCGCGTCTTTAAGGCCCCGGTCAACGCCGCACAAAATCCGATCCAGCGTTTCGTAGGACATGCCGATGGCCGTCTCGTTAGGCAGCCCTTCGCCCAGGAGATCGCCGGACGAGGGCTTGTCAATGATATAATCAGGCACGCCGATGTGCCGGGCCAGCGCCCGTATCTGCGTCTTGTACAGGTGCTTGAGGAGCGAAATATCGCTGGCTGCGTCGCCGTATTTGTCATAGAAGCCGATGCGCCACTCGGACAGGTCGGTGGTGCCTGCGACCAGGTAATTTTTCTGGATGGCACGGAAGTACAGCTCGATCATGCGCACCCGGGTCTTGGCTGTGACGAAGGCGTGTATGCGGTTTGCTATGCCCTGTGCAGCCCGGTCCATCAGCCCTTTTTTACGGTCCGGGGCGTACATGGAACCGAACGACTCGGCGAACGGCGATCGCACGTGCCCTATCCTCCTCATAGTCCCGATCATCCCCTCGACCGCCGCCCGGTCGCTGATGTTCACGCCTTTGATCACATCGTATACGCCGATGTCGCTAAGCACAGGCGTGATATCGATAGTCTCGTAACGTATGCCAAGCAGTCTGACAATCTTCTCCGCGTCATCCATGTTCCGGCGACTGGAGTCGCGCTCCGGCAGGATGAGCCCGTACACGCGATCCGGGCCGAGCGCCTCTTTGCACAGGAACCCGACCGTGGAGGAGTCGAGACCGCCGGAAAAGCCTACGAGCACGCCATCCTTGCCGAACCGGTCGACCTCGCGCCGCACGAAATCGACTATCTCACGACGCGTCGCTTCGAGATCGATCTCCAGGCATTCCTCCAGGTCTGCATGGCTCTTGCTCCGCTCTGCGCCCATCATAATGATCATGATCGGGTTGCCGCACACAGACTTAAAAGGTGGCAGCACATTCCGCGTCGGGATCGGTCGCAGGAACGACGACCATATATGCCACGTACTCAGGTCTTGCGCTACCTCGTGTCGCCAGTCATTCCCGTGTAAAACGACAGGTTTTTCTGTGACGCGGTCGTCATTACCTCCGATGGGAATCGGCGGGAAGTACCGTAAGGACATCAGTCCGGGCATGACCGTGGATGTCGTGCTCAAGAAAGACCAGCCCACCGGAAAGCGTACCCGTGGCGTAGTGGCAGCGATATTGACCAACTCGCCACAGCACCCGCACGGCATCAAGGTGCGCCTGCGGGACGGGCAGGTGGGCAGAGTGCAGGAAATCATCGGGCAAACGCCATGAATAAGCCATTAAATTGAAATTAAAATAAGTTTATGGCTTTTTCATCGTTATAAAGCTCATTTTTCGGCTATAACAGGATTATATTGCTGAAAGCGCGCCCTGATTGTCATACATAAATCTTTTAAACTAGTACGGTCAAAGTATGCGTAAATTTGCGGTAGGTGACCGAGCAAATGATGAGAACGTACGAGGATATGCCGAAAATCAAGCTCCCCCAGGCGGCGGACATCAAGATGAGCGATACCACCATCAGGGACGGCTGCCAGATGCCCGGCATCGTGATGAAGAAGGCTCACAAGCTCAAAATCTTCGAGTACCTGCACGAAATGGGCGTGGAGAAGCTGGAGACGTTCGTCTATAACGAGCGCGACAAGGAAGCCTGCCACAGCATGATGGACTATGGCTACGAGTACCCCGAGGTCACCGGCTGGGCGAGAGCGAATACCGCCGATATCGACGAGGTCCTCAAGGTCGACGGCATCAAGGAGACGGGTATCCTCATGTCCGTGTCCGACTCGCACATCTTCGACAAGATGGGCCTGAAGAGCTACGAGGAGGCCGAGAAGAAGTACCTCAACGCGCTGCAGTACGCCGTGGACCACGGGCTGCGGACGCGCTGCCACATCGAGGACACCTCTCGCGCCAACTACGATTTCGTCTACCCGTTCGTCCAGAAAATCCTCGAAGTCGACCCGGACACCATACTGCGCATTTGTGACACGCTGGGCTACGGCATCCCGTTCCTCGAGTGCGGCGAGCCCTATGGCATCCCCATGACGGTCAAGAAGTTCAAGGACATGGGCGTGAAGCACATCGAGATGCATGTCCACGACGACTTCGGCCTGGGTGTGGGCAACACGCTGGCCGGATTGTGGTACGGCGCCGACTGGGCCAGCCTGACGTTCCTTGGCATCGGCGAGCGGGCCGGCAACTCCGAGCTGGAGAAGATCATGGCGTTCCTCATCACCCGGGTGGAGGGCTTCGAGAAGTACAACCTCCACAAGGTCACCGAGTTCGCGGATTATATGGAGCAGGAGATCGGCCTCCGTGTGCCGCGGAATAAAGCGATAGTCGGCAAGAACATCTTCTCCCACGAGTCCGGCATCCACACCGCGGGCATCATCAAGAACCCGTTCACCTACGAGCCGTTCCCGCCCGAGCTGGTCGGCGGCAAGCGGAACCTCATGATAGGCGACACCTCCGGCACCGAAGTCATCCGTATCAAGGTGGAGGAGGCGCTTTCCGAGCTGCTGGGCGTGAAGGCGCAGGTCGAGAAGCACGACCAGCGCATCAAGTGCATCCACAAGGAAATCCAGAAGCTCTACGACGCCGAGGAACGGCGGTCCTGCGTCTCCGACGAGGAGATGAAGGACTACGTCCGCAAGTATTTCGTGTTCCAGGTCGATGCCGACGACACGGAAGAAGAGCTGCGCGAGAAGGCCAGACGGGCTGCGTCTAAGAAGACCATCCCGGCCCGGCTGCCGCCAGACACCCTCCAGGCGCCACAGGCTGTCGTACTGGCCTCGCTCACAAAGGTGGACAAGGACGCAAAAGTGGAAAAGAAGGACGCCGGGAAGAAGAAATAACCCCGGTTCTCTTTATTTTACTCCCGGCGCGACTGTAATAATGTCGCCTTTCGTCCTCAGGAACAGGCACGTCAGCGCCATCTCGAACTGTACGAAGCCGTCGTAAATCAGCATTAATGTTTTCGTGTGACTCCACCTTCCCCTTATCCGGCCGCCATACGATTTCCTTTTTCTGGTTTTCGACCGGGGCTTACAGAATTACATTTTCATAAGGATAAGTTTAAAAACGAGCAGTTCAGGTATAATAATCAGTAGCACAGCAGCCGATGGGGGGTAGATTCGGGGCATGTGGCATGAAGAAGCTTACCGACGAACTACAGGACCTCAAAGACTGGACTGCCTATCTGCTTGATCTCCTTTCGTTAAGCAAGCGGGACATCAGGGCTTTGAAAATCGTCATCGTTTTAGCGCTAATTGTCGTGCCCGGCGGGATCTTGCTTTCGACCCCGGGCATCTACCATGGTGTCGCCAGAGTACTTTCGCCGATCTCTGGCTTCTTCCCGGGACTTATCCCGGGTGCCTCCAATGCCACAGACGACGGTACGCACACGGGCGTCCCCGGAGGCGACATAATTCCAACCCGGATATCGGGGCCGGGCACGAACGCATCGCCGACGACCAGGCCTTCGGCCAGCCCTTCGGCTAACCCGGGGTCCGGGAATGGCACCAATAACAGCCCGACGTCCACGCCGCTGCCGACCGCGACGCCAGTGCCAGAGGGCACGGATAATCCTGCGGCTACTGCGACACCTGCGCCCACGGGCTCGCCGACCGCCACGCCTGTGCCGTCTGGGACTCCGACGCCCGCGCCAACGCCTACGCCACGCCGACTCCGACGCTACACCAACGCCGACTCCGACGCCGACACCAACACCCACACCGACGCCTGTGCCGACTTCACGACCAGCTCCGACACCGCACCTAACGGTCCAGTTCACCGATACGAGCACAACCGCCACTCGTGGATCTGGGACTTCGGCGACGGCGACACAGCACGACCGGATCCACATACACCGTACACGCAGGCGACTACACGGTAACCCTGACCGTCACCGACTGCAGCAGCAGCACACCAAGACCGCAACATCCACTACCGACCCTAACCGACACCGACAGCCAGTTTCACAGTACACTAACTCGGCGAGCACTAGCATGATTCACCGATCCAGCACGACGCTACGCCTACACTGGACCTGGAACTTCGGCGATCGTAACGATCAAGCTCGATCAGAGCCCGACACGCATACGTCAGCCGGCAGGCACGTACACAGTGACCCTGACAGCATCCAATGCAGGCGGCAGCAACACCTGCACCGAATGACCAGGGACTACATACACCATGCATGGATGCCGCCGTAATATTATTTAAAATAGCCTGGCCAGTTCGCTTTTTATAGCCCGGAAGGTCGCCTCGAACAGGAAACTATCCCCGTGCAAGGCTTTTTCGATCAGTATGACCGGCACGCCTGCGGATTTCAGCTCCCTGCACGAGTCGATGGTGTCGTAGTTGTCCCGCGAGCCGTAGATGATCGATACCTGCCGGCCATTGCCCGGCTGCCAGAGCGGGAGCTTCTGGAGGATCTGAAAAACTGTTTCAGTGGACGGTTCGCGCACCCGGTGGCTTTCCATCCGCCGGATGTATGTATGGGTCTGCTCGCAATAGGTCTTACTGTAGGCCGGAGAGATAGCGATCGCCGCGTCGGCGCTGCTCAGCAGGGCCAGGCGACCTCCCATCGAGTGGCCGATGGCGACGAGTTTCCTTGCCGTAGCCACGGCAGTGCCCGATAGCTGTCTCGACGTCCTGCAGGACGTTCTCGTCCAGCGGCAGCATGTGCTCGCCGTGGCCGCGCAGGTCGATGACGCAGGTGGCAAAGCCCATTTCCGCCACGCGCCAGGCCAGCCCCATGAACTCTTCCTTGCTGCCGCCATAGCCGTGAATGATGAGAACGGCGCCCGGCGGGTCCGGAGGCATCAGCATGACGGCTGGCACGTGAAAGCCATCGCCGCTGAGGAACTGTCGTTTGATGTCCATGCAAAGCTTCCGTTTACCTATGGTAGATGTGAGCAAGGCAGCATAAAAATTTCTCTGTCTTGCCAGGTAATGCGCAGTAATGAGCCTGACCGATAAAGACAGAAAAAGGAAAGAAAAAATTTCCTGTAACTGGCACTTAGAGATTCCTGATGATCTCGTCGGCCATCTCGCTGGACTTCGCGTTGCCGCCCAGGTCGTAGGTCAGCTTCTTCTTCTCCGCGATGGTCTTCTTAGTCGCGGCAAAGATGGCTGCGCCCGGCTTCGGCTGGCCCAGGTACTCCAGCATCCATGCTCCCGCAAGCACAGTCGCCACCGGGTCAACCTTGTCCTGTCCCTTGTACTTGGGCGCGCTGCCGTGGGCAGGCTCGAACATGGCCTTTTTGTCGCCGATGTTGGCCGAGTAGATCAGGCCGATGCTGCCGACGAGGGCGGAGCACTCCTCACTGAGGATGTCCATGAACAGATTGGTAGACAGCATGACCTTCTTGTTGAAGAGCGAGGGGTTCTTGATCAGCTGCTGCGCCACGTTGTCGACGTGGTATTCTTCCAGCTCGATGCCCGGGTAACTCTTGTGGACCTTCTCACATTCCTCGAGGAACGCGCCGTCGGTCTTCTTCAGGATGTTGCTCTTGTGGACGGCCACGACAGCCTTCCAGTCCCGGCGCTTTGCCTCCTCGAAGGCGTAGCGGGCGATACGGCTGCATGCCGGCCTTGTAATTTTACGGATAGCGATATACACGTCAGGCGTTATCTGGACCTCTTCGCCGAACATACAGGCCTTCCGTGCCCTCTCGCACGCACACGAAATCGACTGCGCCCAGCGGGGCCTCGGTGCCCGGGTACGTGACGATCGGGCGGACGTTGGCATATAAGTCGTACCGCTGCCGGATAGAGACCGCGACGCTCTTCGGGGAGCCGATGCCGCCCGGCGTGGTGGTCGGGCCCTTGAAAATGGCATCCGCCTCGTCCATCTTTTTCCACGTGGCTTCGGGGATGAGCGTATTGCCACCGTTCGCCTGCCACCATTCTGCGCCTCCGTCACATGCGACGAACTCGACCTTAGCGCCTGCCGCCTGCATGACCTTCATGGCCGACGCGGTGAGCTCGGGGCCCACGCCGTCGCCGTTTAAAACTGCTACTTTCTTAGACATTTACTTGTTACACCCTTTTGCCGGCCTGAGACCGGTGATGTTATGCTTCGTAAAATCGAATACCGTTGCCCGCTTCCCGCTCCGGGTTATGTCCAGGCAGGAGCCGGGGACTATCTTGCCAATCTTGGCAGCATTAAGCTTGTGGTCGCCGAACGTGCGCAGCACCTTCTGCGTGTTCTCCGGCTTGCACGTGACAATGAATCCCATGCCCGGGTACATCTTCAGCCAGTGGTCGTACTCGATAGCTGCCGGCCGCGGGATGGCGTCAATCTCGACTTCCGCCCCGGCGCCCGATACTTCCAGGATCATGCCCAGCGTGCCGATGATGCCGGGGTTGCTCACGTCCTTGCCTGCGGTCAGCAGCTTCTTCTCGCCCAGATCTGCCATCGAACGGACCTGGCTCCTGACGATGGCTGCGTCTTTGAGGAACGTGGTGTCCCAGTTGACGTCGCAGGACGGGTGAATCCGGCCGTCGAGGTCGATGGCCAGTACCACGTCGTCCCCGGGCTTCGCTGTGCTGCTGTAGATGATGCTGTCTTTTTTGACGGCGCCGAGGATGGCCACGTCCAGTGCCGTATACGGCGTGTCCGGGTGGATGTGTCCGCCGACGATGGGGACGCCGAACTTCTCGATGCCCAGCTTCATGCCCTTGAGCACTTTTCCGGTGATCTCGGGAGAGTTCGAGGAAAAGATGTCCACCATGCCCAGCGGCCGCCCGCCCATGGCTGCGATGTCATGCACGTTGACCAGGATGGCACAGTACCCGGACCACTCCGGGTCGACCCGCATCAGCTTGTCCCAGATGCCGTCCGCAGCCAGCAGCAGCGCCTCGTCCTCGTTGTAGTCGATAATGGCCGCGTCCTCGCCGAAGGATGGGTTGGCGCCTTTCTCGTCGAAGACGTTGACGATGTTTTTGATGGAATGCTTGCGCGTCGCTCCCAGGTAATCGCGCAGCGATTCCGCCAGAATCTCCAGGTCCATTGTAATGCTCCTGACTGGATAGCTCAATGGTGCCATCCAAATATTAATGTATCTACGGGTAGAAATAGGGTTCGATGTGCCCCGACCACCTCGACTGGACCGAAAAATACCGGCCGAAGAGCCTTAGCGATGTCGTAGGGAACGACGCCGCGGTCAAAGCGCTGCGACAGTGGGCGATGACCTTCGGCTCCGGGAAGCGCGCGGTCATCCTCTACGGGTCGCCGGGCGTGGGCAAGACCTCAGCGGCCCTGGCCCTGGCAAACGACCTGGGCTGGGACTATATCGAGATGAACGCGTCTGACCAGCGCAACAAGAGCATCGTCCAGCAGATCGCCGGCTCGGCGGCGAAGGCTGGCACCTTCGAGGGAGTGAGCGGCCGGCGGCTGATCGTGCTGGACGAGGCGGACAACCTGAGCGGCAACCAGGACAGGGGCGGCGAGAGCGCCATTCTCAACGTGATCAAGACCACGGACCAGCCGATCATACTCATCGCCAATGACCTGTATGCGCTGTCGAAGCCGCTGCGGGACGCGACGCTGACCATCCCGTTCCGGAGCATTCTCAGCACCTCGATAGCGAAGACACTTCGACGGATCTGCGCGGAAGAGCACATCAAATGCGACCCTGACGCACTGATGAAGATCGCGGAGCGCACGAGCGACCTGCGGTCGGCCATCAACGACCTGCAGGCAGCCGCCCAGGGCAAGGACGCAGTCACGCTTGCCGACGTAGCGACTGGCGAACGTGACGTGCCCGAGACGATCTTCAAGGTAATGGACCTTATCTTCCGGGGCAAGGACATGCGAGAGGCGTTGAACGCGACCTACGACCTGGACGAGAACCCCGAAGACCTGATCGGCTGGGTGGACGAGAACCTGCCCAGGGAATACGTGGACGACGACCTGGAGAGGGGCTTCGAGGCGCTGTCCAGGGCCGACATTTACCTGGGCAGAGTGCGCAGACGGATGGACTATGGCATGTGGCGCTACGCCGGGTTCATGGAGGTCTGCGGCATCAACCGGGCGCGCAGGAGACGATTCGGCGGCTACACGAAGTACAGCTCACCGACCTACTGGAAGAAGCTTGGCTGGACCAAGTCGGCCCGGACGCTGCGCGACTCCATAGCCGCGAAGATCGGCAAAGCCTGCCACACATCGAAGAAGGAGGCCCGTTCCGGGTACATGCCGCTGATACAGTTCCTCTTCAGCCGGGAAGACATGGCCGTCAGGCTTGCGGCCCAGCTCAAGCTGGAAGAGGACGAGATCGCTTTCCTGCTGGGCACGAAGAAGGCCACGAAAAAGGTAGGGGAAATCTACAAAAAATCCCGGGACCTCATCGTCGAAGAGATAGAGGAGGACATCGACGCATTCGCCCGCTTCGGCAAGTACAGCGACCAGTTCGAGAAAGGCGAGCCCCTGAAGGCGCTGACCCGGGCGGAAGAGGAAGACGAAAAGCCGCCTGTGGAGAAGTCGGAGAAGCTGGAAGCAAAGCCAAAGAGAGCCCGGCGCAAGGCGAGAGACGGCGGCGACGAGGCCGCGGATCCGGAAACCCCGCCACAAGCCGAGGCGCCTGCGCCACAGCCGCCGGAGACGCTGCCGGAGCCCGATAAAAAGAAGCAGCGCACATTATTTGAATTTTAAAAGCTCGCATAAATTATCGGATATGCGCAGAGATGCCATCGTGTAAGCCTGCACGGGCCAAACACGCGGAGATCTGTGTATCGTTAACATGGAGAACGCCTTCCGCGTTCGGCTTCGCGCGCGCACGCGTGCCCCGCGCGTGGCATGTAAGTACCGGTTTTTCATTCGTCTTAACATGGAGATATTCAATGAACGCCTGAGCCCCGGCGGTACCGACAAGATTAGATACGTATGCTTTATTGTAATAATCAGGCGATATTATGCTATTCGGACTCATCACGAGACGGCGTCTCACCACGCTTAAAATGCGCTATGCGCGAGGCAGCAGCTGGATAGGGATTTTCCTGACGCTGGGCATCATCACCGCGAACCTGAAGCTGTTCGAGCCGTTCATCGTCAGCTTGTTCCCGTCATGGCTGCCCATGCAGGCGATTATCCTGGCGTCTATCCCCACATACTTCCTCGCCTGCTACCTGATCGGGTGGATCGACGAGAGAAAGGGCATCTGGAAGAGCGAGAACACTTATGGCTGGGAAGTCAGTCCCGAGTCGATGGAGCTCATCGCCACGGTCCGGATGATGAGGGAGTACATCGAGGAGCAGAGGGCCCGTGAAAAAGAGGCGCAGAACGAGCCGCAGGCAAAGTGAATCAGAGATCATGGCCGCTATCCGGCCCGTGATCATTTAGGTTCCTGTTTCTCGTTCGCCTTTCGAAGCTGGCTGACTTTCCGCGAGATAAAGTAAGCGATCACTACCGCAGCCAGTCCCAGGAGCTGGTAGATTACCTGGCCGGTAAAGAGGCCCCAGAACATCACGACGATGCCGATCGTTATGATACCGATGCCGGCGTAGGCCAGCAGCCTGCGTTCTTTCAGGTTGTCCATGTCGTGATCAGGGTATATGCATTATCCTATAAATATTCCGGCACTTTTTTTATATGGCACAGTCGCACATTACACAATATCGGGAGCAGACAAGCGACATCGTCGACGGTCACATGCACGAACAGCGTCCCCGGTGCAGGCTTCTCCAGGGTCGTTAATGCGATGCTTTTCAAGGATGGGAAAGCGCTTCCGGGCTATCTCTTTGTGTCTTTGTTCCTTTAGTGCTTTCCTGGCCAGACGATAAAGTTAAAGCGGTCCCGGTAGTAATTAGGTTATTTATCCTGCATGGGACGAGGCGACAGTGACAAGGGGGGAAGGCAAACGGACGAAAAAACAGCCGCCAGTGACCTGATCAACCGGACGATAGAAGCTCTTAAGGCGAACCCGAATAACGCCGAAATGCACAACAATCTCGGCGTCCTGTATTTCAAGAGCGGACGGGTCGACGACGCCATCAAAGAGTTCCGGGAGGCCACCCGCCTCAAGCCCGACTATTCCAGGGCCAGGATCAACCTGGGTAACGCTTTTCTGTCAAGGGGATTGCTTGACAACGCCATCATGGAGTACCTGGAGGTGCTCAAGTCCGGCCATGCGACCGTAGACGTCCACATCAACCTGGGAGCCGCCTACGAGCGCAGAGGCATGCTGGACGACGCCATCCGGGAGTACGCAAACGCGGCAAAGCTCAAGCCGGCCGACGCCGGCATCCGGCACAGCCTGGGCGCGGCCTGCTACAAAAGGGGCCTGGTGGCCGATGCGATCCGCGAGTTGAAAGAGGCCATAAGGATCAGCCCCGGTAACGCCGAGATGCACTTCGGGCTGGGCAACATCTATTATAGCAAAGGCATGTTGAACGAGTCCGTCGACGAGTACAAGGAGACGCTGCGTATTGCGCCAAAGCACGTTGAGGCCCGCGTCCGACTGGCGCTCACCTACATGAAGAAGGACGCCATCGACGACGCCATCCGGGAGCTGCGAGAGGCGATCTTTTCCCGGCCGCAGATGGCGGCGGCACACGGGTACCTCAGCAAGGCGCTGCTCAAGAAAGGCCAGATCACAGATGCCATACAGGAGCAGAGGGAGGTCGTGCGGTTCGAGCCGAAGAACGCCGACGCGCACTACAACCTGGGCGACCTGTACGCGAAGAACGGGCAGATGCAGGAGGCCATCGAGGAATACCGTGCCGCCCAGAAGATCGACCCCGCGTACTCGAAGGCGAGGATGGAAAAAGAGGTCATTGGACACGGAGGGCACTAAGGCCACAAAGGGCACGGAGGTAAAGACATTACCTCGGAATATCTGTGGCACGCCCTTTGTGCCCTCCGTGGCCTTAGTGCCCTCCGTGTCCAATGCTTTTATTTAACGACGACGACGGTGCACGGAGCATTATGCACGATGAACTCGGACACTGTGCCCACTCCTGGCTCCTGCGCCGTTCCGGATGAGCCGACGATGATGATATCCACTTTCTTTTCGATCGCGGCGTTTAGTATCGTCTCGTAGACGCTGCCGCTTTCCAGCATGGGGGTCAGGTAGACGCCGAAGGCGGCAGCCCTGTCCTTGATCCGGTCGAGCATCAGCAGGCCGTCCTTGATGATACGATCGTTGTCCACGCCCCGCTTTCCGGTCACTATGTGTATGGCGTATATCTCGTCATGCCGCCATGAGGCAAGGTCGATAGCGAATTTTACTACGTTGTCCATGTTGGGACTTTTGTCAACTGCCAGCAGTATACTCAAGGGGACCCCACCTGTCGAATAATGATATGTATTATAATAGGTATGTTAATAGGTACCTTCGCAGTCAGTGTATTTAATCATAGCGCTGGCACCTATAATATCTGTGTTATAAAAAGCAGGCACGAAAAAGGCATAGCGGACGAAAACGACTGCGCTAATGCTCCGTGTTTTTATGGTACTCGCAGGATTCCATGGTCTCTTTTGCCATCTCGCGCCACTCTTCGAGGCTGGCCTCCTCGCCGGGTATGAGCTCGAAAAGAATGCCGTGGTCTCCCTCGTAAGGAACGCGGTGGTCGTGGCTGCCGAACATGATCGCGTCCGGTATGCCTTCCGGGAACGCCTCGCACCGGGTGCTGCCATATTTCAGGTGCTTGCAGAATATGCACATAGGCGCGGGAATGTCAATCATAATAATCGACCATGGCACCCGTAATATAAAGAGCTTCCGACAAAGCCATGTAAGGCTGCCGCCGTCGATCCGGCGTCAGAGACCGGCCAGCCATTTGCTCAACAGGTAGGCGACAACGATGAAGACGACGAGGATCATGAATATTCTCGAGAGCTCTTTTTTATCGATATTGTCAAGCATCGATCGATCTTTAACGTGCTTCCGTTATAAGTCTATCCTGCCGCCGGGAGCCTCGCCAGTACAATAGCTACAAGCCCGCCCGTAGCTTAAGCAATATATTTGCCCCTGCAGCGCCGATAGTCTATTGATCAGCATGAATGGCGACCCTCTGTCAAGACGCAGGTTCCTCAAGGCAGTCGGCGCGGCCTCGGCCATCGCGCTGGGCGCAGGCGCGCTGGGCTGCGTGGGGAACAAAACGGATATCATCCCCAGGACCACGACCAGCCTCACCTATACGATTACGGGAAACGTGCGAACGAAGTTTGCCGATTTCGTGCCCCTGCCCGCGACCGTGACCCCGTCGTTAAGCGATTATTCCGTGCCGGCCGGCCTGTCCGGCGTCCTGGCGATCGAGCGCGCAGGCCTGGACGACGCCGATCTGGAAAGACTGGCAAAGGACATGTTCTTCCTGCGCCCCTCCTCTGACGCGCAGATATACGACCTGTACAAGGACGCCCAGAAACGCGGTATCCCGGTCATCGTGACGACAGATGCGGCCCTTCATGCTTACCACATCCTGTTCGATTACGCACTCCGCATCCTCGAAGTGAGCAAGCTCAGCGACGCGGTCATCGAGCTTACCGACCTGATGCTCACGGAATCCCAGTCGCAGCTCGACGCCGGCATCCCGGAGCTGGAGGACCTTTGCATGAAGAATGTCGCCTTCTTCGCGGTGGCAAAGACGCTGCTGGGCGGCAGCCCGTCCAGGCTGCCATCAGAGGCACAAAGCCTCGTCGAGGCCGAGATGCGCCTGATCGACGCCCACGAAGGGTTCGACGACTCGCCCATCTTCGGCCGGAAGGAGGACTACAGCCAGTACGTGCCCCGCGGCCACTATACCAGGAACGACCTCCTTGAAAAATATTTCATGGCCATGATGTGGTACGGACGCATGTCGTTCAACCTCTACAAATCAGTGCCCGGTGCAGACAAGGAGCCTGATACCGGGAGCACCCGCCAGGCCATCATGATAGCGATGGCGCTGAACGGCCGGGCGTTCGAGCTATGGAAGACTGTCTATGACCCGACGGTCTTCTTCGTGGGCGAGACGGACGACCTGTCCGTCTACGACTATCAGCCGCTGATCAAGGAGATATACGGCGATCAGGTCAAGCTCTCCAGCCTGACGGACGACGATAAGGTACTGACGTTCATCGAGAAGGCGGCCGCAATGAAGGCCCCGAAGATCATCTCCGGCCTCATCCAGGACGACGAGGACAAAGCCGTCCTCAAAGGCTTCCGGTTCATGGGCCAGCGCTTTATCCCCGACTCATACATCTTCCAGGGCCTGGTGTACGATAAGGTCGGCACACAGGCGAATCCCAGGGCATTCCCGATGGGTCTGGACGTCATGGCGGTGCTCGGCTCGGAACGGGCGTACACCATACTGGATGAGCTGGGGGAGACGCAGTACGAAAACTACGTGAAGCAGTTCGAGGCGCTGAAAGCCGAGTTCGCCGCGCTGAAAGCCGAGGACTGGACGCAGAACCTCTACTGGGGCTGGCTCTACTGCCTGCTCGCGCTGCTCAACGAGAAGGGCGACGGGTACCCCACCTTCATGAAAGGCGAGGCCTGGGTGGACAAAGAGCTGAACACGTCGCTCGGGAGCTGGACGGAACTACGGCATGACACCATCCTCTATGCCAAGCAGAGCTATACAGTGCTGGCAACTGGAGTCATGCCAACCGCGGAGGCAAAAGGATACGTGGAGCCGAACCCGGAGCTGTACGGCCGGCTGGCGTCGCTGGCACAGATGACTTACGACGGTCTGCAGGCCCGGGACTTGCTGACCGATACGATGTCGGACAAGCTCGAAGGACCTGAAAGAGATGCTGATGCAGCTGAAGGCCATCGCAGAGAAAGAGCTGACAGGCACGAGCCTCTCTGACGACGAATATGCGTACATCCGGTACTTCGGCAGCCATCTCGAGAACGTCACCACCTTCCCGCCGGACGTGGCCAGCGCCGTCGAGAGCGATACGGATAAGTTCATGGCCGTCGTCGCCGACGTGCACACCGATACGAACACCGGCCAGGTGCTGGAAGAAGGCGTCGGCTACCCGTACAATCTGCTCGTCGTCGTGCCGGTGGACGGCCATCTGACGCTGTGCAAGGGCGCAGCTTTCAGCTACTACGAGTTCAAACAGCCCATGTCGGACCGCCTGACCGACGAGGCCTGGCAGGCAATGCTGAAGGACAACACCGCTCCGAAGACGCCTGCCTGGACGAAGAGCTTCACGGCCTGAAGATCGCTTCGTGAAAGATGACAGGCCAATACTGTCATCTTCCGATGCGGAACAGATCGACTCCGCGGAACTCTATGCGGCACAGGCTGCCCGTATCCACCGGCTCCGACGTGATCGTGATCAGGCCGGTATAGCCCTTATTCTTATACTGGAAGGCCACGGTGAGGATGTGACCCCGGAGCCGGGACAATTTTTCCAGATCGTTGATGCTCCGGTCCAGCGACATAGTGCCATACCACTCGGAAAGGTCCTTTTCGTTGATCGTGACGATGATGCTGTCGGCCCGGGCGACCAGATCGGTAACGTCGTAGATCTCGACAGCATCCTCACACTTGATGACCAGCACTATACGACCCGGCATTATTAAATGGGAGGGTTTTATAAAAATGGTATGTCCAGATCGTTGAACTGTCCGAAATAATTGTGATAGACAGATTCCGGATCGATGATGGCCTTTACAGGCCTGATACTTGCCGGTATCTCTTGCAGGTCATCGTAAAAATGATAAAGTTTTTACCTGGCCTGAAGCAAGTCGACACCCTGGAACTCCATCCAGTAGAACTTTCCCATGTCTCTCGGCTCTTCGGTAATCTTGACCAGGCCCCGGTAGTTCTTTGTATCACAGTTGAACATAACCAGCAAGGTAAAGCCTTTCCTGGATGACAGCATCTTCATGTCGTCAGTATTCTTCCCGATGACTATAGAACCATGCCAGTCGAAAGTGTCATGCTCGTTGGCAATGATCGTGATGTTCTCCGGCCGGGCGATAAGTTTAGCCTCATCGTAAAGCTCGATGATCTCCTTGCACTCGATAATGTACAACGTTCCACACCCATACGGTTATTTTATAATCATTTTATTAATAGGGTATGGCCACATCGTTGAACTGACATGGGCTATGGATATTATATATGACAAATTATATCACATCGGTTTTACAATTATGCCTCGTGGCATCTTGATAGCTGCGAGTATACCGGCTGTATATAGTTATAGCGATAATTTATAACAAATGTTTTATTTAATATACGGATTCTTAACAGTGCGACGCATAGTTCAGGGCTGGCTTTTTGATCTTCCGCGGAGCGAAGCGGAGCGGTCATCCGGGGAGTCCAGCGGAGCCCGGAGGGCGTAGCGACTAGAGGGGGCGGGAGCCCCCTCTTGATCCGTCATAAGAAGAAGGGTTGTTAAGCCCTGAGGGTGCGATACCTGATAGGTAAGATGCTACGGGTGTCTACTGATCCGCTTGACCCTGTCTTGAACAATAAAAAACAGAAAAAATGGCATCTCAAGAAATAGGGATATATTAAAAACAATGCACCGACTGGGACTCGAACCCAGGTATTTAGCTTGGAAGGCTAATATCATAACCGCTAGACCATCGGTGCTTATGTGCTGACAGACAAGCAATAAAGCCTGAAAGTTGCGCGATGTACTCTAACGTACAAAGTATTAATATTTTCGGATGACTAACTATTGCTGCTATGCCGTCCCCTGAATTTTCAGCGATCAAGGCCCGAATCGGCGATGTCGCCTCGTTCTACGGCATAGAGGTCGTCGGGTACCTCAAGCTCGACCGGACGGCCGTCATCCCGGAGAAGGACATCGATCTCCTGAAGGGCGTGCAATGGTCCGACGGTCACGTCCGCATTGACAACGTGCAGGACCCCGCCCAGATCATGCCCGGGGCAAAGGCGATGATCATCCTGGGAAAACGCCTGCAGGACGACCGGCATGACGTCTATTACCGCATATCCGACCGATACACGGCCTCCGTCGAGATGATGGTCCTCGACATGGCGTCGGTCTGCGTGGCCGGGCTGCTGCAGAACGAAGGCTGCCGGGCCACGGAGTATACTTCTTACTATAACAAGGTCTGGGCCGTGCTGGCCGGGCTCGGCTGGATTGGAAAGTCACGCATGTTCGTCTCGAAGGACTATGGACCCCGGCTGCGGCTGAAGGCGGTGCTCACCGACGCCGACATCGGACAATATCATAAAGTCATGCCAGACGACACCTGCGGCGACTGCCGGGAATGCATCGACGCCTGCCCGGTCGGGGCGATTGAAGAGACTGGCGTCGACCGCAAGAAATGCGGGGCATGCAAGCTCAACCACCGGACTGTAGCGGCTAATGCATTATCCTATTGCACCTGCTGCACCGCTGCTTGCCCGATAGGGCAAGTACCCGAAGGACCAAGATGAGGCGCCTTGGAGCCTCATCTTGGAACCTTGGCGCCTTAAATAATAGAAAATCTTGGCGCCTTGAAACGGTTGCAAAAAGTGGCGCCTTGGAGCCTCTACTTGGAACCTTGGCGACTTAGAACCCGCAGGCGAGCTCCAGCGGGCACCCGCCGCCGCACATGGGGAACTGGATGCACTTGCGGCACTTTTCGCTGGCATACTCGTGCTCACGGAGGCATTTGGCCAGGTCTGTCTCCCATATCGTCGTTGAACTCGTCGGTCAGCGCATTGCCGATGGGTTTGAAGTACGACTGGCAGGGGATGACACTGCCGTCGGGCTCTACTGCAAGCGTAATCCGGGCGGCCGAGCATGCTTTCACGCCCAGGCCCATCTCCACCGGGTTGATCTTGTGGTACTTGGTCGGGGTGTACCAGATGAACTCCATGTCGTAGCTGCTCGGCCTTGGCGATAACCTCGGGGCAGCAGCTCCTTCAGCTCCTCGTAGGTGACGCCCTCGGCCTCCACGCCGCGGCCGGCGCGGATGATCGCGTTCATGCCGAACCGCTTTATGCCCAGGCTGTGCAAGAACGGCACCAGGTCGACTACCGTGTCTTTGTTGCCGGTGTGATGGTGGTGTTCGTGGTGGTGTATATCTCGTTGACCGCGTTCCGGATTCCGGCGACGGTCTCGTCGAAGAGTCCGACTTGCACATGGAGTTGTGAATCTTCGTGTCGGGGACTCGATGGTGATCTGGGTGTAGTCCAGGCCTGCTTTCTTCAGCGACGCGACCCGCTCCTTCGTCAGCAGGCGGCCATTGGTGATCAGGCCGGTGACGATGCCCAGCCTCTCGGCCTCGGCGATCAGCGTCTCCAGGTCGTCGCGCATCAGCGATTCGCCGCCGGTGAACACGACGTTAGGGACTTCGAAGTCATGGACCTTGTCGGATGATCTTCATCCACTCTGCCGTGGACAGCTCTTTGGTCTGCCGGGGCCCTCCTGCGTAGCAGTGGCCGCAGTTGCTGTTGCAGCGGTAGGTGAGCGCGAGATCGACGCGGAGCGGGGCCTTGAGCTGGCTGTAATCGGGCGTCTTGACCTTGACGTCGAACGTGGTGAACGGACAGGTGTTACCGGCGACGACGCCCCAGATGGAGTTCATCAGCCTGTCGTAGTCATCCCCGGCTTTCTTCCGGCCGACCTTGTACTTCGCCATTATGCGGAGCACGACGTTGTCCCTGACGCTGCCGACGAGGGGCTTTTTCTGGTTGTAGCCGATGTAGTGCTTCACGAAGTCCACGCCGATCCGGTCAAGGTACAGGACGTGGGAAGCGTTCACGACCAGCAGGCCGCTGCCGTCGTTCTCCACCCGCAGGTGTAGCTTTGAGTTGTTTATCTTCGCTGTCCTCATGTGCATCCCCCTCCGCCGCCCGCGCAGGCACAGGCACAGGCACAGGACACGCAGGCACAGGCGCACGATACGCAGGCGCATGACGACCCTGGGGCCTGTGCTGGCGCCGACGTTGCCGCCGGCGGGGCGTTGGCCGCGTTCCTGACGCCTAGGAACGACTCGACGCCGCCGATGATGCCTGCCGAGGTGGTCTCGACCGAGTTGCTGATTTTGCTGGCGAAGCTCTCCACGCTCGAAGTGGTCTGGTTCGTGGGTGGGCAGTCCCGGTCGGCTATCTGTGGCACTGGCTGTCCCATGCGTCGGCGGGGCAGTTGCTGGTGCGGCAGCCCGAAGTAGTAGGGGTACCACCAGTAATAGGGCGGTACCGCGACGGTGTTCCAGCCCGGCGACCGGAGGTAGTCCTTCGTCTTCGTGGCGAACTGCTCGTCTGCCATGAGCCAGAACATGTCAGTGTCGTACTTCTGCAGCTTCAGCTCCGGCGTGTCCACGGCCTGGACGTCCTTCCACATGTCCTCGATCTTCTGTTTGTAGAAGGCTTCTGTCTCCTTGCGGCTGTAGGGCCGGGTCTTGTCGACCACCCGCTGTGCCAGCGTCTTGAAGCAGTCCAGCAGCTTGTCCTCGTTGAGCGTGTCGCCCTTGATGGCGTCGGCGAAGCGGGCCTCGTAGTAGTTCAGGTCCTTCCGGGAGACCAGCTCTACCCGCAGCGGTTCGGTCGAGAGGAGCTTCGCGTTGCCCTTCTTCAGGAGCCCGAACATGATCATGGTGAGAATCCGCTTCGGGTCCGTCCGCAGCAGCATGGCTGCCTCTACCGCGTCCAGGTTCTGGTTCACGCCCATGCCACCCATGCTAACGATGGCGAGGCGTAGGGGCTGCGGAAGAGGGAAGCGAGAAGATGAAATGATGAGGATCGCATCCGATGAAGATGGCCGGGAAGCAGCAGGCGAATGACGCGGCAGATGTTGTCCAGCCGCACCGCCCATGTCGACGGGCATGGGGATGACGCCGCCAGACGATCCGCCGGATGAGGTCACAGCCCCCTGCGGCCATGTAGCGGTCAGGGAAGCTGACGGCGGTGTCGAACTGCTGGTTGGAACTGAGGCTGCTGCTGTTGAAGAAGACCATGGTGCGGTTGTTCTCGGTGCCTATGCCGGAGTACTCGCGCTTGCCGGTGAACACCTCGCTGGTGTTGATCTCGGCCGGCAGGACATACTTCACCATGGTATCGCGTGATGGTCATGTCCCACCATGGCGGGGTGAACGAGACGATGTCGTAGCCGGGCTTGTCCGACTTGTAGACGAAGCCGGGCAGCGTCGAGTTGATGTACGAGGGTGACGTGGATCGCCGGGCTGCAAGATTCGAAGTCCTGCGTCTTGATCTGGCCGCCAGTCGATGTAGAAGCTGTGGCTCGTGCCGGAACCGTCCATGACGCTGTGCGACCTGCATGTGCCCGACGGTCGCCGGTATCCAGACCTCGTTCCAGCGCCTTTGACGATGTCGCACTACGTTGTAGGTCATGTGCACGTTACCGGACGTTGCCGACGTCGAGCGTGACGTGCTGGTAGTTGATCTGCCAGCGTGTGTTCCTCTGCGTTTGCCGTACCGGAGACGGCGATCAGTGTGAGGGATATCAGTATCCGAATGAGTAAGCGTCTGTTTTACCAGTGACACGCCTGTCACCCCGTCATTTATTCCTCCGGCTCCTTAACTCGGGCCGCATCTTTCTCCACTCGACCGGCGCGCCGCAGCTCGGGCACCGGGTGGCGTTGATGTCGATGGGCGTGCCGCAGTACGGGCACCGCATCTTGACTTCCTGCGGGAACATGTACGTCTTCACGCCCATGTACTTCGTCGCGTCCAGGTTGATGAAGCACACGCCCTCCCGGGCGAGGTGGTCCATGACCCGCTCGGCGTCCTCGTTGCTGAACCCGACCGCGACCATATCGGTGATAGTGACGATGCCGTTCTTCTTCCTCGAGACGGCGACCACCTGCCGCTCCATGTTATGCTCGCGTGCCCCGGCCATCTTCTCCGACTGGATGATCGAGTAAGCCATATACAGGGCGGCGCCGGACAGGCCAAGGATAAACAGCCCTATGAGCCCGGTAGCGATCGACCATGACCTGCCTGCGATGAGGGCCATGAGCGTGATGAACCAGAAAGGCAGGCTGACTACGAACAGCGCAACGCTGATCACTATGAGCAATTTGACCCGCGAATTCACGTTGATACATTAGGCGCTCGCGAGTATAGATATTTTATTGTTTTTAACGCCGGGCAACAGATAGCAGCAGGGCCAGCCGGGCGGTCGCGCGCGAGAAACGGGCAGTCCGGGCAGGCGTTTACCGGATGAATACCAGCGGCGAGGACGATATGATGACAGCACATGCGAACGCGGCAGCCGCGGTGATGGCGTTATCGTATTTGCCCGCATAGGCTTCTGCTGCCATGCCCCCGGCCGCTCCTGCGATCGCCACAGGAATGCCTGCGACGAAATACCCGGCTACGGCAGCCACGACGAACCCGGCAAGCGAACCATATAGCGTCTTGCGTGAATAAGGCAGCCGCGGTCCCCTCATTGCCCTGCCGGCGAGGCCCGCGACGCCGTCGCCGACTGTCATCACGACGATGGCCACATAGCACGCCTCAGGCATGAAGACTGTGGACATCGCCAGCAGCGCTATGATAGAGAGCATGTAGGCCAGCGGCTCCATGGCGACAGTGCCGAGCTCGCGCTCACGGTACATGTGCCTGAAGAGCTTCGGGACGATACGGCGCTTCTGCCGTTCGAAAATTATGAAAATGAGCAGGCCCAGGAATGCCAGGGCCAGAGCAAGGTACTGGTTATAGAGGGCGACGGGCACGAACAGCACGCCGCCGATATGGATTAGCTTACGTAATGGTGTCACCAGCGGCAGGGCATTACCACAACTTAATGCCCCGGACAGTGCAGCCGCTCTTCACGACCTTGCCCACGATGTTGCCGTCGGTCATCTTTACGATGGCGCCGGCGTCCTCTTTGGCGCAGATGATCACGTAGCCCATGCCCATGTTGAAGGTGCGGTACATCTCCTTGTCCTCGACGTTGCCCTTTTCCTGGATGAGCCTGAAGATGTCGGGCACCGGCAGCGGGTCAGTGAACTCGAAGCCGTATTTAGTGATCCGCTGCAGGTTGTAGAGGCCGCCGCCGGTGATGTGGGCCATGCCGTGGATGTTGAACCGGCGACAGAGGCCCGGCACTTCGGCGTAAATCCGGGTCGGTTTCAGCAGCTCGTCGCCGATAGTCGTCTTCTTATTGTAGGGGAACTTATCAGTGTATTTCAGGCCGGCCTTCTCGATGACCTTGCGTACCAGGCTGTAGCCGTTCGAGTGGACGCCGTTCGACGGCAGGCCCACGACCACGTCGCCGGGCTTGACTTCTGTCCCGTGACGATGCGGTCCTTCTGGACGACGCCGACGGCGGTCCCTGCGAGGTCGAAGCCTTTGATGATATCGGGCAGCGCCGCGGTCTCGCCGCCGACGATGGTGATGTTCGACTGGCGGGCGCCCTCGTTGAGACCGACCATCAGGTCCCGGACCAGCCGGTCGTTGGCCTTCTCCAGCGAGATGTAGTCCACGAAGGCCAGCGGCTCGACGCCCATGACATAAAGGTCATTCACGTTCATGGCGACACAGTCAATGCCGACCGTATCCCATTTCTCCATGGCGTCCGCGATGATCAGCTTGGTGCCCACGCCGTCCGTCGTGATCGCCAGGGCGAAATAGCCCATGTCAATCAGGCCTGCGTAGTGGCCTTCTCCGACCAGAGGCGCGCCGAAGCCTTCACGCTTGAAGGTCAATCCTTTAGCGATGATGCCAGATTTGATGTAGTCGAGCTTGCCGATGTCCACGCCGGACCCGGCATAGGTCATATGGCGTCGCCGGATGCCTTTTTCTTCTTCCCCTGCATGATCGAGAAATTGCTTGGTATTGATAGATAAAACTTTGTAACACGAGAGCTGGTTTTTGCGGGGCTCCGGGGGGAAAACCTTGTTCCAAAAAGGCCCCCCTGGCTCGCGACACCGGACGCCTGCCCCGAAGGGGCAAAATCGCGATAGTTTTTGAGGGGCGCACGGGGAACTTTTTACCAAAAAGTTCCCCTGACACTGCCTGAAAAATGTGAAGGCTTTTGGGGGAGGCATCGGGCACGGCGGGCACAACGCGATGCCGTTACTTCCCGACGCGGCGGTAGCTGATCACGGCCGCGACCATAACCAGTAGCAGCACGAGAACGATCAGCGAGAAGTCTAAGGGGCCATTGTTAGAGCCGAACATGGTTGCAGGCGTCGGAGCCGGCTGCACGTCGACATAGGTCGTGTTGACGATGTATGCGACGCCATACGGGGTCTTGCCTGTGGCAATCGTACTGTCCACTTTCAGGGTGGTCGCGTTGATGACCGAAATCGAGTCCCCGCCGGAGTTGGCGACGTAGACACGCTGGCCGTCCTCGCTGACGGCCACGCCCGCGGGCATCTTTCCCACGGTGACCGTGTTCCGTACAATACGGGTACCCAGGTCCAGGATTGTGACGGTGTTCCCGTTCATGTTGGTGACGTATGCCGCCTGGTGGTCCGGGCTCATCGCGATGCCATAAGGCCCGTTACCGACATGTACCATGTCAGTCACTTTGCGCGCGGCGAGATCGAAAAAGGATACATTGCCATCGGTGGTGCTGGAGAGCAGCGCCGGGCCCCCGGGAACGAAGGCTATTCCGTTATAGCTGTCACCCATCGGGATGGTCGCGTTGAGAAGTCCTGCGGCCGGATCGATGATCAGGAGCGAGTTACGTCCTGTGTCGACGGCGTACACGAGGCCGTCCTCGCCGACGGCAATGCCCGCAGGCTGGACCGCGGGCACGGTCACGATGCGATCGCCTGTGGCCACATCGTAGATCGAGATGCAAAAGCTGAAAGCGTTTGAGACATAAGCCCGGGAGTTGTCGTTGCTGATAGCGACGCCCGTCGGCCCGTGTTCCACATTGAAGGTATTGATCACCGTATCGTTAGCCGTGTCGATGACCGAGACCGTGCCATCGTCATAGTTAGCTACCAGAGCCCTGGAACCGTCGGTGCTGAGTATAATGATATACGGCTGGCTGCCCGCCTGTATCATCCGGTCTACGGCCCCTGTCGAGACATTGATGACAAAGACGGAGTTTTCGCCTTTACAGGTGACGTATAGTTTGTCGTTATGGACGGCGACCTGCTCGGAAGTGGCCATGGCACTGCACAGGCTTAATGCCATGATAAACACTATGACTGCCGCTGCAAAAGTCCGTAACCAGCCGCCCATCAAATCCTCTCACAAGTTCCGCTTACTTAACAAATAAATGGTATTAATGGTAAATAGACTTTATTATGGTTGTAACAAAGAAGAAAAAGTATTGATCGCCGGATTAGCGCCCTTCGCGCGGGCCGGCGAACATGTCGACCGGGTTCGGCACGAAACGACGGATTGGACACAGGTCCGCATTGCCGTCAGGCTGCAGGATGATCCGGAAGTTGGTGCACTCGCCACTCTCGATGTTGATAGGCCTGAAGAATTTGCACTGATGACATTCTGGCATTTTTTTAATTTTCCCCCATGTGAAATTATCCTCGGTGCCCATAATCCTTTGTTTCCTGCAAAAGCGGTGAAGCACATTGTTTTTAGCAAGGGCATAGAGAAAGCTAACCCTTGCGAAATGATACTTTTACCGGATATCGATCGTGACTATTTTGGCACGAACATCCGCGACGGGCACCGGGCCGTATCGTTGTCCGGCTCCACGGGTATGCCCGCGTTGGTGCATTCGCCCGTCTTTGCGTCCTTTGGCTTGTAGAACTTACATTGTGAACAGGTCGGCATGTAATGCTACCTCAGAAAACAGAGTATGTTTCCGCAAAGGAAAATAATCTTTTCTAAAAACAGACGGGTTAGAGCTTGTGCAGCTCGAACTCGTCATGGAGCACTTTAACCGCTCTGGTGGCGTCGTCCTTGTTGACCACGAAGGAGATGTTGGCCTCGGAGGAGCCCTGGCTGATCATGCGGATGTTGACCCGCTCTCTGCCCAGCGCGGTGAATACCCGCCCGGCGATGCCGGGGTTGCCCGCCATGCCGGCGCCGACGACGGCGACCACGCAGACGTTGTTGTTGCAGGTCAGGTCCCGGGCTATTTCGCCATTGAACTCGGCCTTGAGGGCAGCAAGAGCCCTGTCCACCTGCGGGCCGTCGATGGCCAGCGAGACGTTGAACTCGCTCGACGCCTGGCTGATCATGATGATATTGATGTCCTCCTTGCCCAGCGCGGAGAAAATGCGCCCTGCCACGCCCGGCGTGCCGGACAGGCCCGCGCCGCTGATGTTGATCAGGCCGATGTTCTTGATCATCGTCACGGCCTTGATCGGGTGACCATTGGCGGAGGTATCCTTCATGAGCACGACCGTTCCCGGGTGCTCCGGCTGGAACGTGTTAAGCACCTTGACCGGGATGCCTTTCTTCACGGCCGGCTCGATGGTCTTGGGGTGTAGCACCTTGGCGCCGAAGTAGGACATCTCCATCGCCTCGAGGTACGTAACCACGGGCAGCGTCCGGGCCTGCGGCACCAGCCGCGGGTCGGTGGTCATGATGCCGTTGACGTCCGTGTAAATCCAGAATCTCGTCGCGTCGACCGCCGCGCCGATAATCGAGGCGCTGTAGTCCGAGCCGCCCCGGCCCAGCACTGTGATGACTCCCTTCTTGTCCGCGGCCACGAAGCCCGTGACCACAGGGACGAAGCCCGCCTTAAGCAGCGGCATGAGGTTTTCCTTGACCCTGACGTCCGTCACCGGGTCCAGCCGCGCGCTCTCGTACCGGCTGTCAGTGATGACGCCGGCCTCTCCGCCGGAGAAGTGCTTCGATTTCATTCCAATGTCGCGAAGCGAGGCACTAATGATTGGCACGCACATGCGCTCGCCGAACGAGTAGATGTAGGCCAGCGAGCGGTTGGTCAGCTCGCCCAGGTAGCAGACGCCTATGAGGGCGTTTTTCAGCTCGGACAGACGCTGCTGGATTTCCGCCCGGGTCTCATCACGGATGGCACCATCGTGTATCGCGTCGACGATGGCCTTCTCGTGCCGGTCGGAAAGGGCAGTGAAATGAGTCTCGATCTCCTTAGCGCTGCATGTGTTGCTCGCTATCTGGGCCATCTCGAAGAGCTTATCGGTCACGCCGGTCATGGCCGAAGCGACCACAATGACCTCGTTGTCCTGATCGTAGTACCTTTTGGCCAGTGCAGCCACGTTCCTGATCTTAAGGCCGTCGCCTACAGATGTGCCGCCGAACTTCATCACGATGCGCATTATCAATCACAGTCCGTCTGGGAGACAAGTATTAGTGATACTGTTCAGGGTATATAAGAAAATTCCGATGCCACGGAGGGCACGTAGGGCACGGAGGCCACGGGGTTACCCGATAACAATATTCACGGAAAATTATGTTAAAAAGCTATACGGAGAAGCACTGCTCCAAGGGACACCTGTTCGCGCGCGCACGCGTGCCCCGACATTCGCATGGGTACCTGTCTTTCGTGGCAAAAGCCTGACCATAACCCCGGCCATCGACCTGTGCACATAGCAAGCCTTCCTTTGTGTCCGCCGTGTCCGATATCAGAAAGGGATTAATATAATAATACCATAGTATGAACGTATGGCGATCGTCGAGGGCACGGACCTGGTGAAAAACTACGATGGCCTGGCAGCCGTCGATCACGTCAGCTTCTCCATCGACCGGATGGAGTGCTTCGGCTTTCTCGGGCCCAACGGCGCCGGTAAGACCACGGTCATGAAGATGATCTATTGCCGGACTCCGGTGACTCACGGCGAAGTCCTGGTCGGAGGCATCAGCGTGCGCAAGGAGCCCCGTCAGGTCAAGGACATGATCGGCGTGGCAACACAGGACGATACTCTGGACCGCGACCTGACAGTCTTTGAGAACCTCATGGTCTACTCGCGGTATTTCGACACCCCGAAGGCCGTGGCGAAGAAACGGATCAACGACCTGCTCGACCGGTTCGACCTGGAGGAAAAGAGGAATACCAGCGTTGACGATCTCTCCGGCGGCATGCGGCGAAAGCTGATCGTCGCCCGGGCACTGATCAACGATCCCAGCATACTGATACTCGACGAGCCCACGACTGGCCTCGACCCGCAGGCGAGGCGGCAGATCTGGGACATGGTGATCCGGCTCAAGTCGGAGGGCAAGACGATCATCCTGACCACCCACTACATGGACGAGGCGCAGGAGCTCTGCGATCGCATCGCGGTCATGTTCAACGGCAAAATCCTGGAGTCCGGGACCCCGGAAGGCATGATCAGCCGCGTGGTCGGCCAGCATGTCTGCGAGATCTATGCCCGGGACGCTGCGGCGGTGAAAGAGATCAGGAAGAACATTTCGGGCAACATGGAGCAGGTCGGCAATCGCCTGTACGTCTATGGCAACAACCCGGAAGAGCTGGCGATGAAATGTGACACGGTCAAGTCGGAATACCGGGTCGTGCGCAGGACCAACCTTGAGGACGTGTTCCTCAAGCTCACGGGCGGGAGAGAGATATAATGAGGGTAGAGCTGCCGTCGCTGCGGGCCAGGCACGTCTGGAGCAGGGACTTAAACGTGTTCCGGAAATTTTTCATCTCGAGCATACTGCCCTTCTTCGCCGAGCCGTTGCTGTACATTCTCGCCCTGGGCTACGGCCTCGGCTTCTTCGTGGGGAACATCGGCGACATACCTTACCCTGTGTTCCTGGCGCCGGGCATCCTCTCGTACTCGGCCATGTTCGCCGCCTCCTCCGAGTGCACGTATTCCACGTTCGTCCGCATGCACTTCCAGAAGACCTTCGACGCGGTGCTGAGCACCCCTGTAAATATCGAAGACATCGTGCTGGGCGAGATATTATGGGGAGCCACCAAGAGCCTGATCAGCGGCGTATGTATCTTCGCCGTGATCTACGCGCTGGGGCTGGTCCGGCTCGAGTCATTTATCATCATCGTGCCGACTGTGGCGCTGGTCGGGGTCATGTTCGCGTCCCTGGGCATGTTCTTCACCTCTATCGTGCCGACCATCGACTCGTTCAACTACTACTTCACGCTGGTGATCTCGCCCATGTTCCTGCTGTCCGGCGTGTTCTTCCCGCTCAATGGCAGCAACCTGCCGGCCATCGTCCCGATGATCGCCTGGTTCATGCCGCTGACCCATGCCGTGAACGTAATCCGCCCGGCGGCGATGGGACAGTACGCCTGGAGCTTCGCCGGGGATATCCTGTGGATGGCCATATTCACGCTGATCTTTTACTTGCTCTCGACCGTACTGATGCGACGAAGGCTAATACAGTAAGCCGCTAAGGGTCTAAGAGAAAACGCTAAGGCGCCACTTGCACCGAAGGTAGGAAGATTTTAAAGCTACTAAGGGACTAAGTGCTAAAACATACATGATGACTTATGTGCTTTGCTTCTTGGCGCCTAAAATAAAAAATGGCTGGCGCCTTGAAACCTTCGGTTGCTAAAAGTGGCGACTGGCGCCTCCCTTAAAATATTGGTGCCTTACTCTTCGCGGACGACGCTCAGGTCGTTTTTATCACAGATCGCCGTGCCGTACTTACCGAAGTCGACCTCGAAGGTGTTCCACCCGCTGCCGGCAATCTTGACGACGATTACGCCCTCCGCGCCCTCTGGTATGGAGCCTCCGTCGATGGAGACCTTGATCTCGCGGAGCAGCACTACCCGGTCGTTCTGTCGCATACTATGAACTTGCGCATTGATCGTGTTTAAATCTTTTTGCTCCCCCTCGATAATGCTTATTAGGCGTCCACGCCATTGTATCCATCATGGACACCATCGCCATGACCATCGCCGGGTCCGACTCGGGCGGCGGCGCCGGCGTACAGGCCGACATCAAGACGTTCCAGGCGCTGGGCGTTCACGGGGCCTGCGCGATAACGGCGCTCACCTCGCAGAACACGACCGGCGTCCAGTCTGTTTTCGATGTGCCCCTGCCCGTCATCGCCAGCCAGATCGACTCAGTCATGGCTGACTTCCCGGTCCGCTACGCGAAGACCGGCATGCTGTCGCGATCGGAAACTGTCAGGCTGGTGGCGGAAAAGGTCCGGCAGTACGGGCTCAAGGTCGTCGTCGACCCGGTCATGGCCGCAGAGGCAGGCGGAAGGCTGCTGAACCCGGACGCGGTCGAGGCACTGAAAGAAGTACTGCTGCCGCTGGCCGAGGCGACTACGCCGAACGTCTGCGAGGCGGGCGTACTGTCCGGCGTCGAGGTCAAAGACATGGACTCGGCGAAGGAAGCCTGTAAAAAGATACACGCTCTCGGCGTGAAGTATGTCATCCTCACCGGCGGCCACTTCGGCGGCAGGGATATCCTGTACGACGGCCTGAAGTTCACTATTTTCGAAGGGCCGCTGGTCAAAGGCGGCACCCACGGCACCGGCTGCACCTATGCGGCGGCGATGACCGCGTACCTGGCAAAGGGCGAGACGATTGAGAATGCGTGCGATAAAGCCAAGCGGTTCGTGAAAGAGGCTGTGCTCAATTCCATGGACGTCGGCCACGGCGTGCACCCGGTCAACCCGGGCGGATGCCGGCGGTAAAACTTTTTTATCGCGCATGCCGTTATTGCACAGTTGCTATTGATTAATCGCATTGAGTGAAATGCACGAAAGAGGATATCGGTTGAGCGTTCGTACGAAAGAGGATATATATGCCGATGTGCGATTATGATAGGGAGCCGTTATGGAAGGGGCCTTTTTAAGGAGACGGGGTGCGCGCTTCTGCGTCGCCGCGATCGCCGTATACGTCCTCTGCACGTTCGTATCGGCGTTCTTCCTGACCAAGCCGTTCGATCCGCTGGGTAACTGGATCGGCGACCTCGGGAACGCAACCTTCAACCCGCAGGGCGCGATCATCTACAACGGAGGCGTCATCCTGGCAGGGCTGCTGCTCGCGCCGTTCATGCTAAGCCTGGCCTACTGGCACATCGGCCCGCTCTGGTCGAGGCGTATGCTCATCGTAGCGGAGGCGGCGGGCCTAGGCCTGTGCCTCGGCATGGTACTGCTGGGCCTGTTCCCGGAAAGCGCGGGAGGCCTCCACCTGCACCTGTCCGAGTTCATCTACGTCGCCCTCACCCTGGTGATCTTCCTGGTCAACGTGGCGCTCTACCACAATGTCAGGTACCGGCTATGGATGATTCCCCTGCTGGGGTTCGTGGCGTTCCTGGTGAACTGCATGTTCATCGGCCTTTACCTCGCGGACATCAAGCCCGCCCTGTTTCCCGTGTACCTATGGCTGTCCGTCTACCTGGCGTTCTTCTGGATATTCCTGTTCTGCTACAATGCCCTGGCGACCCGGGCGCCGGATTTGATGAAGACCAGGCACGGGTTGCTGTGAAATAGGCTGCAAATCGCCAGCCGGTGCAAGGTCAAGTAGACGCGCGCGAGCGGCCGGGCGGCCATCATGGTAATGATGCTACAATTGTGTCATGGTTCAATTGCCCAGGGCTGGCTTTTTGATCTTCCGCTGCGACGAAGGAGCGGAGCGGTCATGCCGGGGGAGTCCAGCGGAGCGCGTTAGCGCGGAGCGACTAGAGGGGGACGGGAGCCCCCTCTTGATCCGTCAGAAGCAGAAATGGTGACCAGCCCTGCTCAATGTGATACTACGGCAGACATACGAAGAGAAAGTCGAAGCTATGGCTGACATATGGAGACCGGGATAGGCACTGGAATGGTATTTTGAGCATACATTGATGCAACACGCTATCCAAAAAGAGTATATTAAAGAAAGTGTCGGAGGGGGGATGCAACCCCCGACCTCCGGATGTCTTAGGTTTTAGGCGAAATTTTCATAACCCTATGAGTCCGACGCCCTAACCAGACTAGGCCACTCCGACATCACGATTCGACGTTTTGCATACTCTAAATACCATTCTATGATATAATTCTTATGGTTTCAGCCCGGGCATATGCCGCAACAAGGCCCATATCGGAGTATATAAAAAAGTTCACGCCTTCCGGCGCAGCACTTCCACCCGGTCCTCGTAGCCCAGGTATACTTCCGCTGCGTTGGTGAAGATGCCGTGCTCCACCAGGCCGGGTATCCGTGACAGCTTTTCGCCCAGGTCCGCTGGGTTCTATCACGCCGAACTCGCAGTCTAATATGAAGTTGCCGTTGTCGGATATGATGGGGCCGTCCTTGCCGCTGCAGGTGCGCACCTTGCAGGTGCCGCCGAGCTTCTGCAGCTCGCGCTCGACCAGCCGGCGTGCGTAGGGCAACACCTCGATCGGCACGGACCGGTTCAGCATGGCGCTGAACTTCTTGTTATCGGCCACGACAACGAACATCTTCGCCGAGTAGGAAACAATCTTCTCCCGGGTGTGCGCCGCGCCGCCGCCCTTGATGACGTTCAGCGACGCATCGATCTGGTCGGCGCCGTCGATGTCGATGTCGAGGACAGGCGACTCGTCCAGGCTGGTCAGCGGTATTCCGCACTCGATGGCCAGTGCCTCGGCCGCATAGGAAGTCGGCACGCCCTTGATATGCAGTCCGTCCTCTGCAATGCGCCGTCCCAGGTACCTGATCGCAAAAGCTGTAGTCGAGCCTGTCCCCAGGCCCACGACCATCCCCTCGCTCACCAGCTCGCAGGCCTTCTCGGCCGCGTTTTTCTTCTCGAGCTCACTCCCGGAAAGATTCTTCATCGAGGGAAGAAAGGCGTCGCTGGCGGAAAAAAGTTCCGGTTCCGGGGAGGTCTCGGAGGTTCAGGAGCCCGCGGAGAACTCATCACAGAGGCCACAGAGAACACAGAGGTATTCACAGAGGACTTTTTAGAAGATGGCTGATGGAGAAGGCCCTTTTATTAAACAAACCTCTGTGCCGTCCTCTGTGGCCTCTGTGACCTCTGTGATTACAACGTGACCACCTCCTGTGACATTTACTTGTGGCCGCTGACCTGTCTCTCTATGGTTGAATATTGATCCATGAACGCCTTGATGTCCAGCGAGCCGGAGGTGTCGACCACGCCGATGGCGGCGATAGCGGTGTTGCCGAGCAGGATAGGCGCGATGATGACAGGTATGCCCTTGTAGAACCCGGACTCGGGCCTGCCCTTGATCACCCGGTTCTCCCGTATCGACTGCTCCAGCATCGGTCCGGTGTATACGCTTGACTTGATCTTTCCGTTTTCGATCTGCACGCCGGGCCGGTTGCGGCTTCGCGCGGTGACCGGCAGCCCGGCGAAGAGGTGGTGCACGCACATGGCTAAGCTTGCCAGATCATCCGCCGTCGAATCGGCGGTTATCATAATCCTGTCCATAATCAGCAGATATGATCGCCCGACGTCTTATTTTTTAGGGCGGACATGGTTCCCGGACTGATGACAGAGCGACGCGCTGATCTCGGCGAACTCCTGCAGGCTCAGTACCCCGGAGGTGTCGATCACGCCGATGGCGGCCACTGCTCTGCCTGCTTTGTCAAATATGGCTGAGGCGAACATAGGGATTCCGGCATAGTCCCCGCAGTCAGCATGCGTCCTTTTTACGGGCTCTCCGCGAAAAACGCTGTCCAGGGCTTCGCTCCCGCAGATCAGGTCATTGGGCCTGCCTCCGGCGATGATCACGCCTGGCTCATCGCGGGCTTTGACCGCCACGGGCATCCGGCCCACGACGTTATGCACCGACATGGCAATAGCGATAAGCTGTTCTGAGTTCATACCGGACGCAATCTTAACAGGCCTCATCGGATTCATTTTTGCATGACATTTTTTTATTTTTTTCCAGCGGACAGGATTGATGGGATTGTACATGGCACGCGGATGCGTGATCATTCTCCGGACTTTTTCGTCTTTGAAACGTCTTCTTTACCGCCTTTGCCATGCAGGCTCGAAAAGTTTTTAATAGTAGCGGAGCAATTCGCTGTCCGATGGCCTTTGATCTGGCATTTGACTACACTTTGTTCATACAGGCACTGGTAGGTGTCTTTGTCATTGTCAACCCGTTCGGCAACGTGCCGCTGTTCATTTCGCTCACCTCGAAGATGACGACTATCGAGCGGAAGGCCGCGATCGTCAAGTCGGTGGTCATCGCCACGGCAATCCTGCTGGTCTTCGCGCTGATTGGCCAGACGCTGTTCGCGCTGCTCCATGTGACACTCAGCTCGCTGCGCATAGCCGGCGGCTTCCTGCTGCTGGCTATCGCCTTCGAGATGCTGATGGGCCGGAGCGCCGTATCAAAGATCGACCCGGACGAGGAACGGGAAGCGGTCGCCGTCACGCCCATGGCTACGCCGCTGATCGCCGGGCCCGGGGCCATGAGTACCGTCATGGTCCTGATGAACGAGGCTCATGTGGCCGCGGTACGGAACCAGATGGGCAGCGTTCAGGAGACCGAGCTCAAGCTCTGGATCATCGTGGCCATACTGATCTCCATGGGCGCGGCCTTTATCGTCCTGATCAACTCCGAGCGGGTCTATTCGTTCATCAAGAAGGACGGCTCGCGAGTGCTGACCAAGGTAATGGGCATCGTGCTGGCCACCATTGCCATAGAGATGGCCGTCGGCGGACTGCACGAGGCATTCCCGGTGCTGATCGGAGCCGTGACTTCGGCGGCGGGCGTCTAAGCCATTCTTATATGGCAGGCCAGGATTATGCACGAACGACCCGGGCAGGCATAACATAATGAACGACGGGAATGATCATAACCATTCATTTCATATAAAAAAGAAATATAATATAAGCCCGGCGTTAATTAAATAAATATCTATTAACTATCATTAGTGCATAGGGGGGCTATAGTCCAGAGTAGAGTAGCATTTGTTTCGGCATAGGTAGCGATAAACATAAGTATTTCTTCATTACAGGTCTAATATCTAACTCTGCAGGATTAATTGAACATGAGTGCCGCTGAGGGTGAAAAGCCCAGCATAGCGATCGTGGACGACGAGCCGGATTTGCAAAAGCTCTATAAGCTGGCCATAGCGTCGAAAGGATACAGGATATCTTACGTCGCTAGCGATGGTACGGACGCGCTGGAGAAACAACGGGTCGTACAAAACAAGCCGGACATCATCATCATGGACCACAGGATGCCCACGAAGAACGGCGTCGAGACCACGAAAGAAATCCTGTCAGCATATCCAAATACAAGAATTATTTTTGTCTCCGCGGACGAAGCCGTGGAGAGAGATGCCATGCAGGCCGGCGCATCACGTTTTCTAAAGAAGCCTATCTCACTACGCGACCTGCTTAAAAACATCGACGACGAGGCCAGTGTGGTCATTGCAAGCTGAATATCACAGAGGCTAATTATTATCCATAAATCGTTTTAATCATGTGTCAGGGGAACTTTTTACCAAAAAGTTCCCTGTGCGCCCCTCAAAAACTATCCGGATTTGTGCCTTCGGCACTGGCGCCCGGTGTCGTGACCCAGGGGGGCCTTTTTGGAACATCTTTTAAAGATGTAAAGCGTACGAGGGAACCTTTTGTAAAAGGTTCCCACTGCTACCCTCCAAAACTATCGCAGTATGTGCTTTCGGCACTGGCGTCCGGTGTCGCGAGACGGGACAACCTTTTTGGAAAAGGTTTTCCCGTCACCCTTTCTAAAACTTCCCGCAAAAACCAGCAGCTTATCTGATGAGACTGCCTGTCGACGCAGAGGTGACGTTCTTCGCGTACCTGGCCAGGTATCCTCTGAGCTGCTTTCTCTTCGGGACGAACGCCTTTTTCCGGGCCTCGATCTCGGCGGGGGACAGCTTCACGTCGATGTGCTTCCCCGGGATGTCTATGTCGATGACGTCGCCGTCCCGCAGCAGCCCGATGGGGCCGCCGTCGACTGCCTCGGGGGACACGTGGCCGATGCATGGCCCGCGGGTGCCGCCTGAGAAGCGGCCGTCAGTGATCAGCGCCACAGACTCGCTCAGCCCCATGCCGGCGATGGCTGACGTCGGGCCGAGCATCTCCGGCATGCCCGGGCCGCCACGGGGGCCGCAGTAGCGGACGACCACGACGTCTCCGGGCTTGATCTTGCCTGCCGAGGATGGCTTTGGTCACGTCATCCTCGGAGTCAAAGACCTTTGCCTTGCCGGTGAATTTCAGCATCTTCTCGGTCACGGCGCCGCTCTTGACCACGGCGCCATCCGGCGCGAGGTTGCCGTACAGGATGGAAATGCCGCCCGGTCTTGTGGATCGGGTTGTCCGGGGAGCGGATGACCTCATGGTTCTCGACCCTGGCAGCCTTCGCGATGGCAAGGATGCTCTTCCCGCTGACCGTGGGCACGTCCTCGAGGCCTTTGATCTGGCTGAGGACCGCCGGGATGCCGCCGGCCTCGTCGAGGTCCTTCATAGAGTACGGGCCGCCGGGGCCCATGTGGCACAGGTGCGGGCGTCTCGCCGCTGATGCGGTCGAAGTCGTCGAGGCCGAGCCGGATGCCGCCCTCCGCGGCGATGGCCGTCAGGTGAAGCACGGTATTGGTCGAGCCGCCGATGCTCATGTCCAGCCGGATGGCGTTCTCGAACGACTCCCGTCTGACGATGTCAAGGGGCTTCACGTCTTTGTTCACCAGCTCCACGATGCGCCGGCCGCTGTCATGTGCCATGTGTTCCTTTTTAGCGCTGACGGCGTGCGCGGTCGCGCATCCCGGCAGGGACATGCCCAGCGCCTCGGTCATGCAGGCCATGGTGTTGGCCGTGTACAGGCCCTGGCAGCTCCCGCAGCCGGGGCAGCAGGCATCCTCGATGCGCTTCAGCTCTTCAGGGGTGATCTTGCCCGCCTGCAGGCTGCCGACGCCCTCGAAGGAAGTGATCAGCGTGATGTCCTTTCCGTCGAGCCGCCCGGGCAGCATGGGGCCGCCGGTGACGACGATGCAGGGGATGTTCATGCGCAGCGCGGCCATGAGCATGCCGGGCACGATCTTGTCGCAGGTGCCCAGCATCACGATGCCGTCGAAGCGGTGGGCCTCGGTCATGACCTCGATGGAGTCGGCGATGATCTCCCGGGAAGGCAGCGAGTACTGCATGCCCTCGTGGCCCATGGCGATGCCGTCGCAGATGCCGATGACGCCGAACTCGAACGGCACGCCGCCAGCCTCACGGATGCCCTGCCGGATCTTCTCCGCCAGTTCCCGCAGGTGCTTGTGGCCCGGCACTATATCGTTCCACGCGTTCGCAATGCCGATGAACGGCTTGCCCAGATCTTCTTCCGTCACGCCCACGGCCTTGAGGAGCGCCCGGTGAGGCGTCCTCGCGATGCCCTTCTTGACCTCGTCGCTTCGCATGCAAATATCCCTGATCAGGTATACAATTACCCGGTATCTTTAAAGATACTGCCGCATCTGTCCGGCTCATCATATATATTTACCGGGAATGGAGAGGGATATGTCCGCTAATATGAAGACAGCCGGTACAGGATATCCGTCAGGCCGGGTCACCATGAGGACGCCTGAATTATCATTCGTCACATAGCGGCCATTTGCATCGTGCCTTTTTTATAATTCTCGCTACTACATAAAGTTAATAATTATGGAGAATGTTATGGTTTATCGATGCAGGATTTTCTCGTTGACACATACGGGCGGAAAATCAGCAGCCTCCGGGTATCGCTGACCAACCGCTGCAACCTCCGGTGTATCTACTGCCATAACGAGGGAGAGAATCACAGCGGGCGGGAGATCACTGTCGATGAGGTGGCGCAGATCGCCAGGATAGCGGCGAAGCACGGCGTCGACAAGATCAAGTTTTCCGGCGGCGAGCCGCTGCTGCGCACGGACTTCGAGGATATCCTGAGAGCCCTGCCGCCGATCTGCGGGACGTGTCAGTGACCACGAACGGCACCCTGCTGGCGCCACGGGCGGAGAGCCTGAAGGCGAGCGGGCTGGACCGCGTCAACGTGAGCCTGGACTCATTGAGCCCGGAGCGGTTCGATTTCATCACCAAGTGTCCCGAAGGCTATTTCGAGAAGGTGCTCGACGGTATCAGCGTCGCGCTGGACGTGGGCCTGACGCCGGTGAAGATTAACATGGTCTACCTCAAAGACATCAACGAGAACGAGGTCGAGAAGATGATCGACTTCATCCGGGGCAAGCCGCTGGTCCTGCAGGTGATCGAGCTGATGAACTTCAAAGGCGCGTTTAGCTATCACGCCGACGTTGGCCGCTCTGGAGCAGCGGATCAAGGCAAAGGCCGACAGGTTCGTCTGCCGCGAGATGCACCGGCGGACCAAGTACTACCTGAAGGGTGCCGAGGTCGAGGTCGTCCGGCCGATCGACAACTCCGAGTTCTGCATGAACTGCAACCGGCTCCGGGTAACATCCGACTGCAAGCTCAAGCCCTGCCTGCTGCGGAACGATAATCTCGTGGACGTGCGGGGCATGACCGACGGGCAGCTCGAAGAGGCCATGAAACATACGGTCAGCATCCGCGAGCCGTTCTTCAAGATGACGACTTCAGTGGCACAGAAGCCGCAGAAGCTGACGACCAACGAGTAAGCGATCGGCTCTAACTATTATTTTCATACCGGTGCCACGCATCTTTTATCATGTCCGGGCATAGATCGCATTATATGCTGGGCGTTGACGAGATCATCGAACGGCTGCGGAGCCTTTCCTCCCCGGACGTAAAAGCAGGCATGAACAGAGTGGGCATCTACGTGGAAAATGCCATAGGTGTCGACACGACCAGCCTGAAGCGCCTCGCTACGGAGATCGGACTGCGCCAGGACCACGCCCTGGCCCTGGCGCTCTGGGATACGGGCATTTACGAGGCCATGACCATCGCCGTCTGGATCGACGACCCGGGGCAGGTGACCGAAGGACAGATGGACCGGTGGGCGGCGGACTTTGGCTCGTGGGACCTCTGTGACCACGCGTGCTTTACCCTTTTTGACAGGACCCCGTACGCTTATAAAAAATGCCTCGAATGGGCTGAAGATGACAGGGAATATGTGAAACGGGCGGGCTTCGCCATGATGGCCGGGCTCGCCATCCACGACAGGAAGTCGCCGGATGGGGCCTTTATGCAGTTCTTCCCCCTCATCCGGAAAGGCGCATCGGATGAGCGGCACATGGTGAAGAAAGCGGTGAGCTGGGCGCTCCGGCAAACGGGTAAGAGAAACATTGCCTTGAACCTGGCCGCTCTGGCTGTAGCTGAAGAGATAAGACATATCGGCTCCGGCTCTGCGAGATGGATCGCCAGTGACGTGACCAGAGAGCTGAAGAGCGATGCCGTGCGCACCCGGCTGGAAAAATGGGACGCGAAGAAGAAGGCCCGTTCTCGTTAGATACCGCCTCATAAAAACTATTTTAACCTTAACGGCGCAGTTATTGTAAACAGACTACGGCGGTATCATGGAGCTTTCTGATCTGATTCACACGCTGGAGGAGATCGCGCCCCCCGGAGCTGGCGGAAGAGATGGACCACGGCAAGATCGGCCTGATCGTTCCCGGGACCACGAGAGGTGAAAAAGGTAGCTACGGCACTCGACCCGACGCCTTACGTGATCAAAAAGGCTGCCGAATCGGGCGCAAACGCCCTGATCGTCCACCACACGCTCATCTGGAACCCGGTGGCGTCCGATCGACCAGAGTCTCGCCCGCTCGCTCAAGATGCTTCTCGAGAGCCGCATGTCGCTGTATTCGATGCATACGAACTACGACCGGGCCCCCGGAGGCGTGAACGATACGCTGGCCGGCCTGCTGGGGCTGACGAGCGTCGTGTCCATCGACCTCTCCTGCGCCGGCGTGGCGGAAAATCAAAGCCTCGCCTCGTTCGCTGCCGCAGCGTCGAAGGCGCTGCAGACCGACGTCGAAGTGGTCGGCGACATGGATAAAGAGATCTGCACCGTCGTCACCTCTGCCGGGAGCGGGTTCAGGGAAGCGCTGCCCATCGCTAAAAAGCTCAACGCCGACGTGCTGCTCTCCTCGGAGCTGAAGCACGACGTGATCCGGGACAGGGGCGACATAGCCCTGATCAGCGCCCCGCACTACTTCACCGAGGCCCCCGCCATGAAAAAGCTGGCCGACAGGCTCAACGAAAACGTCCGCGCGGAGTTCATAGACGACCCGCCGGAGATCAGGGTGATCCGGCCGTGAGCGTACTGGAAGACCTGACGGCCGCCGGATGACTCACGGAGGAGATCGAGAAGCAGATCGCCCGGGAGTATGGCATCAGAGGCCGGAAAGCCATCGAAGTCGTCAGGGCCGGACGGGTGAAGAAGTACCGGGATTTCTTCGTCGTGGAAGGCAAGGGCGACCTGTACGTGGTGGAAGGCGACTTCTGCACCTGCCGGGACTACCTGTACCGGCTGTCGAAGAACGGCGGGCTGTGTTACCATTCGCTGGCCGTCCGCATCGCCGCCGCCACCGGACAGTACGAGCAGGTGGACGAGTGGTATTCCGATCACATCCTGCAGCGCGAATACGGGGAGAGCCATTCATAAGGACGACATACGCATAATCGAAAGGAGCCGGAGATCATGAAAGTATGCATACCCAACAGCGATCGGAAGGTGTCCCGCCATTTCGGCAAGGCGCCGGAGTTCGCGATCATGGTGATAGAGGATGGCAAATTCGTTTCGGGCGAGGTCAGTCCCGAACCCCGGGCGGGAGAAAGTCAAGGTCCCGGTCTTCGTCTCCGGGCTTGGCGTCACCCACGTGATCGCCGCCGGCATCGGCAACCCGGCCATCGCGCATGCTGAACGGGCAGGGCATCGAGGTCTACTCCGGCGCCGTCGGCATGGTGGATACCGTGCTGGAGCGGTTCATGAAGGGCGAGCTCACGAGCAAGAAGATGAGCTGCGCCGGGGAGAACAAGTGCGGGGCACAGCACCCGAAAGACTAAGACCCGAATTATTTTTTATGCAATGACTATGAAAATCGGGCCTTGTTAAGGCTATGCGACCCCTGTCACGCTCGCCAAGGGCGCCAAGAGCCAAGGGCGCCAAGGGATACGAACTTTCGCACTAAAACTTTGAGGCCAGGGAGGTCAAGGAGACTAAGGTGCTTGAGACTATGGAGTATAAGGAGTTCAGGGAGACGAACGGAAAAACGGAGTTTAAGAGTCAAGGAGCTCAAGGAGGACGATTATAAAAATGCTCCTTAGGCTCCTTGACTCCTTAAACTCCGTTTTTTTAAATCAGCCTCCTTCGGCTCCATCCTGCGCCTTCAGCTCAAGCTCCCTCGCCTCCGGGCACTCCTTAACCTCTAAAAAATCCTTGGCGCTCTTGGCGAGCGTGACAGGGGTCGCAAAGCCCGGGAAACAGCTGGTGCGTATACTTAAACCGAATATCAACCCGTGATACTGGACGCATCCAGCAGCCCGTAATTCGTGAAGGTATCTACCCTTGTCACGTTGAGCATTACGGTACCATTACGACTCTGGGTACTTTCCATGGTCGCGTAAGCGTCGCCTGACCAGCTCTCGCCCGGCGCCAGGACGATATTCCGTTCATGATACTTGAAAAGGACAGTGCCGTTTCCTTTGACGTCGACGACTTTAACGTCGCCTTTTTGAAAGGGTAGCTGGCTGATCAGCGAATAATCAGAGTGCCCGCCGAAGTCCACGTCGCCGTGCCCGAAAGCCCACGCGGTATCCCCGTAAAAGACTTTCAATCCGGGGTAATGCTGGTAAAAGTCCTGGGGGAAAAGCAGCCACAGCTTCTTCGTATCGTTATCGAAATCGTACTTCACACTGGGTATCGGCTGAGGATTCGGGTCGGTCCCGTTCACCACCATTGCGGTCACGTCAGTATGCCGGTCAAGGAAGACGAAACGCCCTGTCCCGGGCCCGGATAGTGAGCAGCAACAGCAGCCGCTGATGGACAGAATAGCCACTATTACGGCGACTGATAAAAATGCAGCGACATGCCTGCCTTGCATATACAATATTATAACCGGCAGGCTATTTTAACCTACAGGTCGATGCGCCGTTCGACTTCCTTCGGGTCGTACTTCAGGGACACCAGCCGGCTCTGCCCGCGGGTGCCTTTGCCGGTGCTGCTCAGAGTGACAAGCTTGAGGGTCTCGAGGCGGTTCACCATCTCGTAGAACGACGTATAGCCCAGCCCGGTCTTCTCTTTGAAGCAGTCGTAGAGCTCGCCGGACGTGATCTCCTGCTTGCCGACGTCGACGATGCATTTGAGGATGACCTTCTCCTCCTTCTTCAGGCTCCGCACGACATAGTTCAGATGCACGTACCGGGAACCCTCGTAGGCTTTCTCCACGTCCTCGGCGGAGATGCTGCGGCTGGCCCGGCGCTCGGCGTTCAGTCCGGCGCGCTTGAGCATGTTGATGCCGACACGGAGGTCGCCCGTGTCGGCGGTGTAGCCGGTGACGGCGTCCAGGACCTCCTCCGAGATGACGTTGGGGAAGAAGCCGTAGCGGATGCGGTACCGCAGGATGTCCTTGATCTCCTCGTTGGAGTACTGCGGGAACACGATCTCCTCGGGCAGGAACACGGACTGCACCTGGGGGAGAGGTCCTTCGCCATGTCCAGCGTCATGTCACTCAGGATGGAGATTACGCCCACTTTGGCGCCGGGGACGACCTCGTGCATGCGCAGCAGCGAGTAGAGCACGTCGTTGATCTCCTTGCTCATCATCAGGTAGTTGATATCGTCCAGCGCGACGATGAGCACCTTCTTCTTCTCGACCAGGTGCTTGGCGATCTGGGAGAACAGCTTCTTGAACGAGATGCCGGAGGACGGCGGCGGGTAGCCGAACAGCTTTTTAAAGACCTGGGCGAAGATGGCGTACCGCGTCGAGTCCACCTGGCAGTTGATGTAGACAGGCAGGACCTTCTGGGTGGCGTTCTCCACCTCCTCGAAGACCTTGAGCACCGCAGACGTCTTGCCGGTGCCGGGCGCGCCCCTGCAGTAGGCGTTGAGCGGCGTGGCGCCGCGGAGCGCCGGGCCTATGCTGAACTGGAGCGACCTCATCTGCGACTCCCGGTGCAGGAGGTTCTCCGGCAGGAAGTCGAGCTCGAAGTACTGCTCCTCCCTGAAGATGGTCTGGTCCCACAATAACAGGTCCTTGTTCATAGTGCGCTGCCTCCCGGTGATAATACTTTCAATTTGGTTAATTATGCGCTTTCCAGGTTAATAAACTATTCAGAATGCGCACTGAAAGTATTGTTTATACAGACATAAATAGCTTCTGCATGCCTGTTTTTAGTATTTTCGGAATAAGTGGCACGACAAGTCAGATGATAAGTCGCCAAGAGTCCAAGAAGAGACGCATAAGACGCCACTTTAATAGCAACCGAAGATTTCAAGGCGCCAAGCATGTTTTCAATTTAAGTCCTAAGGTACTAAGCCGTCGGGAAGTAATAACAAGTTACTAAGTCTTGGATCCCTTGGCGACTTAAAATCTCTTTCTGGCCCTTGGCGCAGCGTGGTGCGCGCTTATTTAACCATTTCCAGGAATTCTTCGAGGTACATAGTCCCCGGCAGCGGTGTCGCGCGCGCGGCGGACTCGACAGGGAATATTTTCAGTACGCCCGGTTTGCAGATCGTCTCACATCGCCCGCAGCCCTTGCACCGGCCCGGGTCGATGTACGGGCCGCTATGGATGTCAACGGTGATCGCGGCAAACGGGCAGACGTGCACGCAGTTGGTACATCGGGTGCAGTCTTCGATGGGCGTCACGACCTTCGAGATGCCGAAGCCTGCGATGCCGTCGATGAACGCGCGTGATGCCTTTCGGGTCTTGAAGGCGAGACAACAGCAGGGGCAGCATGAGCACAACTCCACTGTGCTTCGGGGGTCAGCGCCGATGGCGTGGAACTCGGTCGTGGACCAGATCACGTTGGTGATCAGGCCCAGGGTGCGGGCCCTTTCGAGGTGCGCCAGCGCGTCGTCCTTCGTAATGGGGTGTACCCGGCCATGCAGGCCGATCTTCTTCGCGCCCTTACCCAGGAACAGGCACCCCAGGCCGATCGGGTAGTCCCGGCAGCTGTGGCTCTCCCGGCAGAGGCAGACGTCGGTGACAGCGATATAAGAAGCCGCGTCGACGAGGCGCCGGGCCGCGTCGATGGGGAGGACCGCCGGGTTGCTCTTGATGGCGGCGCCCACCGGGATTCATCGTGGCTACCTTGAACCGCTTCCGCACGGCCACACGGTCGATCAGCGGCCCGACCAGCGGCAGCCTGGACAGCTTCAGACCCATGCTGACCGCCCGGTAGGTCACGGCGCCGATGATGCCATAGCCCTTGCCCTCCGGAGCACCGTCTTTTCCAGGCATACGGGTTAATGTTACGCACGGATAGGTTAAAAACTTCTCAGTGCCGGACTGCGTGAAAAATGAGGCCCGGTCAGGAAACGCTGTACCCGCCGGTCACCGTATCCCGGATGTTGAACTGGTCCCCGCGGCTCTGCCGGTAGAATACCGCGACGAGATACATGATACATGCGTACTCTGCTATGATCAGGAAAGGCATCAGAAGTATTGTGACGATCAGTATCTCCAGTAAGAACATGACAACGGTGAAGATCACGTAAGCTACGAAAATGGATAGCGCGGCGATTACCGCTGCTCCCGGGTTGGACAGTATGAGGCGGATAGGCCTCAGTGGGTTCAAGCCCTGCAGCAGGCTGCCGGTATCGGCGTACACGGCCCACTGGATGACGTTCAGGAAATAGATGACCAGCATCACCGGTATCGCCAGCATCAACAGCACCAGCCCGACCAGGACTAAGGTATCGTCAGACCGCGCCAGAAAGATGAGCAGAAAACCCGGGACAAAGCACAGCATTTCAAATACGAAGGCTTCGAGCACGATGATAAAGGTCATGATCCCGTCTTTCACCAGCTCTCCCGGAGATTCCAGCCCCGTGGGCATCTCGCTGCCTCCGTCGATGACTGTTTTGATGCACTGGCTGGCGAATCCCATGAACAGGACGCCTATCACAATTACTGGCAGGTAAGACAGGATAAACATTACGATCATCACCGGCACGTTTTCGCTGAATATCAAAAACGCTGTCACAAGCATGACCGCCATAATCGCTATGGCCGCAAAGAAAGCTATACCCCAGATAGCCAGGCTTGTCACGTTTGAAACACCGAATTTCAACGCGTTTACGATATTACCGACAGGTCCCTCATCGTTCACCATATAAACCATTATTATAAGAGAATGTCATCAATTATTAATTTATTCTGACGATTTATGAATCGGTGACCGTCTCATTTTACCACTCTTTTCTTCTGTCACCGCTCAGCTCCCGGGTCAGCACGCCTATGAGGTCACGGTGTTTCTTCAGGATGTCGTGCCATGTACTGCCTTTGTCGATGTGCAGTACCCGCCTTCTTTATTGCAGGACGATTGCGTACGGCCCTCTTATAAATATCATGAGTCCCTAACAAATTAGTAATGGAAAAGCTCACGGTCACGCCCATCGGCTACGTGCGGAACGGCGCCACGCCGGAAATCCGCTCGGAGGAGTACCGGCACCTCATCTCGGACATAGTCATCGAGCCGGAGTACGCCGACGGCCTCATGGATATCGAAGAGAACGAGTTCCTCACCGTCGTATTCTATTTCGACCGCAACGACGGCGAGTACCGGCTGCGTCTCCACCCCCGGGGCGACCCGTCCCGGCCCATCACCGGCGTCTTCAACACGAGAAGCCAGTTCCGGCCCAGCCCCATTGGCATCACGGTGACAAAGCTTATAGGGCGAAAGGGCAATACGCTGGTTGTCGAAGGCCTCGATGCGCTGGACGGGACGCCCGTCCTGGACATCAAGCCTCATGTGCTGACCTTTGACGAAGGGAAGGAAATCGATGATCCAGGGAAAAACAGAGTTAGAAAGCCTCGTTAAGGGCGGGCTGGTAGAAGGCGCGATAGACGCTGCCTCGCAGACACAGGTGAACGGCCTGGAGCTGACCGTCTGCCGGGTGGAGGCGTTCTACGGCCCGGGACGCATCGGTTTCGACAACGCCGACCGGGAGCTGCCGTCATTCAAGGAGCTCGAATGGGGCCGGGACGGGTGGCTGTACCTGCGGGAAGGCTGCTACAAGATCGTCTTCAACGAGATCGTCTCCATACCGAAGGACATGTGCGCCATCGCGAGGCCGAGGTCGAGCCTCCTGCGCATGGGAGTCACAGTCGAGACTGCCGTCTGGGACGCGGGATACAAAGGCCGGAGCGAGGCGCTGCTGATCGTACACAACCCGGCCGGGTTCTACATCAAAAAGGATGCCAGGGTGGTCCAGCTCCTGTTCATGCGGCTCGAGAATGCCGTGCTTCAGGGCTACGACGGGCGCTACATGAACGAGAACATCAATTGAGCTATTCGACGGCCGGCAGCATGACCACGAATTTTGCGCCCTTCGTGGAATCCCCCGGGATGCGGTCCTCTACCCATACCCTGCCGTGATAGTCGTCCACCAGCGTTTTTACCAGGTACAGGCCGAGGCCTCTTCCGGTTGCTTTTGTGGCCCCTCTCTGGAACCTCACGAACAGCCGCCTCTTCAGGCTGTCAGGTATGCCGGGGCCGTTGTCCGCAACGCTGGTAATACAGCAGGCGTTGCCATCCTCCAGGGCTCGTTTTATGCTTATGTCGATGGTCAGGGGCCCGGTCGAGTGCTTTATCGCGTTGCCGATGATGTTCGAGAACACGTCGGTCAGCAGTTCGTTGGCCATTACGAAGCAGTCGCATCCATGGAAGTCGATGTGAACATCCCGCCCTTCCATGCCGGAATATTTGGGCAGGAGATCGCCGATCACTTGGCTGACATTCACCCGGGTGGTACAGAAGCCGCCTTCCCTGGCGCGCTGAAGCTTGGTGACGTTTCTGATGAGACGGGTGCTGCTTTCCAGCGCTTCATACGGCCTGGTCAGTAGTGCCCTCGTTTCGTCGTTCAGGTCCGGCCTGCCGAGAGCGAGTTCAAGGTAGCCTATGCCGATCTGGTTCATGTTGTTGATGTCGTGGCTCATCAAATCCAGGTACAGTTCCGCCTGGGCCTTTGCATCCTGCAGTTCGGTCTCCGCGAGCTTGCGCTTTGTGATGTCCTGGATGATGCCGTAAATCCGCGAGGGATTGCCCGATGAGTCCCGGGCCAGCTTATCGGCCACGACGTTGACACAACGCCTCGTGCCGTCCCGGGCGACAATGCTGTAGTCGATGTTGAACAGCCTGTTTTCATGGACCGCCGCATCGAATGCCATCAGTACCATCTCGCGATCGTCAGGTAAGACACTGGACAGGAGTAACTCTGCAGTGGGCTGGATGCTCCCGGGGTCGTAGCCGAATATCCGGTAGACTTCGTCCGACCACTGCATCTGGCCGGTCTTGAGGTTCCACGCCCAGTTGCCGACATGAGCGATGATCTGGGCCCGGGCGAGGATGGCCTGGCTCTTTTTCAGCGCGTTCTCCATGAGCTTGCGCTTTGTGATGTCCCGGATGTATGCACAGTTGTATTCGTTCCCGCGGAACTCGATGTAGTTGTTCATGATGGTGACCGGGATGAGATGGTCATCCCGTGCCCGGAGCGTCGACTCGGTGTGGTAGTAGCCGGACTCCTTCAGGGCCTTCCATTGTCCGGGCAATTTATCTTTCGGGGATTCCGGCTCGATCTCCCACGATTTCATCGCGAGCAGCTCATCGCGGGAGTAGCCTGTGGCCTTGCACAGCGCATCGTTGACGTAATGGAAGCTGCCGTCAGGGTTTATCCAGGCAATGAAGTCGGCGGCCCGGTCGATCGAGAACCGTGCCAGCATCAACGAATTTTCGGCCTTGTTACGCTCGGTGATCTCGTTCTTCAGGGATTCGTTGATGTCGCTGAGCTCCTGCGTGCGCTCCCGGACCTGCTGCTCCAGGGTATCGCGCATCCGCCGCAGGCTGTCCTCAGAGGCTTTCAAACCGTCGTACAGGAGGTCCTTCCGGGCGGCAATCGTCCCCACCAGGTACGCGGTAGCCACGAAAACGAGAGCGCGGAGGAACGATTCATACGGCAGCATGCCATCGGACGCGTAGCTGAGGACAATGTGGAGAACGCCAAGCGACAGCGCTACATAGATGGCTTTCCGGTGGTACCAGATCCCGGCGAGGATTATGGGGATGTAGAACAGGTGCGTGTAGACGACCTCAATTCCGAGAATCACGTTCACGTAAACTGCGAGAAACACGGTAATTGCCAGTAACAGGCCTAAAATAATCGGGTAATACCGCCGATGTTTACTCTTGTCGGCTTGCGCTTGGACATCCATCGTTTCCACATCTTTTTATCCGGGATCATGTTCACGATCGTAAATACGAGCAGGGCATATCTGATTGTGAGTCACAGCCATGCTACAAACATAACAGTGTGAATGTTTTATTTATATTTATAAAAATATGTGTTCGCAGAACACCGGAATGCGCTGAGCCTGCATGCGAATGCCACGATAATATTGGCCGCCTGCATCACCGGCAGGAACACTAATCGAACTGGAACGACCGGAACGGTATCTGGCCGTGAGGCGTGCCCATGCCCCGGAGCTTGTTGACGATTTCGTCCCCGGGTACCAGATCGTCGAGCCCCTGGATGATCTTCCGGTATCGGACGACGCCGTTCTTGTCGATCAGGAACACAGTCGGATAGGCTGTGTCGGTGTCATTATCGTAGACGCCATATTCCTTGATGATTTTGCCGTCAGGATCGCTTGCCACGTGGAAAGGCAGGTGCAGGTCGAGTGCCATGTTTTTAGCCATGTCAAACCCGTCCGTGCTGATCGCGATGACGTCGCCGTCCTGCTGGACGATGTAATCGAACTTGTTGCCCAGGTTTGTCAGCTCTTCCCGGCAGGTCTGGCACTTGCTGTTCCGGTAAAAGAAAAGGACGAGGTTGTTCCGGCCCCGGTAGCCCGCCAGGTCAATGTCGTGGTACGTGACGTCCTTAGCCTTGAACTCCGGCGCCTCGTCCCCGACATCCACCTTTCCGCGCATGCGATACATATGAAGGAATATCATGACTGCCATTTAAAAAGTAAAGCAAATTAATAACAAAAACATTGAGTCAATTATTATATGAAATCCGCATTGCAACGCCCATTTTTTGCTTCTTGTATAATCACATAATGACAATTTTCCATTACTCTCCATACTAATCGCGGTGCTTGCTTTTATAAAAAATCTATGACTAATAACCAGTACTCCTCCATTCTAATCGCGGTGCTTGCTTTTACTAAAAAATCTATGACTAACAACCAGTACTCTCCATTCTAATCGCGGTGCGACGCCCATGCGCTGCTGATGCTGCATGTGCTACTCCGGGTTTTTCCGGTGCTCCGGTGTCGGGAGACGGGCTCGCACCTTCGTCGACCCTACTCGCTATCGCTCGAAGAGTCTCCTTTGCAAGCCCTGAAAAACGCGCCCTCTGGGGCAGCGTTTTTCACACCCGCCACCTCCACACCCCTCGCACAGCTGACGCGTGCTGGGGCAAGCCGAAAAAACCCTCCGCCTTCCGCGGAGAAGCACACGCTACCCTTACCAGGAGTAGTAAACACTACCCATACCATAATAGCACTGGCATTGATCCAATACTAGTCCTGGTACGCATTGCCTTTGCTGCTCTCGCGGTCCGCGGAGGGTTTTTCTGGCCTTTGGCCCCGCAGCACGCCTTCAGGCGTGCGAGGGGTGCGGAGGCGGCCGGGCAATGAACGCGCGCCCGACAGGGCAGCGTTGCTTAGCGCTTGCGAAGCGGTCGGAAGCCTGGCGCAGCGAAGCGCAGGCCGGGCTTGTCCGCGAGGGTGCGAGCGCGGCCCGGACGGCGCAGCACCTGAAAAACCCGGAGTAGCCCATGCAGCATCAGCGCGCATGGGCGTCGCACCGCGATTAATATTGATGACAAAGTAATGCTGATCGGTCTCCGATATTAGTAAGCATAGGGCGTCGCACCGCGATCGGTACGAAGACGAACCGGTTTGTCGATGCATCGAGAATATGACGGGATGGACGTCGCACCGCGATTGGTAAATGACAGACCGGATATTGATGCATTTTGAATACCTGGCATTATAAGAACGCGGCCAGAACGGGCTACGCACCACGAACAATCGATAAAAAATTGTTATTTGATATACCTGTATCGTTTGTATTCACACTATCCTATCCGCTGGTTGACTTCCCAGGTCCGCGGCGCGTTGATCAGGTCGAGGACTACGGCATATACGCCGACCAGCGTGTAGGGGAAGATGAACCAGGGCCTGACGAAGATGGACATCAGCAGGTCTGCCACGCTGCCTCTTCCCAGCGCTATCTGCAGCAGCGACTCGGCGGCGAACAGGACCGCGAACGGCGCTATGAAGGCTATGATGGCATAGGGCGGCACGACGCCCATGAGCAGCAGGTAGCCGACGAAACCCATGAGGATGACCGTCAGGAGCAGGCCGATCGTGCCCAGCGAGTAGACGACGGCCGTCTGCAGCACCTTGGCGTTGATCTCGTCTTTCGACTTGCTCATGTACTTCTTGAGCGTGTCCACGCTGCCCCGGGTCCAGCGCACCCGCTGGCTCCACCAGTCGTGCCAGTTGACGGCCGGCTGCTCATAGCTCTCTATGGTGTAGTCGACGATCATGCGGTAGTTCTTGTTGATCAGCTTCATGCCCAGGTCGCTGTCCTCGGTCAGGCTCTTCTCGTCGAAGCCGCCGATCGCGTCCAGCGCGCTCTTGCTGATGAAGACGTTGGAGCCGTAGATCAGGTGGGCTCCGGTGATCATTTCTGAGAAGAACCGGGAGAAGTTGTTGATGACCGTATACTCGTTTCCGATGATGAACGTGAAAAGATTATAGTCCATGTTCCGGACCAGGAGCTTGCCGCCGATGCAGCCTAGCTGCGTGTCCGCGGTGAACCGGGCCGAGGCCCGGCGGATGGCGTCATGGTGGACTATGTGGTCCGCATCGTAAAGGCCGATTACATTGCCTTTCGCGTACGGGAGGCAGATATTGCATGCCCCTGCCTTGGTGCCGACATGCGCTCCCTCGTTGGCAACAGCCCTGACGTTCGGGTATTTGCTGGCCAGCTGCTGCGCGATCTGCGGCGTCGAGTCTGAGCACTTGGGCGGCTTCTCGTAGGCGATGATAATATCGAGCTTATCCATCGGGAAGCTGGAGGCGAGGATGCTGTTCACGCAGGTCTCGAGTACCCGCTCCTCGTTGAGCGCCGGTATGATGATGGTCAATGGCAGCAGCTCGGCATCATTCATCGCCGGAGCCGTCACCCTGCGGGACTGCCGGGCCAGGCCGACAGCGAAGAACAGCGCGATAAGCGCTACTACGCCAGTAATGACATAAGTCAGGACCCAGAACAGGTTGACCCAGAATTGCCGGTCAGTGATAGACGGGCCGCCGAAAAGGGCCGTATAGACGACCATCCCTGCGAGGATGCCTACTGCCAGGAGCACTATTATCATCATGGCAAATACGATTTGGTTTTTCATGTACAGACCCTTAGACTTTAAGCGTATATTCCGGCTGATTCTATTTAAGGATACTCGATGAGCGCATGGGGCACAGGCTAATTACTTTATATGAACACGGCAATATCCGTATAGCAGGCCCTGCCCGACAGGCAGGGTGACCCTGCCCGATGGCAGGGTAACTATACAAATATTTCGAGGAGCACTAAGACTACATATGACATGTCCTTCCGAAGGGGGTGCTGAATGATGCAGGCGGCTGTCGAAGTAGACCTGGAAGAGCACGTAATGGACGTCATCCTGGGCGTCGCCAAGAGCATCTCGAAGAGCGGCGAAGGAGGCCTGATCGTGATAGCGGAGCGGGCTGATGTCGAGGGGCTCTTCGAGACTCACTATCCCCAGTTCACCTCGGTGTCGCCGATCACCGAGAAGGGCATGAACGTGGTCCTCGAGAAGATGGCGACTATCGACGGCGCAATGATAATTACCCCTCGCGGCGAGCTCGTGGCTTACGGCGCCCGCCTGCTGCGGTCGACCACGCTGCCGGGCTTCGGCACCAGGCACGCTGCGGCCAGCGGCATCACCGAGAGCATCCCGTCCGCGACGGCCGTGCTCATTTCCGAGGAGTCGAGCTGGATCAAGCTGTTCCAGGCCGGCAACATCGTCCTCGAGATGGACGCTTCGGAAGTCAATCCCAATGTAATGGAGAAAGTCGCCGGGTTCCTGACCAGGGGCGACACCGCACTGCTCGCGGCCGCTTTCCTGTCCATCGTCGTGGTCCAGGTATCGCCGGAGAGCATCGTGTTCATCGGCGGCGCATATCTCATCGTAAAGTCCACCTTCGAGACGATCTCGTCGCTCCTCAAAGGCGTAGACAGCAGCTGATCCG
>CAWBVA010000006.1:0-121145 GCA_963792125.1 uncultured Methanocellaceae archaeon
ATGTCCCCGCCCGGGCATGGCGGCGATCGGAGTCAAGTCAGTCGAGCGCTTGATATGCATATGCCTGATAAAACAGGGATTGAACATTATATTCCGCCCTTTTATTCTGAACGGTGAATTTTTTTGCAATGGTAAATTTTATAAAAACCGGCTAGCAGTAACAGGAAAAAATATTTATATCGCCAATAAATAAACATATAATCCAGGGGATTGGAGTGCTGTCTTATACATTCTTTGAGATAGCTTGAGCTATAGAACTAAAGCGCCTGAAGCCGTTGCGTTAAGCAGGTAAGTAAAGCTGCCCTCATGGACAAATAATTAGGGGTATGGATGAAAGAGACATATTGTGCCACATGTTACAAGCGTGTGTACGGGGGAACTACATAAAGAACAGGGCCACATCGTCTTTACCATGAGCAACGGCGAACAAGTAAATGTCGACAGGGTATTCAGCCATGGCAACAAATATTTACTGGAGTTTATCTGTTGCGGTGACCATAAAAAGATAGCGAGGAACCCGGTGACGGGCACGGCTGTATCCGTTTAATTTTTCCTGAGAAAATCAAAGAAGCCCGGAATGGCCGGGTCATTCGATAAGGACCAGCCCGAAGCGGTTCATCGTGCAGGAATAGTCCTTCAGCACTTCGATGGTATAGCCATTGTTCCTTGCCGTGGTGAACACGTCTATGCCACAGCTTTCCATCGACGGCCGCGCCTTCATCGGGTGCCGGCAAACCTCCATCGAGCATTCGCCGCACAGGTTACAGGGCCCCGCGCCCAGCGCAAATGCCTTGAAGTGCCCCGCAAGGAAGACGTCCCGCTCGAGCGTGACAACGACTTTGCTCAGGTCTTTCGTGCGCTGGAGTTGTCCGTACAATGCACAAGCAGCGCTTTTTCATAACTGTCGACTAACTCGCGGGTCTCATGATAATCGGGCGTGTTGGGAGGGCAGCAGAGGCCGCTGTTGTAGCCGTCGCAGCCGTACTTGCACTTCCAGCGGACCCAGGGGCCGGTGACTATGGTGTCGGTTTTAATGATTTTGGCATCGTCGGCGCCGAGGGCGACGGCCTTCTTAACGAATATCTGTAGCTTTTCATGCCGATCAGAATATAAAATGGAGTATTCGGGCTTATATCGTTCTATTGCGATGCAAACGAACGTTGTTCAGCCCGGGTAGTGCAGAACCCCCGGGAAATACGCGGGTAGGTATTACAAAGCCTAAAACAATTTTTATAAAGGGTCGTATTGATGCCGGGCCTAACAAAATATTTGCGTGACCCCCTGTATCGTAACTCCTTATTTCTAATGTTAAACACCGGGCTGGTTTCCCTTTTTAACTACGTGTTCTGGCTCCTTGCAGACAATGTTACTTCGTCCGGGCACATCGGGCTGGCAACCGCAGCCATAGCCGCAGCATCTATGATCGTCGCTATAGCAAGGCTTGGCATGGATTACAGCATCACGCGATTCTTTCCGCAATACAGAGACAAGGGCGGATTTTACAATGCTTTGATAGTGATCATGCTGCTGGTAACGATTTTTGTGATCGCAGGATTTTTCCTGGGGCTGCCATACATCTCACCAGCACTGTTATTTCTGAAAAACTGGCAATATGCTCTGCTATTCATCGTATTCGTTTTCCTGACATCCATTTGTAATATGCAGGGCACTGCCCTCGTGGCAATCAGAAGAGCGGATCTGGCGCTCCTGGAATACAGCATCCTGATCCTCAGGATACCTCTGCTTATCCTCATAGGATCGCTTGGCGTACTTGGTATTTTCCTTGCGCTGGATATCACCTATCTTATTATGATGGCCGCAGGCATTGTCATCATGTATAAGATGGGCATAGCGCGCGATTTACACATCGACATCGGCAAGGCCCGTAAAACCATCAAGTACTCACTTGGCAACTATACATCCACGATCATAGCTACAGCGCCACTGACACTTATCCCGATCCTGATCGTAAACGTTACAGGAGCCAGCCAGCAGGCATATTTTTATGTCGCCTTTTCTGTCGCCATATTTCTTTTCATGGTGCCGGACGCTATCGGGGCATCGATGTTCGTCGAAGGCTCGCACGAGCAGCCACTCAAGATCACGGCATATAAATCGCTCAGGTTCGCCTTTATTATCCTGGCCCCGATGGTGCTGGCCATTGCGATTTTCGGCGATAATATATTGCTTCTGTTCAGCCCCGAATACTCGGCAGCAGCTTATGAGCTGCTTCTGCTGCTCGCAATATCCAGCCTGTTCTATGCGGTCATCGCGGTCTATATTACCGTGGTGCAAGTCCGGAAAAATATGGCGATGCTTAATTACATCAGGCTGGCCGTCACGGGTTTGACGCTCGGCCTGGGCTACGTCTTGCTGCTCAAGCTAGGCCTGATAGGTATAGGTTATGCATGGCTCCTGGCAAATGTAATCGTAGCAGTAATCGCAGGCTGGATGATGCTGTCGAAAAAGAAATGGTAATAGCAGGGCTCGCAATCTGCAGGATGCAACTTTAAAGATTATAGTGCTGGCTGGTATCAGCGGAAATATTTTTTTCCAAAAACCGAAGGGGGGATAGAAATAATTTCTAAGAAAAAGTGCCCACAGCCGGTAGGCTTTTTCACTGTAAAAGGAGATAAAGAAAAGAAAGTTAAATTTCCGGCAGCGTGTAAAACTTGGACGTGCCCAGAGTGCGGACCGAGAAAAAAGCGGAAATTCCTATACTGCCTAAACCAAGCCAGTAAAACAATGATAAAAGAAGGATACCGCTTCAGAGGACTAACTCTTACATTGGGACCAGAGGCAAAAAACAAAGACATCGGCAAATACTGGCACAGATTTCGCACATCGTTAAACAAATCTGGATATCGTTACGAATACCTTTGGGTAAAAGAGTTTCAGAAAAACGGAAAGCTGCACTTACATGCGCTCATAACATCGTTCATACCCTGGGGTGTGATAAGATATTATTGGAGATTGGCGACAGATGACACTTCGTATATTGTTTGGATCTCAAATGCACAAGTAAGACATACAGCCGCTTACATTTCAAAATATATTGCAAAAGACTTGACTACGGCACCCTTCCGTAAAGGTGAAAGGCGCTATGGCATGTCGAAAGGAATGAGGGAAGCTTGGCTTAAGACCAATTTGAATGATACAGCAAAAATAGATTACGAGTTTACATATAAACCGGACAATAGAAACATTCTGAAAAAAGAAATGGAGAGATTAAAATCGAGAAAATTAACAAGGGATAGCTAGGAAATATTTATTTTATTATACGGTATTATGTTATTAAACATTGTAAATCAAACTTTAAAAGGAAGAGATGACGCCAATATATCAATAATAAAGGGGCAATGTTCGCGTGAAATGGGTAAAACTGGCTTTAATGGTTGTATTAATTGTTGTATCGATGACGATTTGTGGGTGTTCACAATCAACGACAACTCCTTCACCATCAGCATCAATTGGGCCTTCTCCTTCTCAAAACCCATCAACGACACCCACGTATAGCAATTTGAATCTGTATAGGTTTGATGAAAATTTTAGTGTTATTGACGACAATGGTAATATTCTTTTCAACAGTGCTGATTTTTCTGAAGTCGAACATAATGCCACATATATGTTGTATAAAACAAAATATGGCTATTATTCTTATATTTATAAATATTCCAAAAATTCTTCATCGGGTGGTGGCGCTACGGGGTATGCGTTATCTCATTCTGATTACTTTTTAAATCCAGGTGAATACATTGCTATCGGTGTTAATTCAAATGATACCTTATTAAAATACGACAAATATAATAGACAATTCAACCCTGGTAAAGCGGGATATTGGACTATTATCAGTTATGATGATTTACCAAAATATATAACAGGTACTTCCATGGAAACTGTTGTAATCAGCAATAATAGTGGACCTGTTTCATTTACTTCGCAACTTGCAAATGTTATCAATGTTAACATAAAGATATCTAGTAAAACTGGTTTGATGATAAAATAAATTTCTAAAATGCTTAACCTAAATCGTAATTGTGACAATAAATCGCTTTGAACCTATTTGGTGTGGTGCGGGGGACGCAATTTGAAAAAAATATTGTTATGGGCTTGAGATTTGAACCTCAAGCACTGAAGCCTCCGGCGAGATTTGAACTCGCGACCTGCTGATTACAAGTATCAAAGCGCTTATATGGGTATATGTTGTTAATTTTGTAGATAATTGGTATGCAGCCTACTATGATTCCTGGGGATAGTGGTTTATGTTTGGGACCCTAATTGATATTATTGGTACCATTATATTCGGTTCTGTTTTATTAGTAGTTGCTATTTATCTTCAATTGAGACGAAGACAACAACAACGAGCCGAATTGGAATCTCATGTGAAAGAACTTGAGTTACAACAACGACGAGCCGAATTGGAATCTCATGTGAAAGAACTTGAGTTACGAGTTAGTAAGCTCGAAGAGTCTTTGAAAAAACAATAAGCGGGGCATGAGACAACAGATGCTTGAGCGAATAATCTTGCAAAGCTGTGCGCACCCATAGCTTTATTTATCGTACTGAGGTAGGTATATAAGGAATCGTAGAGTCAGCATGTGATGCCAAATACGAATAAATTTGGCTTATCTTGTCAGCACTTGAAAATGAAGCCATATCAGTAAATAACATATATATTTGGTTTTAAAAAGTAAAAGAGCCGCCGGGGAGATTTGAACTCCCGATCTGCTGATTACGAATCAGCCGCTTTGCCGGGCTAAGCCACGGCGGCATTCTGGCTCACGATTTTTTGAGCATACTGTAAATGTAAAAGCCGGTATTTAAAATTTGCGTCTACGCGTACCGAAACAGAAGCGATTATGCTACAGGTTAAGCGACTATACGGGAGCTAAAGGAGTACAGGGAGCCCAGGGTGCTTGAGACGAAGGAGTCTGACGGAGTCAAAGGAGGTTGATTTTAAAAACGGAGTCTAAGGAGCTAAGGAGTTCCAGGGAGCCTTTTTTAAAAATCGTCCTCCCTAGAACTCCTTGGCTCCTTAGACCTCCGTTTTTTAAAATCGTCTCTCCTTGACTCCTTCCTGCTCACCCTCGTATCTCGAAGACACCTTAGTCTCCGTGCACTCCTGTAATCGTGGCCGAGCGTTTCATAACTGCATGGCAGGGAAATGGCTATGTGTTCGACTGCCTGTTTTAAAAAACCCGTCGCTCGCCGGTGAAATAAAACAAATTAAAAAAGTAACTTGGCGCCCTTGGCTACCTGGCGCTCTTGGCGAGCGTGACCGGGGTCGCATAGCCCGGACAGAGATTACCACAGTTATATAAAACGTCTAATCAAGCTCGCCCTTCTTACCTGTAACGCAGATATCCATCACAATATTGTACTCGTGCGGCGAATAGGAGCGCACAATCCGCTTATTCAATATCTCGATCAGGCACCCGCAATCGCTGGCTTTAGACCTCACCTTACCAACGATCCCCTCGAAGATCTCGGTCTCCGGCCGAATATCGTAATAATGAATGATCCCCCCGCTCCTCACCAGCTCGAACGCCTTATCCAGAAAATCAAACGCCGAGTGTGGCAGGTTCATTATCACACGATCCGCAGGCTGCGGCAGCTTCAAATCCCGTGCGTCCATGCAGGCCGCCTCGATGTTCTTGACATGATTCAGCCGGATATTCTTCTGCAAATACTCGTACGCAGCCGGATTCTTATCGACCGCCACCACATACATAGCCCGCTTCGCGACAGGTATGGCGAACGGCCCCACCCCCGCGAACATGTCCACGACAAACTCCAGATCAGTCACCTGGTCGACCACACGCTTACGCTCGGTAGACAATCGGGGGCTGAAGTAGACCTTCGCAAGGTCCATCTCGAAGACGAACCCGTGCTCCCTGTGCGTCGTAGTAGTACGGTTCTCCCCGCAGAGCACCTTGAACTCCCGCACCCGAAACTCTCCCACAACACCCGTGACAGGCACCAGCACTGTCTTCACATTGCTGTGCACGGCCATGATCGCCTCGCCGACCTTGCGGTCGTAGTCCTCTGTAGTGACCGCGATGTCACCGATGATCTCGTAGGACGGCGCAAAGCCGATCAGGTCTTCGACAGACTTCCGGCGCTCGCTCTCCTCGAACTCGCACTCCGAGACCTGACAGCCCGGCGCGACCTGGGAAAGGATACGGTCGTCCAGGCCGGGTACGACTGGCAGGTAGAGACACGCCTCGTCCGAGCGTATCTTCAGGCCAGTGGCCATGAGCCCGGCCTCTACTAACGCCCGGCGGGTGGTCTCACCCTCGGCCCGCGGCACCACGACACAACGGTTCTTGATCATAAGCTCATGCTAAAAGATGCACGGATGATTATTAATCTAACCGATGGACAAGCCGCAGTAGTCGGTGGACGACCGGTATCTTGCTCATGTAACAATTATGGAAAATAGATCATGTACCAGCTGATGCCGGTGCTGTGAAAGACAATGACAGGCATATAATTAGAAAATAGTATAATATTACCGATGATTTGCAGAAACACCATGCATCAGCTTCAAAAAATGATAAATATCATTTTGTATGGCTGCTATGCAGGTACAGCAGGTAGAAGTCCTTCAGATCAGCATAGGCCTTATCCATCTCGAGGTCGGCCAGCCTGATCTGCTGGTATCCTGCGTTGAATCCGCTGTCCGCATCCGCCTCACCGGAGATGCCTTCGAACGCTGTCCGGGCTGCGTCGGCGTACTGGCTGGCGGCATCGAGATGAGCATCGTAGTCGGCAAGCTTGCCCTCGAGCGCTGCGATATCGTTGCCGGCAGCCTTCAGGTCGGCGATCTTCCCGGCGACAATGGACGGGACACTTTTCGCTGTAGCGATGCGGCTGTCAAGCTGGTCACAGGCCATGATGCCTGCTTCCTTTTTCAAGTTGACCTTGAGCAGGTTAGTCTGCTGCTCAATCCCGGCGGCAAGTGCGTTGACAGCATCCAGGTTCTCCGCGGCCTGGATGTCGCTGTCCTGGTGGCGATACCAGGCGATGTTCTCGTCAGCAAGGGCGATGACGGCCGCTTTTTCGTCGGGGCTTATTTTGCTATGGGTGATTTGTTTTTTGTACAACTCAAGCTGGCGTATGACCATGTCGATCCTTAAGCTTGCCATCTTCTTTGCCAGCGTCAGCCGGACGTCGTTCACGGCTGATTTATTGGTCGCCTGTGCATTCAAAGTCAGGTTATGGAACGTGGCCACTGGCGGGGCATTGAGCTTACCAAGCTTCAGCTGCCCGTGAGGGACCTGGATTGCGGACGCGTTGTCCTTGTCCTTAAAAATCTGGGTGATGTTGCCGGGCGATAACTCGGTCGGCTGCGTCTTTGATGGCTGACCTGCCTGTGCCGTCGATATGACTGCCATAAATAACGCGACGATGATTAGAATCGAAATGCCAGTTTTTACTCGGTTGTACATGGACATTATGACCAGGCTCCACATGCTATAGCTAACTGTAGCGTCGCCGAATATTTAATGATACTTTCCGGACTGTCGGCAGGACTTACAATAAAAAATTGAAAATTTGACTCTGCTGGCTTAATAAAACTTTATACGCACCAGATTCGCTTTAAAAAAGTATTTATGCGTTTAGGCTTATTATCCAAGTATATGTCAGGGGTGAGGATTTTGGCTACGGCAGACCGCATTCTCCATATCATTGCACCGCTGGCGGTGTTGATTTTTTGCCTCCTTGCCCTCGTGCCTGCCTGCGTTTCGGCCGAGTGCACCGTACATGGCAACGTGTATGACTGGTCGACTTTTAGCGCGGTGAGCAACGCGATCGTGGAAGTGTATTCGCTGCCGGACTTATCCCTGATAAACCAGATGGTGACAGGGTCGGACGGCTACCGGTTTAGCCTGCCGCAAGGCACATACATGATCGTGGCCAGTAGCGGGACGCCCGGCACGCATGACGAGATCACTGCCACGGAGAACGTCACCGTACCTGCCGCCGGCGAGAGCGTCATCGACCTCGTCCTGTTCCCGCCGGACAATTTCGATGACCTGTCAGGGTATGTGGACGATAACTCGACCGTGACCCTGTCCCCTACCGAAAGTCCGACAGGGAGCCCTGTCCCGACGACGCAGCCTGACAGGGAGGACTTGATACTGTTCCTGGGCGCGGGTGCCATACTATTGGCTATCATAGCCATAGCTGCAGGACTCCTGTTCCTGCGGAGGACGAAGCCTAAACCGCCTGCAGAGCCACCTGCTGTCATAGAAAAGCCCTCCGTGGAATCGCCTCCGGCCATACCGCCAGCTGCGCCCCCGGAAGAGCAGAAGCAGGAGTCGCCGGAACAGCCTCCGCAAGTGCAGGTACAGCAACCTCAACAGCTACAGCAACTGCAGCCGTCGGCACATGACCTGCTGCTGCCGCAGGACTGCCGCGAGGTGCTGGCCATCATGGAGAAGAACGGCGGTCGTATCACCCAGCTCGACCTCCGGAAGGCGCTGCCGTACTCCGAAGCCAAGGTGAGCCTCATCGTCTCTGACCTGGAGAGCCGGGGCCTGGTCAAGAAGATCAAGAAGGGCCGGGGTAATGTCCTCATCATGAACCGGCCGGGACAGCCCGACGAAAAGAAGGGCAGCGACGAATAGAATTATTAGTCATTCTGTGCATAGCGGTACACGGGCGCGGTCAAAGGCGCAGATAGCAGAAGGCCGCAGGACGATATTCTGCAGAGAGCGAGGCGCAGAGAACGAAACGAGTTCCTTATCTCAAATCGTCTACATCGCGGCTAATCACGCACAAGAAATTCTCTAAGGCTACACTGTACTGCGTTCTCTGCGCCCCTCTGCGATCTCTGCGGCCTTTAACTGTTCCTCGCGTTCCGGATCACAAGCATAGGAATGGCAGGGTACCCAGCCAGAAAAAACAATACGAATCGCTTTTCGCTATAACCGATGCGGATACGCCCGTTTATTTAGCATTTTACCATGGGCAATAAAAATAAGTACGGGGGCAAATGCCCCCGTTCAGACTTTTATCTCTTCTTCCATTTCGGGCTTGTTCTTCTTCTGCCCGGGCATCCACCAGTTGTACTTCCCCATGAGGGCCATGATGGCCGGGACGACAAACAACAGCATCACGATGGCATTTATCATGATGCCGAAGAACAGGACGAAGCCCATCTGCTGCATCATCTGCATCTTGGACAGCATCAGCGTGCTGAAGGCGCCGCCCATGATCAGGGCGCAGATAGCGATGATCGTGCCCGTCGACTTGACCGACTTCACGATAGCGTCCCGGTCGCTCGCGCCCTTGAGCTTCTCTTCGCGGATGCGCGACACCAGGAAGATGTCGTAGTCCACGCCCGTGCCCATCAATGCACAGAAGAGCATCATCGGCAGCATGAAGATAATCACTTCGTTCTGCCAGTACCTGGAAGACCAGCGTGAACGCGGCCACAGTGACCAGGATGCTTATCGATAGCGTCAGGATCATCCGCAGCGGCAGGAGGATGGACCTCAGCAGCGCGAACAGGATGATCAGTATGCCGATGACGACGACCGGCAGCACGATGTAGAACCCGCCCATCATGGCCGACTCCACGTCATGCATCATCGCCGACGCACCACCAACATGGACCTCCGTGCCCTGTCCGGCCCCGTTTGCGTAGTCACCGAGCGTCGAGCGCATCTCATCGATGGCCTTGTACGCATCGTTGGCGTACGGGGAGCCAGTGAACGACGCGTAGATGATCGTCGTGCGGTTGTCCTGTCCGACGGACGACTTCAGGTTGCTGGCGAAAGTCGCCTGCTCGGCGGCCGGGATCGCGGCCAGGTTCCGGTAGTCGATCGCCGAGCCCGTGGGGCTTGTGATCGAGTATACCTTGTCCACGCCGTTGATCTTCGCGATATCGGCCGAGATCTGATCGATGCGGCCCAGGGCGTCCGCCGACGGGGTCCCCGAAGCATCGTAGATGCTTACCGGCAGCGTGACCGTGACCATTGCACGGCTCATTGTGCCACTGCCCATCGAGTCTGCCATCAGGGTATAGCCGACCTTGCTCTCGACGCCCGACGGCAGCATCGACACGGTATCCATGCCCGTGTTCATCTGCGTGGCATAGTAGATCGACGGTATGGCGATCAGCACGGTCAGCACCACGATCACTTTCGCGTGCTTCAGGCTGAACTTCGTCACGCTGTCCCACAGGCCGGTCAGCGAGAACCGGGGCTTGCTGTTGAACAGCTTGTTGGGCCAGAACAACCGGTCGCCGACGAGCGTCAGTACAGCCGGGATCAGCGTGAGCCCGGTCAGCATGGATATGATGATGCCAAGAGAGACGCCAATGGCCATGGACATGAACATAGCCTGGCCAGAGAGCGCCAGCGCCCCGAAGCCCAGTGCCGCGGTGAGGCCGCTCGAGGCAATGCTCTTGCCTGCGTGCTCGACCATCGCGATGACGGCGCTCTTCACGTCGCTGCCGTTCTTCCGCTCCTCCGAGTAGCGGGACAGCATGAACACACAATAGTCGATGCCCGCGCCCATCATCAGCACGATCATGAAGGTCTCGACAATGTAGTAGAGGTCCAGGAAGTAGCTGACGATAGTGACGGCGCCCATGGTGGCGACGATGGCGATGCCGATCGCCGCGAGGGGCACGAACGGGGTCAGTATCGACCGGAAGTACAGGAGTAGGAGGACCAGCACGACGATGATCGTGTACATGTCGATGTTGCTCATGTCGTTCATCGACGCGCTCTCGGTGTCCTCGCTCATGGCCGCCGAGCCTGTAACATAGGCGTTGAGGCCATCGTACCCGCCTGCGGCCTTGACCTGCGAGATCTGGCTGCGCAGCTCCTTGACGTCGTCCGACACGACATCCGAATCCTTGATCGGATCGGCGTCCAGCGTCACGACATAGAGCGTAATATCGCCCCTGGCCAGGCTTCCGGTCACGTCTGCCGGCAATACGGCAGGATTGTCGTAGTCATGGGTTGCTGCCCACTGGGCTGCCGCCGCCATCAACTGCGTGTCAGACAGGTTCCGGTCGAGGTTCAGCAGGTATGTGAAATACGAGTTGTCGCCAGTCAGGTTCATGCTCTGCATTACCCCGGTGACGATAGTCGCTTTTATGATATCTGTGCCAGCGCTTCCGGATGGGAGGGTGCGAGCCTGGCATCACGCTGCCCGGCATGGCGCCTCCGGCGAGGCCGCCGGATACGGTAACGTTATTTCCCGAAGCATTCGTGGCGTTAGCCGTCGCGTTAGCCTGGGCCGCCGCCGCTGCCGCCGCTTGCATGAGCGCGCCGTCGTAGGCCGCGTACATGCTCTTGTAGAGCGTCGGCGTCATGGCCGCGAGCGCCATCTGCTGCGCGCTGTAGATCGAAGCTGTGCTCGTCAGGTTTCGCATGGACGTATCTTTAGACAGCGCGGCGTCCAGGCTGTTGACGAAACCCATGGTTGCCGTACGGTTGTCCGACTGGATGACCGCGATCAATTGGACCTGCGAGGACTCGGAGGCCTGCGGGAACTGCTGGGCATATATGTCCTGTGCCTTCTGGGAATCCGTGTCCTTCGGCATGAAACTCGTTGCGTCGTACTTCAGACGATCGGACAGATTCATCGCGAGAGGTGCCATTACAATGAGAATGATCGCCCATATTGCGATGATGACCCAGGGCTTCCGGGTGATAAACTGGCCTAATTCCTTAAACATATTTTTTCACCTGGCATTTCATCAATACCAGCATGGTAACGACTGCCATACGCAGTTTGTCGCCTCATCCGATGAAATCGGCATCGACCTGACGATCTTTCCGGCAAACGCACCGATAATAGTAAGTGCGCTTACTGTGTCGGGTTAAAACGAGTACTTACTATAAATAATCTTGGGTATATAGAGCCTGAAAGCAATATAGATCAATAGACAATTATTTATCAGTTTTTTAAGCAGCCTGATGAATACTTCATCCTTTTCGTCGCCGAGCGGCGAAAAGAACTTATCGTCGAACTCCACGGCGTGCTGCACGGCACGTTCGACTGTCGCCAGCCCTTTTTTCGTCACGATAATCGATTTCGCCCGTTTGTCGCTCGGGTGGCTGACCCGGATGATGTAACCTTTCTTTTCCAGGGTCCGCAGGACCTCGGATACCATCATTTTATCCGCGTCGAGGAGATTGGCGATGTCCATCTGGGTGATGATCCTTTCGTCCTTTGTCAATAACATCAGGCTTGCCAGCATCTTGAACTGCGTGTTGGTCAGGTCGAAATCGCGGACAATTTCCTGTAAGCTCTTTTCCCACATATGCATGACCAGATTCAGGTAAAAGCTCGGGCTGTCGATCAGTTTCTGAACAGCCGGAGAAAAGGATTCCCAGTCGATCTCCCGGGCGGCGCAAGACAACGATTCATTGTCCGGTCCCTTATCCATACACAGGTAGATAAGCGGGGCATATTAAAAATTTTGTCATTTCGACGGTAATTATTAAATACGGGGAATAATGGTCCCATCGTAAAATTAATAAGCCATCTCTGCCAATCCAGACTGAAACTTAGCGGTACCCGTGCATACGCCGGGACACAGTCTTGCAGATGATCCGATGGCCTTCAAAACCGATATTTACAGGAAGCTGCAGGCGTTCAGGAGCCTGCCTGACAATGCTGTTCTTTGTCGGCGCCATCGCTTTGTTCGTGCTCGTCATCCTGGCGATGCTGTATGCGTCTTCGCTCTTCATGAACAACGAATCGACGATCTACGATACGGGCCGGTTCTTCGCCATGGCGAAGGTCATCGTCAGCGGCGCTACGCCGTACCTCGACTACCAGGACCCGAAGCCGCCGCTTATCTTCTTCACGCTGACCATCCCGGTCCTGCTCGGGCAGCAGTTCCTGGGCGGCCTGCTTCTGATAGGCATATGTAACCTGATCAGCGCCATCGTGGTCATGCAGATCGGCCGGAAGCTGTACGGCCGCCTTGCCGGGCTGGTCGCGGGACTGCTGTTCCTGGTGAACATAGGCTGGGCGCAGGGCTATTTCGTCATGACAGAACCGTTCACAGTCCTGTTCATCGTGCTCGCCACTTACTTTGCACTGTTCAGCGAGAAAAGGCACTACCTGGCGGCTGGCCTCTGTGCAGGCATCGCCATCGGCTTCAAGCAGTATGCCCTCATAGCAGTGCCATTGTTGCTCCTCGCACTTTATCTCGACAAAGAGATCGGGAAGATGCCAGCGTTCCTTGCTGGCGCCGGAATATCGTTACTAACCATTTTCGGGTCTATCTTTTTCGTCTACGGCGCGCAGGCGATGGACGCTTCACTGTACTGGAGCTTCGGAATAGCCGGCCCGTACGTGACCAGAAACAAAGTGGACCCGGTAATCAGCACAGGGACAGATACGTTCGAGCTGGCGATGAACGTCATAATAGCAGTGATTATATCCGCCTCGCTCTATTCAGGTTATAATAAATTCCTGAAAAACCAGAAGCCGGACACTGTGGAGACATATTTCCTGCTCTCGGCGGTCGGCTTCTCGCTCACGCTCCTCATCCGGCAATACCTGCACTACTGGGCGCTGGCATTGCCTTTCCTGGCCATCCTGTGGGCAGGATGGCTGCTCAAGAAAGATCGCTGATGCCTGTGAAACATCCTGTTTTAAAGGCACTCTGCGAAAGCGTGAGCGTCCTCGATGTCAACGCAATAATAATATACAGCCTGGGCCTATTCGGGAATGGAGCCATAGCATGCTGACTTTTATAGGGCTGGGCCTGTACGACGAGACGGACGTCTCGCTCAAAGGCCTTGAAGCGATCAGGGACGCGGACGTAGTCTATGCCGAGTTTTATACTTCGAGGCTGATGGGCTCATCGGTCGAGAAGATGGAGGCGTTGTACGGCAAGAAGGTCAATGTCCTCGTGCGGGAAGACGTCGAGCAGCATCCGAAAGAGAACGTCCTTAAGGACGCGCTTGACAAAAAGGTCGTCTTCCTGACCGGCGGCGACGCCATGGTGGCGACCACGCATGTCGACCTGCGGCTGCGCGCAAAACAGATGGGCATCGAGACGCGCATCGTCAACGGCCCGTCCATCCAGTCGGCGGTCTGCGGCCTGACGGGGCTGCAGAGCTACCGGTTCGGCAAAGCCGCAACGATCGCGTTTCCCTACAAGGGCAACATATCAGAGACACCCTACGACACGGTTAAAATGAACAAAAAGAACGGGCTGCACACCCTGCTGTTCCTGGACATCGACCGGGAGAAGGGCTTCATGACCATCAACGAGGGAATAGACCTGTTGCTCGCCGTAGAGGGTCGCCGCGCTGAAAATGTGCTGGCAGGTGCGCTGTGCGTGGGCATTGCCCGTGCAGGGTCGCCGTGTCCATGCATAAAGGCGGGGAAGATAGAGGCCCTGAAGTCTTTCGACTTCGGCAGGCCGTTGCACATCATGGTGGTCCCCGCCGATCTGCACTTCCTCGAGGAAGAGGCACTGCAGGCCTTTGCAGGCCTTTAGCTGCCTGTTTTATAATATTGTGGGGGTCTGTTCGCCTGCAAAGTTCATCATATCTGACAGGCTGTTAATGTTCATGCCGCTGCCTGCATCGGCCGTACTGACCGGCGCCGGCTGGGCTATCGCCCCGTTAGTCATCCCGATCGTATTGGCCAGCGTCTTGGTTGTGTCGCCGACCACCTGCGATGTCAGCTGGTTTGCGTCTGCGGACGTTGAGGTCAGCGGACTGCTCGAAGACGCGGACGTCTGCTGGGGAGTGCTGGTAGGCGTAGTCGTCTGCTGTTGCTGCTGATTCTCGAGATCGCTCTTCTTGGGCAGCATCTCCAGCGCGTTCCTGATAAAGGACCTGCCACTCTTGACGTTCACGTCGAGATACATGCTCTTGAACTTGACTACCTCGGTAGCCGAGCCGGTATATCCCTGGTATTTGGCGTCGACTCGCACGGTATCGCCTATCCGGACACCGGGCACCTGGAACTGGTAAAGGTCGCCGGCCGTGGTTTTGCCCATGTACCGGCCGTTCAGGTAGATGGTCACTTCGGCGCCCTCGACCGGCAGCTTGTCGACGTATACGTTGCCGGAGATAGTGAGCGAAAAAGTCTCCTCGGTCGTTTGTGCTTTCAAGTCCTCTGGCGTAAGTGCCTGTGTCGACAGTTGCGGCGCTGCCTGCTGCGTAAGCCCTGGCACAATGGGACGCCCCAGCAGCGAAGGCATGTTAAACGCTGCAACGCTGACCGCCAGTATGGCGATCAGCGTCACGGTTATGACAATATCAGTAATCTTCATATTCCCACCTTTTTCCCGATCGCCTGGCGATCGGAACGATGTGTTACCCGATAATTAAATATACAAATGGTAATTATATATTTATATATTGAATTAGAACGGCGCGGGGGCCTTTTTAAGCCCTTTATTAGCCTTAGTGACCGGTTCAGGGATGTTAGACGCGGCCGGACTGTTTTTTCGGGGTACAGATAAAGGATTATATAACAGTGGGTCACAATTATGGTTAATGATAGGCTCGGTAGGGGTAATTTTCGGAGAAACCGGGTCCCATGAGTTCAGGTTCGCGGTCACAGACCCGGCCGGCGTCAAGCGCACCGACTACGTTAAGGTCTGGCATCCCGCAGACGGGTGGGTGCTCGGCCAGGTCATGTCCATGACGCGTTCGTCTGACGCCTATGGCCCGGACGGCGCTGCAGGCGCTAACAGCAAGGGAATATTCAAGCCACAGGACAAAATCGTCGCCAGGGCAACCGTAATCGGCGTCAGGGACCCACAGGGGCTTCTGCGCACGCCCAAGACGCCGTTCTGTCCGGGAGACCGGGTATACCCTGCGGACAAGGAACTGATGGTCGCCACCCTGGGACTGACGCAGGGAGGCGCTTACCTCGGGGTGCTCGAAGGTACCGACCTCCCGGTCATGGTGGACCGGAACAAACTGGTACAGAAGCACATCAGCATCCTGGCCATGACCGGCAGCGGCAAATCGTACACCGCAGCGGTGATCATGGAAGAGATGATGGAGAAGGACGTGCCGCTGCTGATCATCGACCCGCACGGCGAGTACTCGACCTTGAAGTATCCCAACGACGACGGCGACATCGAGGAGCTCAGCAACCGGTTCGACGTGGACGTCCGGGGCTACGGGGACGTCACCATCTATACGCCGACTAACCTGAAGACCTGCGAGTACGCGGATAAGGTGCTGCGGCTCAACGGCCGGAACCTGAAGCCCGGAGAGATCATCCAGTATGCGCCCGGCGAGCTGAACAACTCGGAGATCGGCCTGGTCTATGAGGCGGTGAACCAGCTCATGGACGACCGGCGCAACTTCACGATCAAGGAGTACAGCATCAAGGACGTGCTGATGGAAATCCAGTCGTCCCGCAGCAACATGAAGTGGGCGGTCATCAACAAGCTCGAGCCGCTGGTCACCGCCGAGTTCCTGTCGGACAAGCCCACGCCGGTGCAGGAGCTGTTCGCGAAAGGCCGTGCCTCGATCATCGACATGAAAGGCGTCAACCCTGACGTGCAGCAGACCATCATAGCCCGGCTGCTATCGCAGTTATTCGAAGCCCGCAAGACCGGCGCAGTGCCGCCCGGCCTGGTGGTCGTCGAAGAGGCACACCTGTTCTGCCCGGAGCGTGGCTTCCTGAAGACCACGAGCGGCGAGGTGCTGCGGACCATCGCGTCCGAGGGCCGCAAGTTCGGCCTCGGGCTGATGATAGTGTCCCAGCGGCCGGCCAAGGTGGACAAGAACGTGCTGTCCCAGTGCAGCACCCAGATCATCATGCGCGTGACCAACCCGAACGACCTGAAGGCGATCACGAAGAGCCTGGAAGGCATCAGCTCCGAGCTGGAGGAAGAGATCAAGCGGCTGCCGCCGGGCGTAGCGCTGTTCGTCAGCCCCGACATCCCCCGGCCCATCATGGTACAGGTACGGGTCAGACGCACGAAGCACGGGGGCGTGTCCACCGAGATATCGGACGAGTCATCGGATGAGCGATATCGGACGCAGAGCCGATCGTCAGAGAAGAGGCGGAGGAAGAGATAGAGGAAGAACAGGAAATGCAGCGGCAGGCACAAAAGAAGGAGCCTGCAGGGAGCCTTTTCCACCGCATCTTCGGGAGACGATAGGATGCCGGCAGACATCCATGAAAAGACGCTCCGGTACAGAGGCCTGCTGAAGGCGGCGCTGGACGACGTTAGGAAGGCGGCACCGGAGGGGTCCGAACTCGGGCGGACGGCGGACGACTTCCTGACCATGGCCAGCAGCTACTATAAGGACGGCGTCCATTTTATAGAGATCGGCGACGAGGTCAACGCGCTCGTCTGCTTCAGCTATGGCCATGCATGGCTGGACGCCGGCGTGCGGCTGGGCGCTTTCCGGGTGACGAAAAAGGATTTGTTCGCGGCATAGCGTGGCCTTTGCGGAACTCTTAAATAGGACAAACAATCTTTAATCTTTAAAAAACCTATACTTATTACAGATCATCACAACGGTATCGCTGCGTGTAACGTTGCCCCTGTCGGGCTGTTTTACTGGAGACGGGTCGGAACAAAGGAGAGAGATCATATGGTTAATTATACGGTCATCCTGGAAGCGGCATGGCTTGTCAGGGAAGTAAAATCGGTAGACGACGCCATGAGCGTGGCCATCTCTGAGGCCGGCAAACGGCTGAACGCCGCCAAAATGGAGTACATCGATGTCGAAGTAGGCACGACGTACTGTCCGTTCTGCGGGGAGCCGTTCGACAGCGCATTCGTAGTGGCGGGCATGGGCCTCGTCGGCCTGCTGCTGGAGATGCGGGTGTTCAACGCAGAGAGCAAAGAGCATGCCGAACGCATTGCGAAGAAAGGAATAGGCAAGGCACTCAAGGACGCACCGCTGAAGGTCGTCGAGATCAACGAGATGGAATAGGGGCGGGGCTTCTACGGCCGACAGTAATTTTTCGCGTTTCAACAACTTTTCAGAGAGGATGCCCAGGCTGCGGCGCAAGAAGAAGCGACGCAAGGGCATGGAGGAGCAGCTGGCCAGTTATGCCGACTACATCTTCGAGGCGCCGGACATCAAATACTCGCTGTCCTGCATCGTCGTAGTATCGGCCATCATCGGCCTCATCTCGTTCCCGGGCGGCTGGAGAACGGAAATATTCAACGGCATAATCCTGCTGGGCGTGCCCGCCATCCTTGCCACGTTCCTCACCAAGCCGATCTCGGAACTGTTCGGCAAAAACCTGACATATAACCGGTCGGCGCTTATATCACTGCTCTCGCTGGTAGTCATCTCCATAGGGAGCCTGGCCACCGGCCTCGTCGCATACATCACGAACACGCCCTATAACTATACCGGGTTTGCGCTGGCCCTGTCGACCGTGTTCGCCCTGCGCATACTCATCCTGCTGGGCATCTCGATCAACAGCCTGCCCAAAGTGCTGATACCGGCGTCGATCCAGACGGTGCTAAGTGGAATATTACTCATCTATCTCATCCGTGACACCGAGGTAGCCTTCGACCTCGTGGTATCGAGCGTCATCTTCGCGAGCTCCGCCATCGTGTTCGTCAAGTACGTAGACTACCCGATGGTGAAGTCTTTCGGCGTCAGCAGCTTCGACTTCGTACAGGACTTCATCGGCCACATCACCGAAGGCTCCCAGGACATGGAGGATTTCTTCGAGAAGATCGGCGAGTCCATCGATGCGCCGGTGAGCGTGCTGGCATTCCGCCGCGGAGACGGAAAGCTAAAGGCGATGATCATCACGCCCTACGTGCACCCGGGGCCGATGGGAGAAATCGGCGGAGGCAACCTGCCGGCCGTCGTGGCCAGCGCCTTCAAGAACGAGGGCACGGTCTTCGTCCCCCACGGGACGGCTTACCACGACTTCAACCTCGTGACGGCGGATGAGTCACTTAAGATCATCGGCGCAGCCAGGCGGGCGCTGGACCGGATGAGCTACAGCGAGCTGGCCACCAGGTCGTTCCGGGCGAAGGTCGGCAACACGAAGATCCTCGGCCAGCGCTTCGGAGACTCGGTATTCCTCGTCTCCACCCAGGCCCCGACCTCCACGGAGGACATCGAATTCTCCGTCGGCTTCACGGCCATGGCCGAAGGCAGAGTGGCCGGCGCACGGAACGCCACCATCATCGACGCCCACAACTGTACCGAGCCGTTCGCCACAGCCATCGAGCCGGGCACCCGCGACTCATACAATATTATCCGTGCGGCCGCCAACTCTTCACGACATTTGTTGTCGCTGTCCGACAGCCCGCTGAAAGTCGGCATAGCCGCTTCGCCTCCGATCTGGACAAGACTCGAAGGCATGGGCGACCTGGGCATACAGGTGGCGGTAATCGAGGTGGACGGCCAGCGTACGGCGTACATTGTCATCGACGGCAACAACATGATCTCCGGCCTGCGGGAGCGCATTATAGAAAAGCTGCCTGTCGACGAGGCAGAGGTGATGACCACCGACACACATGTGGTGAATATTATTTCTGGCGCCAACTATGTCGGGCAAAAGATGAACTGTGACCTGCTGGTGGAGACTATCCGGAAACTGGTCGACAAAGCTATCGCCGACCTGGAGCCGGTGACCGCCGGCATGGACATCGAGATCGCGGAAGACGTGCGCGTGTTCGGCTCCCACAAGATCGCCAAGCTGGCCAGCACGGCCAACGCAATGGTCGCCATGTCCGGGGCTTTTGCCGCAGCCGTAATTGTAGCGGCACTGTCACTGACTGTCTTGATACTGATATACTTCCGATTCCACTAAGGTGCCAAGTGTCCAAGAAGAGGCGCCAAGGCGCCACTTTTTGCACCCGAAGGTTTCAAGGCGCCAAGTCTTTTTTAATTTAAAGGCACCAGGTACTCAAGTTATTATGAATTATCGTTATGGCTCTTTGAACCTTGGTTGCTAAAAGTCGCCTGACGTCTTCTCTTAGAACCTTGGCGCCTTGATCAATTTCGAGTAGTCTTTTTATCTACTGTCATCGTATTAGATGCTGAAATGGACCGGATAACCAGAATTCTCTGTGATATCGACGACGTACTCATCTGCCCCAGGTGCACGCTTGCCCTGTCAAGGACAAACGTTGTTGTAGGGGACGGGCCTGCTGACGCGAAGGTGATGCTGATAGGCGAAGCACCCGGCAAGAACGAGGATAAGCAGGGCAAGCCGTTCGTAGGCTCGGCAGGCAAGATCTTGAACTCGCTGCTGGAGAAGGGCAACGTCGACCGGAGCACGGTCTATATCACCAACGTCGTCAAGTGCCGCCCGCCAGGGAACCGGGTGCCGAAGAGAGACGAGATCGAGGCGTGCAGTATCTACCTGAAAAAGCAGTTCGAGGTCATTGCCCCGAAGATCATCGTCCTGCTGGGAAAGACGGCCGCCGAGTCCTATCTGGGACGCAAGGTGAGCATGGGAAAGGAGCACGGAAAGCCGTTCGAGCACGAGGGACGTACTATCATCATCACTTATCATCCCGCTTCGGTCATCTATAACAGGAAGCTCTGGGACGCCATCGAGGAAGACTTTAAAAGCGTGAGCAACGTGCTACGCTGACCATTTACTGCTTATTTGCCTGTGTCGGCTGGGCAGGGACGACGATCGTGGCCGGGACGGCCTCACGTTTGATCAGGACGTTAGTGATCGGCGAAGGTATCTCTATACCTTCGGCGGCAAAGCGCTTGACAATATTACGGTATATGCGGTCGGGCACTACCCAGTCCTGCCGGTAAGTATTGACGTACGGGAACATGACCAGCTTCACCGCAAAGTTGCCCAGCTCTTTGATATATGCCTTTGGCTGCGGGCTTTCGACGACACCGTCCGTGGACCGGGCGATCTCTTCCATGATACGTGTGGCCTTATCGACGTCGGCATCGTAGGATACGCCGACCTTGATGGTCAGGCAGACCTGCGTGTCCGGCATTGACATGTTGATGACTTTCGACTTCGAGACCTTGGCATTGGGCACGATGATGATGCGGTTGTCCATGGTCTTCAGCCGGGTGCTGCGCAGGCCGATCTCCATAACATCACCTGCGTCGATACCCTCTATCCTCACACGGTCGCCAACCCGGTAGGGGCGGTCGAGCATGATGGACAGCGCGCCGAAGAAGTCCGAGAGAAACTGCTGTGCAGCCAGCGCGACGGCGACGCCTGCCACGCCCATGCCTGTGATCAGCGGGGTGACCTCGACGATCTTCAGCTGGTCGAGGGCCATGATGATGGATATGACAAGGATGACGGCGCTGATGATCTTCTGCAGGAACGGGATGAGCATGTCGTCAAATGTGCTCTCGGTGCGGGCCGAAATGTCGTTCTTGTACCAGTTCAGCAGGCCCCGGATCAGGTTGTTCACGAGGTACGCCATTATGAAGAGGAGCACGACCACCAGGAGCTGGTCCAGGTAAAAGTCGATGAAGCCGATGTAATCGCCGATCACCTGCAGCGCCATGTAGGTGCCGAGTGCGACGATGACCCACTGCAGCGGGCCGTTCATAGCTTTGATGACCTCGTCATCCAGTGTCGTCTCTGTATGAACTACGAGCTTCGGCGCAACGTACGAAACTAAATACTTCACGACCCGGGCGAGCATGACTGAAACGGCGATAAACAGCGCGGCCATGATTATGTCCGTAACCGTCGGGCTGAACCCGGTAGCCGCAGTGATCTGCTGCTGCATGCCGCTGAACAGCGCGGTGCCGTCGAGGTATGTAGAGTTGCTGCCGGTCATCTGGTTTAAGATATGCGTGATGGTATTTAATAATTTCACTCCCGGCGCTCAGGATGACGGGGGCATTGATGACCTGATGGCAGCGCTGGAGGGCATTGTCTAGAAACCAAAATAGCATCTTTCGAAATAATAATTCGAAAATTAGCAATTCCAGGAAAATAACTGAACATTTATATTGAATCCAATCGATACAGGTGTACATACATGAGAGTAGATATAAGGGAAAAATGGATTAATTATTTAACCGTTGCCGGGCTGGTCGTATTTGTAATACTGGGGATAGTGTACCTGAACCTGGACGCCATCAGCCAGATACATATCGACTTTTCCATGGACTCTGCCGCGTCCGATATTTCTCTCCCGTGGCTGCCGGACCTCAACTTAGACTGGTTCAATGCGATGGACACGGTATCGAAGATGATCTTCGGCTTTCTGATGTGCATCCTGATCGGCTCACTGATCGGCGGCGTAGGGATGATCGTAATCAGAAAGAGGGTGAGCTCAAGGAAGTAACGGACCACCAGGATATTTACTGGTCTGATCAGGTACAATATAAAAAATAAGCAGGAAATTTTTTCTTATTAAAAACATGGATTGTAAGCGTTCTGAGATTACCCTTATTTACCGGCATCATTTTCTGATTATAAAAATAAGATATTTATACTTGCCACCTGTATGTTTATGAGTATTGGCTTATGTTGCATATGGTTGTAGGTGGTTCACCGGGCATCAACGAAGATTTGTTTAATGCGCAAATCGACGACCTGTATCATTCGCTGGATAAAAATGATATTTTACGATCGATAAACATCATCGACTCTATCGGCTATACTAAAAACATCCTCGCAATAAGCCCATTAACTGCACTACAGGACTACCCGGATGAATTGATAAGATCTCATGCAGCAGAGGCACTGAGTAAACTGAAGGACGTCACTGCAGCAGAGCCAGGATATAAATCGTCAGTTGACCGGTCGGATCCGGCTAAAGAAAAAACAACGGTGTTACCGGTAAAAACCGATAGTGGAAATACCATACTCCCGGTTAAAGATACTGCCGGAGCAGCAGGAAACGGACCTCCGGATATTGCACCCGGGAGCAGAGAAAATAATGGACCTAAAAAACGATCAGTGGTAAAAATCGCCATAGCAGGCATAGCCATTGTCCTCATCGCTATTCTGGTAATAACGGCAGGAGCATTTGTTTACATCATCCTTACGCCACCGGTCTGGTCCGAACAGCTACAGTATAAGAACAGCACCGGGCAACTCCAGAGCATTGTCATTTATCGCAATGCGACGGACCTGCCTTACAGCAATGTTTCCAGTTTCATCGCGTCGGAAAAGACACAGGTAGAAGCAGCAATCGCTGCCGATACGATGGAACGGCCTGTCGAATACGGGGTGTATTTGCACGATAAGGCAGAGGCACGGGGAATTAATTGTAGTCTCGTCGCGACGGAGATCCAGAACGGATATCCCGGGCAGGTCCTGATCGCCTTCAATACAAAGGACAGAGGAATGTTCTACGTCGACCCGACGGCAAGAAACGTTTCGGCCGCTGATTATCCGGGCATTGACTTTGGCAAAATCATGTTTATGAGGGATACCTGGGTCCAGGACGCAGGTTTCCTTGACGGCAACAATAAAACGGTGTATATGACCGTATACCGGAATTCGGCCCCTGTCTCCTATAGTACACTGATGGATTTCCTCGCAGACGATAAGACCGAAGATGCCACATACGTTGATCCGACATACACCTGTGCCAATTTCGCCACAAACCTGTTAAACCGGGCGGAAGCGCAGGGAATCAAATGCGGCCTGGTCAAAGTCTCTTTCGACGGCCAGCCGGTCGGACATGCGGTAAATGCGTTTCCCACCACCGACAAAGGCATCGTACTGATAGACGACACGGGGCTCAGCGCGTCACAGAAAGAGAGCAGCCTGGCCAGGTTCCAGACCGATGCAGTCGTTTACTTATCGGAAGGCAAATCCCTCGGAGAGCTGAACCTGTCGCAGGTCGACGGACACCTCGATTATTCCTACTATGCCGAAAAGATGAAGATGATCGAGGAATTCTATGACCTGTTTTACCAGTACGAGAACGACGTTGAGATCCATAACCGGGCGGTTGGCCTGTATGATGCCGATGTAGATGGTTATACCTCAGTGCTCAACGAGTTCAACTCGAAGATGGCCGCTCACAACGCCGCTATAAACCAGTTCAACGCGGAAGAGAGAGCTAAGTATAACCAGTACCTGAGCGACCACGACTACGAGGCTTATTCTAAGTGGTATGACACGAACATTGCCAAAATTCCGCCGGCCCCTACCAACGAGGGACAGCTCGACGGATGGAAAGCCAGACTCGACGCCGATCGCACACGCCTGAACAATGAGATGAGAGTCTTAAATGAAAGATTTGATACCATATGGGATAGTGAAGGGCGCAAATGGGCGGTCTACAGCTACTGGCAGCCGCCTGACGGCGTTGTCAATAGAATCGAATACGTGTGGTAAATCCGCCATTTTTAAGCCTTGTTAAGGCAATGCGACCCGGTCATACTTGCCAGTAGCGCCAGAAAGCCAGGAGTCTGCTGATCACCGGTGCCCTGGCCAGGTATAAGAAGATGCAGATTGTGCGGTTTTTCTACGATGCGTGACGGAACGCCGGGAACAGTTAAAGGCCGCAGAGAACTCAGGTTAGTAGATGGTGTGGTGGGTGATTGTAGTGGTGTTGTAAGGGCTGGTAGAAGTAGGAAGGCTTATCAGCGCTGGGTAGGGTGAGAAGTAAAAACGTGTGGGTGGTATGTGAGTGGTAGAGAGTAAGCGTTTGCGCAGTTAGCATTGTTAGGAGAGGTGGGAAACGAGTGGGGGGTAGTGTGTGAAAGTGAAGTAGTTGTGGTGGCGGCGTGGTAATGATGATGCGAGTGAACGCGGGGAGTGGGCAGGGAGACGTAGCGGTGTTGTTGGATGAGTGGTGGGGTGGGAGGGCGGACGATCAAAGTGTGAAGGAGCGAGAAACGGAGTGTCAGGAGCGTGTGGGCGCGGTCGTAAGAAGCATGTTCACACTCGAGGTGAGGCCTGAAGGGAGAAGACGGGCGACATCGTCAGGGCTCGTCAGGGATCAAGTGCACGACATGGTGTTAATGGACGGTTTGGCAGTGTAGAGTGTGACACCGTGAGATGTGGGCGGGAGACATTGTCCGTGTACAGACGGACAAGAGGACGACTGTACAGAGAGCGCAGCGGGGAACGAGTGAGAAAAGATGCGAAGCAGGCGGAGGAGAAAACAGGTTGACGTGCATTTCCTGGAGGGACGAGACTACGAGTACCCAGCTACTACTCACATCGCTGTTCCGGACAATGAATCTGACATGCTCTTAGCAGTCTACAAGATACGCTGGATATCGAGAACCGTTTAAAAGAAAAACGAGTTACAAGCAAGACCAGCAGTAAGCCCGCGTACAGAAAGGAGAAGAAGGCATGTATGCACCCTGGCGAACGAACACGTCAACGTGAAAAAACCGCCGACGTGCCGCAAAGAAAACAGGAAAGAAAACAGCGAAAAACCCGAAGGCACGAGCGGCACGAAAAAACAAAAGACCACGAAAACAAGAGAGACGCACACCAAAAAAAAGAAAAGAAGACGACGTAGGGCAGCTATTATCGTTTACGCACTATCGGGACTACTGCGTGCTCCTCTGCGTCCCATGAAAATTTATTGTATTTAGCTACGATGTCTATTCGTGAAAAAGCCCTGGCGCCCTTGGCGGGCATGACAAGGGACGCATAGCCTTAATAAAGCCCGATTTTCATAGCCATTACATGAAGATAACCATTTTCATATTAGAGTTCTATGGGGCCTTTTAACCGCGTCCTGAGTACCATTAAGCACAGCCAGGAATTTGTACACTCGCGCGCGCGAGGCCGGGGCACAGGTATCCTTGCGACAGCAGGGCGGGGCATCGTACTTGAACTCTGTAAAAGCCTGCAAATTGCCCTGCATGCGTGTCATAATGTCATCTGACGAGGGCAAGAGCGATAGCAGATCAAACACCTGTTAAACCGGGGATTATCTAAAAAATTTATTTCCTTTTAATGAAATATTCATTGAAATTCATTATTTCCATGAGACAATGATGGTAATGCTTGCCGATGATATGAATATGGCAGAAGTAATTAGACTGTGCTTCTGATCGAAAAACCTTTATACCAGTTTTCGTAGCTGAAAAATGTAACAAAGTTCAGGTGCGACAAATAGCTTATATACTATAAATACTCGTTTTAATACGTTAAGATTCTGTGAGGCTTAGTTTTGAGTAAAGCTGACGAAGCAAGAAAGACGATCAAGATCGAAAACGTCGTCGCATCAACCGCGATTGGGCAGGAGATCGACCTTAAGAACCTGACCCTGGCCATGGAAGGTGCCGACTACGATCCTGAGCAGTTCCCCGGACTGGTGTACCGGACAAAGGACCCGAAGACCGCTGCGCTGATCTTCAGGAGTGGCAAGATCGTCTGTACCGGTGCGAAGAGCATCGATGACGTGAGACTGGGCTTGAAAAAGCTCTTTAAGAAGATGGGAGAGGTAGGTATCAAGGTCGCAGGCACACCCGAGATCACCGTCCAGAACATTGTCGCATCCGCAGACCTCGCCTCGGTGCTCAACCTTAACGCCATAGCCATCGGGTTAGGATTGGAGAATATCGAGTACGAGCCGGAGCAGTTCCCCGGTTTAGTATACAGGATCGACAAGCCTAAGGTCGTCGTGCTGTTATTCGGCAGCGGCAAGCTGGTCGTCACCGGCGGCAAGAAGCCCAGTGACGCCGAAGAAGCCGTGGAAAGGATTGTCCGCGAGTTAGAAGGCCTGGCTTTAATATAGCCAGCCTGACATTTTTATTGTTTTTAATTCGCTGACCCTTAGCATGGGCTCTCCAGGTCAAAGAGTAGAAAGATTATCGGTTATTGAAGTGCATGCAGAAACTGAACAAGATGAAAAGGCCTGATGGATTGTTATGATAACCGTACAACAGATCAAAGAAAGACTGGTTGATGAAAAAGACCCGCTTCAATACATAGACGGAGAAATAGCCCGGTGCGCCAACCAGATGGGGGATCGTTGTGAAAATGTTCAGGATACGATCTCTATCTATAACCACCGAGTGAACGAAAATGAACAGTTCGACCTGGAAAAAATCAAGGAAGAGTTGAAAAATGTCGGTGAAATGTACATGGAAATCAATTCATATCTTAAAGTCAGAAAGGAACAGGTTAAACAGCAGAAGCGGACCGAACAATTAAACAAGGCACAAGTTAAACACCGAAAGTGGACCGAACATAAAAACAAGATGGCTCCTAATGAGTCCTGCCCGGTGTTCCACAGGGCGGACGCCAGCATCGCCAGTACATACAGTGCTTTACGATATCAAGCGATTATTCTTCCTTATACAGGAAGCCAGGATTTGTCCGGATGAGATCAGGCACAGTAAACCGGCCACCAGGAATAGTGTCGTATTGTATGGTGCAGGGGATAGCAGGCCGGCGATTAGAAGTGCCAGCCTTTCCGGCCTGCCGAACATGGCGGCGTTCGAGTTGAGGCCCTTCCTGTGATTGTAAATCCTCGATGCCAGTAGCAACAAAGAGCCTGCAATGACGGCAAAGGCGGAGGAAGAGACGCCCCCGATGACCGCACCCGTTATCAATACCAGCTCGGAAAGCCGGTCGCAGATACTGTCGAAATACCGGCCGAACCCGGTGCAGAGCCCGCAGGCCCTCGCGAACGAGCCGTCCACGGCATCCAGGCAGGCGCCGATAATAAAAAAGAAAATGCCTGCGTACAGATGGCCTGATGCGGCAAGTAGCCCGCCGATCACGGACAGGAGCAGACCGGTCGCCGTGACCATGTTCGGCGTCACTCCCGCCGCCAGCAGGAAACGGCTAGCCGAATCCAGGGCCCGGTCCTTCTGCGGCTTAAACGTGTATAACCAGCTCATGCTCATCCTATCCTATAGCAGGAGCTCAGATACGAATTCACTACATTGTTTATCGACGTGACCGCTCGTTTTATTGACAGCGTTGCCGTTCATGTCCGTGACCAGCTTCCCGGCCGCCTTGACCTTAACAGGGCTGTTTTCGGGGAGATTGGTAACGAACTTAATCAAGTATGCAGGATCGTTGCTTTTAGGCGCCACGGTGCCTGTTGCGAAAACTCCGATTTTTGCCTTCTGCGAAGCGTTGAGGTTCTGCAGGTAAGTCTGCACCGAGCTGCCAAGCTTATCTCCATATACGGGGCCATCGACGACGATGACGTCGTAACCAGACACGCTCATGGCGGTCGCACTCCTGACACCCGTCAGATTAACCGTATATCCTTTTGATTGCAGATCGTTAGCGATTATAACCGCCGCTTTCTTAGCGGCCCCGGAGACTCCCGGATCATAGACGACCAGCGCCTGGCCGGCGGATGCACCGGCGGGCTAAAGTCTCGCTGCCTGTGGCCATATAGCTCAGAAGGTCCTTAAACGCGAATAACCCCGCGGCAATTACACCGCAAAGATCAAAACGATGCCTGCGATGACCAATCCTGTGATCATTAACCAATCCATTGAAATTCCTCCTTTAACGTCTCAGATCATAAGAAATTGATCAGTACCTTCTTCCGGTATTCTTCATATTGCCTGCCGAACTTCTCCCGCAGGGCGTTGTCTTCCGCGTGGATGAACATCCGCTGGGCGACGTACATGACGACAGACGTCAGCAGGACGGGCCACCAGTTGAGCACCAGCGAGATGCCCGGGATGACGAAGACGATCGAGCTGCTGTATATGGGGTTCGGCATGACGGCGAAGGGTCCCGCGTGACCAGCCTGCCCCTGAAATAGGCCGCCAGAAACATCCCGGTCGACAGGAGCCAGAACGGCACCCCGACCAGGAGGAACAATGGCCGACCGCCAGCGTCCATTCGGCGGGCACCAGCGGATAGTTGAACGTCGGCCGGTAAGAGTAGCTTATCCACACCGTGATGGCGAACGCTACGAACAGCGGCGCCATGATCCTGGGACCGGCGCTTTTGATCTCATCCTTGTCGTACTCTTGACTTTCTCCATTCAGATCACCTCATATTGTTTGTTTTCCGGTACGGGCAGCTTCACAGTGCCACCCGGAGCCCAGAAGCGCACCATGGCCATGCTGGCGAGTGCTATGACTGCCGACCCCAGGTATGGCAGGAGCATGCTTATCACGTAGGCAAAGCCGCCCATCGACGGCCTAGGACCCTGCCTATGCTGTTGAATGGCTGATAAAGCCCATTGTGGCACCTGCTGGTCCTGCGGGGACCTCTTCGACACCAGGGTATTGATCGCAGGATTAAGCAGGTTACCACCCAGGGCGATCAGGCAGGTAACGAGCACCAGCGAGGCGAGGTCTACTGTTATGATCACGAGGGCCATCCCGGCGCAGAGGACACCGAAGCCAATGATGATGGTCTTTTCCTCGCCGTACTTCTGCATCATCTTGCCCACGGCAAGCTGGCTGACGACGGCGATCAAGCCCATGGCAGTGAATATGATGCCGAGCACATTAGGCCCCGTTAGCACCAGGTGGCCGCCCAGGAACGGCATCCCGGACGGCAGCTCCGACATGCCAAACCGGTCCGATATGAAGTAGACGTAGGTCGTGTCGATGCATGCTAACGCGAAGGTGGCGAAGAGCATGAGGAAGAAGAACAGGCCCAGGGGCGTCCTTAACGTCGATAGCACGGGCATTTTCTTTTCCATGCCCGTCATCCGATCCTGCCGGAGGGACTCAGGGAGGAACATGAACCCGGCGATGGCCGTTACCAGGCCCAGTGCAGCCGATGTGAAGAAGGGCACGGTCATGCCCCACGTCGTCAATACGCTGGAGATTGCGGGCCCTGCGATTATTCCGAGCCCGGAAGCTGCGCCTGCATACCCCATCAGACTGCCCCGCTCCTGGGTCGTGATGTCTGCGATGTATGCGAGTACGGCAGGCCATATGCGGGCCGTCAGAATGCCGCCTATGATTAGAGCGACGAAAAGCATCCAGAGCTGCGTCGAGACGCCTACCATGATGAACGCGAGGGCGAATCCCAGCAAGCCCGCGAGCAACACCGGCTTTCTTCCCATCCCGTCCCATATCCTGCCCCACAGGGGAGCGAACAGGAACTGCATGGCTGACATCGAAGCCATGAGCAGCCCCAGCTCGAGCGCACCGGCACCCATGCTTTTAGTATAATATCCTATGACCGGTATGATGATGCCGAAGCCCAGCGTGAATATGAACATCGACATCATGAGCACGGTCATCTGTCTTCCTTTGTTTTTTACCTTTACTATTTCACTCATTTTCATTTCCCCTCTTTCAGAATATTTCCATAGGATGGCCTGACCAAGTTACACTGTCAAGCTGTTTTAATAACCGGCGGCAGCCTTGCATGAGCCGGTTTGCCTTTTTATTCTACTTAAAGTTCTGCCATGATGGCCACGACAGTCGATGACTTCACGGCGAGATCATCTTAGAAAATGTCTGCTTATTTCACTCCCGGGTAATGATTCCTTTCTTATTGCAGCACTGCGGATATGAGATCAGCGCAGTGGGTATTAGCGGCATCGCCCGAGCGAATCGTTTTCGTGACGGCGGTTTTAATCAGCATGTCACTGCACGGACACGCGGCGACCTGTTTCCGAACGACGCGATATCGCTGTCGTGAAACTGCGGTGAGCCGGTCGTCCCGAATACACCTAACGCACGTCGTTTTGCGGTTTTAGCGCTTTCAGGTATGCATCGACCGAGTTGCTGACTAATCCCCAATACATGGGCCCGCCAGCTATGATCACGTTATAGCCCGATATGTTGGCCGCATCTGCACTTTTTATTCCTGCCAGATAAACGGTATGTCTTTTGACTGAAGATCGCCGGCAATCTTTTCCGCGCCTCTTAGCGGCTCCGGAGAGTCCGGGATTATATGACGACAAGCGCCTTGCCGACAGATGCTTTGGTCGGGCTTAAAGTTTTGCTTCCAGGAGCCGTATAGCTCATGATGTCCCCGCAAAAGAGGACGCCTGCGACAATTGCTGCCACCGCAACGAATAAAATGATGCCTGCGATGACTAATCCTACGATCATAAACCAATTCATTTTAAATTCCTCCTGTTTCATTTGCTGTTGCTTTATTTTCCATTCTTAATCTCTCACGGTCTTATCGCGTTCGTAAAGAACGCTGTGTGCTCCTCCATACGGGGGCCGTACTCCTGGACAAATGAGTTCGGCGTACTACCGTACCGCAGGAGAAAATAATCGGTGAGCGCCATCATGTAAAACGATAAGTATTCCTGAGCCAGGACCTTCGGATACAAGGCTTGATGAGCTTATGCTTTATCAGGATGGCGAAGCCAGCCTCGAAGAACTCCGGTCCGGCGCCAAAGAACGCAAGCATGAACTTTTTCAACTGCTCGTTATGGTACAGCTCGATGAAAGTGATCCTGAGGATCTTCTCCATACGAGGGTCGCTAATCCGACTCGAGGATACGCCGCTGGCCATGGCCATGAACCCGTCCAGCCCCATCGCGACGATCTGCTTTTCAGTTTCATTGCTATCTGACCATTTCCCCACCTTGCTCATTTCCCACCGCTCCATAGTATACTCGAAAATATTCTCGAGCATCTGGTCCTTGGAGGTAAAGTAGTAGTACAGCGTTGCCTTTCTGATGCCCGCCGCTTCCGCTATCTCGCGTAACGATACGGCATCGAATCCCTTCCGGGCAAACAGGTCGATGGCGACGCTCAATATACGTTCCTTCGTCGTCACTTCGCTCGATGCATCAGGTGCAATTTTTACGTGCTCGTGGTTTCCAGCGATGTTTACCAGCCTTTATCGATCGATCGTAGTGCAATTTTATCTACCGACCGACCGGTAGATAACACTATTGCATTAAGATATTTATAATTTATCGGCCGACCGGTAGATCATTGATAATTTTAAACATGCTATATTTATCGCTGATGAAAAATCATCGTAGCTATTTGACATTGAAAAAATCTCTTTTTTATCTACTTACGCTTTGCATCTCTCCGACAACTTTTAAAAGGGAAAATCCACCATGCCATTAAAATTATGGAAGGACTATCCCTTTTTATGCTATAGTCCCGACCGGATTCGAACCGGTGTCGCCGGATCCAAAGTCCAGCAGGATTGACCACTACCCCACGGGACTATAATGCATAAAGCCGAAAGGGCGTTCGTGTCGTTTTATGGGATACTGATTATTTATACTTTTTCGGCCAGCCCGTGCAGATCACCCGATGATAATTTTTTAATAGGTTTACCGCCATGATCAATTGCCAGACGAGCAGGCGGAGCGATTAGAATGCGTTATGACGAGCTCGAGAAGCTATTGCGCCAGTGGAAGATCACGATAGTGCCGAAAGAATCGAAACGCATCCGGGGCCACGATGTAGACACCTTCCGGAGCTGGCGAAGCAGACCGAAAGCATCGATTACGACTGCGATTTCAGCAACGGTAATTGCCAGGGCCGGGCCATGGGCGGCAACGGCTGTTGCACGAACCAGGGGTGTGCCCTCTCGTTGGGCTACTGGCGCAAAGAGGGCGACACGCTGGACGAAGACACCGTCAGGAAGATAGTCCCGTTCTACGACGAGAAAAACGGGTTCCTCCGGGAAGGCGAAGGCTGCACAATACCGCGAGAGCTGCGCAGCCCGACCTGCCTGGTCGTCCATTGCTCTGATCTGATGATGTCGGACGATGACAAGGTTTTACTTGCCCGGATCCGATATGGAGATCGGATAATCAAAGAATGAACAGGGCGACGACGATATGGATTATGATAAGCTGAAAGAATTGCTGCGGGAACGGAACATCACTGTCGTGCCTGAAGAAGCGATGCGCGTGCGTGGCTACGATGTCGACACTTACCGGAAGCTGGCGAAGCAGACCGAAAGCGTCGACTATGATTGCGATTTCCATGACGGCATCTGCCAGGGCCTGGCCCTGGGCGCCACCGGCTGCTGCATGCATTGTGCGAGCGCATTCGGGTACTGGCAGAAAGAGGGCGGGGTGATCGACGAAGATACCCTGCGAAAGATCGCTGCATTTTACGATGAGCGTACGGGATTCCTGCGGGATGGCATCGGGTGTATCATACCGAGAGAATTCCGCAGCCCGACCTGTTTATACATATTCTGTTCTGACGCGAAGATGTCCGGGGCCGACAGGGAGCTGTTGTATCGTATCCAGTACGGGAAAAACTGGTCTTGAATCATTAATTATTTAGAAAAAGGTAGCGATATCAGGGGGCTATTGTAAAAGCTGAGAGCACCTTCAAATGGTAAGTAAATTTTGTTTATAAAAGCGTACAGGGGAACCTTTTGGAAAAAGGTTCCCCTTGCACCTCTCCAAAACGATCTTTAAAATGGTGCCTTCGGCACATGTGTTTAGTGTCGAGACCCAGGGGGCTTTTGAAAAAGCCCCCGGGAGCCCCTCAAAACTTTTAGTGGGCCTGATGAGATTCGAACTCATGACCTCCGCCATGTCAAGGCGACGTCATAACCGACTAGACCACAGGCCCGGCGATTTCGCGAACTATAGTAGTCCGATCTCCAATATTAAACTTTCCCTTGATCGCTCTCGGTCACGTGCCAACCGAAGGCGTCTATTTAAAATAGCAGATGCAAAGGGGTAACTACGATATGCCTGGCATGGCACCCCATTAAAAACGCTCGTAAACAAGCGATAGCCAGGCTTTCAATTGATATACCTTAATTTGCCCGTACACGCACGCGCGCGACCGCCAGACACGCCAGCAACCTGTATCACATGACTGACCAGTCAGTCAGTTTAGTTGTCACAGGAAGCACCTCGATCTTCGTCGCAGGTCACATCTTGCCTTTCTGGGCCTGATTTCTAATCACCCTATACGGTTATTTTCACGACACTCATGAGAAAAGCTATAAAACAGGGTGGGATGTTAGACTAATGAGGTTAGCGTACGGAAAGGCTGGACGCGATTGCCGGCAGGCTGAAGGCCAGGGAAGGCGCATGGCAGGAATACGAAGTCCTGGAGGACGCCCCGGAAGACGAGGGCATGACGCCCGACTGGCTCTACGGCGGCGAGTTCCGGGAAGCGCTGAAGGTCAGGAAGAAGTACACAGGCCTTTATGAAGGCAAGTCCCTTGAAGATGCCATCCCCGGTGTGCCGGTCTCGAATGGTTCCGGCGAGTGCTATTGCATTGAAAATTCGGATAATTTTTGTCTTTGTCCCATCGAGCGTGAGTCCGCGCGGAAGGCGCTGCTGTCGAGCCTGAGGCTGCTGCGGGGCATAGGCCAGGAGAAGGAGGCCAGGCTACGGGCCGACGGATATGCGAGCATCGAGGACCTGCTCGATCACCCCACGTGGCAGCACAAGGCCCGGAAGCTCATTGATCTGGTCGATACTTGCGACGCCCGGCTCATCCAGGAGGAACTGTGGCACTGGCTGCCGAAATCGCACACGCTGAACCTTTATACGACGGCTTTTGCCGATGCGAAGAGGCTGGCCGTCATCGATATCGAGACGATGGGGCTGTTCTCCCGGCCGATCTTCCTCTTCGGCGCGGCATTCATAGAAGACGGCAAAATCACTACGCGGCAGTTCCTGGCACGGGACATCGACGAGGAGCCTGCGGCCATCGAGGCGTTCTGCGAGCTGCTTGCCGACCGGCCGATCATGTCATATAACGGCCGTTCCTTCGACGTACCCTATGTCAACCAGCGGCGGTGGTACTACGACATGCCGGGCGTGATCGACAACACACACTTCGACATGCTGCACTTCGCGAGGCGCGTCTTCCGGGAGACGTTGCCCGATGCGCGCCTGCTGACCATCGAAAAGCATTTATTCGGCGAAGACAGGGCAGATGATGTGCCGGGCGCCATGGTGCCGGAGTTCTACGAGTCCTATCTGGATACGGGCAACCCCGGGCCGCTGGTGCCGGTCGTCGAGCACAACAGGAAAGATATGATCACACTCGCGAAGCTGTTCGGGAAGCTTTGCGAGGAAGAGCACGGCAATGTCAGTCATTGATGAGTATATCCGGGATATCAGGTCGTCAGACAATTACGAAGGCCAGATCGTCCATCATGAAGAGATCGACGCCCGGGAGCCCGAGTATGACGACGTCAACCACATTTTGCACGAGAAGATGCGAGGCTACCTCGACGATGCCGGGGTCCGCCTTTATTCCCACCAGGCGAAGGCCATCGACCTCGCGCTTGACGGCAATAACGTGATCATCTGCACCCCGACTGCATCCGGGAAGACAATGGCGTTCAATGTGCCGGTCTTCGAGGCCATGCTCCGGGACAAAAAAGCTACGGCACTTTACCTTTATCCGCTAAAAGCGCTGGCGAACGACCAGCTTAAGACGTTGCGTCAAATGGACACAGCGCTGGGCACTAAGGCGATGCCTGCAGCCTATGACGGCGACACCCCGCAGTCTTCCAGGGCGACGATCAGGGACACGTCGAGGATCATTGTCAGCAACCCTTACGCCATACACCGCTACCTGGCGTGGAATGACCGCTGGCGCCGGTTCTTTTCCGGGCTGAAGTACGTGGTCATCGACGAAGCGCACACGTACCGCGGAGTGTTCGGTTCCAATGTCTCCATGCTGATCAGGCGGCTGCTACGTGTGTTGAAGCGCTATGGCGCAGACCCGCAGTTCATCCTGTCCTCGGCGACGGTCTCCAACCCGGAGGAGCTGTCGAAGAAGCTGACGGGCAAGGATTTCACTGTAGTGTCACGGGACGGCTCCGGCCGCGGCCAGAAGCACTTCCTCTTCTGGAACCCGCCGGTGCTGGCCGGGCAGCGGACATCCACGCACCAGGAGACGGCCGCGCTTATCGAGAGGCAGCTCGACTACGGCCTGCAGACGCTTTGCTTTACGAAGTCGCGACGCATGGCCGAGCTGGTGAGCATGTGGGCCCGGGAAAGAGGCAATGGCGCCCACCGTAAAGAGATCATGCCCTACCGTGCCGGCTACATGCCCGAGGACCGCCGCCAGATCGAGGACGACCTCAAGTCCGGCCGACTCCGGGCTGTCACGTCGACCAACGCGCTGGAGGTGGGCATCGACATCGGCTCGCTGGACTCGGTCATCATTTCCGGCTATCCCGGCACCAGGATTTCCACCTGGCAACAGGCAGGCCGTGCAGGCAGGGGCCGGGACGATGCGCTGGTCACACTGGTCGCGTTCGACGACCCCATAGACCAGTTCTACATGAAGCACCCGGGCCAGTTCTTCGGCGGAAGAACGAACAGGCTATCGTCGACCTGCGCAACCCGTACATCCTCATGGGCCACATCATGTGTGCATCGGCGGAATTGCCGGTCACCGTCAATGACTACGCATACTTCGGCGACGTCTCAGAGATAGTGGAGACCATGGCAGCGACAGGGCTGCTGCGGAAGACGCCAAGAGGCTATGTCTACGGCGGCACCAAGACGCCGTCGGAGATCGTCAGCCTGGAGAGCATCTCAGGCAAGTCTGTGAACGTTCTCTGCGACGGCCATGTCATCGAGACCATGGATACAGCCCGGGCCTGCTCGGAGGCACACGAGGGCGCGGTGCTGCTCCACATGGGCGAGACGTTCCTGATCGAGGAACTCGACCTGGGCCTGGGCATCGCGAAGGCGAAACGGCAGGACGTGGACTATTATACGCAGGCACTGAAGCTTTCGGACGTCTCGATCAAGTCGGAGACGGCCCGGAAGACAGTAAACGGCATTACAGTATGTCTCGGCGAAGTCACTGTCACCGAGCAATATTACGAGTATGCCGTAAAGCGGTTCGAAAAGCTGGTCGGGTACTACCCGCTGGACCTGCCGCCCCAGAAGTTCGAGTCTGTCGCGGTCTGGTTCACGCTGTCGCCGGAGTTCCAGGAAAAGATGCTTGCAGCCGGCGGCGATTTCAACGGCGGCATCCACGCGGTCGAGCACGGGATGATCGCCATGGCACCGGTCTACGCGATGTGCGACCGCTGGGACCTCGGCGGCCTTTCGACACCGCTGCACCCGGACACCGGCGTCCCGACCATCTTCATTTACGACGGCTACGAGGGCGGCATCGGCATCTCGGAAAAGTGCTACCAGATCTTCCCGGAGCTGACCCAGGCTACGCTTGAGCTAATCCGGGACTGCGAATGCGAAGCCGGATGCCCGGCCTGCATCTACTCGCCCAAGTGCGGGAACAAGAACGCGCCGCTGGATAAGAGTGCGGCACTTAATATCCTGGCGCACATGCGCACGGAAAATGCAGTTTAACCGCATACCGGAAAGCTAACGCATATAAGGCATATACTAACTTGTTTAGCAGGTACACGGACACAGAGTAAAGAAACGGATCACTAGTCTCTATAAATACAAACTCTGTGAACCCGTGACGTCTTTGTGTACTCTGTGTTGAATGCCTTATCAGCGTATACAACATGCACAAAGGACTAACGCCAGAACCTGTAGACAGCGAATGACTAGGCTGGTCAGGCATTAGCCGACGCGAAATGGCTGGACTAATCGTCGCCTGTCTGGCACACGCCCGCACGCGCGCGTAACCGCCCATGCATATGCATGGGTGCTGAATGAAAAAAGTATTTAGTCTTCCTTGCCCCAGAACTTGTCGGCTTCTTTCTCCATTTTGTCCAGCCGGGTGTAGTAGTCCGGGAACTCATTTAAATGCGCTAACGCGATCTTGCCTGTGATCAGCGGATCGTCGTTGGTAACGTTGGTGTGGGAGTCCACCTTGCCGTGCTCCAGCTCCACGTCCATGCCGCGGCGGAACTGCTCGATATCATATTTATCCCACTTGATGCCAAGCTGCTCGCCGATCTTCTTCGCCTGCGCTGCGGTAAAAACCTTCTTGCCCATAAATTTCTCCTGATATATATTCACGAATGCGGGATAAATATTTTACCGCCCTGGGGTCGAAACCGTAATGCTTATTGTATCAGGGTACAGTGATATGGCCGGTGTGTAATATGCCAAGGTATTCGCTGGACGAATTCATACAGCAGACCGCCCAGAAGGACAAGGGCGAAGGGATGTTCGAGCTGGAGAACCACAAGCTGCTCGAGATTAACCTGAACGGCATGGTATGGATCAAGATCGGTTCCATGGTCGCCTACACGGGAGCCATGCGCTTCGAGCGGGAAGGGATGATGGAAGCGGGCATCGACAAGTTCTTCAAGAAAGCGCTTACCGGAGAGGGCGTTCACCTCTCGAAAGCCACCGGGACAGGCAAGCTGTATGTGGCCGACAGCGGCAAACGCATAGCCATCATCAACCTGCAGAATGAGTCCATCTACGTCAATGGCAACGACGTGCTTGCGTTCGAGCAGTCCGTGAAATGGGACATCAAGATGATGCGGCGCATGTCCTCGATGCTGGCGGGCGGCCTGTTCAACGTGAAGCTGGAAGGTACTGGCATGGTCGCGATCACGACCTACGGCGAGCCGGTCACGCTCCGGGTGACAAAGGGACAGCCGGTCATCACCGATCCGAACGCTACGGTCGCATGGTCCGGTAACCTTACGCCTGAGCTGCGGACGGACATTAATTTCAAGACGCTCATCGGCCGGGGCAGCGGCGAATCCATCCAGTCGGTCTATACCGGCGAGGGCTTTGTCGTCATCCAGCCGTCTGAAGAAGTCTATTACACACAGCAGGCAGGCGGGGCTCACTAAAGCCCCCCTGTCAGCTTTTTTCTTTTACAGCCACAGAGGGCACATTGGGCACGGAGACACAAAGTCTTTATAAATTATTAGTCTTTAATCCCGCAGCGGCCTCTGTGGACTTTGTGCCCTCCGTGCCCTCCGGGAGATTACTTTCATCATGCTTGGCTCAAGGGTTAATATTTATGCGGGGTAAATAATGCACGTGAGCGAACTAACCGCTTTTCCGGGTATCGGAGAGAAGATAGCTGTAAAGCTGATCGACCATTTTGGCTCCGAGCAGGTGGCCATGGAAGTGTTGCGCCAGCGTGACGTGGCGAGCCTTGCGGAAGTGCCCGGGATCAGCGAAAAGTACGCCGTGTCCATCATTCACCAGGCGATCGCGCACCAGGACGGCGTCTCCATCGAGGACTTCCTGCAGACGCCGGAGGCTATGAACGTCTACGATAAAGTCATCGGCCTGATTCGCTCTTATTCTCATACCCAGTATTCCCGGGCCAAGCTCAGCACGTATATCCCCTATCCATCGTCGAAGATCGCTCATATCAAAGCCACACAGGCCAGCCTGGGAGAGTACATCGGCCTTGCGGGAAAGCTGTCGGATAACCATTCTCTCGAGCAGGCTTTAAAGAAGCTGCGGTACCTGAAGAAACCGTCCGGCGTGCAGAAATCCCGGGACCGTGTCATTCTCGCCGACAATAAGAAAGACTACGAGACCATCGTGAAAGGCGGCATCGACAAATACCTCGACGTCCACCTCATCGATAACGTCCACGACCTCGTGGACATGGCGAAAGGCTATGCGCAGGCGCTGGTAGTCGGCCAGAAATACTCGGGCGGCGACTACCCCGAAGAGCTAAGCTTAGAGTTCGTCGACAATCCCGGCGACCTGTGGTGGCTGGTGCCCGAAGTGACTATCGGGTTCTTCGCGACAAACAAAGAGCCGCTCGAGGCCGCGCTGGAGACCATACTTATTGTCCGCGCGGAGTCGCCGACATTTTGCCAGTACATGGACGAGGCAAAGACAGCAGAGCTGTCTTCCGAGCTGGCCCGCATCAGCCCGGATGGCGAGCTGGCTGCAGGCGTGGACGCCGAGCTTGACCGTTTGAAAAATGTTCTGGCGAAGTTCAACGTGACGCTGCAGGCGACGTTGAAAAAGGCGAACACAGACCTGCAGGAGCGCATGGAAAAGAGCACGGTCACGCTAAAGGGCTCACAGCTGCTGGGCATGTTCGGGACCGGACAGGATGCCGGGCTGAAGAACATGCTGGAGAAGGAAGTGTCGAAAGCTTACTCCGAAGTGGTCTTGTCGGCAAAAGAGAGCCTGAAGGACCAGCTGTCCCTCAAGCCCTTCGAGATGCAGCATGTGGACGTCATGTTCAATGACGAGATCGTATACCCCATCGAGATCAACCACCGGGCCGTCGAGAACTTCCGCAACGCCGTGAACAGGGCCCTGACCGGCCGGGTGCTGGAGAACAAGCGTGCCAGCGCGAAGAAGCTGGCGAAGTACGAACCAGCCTGCAGGGACATGATCCGCGACACGCTGGAGTTCGACATGTACTTCGCCATCGGCCTGTTCGCCGCCGACTACGGGCTGCGGATGCCGAAGCTGGCGAAGTCCGGCATCAACATATCCGGCGGACGCAACATCTTCCTGCAGAAGAAGGCTGAGCCGGTCTCGTACAGTGTCGGCGTGAAGAACGGCGAGGCAAAAGGCGAGCGTATCGTGTTGCTGAGCGGCGTCAACTCGGGCGGCAAGACCACGATGCTGGACATGCTGGCACAGATCGCCATCCTGGCGCACATGGGCTTCCCGGTGCCTGCAGAGGCGGCTGATATCGGGCTGATCGATGCGCTGCTATACTACAGCAAGTCCAAAGGAACGCTAACGGCAGGCGCGTTTGAGACAACCATACGTGACTTCTCCCGCGTGGTCTCGCCAGGCTCCAAGCTGGTGCTGGTGGACGAGCTGGAGTCGATCACTGAGCCGGGCGCATCCGCGCGTATCATCGCTGGCATCCTGGAAGCGCTCTACGAGAACGACGGCAGCGAAGCTGTGTTCGTGAGCCACCTCGCAGAGCAGATCATGGCTAATACGAAGTGCCAGATCAGAGTTGACGGCATCGAGGCGAAAGGCCTGGACGCGAACCTGAACCTGATCGTCGACCGTACACCCCGCTACAATTACCTTGCGAAGAGCACGCCCGAGCTGATCGTCGAGCGGCTCACCCGTTCGTCGGCGGGCGACCAGAAGGCGTTCTACGGGCGGCTGCTCGCAAAGTTCAAGAGCAAGTAATGCATTCTGCGTAAAAGGATTGCGGGCAGGGTACCATGCAGGTAGATGCCCTGTCTCGCACAGAGTGATTTTTATGACGCTACGAAGCAATAAATTCGATACTGCTTTTGTCAAAGAGAACATGATGGGCCCGAACGCTTCGATCAGGATGAGCCGACGAGCTGGCGAAGTCGCTGAAGCTGGAAAAGGGCATGCGTGTCCTCGACCTCGGCTGCGGGAAAGGGCTGACCTCGATATACCTGGCAAAGGAATTCGGCGTAACAGTCTATGCCACCGACCTATGGATCAGCGCGTCGGAGAATTACGAGCGGTTCAAGGCGATGGGCGTGGAAGATAAAATCATCCCTATCCATGCCGAAGCCCACGACCTCCCGTTTGCGCAGGAGTTTTTCGATGCCGCCGTCAGTGTCGACGCATACCACTACTTCGGCATCGAGCCGGACTACCTGGAAAAGCACTTCGCCCCGCTCGTTAAAAAGGGCGGACAGATAGCGGTTGCGGTGCCCGGGCTGAAAAAAGAGTTTGCCGCAGAGGTCCCCGCCGGGCTGGCTCCTTACTGGATCGAAGAAGTAAGGAACACGATCCGCTCGCGCGGGTGGTGGCAGGACTTATGGAAAGCATCGACAGCGATCAGCTTCAAAGAATGCAAAGAGATGAAATGCTTCAAAGAAGCATGGCAGGACTGGCTGACGTGCGACCATGAGTTTGCCCGCAAGGACATCGGCATGATGGATGCTGGCGGCTGGAAAGAGTTCAACCTGGTCGCGATGGTGGCCGAAAAGCTATAGGGCAGGCCACTTTTTTTATTTCCCGTCCGCGAACGTTTCCAGCAAGATTTCCCCGTTCATCCGGTCCAGCTCGTCGAAGGCCGCACGAAGCTGGCCTGCGTACATGCCGACGCTCTTTTCGTCGCCCGACAGCCGTGCGCCCGCTGCGATGGCGTTTTTCGCCATGTCCTCCTGCCACCGGTCGCCGTACAGGCGGTAATACTCTCGCGTGGTCTCCATCTGGATGCAGTATGCCGCTAGCTCATTAAAATCGGGAGACACGATACCCGCGTTATCCAGACCGAAGACGAAGCATCCGTCGAACGCGTCACCGTCTTTCCGGCGCTGCATCTTCATGATGCTGGCCCGGGTCACATGAATCGTGTTGAACGGGTAGAGGCGGCAGACCAGGGGTTTCGCGTCGTTCACGGTACACCCGTCCCTGCCGGAATAGAACGGGCAAACACCTTTCTTGGTCTTGATCGCGATGCCTTTGAAGGGGCCATGACCGAAGACGTCGAAGACAATGGTTTCCTGGCAGTACCTGCGGACGAAGCGTTTCAGCGTAACGCGAAGCCGCCGGGCTATGAGATGCGCGTCGTTGAGCGATATGACGATGCCGTCCTGGTGCCTGCAGCATGCCCCGCAACGCTTGCAATGGTATTTCCCGATATCGATCTGCACGTGATTCGATGCATCCTCCCGGGTCATGCCGATATCATGGGCTAATCCCCGCATATCATCCGGTGTTATATTTCCCATGTGAAATCCTCGTTTTCATTAATAATGGCTACCTGGCGCCTTTCGCCTACCCGAACAGTCGCGCAAAGCCGGGATATGCCTTGAGCGGTATCAGCTCGAACGAGATCAGCCCGGCCTGCACCAGCGGCAGCGTCTCGAGCGCATTTTTCGCCTCGCCGACCGACGACGCTTCCAGGATCAGGACAGCCTCGTTGCGGTCCTGGCGAAAGTACATCTCGCGTATAACGCCTGACTGGTGGAGCTCCCACGCCCGCATCGCCTCGGCCTTCATGAAAGGCTTGAAGGACTCTGTGCTGGCGCCGGGCAGCTCGTGCTCAATGGCCAGTATCTTCATACTTTATCATCATGCACTCCCGGCTTTTAAGCTTGCGCATCACCCGGAGAACAATCTTTTTAGCCCATAAAGACACAGGTGATGAAGGCACGGAGAATGTCCGGGCCATGATAGCGAGCTATTTATTTGTACCTTCGCGTCTTTGGCTCGAAAGATATTAATAGATATACATATACAGCTATGTACAAATATATACATTGGAGGCCTTAGGTGAGCGCATACAAACCGGTGTCTTCAGATCGTCCTGACGATTTATTCATGCCCAGGAAAGACCTCGAGCAGCTGCAGCTTAAACGACTCAAAGCAGTAGCTAAGAGGGTGTACGAGAACAATGCTTTCTACCGGCGGAAGTTCGACGAGCTGGGCGTCAGGCCGGAGGACATCAGGAGCCTCTCGGACATCAGCAAACTGCCGACCACCGACAAGGCCGACCTCCGGGACAATTATCCTTACGGTCTCCTCTCCGTGCCGCGCAACGAAATCGTGCGCATGCACGCGTCGTCCGGTACCACGGGCAAGCCGACTGTCGTCTACTACACGAAGAACGACGTCCACACCTGGGCGCAGATGTTCGCCCGCTGCCTGAGGCTCGCGGGCGTTACCCGCGACGACGTGTTCCAGGTCACCCCGGGCTACGGGCTGTTCACCGGAGGGCTGGGCTTCCACTATGGCGGCGAAGAGCTGGGCTGCATGGTCATCCCCATCGGTCCGGGCGACACTCGCAAGCAGATCGAGATGATGAAGGACTTCGGCACGACGGTGCTGGGCGGCACCGTCACGTATTCGCTTCGCATCTCCGAGGTCTGCCGGGACATGGGCATCGACCCGAAAGAGCTCGGCCTGCGCGTGGGCATTTTCGGTGCCGAGCACTGGTCTGACGCCATGCGCAAGCAGATCGAGGGCACCTTCGGTTTCGACGCGTTCGACATCTACGGCCTCTCCGAGATGTTCGGGCCCGGCATCGGCCTGGACTGTAAAGAGCACCACGGCATCCATATCTGGGAAGACCACTTCATCCTCGAAATCCTCGATAAGCGCGGAGAGCAGTGCGACGAAGGGGAGCGGGGCGAGATCGTGCTCACGCCGCTGACCAAGGAAGGCATGCCGCTGATACGCTATAAGACGAGAGACCTGAGCAAGCTGCTCGGTGAGTGCTCCTGCGGGATGACCCACAGGATTATCGACCGCGTCCATGGACGGACGGACGACATGGTCATTGTTCGCGGCGTGAACGTGTTCCCGGGCCAGATCGAGTCCGTGCTCATGAAGCACCCGGACATCAACAACGAGTGGTACGCCCATGCGAGAAGTGGCTCGTCAGGCTCGATGGATTCGCTGGTGATCCGCGTCGAGACGGATAAGCCCACCAGGGAGATGGTTGCCAGTCTCACCCGTGAGCTGACTTCGACGCTCATGGGCCTGAAGCCGGAACTGGAGCTGGTCCCCGTCGGCACGCTGCCCCGGCAGGAAAAGAAGACCCGGCGGCTTGTCGACGAGCGCAAATATTAGATACCGCGATACAAGACTGAAACATAGTCTTTATAACTTTTTTCTTCCATAAGGTTTGTTAATTTTAATTAGTCTTGGCGCTCCTGCTACCTGACGCCCTTGGCGAGCTGACAGGAGGCGCATTGCATTTACAACAACAGCGACGCAGCCCTTGTCAATGCATTGCATACCGGAACGCCAGGACAATGTATCAATGAAAAACGTTTGGGCGTATCTCCTGCGCGGGTGCTGCGCGCGTGGCATTAGACAGGCTGGCAATTTGTGGTTTTCGAAAGCCTTTTGCTGTCAGACGTTGTCTATTCGTTACAGGGGTATCATTGTGGCAGATGCATCCTGGGGAGACGGGTAGCCTTTTCCGTCTGTATTACAGGACTATCGCGTTCGGGCTTACGCTGGGCCTGCTGGCCGTCGCGATCTTTCTCGCCATCGAGCTCATGTGGCAGACCGTTGCCAGTACGACCGCCTGGTCGGCCGGAGCCTTCGACGTCCAGTCCATCGCGATCTTCATCGTCATTGCGCTGGCTGCCGGAGCCCTCTATGCAGTGATCATGTGGTTCAAGAGCGACATCGGGCACCTGCTCATCGGCGACATGATCGCCGGCGCAGCCATGGGCACGGCCACATACCTTTTACTGCTCGTTTCTACGCTGGTCTACGAGGGCACGATGATACACCTCGGGTTCGACGGGGCACACCCTGCGGGGCTCTCTTATGCGGCTGCGACATTTCTCGTGCCGCTGGTCACTATCGCGCTGATCGGGGCTATAGCGACGTCCGTCGGGGCTATCACCTGTCGTGCGATCATCAAGAAAAAGAGACCTGCGGACAGGGATCTGAGGAATGCTGCGCTTGGCGTGATCGGGCTGATCGCCCTGATCATCGTTGTGCCGCCGCTGGCAGCCCTCGTCCTGTCGGGCATCTGAAGCGGAGCTTGAGAGCTCCGCCCCGTTTATATCGTGTCCTTCACTTCGATATTCGCCTTTGGCACGAGGCCCCAGTTGGTGACGTCCAGCACAGTCCTGGTGGCGCCTTCGGTGGTGATAGCTTCGTACTTCTCCCCTGGCTTCAGGTCCTTCTGTACGCCGTTAACGCTGATACGGACCCGGCCGTCCGCGCCGTGGAAGAGCACCTGCACGTCTATGCCCGGGCTGCTCCCGACGCCGTAGTCGAAGACATAGCGGTTATTGACGTCGTCGCTGTCCGAGAGGCCGAAGATAATCTGGAGACGTGTTAATGTCGACGCCAGCCTTCCTCTTCAGGACGAGCTGCTTTTTGCTGTCGCTGAACTGGTAGCCCATTGTGACGTTCGGGATAATGATGCCCTGGCTCGTCGGGTCGGTCAGCATGGTGTTCCTGGAGATCTCGATGAAAATGATCTGGTCATCAGGGATCGTCGACGATCCTTCTGTGAACGTGTCAGTGGCATTTGGCGTCGGAGTGGCCGTCGCTGTAGTGCTCCCTGCACCATAGTACTGCGACATCTGGTCCGACGTCGGCATCTGCGACAGCATGTTTAGTATAGGCTCTATGTCCGAGCCCGGCAGCCCGGACGCAGGCTGCGCAGAAGCGCGGTTCGACGGGCTGAAGAACGCCATGTCGTTCAGGCCCCAGTTATTGAACGCGCTCTGTGCCGGCGTCGATACCTGCTAAGTTGCTTGAAGGCACGCTCGTGCCTATGCTGGAAGACGGCGTGCTGAAGCTGCCCAGGCTCGTTGGCACGCTGGAGCCATACGAAGATGTGCCGAGCGAAGATGTGCCGAGCGAAGGTATGCCCAGGCCGGACAAAGACGACGGGATGCTGAATGCTCCCGACGAAACGATAACCCCTGCCATCAGCAGGACCATAAGTGCGACCATTACCCGTTTCATATTACTACCCTCAATACGTTGTTGCGTAAAATAGGCCATTCGTGTCGATAAGCCGTTGCAAGGGTTTCGACGGCAAAAAGCCCCGGGCCTGCTGATAAAAAGCCTATGCACCTGCCCTGCCGGGGGAAAGTTTATTGCCGCTGGCCTCCACATTGCCTGATGAACATGGCCAGCGAGTACTGCGTGCTATCATGCACCCGTTGCGGCGACTGCTGCCGGAAACACGGGCTGTATCCTGTGACTTCTGCGGACCTCGCCGACATCTCTGTCAATACCGGCATCGGGACAGACGAGCTGTTATCCCGCTTCTGCACGGTCGCCACGCACGACGGGAGGAAGGGATTATTCACCCGTGGCTCCGGCATGGCATGTCCGTTCCTGGCCGGCGACGAGTGCTCGATACATGGGTTCAAGCCCATGGTGTGCTCCGTTTTTCCCGACAACGACGGCTATGTGACCGTCCGGCGTCTCAAGGAAGGCATGAAAGTGTCCACGGTCCGTGGCGAAGGCCTGTCCCGCTGTGCCGTCTGGGACATGCCCGACGACGGCATCCTCGAGCCGGACATCGAGAACACAGCCCGTTTCCATATAAGGGAAGATACCGATGCCCATTATTTTGCCGGCCACGATACCATCGACGGGGATACGGTCGACTATCTGGCCAGGCTGGCTGAGATACGAACCAGCGACCTGTCGCTGTTCATGGCGACATCATATAAGTATGGCCTGTTGCGGCGATTCCATACCCGCGGTCTGCAGGATGTAACGCCGCTCATCCAGGCCGAACGCGACATCCTGTACCGCTACTGCGGCACTTATGCGACGGCCGACATGCTGCCGGAGACCGTTATCGTATGCAGCGGAGTAAGGGCGACATTCGTCGACGGGCGGCCGGGCATCACGGTCTTATGCGACCATCTGCCACCGGGCGCGCAGGGGAGGCCCATTTCCTGTGGCGCAGGTACGGGGAGACTGGCATATTTTCCGCAGTCGTCCGAGGGCGGCGGCGCAGGGCTCGTAACGGCCTTCGTCATACAAACGCCCTGCCTCGACGACATATATAAGCGACGGAAAGCTTCACCTCGCGTTCAGCGACGGATCGGAGAAAGTGAGCTTTGTTTGTAAAAATGGCATATTATGATGCATTGCCCGGATCAGGCAATATCTCGCGCGCGTGAGCGGCTGCCGGGCAGCAGGCAGTGCAGCCCGGTTAAATCTTGCCGATCTCTTCCACGTCGACGAGGTTTATCTTCGCGTCCTTCAGTACCTTGATGGCCTTCGCGTTGTCGTCGACTCGCAGGATGAGCAGCGCAAGGTCCGACCTGGTGACGAACGCGTAGGCGTAGTCGACGTTGACGCCGCCCTTGCCCAGGGTGTTAGCGATGTTGAACAGGCCGCCGGGGACGTCCTCCATCTGGACGGCGATCACTTCGGTCTCGGACACGGCAAAGCCCTGGCCCTGCAGGTTCTTGTACGCCTTATCCGGGTCGTCCACGACCATGCGGATGACCCCGAAGTCGCCCGCCTCTGCGATGGTGAACGCGCGAATGTTGATCTTCGCCTTGGAGAGCGACTCGGCGATCTTCGCCAGCCGGCCCGGCTTGTTCTCCGCGAAGAGCGATATCTGCTTGATCGTACCCTTCATAATTGTTTCTCCTAATTGCACTTTTAAGTGCAATCCCTTATACCTTTCTCCGGTCGATGACCTTCTGGGACTTGCCCTGGGACCGCGGCAGCGTGCCCGTCTCGACCAGCTCGACATGAGTGGACAAATTGAGCACCTTCTGGAGCTCGCGGCCTATCTTCTGCTCCAGCTTCATCAGATCGGCGATCTTGTCGCTGAAAGCTGCCCTGGTGACTTCGACGCGGACCGTGAGGTCGTCCAGCTCGCCCTTCCGTTCGGCGATGATCTGGAAGTGCTCGCCGACCTCGGGGATGGTCATGAGGACCGACTCGATCTGGCTGGGGAACACGTTGATGCCCCGGATGATCAGCATGTCGTCCGCCCGGCCCATGATACGCATGATGCGCGGGTGCGTCCGGCCGCAGGAACATACCTCGTTGTTCAGCACCGTGATGTCGCCGATACGGTAGCGTATCAGCGGCAGCGCCTCCTTGGACAGCGTGGTGACGACCAGCTCGCCCTTCTTGCCATCGGGTACCGGATCGCCGTTCTTGTCAATTACTTCCAGCAGGAAATGGTCAGCCCAGACGTGAATACCGTTCTGTTCCTGGCATTCCGTGAACAGGGGGCCGGACAGTTCCGAGGTGCCGTAGATGTCGTAGGCCTTGATGCCCATCGTGGTCTCGATACGCTTCCGGGTCTCGAGGGACCACGGCTCGGCGCCCAGGATGGCACAGCGTAGCTCCGTGTCGTCCTTGATGCTGATGCCCAGCTTTTTGGCGACTTCGTTCATATGGAGCAGGTAGGAGGGCGTGCAAGCGATGGCGGTCACGTGCAGGTCCTGCATCAGCTCGATCTGACGTTCAGTGTTGCCCACGCCCATGGGTATGACGCTGGCACCGATCTCCTCTGCGCCATAGTGCGCCCCGAGGCCGCCGGTGAACAGGCCGTAGCCGTAGCTTACCTGTATGACATCTCCCCGGCCCAGGCCGCAGGAGGTGAACGCTCGTGCCAACGATGTCGTCCAGCAGTCCACGTCTCCGCGGGTGTAGCCGACGACGGTGGGCTTCCCGGTCGTGCCCGAGGACACATGATAGCGTACCACCTGGTTCAGAGGTGCGGAGAACATCTTCGTGGGATAGTTGTCCCGCAGGTCTTTCTTGTAGGTGAACGGCAATTTTGCGACGTCGTCCAGGCTTTTGATGTGCTCCGGCTTTACGCCGGCCTCGTCGAACCGCTTCCGGTAGAATGAAGAGTTACGGTATACGTTGTCGACCAGTGACTTAAGCTTCCTGAGCTGAATTTCCTGCAGCTCCTCCAGGGGAGCCCTTTCGACGCGGGAGTTCCAGAAATCGAGCATTGCCGCCATTGAGTAACCTCTCTAAGTCATATCGATTAGCATGTATTTATAGACATGTTACCGGATTGTCCGTACTATCGCGTATTTTAAATAGCTGTCCGCACGGCCACCTGATGGCCGTCCGCAGGTCGACGACCTTCTTGCTCTTGCCCTCGACTCGGGGCAGGCTGCCCGTCTCGACCAGCACGACCTTGGTGCGCAGGTTCAGGGTGTCCTTCAGCTTCTTGGCCACCTTTCCGGTGACTTTCTGCAGGTCGCCCAGCTCGCCGGAGAAGGCCTTGTCACTCATCTCCACCCGCACAGTCATCTCGTCCATGTGGTTGACGCGCTCAAGCACGACCTGGAAGTATTCGCCTACCTCCGGCATGTCCATGAGAATGTGCTCGATCTGGCTGGGGAACACGTTCAGGCCGCGGATGATGAGCATGTCGTCTGCTCTCCCGTAGAACTTGTTCAGCCGCACGGACGTCCTGCCGCAGGGGCACTCGTCCTTCATGATCATGGTGATGTCGCCCGTCCGGTACCGGATCATCGGCAGCGCCTCCTTTACGAGCGTGGTCAGGACGAGCTCGCCCTTCTCCCCGGGCGCGCACTGATCGCCGTTCTTATCGAGCACCTCGACGATGAACGCGTCCTCCCAGATGTGAAGACCGTCCTGCTCCTGGCATTCGAAGGCGACGCCGGGGCCCATCATTTCCGACAGCCCGTAGGAGTCGTAGGCCTTGATGCCAAAGGACTTTTCGAGCTGGACACGGGTATTGGCGGACCATGGCTCGGCGCCAAACAGCCCGATCTTCAGCGGCAGCGTGCCAGGCTCGATACCCATCTTCTTGCAGGTCTCGGCGATGTATAGCGCGTAAGAAGGTGTGCAGTGCATGACCTTGACGCCGAAGTCCCTGATCATCTCGATCTGCTTCTGGGTGCTTCCTGTGCCGGCTGGCACAGCCACGCAGCCGAGACGCTCTGCCCCGGCATGGATTCCCAGGCCGCCGGTGAATAATCCGTAATTCGCCGCGTTCTGGAACACGTCGCCAGGCCGCACGCCCACCATGTAGAAGCAGCGGGCCATGAGATTAGCCCAGATTGCCAGGTCTTTCTTCGTGTAGCCCACCACAGTGGACTTGCCGCTCGTGCCCGACGAGGCGTGGATGCGGTTGATCTGGTTCATGGGTACCGCGAACATGCCGAAAGGATAAGAGTCCCTGAGGTCCGTCTTCTTCGTGAACGGCAGCTTCCGGAGGTCGTCCAGCGTCCTGACGTCAGCTGGCTTCAGTCCGGTCTCGTCGAACTTTTTCCTGTACAGCGGCACGTTTTTGTAGACGGCGTTGACAGACTTCTTCAGCCTTTTCAGCTGCAGCTCCTGTAGCTGCTTCCGGGGCATGGTCTCGATCTCTGGCTGCCAGTACTCCATAGGAACACCTATCACTAGCGTGATATATGCTATCTATTAACTCGGTTAAGGAATATAAATGTATGTGTACGCTAAGGGAACCGGAAAAAAAGTTTGCGGATGGCGGAGAAGGTATTCCCGCGCCACCGCCAGGGGTAGCTAATGAGGAAGGCTTTTTCTTAGAACCCGAAGCCGAAGCCCGGGATCGACACACCGCCGACGCCGACGAACGGATACGCGAACGCCGCATTTTCAGTGGTCGTGGCATAGTCGCGTGGGTCATCACCTGCGTCTGAGCGACCGTCTGGGCGATAGTCGGAAGCCCCAGCGTAAGGCCTGCAATGGCCGAATTGCCGAGAATGTCCGTGACGCCAGAGTTAGGGAACGCAAGCGCAAACGCCTCAGTGTCCGGTGCAGTCGCGCGCGTGAGCGCATGCCCGGCCATGAAGGTGTTCCCGGAAATGGGCAGGAGCGGTATATGTGACCTGCCGCGCTCCCGAAAAAAAAATTGGTTTACAGGGTCTTCGGAGGCAACGAGGGATTATATGAAACCCATCGAAGGCAGCGGAGAGTTACCAATGCTCAGGAACGGATAGGCATAGGCGAAGTTCGAGTTCTCGTTCTGGAACTTGACGCTGCTGAGCAGGTTACTCTGTGCGGCGGTCTGGGAGATCGTCGGTAACGACGAGCCGAACACGCTGTCAGTCAGCGAGCTGGCAGTAGCACCGAACGAGATCGCCGAGGCCTCGTCGTCCGTGGCCAGCGCCGTATCTTTCTCGAAAGCCGTCAGCGTGCTGCTCTGGGTCATCTGCGGGAACCCGCAGGACATCGGCACTAAAGACGCGCCGGCCTGGAGCACGGCCAGGACGATGACCAGGCTCGCGAAGGCTGTTATTATTAATGTTCTCTTCATAGTATTACCCTCCTCAATATTACGGTGTACTGACGACGCGTGTTAATATGTTAGTGATTTTATAAACGAACAACCTTCGATTACCAATCACTTTTAACAGTCATAAAAGGTTTAACTTTTATTAAAATATTAAAATAATATAAATACCTGTGATATTAATGATTGCTCATGCAGGTCAGGAACAAGCCCGGTGATGGCCAGCTTGAGATCATGGTCATCGGAAAGCCCGAAGCTATCAGGCTGATATTCAGCGAAAAGCACAACAGGATACTCAAGCGGCTCGCAGAAAAAGAGCTGTCGATCTCAGACATCGCCCGATCGCTTGACTATAATCCCGGCTCCGTACACTATCACTTGAAAGAGCTCGAGAAACAGGGGCTGGTCCGGCAGGTCCGGCAGGAGATCAAAGGCGGCATCGTAAAGAAGTATTACCGCTCCGTGGCCAGGCACATATGCCTGGAGAGTCCGGACTTCAACGATGCCCTGCGCTTTGACGTAGACCTGATCGGCGAGCATAACGAAAAGCTCATACACGCCATCGAACGAATCGGCTACACTATCCCTGAAGAGAATATGGAAGAAGCCATAGAAGTGCTGATCAGGTACGATCGTCGGATAAAAGAGCTCATGAGAGAGATGATCAATCCCGAAGCGAACATTTCCGGCGAGGACGGGATGATCAGTTTCCATGCCTGCCAGTTCGTCATCAACATGCGGACCATTGACGACCCGGAGCTGAGCGGGATCTCCAGGCAGTTCTCCAGGCTGTTTTTACAGGTACAGTGAAACCCGATACCAGTCGGTACAACCGTCCGGCGGCAATAAAAAAGGAAGGGCCATAGACGGCCCCGGCGCACCCCGGACTAGTAGAATGGCAGCGCCACCTGTACGTCCTGGAGATGTTCGTTCCTGGCGATGAAGTTATTGTATTTCGTCGTGCTCAAGCTCCCCTCGGTCAGCGGTATGCCGAACTCCGACCCGTCGAAGCCTGCCCCGTGGGTCTCGTCCAGGCTGAGGCCCAGGCTGTAACCAATGTTCGCATCTGTGATGGCCCCCACGCCGCCGTAGCCGTACGGATAGCCCGCGAGCGTGCTCACGTCATAGTCGACGCCCCAGCTTATGCCAAGGTCCAGGTCGGCGAGCCCGTAGGCTGCTCCGGCTGCCTCGACCAGCGTGGGGTTCAGGTCGAAAGTGATGGTATCCCCGAGATGCTTGTCAAGGCTGATACCGGCGCCTATGAACGCATCGGCGGACGTTGCTGTAAAGATAACCGCAACGATCGCCAGCGCCATGATAAGAATTTTGCTGATGTCCATATCTACCCTCCTCACTATTCCGGATACTAACGACGGACGGTAATACGTTGGCGCTCTTATCGACGAGCAAAAGACGTAAATCCCCGGGGATTAGCATGGGTTAAAGGATTGGCATTTTTTAAACCTTTAAGATCGCTTAAACGTCGGAGCCGTACAGTTGGAGAATCAAGTCAGAAATAAGTTATAGGCGCATAGCAAAGAGTAAACCATGCCTGAGAAGAACGTGCCCGACAATAAGAGGAAAGACATCCTCGTGCTCGAAAAGCTCGACGATATCAGGCTGATCATGAGCGAAAAGCATAACCGGATTCTCAAGCTGGTCACTGAAAACGAGCTGTCGATCTCGGACATCGCCCGATCGCTGGACATGAACCCCGGGTCTGTCCACTATTACCTGAAGGAGCTGGAAAAGCACGGGCTGGTCAGGCAGGTGCGGGAGGAGATCAAAGGAGGCATCGTTAAAAAGTTCTACCGTTCGGCGGCAAAACGCATCGTCCTGGAGCCCCCTGACTTCAGTGCCCGAGAGAGCCCGATGCCTTTCCCGATGCCGGATTACCTTGAGCGGCTCATCAAGGCGATCGAATACCTGGGCTATCACCTGCCCCCGGAAAACAGGGAGGATGCGGAGGACCTGCTGGCCAGGTACGATAAACGGATGAAAAGCCTGATGATCGAGATGCAGAACTCGGGCCTCGATGACACTGAAGAAAACGGGTGGATACTTGACAGTGCGTTCAACCTCATCCTTAGCATCAAAGCGAAGAACGACCCGGAGCTGAACAGGCTGTACGGGGAGTTCGAGAAACTGTTCCTGCGGTACGAATGATAGCGGCAGAGATCGGGCCATTGGCGAAGCCGGAAATATGCTGCTTTCGCTTTTCAACCCGTTCGTTTTAGCGGGCATCTTTTAGTCCTCACAGGCGTTATGCTGCATTTATCGGGGGTATGGATAGTGAAAAGTATCGGTATATCGACCATTCCGGTCATAGCGACCGCTATATCCGCTTCGGCGAAAGAGGAGAGTCGCTGTACAGACGGAGGCATGCCTGTGCAGGTGGAGCGATGGAAAAGCAAGAGCTCTGTGGGACAGTTGTTGGATGCTAAGATAAAGGATATATTTGCCCGGGCACTCTTTTAGCTTCACAACCGGTATTGGGTACCTGATATGACAAGTGATCAAGAGCCCGCGCCCTGCCGGCCGGGAAGGCCAGAGCCAGTCCTCACGGCGATCATCGAGGACAACGCTGACATCGCCGACCTGTACGTCATGCTGGTGCAGGCCAGAGGCATGCGTGTCTGTTTCCTTGCTCATGACGGTGCTGAAGCTGTGGAAGCGTTCATTCACGCAGCGAAGAAGCCAGACCTGCTGCTGATCGATCACCGCATGCCCGTGAAGTCCGGGCTGGCCGCCATGAAAGAGATAATGGCGATAGACCCTTCCGCCCGCTTCATTTTCATCAGCGCCGACGAGGGCATCATGGACGAGGCGATGGCCGCCGGGGCAAAAGCCTTTCTGCGAAAGCCTGCCACCGTCAAGGAAATCCTCGACGCCATGAGCCATGTGCTGGACGAAGCTTAAACTGATTTCCATGGAAGAGGCGAGTGGATCGCTGGCCATTTCCTGGCTAGTGCGTAGAGGTACGCAGGGCGTGGTTATAAAGGCCGCAGAGAGCGCAAGGGCCAAGACGCAGTTTCTACATGTGTACAACAAGGCTTAGCGCTAAAACATAAAAGAAACTGCGTTCTCTGCGCACCCTCTGCGCTCTCTGCGGCCTTTAACGTACTGCTCGTTGCCGCTTACACGCCTTATACCCGATACAACTTATCTTACTGTAGAACCGGGCTTGGTCTCGGAGACGGCTGGCGGAGTTGCCGGCATTGTCTCCGGCGGCGCCGGCTTCGGCGGCAGGGTGATAAGATTAAAGATACCGTGGGCCTGGTCGAGCTCGAACAGCTCGATGTAGTCGAGAGGCGTCTGGCGGACGTCCCGGGACGCCGATAGCGTCTGCAGGTCGAGCACGGCCGTGTTCAGGTTCTCTACTTCGGCGTCCTCCGTGTAGATGAGCACCAGCTCCTTCATAGGCGCGTACACTATGACCCGGCTCCCTATGTCGACCTTCAGCGCGTCCAGAAGTCCCTTGACGAAGGACGGGTGCGTCATGATGTCGCAGGCCTTGTTGCTGATCACGCCTATGATCGTGTCTTTCCCGAACTTTCCGGCGTGGGCCTCGATGTTGAGCCGCAGCACGTCCAGTTCCTCCTCGAAGATTTCATCAAGCGCGCTACGGTCGATTAGCCATGCGGCCAGGTCAGTCTTCATCACTGGCGCGGTGTGCTCGCCGCACGAAATGTAATAGATGACCACAGCAGACTCTTTTTCATCGTAGACGTAGTTGAACGCGTTGGGCGTCTCCTTCAGCCAGGCAGACGGCTCTATGGACTTGAAGACAAAGCACTCCTTGCCGCACCGGCAGACCGGACGTGTCTTCTCGTTCTTGCACAGCGACTCCCGAAGCCGGGACACGAGGAGCTTCGTGCCGTTACGGGGCAGCGGAGAGTAGATGTTCACCCGGTCTGACAGCCCGTTGTGCGGGTTGGTGATCTCGAGATAATCGCCATCGATGGCGTAGGAGTATGACGGCATGTCGCGGCGAATCGCCGTAAGCAGGTTCTCGGCCGAGTAGATGCGGTTCATGGCGAAGTCTAGCTTCGCCTCGATGATTTCCTGGTAGCTCTTCGCGGTGAACGCCGCCTCCTTCGCGATCTCCCGTATGGACAGCGTGGCCTTGAACGGCTTGCGGCTGATGACGAGCGTGTCCCCGTGCACGGCGAACTCGAGGCCGTCGCGGGTGAGTACCTTGTTGATCAAAGCGACGATCCGTGTCTGGTCCACGATAGCTGCCGCGTCGATGCGTCCGGAGGCGATGTCAGCGGAATACTCTGGCATCCATGCGGCGTAGGCGTCCTCGTAGGGCGACTCGTCCCGTTTGTAGTCCGACAGCCGGAACACGAGCGCGGCATCGCCAGGCCATTCCGGGCCCACGATCTCGCGCATGTTGACCCGTGCGTGGGGGCTGTTACCGGGAATAGCAACGGTGACGTAGCCTCGCTCCACGTTGAAGAGCTGGATGTTCCGCGTTTCCAGCGCCGTGCTGATCGCGTACTTCCAGACCTCCCGGGCACTCATGACACGGCCGAAGGTCTCGTACATGAACCGGAAATCGGGCGTGCCGCGGATGAGCGCGCGCTCCCCGCCCAGGTCCATGCGATAGAAGTTGACGAACTCGCTGCCTGCGGTGACCTCCGCCTGGAAGTCGAGCATCGCCTCGGGGAAATAGTGACTGTATAATGCGATGATAATGTTGTTCGACGACAGCCGGGCCCCGCACACACATGTATGTGTCTCCAGCCGGTAGCCCGAGACCGCCTGCATGAACGAGTCCATAGTGAGGTTATGGAAGATGAGCGGCTTCATCACTGTGTTATTGTGGCTGCACTTAGGGCAGTAGAAAGTCAGGATGACGCCATCGTAGTGCTTTTTTTCGTTGATGGCGTAAAGCCGGGTCTCGATAAGCTTCCCGATGTATTTCGGGTTTAATTCCACCTTATCTCCACCGAGAAATGACATAATAATTGTTTATAGCGTAATCAACTCTTATAAGCTTGTTGTTCTGTTATTTGTCCCGCCGGGGATGGGCGGGACTGCGCATCTGCCCTCGCCCGACATATTGCGCGCGCGAACGGCTGCCCGCCTGACAGCAGCACCCAGATTTCAATCATAACTAAGTACCGTAATAGCAGCCCCACAGGTTGTTCATCGCATCGACGTACCGGTTCCACTGCTTAAGCATCACATACATGTGCCGCTTGCCTGCGGCAGTTATCGTATACCGGCCGTCACGGCGCTCGATATAGCCGCTGCCCTCCAGTGACCGCAGTACCTCAGCAAGACGGGGCTCGTCGACGGTCATCATGCCGGCCGTGTACTCGCTGATGTTGACTGCCGCCTCTGTGACATTGCAGTCGCCTTTGCGCACGACCGCCAGGGCTGCGAGCCTGATGCCAGCCCCCCGGAAAGAGTCGAGCCAGCGGTCCAGGTTGCGTTCGCTCTCGTCCTGCTCTGTGGCCATGAGAGGATATTCGACAGAAGACAGTATAGCGTTTGACAGCGGTTTGAGCGGAAAAAAAAGTCTAAAAAAAGAATATTGGGCGGCCGTCGAGCGGCACGCCCCTCACTTGATCACGTCAATAATGGACGAGGCAGCTTTGCCTTTCTTCGCAGGGAATCGGCCGCCGGTGTAGTCTACGGCGTCTTCGGCGCGGCGGCCTTATGGCCGCTCTTGCCCATGACCTGCGGCGAATGGATGCCGGTCATGATGGCCATCACTCTGACCTTGCCCTCGTAGTCCTTCTGGACGCGTGCGCCCCAGATGACGTTCGCGTGTGAGTCCATCTCGTATGTGAGTGACTCGGCGATGTTCTCCGCCTCGCGGAGCGTCAGGTCCGGGCCGCCGGTGATGTGCACCAGTGCGCCGGTCGCGCCGCGATAGTCGACATCCAGCAGCGGGTGGTTCAATGCCGCTCTTACGACACTGTCAGACTTGTCCTGGCTCTTGGTCTCGCCCACGAGCATTACGGCGATGCCGCCGGCATTCATGATCGCTTTAACATCGGCGAAATCGAGGTTAATGAGCGACGGCCGGGTGATCGTCTCGGATATGCCCTTGACAGTCTCGGAAATCAGCTGGTCCATGACGGAGAACGCCTGCTCCAGCGGGAGGTTAGGCACCATTTCGAGCAGCCTGTTGTTGTCCAGCACGATGACCGTGTCTGCGGCGGCTCTCAAGTCTGCGATGCCCTCTTCGGCCTTGACCATCCTGGCGCGTTCAACCTTGAACGGCGTGGAGACCATGCCTACGACGATAGCGCCCTGTTCCTTGGCGACCTGTGCGACGATCGGTGCCGTGCCGGTACCGGTTCCGCCGCCCATGCCTGCCGTAATGAATACCAGGTCTGCGTCCTTCAGGACATCCTGCAGTGTGCTTCTTGCCAGCTCGGCAGCGCGCTTTCCTATCTCGGGGAAACCGCCTGCGCCCAGTCCCCTGGTCAGCGATTTTCCGACCAGGATCTTCTTGTCAGCCTTAATCACGTCGAGGTGCTGCTTATCGGTGTTGACCGCAATAGTCTCTGCGCCGTCGACACCAATGTTATACAGACGGTTGATGGTGTTGTTACCTGCGCCGCCGCACCCGACGATCTTGATCTGGGGGAGCCCGAAGTCTTCAAAGTCCGCCCCGGCAGTGTTGTCCCCTTTCTCATTCCTGTACTCACGTTCCATTTCAGTGTATTTCAGTGCTTCCTGCACAATAGATTGCATTGTAAATCCCATCCCCATACGTATTGTATGTGTGTTTAATCCCCGGCTTCACGGGCTGGCCGTCCGATGGCATACTAATCTGCGCATGCCATACTCGAAGGCGCCCCTGCTGCCGCGTTTTACTTTACAGACACGTTCGTTCCGGGCCGTCCTGGTTAGATACTGGACGATGTTCCTGGGCTGAAGTCGCAGCCCCGACAGGAAAGGCTGGCTGGACACGAGCCGTAATTCCGCCGGTTACAGTGGCAGAGCTCATGTATCTAGCGAATGTCGATCAAATTGATCCCCATCAATTGATCCAATCCAAATCCCAAGCTTAGTATGCGCTTTTAGATATTTAAGCTTAGTGTTCCCTGAGGGTAATTACAAAAACAATAGCGTCCCTGATAGCCGAATAAACTATTTTTACCAGCGTATTTAAAAAATCGAACGGTATTTACTATCCGATACGATAAATAATAAAAATTCAGCCATTTTAGACAAAGTATTTAATTATTTATTGCCTGAAGTTAAGCAATACCACGTATAGCCACCATAAATTAGCTTTGACGTTAATAATTGCCTTAACGGGTCAGACAAGACAGAACTATCGAGATTGAAGGTAACGGAGAGGCCTCACAGCCCAGAAAAATCAGGAAATGGCCTTTATGTATATATTGTGTAATAAGCTGGCCATAAAATTACAAAATATTTCTAATAAAGGGTAAAGTTAATATATCAATACTTGTAATTGTTCGATAACACGTTGCTTCAGGTGTACTGGCAACGGCTGAACTATCTGGAGGGAATATCATAAAAACAAAAACTGTACTGGGAATCGCGCTCGTTGTGATCATGCTGCTTTCAAGCACGGTCGCGGTATTCGCTGCGGTCCCGCCCCAAAAGGACCAGTCAGTTGCAAGCTCATCGGGCTACTCTACTTATATCGTAGCCTTCAAGGACTCCGGCGCCGCAGCCAGGGCAGCCGATAGCATCACGAGCTTGGTCAACTCTTATAATGGCAAGATCATCTACAGGTACAGCGTGATCGACGGAATGGCGATCACTATGCCCGACAACAAGGTTGACGAGCTCAAGGCCATGTCCGGCGTCAAGTACGTCGAGAAAGACCAGCAGGTACATGTCCTGCTCGACAAGGCCGTGCCCCAGATCGGCGGCGACCAGGTATGGTCGGCCGGCTACACCGGCAAGGGCATCAAAGTGGCCGTCATCGACACTGGCGTCGACGCAGGCCACGCCGACCTGAACGGCAACAAAGTTGTCGGCTGGGTCGACTACGTGAACGGTAAGACCTCGCCCTACGACGACCACGGCCATGGCACCCATGTGTCCAGCACCATCGCAGGCACAGGCGCAGCTTCGAGCGGCAAGTACAAGGGCGTCGCCCCTGAAGCAGGCATCATTGGCATCAAGGTACTGGGCAAGGACGGCTCCGGCAGCACCAGCAACATCATCAAGGGCATCGAGTGGGCCGTCAATAACGGCGCCGATGTCATCTCCATGTCGCTGGGCAGCTCAACCCACTCACAGTCCAGCGATACCGCCATCGATAACGCCATCAAGGCAGGCGTAGTCTGTGTCATCGCGGCCGGCAACAGCGGCTCGGGCGCCAAGACCATCGCCTGTCCGGGCGACGACATCAACGCCATCACCGTCGGAGCCGTCGACCGGAACGACGCCATCGCCTCGTTCAGCTCCCGCGGCCCCAACCGCGACGGCAGTGTCAAGCCGGACGTCAGCAACATGGGCGTAGGCCTCGTTGCAGCCAAGGCGACGGGCATCACCATAGGCAAGGCAGTGGACCAGTACTACACGGCCCTCAGCGGCACCTCAATGGCCACCCCGATGACCTCGGGCGCCGTGGCGCTGCTCCTGCAGGCAAAGCCTGACATGACCCCCGCACAGGTTAAGGACGCGCTGACGAAGACGGCAAAGCCGCTCGGCGGCAGCGTTCCGAACAACAACTACGGCTACGGCCGCGTGCAGGCGAAAGCTGCGCTGGACTATGTATTGAGCGGCAAGCTCCCGGCCCCCACGCCGACGCCGACACCAACGCCGACCCCCAACCCGGGCGATCCGACACCAACGCCGACCCCGCAGCCGGGCGGCTACGCGGTAAGCCTGGCAAACCTGTTCGCCAGGTATAATAACCAGCTCAGCACCTCGATGGAGAAGTTCCAGGTGCAGCCTGGCACGACCGTGACCCAGGGCGCCATGATCTCGAACACGGGAGAAGCGACCGACTCGTACACGATGTCGGTCAGCGGCATACCTGACGCCTGGTGGACCCTCAGCGGGTATAACGGCGGCAGCCTCGATTCGAGCACGGCGGCCACCATGAGCCTGGCCATCACACCGGCAGCATCGGCATCTGCGGGCACGTACACGATTACGCTGACCGCGAAGTCGGATTCCGACAGCTCGGTGAGCGCGTCGAAGACCTACAAGCTCAACGTGGCAGGCGCAACAACGCCGACGCCGACGCCCACTCCGAAGCCGACCATAACCCCGAGACCGACAGCGACGCCGACGCCGGGCCCGAACCCGACGCCGACGCCTACCCCGGTACCCGGCGGTAACGCGTTCACTGGCGTCGTCGCCAGCGGCGGCGAGTTCTACGAGTACGCAGTACCGGCACAGGCCGGACCGGTCTCGGTAAAGGTGTCCTGGACGGGCACGACCAACGACCTGAACCTGTACATGTACGACCCGAGCGGCGCACTGGTCGCGAAATCGGAGCAGCGCTCCACGACCTCGGAGACCGTCACTTACAATGCGCCCACCGCAGGCTACTACCTGATCAAGGTGCAGGCGAAGACGGCATTCCGGCCGGTGACCTTCACCGGCGAGAGCAGCAAGCCAGTAAAGGCGGCGTACGTGAAGACGGGCACGCTTGGCAGGGGCCAGACGGTCAGTATGAACGTCAACCCCGGCAATGCGGGCAGCGTCAACGCACGGCTCACCTGCGGCTGGTCGTTCAGCATGCCGACGATGAGCCTGTATGGCCCGAACGGCAGCAAGGTAGCGGACGGCAATACCATCAAGGAGAGCTGGACGTCCACCTACGCACACCTGAACTACGCGCCGGCGCCAGCGGGTACTTACACGCTGAAGATCGACGGCACGAAGATAAGCACCACCCTGGACTATAAGCTGGTCACACCGTACCAGCTATAAAATACCCGACGGACACGGTGCCGGTATCATTCACCGTGTCCCACCTTTTTATTCGATTTTATTTGTCATGTTTTAGCTCGCATCATCCCGGTATATTATGCGACATCAAGCAGGTAGAATGATCGTCAAGCAATTTAAAGGCAAGTGCGGATGAATCGCGGTGACAACTATGGATGGAGTCAAGAGCAAGGGAAAGAGGCGCAGGCAAAGAAGTCGCAGGCAAAGTCAAGGAAGAAGACTGGCGAATCCTCGATACAGAGAGGATAGGAACTGGAGTCAGAATGGAGAGCTTAAGGCAGACTGAAACAGAGGCTCGGCAAGCGAAGAGAGAAAGCTGGAATAATATTACCGGCATGAGGCCAGCAAAGGCAATGAATTTCGCAAGGCCGAGATGAAGCTCGGGCAGTTCCAAGACAGATCAAAAAGCACAAAGATGACAAAGGACACTGAAGACACGGCGATGGCCCGTGTCCGTCATGCCCTGGCTTTGGTCACAGATTATCCATGTTAGCTCTCATGGCGAAGAGCCCCTGGTCTATGCCGTGCACTTTCATCAGCGTGCTCAGCTTGGTGATGTCCAGCGATGTGTCCATGGGCACGCGCACCGTCATGCCGAGCTCAGAAGCGCTCACTGGCACGACCAGGCTGTCGTCCAGACCGAAGGCGGCCGCGATTTTCCGGCCGAACTCGTAGTGGCTGACACGCTCCGGGCCTGCGACATTGTACCACCCGTTCATGCGGTTCACAATCAACGTCTTTATGGCTTTGACCGCGTCGTCGATCAATACAGGCGAGAAATACATGTCCCTCGCCAGTTCGACTTTCTGGCCTGCACGGATCTGGTTGTAGACGTGGCTCGCGAAGTTCTCCGGGTAGCTGCCGTACAGCTCTCCTACCCGGACTATGAGAAACTCCCTCACTTTATCGGAATGCACCTCACCCATCAGCCTGGTCTCGCCGTAGACGTTGATCGGGTTCACATTGTCGCTCTCGGTGTACAGGCCTCCGGGCTTTCGCCCGTCGAAGACGAAGGGCGTCGACTTGTAGACTACCCGTGAGCCCGCTTTCTGGGCCGCGTCGACGAAGAAGCGCACGGACCGGGTGTTGAACTGCATGGCATCCATACGGTGCTGCTCGCAGTAATCGACGTCGCTGGCCTCCTCGGTCAGGACTATCACTGAAGGACGAAGCTCGTCCACGAGACGGGTGATGCTCTCGGCGCTCAGCGCATCGTAGGTCTGGTAACCCCGGGGTATGTCCGGGCAGGTGTGGTCGCAGGCGCCCCTGGCCATCTCGGCGGCCATGGCATCGACGATGCGGGTGCCCAGCGGGTTGCATCCGGTGACTAAGATCATAAGGTTGCTCCGTAAGTTCTGGTTTTAATATATCGCGGCTGATTTAAATAGTCGTTGCCGCATTCCAGCAATGGGTCAAGCCAGCAAGTAGTCGGTGGATGACACGGGGTCTGGCCAGGCATTAATGATGAACAGCCGGGTCATCGATTCGTGATGGCCAAGCGGGCGTTCGCGCGCGAAGACGGACAGGCCTCGCTTATCGCCGATTCGATAATATTTCTCACTGAAATGTACGGGCGCCTTGATGTAGCTACTTCTGTACCAGCCGGACGAAAGGCTTGCTGTCAGACGGCACCATGATGTACTCGCCTGACAGGTTGCCATTCGGCGATTTAGCCACCCTCATGAACTGGTACCGGCCCCTGACGTACATATCGATGATGCCGTCGCAGGACTGACGGACGAATTCAGCCAGCCCGGGGTCGAGCTCGTGGAAATTGCAGCAGGCGAGGTACAGGTCGCCTCGTTCCCGTGCCCTCGACTGTCCGGCGGTGAACCTCATACGTAGCGCGTCGGCCCCGTGTGAGTAGCGCTCGCCGTTCAGGTCAGACAGTATGCGCCAGCGCCGTTCGGAGTGAGTGCGCCCGGAAAAGATGACCATGTCCTCGACCTCAGGGTAATTCTCCACGACACCAGGCTTGAGATCTTCCGGTACCTGCCTCATGTAGTGGTCTATAAGGAATGCGTTGCCTTTTGCACATTCTTTGCCGAGGTCGACGCCGTAGCGCCCGAGCCCTTCCCCGAGCGTCTGGAAAGACAGCCGTGCCGGCGGCGCGTATACTACGCCGTCGCCCGCCTCGAACGCCTTGCTGATGATCGACTCAACGACGGGCAGGAAGTCCGTCCGGTCGTCCACGGAGAGCACCCAGGACATCCCGTAGTCCATGCGGACGATGCGGTCGAAGTCCTGGATGCCAGCCATAGCAGGCGAGGATACGTCAGGCATATGACGCGTCGACAGGTCAGGGATGATCTTCACCCCGTCACTGCCCAGCGTGTATAGCTGGCTGGACATATGCTGCCGGTTGCCCCGAAGCTTCTGTACTGCAATATTGAACTCACGCTCATGGTCATGCATGTGCGAGTCCAGGTTGATCACGCAGTCGGCGAGGTACTTCTCCACGTCAAGCAGCCGCGAGTCGGATTCCTCGGCCGTCAGCAGCACGGTACAGCCAAGCCTCGTAAGCAAGGCGCCCATGAGCAGGATGTCCTTACGCATGGCTGTCTCGCTGTCGTACAGCATCGTGATGGTGGTGATCGGGTCGATGATGAGGTGCTGGATGCCCTTGCCCTCGACCATGCTGCGGATTTCCTCGATCAGTGAGCTCTCGTCAGTGAAATGCAGGCCGGTGATGATGCCCATGGAGGACTCGATGAACTCGATAGAGCCGGTATGCCCGGCGTTCTTCTTGTGGGAGAAGTCGCGGTAGCCCGTATGCACCAGCGAGTCGTCATAAAAGCTCAGGTTGCTGGCGAACTGCCGGACCTTGAACACTGGCTCGCTCGTGCTCACGTAGAGCACACGCTCGCCACGGCTGGCCTGGTAGAAGGCGTACTGGAGGGCCATCAGGGTCTTTCCGGCCCCGTAGTTGCCTGACACCAGCACAGTCGAGCCTTTGATGAAGCCTCCGCTGAGCATCTGATCAAGGCCGCTGATACCAGTTTTCACCAGCTCTAAAGTCATGTGTTTCACCCCGCCATTAATGACTTACCGGATCATGAATAATATCCATAAGATATTATTACCTGTATAGTTATTAGGCGATAAATTTATAAGCTTTCTCGTGCCAATCGCCGGGACAATAAGAATGTTCAGTATGGTAATATAACAAACGCCAAATAATAGCGGGAAAACGGGCATTCAGCAGTAAAAAATACAGGAATTGCCTGGCGCAGGCTGAAAAGTCAGGCTATAAAAGAAATAAAAAATGAAAAAAAGAAGGGTTCGGCTGGTTTAGCCGAAGAGGGCGCCGAGACCTTCCATGCCGGTGGCCTCTTCCTCTTCCTTCTTCTTCTCGTCCTTCGGGGCTTCCTCTGCTGCTGCCGGTGCGCCTGCTGCGGCGGCTGCCGGGGCCGGGGCTGCTGCGAACGCTGCCTTGGAGATAGCCTCTTCGATGTTGACGCCCTCGAGGGCGGCAACCAGCGCCTTGACACGTGCCTCGTTCACAGTCACGCCCGCCGCCTTCAGGACGGAAGTGACACCGTTCTCATCCACAGGCTTTCCAGCCTTGTGTAATAAAAGTGCTGCGTATACGTATTCCATTTGTAAACACCTCAGTTATTGTTATTTTACCTTTGCTTTTAGCTCTTCGTCTAATGCGTTTTCCTTGCCTGCTACCGTCTTTGCGACGGCCAGCATTTCCAGCTCAGCCTTCGTCAGGATCAGGTCCATGACTTCCTTCTCGAAGATGGGCGCGTTCACTGCAAGTGACTTGGACTCCAGTACCGCCTTCTGTATGAGCGGGACTATGGTGTCCTTGTTTGCAATGCCTGCTTCTAAGCTGAGGCTTAATGCCTGTCTGGCGGCCAGAGCGAAGTTGGCTCTTAGCTGGTCCTCGTCCATGCCCAGATCCTGGGCCATGTATAATGTCGGACCTTCGACGACTGCCTTCAGGTTCAGGCCGACGTCCATCGGCGTGATCTCGAGCCTTGTGAGCATCTCTGCGAGCTTGGCAGAGATCTTCTCGCCCTTCCTGACGACTGTCTTCGTATCCTTGATGACGACCTTGCCACCCTCGATGCCTGCCGGGATTCCGACCTGCTGCAGCTCGCCCACGAGTGGGCCGGGCTTGAACGAGGTGGGTCCTCTGGGGACGATGATGTCGTTCGGCGCAACGTCGCCGCCTTTGGCCGTCCGCTTGGACTTGGTCGACTCTAAAAGCTTGAACAGCTTGAACGCATTCATGTCCGTGTAGACCATGACCATCTGGCCTTCCACGAAATTTATAAGCTCGTGAGCCTTCTCGTCCTGCGGGATCGAATCGAGCGCGATAGTGGCCAGCGTGTTGCGGACCATCCGCATCTCGACCTTGCCGCGCAGGCTCTGCCGCATTTTCTGCAGCGAGTCTAGCCGGCACACCGTGGACGTCCACGATACCTGACGACTTGTACTTGTGGATGCCGTCGACGATCTTCTGGATCTCGTCCTTCTTCCACTGGGGAATGTGGACGCTGTGGTGAACCTGGGTTTCGGTCTCCATGGTTACATCACCCTGACGGCCGGGCCCATCGTCGTCTTCACGTAGATCGAGCTGATGTTGTACTTGCCCTTCTCGAGCCTTGTCTCAAGCCTCTTGATGATCGTGTCGATGTTCTCTGCGATCTCCTCGGCGGTCATCGTCTCCGTGCCAATGTGGGCATGGAACGTCATCCGGTCCTTGGAGCGCACTTTGATCGACTTCTTCTGCCTGTTGATCAGCGTGGTCACATCGGCCTGGGGCGGCAGCGGCGCGGGCATTTTACCCCGCGGGCCTAGCACCTGGCCTAACCTCTTACCGATCGTAGGCATGTAGGCTGTTTCAGCAATGAAGAAGCTGACCTCGCCTGCGAGCTTCTTAGCCCGAACCTTATCTGCCCCCAGCTTATCGATCTCTTCGGGCGGGAACACGTAGTCTGCGCCTGCCTTTCTCCGCATTGACCGCGACCTCACCCTTGGCGAACACGGCAACCTTCACAGGCTTGCCCAGTCCGCTCGGGAGGATGATGTCCTCGTCCACACGGTTTTTCGGCTGGCTCAGATCGATGTTCTTAAGGTTTATAGCAAGATCAACGCTCTCTGAAAAATTTCTTTTAGGCTTCCCTGCCAGTGCTTGCCTGACAGCTTCCACCGTTTCTTTTCTTGCCATTTAATACCTCCGTAGTCCACGACCTTTACGGTCTCCTACGACAGCTAAATTGTCGGATGCAGAACCTACTATGTTGATTTATATAAACTTTAGTACGGCTGCGACAGTTTATCGTCGTATGTTCCTGCATTGATATCCGCGAAAATATCTTTAGGCTTCTTGCCCTCGACGGTTACGCCCAGGCTCACGCAGGTCCCGATAACTTCCTTGACGGCGTTCTTCAGGTTGTAGCTGAGCATGGCGCCCTTCTTCTGGTGGGCAACTCTGATAGCCTGATCGATGGTGAGATCCCCGACAAAGTTGGTGTTGGGTGTGCCGGAGCCCTTCTCGATCTTCAATTCCGCGAGCACTAATGCAGATGTTGGCGGCGTTCCGACTTCTACCGTGAACGTCTTGTTAGGGCCTACGATTACCTTGACCGGGACCGTCATACCGTTGTAGTCCTTGGTCTTAGTGTTGATCTCGTCGACCACTTTCTTAATGTTGATCCCGAGAGGACCTAGCGCCGGGCCCAACGGTGGGCCGGGGTTCGCTCTGCCTCCAGGAACCAGTACTTCAACTACATCTGCCATGGTTATTCACCTGGAATTGTAGTACTGCATAATACAGAGATAATATTTAAACGTTACTGTATGCGGCCAGGATGTTGAGCGGCCCTGACCGGCGAACCTGTGCCCGTATATCCGCACGCGAGTGCGAACGGCCGTCGGACGACCATTTGAAAGCGTCCGCTACCTGTGAAACCGGAAATAATAAAAGAAAAAGAGATTATCTCGTCGTGCCGCGCTCTTCCTTGCTCAGCACGCGGACGATATCGCCACGCACCGTAACAGGGATGGGCACCATCGCTTCCGACAGCTCGACGGTGATCTCTTCCTTCGCCTCGTCGATGCGCTTGACCCGGGCCTTCTCGCCCTTGAACGGGCCGGCGGTCAGCTCGACGATGTCGCCTTCCGAGATGCCAGTGACCGTGGGCTTGGGCGCCAGGAAATGCTGGACCTCTGCGATAGACGAAGCTCCCCGGACGACGGCCTTCGCGTGGGGGATGTTGGTGATCGCCTGCTCGACGATCTCCTGCATGGGGGACTCGACCAGCACGTAGCCCTTTAGCTCTTCGGGGACGAGCACGGAACGTATGTCGAGCTGCTCCTTGCGTGTGACCATGGCGATCATGTTAGCCACGGACCGCTCCTGGTTCGCCGTGGTCTTCACGGCGAAGATAGCGGACTTCGGCGTTTCCTGTACTGCCTGCACTACTTCCTCTGCCATTGCTTTCCCCTTTTAGTGAATGAACATCTTCAGAAACGGTACCATGATGAGGTAGATGACGAACCCTATGATGCCGATCAGCAGGATGCCTGCGCCGGCGACCTTGGAGATAGTAAGAAACTCCTCATTGCTCGGCTTGCGTGTCAGCTTTAAGATCCGTACGTACTGTCTGAAGCTGTTGGCTATGCCATCTATCGATAATCCTCTTGCGTTTGCCTTCTCTGCCACTGTGAATCTCCGTCCTTTAAATGAATATAAAGAAAAGACGCTTCAGTTAAGCATGTTCATGCTCATAAAGTTTTCGGGCACAGAACTCACGAAATGAAGTCTATGCCGAACTTCTGCGTCTTTGCCTGCCTGTGCTCCTGTGGCACAGGTTCTTCCTTCCCTAATATCTGCGGCGACGATACGCCTGTGATGATCACCATCGTCCGGATGGTGTCTTCCAGGTCCGAGTCGATGTGCGCGCCCCAGATCAGCCTCGCGTCCGGGTCTATGGTGTTGTAGACATGCTCGACCACGCTCTCGGCCTCGCTGATGCTCATGTCGCTGCCGCCGGTCACGTTGACGATGGCCGCCTTCGCGCCATTGATGTTCACGTCGAGCAGCGGGCTTTCCAGCGCCGCCTTGACCGACTCTAAGGCACGGCCTTCGCCCTTGCCCTCGCCGAGCCCGATCATCGCCACGCCGCCGTTGGACATGACGGTGCGGATGTCCGCGAAGTCGAGGTTGACCAGCCCGGGCTTGGTGACCAGCTCAGTGATGCCTTTTACCGCGTGGGCCAGCACCTCGTCCGAGACCTTGAACGCTTTCTGCAGCGGCAGGTCCGGGACGACTTCGAGCAGCTTGTCGTTCGGGACGACGATGACCGTGTCCGACGACTCCCGGAGCTTCGCCAGGCCCCATTCCGCGTTCCGCTTCCGCACGGCGCCCTCTACCTTGAACGGTGTGGTGACGACCGCGATGGTCAGCGCGCCCTTCTCTTTCGCCGTCTGCGCCACGACCGGGGCCGAGCCTGTGCCCGTGCCGCCGCCGAGGCCGCATGTGATGAATACCATGTCGGCGGTGCTCAGCGCCGCCTTGATCTCGTTGAGGCTCTCCTTCGCCGCACCCTCGCCCATCTCTGGCAGGCTGCCTGCGCCGAAGCCTTTCGTCAGCTTTTTGCCTATAAGGAATTTCTTGTCGGCCTTGGTATGCAGCAGGTGCTGCGCGTCCGTGTTCATCGCGTACAGCCGGGCGCCCGTGATGCCTTCGAGCGCCATGCGCCCGACGGTGTTGGAGCCGCCTCCGCCGCATCCGACGACGAGCACATTGGTCTTCAGCTCCTGCATGACCCGCATGATGTCTTCGTCGGTGTCGCCTACGTCGGCCGGCTCTGCGGCCGGTCCCTCGGCATCGATGATACTGGCTTTTACCTCTTCGCTGTCGATGATCTCGCCTTTTTTATCGAGAATTTTTGCCGTTTTAGCAGTAGTGTTAAATATACCGGGTTCCATTGGCCCATCCCCTTTACCACTATTGTAGCAATAGTTATTTAATTTTATTCGTGTGGTGGATTCGGAAAAAACCATTCTGGACGTGATTTCCGCGCCCTTTATGAGGACGGTCTCGCCGCGTGCCAGCCGCCCGAACTCAGGGCCCTCGGCAACGCCCAGCGATTTAGCCTTCTGCGGGTCGAACCGGCGCTCGATCACATACAGCATCTCTTCCCGCGGGTCGTATTTGACCTCGGCCTTTTTACGCACTATCTCGATGAGGCCGTGTGTAAGCCGCTGGAAGACATCGTGCAGCGCCTTTGCGTCCAGGCCTGCAAACTGTGGCGCCGGACAGCCTGAGACGTCCAGGAAATAGATGACCGGCTCTTCGCAGAACAGGCTCACTGCTGCCGCCCGGTCGGCCTTGCACGCCATGCCCAGCAGCTTCTCGTCGACCTCCGCCACTGTCCCGAAGGGGCAGGCGTTGCAGCGGTGCGGCCCGCACTCCGGCAGTAATGAACGGAAACTCTTAGTGACCTGCGGCCGGGAAAGCCCTCTGGCGGCCATCAGGTCCCAGAGCCGCTGGCACTTCAGCACCGGGTTGAGCGCCACATCCCTGATGTAAGACTCAGTATGGGTCTCGCAGCCCAGCGATGCCAGCATATCATCTACTCGCTTCCGCTGATCGACCGGGATGGACTTCCGGTCGACGTAGGCCAGCTTCGTGCCCGAACGCTCGAAGGCCATCCGGAGAAGCGGCTCGTCAAGCAGCGGAACGGCATGGTCAGCTATGATGTGCCCGAAGGCCGCGTTCACGTCGAAGGACAGCGCAGTCTCCCGTGGCGCATAGTGGTTGCCGCCTATGCCGACGTAGATTTCGGCGTCCGGGTCTTCCCGCACCTTCAGGATGGCCTTCGCGACCAGCTCGCCGGCAGCCCTGTCACGCCATTCGACCTCAGTGCTGCCGATCTCGACGTATACTGAAGGCGTCAGGATGTCCGACGGCCCGTGATGCGTCGCTTCGTAAGATACGGTATAAGATGTCACCGACGCTTTCATACCCTTTAGCAGTGACAGCGCGATCCGCGGTGCAGCGGTCGCCAGCTCCTTCGGGCGGCCGCCGAACTTGCCCTCCCCGAAGTTGCCTGTGTGGTGCACCGTCAGCGTCTTCCGGCCGTCCTTGCTCCGGTGCTTCGACGCGAAAATGAGCTTCTCCGGCTTATGCCCTGCCGCCTCCAGCGCCCGGTCGATGCCGTCCTGGAAGACGTGATAGTCGTCGATCTCGGCCAGCTCGAAGTCACCGTGCCGCCAGATGCGGAACTTCCCCTCGCCCTGCACCTTCTCCCAGAAGGCCAGCCGGAACAGGCAGTCCCGGATGTTGACGCTGGCGAAGTCCATGGTCGAGACGATAACGGTAAAGCGCGCCATTTGTACGTTAATTGGACCGGGTATTATAAATTCTATATGGTCTGCTATTTACGGGTAAATCTCGAATATATTGGCCATATTAACTAAATGCAATACCATTACTGCTCTACCTCATCTGAAGTCAATCATGAAATGCATCTCTTTAAAAAACGGAGAAAAACCAGGAAAGCTGATACAATTCCTCTACTAGTGCTGGCAGCAGTGCTGGCAGCCACCGAAATAACACAAAATATAAACAATGAATAGCCTGCCAATCACCCCGATTTCCATTGCTGAGCTATCATATTCTAAAAGGCATTGAGTAGCTGGTTCGTCGTTATATCAATCGCTGTGCTTGCTTTGAAAAATCATGACTATCAGCCAGTACTATCCATTTAAATCGCGGTGCGACGCCCATGCTGGCTTCGCTGCATGGGCTACTCCGGGTTTTTCAGGTGCTCCGCCGTCCGGGCCGCGCTCGCACCCTCGCGACAGGACACGGCTGGCCTGCGCTTCGCTCGGCTGCGCCAGCTTCACATCGCTTCGCAAGCGCTAAGCAACGCTGCGCCTGCGGGCTCGCGTTCATTGCCCGGCCGCCTCCGCACCCCTCGCACAGCTACGCGTGCGAGGGGCCTGCGGCCAGAAAAACGCTCCGCGGACCGCAAAGCAGCAAAGACAACGCATACCAGGACTAGTATTGGATCGATGCCAGTGCTATTATGGTATGGGTAGTGTTTACTATCGGTAAGGGTAGCATTGCTTCTCCGCGGAAGGCGGAGGGTTCCCTCGGCTTGCCCCAGCACGCGTAGCTGTGCGAGGGGTGCGGAGGTGGCGGGTGTGAAAAACGCTGCCCAGCGAGGCGCGTTTTTCAGGGCTTGCAAAGGAGACTCTTCGAGCCATAGCGAGAAGTGTCGACGAAGGTGCGAGCCCGACTCCCGACACCGGAGCACCGTAAAAACCCGGAGTAGCACATGCAGCGATCAGCGCGCATGGGCGTCGCACCGCGATTAGTAAGGAGAGTATCTGATATAGGTCAGCATGCGTTCTTACAAGAAACAAACAGGGGCTCCAGACCATGAAGAATAAAAGATGTTAGTGTAAACGTTTTCCCAGAATAATTAATACGCTATGAGACTAATTTTTACTAGTTACTATGGCAGTTACTGAGAAGGCCCCGGGAAAAGCCACTGATAAGACAAAAGCGGTCAGGCTCATCATGTACCTCGCGACGCAGACAGATTACGTCTCGGTCCACGACATCCACAAGGACCCGCTGTCCGGCTTCACCGACCACGAGGAGATCAAGACGGCGCTGCGGGCGGCATGCGACGTGATCGACGTGGACTCGCAGCAGGGGACGGTTTCCCTGTACAGGCTGCCACGGACGCTTGAGGGGTACCGGGACGTGTTCGCGTTCGTCCGGGACTCGGAGGACGTGTACAACTTCCTGCTGTCCAACTACTCCCACGCGATGGTGAACGATCTGTTCATCCGGGACGCGCTGGTCCGCTGGGGGCAGACGCCTTACTACGAGAGCATCGCCGCGCAATACCCCGCGGGGCAGATGAAGCCCGGGGAAGCCCTGGTCACGATGCTGGCCCAGCAGCCGGGGTTCGCCGCGCTGGCGGCCATGTCCAGCGTCTCGCCGGCGGTCGCCGAGAAGATCCTGTTCCCGGAAAAGCTGTCCAGGTACGAGCTCACCCACCCGAAGATCGCGCTCGACCTGACCTTCACGGCCGACATGGTCAAGAGAGCGCCGCCAGGCACGGTGCTGTCAGTCAAGTATGAGGTCATCGCGCAGGGCATGATCAACATGGAAATGCGCGGCGGCACTGGCATCCCTTAACTGATGACAATTATAGTCATTCCTGTAACTTTTTGTACAGGCTGAGAAGGCATCAGACACAAATGACTATAATCAGGCGAGATGCTCCGGGCTGGTCACGTGCGCGCGCGAGCGGCCGCCAGTTGAAGCAACCCAGACCATTACGAGATAGACTAAAACAAAAGAAAAAATGTTCTTATTTCTTAAAGTACAGCGAGAATCCCGTCTCGTCCCGGGTTGCCTTGTAGTCCGTGATCCCTGCACGCCTGAGGCATTCGAGGATGGCGCCATCATCCATCTTTTTCCATGGCGGGCGATTCGTCCTGCCCTTCGCGATATCACGCTGTCGCATCTGCTCTCCAATCTTTTCTTTCAAAGGTGTCGGTCCCAGGCCGATGCCTAAATAGGCCCTGCCCCGGGTTTCAGGACTCGCAGAATTTCCGTGAAAGCTGCCCCGAAGTCTCCCCAGGCAAACATGGAGCCCCGGCTGACGCACAGGTCGACAAAATTATCAGGCAACGGCATATGCTTTGACATCGCCTACCAGGGGTGTGACCCGCCCGACCATCCCGGCGTTCTCCACGTTGCGCCAGGCGATCGGGTAAATCTGTACGGCAATATCGACTGCATATACCTTCATTCGGGTATGGCGCGCCATCTCGATAGCGAGGTATGCGGGACCGCTCCCGGCCTCGATACATATCTCGCCCTCGTCGCCGCAGACTTCGATGGTTTTAGCGGCGATTGGCGGGTAGATCGGGGCGAAGATGGTCCGGGCCACCTCGTCATAATCGAGCGCCCCGGCTTCGTCGAACTCTCCGAAACCACCGGCATCCGGTTTGTCAGTAATAGTGAGCATCTCCATACCTGTTTCACAGGTGCAAGCAATGTATGTAACTATAGTTAATAAAGTTTAACATTTGCAGATACAGCCACTGAGACACTACAGGAATTACATTGTTATTTAATACTGGCAGGCCCGGGAGGCTGCATACTGTACAAGGACGAGTATGGCGTGAATTTCATTATGGAGCAACAAATAAACATGCCTTGATTGTCAATCGTCAGCATTAAATATGTAACTGGTATAACTGTAATTACAAAAATATAGTAACTATAATCAGTTACGGTGGTATTTATGAAAAGGGGTCTTTTTATCGTAATGGTAGCAATATGTCTGGTATCGTTGTTAGCTGCAGGCTGTACCCAGCCCACGCAAGGCGGGAACGAAACGGCCACGCCCACGGCTGCGCCGGCATCGGGGCCGCGGACGATCACTGATCTTAACGGCAACATGGTGACACTGCCCGAAAATATCGACAGTGTAGCCGTTCTCACGTCTCCGCCGGTGCAGATTATGTACGTCCTCGGAGCACAGGATAAGCTTTCAGTAGTCACACAGCAAACGCAAAAGGCGCGTCATGCTGCTAGAAGATAGACCACGAGGGTAAAAGATATGCCCGCGCCCCAGGGCAGGTGAAGTAAATCTTAGAGGAACTGCTCAAGGGCAACCCCGACATTTGCATGGGCGGCTCGACAGACATGGCCGGCATCCGCAAGAACACAAACCTTACGGCTATCGACGTGATCTCGAACAATGACAGCTCGACCACGAAGTCCATCGAGAAACAGGTACTGTTCATGGGCAGTATCCTCGGCAAGGAAGACCGGGCAAACAAGTATGTGAACTACACCGAGGGCAAGCTCGACCTGCTCAAGCAAAAGACTTCGCAGATCCCCGAGAGCCAGCGCCTGAAGGTATTCCTGGGGCTCACGGTAAACAAACTGAACACCTACGGCGGCCTGTCATATATGCAGGAAAGGATCGAGTCGGCAGGACTTATCAACTCCGCGAAGGACCTGGCCCCGCTGACGGGACAATACAGCAGCGGCTACCAGGAGGTCTCCCTTGAGACGGTGAACCTGTGGAACCCTGACATTATCATCATCGACGACGGCATGCCCGACGACCTGTACAATAACCCGCAGTGGGCCAACATCAATGCGGTGAAGAACCACCGGGTGTACCGGATGCCGACGGGCATCTTCATCTGGAGCAGGCCGACCGCCGAGTCAGCCGTGCTGCTCCCCGAGTGGCTGGCGATTACCGCCTACCCGGACCAGTTCGCCGACATAAACATGACTAATGAGGTCAGGAATTTCTACGCAGAAATATTCAGGTATAACCTCACCGACCAGGACATCAGCGACATCCTGAACCCGAAGGGTAACTATATGCAGGGCGGAACGGGTACCGGCACAGGCAGCGGCACCGGCACGGGTACGGGCAACAGCACATCGAAATAGGCAGCCGGAGGGGATGGACGATTGACGACGGGCACGCTTAAAACCGCATGTTCGCTCCTCGGGCGCCGTTACCGGGAAGAGGACCTTCAGCCGGGCACGGTCCGGCTGATCGGCCTGAAACAGGCCTGGAACGCCATCGTGGGCACCGGGGGCCAGTGTGGCATAGCCATGAATTTTACAGGCGCGCATGCGGTGTACGGGGAGAAGGCAGCCCGTCTGCCGATCGAGGAAGTACAGTCCTGGGTAGGGCAGAGCCTGATGGACATGGCCCTGAAGTACGCCGGCTCGCCGGATTTTCCCCGGCGTTCACTGGCACTTGCAGCTATGAACGCCCTCTCGCAGCCATTTATCCAGGAGAAGCGACTGGTAGACGAAGGGTACCGGGTGGACTTCGAGCTGGACAGGATTATCGGTAAGGACGACGTCGTGGCCGTGGTAGGCTACGGAGGCATGGTGCCGCGGATGGCGGGCCGTTGCCGGGAACTCCATGTGACAGATATTCGTCCCAGGGAATCGTTCCAGACTACTGTAGTCGGCCAGACTATCAGCTATGAGCCTCACGACATCTATGTACATGGGGCAGACGAGAACGAGCGCGTCCTTTCCCGGGCTGACGTGGTGCTTATCACTGCGTCAACGCTGGTCAACGAGACTTTCGGCGAGGTCGTCGGCTACTGCAGGAATTGCCGGGCGGTCGGCCTCTATGGCCCCAGTGGCATGCTGTTGCCGGAGACACTGTTCCGCGAGGGTATCGATTTCGTGCAGTCGGTACGGATTTCCGACCCCGGGCAGTTCGAGCGGGACGTCATCAACGATCCCGAAATGGAGAAGGCGCTTAAGGTCAACCAGTGCAGGTACACAGCATATAAGCCGCGGCAGGGCTGACTGATGAAAAACGTGCTGAAAAGTATCTCGATCGACGTAGCGCTATGTCTGCTGCTGTTTGTCATTTTTATCATATCGTTGTTCAAGGGACGGTATGACATCGACCCGGTTACGGTCATAAAAATTTTACTGTCTCCGGTCATCCCGATTGAGCATACATGGCCGGCCGCAATGGACACAGTCGTATGGAACATCAGGCTTCCCCGGACCCTCGCGGTCATCCTGGTCGGGGCCGGGCTGTCCCTTTCGGGAGTGGCATTCCAGGGCACGTTCCGCAATCCCCTGGTATCGGAGCACATTCTCGGCGTATCGACCGGCGCGGGGTTCGGCGCGTCACTGGCCATCCTCCTCTTCCCTGCAGTTTTTATGATACAGATATTCGCATTCGTCTTCGGTGTCGCTGCAGTAAGCTTTACCTTCCTGATCAGCAGGATTTACAAGAGGGACATTACGCTGGTCCTGGTTCTTGGAGGCATCATAGTAGGCGCATTATTTTCTGCATTCACGTCGCTGATTAAATACCTGGCCGATCCCTACGACAGGCTCCCCACGATAGTCTTCTGGCTGATGGGGTCATTCGCCAAAATTACTATGACTGAGGTATACTACGTCGCACCTGTCATCCTGGTATGCACGGCAATCATACTGCTCGTCCGGTGGAAGCTGAACGTGCTCTCCCTGGGCGAGGACGAGGCAAAATCGCTCGGGCTCAATACCAGGGTTTATGTGAGCATCATAGTACTCTGCGCTACGCTGATCACGGCCGCGTCGGTCTGCATCAGTGGCATTATCGGCTGGGTCGGTCTCGTCATCCCCCACATCGGCCGCATGATCGTGGGGCCGGACCATGCCCGGCTGCTCCCGGTCACCATCCTGATCGGGGCATCCTACCTGCTAGCCGTGGACGTAATAGCGAGGAACCTGACCATGTACGAAATCCCCATAGGCATTATCACGTCGATCGTCGGCGCGCCGTTCTTTATATATCTGCTCGGCAAGAACCGGGCGGGGTGGTCGTAATGCCTGCGCGGCTCGAGATCCGGGACGTCGCTTACTCATACACAGGAAAAAAGGACGTGTTCACAGGCATATCGTTCGATGTGGACAGGGGAGACGTCTTTTGCGTCCTGGGGCCGAACGGCTCGGGCAAGTCGACGCTGCTCCGGTGCCTCTGCAACATACTGAAGACGAGCAGGGGGACGATATGCATCGACGGCAACCCCCTATCGGCCATGAGCTACAAGGACATCGCCAGGCGCGTGGGATATATACCGCAGATGCATCACCCGACGTTCCCGTACAAGGTAAAGGAAGTCGTGCTGATGGGACGTTCCCCGCACATGGGCATGACACAGACGCCCGGGAGGAGAGACCACGAAATTGCCATGGAAGCCCTTGAATCCCTGCACATTGAAAACCTTGCCGAGAGGCCATATACCGAGATCAGCGGCGGCGAGATGCAGCTGGTCATGCTGGCCAGGGTCCTGGCGCAGCAGCCGGATGTGCTCCTGATGGACGAGCCGACCTCGCATCTGGATGTCGGCAACCAGATACGCATCATCAGGACAGTCATCGATCTGTCCCGCAAGGGTATGTCGGTGGTGATGACATCACACTTCCCTGACCATGCCCTGCTTTCGCACTTCAAGGTCGGCATCATGAAAGAGGGACGCCTGACTGACATCGGCCCCGCGGACCAGGTCATCTCCGAAGAGAGTATGAAAAGGACATATGGCGCCGACATCAGGATCGTATACGTGGGCGGCGACGTCGGCCGGAAAGTATGCGTCCCGGTAATCATATGAGTCCCATGCCGTGACTGTGACGCGCACGCGCGCGATCGGCCGGGAGAGCCATATGACAATTATCAAAGATGGGCTTTCCCATAGCTTATTTAATTAACTAATATCGTCCTGACATCCCATGTAAGATCAGGTTCTTGTGTCAGGGGCGAAGTGATCGAATAGTAATGTTCGATCTGAATAAACAACAATAGAGCAACGCAAGCCATTTTCAGATTATTCTATGAAAAAAATTATTCTTTCTTCCACTTGTCCGCAAGAGCCCGGATATCCCCGGCCCGGCCCATGGCGGCCTGTGCCTCCGCAGCCCGGTCTTCCAGCATCGCATCGCATGCGCTTTCCATTTCCTTCGCCATCTCCCGGAACCGCTTGCACTCGTCGATGTGGGCCAGGGACTTTTTCGCATACTCGTTGCCGGAGTCTTCGACCATGGACATGACCTCCCGGAACTTTTTGGCCGCCGCGTCAGTGCTCTGGCGGGCGGCGATGAACTCCTCGCCCGCGTTCACATATGCCTCGTGGCCGTAATAGTCGAGGCCGTTCCGGATGGAGTCGACAGCGTTCTCCAGCTCTTCCAGCCCGTCGTCGTAGATGGGCCTCAGGAAGGATGCCACGAAATTACTTTCCTCGGTAGCCTGGGTAAGCGTGCCGGCCTGCTTCGCTGCGAGCTGGTCCTCGTTCATGCTGAGGAGTTTCAGGGCCGTAGCCAATGCTATGACGATCAGGAAAATGAATATGAGGACAACGGTGAGTCCGCCAAGGTCGAACATCTTCTCGCACCTGCACGGATAAAGGGTATGATCATATAAAAGTGTTAGGATGTACTGCGGCTGTCTGGCACAGGCAGCGGCCTGCAGCCGACGTCATGCGACGAGAACGCCCACCGCAGCCTTCTGCTTGCTGTTCTGCTCCCGGAGCACCACGTCGATGACGCCGGGGGGCGCATTCGTCTCTACCAGGATTTTCCGCTCGAAGCTGTACCATTCGCTGTAGTCCACATGGTCGACCGCATATCCCATGCCTGAGAGGTGGTCCTTGATACCGTGCAGGTACGCGTCCTTCAGGTTCGCGATGTCCGTGAACTCGTCATCGAGCATCAGCTCTACGATCTTAATCATGTTCCGGCTCCATTGTCTCATAATCATATAAGTACTAGTATGCAACCTGTTTTTTTCGCGGGTTTTGCGGTGGATGGCCGCGGCAATAACGCCATGGACATCAAGCCGTTCGCGGAACAGGCAAATTCCGGCCGGTGCAGACCGCTGTGGTGCAAAAAATATATCTGTATGCGTGATCAACGTTTGAACAGTCAATCATCAGGGGATTGTGCATTTATGGAACGTATCTACTACCATTTTCCGGCTAACATCGATTTCGAGCGCAGCTACGGCTACAACGCCGACATGCGTTACCTGCTGAAAGTAATGGCGAGCATTCACGGCAAGTCCGGCTCCATGGAATTCGATACCCAGGGTCCGGACGTGAAGCGGCATGTGGATAACGTGCGTGCACGCCGGGACGTCACTGTAGACGTAGCCGAAAGGAGAGTGGACTTCCTGCCGCTCAACCCGAATAACCTGGCCAGCGTCCTGCAGGGTTTACAGCCGGACGGCACAGCGGACTTCCGGGTGACCGTCGGGTACACCTACGTGGACAAGAACTTCGACCGGATGCCCCTCGAGGGGGACGTGTTCCTTGTGCGGGCGAACGTCGAAGACGGACTGACGCTCCAGGTGGCCTGCATCAAAGGCCAGGGCCGTACCACTCCGGAAGAGATCGCCAACACGATAGAGACGCAGCTGAAGAACTTCAAGGGCTGAAGAGGCAGGCGGACATGAAAACGTGTGCTCCTGCCGGGCACGTTATCTTCGTGATTATTCTGATTTTGCTCGGGCTCGTCGTACAGCCGGCTGGCGCAGAGACAATTGTCGTCGGCGGCCAGGTAAGCTCGCACGGCCACGCAACGATCACCGATACAATTACAGTCAGCAACCTTAAGGACCTGCCGGAAGGCGCGTACGTTACATACAATGCGCCGATCTACGGCAGCTTTGTCGACGACGGCTACTCCCAGGCCGTTTCAGCGCAGACCCAGACGGCCAGCGTCACGCCTGCATCAGCTACTGAGATGCAGGACTCGTCGGGCAACCTGAATATCCACTACAGGCAGTACAAGTGGCTGCTGAACGGCTCGCAGGGAAGCACATTCACGGCCACTGTCACGACATCGTTCGACTATACGGTCACGGCCGATCCGCAGCCCCGCGTGTTCGCCGACCCATTTACGTCCCCCGGCGGCATTACGGCGGGAGCGACCACCGAAGCGGAAGCAGTGGACATGATCGCGAACTACGTCAAGCTGAACGACCCTGGTAATTGCGTGAGCAGAGCCAACCTCATGCTATCACAGCTCCAGAGCGCGGGCATCCAGGGGAGGGTCGTCCAGGGCATCACCGTCGACACCCCGTTGACGACACCGCAGTTCGTCTACGACAACGCGATACACCAGCTGTCGATCACCTGGCCGAAGGAGCTGCACGTGTGGGTAGAAGTATATTACCCGTCGGAAGGAAAATGGGTGTCCTATGATCCTTCATCGAACAAAGGGTTTGCCGACCAGCGACACCTGGCGATGGGCACATCGCCGGCCACGGACAGTACGCTCTTCCGGGTCAACGTTTACGCGAATAGCGGCGTATCCATAAACAGAAATTCCGCGATGGCGTTCACCGGCGTCTCGGATACGGGCAGCTACACGTTCCGCTATCTCGACCCGGCGCCCGCCGGTATAAGCGCTCAGAATTTCCCGATGGGCCGGGAGATGACCAGCCACCCGACGGTAACACCGACACCGACCCCTGTGCCCACGCCTACGCCTACAGCTACACCGGTACCTTCTGTTACACCGACGCCGACACCAACCCCGACACAGAATGCTACCATAACCCCGTCGCCGACGCCAGGCGCAAGTGTAACGCCTGTGCCGACGCAGCCGCCGGTCCACCGGGACCTGAACCTGACCACCGGAGGGGAACGATATTTCGTCACGGGCACTCTGGTCGATGCTAAGACGGGTATGCCGGTAGACAGGGTGACGATCACGCTGGACGGCGAACCGGTTATCGCTGGTCCGGACGGGACGTTCTCGATCGAGGCAGCGGATGGCGCTCATTCACTGATCGTCAGCGCTCCCGGCTACGAATCGATCAATACCAGTGTCATTGTGGCAGGAGGAAACCTGACTGAAACTCTGAAGCTCAGCCAGATACCTGCCGCCGACAGCCCACGGCCGGGCGGCATCCCGTGCTGTGGATTACCGCTGGCGGCCCTGGTGCTACTGATCATCGGATTGTACAGGCATGGACGAGCTTAAAGTCGTAATCGCGGAACCGTTCAGGATAAGGGGCAAGGCCCGGCTGACGCCGGCAGAGTTCACCTTCACGCTGACGCTGGAGCTTAAATGGCTGACGCCCGAGGAGAGCAGACAGGTCATCGACGAAGGGCTGAAATCCGGGCTCCTGAAGGAGGAAAAAGGGAAGATAGCCCCGGCCTTCGACTACCGGAACGTCGCCGTGCCCCGGGGGTTCAGGCCTGGCTTCGACCTTTTCAAGAAGAAATCGTTGCTTGAACGGGTCGTTGATCTGCTGGCCGGTTCCGGCATGAGCGAGGCTGAAGCGCAAGAGCTTATCGGTCAAAAGCAGGAGCACCTGTCCGGTTACGTGACACCGGAAGTCGCAGGGCTGATTGTCGGGAAGGAAAGAGGGCTTGACGTACAGCCCTATATCGACGAGGCTTTCGCGGGACTGGTAAAAAAGTGATCTATCGTGCCGCGACCATTTTCATGAGGACTTTCAGGATTTCGGCAACCGCGTACATAGCCAGTAGCAGCGGCGGGATAAAAGCGACCAGCATTATGGCTGCTTCGACCCACTGGTCGAACCACGGAAGCATGCCTTTCCACTGGCAGATGAGCACGACGCCGCATATCACCCATATGATCAGTACGATCGGGAACCCGATACTGTCCAATCGCCTTCTCCATTTGCCCGTCTTCGACACCGTCCTGCCTTCAGGGTAATTGAGTGGTTACGGGTATAAATAATCACCATCAGGCTGGAGACAGGGCCGGGCTCGATGAGATTAAAAACGGTCAGGCTCATAGCAGCCGGACTGGCGCCGCCTCGCATGCGTACGCGTCAGAGGCATATGCAGGCCTATGTTCAAGCGCGCTTGTACTTCCCGATGATCTCCGTCTCGTCGAGCACGTGCCCCTTCATGGCAGCTGACCACAGTGCTCTTCGACAGCATGGACGGCAGGTCGAGCACACTGTCCAGCGCTAGGATACGGAAGTGGTAGTGGTGCGCATTCCCGGGCGGGGGACAGGGACCGGTATAGCCGACGTCCCCAGGTCGTTCTTGCCCTGTGAAGCGCCCGTCTTAATGATCTCGAATGCAGACATGCCTTCCTCGAACCCGCTTACAGTGCCCGGGATGTTGTAGACGAGCCAGTGGGTGAAGACGCGGCCCGGCGCATCAGGGTCCTCGACAATCAGCGTGAAAGTCTCGGTCCCGGCGGGCGCCCCGTTCCAGGAGACGTCCGGCGTAATATCCTCCCCGTCGCAGGTGAACTTCTCCGGGATGAAGCCGCCGGGCTCGAAAGACGTGCTATTCAGCTTCAGTGTTCTGGTGACACTCATCATGATACCATGGCCTCTTCCAATAATAAGTGTTTGAGTGTCGTTATATTAGTAATCCGCACATTCACCAGACGGCAGAAAAGCTCGTATAATAATTTCAGAAGGGGAGAAATATTGAGCATACAGGACTCTCGCGGGAACAGTTACATGCCGGATGGAACGCGTGAGCAGTGAATAAAGAGAGAATGTAACAGATAATTGCCTTTTTTATGCGCTTACTGTTTTAAACGCATGTATCGATTGTTTTTTAATTCATTTACAGATTCACGGAGAGGGTACGATGACATCGCAAAAGCTATTGGATTTAATGAACAAGGGTATTGCCCGGGAACTGCAGGTCTCCATCCAGTATATGTGGCAGCATGTCCAGTGGTCCGGCGTAAAAGGCTATGCCGTGCACGACGCGTTCAAGAAGATTGGCATCGCGGAGATGAAGCATGCCGAAAAGATAGCGGAACGGCTGTTTTACCTCGGGGGGAAGCCGACGACCAAGCCCGGAAACATCGTCGTGGGCGACAACCTGAAGGAGATGCTGGAATCGGATATAAAAGCCGAGGACGAGGCCATTAAATTGTACAAGGAGATCATCGGGGTTGCCGAGAAAGAGGGAGACGTCACCACTGCGCATATATTCCGGAGCATTCTGGAGGAAGAGGAAGATCACCAGGACACCTTCACCACGTTGAACGATGAAGTATGATTCCGGCTTTACCGGAGGCACTGTCCGAATTTTCCATCGGCCGGTGACTAAAGCGGACCGGGAAGGTAAACGTCCGTCAGGCCACTGTCGACAATAGCCATGCTCATTGCCGGGCTATTGCGGCTCATACTGATACTCGCCGGGTCAGTCTGCCTGGCGAATTCCCCGGCTTCATTGTACGGCTCCGGAGTAGTTCCGGTACCTGCACGGGAGTGCCTGTGAGACAGGCGGATACAGCCGGAAATGTCATCCCGGCCTGACCGGGCGGCAGTATTGTAAGTAAAAACGTTTTTTTATGCGGCGCCACCCATAATACATGGAATATTTAACCGGTTATATAGAAAATTGTATAATAGATATACATTTATTGAAAACTCTTTATCTACCATATAAAGTATATTAAAATAACAGTTGCATGTTTTAACATGAATATAAAACCAATCGTTAAAAACATAATATTTTCTATAGCAATACTTTGTTAAAAGCAAATATTTGACAAAGTTCATATATTCATAATATATTTTGTATAATTTGTCCGTACATGCCTGTTGTACCCGTTTATATAGTTCATAAATCCTAATTAGCAATCATGCGCCGGGGGTCCTGGCGTCTAAGTCGCAAGCTATAAACCCCCCACACGTTGCTGCTAATGCCGGGTCCCTGCGCAATAAACAAACAAGCTGGTAATCCCTATGGAAATACTCAAAACCATCTCATATGCCGGAACAATGGAAGTACTCGCCTCGCTCGGAAAGGGCCGGAAACGCTTTACAGAGATCATGTTCGAGACCAAGCTGAACCCGGGAATCCTCAACAGGGTCCTGAAGACGCTGATCGGCTCCGGGATCGTGCTCAAGTGCGCCGAAGACGAGGGCTACGAGCTGACTGAGAAGGGCATCAAGATCTCGGGATACATACTGAAGATCGTCGAGACATCGGGAAATGAGAAGCCGGAAAACATGAAGCTGATTAACTACGCTCGCGACCCGGCTGGAACAGGTAAAAATCCTCCCGGTAGCTTAACCCGCTCCGGGTTTTAGCTACTATTTTGCTTTTATATCATTTCTTTTCCCATTATTGGAAAAGAGAATCATCCCGGTTTTTTGCTAACGGCAGCACGACAATGAACTTGCTCCCCTTGCTCCGGTCCCCCGGCACCCGGTCTTCCACCAGGACCCTGCCGCCGTAGTCGTCTGTCAGCGTCTTCACCAGGTACAGCCCGATGCCGCTGCCTTTGGCTTTCGTATTGCCGCGGAGGTTCCTGTTGAATATCCGTGTCTTGAGATCGTCCGGTATGCCGGGGCCGTTGTCCTCGACGGTAATCCTGCAGGACTCGATGCCGTTTTCGCGGACCGTCCCGACTCCTATGTCAATCACCGGCCGGCCGTTCGAGTGTTTGATCGCATTGCCGACCAGGTTAGAGAAGACATCGTACAACAGCTCGTTCGCGATAACCGTGTTTCCGGTGGCACACTGGCAATTGATGGTGATGTTACCGCCATGCAGGCTGCAGTAGTGCTCGCGCACACTTTCGAGCACCTGTCCGACGTCCATTTCCTTATGGCGGATTTCACCGGACCTTACCTTCTGAAGCTTTTTCACGTTGCTTATCAGCAGCGAGCTGCCTTCCAGTGCCGTGAGAGGGTGAGACAGTAGTTCTCTACCGTAGTCGTCAAGCTCCAGCGTGTCGAGAGCCAGTTCCAGGAACCCGATGCCTACCTGGTTCAGGTTGTTTATGTCGTGGCCCATCAGGTCAAGGTAGAGTTCCGCCTGGTCTCTTGCGTCCTCGTGCGCGTTCTCCGCGATATTACGCTGTATCCGGTCCCTTAATGCCATGATGCCATAGGCGAGGTTATCCGCCAGCTCCGACAGCAGCGTAACCTCCCCGGTATCAAACGCATCCGGCGTCTCCGAATAGATTGTCAGAGCGCCGAAGGTGATGTCGTTCGAGCGCAGCGGAAGCCCGATGACCGAGGCGTATCCGCGTTTCAGCGCCTCGTCCCGCCAGGGAATGAACTTGCTATCGTCCCGGACATACCGGACGATACAGTGTCTGCCGGTCTTAATGGCGGTGCCGGTCGGGCCCCGGCCCCGGTCCGCATCCGACCAGAATACATTGATCGAGCCGACATAGCCGTCTTCATAGCCCCGGTATGCCATGGGACGCACGGTCTTCTTCTCGTCCATCTCCGCATAGCCGATCCACGCCAGCCGGTATCCGCCGACTTCGACTATGATCTGGCAAATATCCTGCAGCAGGGCCGTCTCGTCGGTGGAATGCACCAGCGATTCCCCGCATTTGGTCAGGGCTTTCAGGGCACGATTGGCCCTTTGCAGCACCTTCTCGGCCTGCTTGCGCTCAGTGATGTCCTGTACAGTGAAAGTTACTCCCGCCCGCGGGTTCCCCTGCTCGATCAGCGTGAAGCTCAGGAGCACATCGATAATGCCCCCGTCCTTACGCTGCCACCTCGATTCGATGGTGCTGACATCAGTAATTTCCCGTGCATCGATTATTTTCTTCCCGACAAGCTCGTACTCCACGTCCGTCGGATAAAAAATACGCGCGTCCCGGTCGATGAACTCACCCGGGGAATAGCCGACTATCTCGCAGAGCCAGCTATTCGCCTCTTTCAAGGTCCGGTTGACGGAGATACCTATCCCGACAGGCGCTGCCCGTAGTATGCTTTCCAGCCTGGCCTCCCTGGCGCTCAGCTGTTCCTCCGCCAGCTTTTGTTCCGTCAAATCGATAAGCACGATAAAAAATCCAAGATATGCGTTCGAGCAGTCATGTATGGGGCTCGCCGACACACGTGACCAGACCGGTCTGCCATCCCTTCTCAGGTATTTTATAACCTTCGAAAAGCCGGAATTTTCTTTGTTTTTCTCAGGTAAAGGCCTCAATGATCTGACTTGATCACCGTCGCAGCCGAAGCCGGATCTCCCGATGAGATCTTCCCGGGTGCATCCGAACATATCCGTCAGCTTCTGGTTGACGAAGACGATCTGATTCTCGGCGTCGACAATCGCGATGCCGACGTTGGCGATGTCGATAATGCCCTCGAGGTTCCCCGAGTGCCTGAACAAAGCGTCCTCGATATGTTTCATTTTGCTTTCGGCATCGGTCGTAATGGCTGTCTGGCGGACCCCTCCGGGCCCGTTAATAAGAGGGCTGCTTTTTAGGTGCTCATCACTCATGCTTCGATAGTGTGCTCTGTCGCCTGATGGACGAACATATGATTACTGATATATTTTTTAAATATAATAAGTTATTTAATAGCCTGTTTCTTAGCCCGTCCATTATCCGGGATATCTGAAAGTATAAAGATCAAAATAAGTGTGACCTGATCAGGGATTTTGACACAGGGTATGCAAAAAGATCGTTCGCCGGCCGGTCCGGCCGGGGCAGTCGGGCGCATTCGTGCGAGTGGCCGACACCCGCCACGATAATCATTTACTTCTGCTTCACGGCCGCGCCCTGCATCTTGAAATGGGCCAGCAGCGCCTCGATCTGGATACGCTCGTTGGAGCCCTCGGTGAGACGGAAATCAGCTTCGCCGATTCGGTCCACCAGCGCCACTAAGACGTCCTCGTCCAGTCCAAGGTCGAACATGCTCCGGTATATCTGGTCGATCACGTCGCTGCCTGATAGCCCATATGTAATCAGCAGCTCGTCCAGCTTGTTGCGCGCGTCCATGAACTGCCCGTTGAGCGCCAGCTTCAGCATGTCGTCGATCTCTTTCGGCTTCGCGACACTGGTCGTCTGGTAGACCACGTCTGCGTTGATGTCCTTCGTGACCGAAGCGGCCGACTGGAGCGCGTTTATAGCCCGGCGCATGTCGCCTTTCGCCACGTAGACCAGCGCCTGAATGCCGTCCTTCTCGATCTTCAGGCTTTCGTGCTTCGCAATACGGTGAAGCCCTTCCTCGATGTCGCGGGCGGTCAGCGGGCCGAACCGGTACACTGCGCAGCGCGACTGGATAGGCTCGATGATCTTGGACGAGTAGTTGCAGGATATAATGAAACGGCACGTGGCGGCATACCGCTCCATAGTCCGCCGCAGCGCGGACTGTGCGTCGGAGGTCAGCGCGTCGGCCTCGTCCAGGAAGATGATCTTGAACTTCGCATTGCCAAGCGGCGCCGTCCGGGCAAAGTTCTTGATGTTAGTCCGGACCACGTCGATGCCACGCTCGTCCGATGCGTTCAGCTCGGAGAAATTGCTATGCCAGGCGTCGCCGTACATCTCCCGCGCGAGCGCGACCGCACAGGCAGTCTTGCCTACGCCGGGCGGTCCCGAGAACAACAGGTGCGGCAGGTTACCTGACTTCACGTAAGATATCAGCCGCCTCACGATCTGCTGCTGACCGATCACGTCCTCGAGCCTCTTGGGCCGGTACTTCTCCGTCCAGATTTCATCCTCTGCCATGCGCTACGCTCCGCGAGTATATTGACGGCATTGGCTATAAAGTTTCCACCGCCGTAAGACGCCAGGGGGCTAAGAAGAGACGGAAATATCAGATATGCCCCAGGCCGAGCAGGCTGCACACTGTGACGATTAGCGCGCCCAGCGCTACCATGCGGACTATAGACTTGAGATAGCTCTGGCTCGATACCTTTCCCGAGTACAGTCCCAGCCCTACCAGGGTTGCCAGGCAGAGGACCACCGAGGTGATCACTGCCGTCCAGCCGCTGGTTATGAAGAACGGGATAACAGGCACGATGGAGCCTGCCAGGCTCATGCCTCCGTGTATGAACGAGTCACGGATGATCTTGCGCCGGGCCTGCTTCTCGATGCGAGTGTCGCGCAGGTCTTCCAGCATTGCGCGCTCCATAGCTGTGATCCGGCCATATTCTACTGCGGTTTCCGCTAAATAGGAACCGATACCGTTGGTCAGGCACAGCGCGATGCCGCCGCCCATGGCTGCCTTGATGATGATGCCAGGATCCGTCGTCGTAGTCGCCAGTCCGACGATGATACCCAGGACTGCCAGCAAGCCGTCAATGGTACCTAAAATCAGGTACCTCCCCTTGTCGCCTCCGTCAGACATTTGCCGATTCACTTCTGACTGCTACGTAAAAACATTTACCGGTCCTGCAGCGTCTCGACATTCTCCACCAGCTTGGAGCCGGCGGCCACCTCGTCGATGCTGTGAATGACGGCGCCCATATCCTCGATGACGGCCTCGAGCTCATCGAAGTCGACGTCGTTGCCTTCGACGGTGATCTTGATCGTTTCTGTCTCTGTGTCTACTTCCTGGATGCTCAGGTTGACGCCAGTTACGTGGGTCAGCCTGGAAATCGACCTGGCAAGCTCCAGAATGGATGGCTTGTGCGGCTTGAGCACGTCCAATACAAGCCTTTTGATTCCTGTCATGTTATCTTAATTCCTGTCTCCTTCCATTAAACGGATTTCTGATATATCATTTTTGCTATATAGACTTTTAATCCCGAATCCGGGGAAGTGACGAGAATAGTGCGTTTTATAACCTTCAGATCAGTTCGTACGAGAAAGGTTATATCTCCCAGCTTTCACTATAATATCGTTGGCGATCCCATGAAAAGAGCGTTCATTGCAGTACTTGCATTGCTGGCGCTGGCGTCATTCGCCATGCCTGCTACCGCGGCGCAGTACGACGGCTTGATGATGGACGTGTCCCAGACTTACATGCGGCTGGGCTTCAACGACACGATCGTCCTGACCCTTCATCTTACAGATGGCGGCGTGCCGACAGGCATAGCCGACAAGTCCGTAGCGCTGAGCTTCCGTACCGGAGGCGATTACGTGATCTTCGGCAACGAACAGCCATCTATGAGTATCGCCACGAACTCGTCAGGCATCGCTACCGCCACAATCAGGCTGAACCCGGAGAACCAGCCGGAGAGCTTCCGCCTGCCGTTGCAGGTGATGATCGAGGCTATAGATATCAAAAACGACGGTATCCGCTGCAACCTGATCGTGTACATCACCAGCACCGGGTCCATTTTCGGGTACGTCGTCGATGACGCCACGAGCACGATCACCAGCGCGAATATCACTGTGCACACGCCAGACGGCAAGGCTTTCATGAGCGGAACTTACACTTCGAGCGACGGCTCTGGCAGCCCTATGGGATATTACTATATCGACAACCTCCCCGTGGAGATACCAGGCAAGAACACCCTGACGGCGGAGAAAAACGGCTATTCAGGCACCCTCAAGGCCGAGGCCGGATTAGACATCCGGCAGGACATCGTCATCCACGGCTTTAAGGACACGGTGGACGTGACGAGCATCGTGGCGAGTAACGCAAACATTACTGCGACACCGGCACCTGCATCAGGCAATACCACCGACATACCTGCCAGGCCGACCACGATGACGACTACGATCATCATCGCTATCGCCATTATAGCGCTGGTATATTTAGGTCTCAAGGCTTATCGCAGGATGTTCTGAGTTGCCTTTCGCGGGGGCTCTCGGCTACAGTCATAAGCCGACTACGGGAAACAGGCGCACCTGGTGAATGCGATCTGAGCGTATAGTCGGTACAAAGCAATGACTAAAGCCACAATTATTTAGTTCCGTCGAGCATGATGTATTCGCCGGTACTCTGGTCGACGATCGAGGGAGCCCGGATGAGGAAATCCCTGTGCGTCATACTGTTATTACGGCCGCCCGGCATGTCGGTGTTCTGGCCGAAAGCGATATGTGCCGTCCCGCAGGCCTTCTCGTCCTCCAGCATCAGCCCGGTGACCCGGGCTTTCGGGTTCAGGCCGATGCCGAACTCGCCGGCCAGCGACGCGTCGGCGTCCACGGACAGCAACGTCTCCACCTCGCGGGCCATTGCCTCGTCCTTCGACCGTACCCGGACCACTTTGCCAGCCTCGATACTCAGGACCAGCGTCTCGCGCACCAGTCCCAGGTCACCGATGCTGCCGTCGCAGGCGATGGTGCCGTTCATGCTGTGTTCGACAGGGGCACACCATATCTCCCCGGCCGGCAGGTTGCCCATGTGACCGGGCCTTATGACAAGGTCATCGATGAACGCACGGCCGGTAATGCTGAAGGCGACGTCCGTCCCGCCGGGCGCGAGCAGCCGCACTGTGCTGACACTCCGGAACCGGTTCTTCAGCCGGGCTGCCGTCTGTCGTAACGCCTTGAAATCGACCGTCATGGCATGCTCGATCATGCCCATGTCGATGTCAGGGGAATGACCGACCCGGGCGCCGTGCTTCGACTCCTCGTAGTGCAGGGCGATGCGAAACGGGGTCTCGTCGGCGTAACCCTTCAGCTGGTTGAAAAAGAGCCCGGGGCGGATTGTCTTCGCCATTATTTCCAGCTCGCGGGGTATCTCCCTTAGCGGGCGTCCGGTTTCAGGCAGGTGGTACGAGTGGACAACAACGCCTTCGAGCTCCAGCGCGCGACGGGTGACGTCGCTGACCGGCGCTGCGTAGTCGTCGTAGACGATCAGGGCCACCTCGCCTTTTCTTATGCCCATGAGCTCTTTGAGGGAATCGCGCAGTGATACTGCGACACGCATCGAGCAGCATCAGCGTCAGCTCCGATCATCAATACCTTCAGGCTTTTTTCGATCTCCTTGATAAGCGGGTGCTCGTCGATGCCGTAGTAGCCCAGGTTCCGGGCCATGCTGTCGCAGCCGAACTTCTGGCCGCTGCCCCACAGACCCCGCAGGTATCCGCCTGCGCCGCGGGCGCTCCACCACTCGGTGCCGAACTCCTCGGTCAGCACGCCCCGGAGCTGCACCTCGAACATCCAGGCACGGAGGTAGTCTGCGGCGTAGAGACCCATATCGAGGTCAAAGAGATACTGGTTCTCCGGGTGCTGGAACTTCAGCGCGTCGCCCAGGTACCGGGCATAGAGCTTCTCCGGGTGGTCTGCGCCGCCGTGCAGGTCCAGCTCATAGAGCAGCTTGGCCGCGTACCTGCGCACCATGAACAGCAGCTGGAAGGCAGTGAACTGCGTGACGTCGGAGAGCTCATCGCCATTCAGCTTGAACTGCCGGTCCAGCCAGAATTTGTTGCCGGTAAGGTGCTCGAACAGGAACGCGTAGGTCTCTGACAGCCCGACATCACCAAGATACTTGAACTCGAAAGGCATAGCCGGCTGTACGTTGCCGAAGTGCTGGGCGTGGCCCATCTCGTGGAACAGCGCCCGGTAGTCGTCCATGCCGCCCTGGGGGCGGATGCACAGGACGACCTCGTCCGGGACCCGGATGCCGCTGCAGAAGGCCCGGGGCCGCTTTTTCTCCCTGATCTCGGCGTCCACGTGGATGTTGGGCTGGTCGCTGAGCTGCAGCCCCATGCCTTCGAGCGTCTGGCCGAGGACATTCATCATCGTGTCTGCGGCGAAGAACCGGTCGAACTCCTTTACCCGGAACAGGTAGCCGACGTCGTACTTCCTCACGTCAGACAGGCCGAGGTCGAGCACGTTCTTGCACATGTTACGGAAGTAGCGGGTATAGAGACGGTCCGTACGATACAGGAAGTTCTGCATCTGCTCGCGCAGCGCGTAATAGTCGATACCCTTGGTGTCAGAGCACATGTCGATATAGTTATCATAGCCGAATTTTTCTGCGATTTCGTACGACCGATCGAGACGTTCCCGGAACAGCGGGTTCAGCCGGCCGAATACAGGCTCCCGGGCCAGGTCGATGGCTTCGCGCTTCCCGTGGTCGGGCTCGTTGGCCAGCACGGCCGGCACAGAGTGAAAAGAAATATTTTTACCGTCCACCTCGACCTCGGCCTTCGCCTGCAGCGCGTGGAGCTGGTCGTCGAGCCGCGTGATCTTCCGGCCCGCATAACCCCCGAGCAGGAACCCGTACAGGTACTCCATTCGCAGACGCTCGTCGTTCCTGCGTCGTTTCCCGGCGGTCGCGCACGTCCATGATCAGGTCTTCGTCCTCGAAGATACGGCTGTAGCGGGCGTAGATGCTCTCCGTGTCGATGTCGTCCTTCTGGCCTGACAGGTGCTCGTACTGCTCCCTCTCGATCTCCTCATTGAACCTTTCCAGGTCCGTCCTGACTTTGTCAAGGTCTGCCATGCGATTTTCCCGCCTCTGTAAGCCACTGCCGTTCCGGGCAGGACTGACTGACAATGGTAGTATCCCGTCGCGTATAAGTTTTTCCATCCCGGAAACGCTGAAAGCAATCGAGCCTGTGTCGCCAGCCCGCCACACACATATGCGCAGTACTGAGGCCACATAAACGGTTTGCTTTTGCCTGACATGACCCGACAATATATAATATTTATTTTATATGGTAGAAATAGCCAAATTAGCGTTTTTTATGCATTTTATTCCTTTTCTTATAGCATGGGAAAGCAAAAGATTATTTTATGGTAATTACATAATTGTATTTAGATGCCACTCCCTCCGCTAAATACCCAGGGGCTGCAGAAAGCCGCGAGGGACCACTATGAAAAGGGTTCCCACCTTTACCAGAGCAACAGGGTAGACGAGGCTATCGCCGAATTTACGGAGGCGCTGCAGGAGGACCGGAACTTCGCCCGGGCCCGGTTCGGGCTGGCGGCGTGCATGGAGCGGAAGAGCCGGTTCGACGAAGCGATCCGGGAGTACCAGGAGGGCCTGAAGGCAGACGGCAACAACGCGTCGGCGCACTTCGACTTCGGCAACCTTTTATACCGCACGGGCAGGGTCAACGAGGCCATCCGGCAGTACATGATGGCACTGCTCATCGACCCGAAGTACGTTACGGCACGGTACATGCTCGGGAACTGTCTTGAGCGCAAGAACCTGCCGGCAGAGGCGCTGCAGGAGTACCGGTACATCATCAAGACCAGCCCGACCTTCATCGACGCCCGCGTCTCGGCGGCACACTGTATGGAAAAACTGGGCCGCCTGCAGGACGCCATCGTCGAGTACCAGGCCGTGCTCGACCTGGACGGGAGCCGGGTGGAGATACGACGGGCACTGGCCCGGCTGCTGGAGCGGGAAGGCCAGATCGGCGACGCCATCGAAGAGTACTACAGCATCATCGCCGTCAGCCCTGATTCCGTGGAATCCCGCCTGAGCCTGGCCGCGTGCCTCGAAAAGAAAGGCCGGATATACGAGGCGGTCAGGGAGTACGAGGAAGTGCAGCAACTCGACAGCAAGAACCAGCTGGCGATGACCAAGATTATCGGGCTCCGCCAGGCCAAGCAGCGGGTCGACGAGATCGTCGACAAGTACATGACTCTCATGACCGTGCGCATGGGCAGAAAAGACCCGTACTTCACGCTAGGAATGGAGCTTTACAATAAAGGCCAGTTCGAGGACGCGCTGATCGAGTTCAGACAGTCCCAGTCGGCCAGCCCCCGCGTCCCGGAGACACACTTTGCCGCAGGGGCGTGCATCGTCCGCAAGGGCGCGTTCGACGTGGCCGTCTCCGAGTTCCTGGAGGCCGTCTGGCTGCACAATGACTTCGCGGAGGCACACACGATGCTGGGCATCCTCTATGAGCGGCAGGGACTGCTCTACGAGGCGTTCCAGGAATTCAGCGAGGCGCTGAAGATCAACCCGGAGATGGCCGAGGCCCGGTCCCGGCTCAAATCGGTGGTAGGATAATATTAACAACGTTCACGCGTACAATCGGTTTTTTACATGTGCCTATATATGAAAACCACTAAATGAGACTCGTCAGATAACCGGAGCCCGGGTCAGGGATTAGACGATGAAAAAGCATTGCCTGTCGTCGGCCGTGCGGAAACACAAGACCCTTGCAGGATCGGCCTCATGCACGCGACCGGCGCGGAGGCGGCATGCGATACCTGCCTGCCCACGCACTGCGACGGAGAAACGGTCCGTCCGGGTGGCAGCCTTCATCCTGGCACTGAAGCGGGAGTCAGTATTACTGCATCGAAAACATTACACGGGATACGTTGCGAAATTCGGATAGCGATTGTCTATGTGGTTATGGCTTCGGAATTTGAGAGGTAACGCATCCCGGGTAACAATATTACCGCTGGGTCGAATAATGTAAATATTTTCCCTTCTGCCATTATCGTTTGATCTCCTGGCTATTGCCCATGTGATACCGGCGGCCCACGGGTATTTTCCGATGAACCCACAACCTCCGGGGCATTACAAAAAATTTATTAACGATGTCATTATCTTATTTAGTAGGCCGTTAATGAACATGTACACGTGATCGCACAGGATTTCCGTGGACATTACTGTAGGGGGCCTGAGGGCTCAATGCAACATTGCTACAGTATGTATTAAGCGCTTGATCATCCCGGCCGGGATTGATGATGCCAGGCGCAGGCAATCCTGTAATGGAGATTTATTAATGTTCGAACTGTTGACAGAAATAATCGTCATCGTACTGCTGATATTGCTTAATGGCATCCTGGCGATGTCGGAGATAGCCATTATTTCTGTCCGCAAAGCCCGGCTCCAGCAATTGTCCAACGAGGGCAACGCCAGTGCCCGTGCGGCGCTCGATCTGGCAAAGTCCCCCGGCGACTTCCTGTCCACGATACAGGTAGGCATCACCCTCGTGGGCGTGCTGGCAGGAGCGTTCGGTGGTGCGACGATCGCGGAAAAGTTCGTCCCTTACGTCAGTGCCATCCCGGCGCTTGCTCCATATAGCGAAGTGATAGCTATCGCCTCGGTAGTCATCGTCATCACATACCTGACGATAATCATAGGCGAGCTTGCCCCGAAAAGGATAGCCCTGAATTATGCAGAACGGATATCGCTTTTGGTCGCATCGCCCATGCGCCTCCTGTCAAAGCTGGCGATGCCGATCGTCCGCCTGTTGAGCCTCTCGACTGAGGCGGTATTGTGGACGTTGAAGATAAAGCCGTCGACAGAGCCGACCGTGACCGAGGAAGAGATCAGGGTCATGATCAGCGAGGGCGCTGCGGCAGGGGTGTTCGAGGAAGCGGAAAGCGACATGGTCGAAAGCGTGTTCCGCCTGGGCGAGCGGCGGGTCAGCGCCATGATGGTGCCGCGCACAGATGTCACCGCGCTGTTCACTGACGACTCAGACGAAGAGATCAGGCATAAGATACTGGAGAGCGGCCACTCGAGCTTCCCGGTGTGCGAAGGCAGCCTGGATCATGTGCTGGGAGTCGTATACGCGAAAGACCTGTTGAACCGGTACATGGCGGGCCAGCCGACGGACATCAAGGCGGCTATGAAAGAACCCATGTTTATACCCGAAAGCATGCCTGCGATGAAAGCGCTCGAGCTTTTCAAAAAATCGCGCAAGCACATTGCATTGATTATAGACGAATACGGTGGGATGCAGGGACTGATCACGATCCATGACATCATGGAGTCAGTCGTCGGGGAAATACCGGACATCGGCGGGCCCAGCGTGGTAAAGAGGGATAACGGTACGTGGCTGATCGACGGAATGCTGCCGATCGACGAGTTCAAGAACACATTCGATATCGACAGCCTGCCGGAAGAGGAGAGCGGGACTTTCCAGACACTGGGCGGCTTTGTCATGGCGTACCTGCACCGCATACCATCAGTCGGCAACCGCTTCACCGTCGGCGGCTATACATACGAGGTCGTGGACATGGACGGCCTGCGCGTCGACAAAGTGCTATTGACGCCGCGACCCCCGGAGGACCGGGACGATAAGAACGGTAATAACCGCCGGGATTGAAACCGGGATATTTCCCCGGCCGCATTGCGGTGCACGCTAAAGCTATTTATGATATAAAACCTTGTAATCCGGTGCCGATAGAATATAAATAGCTTTAGCTCTTTGATACGAGTTGATTGCTTAGCAGAGGTATGATCATGCCGTTCAGGGTCGAGATCGCGCTAAAGTCCGGGTACAGGGACGCCATTGGAGAAGGTATTAAGAACTCCATAAAAAACAGCCTTGACATAGGAGTGGACGATGTCCGCACTATCAAGGTATATACAGTCAACGCCAGCCTTACAGACGATGAGAAGAAAGAGATAGCTTCAGGTCCGTTCTCTGACGCCATCGTCCAGAAGTACTCCGTCGACGCGCCGCTGGCCGCCGGCTTCGACTGGCTCGTCGAGGTCGGGTTCCGCCCCGGCGTCACGGACAACGAGGGCCGCACCGGCCGTGAGGCTATAGAAGACCGGCTGGGCCGGAAGCTGGCAGGGACGAGTCGGTCCACACGTCCATGCAGTATCTCATTAACGGTAACCTCACCCGCGCGCAGGTCGAGACCATCTGCAAGCAATTGTTAGGCAACGAGCTCATCGAGCGGTTCGAGGTCGTGGACGGCCGGTCATGGGACGCCAGGAAAGGCCTCGAAGCGAAGGTGCCGCTGGTCCGGGACCCCCACAAGCCGCGGGTCGCGGAAGTCAACCTGGACGTCTCCGACGCGGAACTGACGGCCATCAGCCGGAAGGGCACGCTGGCGCTGACGCTGGACGAGATGAAGACGCTGCGGGCATATTTCCGGAAGCCGGAGGTACTCGCAGAGCGCAAGAAGATGGGACTCGGGCCGAACCCGACGGACGTCGAGCTGGAGACGCTGGCGCAGACCTGGAGCGAGCACTGCAAGCATAAAATTTTCAATGCCGATATCGACTACGTCGAGGATGGCAAACATACCCCCGTGAAAAGCCTTTTCAAGACTTATATCCGTGGATCGACGGACGAGATCGGGAAGCACGCCGACTGGCTGGTCTCCATGTTCAAGGACAACGCCGGCGTCGTGCGGTTCACCGACGGCTACAACGTGGCCATCAAGGTCGAGACGCATAACAGTCCCTCGGCGCTGGACCCCTACGGCGGCGCGATCACAGGCATCGTAGGTGTAGACCGCGACCCGGCCGGCACAGGCCTTGGCTCCAAACTCATCGCTCACACGAATGTCCTCTGTTTTGCATCGCCTTATTACGACGGTCCGCTGCCGCCCCGCATTTTCCACCCCCGCCGCATCATGGAAGGCGTGGTCCGGGGCATCAAGGACGGCGGCAACAAGTGCGGCATCCCGACCATAAACGGTGCCGTCCTGTTCGACGACCGGTATAAGGGCAAGCCGCTGGTCTACTGCGGCTCCATCGGCCTGATGCCGGCCGTGGTGAACGGTAAGCCGTCCCACGAGAAAGCCGCGTTGCCCGGCGACCTGATCGTCATGGTCGGCGGCCGGATAGGCAAGGACGGCATCCACGGGGCCACGTTCTCGTCGGAAGAGCTGCACGAGGGCTCCCCGGCGACGGCCGTGCAGATCGGCGACCCGATCACCCAGAAGAAGATGCTGGACATGCTCCTCGAAGCGAGGGACATGGGCCTGTACAACTGCACCACCGACAATGGCGCCGGCGGCCTGTCCTCGTCGGTCGGCGAGACGGCCCAGTCGTCAGGCGGCTGCGAGCTGCATTTAGAGAAAGCGCCACTGAAGTACCATGGCCTGGACCCGTGGGAGATACTGCTGTCCGAAGCCCAGGAGCGGATGACGCTGGCCGTGCCGCAGGGCAGGCTCGGCGCGTTCCTCGATCTCTGCCGTCGCAGGGGCGTGGAGGCCACGGTGCTGGGCAACTTCACAGACAGTGGCAAGTTCCACGTGCTCTATGACGGCAGGACAGTCGCCTGCATCGACATGAGCTTCATGCACGAAGGTCTCCCGCCGATGAAACTCGAGGCCGAGTGGAAGGCGCCGAAGCACTCCGAGCCGGAGCTGCCGGAAGAAGGCCTGACAGGCTACCTGAACCAGCTCATGTCCGAGCTGAACATCGCCAGCAAGGAATGGGTTATCCGCCAGTACGACCATGAAGTCCAGGGCGGCTCCGTGATCAAGCCACTGACCGGCATAGCCAATGACGGGCCGAGCGACGCGGGCGTCGTCAGGCCGCTGCTGGACAGCATGGCAGGCATCGCGGTCTCGAATGGCATCAACCCGTTCTACGGGGACATCGACACTTATCACATGACGGCCTGCGCCATCGACGAAGCGATACGAAACATTATTGCAGTCGGCGGCAGCCTGAAACAGATCGCGCTGCTCGACAACTTCTGCTGGTGCGACCCGGTCTACGACCCGGAGAAGACGCCGGACGGCAAGTACAAGCTGGCGCAGCTCGTGCGGTCGAACCGGGCGTTATACGATTATACGACGGCCTTCGGGACGCCCTGCATCTCCGGCAAGGACTCGATGAAGAACGACTACAAGCTGAAGGACGAGAAAGGCCAGGAGTTCAAGATCTCTATACCTCCGACCGTCCTGTTCTCCGCGGTGGGCCTTGTCCCCGACGTGCGAAAGTGCGTGACCATGGACGCCAAGATGCCGGGCGACGTCGTCTATGCGGTCGGCATGACAAAAGACGAGCTGGGCGGGTCCCGGTTCTACTCGCTCCTGGGCCACGTGGGCAACAATGTGCCGAAAGTAGACGCAAAGATGGCAAAGAAGACCTATGATTCACTCTCGAATGCCATCGACGCCGGGCTCGTCGCCTCGTGCCACGACTGTTCCGACGGCGGCCTCGCGGTCGCGTTAGCCGAGACTGCATTCGCAGGAGGCCTGGGCATGGACATCGACCTGAACCGCGTACCGACGGAGCGCCTCAACAAGGACGCCCAGGTGCTCTTCTCGGAGTCGGCCAGCCGGTTCGTCGTCACGGTATCGACGAACAACGCGGCGGCCTTCGAGCGGGCCATGGAAGGCGTGCCCTGCGCGATGATCGGTGCGGTCCGGGACGACGAACGGTTCCTCATCAGAGGGCTGAGCGGCACACGCGTCATCGACACGATGGCCGGGGCGCTGAAAGAATCATGGCAATTCCCGCTAAGGTGGTAATAATGGCAGTCAAATCTCTGGTCATCACCGGCTACGGCATCAACTGCGAATACGAGACGGCTTATGCCAATACGCTCGCCGGTGCCGAGGCGACTATCGCTCATATCAACGACGTGATCGACGGGCTGTACCGGCTTGAAGACTACCAGATACTGAACTTCCCCGGCGGCTGGTCTTTCGGCGACGACCTGGGCAGCGGCAAAGTATTCGTAAACAAGCTGCTCTACGCGAAGACGCCGACCGGCCCTCTCGCAGACCAGATACTGAAGTTCATAGACGATGGCAAACTCGTCATAGGCATTTGCAACGGCTTCCAGATACTGGTGAAGATGGGCCTGCTCCCCGCATTAGACAAGGACTACAAGACACAGTCATGTACCCTGTTCTTCAACGACCACGGGTTCAGGGATTCATGGGTGAAGCTTAAAGTGAACGGGCAGTCGCCGTGCGTCTTCACGAAAGGAATAGAAATGCTGGACGCGCCCATCCGTCATGGCGAGGGCAAGTTTATCCCGGCAAACAGGCAGCTGCTGGACCGCCTGACGCGGAACGGCCAGGTCGTAATGCAGTACGTCGACCGGTTCGGCCGGCCGACGCAGAGCTTCCCGGAGAACCCCAACGGCTCCATGGAAGCGATCGCGGGCATCTGCGACGAGACAGGCAGAGTATTCGGGCTGATGCCCCACCCTGAGGCGTTCAACCACATCACGAACCACCCCCACTACACGCGCATGCGGGAAGAGGCGGCGCGGAAGAAGCTGACGCTGAAGGAAGAGGGCGACGGCATACAGATATGGCGTAATGCCGTGGAGTACGCACAGCAAAAGCTGGTATAATAGCGATGCTGGCAGTCTGCCGCATTGCTACTCTTTTTTATTGAAGTCTGCCGGATACCGTAACATTAATAGGCGCATCGCATGATTGTTATAGCTTGGTGAAAGCTATGGTAGAGGACATTATCGTTGTCAGCACCCCGTACGTCCCGGGGTACAAGATCACGCAGAACTTAGGGTTCACCTGGGGTCTGGTCGTCAGGAGCCGGGGCATCGGAGGGAACATGGTCGCAGGGCTGAGGACCGTCTTCGGCGGCGAAATCCACGAGTACACGGAACTCCTGAACCAGTCGAGAGGACAGGCGCTGGACCGGCTGAAGGCGAACGCCGGACGATGGGCGCCAACGCGATCATAGGCGTGGACTTCGACTCCTCGGAGATCGGGCAGACCATGACCGAAGTGCTCGCTATGGGCACCGCCGTGATCGTCGAGAAGGAGACTGCGCCGATCAACCCGGTGCGGCTCGAGTAAAATCTTTTATTTCTTTTTTTCAGCCTTAACTTGTATCGCCGGAACGGTGACAAACCGTTAATTTAAGGCCCGATAGATCATCCTGTGGACATTTATGAGCGCCGGGGCAATGCAACGGGCGATGGCAAGCATCTGGTGGCAGGTGTTACTCCGGGGCTTCATCAGCTTACTGCTCGGGGTGCTGATGCTCGTCTGGCCCTACGCATCCGTCCGGGCTTACGAAGAGATTTTCGGCGTATACGTCCTGATAGACGGCTTACTGATAATCTTACATGTAGTGCAGGTCAGACAGGTGGATAAGAAAGCATGGTCCCGGCTCCTGCACGGCGTCATCGGCGTCGGCGTCGGAGCCGCCATCTTCCTGTGGCCGGAGTTCCGGGAGATCGGGATGGCCAACATTTTTTCCACGTACCTCATGCTGACAGGAGTCTTACAGGTTTTCACCGCGCTGGACCTGTACCGCGTGGTCCGCTATGACTATTACTTCATCGCCAGCGGGTTCATATCTATTTTGTGTGGGATATTACTGAAGACGGTAATGGCTAATGACCTCGTACTGCTGGCAAAAATTTTCGGCATCTTCATGATGGCTTACGCAGTCATCGTCATATTGATCGCGTTGGAAATGAGAAGAAGCGCAGGCAGTTTTTCCGGCCGATCGGCATAGCCGGTTACCCGGCTGTCACAGTGGCCCGACGTTAAAGAGCAGGTTGAAGAGTGCCAGGATGCCGATCACAGTGATGAGAAGCGCTGCAATCAACGCCGTAGAGAGCGGGAACTTCTGTTTCATCTCCCTGCCCAACCATCGCTGGTACAGGAGATATTCGACAATGGCCATACCAAGGAGGAACGTGCCCAGCCCGACCAGCCCAAGACCGAGGTTTCGCGGCCCCTGCAAGGGGAGTTGCCCCGAGAGGATGTCCGACTCGCGCAGGTACATGAAGAATTTGAAGATGGTGAAGCCAAAGCTGATCATCGATACCGACGTGCGGATCCAGGCCATCAGGGTGCGGTCCGCCGCGAGGCGGGTGCGTTCGTAGCCGAGGTCCGTGGTTTTTTCCGCATGAGGGTTCATCGGCTTTCCTCCAACTCAGCCTCTTCCTCCTTCATCTCGCGCTGCAGGAAAAAGTTCAGGAAGGTCCTGATCCCGGCGACCACCGCAAGGATGCCGAGATCGGTCCAGGAAGGCTTAACGGCGGTCTTGACAATGTCCGCGGCGAGCTGAAACTCAAGGCCCAGGACCAGGTACCTGGAAAAGGCCAGACGTGCCTGGTTGTAGTGCTTCAGGTCGGGCCGGCGGACTGTTTGCAGCACCTTGACGGAAGCCACGATAATGCCGCCCGCTATGATCAGGACACTGATGAAATTGGCAATGAGCTCTATCCATCCCACAAGGCTGATGAGATAATTTCCGATGTCGATCATGGCGACCTCTTTGATGAATCCACGTTTCTCCCGACAGCGCCGGATTCCCATTCCTCCAGCAGGGAATTGATCGTCCTGCGCTCCAGCGACCGGCCAAACCGCTTCTCGAATCCTGCCTTCGCCAGTGTACTTCTCACCCGTGCTGACATGTTGGCCAGCCTCAATGCAATGCCCATCTCTGACAGTTGCTGGCTGAGTTCGTCGATCATGTCCATCCCGGTGATATCCAGCATCGGCGTCGATGCCAGGTCCAGCACCACGACCTTCACCGGCTGCGGCACTTTATTGAGCCTGTCAAGCAGCTCTTTCTTGACCGTCCTGGCGTTGGCGAAAATGATGGAAGCGTCGACGCGGAGAATCATCACGCCAGGCACCTGGACGGCTTTCGGATGCAAATCCCGGTCGACAAACTGGCCATCACCGGGCATCCGGCCCAGTACTGCAATGTGCGGGTATGACACGCGGTGGAGCATGTCCAGGATCGACAGGAGAACGCCGATGATGATCCCGGCGAGCATGCCCACGGTAAGCACGAAGAACATGGCCGCGATCGCTATGATCAGCTCCCGTTTACTGATCCCGGCGATGCGACGGATGGCCGGCACGTTGACGAGCCCCAGTGACGCCACCATGATCAGCGCAGCAAGTGCCGGCGACGGCAGGTTGGTGAACAGGCCGGTGAAAAACAGGATGACCAGCACGATCAGGGCGGCAGAAATAAGGCCTGACATGGGCGTCTTTGCCCCGTTGCTGTCGTTGACGGCCGACCGGACCATGCTGGGGCCGACCGGGAAGCCGCCGGCGATGCCGGAAGCGAAGTTCGAGGCGCCCACAGCCAGCAGCTCCTGGTCGGCGTCGTACTCGTACCTGTGCTTTTTGGCGAACCGGTCTGCGACGCTGAAATCGGTGAGATAGCCGATCAAATAACAAGCGGCCGCCAGCGGTAGCACCTCCGTGACATCAGCAAGCGTAAAAGATGGAATGCCCAGCGACGGCAGGCCCTGGGGCACCTGCCCGATGATGCCCACGCCACGGCCAGCCAGATCGGTGACTGACATAAGCAATATAGCCAGGGCGATGACGACGATGGGCCCTGGCACCCGGGGCAGCTTCTTCTGGAACAGGAGCAGCAGGACGACAGCGCCGACGCCGATGGCCGCCGCGTACAGGTTCGTCAGGCCCAGGTGTGCGAGCACGAAGTACGCCTGCTCGAAGAATCCGCCCTGTATGCCGCTATACCCGAGAAGCTTCGGCAACTGGGCGATGATAACGATAAGCCCCGTGCCAAAATAGACCCCGGTGAGCACGGATTCGGAGATCAGGTTGATAATGAAGCTCAGCTTTAACGCCCGGGCGATCACCGCGATGGCCCCGATCAGCAGGGCTGTCATGGCTAACATGGAAAGGTACCTGGACGGATCGCCGGCAGCAGTCGCGCCGAGGGACGTGGCCACAAGGATGGTGATGGCCGTCGTGGGGCCGATGGAAAGCTGGCGCGATGTGCCGAAGACCACGTAGGCCAGCAGCGCCATGATGCTGGCGTAGAGCCCGATCTGCAGCGGCACGCCGGCCAGGGACGCGTTCGCCATAGCGTCGGGCACGGTGAAGGCGGCGACGATGAGGCCGGCGAGGATGTCTGGTTGCAGCTTGCTTATGTCATAAGACCTGAGCCAGCCAAAGAATGGCAGCATGGCCTCGACCCGATTAATCAGGCCTTTTTTCCCGGGATGCGCAGCCGCCATTGTCGAGTCCCCTTCAAGCTGTGCTTATGACGCGCTGACGACTAAGAGCCCGAGTGAGGAACTGGTTTCAACCCGCCCGTGCATACGGCCCAATACCATAGCAGCGTCTTGTGATATCCTAGTCGCCTCCGCTCTTCTGGAGCTTCTCGTGAGCCTGCTGGACCGTGAAGCTCCCTGGCTTCTGGCGCGGTGGAAAGTCCACGAACGTTTCCATGAACTTCTGCACTTCATGCTGTGCAGGCACGAGCACGAAGGCATGATCGAATATCCAGTCCCAGTAGGTGTTCGATGTGGTGTCGGCGAACTCGAAGGGATCGGTGCGCAGGTTATAGATCTTCGGTAACCGTAGCTGGGTGAACGGCTCGGCCCAGACCGCCATAGTGCCCCGGCACCTCTGCTCCAGGAAGACGAACTTCCAGTTGTCATAGCGCATGGCCAGCATGTCACCGTCGTCGGAAAAGTAGAAGTACTCTGTGCGCGGGCCTTTCTTATCCTTGCCCGTCAGGTAGGGCAGCAGGTTGTAACCATCGAGGTGCACCTTGAACGTCTTTTTACCTGCCTTATGACCTTTGAGCAGCTTTTTCTGGATATCGGGCTCACCGGCGGCTGCCAGGAACGTTGGCAGCCAGTCCATGTGGCTGACGATCTCGTTCGAGACGCTGCCAGGTTTGATCTTCCCGGGCCAGCGCACCAGCAGCGGGACCCGGAAGGCGCCCTCCCAGTTGGTGTTCTTCTCGCTCCGGAACGGCGTCGTCCCGGCGTCCGGCCACGAGTTCCGGTGGGGCCCGTTGTCGGTGCTGTACATGACGATGGTGTTATCGGCGATGCCGAGGTCGTCCAGCAGCTTCAACAGCTCGCCCACGCACCAGTCGTGGTATATCATGACGTCGTGGTACTCCGACTGCCACCGCCCGGCCTTCCCTTATACTGAGGGCTTCTCGTGGGTCCGGAAGTGCATGTGCGTGGTGTTGAACCACACGAAGAACGGCACCCCCGCCTTGTCCTGCCGCTTGATGAAATCCTTCGCCGCGGCCAGGAACTCCTCGTCCACCGTCTCCATGCGCTTCTTCGTCAGCGGGCCGGTGTTCTCGATCTTCTGGCCGCCGTCCGGCTTCGCCTTGCAGCGCAGCACGCCCCGGGGCCCGTAGTTCTTCCGGAAGTTGGGGAAGTCCTTCTCCGTCGGGTAATCGCGCAGCTCCGGCTCCTCCTCGGCGTTCAGGTGATACAGGTTGCCGAAGAACTCGTCGAACCCGTGCACTGTGGGCAGGAACTCGTCCCGGTCGCCGAAGTGGTTCTTGCCGAACTGGCCGGTGGCGTAACCCAGCGGCTTCAACAATTCAGCGATGGTCGGGTCCTCGGCACGCAAGCCCTGGTCGGCGCCGGGCATCCCCACCTTGCTAAGCCCGGTGCGGTATACGCTCTGGCCGGTGATGAACGCCGCGCGTCCCGCGGTACAGCTCTGCTCGCCGTAGCTGTCGGTGAACATGATGCCTTCCTGGCCGATGCGGTCGATGTTGGGCGTCCTGTAGCCCATCAGTCCCTGTGAGTAGATGCTGAGGTTGGTGATCCCGATGTCGTCGCCCCAGATCACCAGGATATTCGGTTTCTTCTCTTTCGTTGCCATCTCCATCCTCCTGTTTAGTGATTTAGAATTAAATGATGAACTCGCTGATGATCACAGACGGTCAGTTTTCGCTTCTCGGGTAACAGGTTCGCCACAGTCTGCCATGGAACTCTGGAGTGCCTGCAATCTAACAAATAAAAGTTAAATTACAAATATATAAACATATATTATATTAATGTCTTAGAAAATTAAGTGGTGAGATGTCGTGCAGAAAAGCAGCCAGGGGTGGATGATGGTAACAGGCGGTGATGTGTACGGATGATCTCATCCTGACTTTAATCCAGGCAGGTTCGATGGTCAGCACGTTCGTCTTCGTATTCTCGAGGGGTCTGAGGACAACCGCCGGCCATCTGGAGTTCCTGGCCTCGCGGCGGGGACTACTGATGAGATCGCTAATCTCGGTCGATCTCCTCGTGCCCCTGATCGCGCTGCTGGTCATCGTCCTCGTCGGGCCCCCGAAGAACATGGCGGTCGGGCTGATCCTCCTCGCGGCATCGCCGGCTTCGCCCACGGTCTTAAAAACATTACCCAGGCCTACGGGAGCGATGAGTACGCCGTGAGCTTTCACGTCGCGCTAGCGCTGCTGGCCATTGTCACTGTACCAGTCTCCATAGACCTATTATCCTATGCCACTGGCGTTCCGGTGGATGCCACACTGCCGGCGGTAGCAGAGCTGGTCGGGATCAGCATCCTCCTGCCGATGGTGGCCGGCATGATCAGCGGGTGGCTCTTTCCCGCGATGGCCAGGCGTATCAGCCAGCCGCTGGAGATTTTTTCGGTCATTCTCATCATCCTGCTGGTAATCCTGCTCCTGCTCCCCACCTATCAGATGCTATTTACTATGGATATCAGGTCCTATGTTGCCATAGCGTTGATGACTATTGGAGCTCTAGCTCGCCGGCCATTTAATGGCTCGGGGACATCCAGAAGAGCAGACGACGCTGGCCCTCGAAAGCGCAACCAGGAACACCGGGCTCACCCTCCTGATGGCATCGTCTTTCACCTCGCTGGATAAAGCGCTGCCAGTGCTGATACCGTACGTCGTTCTGTCATGGATTATTTGCCAGACATACGTCATATTTCGAAGGATGACTAAGAACGCCAGGGATCGCGACAGTCACCGGTGACATTCCCGGCCTTCCCGGGGAGAATTTTCATGATATCGCCAGCCGGCCGTCCCCGGCGCAGCAGTTCTGCCATGATTCTCATAGGCTGCTCCGTGTGCCGGAAAAAGGACTTCAGCCCCGGGCAAAGCCAGTTGAGCCCCGGCTCGCCGTCCGGGGCGGCCGCCACGCGGTTCCTGGGACACTCTCCGTGGCAGGTAAAGAGATATTTGCATTGTCGGCAGAATTGCGGCAGCGTGTCCGGACTTGGCCCGGCCGAACTGCACCTGTTTTTCCGAGCCGACGAGATCACTGATCGGCGTTTGCATGATGTTTCCCAGCAGATGTTCCGGCTCTACGAAGTGGTCGCACGAGTAAACGTCGCCGTTATGTTCGAGGGCGACACCGTCGCCGCACGTCGGGCGCAGGACACAAAGGGTCGACTGGCCGCGGAGATAAGAGGCCAGTACGCCGTCGAAGAACAATACGAACATGGAACCGACGTCCCTGATGACCCACTCGTCGAAAATGTCCATCAGAAAACGGCCATACTGCTTCCGGCCGGACGGATCGATCCGTGACCTGGTTCCGGTTTTCAGGGTCGACCTCCACGATCGGGATGAACTGGAGGTACGGCGTCTTCAGCTTCTTCCCGGAAGAACCGGTAGACCTCCAGCGGATGCCGGCTGTTCGCCGCGTTCACCGTGCACAGGACGTTGAACTCGACGCGATGCTTTTGCATGAGCTTCGCAGCGCGCACCACCCGGTCAAATACAGAGCGCCCGGCCTTGTCGTGCCGGTAGGCATCGTGCAGGCGCCGGGGCCCGTCCAGGCTGAGCCCGACGAGGAAATGGTTCTCGCGCAGGAAGCGGCACCACTCCGCGTCGATCAGGACTCCGTTCGTCTGCAGGGTATTCTCGATCTGCATGCCCGGCCGGGCATATTTCTTTTCCACAGCCACTGCCCGCCGGAAGAAGTCCAGCCCCATGAGCGTCGGCTCGCCGCCCTGCCAGGCGATGGTCACCTGCGGCACCTGATGTGCTTCGATGGTCTGGCGGATATAAGCTTCCATCACCTCATCGGACATACGGAAATGGCTGTCCGGGTAGAGCTTGTCCTTCTTCAGGAAGAAGCAATAGTCGCAGCGCAGGTTGCATCGCGCGCCGGTCGGCTTGGCCATCACGTGGAAAGCGGGAGGCATGGCCTGTGCTCCTCGCTACTGGCGCGAGAACATCGCCTGGGCCTCCTTCTCCAGGTCGGTATAGGGCTCGCCGCTCACGTTGATCGTGATGCTGTTGATCGTGCCCCCGGTGAATGGGAATGGTGCCTCGTAGTCTTCGCTCACGCCGGTGCCGGTATCATGGCCCACCCGCAGCGTGCCGCCGCTGAGCCCGAACTTGCCCGGCTGCGTCTTCATCCGGCCCTCGGCCGACCAGCTCGTCGTTGATGAACATCTTCAGGTCGCCGTTGGCCACGCCCTTCGGGTCTTCCTTTTCCTTCGTGAACTCGACGCCGAGGACGACGTGCCCGTCGGGAACATCGACATCCGATTTGAACTTGAAGACTTTCTGGCCCACGAAGTTATATTCGTAGTACAGCCGGTGGTCTTTGATGAACAGCGTGTGCCCGCCGAATTTGCTGCCCATGGAAAAGATGACGCCTCCGGCATCCGGGCTCTGGATCTCGAGATCGGCCAGGATCGTGAAGGACCGGTTACGCATGTTGACCGCAGCGGCTTCCGGTACGTCGGCGCTGCCGGGATAGTAGACGTAAGTGCTACGAGGCTTGGAGAGCTGCGGGCGGGGCTGGTTCAATATCTCGACGGCTATGCGGTCGTCCAGCGGCAGGACATTGTTGCGGCCGGCCTCCACCCACCATATATTGATGAGATCCTGGAGCCTGTCCGGGTGCTCGTCGGCAAGGTTATGGGCTTCCGAGCGATCTGCGTCCGTGTGGTACAGTTCCCATACATCCTGGTCGAAGTGGCCCCGGTCAGATAAGGGCGGATGTCGGGTAACGGCTTTCCACCCCTGGTGCCAGATGCCCCGCGTGCCCAGCATCTCGTAGTACTGGGTGTCCCGGGCCGTCGGAGCGTCATGCGCCTCAAAGGTATAGCGCATGCTGACGCCCTGCATGGGCGATTGCGTGTAGCCGTTCAGGATCTCGGGCGCCTCGATGCCGCAGCAGTCCAGCACAGTTGGCACGATGTCGATGGCGTGATGGTACTGGTGCCGGACCTCCCCCGAGGCTTTGATTCCCTCAGGCCAGGCAAGGATGAGCGGATCGCAGATGCCGCCGTTATAGGAATAGCGCTTCCACATCTTGAACGGAGTGTTAAATGCCATGGCCCATCCGTTGGGGTAATGGTTGTAAGTCTTCGGGCTTCCGAGGTCGTCGATCATCCGCAGGTTCTGCTGCAGGTCGTCGGGCATGCTGTTGAATAACAGGTTCTCGTTTACCGAGCCATCGGGCCCTCCTTCGCCGCTTGCTCCATTGTCGGAGACGACCACAATAACTGTGTTGTTGATCTCTCCCGACTCCTCCAGGTAGTCGATCAGCCGGCCCAGCTCATGGTCAGTGTAGCTGGAAAAGCCCGCGTAGACCTCGGCCATACGGGCGAACAGACGCTTCTCATCGCTTGACAGGGAGTCCCATGGCTTCGTCAGGTCCATTTGAGGGATGTCTGTCCCGATGGGATTGATAGGCGGCAGGTCTGTGCTTTCCGGCAAAATACCCATTTTCTTCATGCGCTCGAGCGTTTCCTCACGGTACCGCTCATAGCCCATATCGAATTTGCCCTTGTATTTGTCAGCCCATTCCTTCCAGACATGGTGCGGGGCATGGGTAGCGCCGAAGGCCAGGTACATGAAGAAGGGCTTTTCGGGAGCGATCTGTTTTGCGTCCCGGATGAACTGGATAGACCTGTCCACCAGGTCCTTGCTGAAGATGGTACCCGTCCCCGGGTTTCGCGGGCTGTTCCGTCGGGTGGACATCGTAGATTAGGTCGGGGTACCACTGGTTGGTCTCGCCCCCGAGGAAACCGTAGTAGCGCTCGAAGCCCCGGCCGGTCGGCCAGTTGCGCTTCGTGGCCGCGAGGTTCATCTCCTCTTCGGGACACAGGTGCCACTTGCCCAGGCAATACGTGTTGTAGCCGTTCTGGAACAGTATCTCGGACAGCGTGCCGTTCTCGAACGGGATGTGCCCGTGCTTGCCCGGGAAGCCGCTGGTCGCCTCTTCGATGACCGCCATGCCATTGAGATGACAGTTCCTGCCGGTCAGCAGGCAGGAGCGCGTGGGTGAACAGAGCGCCGTCGTATGCCAGTTCGTGTAGCGGATGCCCATGTCGGCGATACGGTTCAGCGTGGGCATCTCTATCAGGCCGCCAAAGGTATCCCAGGCCGCCATGCCGGCGTCGTCCCACACGATCATCAGTACGTTCGGCGCGCCCTCGGGAGGCTTAGATGCCTCGTATGGTTCGAAGTCGGGGACCGAGTCCCGGACATCCATGTTAATGATTCCTTTGAAAGGCTTTGTCATTTCTCAAACCACCTGCAAATCCAATAAGCAATAATATGTAACGTGTGCTGGCAATTGCAGCATTCATTGAACATTCATCGGGGCAGAAAATAATAATTATTATATTTATAATTATAAAAGCTGCTATTCTATCGATTTTCCAATGTTGCCGCTAATCATTACACAGGATGCTTGTGGACGTCATGCTGTTACGACCGCGTAATTAGTCGTTTAAAAACCGTTATTTTAGCAGAGGTATGGCTAAACAGAGAAAGCAGAGCAACTTTTTTCATGGCTACGGTTTAATGTTGCCAGTTTTTATTATTTAATCCGTTATAAAATATAGTGTGCATTTAATACATTTTAGCTTATAACGATCTTCGAGGGTTTAGTGGGTGTACAGAGGGCTAAAAAGGTATGCTAGTCATAGTTTTACTGTTATATATGGTCATAACGGCGTCCTTGCCGCAGGCGCTGGCAGAATTTGAGTTCAGAAAGGAAATCAGGGCAGGCGATACGCTGTATAATAGCGATACCTCGGTCATCGCCATCCTGCGGGCGCTATCCCACCAGGAAACGCTGGCGAGAACTGATACGGAAGCCTTCGCCATGTCTCCGCTGTCCACCGCCGCCGGGAACGGGCTGGCAATTGCCCAGACCAGCGCCGATACCATTGTGGCCACCCAGACCGGATTGTTCGCGGTAACCCTGCCCTTTTTATGGCTGCCACAGTACCCGGGCCAGATGATCGGAGACAGCCCTGACTGAGCGGCCAGCACACAGCCGATCAGGTTTGCAGGCCTGCCCCTGGACACGATGATGATATTCCCGGAAATGGCCAAAATCACCCGCCCGGAGGACGACCGGGGGAACGTCTCCTGTTATGTCATCGACAGCAGCAACAGCATTCCCATGTACCCTGGCAACGTGATGCTGGTTAAAAATCCCACGGATGAAAACGGCAGGAACGTGACAACGTGTCGATCGACGCCGCCCTGAACATGACCAGGCCAGGGATGCACATGAGAAGGATATTCTGGCCGGTTGCGGTTTAGTCCTGAAGAAAAAACCCCGGATAGTCCGGGGAACAGGCTGGTAATGATAGCGCAAAGGCCAGCACTGCAAACACGGACAGTTGACATAAACGTCGATTTTCTTTGAATTACTGGAAAGACTGCTATTTATTATAATTAGTATTAACATATAATAGCTTATATTGAACATTGAGGGTTAATCGGGTGTTGAGATGGCTAAAACGCTGTGCCATCGTATGTTACTGGTATATCTCGTCCTGTTAGCCTCGATGCCGGTTGCAGAGACGGAGCTTGAAATCAGGAGAGAACTCCGGGCAGGGGATCTACTGTATAATGATGAGACCATCTTAGCCCCGTTCCAGCTCACAGTGCTCCACAGGCAAACTTTAGCGGCAACCGATACGGAAGCTTTTGCCATGTCCCCGCTATCCCCCGCAGGCGACGGCGGATTTACAATCGCGCAGACAAATGACAGAACAATAATGGCCACGCAGACGGGATTTTTCGATGCGCATTTGCCCAATTTCAGGATCGTTGATTTTCCCAGCGAACCCATAGGCCAGGGTCTGTCGTGGGTACAGAACGTCCAGCCCATACGTATAGCCGGCCTGCCCCAAAATACGATGATGACTTTCCCCGACATGACCGAGATCACGCGCATCGATAATGGAACCGGCGGCGGAAATAACACCAGCTATATCATCAATAATAATTTTAGCAAGCCCTACTATCCCGGCAACATGGTTGTGGTAAAAAATATCACCGACGAAACGGGGGAGAACCGGACTGTCATCGATCGGGTACCGCGGGACTACATGACGATCATCGCCACGCCGGAACAGGTCGCGAACAAAACGATCATGGAGAGAATGTGGAGGAACGTCCATCTCAACTATAACCTTGACCTCGCGTATTCCGGCGAGACGTGTTCCCCGGACCTTGTGTACCCCGTTAAAAACCCCTACGCCCTGATGTTTTTAATCCCTCTGAACCGATCGAACAGCGATGCGCTGATTTTAACGCAGCCCGGGAAGCGCATTAAAAGAGTATTCTGGCCAGTTTAAGTATCGTGCGGGAATAAGCCTCACGAATTTCTAAAAAATTACGCTTTATATCTGCTATATTCTGAAATCGATGTATGTCAGTTTCCTCAATTGGAAATGTGGGGTGGAATTTTGAATAAACGAAATATTTTTAATCCGGTATCTGTGTCGGGCACGGTCATCATCCTGTTAATAGTCTGCTCGATGCTGTTCTCTGGCATTGCAAGTTGCCAGCAGTTCCCGCAACAACCAGCCACGAGCACTTATGGCGGACAGGCTTCATCTGCCGATAGTGCCACAAGCTCTCCCATGATCCAGGGCCTGGAAGGGCTGAAAGGTTTCGGAGCCGGGCACAGCCAGCTAGTCTGGCTGTATACCCTGTCTCAACAGGAGTAATCAGCTGAATTCCAGGTGATCGGGTTTGCCGTATCTATTCCTAGAGCGGTGAGGCGGTCGTGTACTCGCTCGAAATGCCGCTGCCGGGCGTCATCGATCCGTCGCAGAATACGATGATCGATATCTCGGACTGGCTACCGCAGTCGATACGGCGGGGTATACCGACAGTTCGGAGGTCTACGATATCATCAGATCGGACCCGCAGGTAATGGTCATCGACGTCAACCTGTACTACCAGGGCAGGCAGGGCTCGCAGACGACCTTCAACGTCGACAGCGTCGACATCATCATGCCGGACGGCCGGATGCAGACGTTCTCGCTGCAGCAGCCCACGCAACTGATCATCGACTCGCAGAACGACATAGTCGCCATGGTCGCTTTCCCAGAAATGGTCAGCACGTTCAACAGCTATTATGGCACGACATACAATCAGGTGTGCCGGTGATATACTCACAGCCGGTCCCGGTCGTGGCACCCGTCTTCGTGCCATACCTGGGCCTTGCCGTTCTACTCGACAGGCTTCGTCTGGTACAACCATTTTGCCTACGGGACCGGCTTCCGGCCCTTCTGGAACCGGGATCGCGTCACTCACTTCGAAGTTTCTCGAACCTGGACCGGTTCCCCGTCCAGCAGGCCCGGAACGACTTCGCCGATCGTTCCCGTAACACGCTGCAGACGGCCCAGCGCCGGGGCGATTTCGCGCAGAGCCGGACAGCGGGAGACGTGAAAGGCGGCATCGGCGGATACCGTGGCGGCGTCAAGACAGGCATCAGCAGTGGCGTTAAAGCCGGCGGAACAAAGTCGGAGGAGTCAGAGCCGGAGGAGCCAGTGGTGCGGCGGCGGACGACGCCGGTAACATGTCTGCAAAAAAAGGTGTTAATCTGTAAAAATTTACAAAAACCGGGGGCGGAAATTCTGGCCCCCGGAAATATCGACTAACATTCGCCCTTTTTGGTCAGGGCCTCGCTTTTATTTCAACAGCCCGGGGAACAGGCTGGTAACGATCAAGGCTAAGGTCAGCACGGTCATGACGATCGTCGTCCCCCAGGCCAGGTAATTGTACAGCGGCCGTTCACGTATTTGCCCATCAGCTTCTTATTGTTGATCCAGAACAGCATGAAGACCAGGATGACGGGCAGCAGCATGCCGTTCAGTACCTGTGAGAGCACCATGATGGTGATCAGCGGCGCGCCGGGGAGAAGGATGATGGCGGCCCCGAGGACGATGAGCAGCGTGTACAGGGTGTAGAACTGCGGCGCGTCGCGGAACTTCTTATCGATGCCGGAGTCCCAGCCCATGCCCTCGCAGACCGTATAGGCGGTCGCCAGCGGCAGGATGGACGCGGCGAAGACCGACGCGTTGAACAGTCCGAAAGCGAACAGCCAGCCGCTGTAGTGCCCGGCGAGCGGGACGAGCGCCAGCGCCGCTTCGGCTGCGGTCTCTACGGCCACGCCCTTCTCGAAGATGGTGGCCGCACAGGTGACGATGATGAAAAACGCTACCAGGGCGGTGACCAGGCAGCCCAGGACCACGTCCCACTTCGTATATTTGTATTCCGAGAGCTTCACGCCCTTTTCCACGACGGCCGACTGGATGTAGAACTGCATCCAGGGCGCGATGGTGGTGCCCACCAGGCCGATCAGGATGCCCAGGTACCCCGGGTCGAAGCTGACCGTGGGCACGACGGACTTCGACGCGACCGTGCCCCAGTCCGGGTGCGCAAGGAGGCCGGATATGACGTACGTCGCATAGAAGCCGCTGGCCATGAGGAATATCTTCTCGACAAGGCTGTATGTGCCTTTGACCACCAGGACCCAGACGAGCGCGGCGGCGATCGGGCACCGAGATGTACTTGCTGACGCCGAAGATTTCCATGCTCGCCGCCACGCCGGCGAACTCGGCCATGGTGTTGCCCAGGTTGGCGACGATGAGCACCAGGATGAGCAGGACGGTCAGCTTCACCCCGAAGTTCTCCCGTATCAGATCAGACAGGCCTTTCCCGGTGACCACGCCCATGCGCGCGCACATCTCCTGCACGACGATGAGGGCGACAGTGATCGGGATGAGTGCCCAGAGCAGGTTGTAGCCGAAGTGGGCGCCGGCTATCGTATACGTCGTAATGCCGCCGGCATCGTTGTCCACGCTGGCCGTGATGATGCCGGGGCCGATGACGGCGAGGAACAGCGCGGCATGCTTCCAGTTAATCCGGAGCGAATCGGCGAGCTTCATAACACTTTACCCCTGTTGTGAACCTTCCGGACAATGCGGTAGTTGCGCGGCAGCTGTTTCCTGACGTCCTCCGGGATGATGTCCTCCAGCGCGTCGTCGAAGGTGACTACGCCAAGCATTACGCCGTCGGCATCGAGAACGGGCATCGCCAGCAGGTCATACTTGGAGAGCAGGTTAGCGACCTCTTCCGCAGGCGTTTCCGGCGAAACGCTGAGCATGTCCGTCAGCATCACGTCCGCGATCTCCTGCTCCGGCTTCGCGAGCAGCAAGTCACGGAGCGACAGCACTCCGATCAGGTGCTCCTTCTCGTCGAGTACATAGACGTAGTAGATCATGTCGATCTCGCTGCCGCTGTGCCGGAGCTTCTCGAAGACGTCTGCCACTTTGCTCGTGACGGGCATGCCGATGAACTCGTTAGTCATCAGGCCGCCTGCAGAGCGGTGGCTGTACTCGAGCAGCTCTTTGACCTCGCTGGCTTCTTCGGGCTCCATCAGGTTGAGCACTTCGGAAGCTTTCTCCTCGGGCAGCATGTGGATGACGTCAGCGGCGTCGTCGGGGTTCATGTCCTCGAGGAGGTCCGCCACGTCGTCGCTGTCCATGTGCTTCACGATCTGTGCCTGCACGTCCGGCTGGACCTCCTCGAAGGCCTCGGCCGCCGTCTCATCGTCCAGCGACCCCAGGATGAGCAGCTGTTCCCGGTGGTCCAGCTCCTCGATGATGTCGGCGATGTCTGCCGGGTGCAGGTCGCCGATGTCCCGTCGCGGGATTTTCAGGTGAATGCGCCGGAGGCCCGCGTCCAGCGGGTCGATGTATGACCAGGCGATGAAGTTGTCCGGCATGCGCTTCAGGAACCTGTCGGAAAGCCACGCGAAGCCCAGCCGCCGCAGGATGCCCTTGAAGCCCACGTCCACGCCGACAAGACACAGCTTATCCTTGACCTTCGAGAGCAGGACGTCGTTCACCCGCACGACCTTGAGCCCGTCCATGTCTACGATCTGCTTGTCCAGGACAGTCTCGACCACGAGCATCTCGTTCTCGGAAAGCTTGCCGGGCGGGATGTCCTCCCGGGCGATCTTCAGCTTAATATCGCCGTCCATCGAGTCTACCGACGCCACCGGGACGATCACGCTTTCGCCCAGGATGTTGGAGGTGTATACCAGCCTGCTGACCTCCAGCAATGACTCCCCGGGCATAACAGCAAAGTCCTTCAGTTTACCGATAGTCCTGCCCTCCGAGTCCACGACCTTACGGCCCTGGTAATCGCTGAAGTAGGCCACATTCCCCGGGCTATGGAATTCGCTGCCCTTCGGGGTGCCGGGTACCGGCAGGATGCTGATGATGTCCGTGACGCTTTTCGACAGGCTCATGGTTTCTCTCCCCTAAACGGGAGGCGATTCTTCCTTTATCCGCTCGACTACGACGATTTCCATCAGGTCTTCGATGCCGTCTATCGACCGGATGTCGTCGTTAATCGCGCGGTTCAGCTCCTCCAGGCTTTTAGCCCAGACCTTGATGAACAGGTCGTACTCACCGAGCACGCTGTACACTTCCGAGACCTCGGACAGCTTCGACAGGGCGGTCTTCGCCTCGTCGTGCTTTTCCGTGTCCGTCTGTACCAGCATGATCGCCGTGACCGTGTAGCCCGTCGCTTCCGGGTTCGCCATCACGGTGAAGCGCTCGATGATGCCCCGTTCCCGCATGCGCTTCAGCCGGTTCTGGATGGTGGCGTCGGAGATGCCTGTACGCTTTGCCATCTCGGTGAAGCTCATCCGGGCGTTCTGCCGCAGGAGCCTGAGTATGGAAGAATCGACCTCGTCAATCTCTAAACTATCATTCATAGCTTTTGGTATTCTCCTCTACTGGTGATGTTAATGTTGGTAAATTACTAATAATGATATATAAATATTGTCTTTTTCCATAGATATGGCTGAAATATAGTAATATGCTAAAAATTGATCAGACTGGCACAGAGTCGTCCGACATCCGGGCGCTCGCACGCGCGTGAATGCCGGAATGGCTTATGGATAAGCCTGGGCCGGTTTCCATCACCTTATAGCTGGCCTGACCGCGTCTCGATGGCACGTTTGTTGTCTGTAAGTATGTCCGTACGAAGGCCGGACAGCCGGCGCACCCGCTCGTCGAGGTACTCGTGCTCCTCGGAATACTGGGGACTGGTATTGATGAGGCTGCGGCGGTAGTCGGCCACCCGGAGGTCGATGGTGTTGACCATGAACCGGCCCTCGTTCATGCGCAGGGTGACATCTCTCATGAAAGCGCGTAGCTGGTCTTCGAGACCCCATTCCGCGTCCATGTACCAGTCCACCGCCTTAGTCATCAGCGCACGCCGCTTTCCATCGTCTCGCATTTCTGTGATCGTCCTGCCGAAGGTGTCAAGCGCACCGCCGAAAAAGTTCTTCATCAGGTCGTCGACGTCGTCCAGCTTCGTGTAATTGGCGATGACCGCATCGATGACCGGCGTCAGTACTGTGATCGCCGTGCTCAGGTCGTGGGCACGGGACAGATCCATGGCATATTCCCGGAAAATCTCAAGCTTTCTGACGATCCCGCGCACATTCAGGTAATCGACGTATTCCTCAGAAAAGATAGCTGAAACCTCGCGTTCCGCGAACGCTGCCAGTTCAGGTGCCGGTGTCAGGCGCAGGTTGATGACATACAGGACGTCCGGGTCGTAGCGGATCATATCGATGACGATCTCGACGATCTCCTCCTTGCCGAGCCGCTTGAGCATGTCCTCGCTCTTTCCCAGGTCCCGGAACATGGACGGCCGCTTCACCCAGGCATACATCACGGCCGCGATGTGCTTGCAGTAGCCGAACGCGTAGGGACAGGTGCAGGATGCCACATAGTTACGGTCCCGGATGTCGATGCTGACGTGGTAGTCCTCCGGCATGGTGCCCGGGACGTCGGCCATCAGGCTGTCGTGATACACGATCGGGCGCTGCACCCGGCCTTCGTTGAAGTACTCTTTCCCCCGCTCGTAGATACGCGGGTCGAACAGCCGGGCCACTTCCGGCTCGGTCAGCTTCCTCAAGTCCCCTGCGCTCGTGGCTCCTGCCGTATGCATGATTTATAATATATTATGATGAGAATATAATTTTAAGCCACAGAGGGCACAGTAAGCACAGTGAGAACGAATTACACAATACCGGTCAGTCACTCATGATACCGGTGACATCAATGGTTATTATGCTCTTTGTATTGGTCCTTGTCGTAACTTTTTATACATGCTGATAAGGCATTCTAGACACACGGAGTTCACAAGAGTATGTTTAACAGCGAACGGCTACCGTAGCATCCTCAAAATACAAACTCTGTGACACCATGTGACACTCTGTATAGTCATTACTGAAATGTTGTATACACTGTAGCAAGACAGCTAACACGAAGGTCATAATGGCAACGAGGTACGACAAAGTCTCATTTTAGATGTAAGATGACGCTTCTTCGTGTTTTAGACCGTGCCCCTGGTGTCTTAGTGAGTTAATCGTGTGTTAGTGGTCTTAGAGATTTAGCCGTGCCCTTCGCGCATTTGTACTTTCGTGTAAATCTGAAAAGGTAGTTTCGCGTTTTCGTGACTAGACGCATAGAACAAAAACGATAGTACACACGCTCACGATGACAATCGCTCACAAACCATGCACGGGGAATCTGTATTAGTTAGAGATTTAGCCATGCACTTTGTGCATTTCGAGTTTTCGTGTAACATCTAAAAAAGTAGTTTCGTGTTATCGTGACTATATGCATAGCCCGACAGCCTGATACAACAGAATCACGGAAAATGACAAGTTATTTTGCCTGGCCGTAGACGCAGAAATACATGCCGTTGAGCTTGTACTGGCTGTACACCGGGCAGCCGGACGGGCAGAGACAGCCTTCCTGGGTAATCGTCTTCTCGCTCTTGCCGCGGCCGCAATACTGAAAAGGGTCGTTATTGCCCGGATAGCTGGGGCACATGCGACAGATGCAATTGGCGTTGTTGGTATCGTTCACCGGTGGAGTGGTCATAATTGACAATCGGTTGACGTGGTTAATAAAGATGCCTGAAAGATTAGACGAGGTTTGTCAGCCCCGCCTTTTTGGCCAGGTTGATCGCGCGGGCGACCTCCGCAGAAGTGAGGGGACGATTGATCTCCGGGTAGCGGGAAGCCTGGTACTCCGGGCGGTACTGGAACATCAGGTTGAACCGGACGTCGTGGCCCAGGTTCTCCGCGCACCACTCGACGATAGGCCGGGTGCAGCAGTCGATATGCCCGGGCAGCACCAGCAGTCGGACGAGGACCTCTGCCTGATTCTTCGCCTCCAGAAAGTTCTGCGTCGTCACCAGCCAGTAATTGTCGACACCTGAATAACGCTTCGCGTGCTCGTCATCGCCGTAGCGGAAGTCGGCAAGGTACAGGTCGATCACGCCGTCCAGCAGCTTCATCGCCTCCGGTGTCATGTACATGTTCGAGTTCCAGATGACGGGGATGTTGATCTTTGTGGCGTTGACGATCTTCAATATGGTCATCAGGTGAGGCGTGGGGTCTCCGCCAACGAAGTTGACGTTGGCCGAGCCCTGCCGGTGCCGGAGCTCGATCAGCTTCGCCAGGCGGTCGACATCGGCTACCGGGCCGCGGATTTGCCGTGCGATAGACCAGTTCTGGCAATACGAACAAACGAAGTTACAGCCTTCGAAAAAGATGGTGTGGGAAGGGATTAGATCGGGCTCCTCACCCATGTGCAGGAACTCAGAAGAGACATGTGACACGGCATCGACGCCGCAGGCACCCGGCTTCTCGTTCCTGTCGACGCCACAACGGCGCTCGCAGAAGCGGCAGCTTTTCAGCATGCGTGAGGCAAGCTCGATCTTCACGTCGAGCAGCGATGGGTGCAGGTCGGGCTTTATCAGGTAGCGGGCCGCCGTCTTTCACAAGCTTCCGGTACTTCGCCATGAGGATATCGTGGTGCTTCCAGAGGGCATCGTCGTCCTGGGACTTGTAGCCGACTTCCGCACCTATGCTTTTTATAATGATATGCCGGGCCGGTGTGCCTTGAAGAACCTTGTTATAGCGTTTCATCTGCACGGGATGATTTACTGTCATGAGAAAATCAACTTTGTCGTTTCCCGGCACAATGATTTTATCCAAATTTTAGGTTTCATGCTGCCGCGCCATCTGGGTCGCGTTCTTACAATATCAGATATCAAAAGATCACCTAAATTTGGAACATCAAAATATGGTCGGTCCAATACTAATCGCGGTGCGACGCCCATGCGCGCTGATGCTGCATGGGCTACTCCGGGTTTTTCAGGTGCTCCGCCGTCCGGGCCGCGCTCGCACCCTCGCGCGACAAGCCTGGCTGCGCTTCGCTGCGCCAGGTCCGATCGCTTCGCAAGCGCTAAGCAACGCTCGCCTTCGGCTCGCGTTCATTGCCCGGCCGCCTCCGCACCCCTCGCACAGCTACGCGTGCGAGGGGCCAACGGCCAGAAAAACCCTCCGCGGACCGCGAGAGCAGCAAAGGCAATGCGTACCAGGACTAGTATTGGATCGATGCCAATGCTAGTCATGGTAAGGGTAGCGTGTGCTTCTCCGCGGTCGGCGGAGGGTTTTTTGGCTTGCCCCCAGCACGCGTAGCTGTGCGAGGGGTGCGGAGGTGGCGGGTGTGAAAAACGCGAGCCGAAGGCGCGTTTTTCAGGGCTTGCAAAGGAGACTCAGCCGAGCGACAGCGAGATGTGTCGACGAAGGTGCGAGCCCGTCCCCGACACCGTAGCACCGTAAAAACCCGGAGTAGCCCATGCAGCATCAGCGCGCATGGGCGTCGCACCGCGATTAGTATTCGATAGCTCTGTACTTTTTTAGTATCCTGGTAGCATTGGTGTCGTAACACGATATTGACATATTTGCTATCTGATTCAATAGACCAACAACAAACCGTAGGAATTAATGTCCGTCGTCATAATCATCCCGTACTCGTTGGCCTTGCAGGGGACGACGTTGATCGGCAGGTTCAGCTTCCGGACAGTAGCAAACACATCAATGCCCGCCGCCTCCATGGAAGTGCGGACTTTCTCGCCATGGGGGCACTCGCGCTTCACTGACCGGTCGACGACGCCCTGCAGCTTCTCCGAGGCGCACTCCTCGCAGTAGATGCACGGGTAAGCGGCGAACGCCAGCGCCTTATAGTAGCCCTGGTAGAACGCGTGCTGCTCCAGGTCGTACATAGTATCATGTATCCAGGTGATCAGGCCTTTAAGGAACGGATGCCAGTTCTTCGGGATGGTATCCGGGTCGATGTCCTTCATGCCCGGGATTCCCGGGAAGCGGACGATATACGCCTTTTTATACTCGGAGAGCAGCTTCCGGGTATCCTCCGGCCCGGGGACGTAGGGCGGGCAGCTCAGGTGCTTTGCATAGCCCTTGCACCCGAACTGACACTTCCAGCGCACCCACTCACTGACCATGATCTCCCTCGGGTCGATCTCGTGGACCGTGGCGTTGTTCTTAGCCGCCTGTTCTTTAAGCGCCTTTTCAAGTTCCTTGATGTTTACCCTGTAGTTCCTGATGTCCGTGATGTGTTCCTCCCGGAGATAACGTTAGCGACGATGACCATAATTTAACAGTGTTAGACCTGTAAAACGATAGACTTTACTATAGTGTGAGGACGCAGAGGTTTCACGAGGGCGCGGAGACTACTTTCACCACAGGGGACACAGAGGGCACAGAGGACGGCACAGAGGATTTTATAGAAAAAGGCTGATGCGACGAGAGCCTTGTTATTAAAAAGTCCTCTGTGCCGTCCTCTGTGTCCTCTGTGCCCTCTGTGGTGAGAGTCTCCGTGCCCTCCAGAAACCTCAGAAACCTCCGAAAAATGCAATAAACATTTAAACTTACAGCGACTACTTCCATGCTGGTAAGACCAATGGCGGAGCCATTCAAGTATACGCTGAAGACCGACCCCATGGGCATGGTGGGCCGGGAGTGCCCGAAGGACAAGACATACTTCAAGGTGCCGTTGAATGAGATCGAGTGCGAGGAGATGACCTGCCCGGTCTGCGGCTCGAAGCTGCAATGCAAAAAGTTCACGACCATACCGCAGGTGGACTATATCAACTCGCTCATCTTCCACAAGGAGGGCTGCCCCATCGAGCACAACGCCTATTCGAAGACGCCGCCGTGTCACGACTACATCGAGATGCCCGCGAAGACAATTTATAGCTGCGACGTGTGCGGCAAATGCTTCGGCCTGGACGATAAGAAGCCGG
>CAWBVA010000007.1:0-39870 GCA_963792125.1 uncultured Methanocellaceae archaeon
TAGCCTGTCCGAACTGAGCGGTCACGTCAAGCGAGACCAGCTTCCTGATGCCCGATTCGTATATCCACAATGTCCCGTTGCCATCCGGCTCGATGAAGCCCGGCGAGGTGCCTTCGCCCAGCACAGCCGCGGCCCATCGACCTTCGTCTGGCAGGAACCTGATAGCCCGTCCGTTCTTCACATCCGTGAGCCAGACCGTATCGTTGACGGTCGCCACTCTGGAGATGACAGGCTTGGCCCCGTCGATAACCGGCAGATCGTACTCAGTAAAGTTGAACCGTTCCGTATCGAACATGCCCAGCTTATTGGGCGTGCTCTCCACGAACCACATCCTGCTCCTGTTGTCGATGGACAGGCAGGTCGGGTACGAATCCTCTGTGGGGATGACGAACTCCGAAATTTTATCGTAGTTACGCCAGTACACGCCCGCTTTGTTCACCGCGTTCTCCACGAACCAGACGTTGCCCATACGGTCAAAGTGGATGTCATACAGGAAAGAGCCATACTTGTAGACGAAGTGATCGACGAAAGGTTCGTCCGGGAACCGCAGGTCATATTCGCCGACCTCCTCCTTACAGCCCAGCCAGACGATGTCGCCCCGGCGGAGCACGCTGGTCGGCGCCATCGGGCCCGGGAAATTGAAGTGTGCTGTCTCGTTGGTCGCCTCGGTGTACGCCCCGAACCGGTTGCCGCCGAGGTCCGCGAACCAGACGTTGCCGAGCTCGTCCACGCTCATGCCGGCAAAGCCCGCTTTCTCGAAGCCCTCGATCGTATATTTGCTAAACGTGAGGTTTTCCCGCACCAGCTTGTATAGGACCGGCGGGCTGTCCTGGATGAGCCAGACGTTGCCCGCAGCGTCGATGGTCATCGCCCCGATATCACCCGATTGCGCAGGCAGCGAGTACTCCCGGACTGAATATGTGCCGTAGTCGGCGGCCGTCGCTGTCTGACATGCTATCGTAAAAAGCAGAAGCCCGGCGATTATCAGGTTGACGGTCACACGGCAGGACATTATATGATTCCTGAGACAACATTGTTTATAGATTTTTTTATAGGGTATCAGCAATTGAAATTATACATGAGATTGCCCTGTAAAGACTCTTCTGTTTTGCTCAGGTCATGCTCGCCATCCGTCTCCGGCAGCCAGTTACCACTGGCATCGATTAGCCATTTGCCATCCGTGTCTTTCAGGTAGACTGTCTCGTTCGTCCCCATGTCGAAGATACTTGTCTGGCCGTTAATCCGGCCGGTTTTCCGGGCTTCCTTCTCGTCCTGCAGGACGATGCTTACGTCGAGGTAAAGCCTGCCATCGTCGATCCAGCCGCCGACGTATCGCGCGGGGTCCTTCATTTGCTCCCCGTTCTCCTGCAGGTACTTCAGTATCTTGTCGTCCGTAAATGTACCGAGGTCGATTATCTTTCCATGGCCGTGCAGCGATACCGCATAGCCATGTTGCGGCGTTGCGCCGTAGAGCGGGTTGTACGTAAAGCCGCCGTTCTCCAGAGCTCGTACCCGGATGTCATCGAGATTTAATCGTTCACGTGCCGCGCCACTTTCCAGGTAATATTCATCGACCGCCAGCAACTGGCGGATTCCCGGAGCATTTGTGAGCGTCGGTATCCGGCCGCTCCTGCATAATGGATTGCCTCCGGTGTCCACGAGCCACACGTTACCCAGGTCATCCTCACTCGTTCCCAAGAAGCTTGCTCTTTCGAGGATGATCCCGCTGATGTCCCCTTTACCGGCAGTCGGGGGATAATCCGGAACGACGTCCGTATTGTGGCCGACTACCACTGCAGCCATACATACTAAGAGCGCCAATGCTATCGCGGACAGGGCGATGAGGGCTTTAGCGCGCATGGAAAAAGAGACGACCTGATATTATTAAAAGATGATGGGCACGTGTGCCGGTGTCATGAGTCAGGGGAGCCTTTTCAAAAAAGGTTCCCCGACAGCCCCTTCCAAAACTACCCGAAGAATGTTTTAGCCATCTGGAAGTAGGTCTGGGGTACCGTCTTCAATTCCTTGACCGCCTCCTCGATGGGCACGGGCTCGACTCTCTCCCCGCGGAGGCTGGCCATCATGGCGAACTGTCCGCACTGGATCATCTCGGCGGCCTTGCGGCCGAGCCTGGTGCCGAGTATCCGGTCGTAGGCCAGCGGCGAGCCACCTCTCTGGGTGTGCCCGAGTACGACCTCTCTGGTCTCGCTGCCAGTGCGCTTCTCGATTTCCTTGGCCAGCGTCTTGGCAACGCCTCCCAGCTTGACGTGCCCGAACGCATCCGTCTCCCTGGATGCTTCTGCCACGTTGAAGTCCGAGAACTCGGCGCCCTCCGAGACCGCGATGATCGCGTAACGGTCGCCGCGCTGGTACCGCTTCTTGATCATCTCGCAGCAGTCGTTGAGGCTGCCCTTGACCTCGGGTATGAATATCCAGTGAGCGCTGGCGGCGGTGCCAGCGTCGGTGGCCATCCAGCCGGCGTGCCGGCCCATGATCTCGCATACGATCACGCGGTCGTGGCTTCTCGCCGTGGTGTGCAGCCGGTCCATCGCGTCGGTGGCGATCTGTACCGCGGTCTGGTAGCCGAACGTGTAGTCGGTCGCGCCAAGGTCGTTGTCGATGGTCTTGGGCACGCCTACGCAGTTCAGGCCCATCTTCGTGAGCTTATTCGCCACGCCCAGGGTATCCTCGCCGCCGACCGCCACCAGGCAGTCGATCCCCATCTTCCTGGCGTTGTCGATGACCTTCTGCGGGCCGCCCTCCACCTTGAACGGGTTGGTCCGCGACGTCTTCAGGATAGTGCCGCCCAGCGGCAGTATTTCTTCCACGTCCATCCTCGTAAGTGGCACGGCGTCGGCATTCAGCATGCCCTTCCAGCCATACTTGACGCCGAGCACCTCCCAGCCGTACTCAGTGGCCTGGTAGACTACGGCGCGGATGACCGCGTTCAGGCCTGGGCAGTCGCCGCCGCCCGTCAGAATTCCTATCTTTTTTACCTCAGGCATAATCAGTTCTCCTTTACGCCTTGCCAGAGCTGCCGAACAATTGCATCTTGCTCTTCGCCACTGCCTTCATGGACTCCTCCGCCGGGCCGAAGATCTTCCTCGGGTCGAACTCGTCCGGCTTCTCGGCGAGCACCTGCCTGATCGCTGCGGTCAGCGCCAGCCGGATGTCCGTGTCGATGTTGATCTTGGCGACGCCTAAGCCGATAGCCTGCTTGATCGAGTCGTTGGGGACTCCGGCCGCACCGGGCAGCTTGGCCCCGTACTTCGCGGCCTTGTCCAGCACCTCCTTCGGCACGCCAGATGCGCCATGGAGCACGATGGGTATATCGACGAGCTTCTCTATCTTCGCCAGCCGCTCGAAGTCGAGGTTGGCTTCGCCCTTGAACTTGAAAGCCCCGTGTGAGGTGCCTATCGCGACGGCCAGCGCGTCGACGCCGGTCTGCTCGACAAACAGCTTTGCCTCCTCGGGGTTGGTGAAGATCGCGTCCTTCTCCGAGACCGATACATGGCCCTCAATGCCGGCCAGCTTGCCCAGCTCGGCCTCGACCGAGACGCCGGCCGCGTGGGCGAACTCGACGATCTTCTTCGTCATGGCGACGTTCTCCTGGAACGGCAGCTTCGAGCCGTCGTACATGACCGACGACCAGCCGTAGCGGATGCACTGCACGCAGTCCTTGAAGTCGGTGCCGTGGTCCAGGTGGAGCACCATTGGCACGCCGGACTTGTCGGCCGTGACCCGGGCGATCTCGTAGATGTACTCGATGCCCGCGTACTTGATCGCGCTCGGTGATACTGCTAAGATGACAGGCGATTTTTCCTCCTTCGCCGCCCCGCCGATCGCCTTGGCGATCTCCATGTCGTTGATGTTGAAGGCTCCGACGGCGTAGTGTTCCGCCTTAGCCTTATCCAGTACTTCTTTCAGCGTCCTGAAAATCATGATGTACTCTCCCGTATGAATATTAATATGCCATGTATTTAGAGCATGCGGCTGTAATTAAGGCCTCTTTACCGGACGGGCAGATGTTCCCGGCGCTTATACTGCCTTTAACAGTCACACTGTGTTCCGGGATAGCGTTTTCCATGGAGATAATGACACCGCATCGTTCACACGAGATGCCATGCAATACCTGTCATATAAAATGGTACAAATTTTCCCGTAAGACGTTTAACAGGCGATTAGGTATCGTTGTTTCCTGTTTACAACCTGAATTCTTCCTTTAATGGGGCCGCAGGGCATAGATCATGGCTACGGTTGCCATATAGACGCCTGCGGCGGCGGCCGTGATTCATTCACCCGCAGATATAAGGCGTTTGCTGTCGCCTTCGGCAAATATCGACGGTATTATGAAACCGGCCGTAGATTCCCCGCCGACCGCCCCGGGCTCATATTATTATACTCCCCTGGGCCTGCAAATCGCAAAATATATAACTGAAATGCGGATATCTACCACAGGTACACTACAATGAAGGCAGTATTAGGATTAGAAGACGGGACCTGTGTGGTGGGCGAGGGCTTCGGCAAAAAGGGCGTGACGTGCGGCGAGCTCGTGTTCGCGACGCCATACACAGGCTACGAAGAAGCCCTGACTGATCCCTCATACAAGGGCCAGGTACTGCTTTTTACTTATCCTTTGATCGGCAACTACGGAGTCAACGCCGACAATTTTCAGTCCGCCGGCATCAAGGCGGAGGCCATGGTCATCCGCGAGCGGTGCGACCATCCTTCTCACAGCCTGTCAAGGCGCTCCCTGGACCAGTTCTTAACCGACGAGAATATCTCGGGCATCTCCGAAGTCGATACCCGCATGCTGACCATCAAGACGCGCCGCTATGGCACGATGCGCTCGGCGCTCATCATGGACAGCGACGACGGCGAGTCTGCTTGCAGACTCGCTCGGGAGTGGCAGTTCCCTAAGGACATCATTGATCGCGTCACGTGCAAGTCCTCCTACGAGATCAAGGGCGAGGGCCCGCGGGTCGTGGTCATGGACTTCGGCGTGAAGCGGAAGATCCTCGACAACCTGGTCCGCAGGGATGCGCACGTGATCGTGGTCCCGGCGCACACCAGCCCGGCGCGCATCATGGATTACGAGCCGGACGCGATACTGCTCTCTAACGGCCCGGGCGACCCGCAGGACGCGGTCAACGGCATCGAGGTCACCAGGAAGCTGGCGGGTCAGCTCCCGATCTTCGGCATCTGCCTCGGCCACCAGATCGCTTCGCTGGCCCTCGGGGCGAAGACCTACAAGCTGAAGTTCGGCCACCGCGGCGCGAACCAGCCGGTCATCGAGACCGACACGAAAAAGGTCTACATCACCAGCCAGAACCACGGCTACGCAGTGGACCCTGCAAGCGTGGACGGCACCGGCATCACCATTACCCAGACCAACGCCAACGACGGCACGGTCGAGGCCATGAAGGACGACGAACTGGGCGTGTACAGCGTCCAGTACCACCCCGAGGCCAGCCCCGGCCCGAGGGATACGAACTGGTTCTTCGATTCATTATTGAAGAGGGTCGGTGAGTGGCATGCCTAAAAGACAGGACATCAGGAAGGTACTGCTGATCGGCTCGGGACCGATCCTGATCGGGCAGGCGGCCGAGTTCGACTTTTCGGGAAGCCAGGCCTGCCGGAGCCTCCGCGAGGAGGGCATCCAGGTCGTTTTAGTTAACTCCAACCCGGCGACCATCATGACCGACCCGGAGATGGCGGACGCCGTCTATGTCGAGCCGTTGACGCCGAACGTGGTCGCGCAGATCATCGAGAAGGAGCGCCCTGACGGCATCATCGCCGGGCTGGGCGGCCAGACGGGGCTCAACATCACGAGCGAGCTGGCCGAGATGGGCGTGCTGGAGAAGTTCAACGTCAGGCTGCTCGGAACCCCGCTGAAGGCTATCTACGAAACGGAAGACCGGGACCTGTTCAAGCATGCCATGGAAGCCATAGGCGAGAAGGTGCCGCGGTCCTTCGCCTGTCACACGATAGAGGAAGCGGTGGACGTCATCGAGAAGCTCGGCCTGCCGCTGATCATCCGTTCGGCGTTCACACTGGGCGGCACAGGCAGCGGCGTGGCGCACACGGAAGCGGAAGTGCGGCAGATCGCCGAGATCGGCCTCAAGCGGTCGCGTATCCACCAGATCCTCGTCGAGGAGAGCATCCTCGGCTGGAAGGAGTTCGAGTACGAGGTCATGCGCGACGCCAGCGACACGTGCATTACGATATGTAATATGGAGAACATCGACCCGATGGGCATCCACACGGGCGAGTCGATCGTCGTGACGCCGTCGCAGACACTGTCGGACGTCGACCACCAGACGCTGCGTTCCGCAGCGATTAAAATCATCAGGGCGCTGGGCATCGAGGGCGGGTGCAACATCCAGTTCGCCTGGAACGAGGGCGAATACCGCATCGTCGAGGTCAACCCGAGAGTATCGCGTTCCTCGGCGCTCGCCAGCAAGGCTACCGGGTACCCGATCGCCCGTATCGCGGCAAAGATAGCCATCGGCCTGCGGCTGGACGAGATACAGAACAAGGTGACCATGGAGACGCCGGCCTCCTTCGAGCCGACCATCGACTACGTGGTCGTCAAAATCCCGAGGTGGCCCTTCGACAAGTTCAAGTCGGCCGACAAGCACATCACCACGTCCATGAAGTCCACGGGCGAGGTCATGGCGATCGGGCGCACGTACGAGGAGGCCCTGCAGAAGGCGCTAAACAGCCTGGACATAAGCGAGTTCTGGGGCTATGGCGGCTGGTCCAAGGACGAGATGGCCGAACTGCTCAAGAACCCCACGCACGAGCGCATGTTCGTCATCTACAAGGCACTCAAGACCGGCGCGTTCACGGTAGACGAGATCAGCGAGCTGTCGAACATCGATCCCTGGTTCGTCGTCAAGATCAAGAACATCGTGGACATGGCGGAGAAGCTCAAGTCCTGCGAGCTCAGCCGCGAGAATATGTTCAAGGCGAAGCGCATGGGCTTCACCGACGAGTGGATTGCCGAGCTTCGCGGCGTCACCTCTGAGGAGATCGGTGACGCGAGGCGGGCGCTCAAGGTCATTCCGACCTACAAGATGGTCGACACCTGTGCCGCCGAGTTCGCGGCGAAGACACCCTATTATTATTCCACCTACGAGGACGAGTGCGAGCTCCAGCCCTCGGACCGGAAGAAGGTGCTCATCATCGGCGCCGGGCCCATCCGCATCGGCCAGGGCATCGAGTTCGACTACTGCACCGTCCATGCGGTACAGGCATTGCGGGAGTCGGGCATCGAGGCGCACATCATCAATAACAACCCGGAGACCGTGTCCACTGACTTTGACACCTCCGACAAGCTGTTCTTCGAGCCGATTACGCTTGAGCACGTGATGAACATCATCGAGAAGGAGCGCCCCTACGGCGTCATGGTCCAGTTCGGCGGGCAGACGTCCGTCAACATGGCCATCCCGCTGCAGATGGAGCTCACCCGCCGCAAGGACCTCGACACGGTGATCATCGGCACCAGCCCGGACGACATGAATATCGCCGAGGACCGGGACCTCTGGAGCCGCATGATGAAGGAGATGAACATCCTCCAGCCGGACAGCGGCATCGCCTACTCCCAGGAAGAAGCTAAGACCGTGGCCAACCGCATCGGCTATCCCATCCTCGTGCGCCCGTCATACGTGCTGGGCGGCAGGGCGATGGAGGTAGTCTACGACGACACCGACCTCGAGCGGTACATGACCGAGGCGGTCAAGGTATCCAGGAAACACCCGGTGCTCATCGACGACTTCCTTGAAAACGCGGTCGAGATAGACGTCGACGCGGTGAGCGACGGGAAGGATGTCCTCATCGGCGCCATCATGGAGCACATCGAAGAGGCTGGCATCCACTCGGGCGATTCGGCCTGCGTCATCCCGCCTCAGTCACTATCCCCCGCGGTACAGGACGAAGTGCGGAAGATCGTGCGGAAGATCGCGTTGCGGCTGCACGTAGTGGGCTGCGTCAACCTGCAGATGGCCTACAAGAGCCGGAACGTCTACGTCCTGGAGGCCAACCCGAGGTCGTCACGCACTATCCCGTTCGTGAGCAAGGCCACGGGCGTGCCCCTGGCGAAGATCGCCGCAAAGGCGATCATCGGCTGCTCGCTCAAAGAGATGGGCCATACCGAGGAGCCGCAGCCGAAGCACGTATCGGTCAAGGAGGTCGTGCTGCCGTTCGACAAGCTGCCGGGCGCCGACCCGATACTCGGGCCGGAGATGAAGTCGACGGGCGAGGTCATGGGCATCGACGTGGACTTCGGCCGGGCCTACTTCAAGGCCGAGCTGTCTGCGTTCAATTCCCTGCCGCAGGAAGGCACCGTCTTCATTTCCGTCAGGGACGAGGACAAGCCGGAGATTGTCCGCATCGCCAGAATCCTGCGGGACAACGGGCTGGAGCTCATCGGCACCGAGGGCACGAAAACGTTCCTGGAAGAGAAGGGCATCCAGGTGCAGCTGATGAGCAAGATTTACGAGGGCAGCCCGAACGTCACCGACCTGATGCGCGAGGGCAAGGTCTCGCTGATCATCAACACCCCGACGTCCAAGATGGGCCGCAAGGACGGCGCCACCATCCGGCGCGCCGCCGTCGACTACGAGGTGCCGTATGTCACTACCATCCAGGCGGCACGTGCATCCGCCGACGCGATCAATGCCATGGGGAAGCGGAAGATTACCATCAGGTCGCTCAACGAGTACCTTGCGCTGGACAAGAAACCGGTCGCGCCACTCGCAGAGCAGCCACCCCGTAATGACAAAGGATTTGTATAACCTGCTACTATTCTACATCTTGGGCCGCAATCATGCGGCAGGGGTAGTAGCGATTATGGACATGATGCGTATACCTTTTGCGACCATACTGTTCGTAGGGTCGGTAGGGCTGCTGTATACCTTATGGAAGCCGGAGCAGCTGGCGTTCTTCGCCGGCCTGGACAATGTTACCAGCGGCGTCATCGCTGTAGCCTGCATCGTGTGCCTGGTCTACTCGTTCATTCTCTACTCTAACATCAGCATCGCGAAATAAGCATGCTGAATTACTTTTAATCACATTTTCTCTGAGTGCGAACAGCATCTGCTCAGGACATCCTTCCTGTAGTCCGAAGTATATGCTCTCTTCACAATACCTGTATGTCAATCGTTTTATGGTCATTCGTGTCAGATGCCTTCTCAGCCTGTACAAAATGTTGCAGGAATGACTATACTCTGTGAACAGCTGCCTGTTATCGTAAAAAGAATAAAAAAGAAAGGGGGAACTCAATATCAATAGCTTATATCGATGTTCCCGCCCATGGTCTGCAGGTTAATTGTCAGGCTGCCTGCGCCCGACTCGGTTGGCCCGACGAGGTGCGTGTCGGACTCGGTGGTCGGCGTCATATGAATGAAGTCATGCCTGACGCGGCCGCCCATCGTGCTGGCGTCAATGGTGAACAGCGTGTCCGAGGGTAACTTCACGTCGATGTTGCCGCCGGCCGTGTTCGCTTTCAGGGTGCCTTTGGTCTGGGTGGTGTCGATCTCGATGTTGCCGCCCATCGTGCTGAAGGTCGCGTTCGCCGACTCGTAGGTCGCGTAGATGTTGCCGCCCATCGTATTGAGGTTGACCGTGTCATAGCGGCCGCCGTTGAGGTTGAGCCTGCCGCCCATGGTATCCATGTACACCGCACTGCCATGCAGTGGGGGCACCCTGATGTCGCCGCCCAGCGTGTGCAGGCTCAGGCTGTACGAGGAGTTCTTGGGGACCATTACCGTGACTTTGGCGCCACGGTTGCCCATGTTGAGGATATCCTGTTCGCGGAGCTTTGCCTCGGCAATAATCTTCGTCGTGTTGCCATCCTTCGTGTCCCTGGTGCTGGTCAGCACATCACTCAGGTGACCGGCGGGCGCAGAGACGTCGTAGATCACTTTGACACTGTTCTCGGCCCATACCTGGATTTCGACGTTGCCGCCGATGGTCGAAACGGTGAGCTCGATGTTGTCCGCCGCCGCATGGGTATCGCTTCTGGTCTCCTGCTCCGTCTGGCCGAATGACCCGTGTGTGCCCGGCACGCTCGCCAGGAAGGCGCAGGCGCCGCAGACGCCTGCGATGACTAGAATTATGGCCAGGACGACGATGATCGCAGCCCCGGCGATGATCACTTTATCGACTTTCAATGTAATGCCTCCTGATCCGGGACTACCGGATATATTGGCGCCGCTTTTATAGCCTGCCTGTGTATAAAAGGCTTGCGAGATAAATATTGTCATAGAACGAATAGAATCGCGAAAGAAAGGGCAATTGCAGGTGTTTACCCTATCGCCAGCCAGACCGGTGAAATCGGGCAAATCTAAACGGAAAAAGGGAGGAGATAAGCCTCAATAGCTTATCTCGACATTGCCGTTCAGCGTGCTGAGCTTCATGCGCAGACTGCCGTTGCCGGCCTCGGTGTACCCGACGAGCTCTCTCTGTGTCTCTTTCCTGGTCGCCATATGGATGAGCCATCTGCTGTTGATTTTCAAAATATTGCCTCCGGACTCTCAGTTATCGGATATGCGGATGATGCCTGTAGCACATTCTCAATTTAGATAGCATACTCCGTGTGGAAAAATTGATAAAAAGGGTTCGAGGGTTGTCCCCGTGTCAAACACGCAGGTACTGGCTTTTCCATTGCGGGCGGCGCATAATTGTCAATGCGTTTTTAAGTCCGTTTTTTCTGTTATGGAGTTATTATTGAGGTATAATTATGCGGACTTGGAGTGTGCGTCGTGGAGACGCGAGCATTTTCGGGAGGAGGGTCGGATGCCGTGATACTTATAGTGACGTCCAACATGCTTGCGTCGTGGTAAGAGTTGACACCGCCTGCATACCTGGAGCCAATACCGGGGATCACGTATGGGCCCCTTGAGGCGGCGGCCGTCATACGATCTCCTTGCGGTTGGTTTTGCGGTATATATGGTACAGTTTGTATCCCGTACACGTCTTTTTATCGGAGTTGGTATAGTGTATGGAGTTGGTTTCCCGCAAGACGCCTTACCCTTGCGCCTCACGGTAGCAGCCTATAATAATGTACTTACTATTTATAGTTTTCTATTAACTGCCTCAAACGATAGGGTACAGACTGATAATATCGATGAGAATGAGGGGATACAATGCCAGGTTAATAAAAATGGATGTCATCGTGCGAAATTATTTTATATAGCAATTTTCAATACAGTAGGTTTTATTGCCCCGGCACGCTTGTTCTTATACGCCGACCGGGTACTATTGCCGTGACATGCGCCATGTAAAACAGCCGCGAATATGTATAGCCGTTGGTGAAATGTTGATTACACTGATAAGGCATTCAACACAGAGTTCACAGAGTTCACAGGGTACACAGAGTACGTTTAAAGAACGGGCTACTGTAGCCTCTTCCGATCAAGACTTCGTGTACTCTGTGGACTCTGTGTACTCTGTGTGAGGTGCCTTATCTGCATACACAAAAAGTAACCCTAATGACTATACTTGATGCAAACAGGCACAATCCCCCGTCGAACGCAAAGTTTTATCTTGTCTTAAAATATTTACGCTGTTGTTGTGAGGCCTATGGTCAAGAAGGTCGTATTAGCGTATTCAGGAGGGCTCGACACCTCCGTCTGCATTCCGCTGCTGAAGGAGAACTACGGGTTCGACAAAGTCGTCACTGTGACGGTCGACGTGGGACAGCCTGCGGAAGAGATCGCGACCGCCACGAAGAAGGCGAAGCTCATCTCGGACAAGCACTACACCATCGACGCGAAGGACGAGTTCGTGCGCGACTACATCTTCCCCATGATCAAGGCAAATGCCATGTACGAGGGGTACGTGATCGGCACATCCATGGCCCGCCCCCTCATCGCCCGGAAGTGCGTCGAGGTCGCAGCGAAAGAGAAGGCCGACGCCCTGGCACACGGGTGCACCGGCAAGGGCAACGACCAGCTGCGGTTCGAGGCCGTCTTCAGGCAGACCGACCTCCCGGTGGTCGCTCCCATGAGGGAGATGAACCTGACCAGAGAGTGGGAGATCGACTACGCTAAGAAGCACAAGATACCCGTGCCCGTAACCAAAGCAAAGCCGTGGAGCGTGGACGAGAACATCTGGTCCCGCAGCATCGAGGGCGGCAAGCTCGAGGACCCGGGCTACATACCTCCCGAGGACATATACGGCTGGACCCGGGACCCGGTCAAGGCGCCGGACAAGCCCGAAATCGTCTCCGTAAGCTTCGAAAAGGGCGTCCCGGTATCACTTAACGGCAAGAAGATGGACGGCGTCGCGCTCATACAGTCCCTGCAGAAGATCGCCGGAAAGCATGGCGTCGGCAGGACCGACATGATGGAAGACCGTGTGCTGGGGCTGAAGGCCCGCGAGAACTACGAGCACCCGGCGGCGACCGTGCTGCTGACCGCCCATAAAGACCTCGAAAAGTTCTGTCTCACCCGGGCGGAGCTGCGGTTCAAGGAGTCCGTTGACCAGACGTGGGCCGAGCTCGGCTACATGGGTCTCGTGGACGAGCCGCTGTTCGCCGACCTCAACGCGTTCATAGACGCTACCCAGGAGCGGGTGAACGGCACAGTGAAAATCAAGCTGTTCAAGGGCAGCTGCATGCCTGTCGCTCGCGAGTCGAAGACGGCACTATACAGCGAAGAGCTGGTGTCCTTCGACGGCCAGTCGCTGGACCAGAAGGATGCGGAAGGCTTCAGTAAGTTCCACGGGTTCCAGGCGAGGCTTTATAAGAAGCTGCATGGAAAATAGCATCGCCACATAGCACGCTATGTGGCGCCCCAAGGGCAATGCTTATAATACAGTTTGTCGTATACGCAAGTCGCATCAAGATTACAATCAGGAGTAATTAATATGGCAGAAGAGAAGCAAGTCGAACACTGCGTCTCGTGCAACGTCCGGCTAACCGGCGAGGGCGCAGTCAAGTTCAAGTGTCCGATGTGTGGTGCTGATATGGGCAGGTGCGGCAGGTGCCGGCAGCAGTCCAACCAGTACGTATGCCCCAAGTGCGGATTCCAGGGGCCGTGATCCCATGGGAGATGTAATGGCTGTCCTGCGGGTCATGCCCGACAGTACGGACCGTGATATGAAGAAGCTCGAGGAGAGCCTCAAGGCTGCGATGCCCAAGGGCGCGAAGCTGCAGGGTGTCCAGGTCAAGCCGATCGCGTTCGGCCTGAAGGCATTGCTGTTCGCGCTGACGGTCAGCGACGCCGAGGGTGGCACCGAGGTCGTCGAGCAGGCTTTCGCGAAAGTTCCGGGCGTCGAGAGCGTCACTGTAGAGATGATGGACAGGGTCTGAAGATCCTGTCTATTCCGCCCCTGGCGGCGGTACGTTCTCACGAATATTTTATATACTTCGAGTGTTATCTGTATTTGCAAATCGGGCTCTTAACTCAGGGGTAGAGTGCTACGTTCGCAACGTAGATGCCGCGGGTTCAATTCCCGCAGGGTCCATAAGATTTTTGAAAGGCTCCCGGAGAACTTTTTCTAAAAAAGTTCTCCTGGGTCTCGACACCCGCACATGTGCCGAAGGCACAATTTTAAGGATCGTTTTGGAGAGGTGCAAGGGGAACCTTTTTCCAAAAGGTTCCCCTGTACGCTTTTATAAACAAAATTTATGTACCAATTAAAGGGACTCCCGGTAACTTTCCAAAGGTCCCCTGTTAGCTTGCCTGATCTATATTCTCCCCAGCCCCGGCCGCCGTTCGCGCGCGCGAATGCATGATTGACCCGGAGCAGCTCCGGTATACAGCCCCCGCATGCGACGATAGCCAGGCCCGTTTTTCGTTAAATCCTGACCCTGGCGTTTCCCCTTTGTCCCGGCATTATAGCGTCCCGGTTAGCGATTGTCGGAGATGATTACACAGTAATTTATAAGTAATAGACCGTTATTGTATTTTGCATTACAACCGAGGCATGTTCATGGCGAAGAAAGAGGCCGTAAAAAAGACGCCTAAGGAGATCAAGCAGGAAAAAAAGAACCGCTTGATGATTCTCCTTCTGGCTATATTTCTCATCGGGACGATGGTGCTCGTCCCGCTGGCAGTCCTGTTCAACCCGAGCCCGATCAATGGCGGCTCGACCGACACTGACAAAGGCAAGTTCAACTCGATCGTCGACGCGCTGTACGACGTACCGGCAGGCGCGCAGTACCTGAGGTTCGTCGACCTGACCGCCAACGAGGGCATCAGCAACTGGACTATGACTAACCTTGGCGGCAGCATCCCTAACGCCACTATTTTCGGCAAGGTACCGCAGAAAGACGCTATTGTTTTCTATCCCTTCCCGACCTTTGGCTACTTCGATGTGAGCCAGCAGTGGGTGTCTCTCTCGGACTTCGGCACGAACTTCGACAACACGAACTACACCCTGTCGACCGTCAACGGCATGGACCTGCGGATGATCAATACAGTATACGCCTTCAGCCAGGGCACGACCCCGGTGATCAGCGGCAGGAAAGAGAACGTGGCGGCCGTAAAAAACTTCATACACTCTCGGCTCCTCGAGCCAGAGCGCTTACTCGACCTACTCTGACCTGTTCCAGCAGATCGCCAGCCGGAACCAGACCGCTAAGGACGCGAAGTTCGCCGTAGTCGGCCAGACCAGCGCCTTCGGAGTCGGCGACCGGTACTACGCGGGCATCACCCCGCTGAATGCGTCGACCTGCGACTACAAGATCGTCGTGCACATGAACCAGACGCTGAACCTGACGGAACAACAGCAGTACGGGACCACCTGGACGATGGCGGCGATGCAGTTCGGCCTCGACTCCTTCAGCCCGGAGTTCACGGATAATTACCTGATCGTCGAAGCCAGGGGCAGCCCCCAGATATGCCTTAACGACCTGGTGACCAACTGGCCGAACTTCCTGGTTGGATAAACGAAAGGTCACAAAGGACACAGAGGACGAATGCGTCTCTGTGTCCGGACTTCTTTTTACTCATTAAAATTATTGGCTATTGCTCTATAAACGACATCGTAGCCAGGCTACGTCAATAAAAAATGCTGAAAGAGGACACATATCCTTTGTGGCCTCCGTGCCCTTAGTGGCTTACAATCTTGTGGGCTCTGCCGTACGTATACCATATCCGGCAGGCGCCCTCGGAAGACACCATGCAGGCCCCCACCGGCTTCAGCGGGGTACAGGCCTTGCCGAACAGTCTGCAGTCTGTCGGCTCCTTGATGCCGCGCAGCAGCTGGTTGCACAGGCAGCCTGTGGTGACCTTCACGTCCTTGAGCTGGACGTTGAACTTCTTCAGCGCGTCGTACTTCTCGTACTGCGGCTTCAGCTTCAGCCCCGAGCCAGGGATGGACGGGAAGCCTCGCCAGACGATGTCACAGACGTCGAAGACCTCGCCCATCATGCGCAGCGCTTTCACGTTGCCCTCGGGCTTTACGGCCCGCGGGTAGGCATTCTCCACCTCTGCACGGCCTTCCACGACCTGCTTCACCAGCAGGTATAATCCATATAAGACCTCTAACGGCTCGAACCCGGCGATGACCTGTGGCACCTTGAAGGCTTCGTACTCCTTCGTGCCGGCGATGGTGCAGACGTGGCCGGGCAGCAGGAAGCCGGACAGGCTGGCCTCTCCTTGCTCCATGAGCCATTTCATGGCGGGGGGTACCAGCCTGTGAGAGACGATTACGGAGAAGTTATCCGGCGGATTGGCAAGCAGAATGGCGGCCGTAGTCGGCGCGGTGGTCTCGAAGCCGACAGCCATGAACACGATCTCCTTCGAGGGGTTCTGCCGGGCAATGTCTACAGCCTGTGCGATGCTCTGGACGATACGGATGTCGCCGACCGAGTCATACAGGCTCGACTTCGTGCCGGGCACACGCAGCAGATCACCGTACGTGCAGATGATCTTGCCCTGTTCCGCGAGCTCGACGATCGCGTCGATCTCGCTCTGGGGCGTGACGCAGACCGGGCAGCCGGGGCCCATGACCACCTTGACGTTGGGAGGCAACAGCGACCTGATGCCGCTCTTCGTGATCGTGTACTCATGTGTGCCGCACACGTGCATGATCTTGATCTCCCGCCCTGCAGCGAGCTTCTCTATCTTTTCAGCCAGTCCCTTAGCCAGCTGTTCCTGGTCCTGCGCCATATTACTTCTCTCCTCTCCCTACTGCAAGCATCCTATCCAGTGCATTTTTCGCTTTAATACGAATATCTTCCGGCACGCTGATCGGCGTGCGCATATCCCGGAGGCTGTCCCTGATCGTCTCGAGCGTGTTCATTTTCATGTTCGGACACACGACGTAATTGGACACCGGGTAATAGTTCCGGCCCGGGTTCTCCTTCTTGAGACGGTGGATGATGCCGACCTCCGTGCCTATGATCAGGTCCTTATCGGTCTTCTTCGCGTACTTAAGCATGCCGTCCGTCGAGTAGACGCCGTCCGCCAGGTCGATGACCTCCTGCCGGCACTCGGGATGCACGACCACTTCGGCGCCCGGATGGTCCATCTTAGAGATCAGGATGTCCCCTGCCGTGATCTGGTGGTGCGTCGGGCAGAAGCCGTTCCACGGCAATATTTTCTTGGACGTGAACCGCTGCGTGTACATCGCCAGGTTATAGTCCGGCACGAAGATCACTTCGTCCTGCTCCAGCGAGTTGACGACCTTGATCGAGTTGGATGAGGTGCAGCAGATGTCGCTCTCCGCCTTCACCGCGGCGGAAGAGTTGACGTAGCAGACAGTGGCTGCGTCGGGGTGCTCTTTCTTAAAGGCACGCAGCGCGCCGGCCGTGATCATCTCCGACATGGGACACTTCGCTTCCGGCTTCGGCAGCAACACAGTCTTGTCCGGGTTCAGCACCGCGGCGGACTCGGCCATGAAGTCTACGCCGCAGAAGACTATGACCTTCGCGTCAGACTCGACAGCCTTCTGGCTCAGCCCGAGCGAGTCGCCTGTGTAGTCAGCGATGTCCTGCACTTCGCCGCGCTGGTAGTTGTGGGCCAGTATCACGGCGTTCTTCTCTTTCTTGAGCTTCAAAATCTCTTCAGTAAGGCTCATAGCGGTCTCTTTCGGGATGTTGCAGAACCTTATACCTGCAAATAATTAAACTTATCCGTATGCCCCGGGACTCGACAGCCGTGCAGACGCCACGAAAGCCCGGCGACACTGACATTAAAATATATACGCCGCGGCCGGCGGTCCCGAGTTTACCCGTCATTTTTCTTGCGGCAGGCCAGCAACAGCAACATTGCGACCGAAACGATGGCGTAGCCCGTCGTGAAGCCTCCGGCGCTGTCCACGTTCGTATCCTTGCGATATTCGATGCCCAGCGCGAGAGATTCGCTTTCGTTGAGCGGCGGCAGTTCCGAGTCCTTATCGATCAGTCTCGCCCACAGGATCGTTTCGTTCTTCCTGCCGTCCTCATAAACGACGCGGTTCAGGAAGACCATCTTTTCCGGGCTCTCTCTCCCTGGCAATAAGTAGACAAACATATATTCATAGCTGCCCGGGAGCGCTTTTTCGTTGTAATAACCGATCAATCCGTACGTGTCGATGAATTCCATTATTTTGCTATTGTTTCGCGCTTCAGGGTGCCCGCCAAAAAAGTTCATGTAAACATCCCCGATAACGGGCGGTGACGAAGGAAGAGATGACTGATCTGATGTGTTTTGCGCGATCGTAGGCGGCGATAAAAGCCACATAAAAACGGTCAACGATAAAAAAACCAGTAAAAAAATAAAGCAGGCTTTAATTTTTTCACTCATGGTATCCTCCCGATTAATTGTATTCCGGCCTCATTCCAAGATACCTTACAATCCCAAAATCATGCCACGAATTCAATAGCTGGTCTCCAGATGGATCAGTCGTGTCAATGTTGTCATTCGCATCACTCATGTGCCACATTCTCACGTCGCAGAATCCTGACTGGTTATAGATGTGCGGATTGCTGAACTCCGACCACGTCGGATCTGAATGGACCCATCTGGAGCCATCCCATATTTCAGTTATCCCGTGACCAAAGGGATATCCTGTACTATTATTGAACGTCATGACGTAATACCTTGTGGGCACGCCCAATGATCTCATGAACGACGTGTACAATGTCGCAAATTCGTCACATACGCCCTGATACTTACCGTTCATTTCATGACTTTTTATATATAAGTCCGTGGCTGTGTACTGTTCTAACGGCGACACGTTCGAGTAATTAAACCTGCTATAAACGTACGAGTTTCCGAGAATTGCGGTAATATATGGCAAGTTCGAATTGTCACATGCCATGGCCGCTTCCCGTAAAATCGTGTAACCCTCGTTTAACGGATGGTACAATTCGCTCAATTCTAGGCTGTCGCCTCCATCGGGATCAGCCAAGTGGCTCGCGTCGTTGTTGTACTTCTCGATGCCGTCGACCGGCATTTCCATGGCGTCCGTGACCTCGTCGTTCGGATCAACCCGCACCTGGACGATGATCGGCTTGATACCCACCGTGCTCAGGCTCCCGATGACCTCGAACGGGACCGTCACCGTGGCAAACGTATAGGGCGCGAGGTTGGTAAAAGGCGTGTAGTAGCCATAGCCATCCTCCGGAGAGATGAATACCACTTTGCCGCTGACAATCGCCGGACCGGCATTGTAGATTGTGACCTCGTTGTTGAACCACGTATCCTGTACCCAGTACCAATTGTAACTGACGCTGTAAATATAAACGGCCGACAGGGCCTCAACACCCGCAGTACCATCGGTCGACGACGCGTTGGCTGGCGTTTCGCCTGCGTTTAATTGGTTTATTGCCGGCTGTCGCGATATGGAAAACGTTGCGTTTACCCGGTTATTCGTCGCAAACCCGGCATTTTCCAGCCTGGACACGTCGGTGGTCATTTTTTTAGAGGTATCGTAAATCACGAGCCCGGGATGGGATAGTTCCCAGGTCTCGTCCGGCGCGGCCCTCTTTTCGTTCGAAAGCAACGCGTTAAGATCCGTTGCCGCATGGGATTTTAATCCCGTGCTGTTGATCTCGCCCGGGTTGAACCACTGATCGAACGACGGTACGGGATCGTTGTTGGTTTCCGGCGGCAGCAACGTTCGCGAACCCGCTGCACAAAAAGAGCGTTATCAGCACAGTACTGGCCATTTTAACGATCTTTTTACCCGACAATGTGTCGAATATGCCCTTCTTCATTCTCATTCCTAGATCATCTCCTGTATTTTGGTTGACAGGGCATGCAAGTAGGCGGCCGCCTAACCGCTTGCTCGATAATATCTAAACCTTTTGTTAATAAATAGATAGTATTGCAGGTTGTATGCACGTACCCATTATAGTACCTGTGCAAGCACATATGACACTACCGGCGCATAATACAGCTCATATTGCCGATTTGACCATTAATTTGCAGCATTTTTTTTTAAAAATGAAAATTCGCCACCGAATTAATCGATAGTGATAGAATCTTAATATATGCATCCAATTGATTTAATATTTAAAATATCATGTCGATAAAAGGTGACCATATGGATGAATGGGCATATTCAAGCATCGAGCAGTTTGACGACGAGCGTTCATTGAAAAGTCGTATAAGGAGCGGCGTATTATTGTACCTGTACACCGTCGGGAAGGCGGGGAAAAAAGCCACTGCCTACGAAATTGCCAAGGATACCGGCATTTGTTACCCGAACGTGCGGGGTGCCCTGACCGGGCTCGCAGGTCGTCTCAGCTGGATACTATCGCTCGTCTGCCGGGGCATGGTTTCCGAAGAGACGACCATGTCAGGCTCCAGGATATACTCGATTACAGAAAAGGGCCGGTTTTTGGCCAGGGCAAAGCTGGCCAAAGGAACGTAATGCGGGGGTCGCTTGTTCTCATTGTGAACATTGTGGGGTAAATATGCCCCTGCGTGCAACTTTGGACCTACCGTTTTCCTTACGTATGCCTTCGAAACCCGGCTCATCCGTCGATGCCTCGCGAAGCGCAGCCGAGTTTTCGCGTCGGCTCGAGTGCTGAAACCCGTTTGCTTTCTTCATACGGATGCTCTGTGTCTGGCTGATGGCGCCCGTTACGGCCAGTGGCACACAGCCTTGCCGCTCGAATTGTCTGTAACCTATTTTTCTTTGCCCCACGCCATTGTCATGGGAAGTCCGCATGGTTTCGACGTACGTTGAGGAAGAGCGGCTGCCTGACGACATTGGCCGGATGATCGAGGCAGCGGAGAAGCTTGAAGGCAACATAGCGGCGACAGACCGGCTGCTGGCTGCGAGACAGGACCAGCTGTATTCCGGCGACGATGAAGTCTACAAAGCAGTGATCGGAGCATGCGAGACGGGACATATCCGTGGCGTCAGCCCGCTCGGACGGGTGGAAAGAGGAGATCGGCAAGATTGAAAAAGACTACCCGGAGCTGCGTTCGCAGGCGGACCGGCTCCCTCCTGGAGACAGGGACCGGGCATCAGGGCAGCTGAAGGAATTGCGCAGAGAGATAGGCGCAATACGCTTGCGTCTGACATCAGTCGATGACCGGATCACTGACATGCTGGACCGGGTGCTGTATATCACCGAGCGCCATTAGCCCCGTGTTATGTGCGATAGCAGGCATTGGTAACCTCCAGTTCCGCCAGGCTAATACGACGGATAATGCGAGTAACCATTAAAATCCCTGCCCGCGAGCTTTCATTCGAGGTATTATTCATGGTTGGGATTTCGAAGTCGGCCATACTCATCGGAGCGTTCCTGCTGATGATCGTGGCCATAGCCGTTGTCCGGTTCTTAGTCCACGAGCTTATCCGGTTCGTCGAAATATCGGCGATACTGGTGCTGATCATACTGGTGCTGGCGTGGCTTGTGGCGAGAAGGAGAGAACCCGGGGCCAGCAAGCCATAAATATTGTGCAGCACTTCGGCTTTCGCGCGCGCGAGTGTACGCGCCCGCCCGCACAGGTCTTTTCATCTGCGCGCGAGCGCTCGCCTTCCTAGCGCCCTGGCTCATCAGTGAGAGAACAGCATGTACAGCAGTGTCCCTGTCACGAAGGTCTCCATGAACGCAGCCACGAACAGCAGCGGCGCCACCCAGAAGATGAAGATGAGGAGCCCTTCCCGGATGTCCTTCCACAGGTGGACTTTCTTCAAGACCAGCGCCCGTATCACGTCGAAGCCCAGCTTGAGCCCGATGGCAGCCGACAGAAAGACCATGGGCATCTCGATGATGCCGTGGGGCAGGATGCCTACCATGACGTACAGGATTCCGGCCTTCGCCAGCGTGGCGCCGACGACGATGCCGATGACTATCCCGTTGGCCACCATGAAGAGCAATGGCGCTATGCCGAGGGCGAGGCCCAGCACGACTACCATGAAGCATTTGATCACATTGTTCTCGAAGATGCCGAGCATGAGCTGGAGGGCTGAAGTCTCCTTGAGCGGGCCGACCTCCTCCTTGAAGCCCGTGATCGTCTGGTCTGTGAACGATGGCGACGTCACCGCGATGGTGTAGCCTATCGCCGTGAAAATGGCAAACACCACCATTACTGTCAGTACATACCATCGTAGCCTGTAGGTATAGTCGAGGAAATCCCTCGCCCCCGGAATCTTTTTATTGAACGTCATCGCATCCCCACCATACAGGCCGGTGCACAGGGTCGGCCTGTAAAATAATCATCACAAAAATAGAATAAATTGCCTATTATATTTATAGTGATGTGCCGCTTATTACGGGTTAAAAAGAGCATATAGCGTCGGCGTCGGTATAGTAAAAACGCAGCTGTCATGCCCGGTTATGCATGCGCGTGCGAACGGCCACCGGTGCTGCAACTATTTGCGCGGCCGTTTTCCCGCATGACTGTCGACATAAGTTTATCCGGTGAGGAAATAGACCAGTGCCGTCGTGATATAGCTCTCGACGAACGCGGCGACCAGCAGCAGCGGCAGCACCCAGACCGCGAAGACCCGGAGTCCGTCCTTCATCTCTTGTACCACGTCGGCCGGCTGTCTGAACAGGGTCATCAGCACGCTGTATCCCAGGCGCAGGCCAATGGCAGCGGACAGCATCATCATCGGCAGCTCGATAACGCCGTGCGGCGCAATCGCGGCAAGCGTGAACAGCAGCCCTGCCCTGCCGGCTGCCACGCCGCCGACCAGGCCGATCATGAGACCATTGTCGAAGGCGATCAAGAGCGGGATCAGCCCCAGGGCGAGGCCCAGCAGGACCATAATCAGGCAGATGACGCCGTTGTGCACGAACAGGTTGATCATCAGGCTGAATGAGGAGTCCGAATCGATGTCTTCCATCTGGCTGGCCACGAGGCTGACGATCTTCGCCGTCTCGTCCGGCATCGTCGCCGCAAAAATAACTCCGATCATAAAGGATAACAGCATGAGCAGGGCTATGGCATAGACGAAGTACCTGATCTTATAGACATAGGCCGCGAAGTCCCGCGGCCCCGGAATGAAACCCTGAATCATGTCTGCACGAACGTCAGCTCAAGCGTGTTACGGATTCCCGGCCCGAAACCGAGCACCAGCAGCACGAACTTGACCGCATAGTAAAGCTGCGGGTCATCCTTGAAATACTTCTCGATAATGTAGATCACCGGGATGAAGACCGCCAGCTTCAGCAGGTACATGATGGCCGCCGTGTGGAAAGTGTTGATGAAGAACACGGGCACCACATGCTTCTCCGCGAACCCGGTGACAAGGTCGATGGCCGTGAACGTCGAGGAGGCGTCGAACATGTGCGCCCCGAGGATGGCCACGTTGAGCTTGTTGGTCAGGAAATCCCATTTGAAATGCCGGGCGATCAGGTAGATGCCGCCCGTAAACGCAGAGGCCAGCAGCACGATGACGACGGGCGCCCACCAGGCACTGCTGAAATGCTTCGTGGAGAGGAGCGCCAGCACCAGGATGATGCCGGCTATGCCGGTCCAGAAGTAGGGCTTCGAGTAGTCTTTGATGACGCCTTTACTCTCCAGTGCCAGGCAGGTGAGGAGTACCGTAGCAGTGATGACGAATGCGAGGACGTAGACCAGCGGGGTGATGAACAGGTAGCTGAACGGCGGCTGCAGGATGCCCACGTCCTGTATGACGCGCAGCGAGGCGCCTAACAGGATATAGGGTGCCGTAGAGATGACGAACCGCTCATTGAGCCTGATTTTGAGGATGTCCATTAACTTTAATATCGCGAAAAGGCTAATACCAAGGATAATAGCATAGGCGACCGTGTTGACGGGGTTATAGCCCTCGCCTGAGTACACGATCGGATGGATGAAGTATTTGTCGATGAAGCCGACGATGTCGGGCCGATGTCGAAGTCTATGTTCTCACCTGGGGTGTTATAACGAGCAATTCTGACATAAATGTATCTAAGCACAGCGAGAAGTGGATGCAGTTGCCGCGCAACGTCATCGCCGGGCCCGGCGCTATCCGGAGCGTAGGCGGCCTGTGCCAGAGCATGCGCCTCAAGGGACGTGCGCTCATCGTCACCGGCAAGACGACGAAGCACATCGCCGGCGAAGCCGCGGCCGACAGCCTGCGGGCCAGCGGCTACGACGTGGACTTCCTGGTCGTCGACGAGGCCACCATGGCCAACGTCGAGAAGGCCCGGGCGATGGCGAAAGAGACGAAAGCCGACTTCATGCTGGGCGTCGGCGGCGGCAAGGCCATCGACATTGCCAAGCTCGCCTCGACGAAGCAGGACATGTTTTTCATCAGCGTGCCGACGGCTGCGTCGCACGACGGCATCGCCTCGTCCCGCGCCTCGATAAAGCACGACGGCGAGACTGTCTCCATCCAGGCCGAGGCCCCGCTGTGCGTGATCGCCGACACGGACATTATCGCCAGGTCACCGTTCCGGCTGCTCGCCGCGGGCTGCGGCGACGTGATATCCAACTACACTGCGGTGCTGGACTGGCGGCTCGCCTCGCGGCTCCGCAACGTCTACATCTCCGAGTACGCGGCGGCCCTGTCGCTGATGACCGCACAGATCATCATGGACTCTGCCCACGAGATCAAGCCCGGGCTGGAGGGATCGGTCGGGCAGGTAGTCAAAGCCCTGGTCTCTTCGTCCGTTGCCATGAGCATCGCCGGCTCGTCCGCGCCGGCCAGCGGCAGCGAGCATAAGTTTTCACACGTGCTGGACAGGATTGCGCCTAAGCCGGCGTTGCATGGAGAGCAGTGCGGCGTGGGCACGATCATGATGATGTACCTGCACGGCGGCGACTGGCTAAGTATCCGGAATGCGCTGGTCACCATCGGCGCGCCGGTAGACGCAAAAGGCCTGGGCATCGAGGACATATACATCATCCAGGCGTTGACCGAGGCCCATAAGATCAGGCCGGAACGCTATACTATCCTGGGCGACACGGGCATAACCCGCGATGCGGCCTTGAAGGTGGCGAAGGCTACCCAGGTCATTGAGTAAAAGAGAAAAAATTTTTAATTTTTAATATGTAGTAAGCCGGCTGATTACGTCCATCCTGGTAATCATGCCCTTAGGCTTGCCTTCCTCGGTAACTAACAGCCTGCCGACCTTGCTCTTGTTCATCAGCGACACCGCCTCATACATAGGCTCCGCAGAGTCGATGGAGATGACGTTGCGCGTCATGAACTCGGTCACCCGGTTATCTTCCTTGCCCAGGGCAACAGCCCTGCCGATGTCCGTATAAGTGATCATGCCGACGATCTTACCGTTGTCGTCGACAGGGGCGCCATGGATATCGTTCTTCGCGAACGTGATCAGCGCGTCCTTGATCGTGGCGCTGACGGGCACAGTGATGAGCCTGTGGTTGATGTAGTCGCGCACCGGCTTCTTGGGGATGGAGATCATTTCGGTAATGCTGAGCAGCACAACGCCGCTGATATCGTCCCTCCCAACTACGTCGCCGCGGACGACCAGCTTGTTCACCGGCGTCGGGCCGACCTGTACCGAGTCGCCCACCTCGAAGTTCCTGATATCGCCTAAAATCTTGATGTTGGCCCGGCATGTGTCCGGGTGACGGACGGTGTTCAGGTCAATCTCCGCCACGTTGGTGTTCGCCACGCGCTCTCCATTCCGGTAGATAGCGACGTCGGCCTCGTGCTCCACCGCGGTCAGGTTCAGAGCCTGGTAGGCCGAGCCCGTCGCCTTGTAGCCGCCCTTCGGCCCCGGCACGCCCTCGACCAGCCCCAGCGCCTTCAGAGACTGCATCTGGTTCCGCACGGTCCCCGGGTTGCGGTCAATCCTCTCGGATATCTCCTCGCCCTTGATGGCCCTGCCCTTCTCGCGGAACAGGTTGATGAGCGCCGAAAGGATTTCTCTCTGGATAACAGTCAGTTCTACCATTCTACCACTTTCTTCCTCAATGAAATAATATAAACGCTAATAGTCATCGATCTAACTTAAGTTATTATAATGTTTTTTCATTATATACTTTACCCGGACGGCGACTGTCATAAAGCTCCCGGCAAGCCTTTACCGCATTATTCTTTTGTAACTATCCGGGTAGAATGGGCGGTAAGAACGACACGATCCGGGCACTGGCTATCACAGGCGGTCCCCGCAGCAGGGGCAACACCTACCGTATTACTAAAATGGTCGGGGATGCTCTGGAGAGGCTTGGAGACGTCGAGCTCGAGTACCTTTTTCTGCGGGAAACCGATCTCAAACCATGCCCGGGATGCCGGCTGTGCATGGACCGGATGAGGAGTACTGTCCGCTGAAGGACGACCGGGCCTCCGGACTACAATTACCGGTCGGGCAAAGGCTGGTATAAGCAGGGCACATATCTCTTCTACGAGACCCGTGCGGTGCCGATCAAAAAGGCCATGGCCGTCGCGGGTTCATGGCTGTTGTGGCTCGTCGCCCGGTAATCTTATACTCAAGCGCATGCTGTCGATGAGGGAGGCAAGGCGCTGGCAAGACGGATTCTTCAGGCAAGCATTTATTCAATGAGACCGTAACATGTTCTGATCTGTATGGGCAAACACTCGGACGACCTTCCCGGTGGCCATTATGTGGTGCCGTTCTCGCAGACGGTCAAGTTCCACGGCCATATCTGCCCCGGCCTGGCCATCGGCTACTATGCTTCTCATGTGGCTATGCGCTGGCTCGCCGAGGAACGGTCGCCGGACGACGAAGTATTCGCTATAATCGATAGCGCCGGCTGTGGCGCTGATGCGGTACAGGCGATCACCGGCTGCACCGTCGGCAAAGGCAACCTGGTCATCAACGACAACGGCAAGCAGGTCTACACCTTCGGCATCCGCGGTCGTCCGAAGGCCATTCGCATCGCGCTCAGGCATGAGTTCACTATAGACCGGCTGGACCCCGGGCTACAGGAACTGCGTGAGAAAGTATCCGAAGGTCATGCCACGGTCGAAGAGGTCGACGAGCTGCGTCACAGGATCCAGCGTGTCTGTCGCGCCATTCTCGAAAGCCCCGGCGAGTCGGTGTTCGACGTAAAGGCGATCAATGTCAAAGAGCCGGAGCGGCCAGGCAGGATCAGCACTGTGGTATGCTCGAAGTGCGGCGAGCCTGTGTCGGCTGCAAAGGCAAAGAAGGCCGGGAACGGGCACCTGTGCCCCGAGTGCAGTAAGATGAAGTAGTCTTCAAGTATCTTTTCCAGTTCGGGCATCCGCGTGCCCGGGAAGGCTCGTCGGCAATGACCGGCGTTATAGCCTGATAGTAAACTTTTATCCTTACATCTGTACATTCAACTCTGTATAGCGGTCACCATGAAAATCGACACTCACTTGCACACCACGTGCTCTGACGGCCGGAAGACGGTCGCCGAGCTCTTCGGGATCGCTTCCGGTCTCGGGATCGAGCTCATGGCTATCACCGATCACGACACGCTCGCCGCCTACCCGGAAGCGTTCGCAGAGGCAGAGCACTACAAAATCATGCTGGTGCCCGGCATGGAACTGTCCACCCGGGACGAGGGTGCCAACAGGGACGTGCATGTGGTAGGCCTTAAGGTAGACACGGATTATGCCCCGCTGTGCCGGGAGCTGAAGAAGCTCGCGGACGCGCGGCTTGAGGCGCGGAAAAAGCTGCTTGACAGGGTGAACGCATATCTCTCGGTGAAACACGAAGGCTGGCAGCCGGTCCGGTTCGAGGACGTGCGCCGCCGGGTGACAGGGAGCATCATAGGCAAACCACACATCGCCGCAGCCATCATCGAGAACGCGACGAAGGCAGGCTTGCCAGTAAGGGAGGAAGAGCTGTACCGGCTCTTCAAGACGCCAGGCATCGAGTCGAAGAAAGCCTACGAGCTGACCATGGAGGAATGCATCCGGCTGATCGACCGTGCGGGAGGCGTGGCCGTGCTGGCCCACCCATGCGAATACATCCATCCCGGCGAGGCTATGGAAAGGTTCGTCCGCCTCGGCGGCCAGGCCACGGAACTGTGCAAGTACCGCTACAAGATGAAAATACCGTCCATCAGCACGCTCGAGCCCCTCTATCGGTCCACGGCAGAGCACTGTATGAACGAGCATATAGTGGCACTGGCCCGCAAGTACGGGCTGAAGCTCACAGCATCTTCGGACTACCACGGCAAGGCCGGCGAGCCCGGCATGGAGACCGGCGAGTACAGCATAGACGTGAGCTGGCTCCTGGAATAACGCCGCTATTTTTTCATCGCGTCGCCATGCTGCGGAGGCGACCTGACGCTGCTCCGCCGGGACCCGGGACCGACGTTCCTTAATAATGAGGCGATGGCCGCGCAGACGGCGATGCCGCCGCCGATGGCGATCGTGATCGTGACTGCGTTGATGAACAACGAGTTGCCGGCCAGGATGCCGGCGTGTTTAGTGAAGTCAATGCCCTTGATGGAGCCGAACTGCAGGGAGATGGATACGGTCGCCAGTGACACGCCAAGCGTGAACCCGAGATTACGGACGGTAGCCGTGACGCTGGACGCGATGCTCAATTTTTCCCGGGGCAGCGAGGACATCAGTTCGGTATTATTGGGGCTCTGGAACAGTGCTCCGCCGATGCCCAGAAGCACCATGGCAACGAGCATGGCAGGGACGCTGACATTATAGGCTGCAAAGCTCATAGTGAAGAGACCAAGGGCTATGATTCCCATGCCTGCCGTGCTATAGTACCGCGAGTGGTGCTTGTCGTACAGCCATCCGCCGACCGGGGCGCCGACGACCAGGATGAAGGGCACCACCAGCATGAACATGCCCACCTGGGTCTGGGTATAGCCGAGCACGCCCTGGAAATAGAAGGGGCTGCAGATATTCATCATGAAGATACCGATGAAGTACAGTATCATGCTCACGCAGGGCAGCACGAACAATTTTACCCTGAAGATGCTCAGGTCGAGCAAAGGCTCTTTCGTGCGCTGTTCCACGAAGACGAAGGCGAACAGCCCCAGGGCGAAGATCGCCGCCAGGGCGTACTCGAACACCGTGAGCGACGCTGTCTCGGCGAGCTGGCTCAGGAAGATCACCAGTGTGGACACGGTAATAATCAGCAGTGCCGCACCGGGCACGTCCATCCGGAACCGCTTCGTACGGTGCTCGTGGATGCGCAGGAACTTCAGCGCGAGAAGGAACAGTACCACGCCGATAGGCACGTTGATCAGGAAGATGTACTGCCAGCCCAGCGCCTCAGTGACAAAGCCGCCCAGGATGGGCCCGAGGATGCTGCCGATAGCCACTGTCGAGCCGATGTATCCCATCGCTCTCCCCCTCTCGTCGGCAGGGAATGACTGGAAGATGATGGCGGCGCTGATACTGAACATCATCGCGCCTCCCACGGCCTGCAGGATGCGGAATCCCACGAGCATGGCCAGGCTGGTGCTGAGGCCGCAGGCCAGCGAGCCAAGCATGAAGATGCCGATGCCTGCGGTGAACATCGGCACCCGGCCCGTGTAGTCGGAGACCTTGCCGCAGACGAGCAGCAGGCTCGTAATCGTGAGCAGGTAAGCGGTAGTGATCCACTGAGAAGACGTCAGGTCGACGTTGAAATACGATGTCATCGTCGGCAGCGCGATGCTGACCACTATGCCGTCGAGCACCGACATGAAGATGCCCGCCAGCACGATGACCATGATGATATATCGGTTCCGGTACGCCTGCCCGGTGACCTTTTCCTGTTCCGCTGCCGAATGTTCCATCGATATCGATATAGCTAGGGATACATTGCGGAAATAGTTGATGGTACGCTATCCGACAGTCATTTCAACATATAACGTGCCACGTGTGTCGGCAGCCTGGCTCTTCAGGGGGTCATGCTTTTCCGGATGATGTCAGGCGTGAAAGTCAATTGATGTCTGCAGTCCGAAGAAACGTCCGATGTCTTCCGCTTCTTCCTCCACGAGGTCCCTGATCGCCCTGTCAGCAGGCCCGAACGGGGTGACACGGATATTCAGCGTTTTACCCCGGCGCTCGTACCTCCACACGCCTGCAGCGAGGCCGTCGACCAGTACGACCGGTACCGTCTGGCCGCCGTGATAGATCTCTTTCTGGTACCGACCCGGGACAAGATATTCGCGGTCTGCATATCCGAGGACGAGCGAGTCGAATGCAGGCAGGAGATTGACGACAGTGCCAGTGTGTGCAGGTTTCTCCGGCGATACATATTGCGATTCCAGCGACCACAGGACACGATCTTCCACACTGATCTCCTGCAACACTTCCCGCTCCATGGCCAGCTTCCATCCCTTTTTCGCATCAGTCAGCGACAGTCCCGACCAGGCGGAGAAGTCTGCCGGGCTGGCCGGCCCATAGCCTCTCAGGTACCGGATAACGAGTTCGGCCAGCGCCTCTTCGCCTGTTATATCTTTTTGTTTCCCTGCCCATTCGCTGACCAGGCAATATGTCTGTTCGCCATCCGGGCTGTCCGGGCCTATGCAGACGAGACCTTTGAGGGCTGCATAAGCGATCAGGTGGTACGGCGCCTGGCTCTTTCGTTCTGCCGGGATGCCCCGGCCGATCAGGCCATCCGTCAGTTCCTCCCGGGTCAGCGGTCCTCTACCATGCATAATGGCAGGAATCTCATCAAGACATCGCTCAAGGGCCTCCTCGTCCAGCCCCAGCTCGAGACGCCTCCTCCTGCCTTTAGCTATGATGGCGGGGCCGAGGAGGGATATCATCCAGCCCAGGTCCGGGGAATCGATGAGATGTATCGTCCCGCGCATCGCCCAGGTCCGCACCAGGCGTTTTTGTGCGATCGAATCTTTGACATCGGCCATTTCAAGCTCTTTGACCCGGCCACGTAACGACAGCATCATGGCCGGCCCGGACTGGGCATTGACCCCGACAAGCGATCGTACGACTCCGGCCAGGTCTCTCACGGAAGCCTTCTGGTGCAGGTGCTGGGCCTGAAGCCGCAGCGCCCTTACATGACCGGGGGTAACTGCAGCCACTTTTCCGATTCCGCCTGCTCGGGCATCTACCTTTTCTCCGGGCATCCTTGACTGTCTCCGCCGGCCATTAATTGTTTAAAGAGTAAGGAGACGATCGATTATATAGACACGCCGGCCCGGAGGTCCGCCAGAAAAATGGACGGCCGGGGATTAGACCGTGTTCAGCCGCTGCCTGTTGCCGTCGCGTGCCCGGTCTCCTGCCACTCTTTGATGCCGCCCTTGTAATCATATATGTTGGTGAAGCCAAGGCTGGTTAGCTCCGCAGCCGCCTTCGTGCTGATCGGACAGTGATAGTTCCCGCAGTAGGTGACGATCATCCGGTCCCTGTCAAGGCTGCCGGCATAGTCCGGTATTTCGTTCAGCGGCAGCGAGATCGCGCCAGGAATGTGAGCCATGGCATACTGTTCCCTCTGCCTCGCGTCAACCAGCAGGAAATCCGTATTGCTTTTCATAAGGGCGCTCAGGTCGTCGATGTTCATCATGCGTATCTGCCGATCGTCCGTCATACTTCCCAGTGCCACATATCCGTCTCCGGCCAGGTGCCCGGCATTTATGCTTTGAGCCCCGGCGACAATATTCGCATCCGGCACGCCTGTCAATCCGGCAGCCAGTATGCAGATCAGGCACGTCAGCAAGCCTCTTTCAATCAGATCAAAAGCCAAACCTCATCCCCGGCTACGTCTTTTACGCGCAGGAATATAATGCAGTTTACAATAATTGAGTCTGATGAACATTTTCAGGCACGATATCAATGCCGTAATCGATTAGCACATCTGTCAGCGCGTCCCCGGTCACTGGTTCTCTGCCGCTTAGAACCCTGCGAATTTCACCAATGTCCCGGACATCTTTTCCTCCCCGGGCGCATCACAGCTTTTTCGCCCTTACCGTGTACTGCCAGAAGCCCCCGTAGACACCTTCCAGCAGGAAACCGGCATCGGTCAGCTGTCGTACCACTGTCGACTTCAGCGGGTAATCCGGGTCGGGAAGGAACTCGGTCACCGCCATGATGCCCCCGGGCTTCAGCACTCTTCTAATCTCTGCCAGCGCCTTTGCTCTATCAGGGATTTCCTGCAGTACCGCGATCGTGTATGCCAGGTCAAGGGAGCCATCTTCCAGCGGTATGTCGTACGCACTGGCCTCTACCGGCCTGACGTTGCGGATATCCGCGTTCTCCGGCCGGGCCAGTTTTTTCTTCAGCTGTTCCAGCATCCCCGGCTGAATGTCCAGCGCATAGACAGTGCCTTCAGGGCCGACAGCCCGGGCCACATATGTTGTGTAGGCACCACTGCCGCACCCGACCTCGAGGACCTTCATCCCCTTGCGAATGCCGCTGCGGGCGATGATCGTCGATGGCGGCTGCACGGCACGCCGCAGGTCGCTGTCCAGCAGCCGGCCCATAAAGGCGGGCGCGGGAAAATGGACTGTCTTGCGGACGATGCGTAAGACGATCTGGAAAGTGACCGAGAGCAGGACCAGCGCCAGCAGCAGCCAGACAATGATCATATAATCCATATACCGATCATCGACGTTCCACGTATTTGGATTTTACATTGCGGGCGGCCGGTTAAAAGGGAAAAATGGCGTTCTATCCCGCCCTTAATGTTATCTTTTCACTGCGGTTATTTTTCACCGGTGGTCATATGAAGCTATTAGCAATCATCATAATGGCGGCGCTCATGGTTTCTTTCACCGGGGTCGCCACCGCAGGTACGGCACAGGTGCTCATCAAAGACTTCAAGTTCCAGCCGGAAAGCATCACGATACAAAAGGGAGACACAATCACGTGGACTCATCCCGGCACAGCAAGCCATACGGTAAAATTCGCCGACTCGGAGTCGCAGGTACTGAAGAACGGTGGAACTTACTCTAAAACGTTCAACCAGGCGGGCACTTTCGACTATAGTTGTGGCATCCACCCATACATGAAAGGCAAGGTCGTTGTCAGGTAAGCCTGAAATTTCCGGAGGGCTCCCGCGGAATTTAAAATATTCCCTTGCAGCCCCTTTTTTAACTTAGGTTTTATGGCAGGCCCGTGAAAGTATCGTAGAACCCGGCCCTGGCATATCCCGATAATATATATACGTGGCAAGATTTCATAATATCACAGGTCGTTGAGGTAAGGAGCGTGATTGAAGTTGAAGTGCCCTGAATGTAACACGGATTGTCTATTTCTGGGATATGTGACTGTCGGCCAGCGCAGAGGCGGCAGCTCGACGAGGCTGGCCCAGTACAAGTGCCCGAAATGCGAACAGACATTTGAAAAGCGGCGGTAGCAGCACCGGGCTTTATCATGGTTTAAAGCGCTGATTGCGATCCGTTTTTAAACAGATGGCATAACCCTTAACGGCGGAACCCTATGTTCGTGGCCGGGAGGAGATCTTTGTCTTCGCTGTCCTCGATGTGCTCGTAAAGGTTACTTACATTGCCTTCAATTTCATCGACTGCCGGCGCCGGCCTGCTGATGGTCGCCAGTCCTTTCTTCTGTCTCTTGGCATAGCAAAAGAAGTTGGTGAAGACCTCCATGTCTTTGATCACCAATAACTCACGGTTATAGGGCACGATGGAAATAAATGTCAAAACGGTAACCTCGTCTTTTTCCAGTTAATATATACCAATGGCGGGTGCGGGTATATACTTTGGGAGAGGCATGAAATGGTATCAGTGGTATTTAACTGTTTACATTGCTGGTTTTTTAAAATTACTCTGTTCGGAGAGCGTCAATCGGGTCCAGCCTGGCTGCCTGACTCGCCGGATAAACTCCTGCTATCGCTGTCGTCAAAACGCCGAAGCCGATGCCGATGACAATGTTCTGGGGCGTCAAGGCCACAGGTATTTCCGCGACGTGGCCGATGATCGCAGACATGACGGCCGCAAAAGCCACTCCCACTATCCCGCTGAAGACGCCCAGCGTGATTGACTCAGTAATGAAGATCAGGCGGATGTCCTTTTTCGTGGCGCCTACGGCTTTCATCAGGCCGATCTCCTTCACCCGCTCCTTGACGGTGAGCAGCATCACGTTCATGATGCCGATCCCTCCCACCACCAGGGATATGGCCGAGATCGCGGTCAGTACGAACGTGATCATGTCGTATATGTCAGTGACCGTCCCGGCCAGCGCCTGCGACGACATCACCGAATAATCCTCGTCCGGGTGGATGGCCGACAGGGTCCTGTTTACGTTTTCGGCCGTGGCCTCGACGTCCGTCACGGACGAGGCTTTGATCACGATAGACGTATAGTTCTTCGCGCCGTCGATTTTTATGAAGCCTGCCCGCGTCATGAATATCGCGCCGTTCGGGTTCCCGGACACCGACGATGTATTTATCTCCCGCAGCACTCCGACGACCTCGTATGTCTGCGAGAGACCCCAGTTAGAATTATAGATCGTTATATTAGAGCCCGTTCTTACCTCGTCTACAAACGTGTCTCGGGCTATACTGCTGCCGATCACCACTGCGTTCGTATCGGAGGGCGACAGGAACCGTGCCGGACCGGATCATGTCAGCGTACCTGCTCATGCCGGGGATGACGGCCTTCACCTGTTGCACGTACTCGGAATCGTTCAGGTACATGACCTGTTTGGGGGCGCTGATCTCGGGATAGACAGCGGCTACGCCTGACGTGTTGCGCAGGAGCTGCACGTCCCGGTCCGTCAAGTGTGCCGGCGGCAGATGCGGCTTATCGACTTTGCCCTTGTCGGTCAGGATCGACCCAATGCCGATGTACGTGTTAGGGGTCACGACGATAGTGTCCGTCTCGATGTTGCTGAAGCGCTCCTTGAGCCCGTCGAAGACGCCGGCACTGACAGTGAGCAGTGTGATGATCGCCGCGACGCCTATGATAATGCCCAGGCACGAAAGGAATGTCTTGAACTTGTTGTCCCAGTAATCCGAGATCGAATAGCCGATGACGTCAAGAAATTTCACTTTATGGCCCCGCGGAATAAGGAGTTCTCTATGAGAGGGGTCAGACGTCTTTCAATCGGCTCTGATAATGGCGATAAACGTTTTTGCATTGCTATCCAATAGATTATTTGGCAATGATTCAAATATTAATTGGTCTGGAGTAAAAGAACGTTTAGTATTGTATGCTGGCGAAATGTTCAGATATCGCACAGGGAATTTCATGGACACGTGCAGGGAACTTTTTTGAACAAAGTCCTGCTGATAGCTGCCTTTATCATTCCTGTTATAACAAGGTGTACAGGGGGAACTTTTTCGGGAAAAAGTCCCCCCTTGTACCCCTTCAAAAACATTACAGTTCGCGCTTTCAGCGCATACGCCCGGTGTCGAGACCCAGGGGGCCTTTTTGGAACAAGGCTCCCCGGGAGCCTTGCGAAAACCAGCTCCTTCAAAAACGATCCTTAAAACGGTGCCTTCGGCACATGTGTGGGTGTCGAGAGTCAGGGGAGCCTTTTTGGAAAAAGCTCCCCGACAGCCCCTTCAAAACTGAGCGCCCCCACGGGGATTCGAACCCCGGTCTAGAGCTCCGGAGGCTCCAAGGATGTCCACTACCCTATAGGGGCAATGCAAAATGCTGCCGCGATGATAATAGACATTCTACAATATAAACTTTGAGTTCTGTATTATAATTGAAAAAGCTTAGTCTCGAAGTCCTGCACGGCCAGCTTTTTACCCTTCCTGACGATCGTGTGTCCTTCTTTTTCCAGCAATGCCTTCTGTCCTTCTACGCCGCCGGGGTACTTTTCCCTGAGTACGCCGCCTTCCTGCACTGTCCGCCAGTAGGGCGTGATGTCCTTCTCGCCCGCTTCGGCGGCTTCGACCGCCGCACGGGCGGCAATGTTCGAGAAGAGGGTCGCCGCCATGTGGTCGCCATGGTCCGTGCCGTGCTTTTTCGCCAGGGCAGCCGCGATCTGGTTGATAGTGATCAGCTTCCCCTTCGGGACTTTCCGCATAACCTCGTCGACCTCGATCGGCGCCGGGATCACGCTCGTGCCTTCGCCATAGGTCTTTTTCTGTTTCTCGTCCAGGACGACTATCCGTGGCAGGTTCTTGCTGTCCTGCAGCTTTTTCCGCCAGGATTTAACCTTTGGACTATTTTCTGCCATGCTACCACATAAAAAATCGGTCATCGGAGTTAAAGCCTTTTTGTAGCATGCCGAAAGTAACAGGGCCCGGCCAGGCTGGATGTCACTTCGAGTCGAGGTCGCTTAAAATTGACTTTGCCCAGGCCTTGATATCCTCGACGTATGCCTCCGGGCTGTCGGTGCGTACATCCATCACGGTCATCGACCACTTTGTTCTCGGCAGCGCTCCGTCATGAGCTGTACGGCGTTTCACCGGCACGTCGCCCCGAAACGTTTTCCTTGCCATTTTCAGCAGGTCTGGACCTGACAGGCCTTCTTCTACGATCGCACGAAGTGACGATCGCATCCAGGTCAATGCCTCATCGGTAAACGTATCCGGGTGCTGGAGGTTGTAGCAGTTAACCGTTATGTGGTGTACTGCGCCAAAAACATCGGGCTGCTCGAATTCGAGGGCCAGGATTTCCCCGTACCTCTCCCGGCAGCCGATAGCTCCACACTGCGGGCAGGAGACATGGTCGTTTTCCGGGCTCATTAAGAATAAGCCTTCCTGACCAGGTCGAGTGCGTTCTGCACGCCCAGCGCCACGCCTTCGACCTCGATGCCGCCGTGGCCTTTGGCGCCGTCGCCGACGACGAACAGGCCTTTCACCGGGGTGAGGTTGCCGAGGTCGTAGCCGGATGCGACGCGGTTCACGGGCCAGTCGTCATGGTAGGACTGGACCATCAGCACGGAGTATTTTTTGCCGGCGAACATCTTCCCGATGTCCTGCAGGCCCAGCTTGATTTCCTGTTGCACGTCGTTCGTCAGCATCGTCTGGTGGGACATGGTCAGGTGCATGCCTTCCGGCGCCAGCGAGGGGTCGATCTGGGTTACCTCGTTGATCCCGTTGACGCGCTGCGAGAAGGGGGTGAACAGGACGCCGGTATGGCCGACGAGTGGCTCTTCCGCGGCCAGGCAGATCTTGATGCCGGCCGAGGGCTTGATTTTGCCGAGCACCGCGGCGTATTCAGGCTCGAAATATCTCCGGTCGTACATCTCTGCGGTCAGCTTGTGGCCAATGTCCGAGACCACGAGGTCGGCGGGGATTGTCTGTCCGTCGACAGTGACGCCGGTTGCCTTTCCATCCTCTACCTTTACCGAATCGACCTTCGAGCTCAGCGATATCCTGCCATCGTTCGCCTCAATGACACTGGCGAGGGCGTCGACGACGCCGCTGCAGCCGCCCATGGGCACGCCGGGGGTGCCGTGCTTCTGGATGTTCTTCAGAATCGTGACTACCTCAGTGGCGGGGGTGTTCGCAGCCGTCGTGGACAGAGCCCACCCGCAGGCGCTGTCGGCAAGCCGCAGGATTTCGGGGTCATGCAGAGCGATGTCGGCCGCTGTGCCGTTCTTCTGTCCCATGAGTTTTAACATGGCGACGGGCGCCTTTGCCTGTGCCGCCGGCGACAGCAGTTCCTTGAAGCTCATGAAAGGGACATGCCTGTGGTCCTTCGTCATCCAGGTAGCCTGGGTGTCCGACTTGACGATCTCCACCTTCGCGCCGACCTGTCTTATCAGCCCGGCAAGAGGTCCTGTCGGCCCGTGGGGGATCATGTGGAATGCGCCGGTGGAAAGCTGGAAGCCCTTGTACGGCAGATTTGCGAAGCGTCCGCCGTACATGTCGAGCTGCTCAAAAACGTTGACGTCATGCTCCTTCGAGAGGGCTGCGGCGGCGAGCAGGCCGCCGAGGCCGGCTCCGATGACTGCTACCTTCATCTCAGTCCTCCCTGATAGCGCCGAGGGGACAGTACCCTTTGCATGTACCGCATTCCGTACACTTCTCGTCTATGACGCTGACGCCGCACGTCCGGATGGCGTCGACCGGGCAGAAGACCTTGCACTGCCCGCATCCCACGCAAGCTCCAGTGACCCTCAATCCAGTTCCTCCGTTTTTTAGTGCTAAACGCTATCTTACTTATAATGCTTTTCGGCTATTTCCTGTCCGACCCATTTGTTGCCGTCGCAGGTCATCTTCACGGTGTGGGCGCTCTTCTGCGCCTTCCTGCGCGCTTCTTCCACGGTGTCGGCCACAGACAGCACCACGCCCATGCGCCGTTCCTCGTAGCACTCCGGCTTGCCGAAGATGAGCACGCTCGTGTTCGGCGAGTAGGCTCCGGCGACCTGGTACTGCGGGTACCAGCATTCCGTGTGCGAGAGGATGACGTGGGAAGCCGCCTTCGACCGGGGCTCGATCACGTCGCCGTCCCAGACGATGGGAATGCCCAGGACCGCCTTCGCGTGGAGCGCGAACTCCGAGTAGCCCAGCGGCATGCTGGCCATGGTGACCAGGCCGGTATCGTGAGGCCTGCACGCCGTCTCGTTAGCGTAGACCTTGCCCGCCTTCGTGTCCACGAACATCTCGTGGGCGAACAGGCCGAAGCCTCCGAGCTTGTCCATGATGCGCGCGGCGTAGTCGTAGCTTTCCTTTTCGAGCTTCGCGATCTTCTTGTCCTCGCCCTCCACCCACGGGTGCCATGACGAGTGATAGTCTCCCTCGATCTGGTAGTGGCCGACCGGCCGGACGAACTTAGTCTCGGGCTTGCCCTTCTCGTTCAGGTAGCGGACCGACAGCACGGTGGTCTCGATGTCGAAGTCGATGAACTCCTCGACGATGATCTTGTCGGACGAGCCCCGTGCTTTCTTGGCCTCTCCGAACGCTTTCTCCACGTCCTTAGCGCTGTGGATGAAAAACGACCCCTTGCCGCTGGAAGACTGGATGGGCTTGGACACGCAGGGGAACCCGATCTTCTTACACGCCGCCTTGAAGCTCTCCAGGTCAGTAGCGTATGCGTATTTCGAGGTCCTGGCGCCAGTAGATGCGATCGCTTCCCGGAGCCGCTCGCGGTGCATCGCCGTCCAGACAGCCTTCGCGTTCGGCGCCACGAAGAAGCCTTTCTCTTCGAGCTTGAACAGCGTGTCGATGTTGATCGCCTCGATCTCCGGGATGATGGCGTCCGGCCGCTCCCTCTCGACGACGGCCATCAGCGCCCGCTCGCTCTTCATGTTGATGACATAGGACCTGTGGGCCACCTGCATGCCCGGCGAGTTCGCATAGCGGTCGACCGCCACGATCTCGATTCCCATCCGCTGTGCCTCAATCATCGTCTCCTTTCCCAGCTCGCCCGCGCCAAGAAACATTAGTTTCGCACCGTTCGCGTTCGGTGTCCCCAGAACTTTCCTCGGTTTCAAGCTCATACCGCTACCTCTTGAGTAATTTATAATGGTACGGGATGGATAAAAACTTTAACTGTCCCGCCCTGCGCGCAGACGAAGTCCTGCGGCCATGAGAAGCTGTTTATACCGGCGCCCGGATAATGCCTTTCGAGGTCTTTTAATCAGGAAAGTCACCGCAGCAAACGTCGGCCGCCTGTCGCGGAGGAAGGAGCCGGAGAACTGGGCGTTCCGGGACTGGCTCAAGGAATGCGATATCGGCGCGGAGGAGATCGACGCTATCGTCCACGAGCTGTACCGGCAGGTGTCATCGGAGTTCGATTGTAAGGCCTGTGCCGACTGCTGCAAAGGCATCTCGCCGCTGCTGGACGACGAGGACATCACACGCCTCTCCATCGGGCTGGGCATACCCTCAGATCAGCGTGATTTCCAGATACCTTGTCAGGAACGACGAGTACGGCGGCTGGTCTTTCAACAGGACACCGTGCCCTCTCCTGAAAAATAATCTCTGCATATGCTATGAGTACCGACCGCACGACTGCGTCTCCTATCCCCATCTGCACAAGGACAATTTCGTCAGCCGGCTGTCTAACACCGTCGCCAACTGTTCCGTCTGCCCGATCGTGTATGACGTCTACGAGCGATTAAAAGACACGATAAACACAACGGACACCCTGTAGTTTTAAAACGCTTACACACACTGCCATATTGTGCACATCGAGTCGGTTGTGTCCACTGTGGTTTCAGGTTACCTGGATCTCGCCCTTCTTCTCCTCGGCCTTCTGCGCTATGGGCAGGGTCATGGTGAGTACGCCGTTGTTGTAAGATGCCTTGGCCCTGGACTTATCGACGAGCGTCGGCAGCATGATGGAACGATAGTATCCCATGTACCTGCGCTCCCGACGTAAGAAGCCTGCCTTTTCCTCCTCAGACTTCTCCATTTTTTTCTGTGCCGAGATTTCGAGTATCCGGTCGTCCCGGACATTGATCTGTATGTCTTTCTTGTCCACGCCCGGCATGTCCGCTGTCACGATGATCTCGTTACCATGCTGCTGAATGTCCACGCTGGGCGTATTCATGTTCGTGCCCGTTACCGGGAACTGGCCGCCGAAGATGCTGGCGATTCTTTCCTCGATCCTCTTCAGCTCGTCGAAGGGATCATGCATCTGTATTTCTGCCATCTGCACTGCCTCCACCACATGCGACGCGTTGCGCATCACAACTACGTGACATTATGCCGACGAGTTGCACAAACCTTGCCCGCAAAAATGGCGGCAGCAAGCACTGCCCGGGACCTTT
>CAWBVA010000008.1:0-43275 GCA_963792125.1 uncultured Methanocellaceae archaeon
ATTCATGTGACCTCACTGAATGTAAAGCAAACAGGCACAGGGATAATAAAATAACGTTTTATCATGCCAAAACATTGATACCGGATGAAAGGACTTTTATAACCGACAGCCTATTATGGCTTACAGTACGCGGGTGAGATAGTGGAAGAAGAGTCGAAGACACTGCCGACGAAGGACAATTTCAGCGAATGGTACAACGAGTTGCTGATGATGGCGCAGATCATGGACGTGCGCTACCCGATCAAGGGCGTCTACGTCTGGTACCCGTTCGGCTACTCCATACGGAAGAAGGTCTACAACATGCTGAGGGCCCTGCTGGATGTCGACCACCAGGAGTGCCAGTTCCCGATGCTCATCCCGAAGCCCGAGCTCCTGAAGGAGTCGGAGCACATCAAGGGGTTCGAGGACGAGGTCTACTGGGTGACCCACGGCGGCCTCACCGAGCTGGAGATTCCCCTCGCGCTGCGGCCGACGAGCGAGACGGCCATTTACCCGATGTACAAGCTGTGGATCAGGTCGCACGCCGACCTGCCTCTGAAGCTGTACCAGATCGTCAACATGTTCCGCTACGAGACCAAGCACACCCGCCCGCTGATCAGGCTGCGAGAGGTGACTTCGTTCAAGGAGGCCCACACTGCCCATGCCACCCGCGAGGATGCGGAGCAGCAGTGCAGAGAAGCCATGGACCTGTACGGCGAGTTCTTCACGAAGCTGGCAGTCCCCTTCATGATCAACAAGCGCCCCGAATGGGACAAGTTCCCCGGCGCCGACTATACCATGGCCTTCGACACCATGATGCCGGACGGCAAGTCGCTGCAGGTAGGCACCGTACACATGCTGGGCACCAAGTTCGCGAAGACCTTCGAGATCACCTTCGAGAACGACAAGGGCCAGCAGGAGTACGTGAACCAGACCTGCTACGGCATCTCCGAGCGGTGCATCGCGGCGGTCATCGGCATCCACGGCGACAACAAAGGCCTGGTGTTGCCCCCTAACTCGTCCCCGACACAGATCGTCATCATACCCATCGTGTTCAAGAAAGAAGAAGAGGCCGTGAAGCAGGCATGCGGCAACGTCAAGGCCATCCTCGACGCGGCCGGCATTGTCACGACCATCGACTTCGCCGACGAGCGCCCCGGTGCAAAGTACTATAAGTGGGAGATGAAAGGCCTGCCCTTCCGCATCGAGATCGGCCCCCGCGACATCAAGAACAATGCAGTCATGCTCGTGCGCAGGGATGGCAAAAAGGAATCCATTTCCATGGACGGGCTGGCGAATACAGTCAGCGGCAAGCTCATGGACTTCCAGGCCGAACTGCTGCAGAAAGCCAGCGACAGCATGATGGCCCGTATCAAGGACTGCACGACGCTGGACGAAGCAAAGCAGCAGGTCGAAAACGGCTGGGCGCGGATGCCCTGGTGCGGCGAGAAGGCCTGCGGCCTGGAGATGGAGAACGTGGTCAACTGCAAGCTGCTGGGCGAACCCCAGGGCATGAAAGGCGCCGGGCTGTGTCCGATATGCGGCAAGCCGACCGACCGCGTGATCATGATGGCCAGGTCATACTGACCCCGGCCCTCCTCTTTCTTAAATTAATTTTTCCAGGAATGTTATTGCCTGCCCCCGGGCGCCTGTCGCATGCCGCCTGCCCGCTCGCGCGCATGCACAACTGACCTGCATACAATTAAATAATATCTTGTCTATCTTTTTTCAATGAAGCTTGGTTTGCTCGGCCCGGAAGGGACATTCTCGGAGATCGCCGCGAGGAAGTGGAACGCCGAAGCGGAGCTTGTCTTTCTCGACGATAACGAGCTGGTGGCCCGCGCCGTCGACGACGGGGTCTGCGACGAAGCCATTGTCCCGATCGAGAACTCGGTCGAGGGCCCGGTAGGCGTCGTCCACGACCAGCTGCTGAAGAATAAATCGCACATCACCGGCGAGGTCATCGTACCCATCCGGCAGTGCCTGCTGTCCCGCGGCAAACCCTCGGAAATAAAAATCATCCTTTCTCACCCCCAGGCGCTCGGCCAGTGCCGGAAGTACCTGCGAGAGCATTACCCGAAGGCAGAGCTGCGTGCGACCGGCAGCACCACCCACGCGGCCAAGCTCGCCCAGGAGTTCCCGGAGATGGCGGCCGTCGGCTCGGCGGCGGCCGCAGAGCATTACGGGCTGAATATCATCGCGAAGGGCATCCAGGATGCCGATGCCAATTTCACGCGCTTCATTGTCATCGGTAAAAAAATCCCTGCCCCGACCGGGCATGACAAGACCTCCATGGCCGTCTACCTTGACCGCGACAGGCCGGGGGCGCTGTACGAATTTTTAGGCGAGTTCGCCCGGCGGAAGATCAACATGACCCGCATCGAGTCCCGGCCATCCCGGCTGACGCTCGGCGACTACTGGTTCTTCATCGACGTGGAAGGGCACTGCGAGGACGGCCCGCTGAAGGACGCGGTCTCAGCGCTGAAAAAAATGGTACCCGAGCTGAAGGTGCTCGGGTCGTATCCCCGTGCCCGGGTTGATTAATTTATTAAGACAGGAGTCTATGTCTGGCCGCGGACCAGCAGGACCGGGCACTTCGCATGCCTCATGACCTTATCAGAGACACTGCCGATCAGCACGCGCTCGATGGCCGACATGCCCAGCGAACCGATGACGATCAAATCCACACCGGCCTTTTCCGCTGTATCGACGATGGCCTCGGCTGGCTTACCCTTGACGATCATCTCCTCGCAGGGTACGCCCGCCCGCTCGCATATCGATTTTATTTTGCCCGTGGCACCGGGCCCTGACTTCTCCATTCCGCAAACGTCTTCCGCATAGTGGATGCCGCTGCGGAACGCCATGTCCGTGTCGACCACGTATAAGGCGTAGAGCCTGGCACCCGTCAACTGCGCCAGGTAGACGGCGTGTTCTCCCGCCTTGAACGAATAATCCGACCCGTCCGTGGGGACCAGGATCTTTGTATAGCTGATTTCTCCCATATACATCGCCTGCCTTTTCAAGTTCGAGTTTTATTCCGCAGTCTTCACGTTCAAATGATAGATCAATACCAGGATGATGTACGACACGTACAGCAGACCGCCGATCATCAGCCCGGACATCTTGATCTCCTTATGACTGGACTCCTTGTACAGGATAAGGCCTGACAGCAGGGCTATGCCGATTGCGGCCGCCTGCAGGAACCCTACGCCGGTGGAGAGATCGAGGTGCCAGCCGGTGAGTACAATGCCGATCGTGACTGGAATACAGCTCTGGAACACCATGGCGCCGGTGATGTTTCCGATCGCGAAGGTATCCTTTTTCGCCCTGATCCACAGCAGGCTGTTGAACTTTTCCGGCAGCTCTGTGGCGATCGGGGCTATGATGAGCGCCAGGATCAGCGGATTGATGCCCAGGATTTCGGCGATCCCGTTGATCTGTTCGACGAACAGGTTGGCGCCTATGATGATCAGTCCCAGCGACGCCAGGACCTGCAGGATGATCAGGACAGTCGAAGGCTCGCGCTGTTTCAGGCGTGCGACTTCGACGCTGCCGTCGTTGGCTACGGGACATTCGACCGGCTCGCCCGATTTGCCGGTACACTTCCTGATGACGCCGTGGATGTACAGGCCCTTGAGCTCCTCGCCTTCGCCGCAGGACGCCTCACCGGTCTTTAGCGTATAGATCGTGTACACGATGTACAGCGGTATCAAAACGAATCCCAGCACGACCTTGAACAGGTTGAATTCGGGGGGCATGAGGGCGGCGACGGCTGCGAGGCCGTAGGCCAGCAGGAAGAATTTCAGGTCTCTCCTGATCAGCTTACCGTTAATGTGAAGGGTCCTCGTCCCCCGGCGTTTCGCGAACATGAACACGGACATGCCGCAGACGAACAGCGCCAGCGTCGCCAGCATGAACGGCGCGCCAAGTATTGCCCCACGCCGATCTCGTGACCTGCGTCCCCGCCGATGAACAATATGGCGATCAGGGGCACGATAGTCTCTGGCAGCGCCGTCCCCACGGCGGCGAGGACACTGCCCACGGCCCCCTCGGAGAGATTGAATCGCTTGCCAATCCATTCCACGCCGTTGGTAAAGAATTCACATCCGGTCAGTATTACTACAAAGCTCAGGAGAAATAATATCAGGTCCATTTATCCATCCCCGTCACGGGTAACTTCTCTGGTTTCATATCTCAATCAATTTATACTTGACTGTTTAATCGTCCCGGTACTCGATCTCGTTCTCGGGCACATCGATCCCTTCGTCGACGTATACAGACCTTGCGAAGGTCCGCAAGATCTTCCGGCAGTTTTCGAGGGCATTGCCTGCATCCGGTGCCTTGGCGTTTCCAAGGTAGTCTCGCGCCCGTATTTTCCTCAGCCAGCTCGTCAGCTTTTGCAGTTCGGCCTCGTTCTCGTCGAGCTCGGCAAAAGTGAACTTCTTTTGCCTGATCTCTGTGTCGATCTCGACGAGAAAATCCTTGCACTTGTCGATGAATTCCACGTAGTCCTGGTCGATGTTCTTCGTGAACTCGCCGATCAGTCCCGCTTCGACTTCCGGGGTCTGTGCCCTGGCGATAAAGATCGTGGCGTTTCCGCCATGGTCTTGAACGTAAGCAAGGATCTCGTTCATGAATTGCTCGTTTTTAGGCGATGACGGTAACGCCCATACGCCATTATGCAGGCTCACTGCTCCTGCGGCCCTCATGCGTCGCCAGAGCATGACCCGGATGCTTGACGGCCCGGACGGCAGCTGCGACAGTAGAAGAATCCATTCCACGTCCGACATAGTTGTATGTAACACATGTTACATATTATATTTAATACTTGTGTAATCTGCCGGTAACACACTGTAAACCACAAAGATTCCATCATTCCGGATTACTCCTGGTCATACTGGTTCTTCATCGATATGGAATGGCACGAGCGTGTATGGTCCGTGAAAGTGGTAATCGCAGCCCTGAAACCGGGCGAGCGCTCTCCATCGTATGCCCGACCGGCAAAGGCATGTGCGCGCAAACGCCTGCGACCCCTGCCATCGTTGACTAATCGGATTTTCATGAGTATCCCTTGCTCTCTTCTCACCAGGTGCCTGATGCCGCTGACCGACCAGTCAGTTCGCGGTGGCAGTGTCAGATGTTAATATCACCAGAACGTTAATCTCTTTCCGGCACCATTCAAAGCTGATACGGCATGATCGGCGAGATACTGGTCTTTTTGCTCACCTATTTCCTTATCATGGTCCGCCCGTGGAAGCTCAACGAGGCGACCGGGGCGTTGCTGGGCGCGCTTGCTCATGCTGATTTTCCTCCAGCCCCACCATGTCTTCGAGGCGCTGGGCTTTGCCACGGCCTATGCCACACCACAGGTCACAACCTGGAATGTGATCGTCATCCTGATCGAGCTGATGGTCATCAGCACCTTCCTGGACGACTACGGCTTCTTCGAGTGGTGCGCGGTCAAGGCCATGCAGGCGGCAGGCGGCGACGCGCGACGGCTGTTCACGTATACCTACGCGGTCACCTGCCTGATCACGGCCTTCACGTCGAACGATATCGCCATCCTGACGCTGACACCGATCATTCTCAAGTTCTGCCGCCGGGCGAACCTGGATGCGAAGCCGTTCATGTACTCGTTCTTCTTCGCGGCGAACATCGCGTCGATGTTCCTGCTGATAGGCAATCTCACCAACATCCTCATCGGCGACGGATTCCATATCGGCTACTTCGACTTCGCCGCCTGGATGTTCCTGCCGACCATGGCGGCGATGGTCGTGAACTATCTTATCTTCCGGTATATGTTCCGGGACTCGATCGCGACGACGTATGAACAGGAGAAAGAGATCGACCCCGTCAAGCTTATCAAGGACAAATCGATGGTACTCGTAGGCATCACCGTCCTCGTGTTCGTGCTGATCGGATGCGGCTTCGCCAGTAACTTCGCGCTGCCGCTCTCCGCGGTGACGACCGTCGGCATCCTCGCCATCTATATCGCAGAGCGCCGCCCGGTGCTCCGCACGAAGCGCGTTTCCTGGCGGGTAGTGGTCTTCGTGACATCGCTGTTCGTCGTGGTCAAGGGCCTCGAAGTCAGCGGCGTCAACGCGGTCATGGGCAACGCGATCGTCGCGATCGTCGGGCAGAACCCGGTGCTCGCCACGTTCTTCGTCTCGCTCTCGTCGGCGCTCTTATGCAATGTGGTCAACAACATTCCCATGACAGCCATGATGGTGCCGATCACCTCGGGCATCGCCCATACGCCCGACATGGCGCTGGCGATGGCCTATTCGCTGGTCATCGGCAGCAACCTCGGGGCGAACATCACCATTACCGGGGCGCTGGCAGGCATCCTCTGGATAGAGACAGCAAAAGCTGAAAAGTGGAGCACAGGCATTACGGACTTCATTAAAACAGGCCTGACGGTCACGCCGATCGTCATCCTGGCCTCTGCCGCCGTGCTGGCGCTGGAAATCATGCTATTTTATAGCCTTATGTGCAGGTAATAATAAAAAATAAGAGCTAATTATGTCCCTTCATTCTCCGGCGAAGCACGCCAATGCCAGCCAGTCCTGCCATGGCCAGAACCGCTTCGAAACCCGGCGCAGCGGTCGGAGCCGGCGTCGGAGCCGGCGTAACAGTCGCTGGGACTATTGTCACGTTTGTCGAGTTTTGCCCTGGTATGGGGGTAGGAGTGACTGCTGCCGTTGGCGTTGCATTTGTCGCAGGAACAGACGTGTTGGCCGGCGTGGGTGTCGGGACCGGAGTAGTCGTGGCCGTAGGAACCGGTGTTGACGTCGGTGTCGTTGTCGGCGTCGAAGCAGGCGCTATGGTAATAATAACATTCACCGGCATAGTAGAATTTTCATTGACGATGAACGCACTGGTAATGCCCTCTCCGGACGTAGTATTTGCATAAAGCTTGTATATCGGCCCGGTACCCCATGTATTATTGACTCCGGCAAACGTGAAGTTGCCATTCGCGTCCGTTTCACCGACATAGTAAGCCTGCGTGAGGTCATTTGCATTGACGATGGCTACGTAGACGTGTGACCAACCGTTACTGGGGTTATCCGTGGTCACCCTTCCGCTTACAATACCGGGTAACGGATGATCAGGGTCCATTGCCGGAGCGGGGACAGTAACCGACGGGGGCATAGCCAGCGCCCAGTAACCGATTGCAAATATTGACAAAATCGCTAAACCTGTGAACAATCCGATTCTAACACACCTCAAGCCTGAAACCTCCGGTAAATAATCTACGAATGGCAGTCAATCAGGACTGCCTTACGATAGAAAAATAATCGTCTTTATATTAATCGATTATCTCATAAAATGTTAATCGGATGGTTTCAAGACGGTTATTTCACGTTTTGCGCATGAGAATGCTCAACAAGCTTATCGGCCTTCACCCGGAGCTCTGCGGACCGCCGCCCGATCTCGTCGGCGTCGTGCAATTTCTCTATCAGCCGGTCCGTCGCTTCCTGCCATGTTTTTTCTTCGAAGACCTCGTGCGCTACGAAATATTTCCTCGTATGCTCGAAGTGCAGGTCCCTCGCGGCCATCAGCTCCAGGTCAGCCTTCAATGGCCGGTCGTCGTCCGGCATAGATAGAATAGCACAGGTGGGGATTGCCGTGACGCTCTTTTTGAGGATGCTGACCGGTATCAGCGCGGACTCCGGGAACACCCAGCAGCCGATTGGCTTTACGATGTGGATGGAACACAAAGCGCCTTTCAGGAACGGGCAGCCTTCCGGGGCCAGGATGGCCGGGTACCGGAACCCGCCCGGAGTATCAATGACCGCGCAATACATCCTGAAGAATTCCTCCGGGCTCATGTCCAGGCCCATGCTGATGTTCCGGATGTCGAGCAGGGAGACTGCATAATAAGGGTCTCTGCGGCAGCACTGCCCGCAACAGCCACAGTCGAACCCGGGCCCGTCCGTGAATCCTTCGTCGGCGTCAGCCATAACAGATCAACCTGTATTTTCGCTCATCAGATAAAGTTTTACCGACACCGCGACGGATAAAAGGTGCGATACATATTATATATTTATTTGTTAATATTAATATACAGGAGTGTTCGCATGGCTATATCCGATGATGAAATGATCGATATCATAGAGAAGGTCGGCCCTTCCGTGGTGAACGTTAACACGGTGCGGCTGGTCCACGACTATTACATGAACGTAGTCCCGCTGCGGGGCATGGGTTCCGGCATTGTTATTGACAACGAGGGACACATCATGACCAATAACCACATCGTCGAGCAGGCGGAGGATATCGAAGTGACCATGTTCGACGGCCGCAAGTTCAAAGGAAAGCTGGTGGGCTCCGACATGACGAGCGATGTGGCCGTCGTGAAAGTGGACGAAAGTAACCTGCCGCCGGCCAAACTCGGCGACTCCAACATGATACGCGTGGGGCAGACGGCCATCGCGATAGGTAATCCGTTCGGCTTCCTGCTCAGGGGTCCGACGGTCACCGTCGGAGTGATTAGCGCACTGCACCGCACCATCCAGGCGGAGAAGGGCGTATATGAGAACCTCATCCAGACCGACGCCCACATCAACCCGGGCAACAGCGGCGGCCCCCTGGTAAACTCCCGCGGAGAGGTCATCGGCATCAACTCGGCCAATATCCCGTTCGCACAGGGCATCGGCTTCTCCATCCCCATAACGCTGGCCGGCCATATCGCCAGCGAGCTCATCCAGTACGGCAAAGTTATCCGGCCGTGGCTGGGCATCCTCGGCGTCGGGGTCAACCCGCAGATCTCCCAGTACTATGGCCTGCCAATGGACAAAGGCATCCTGGTCACCAGAGTCTTCGTCGATAGCCCGGCGGCAAGGGCTGGCATCGCCCCCGGGGACATGATCGTAGCCGCTGACCGGAAGGAGCTGAACCAGATGGAAGAGCTAAGTAAGGAAGTCCGCTCGAAAAAGGTCGGCGACGAAATTAGCGTGGTGGTGCTGCGGGGCCCGGCGCAGCATGAGGTCAGTTTAGAGCTAAGCGAATTACCGCAGCAGGCGCAGGGTGCGCAATAAGCATTGGACATTGGACAAGGAGGGCACTAAGGGCACGGAGGACGCTACCATATGTGTGGAGTCGCAGAGCCCTTTGTACCCTTAGTGGCCTCCGTGCCCTTTGTGTCTAACGCTTAGTGATATTCCTCGTATTTCAGCGGGTTCCAGATTAGCTTCTTGTTGTCAACGCGGCCTTCCGGCATGGCCGTGAAGACCATCTTCGCGGCCTCCAGCTCTTTTTCGGCCTCGGCCTTGCTCTGGAACATCTTGTTGTCCGCGTTCGGGTCGGCGGATCGGACCTTATCCTCAAGCGCCTTGATAAGGCACTGCTGGCGCTCCCGTATGAAGTCGGTCGATTCCGCTGTCCAGCCGGGCGCAATGTCGCGACGGACGTCCATGCTGTACTCGACTTCGCGAGAGATATCCTGCAATATCCGGTCCGAGTTCTCCCTCACGTCCATGAGTGCGCGCTCGACGTCCTCGAGTGTCAGGTCCTCCCAGCTCAACGGCTTATCCCTCAGCTGGCCCCCGAGCCGTTTGGCGACCAGGTAGAACGGGAACATTTTCTTGATGATGGAGCCGACGGGATAGATGGAGCCGCCGTTCTCGTCCAGCCCTTTTGGCTGTATCCCCTGCATGCCGATGCGCGCGGCTTCCGGCCGGGACACTTCCCTGGGCGGCAGGTATCCGTAGCGCATCAGCTCACGGATGGCCGTGCCGCTGATGTTGACCCGGTACTGCTTGCCGTGGGGGCAGGTGTTCTCCGTGGCGGTGGTGCCGCAGCGGCAGCAATAAAATACTTCGCTGAACGGCAGCAGCTCTATGCCGAGCTCTTTGGAGCCGCCGTCGTAGAGACGGTCGAAGATTGACTGGCACTCGTAGTCGCCGTAGTAGCTGCCGACGCCCGCATGGTCGCGGCCGATGGCGAATGACGTGGCGCCGAAGTTGCGCGAGACGATGGCGTGCAGGATAGCCTCCCTGGGGCCTGCGAAGATGTAGGTGACCCGCAGCGGGCTCATGAGGACACGCTCTTTCGGGTAGTACTTGTTGATGAGTGTCTCGTAGGCCTGGATCCGGTATTCGGAGCGGATGTACTCCGGCTTGGCGAGCTGCACCAGCGGCTGGATGAGCAGCATGTCATGGTTCTCCAGCGAGACGCGGTGGATGTGCTCGTGGCCCCGGTGGACGGGGTTTGCGCCGGTAATGAAGCCGACGACGGTGCGTGCGCCTTTCTTCTTGTAGAAGTGCTCATAGCACTCCTGCGGCGTGAGCCTGTACTTTTCGAAGGCGCCCCAGTGGGGGCGGTTCATCAGCTCGACCTTGCCGGCCAGCGAGCGGTCGCCCATGCGCTCGTAAATGCTGCGGACGCCCGGATGTCGCTTGTCGGTGGTACCGAAGACGCACTGTGCGCGTTCCTCCCGGTCGTACTCGAAGACCTCTTCGGTCTGGATACGTGCTACGGGATTCTTGTTCCTGTCGATGAGCGTGACAATATCGCCGTTTTTGAGCTTCTTGAGCATTTCCTGGTTCCGTTCGCCTGCCATGGCGAACGAAAGTGGCGTTGGCCACGGGGTCCCGTTGGCCAGCCGGCCGGTGTGCAATACGGTCGAGTAGTCCTCGTGATTCATGAAGCCGGTACACGGGCTGAGCGCCCCGGTGGCGATCATTTCCACCGTGATCCAGGCTTCTTCGTCGATCATGATAGTGTTCTGGTTTCTGGACAGGTTCTCCTGCGCCTCTTCAAGGGCTTCCTCACGGGTCGGCCCCTCAAGGACCGTGTTGACCAGCTTTACCTGTTGCACGCTCATTTTACGCCTCCGCATCAAGTCTATAATATATAATCATTATAGACAATCTGCTTTTCATAAATTAAGCTTCTTGTACATAAAGATATTGCTAGTCAATCGTCGTAAATCCATGTATATTGACCGTGTTTAGCGCGGAAACTCTTTAATAAAAACGGATAGCACCGGCCATGTACAGTAAAATCGTTAAAAATATCTGTCGAATCTATAACTAATAACCGTTAACATTTTAATACCCTGCACCTGGCATTGTCGCCCGATACCCTGCACTCGTACAGCTTCCCGGCCGAGCTGGCTGTGATCCGGTACCCTTCCGTGAGCATCTGCGCGTAAGAGCGCCCGGGCTCCGCCCAGCCCATGCTGGCATCAGGCCATTCCGCAGGCTCGACTGATAAAACGTCGACGGGTATGTTACCTGTCTCCCGAAGCAGCGCCTTCTCAGCCGCAGCTAACGCCTTATTTTTTCCCTCTTCGTCCATGATTGACTATTGTCTGGCAGGGGCATTGAACCTTTTCATATTCCGCAGGCGCTCGCGATAGTTAGAAAAGCCTCAAATAGCACAATGACGCTATGTATCAGCAGTGAAAAGCATGAAGCTAAAAATTCTCCTGATTGCTACGCTGCTGGCGCTCTTTGCCATGGCACCGGCGCTGGCGGCATCGGATCAGATATACTACCCGGAGCCGATGATCCTGAAGGATGACACCGGTCTCCAGATCGAGCTCAACAGCATTGTTGCCTCTGACGAGCCACTGGGGTCGATCTCGTGGACATATCCGCCATCACAGTACAAGTATTACCGACTGTACTACACGCTTTACAACCCCACTGATCACGACATCAGATACCAGTTCAACATCACATTCGTCGACAGTAACGGTACTGTATATGCGCCCGATGAATACATACTCGCATCAGGGATAGGGGCTGGCAGGCGCGTGTCCGACTACGTCAAGGAATATCCGATTCCGAGGAACTCGACCGGCCTGTACATGAGATGGCACCACCTCAACACCTATGTCAACGAGTACGAGTTGACTAACATCGCGCTCCAGTCACAGCCTGCGCCGACGCCGACCATAGTACCGACCGCCACGCCGGTGCCTTCGGCAACGCCGGTGCCTTCTCCGACGGCGACTGCGAAACCGACGCCTGTCAGCGGGCTGTTGCCTCTGGCTGCGCTGGGCATCGTTGCCTGTGGCTTCTGCGCCGTGCGGGTATACTCTGACTACATCGCAAAACGCAGATGACCGGGAGTCTTCACCTGTGGACGCAGTGGTGATCTGTGTCGGCGACGAGCTGCTGACCGGCGACATCGAGGACTGCAACTCGACGTGGCTGGCCCGTCAGCTCTTCGACCTCGGCACGGACCTGAAGAATATATCGGTCATACCGGACGTTGCAGACGTCATTGCGGCCGAGATCAGGGGTGCCAGGGCAGATATCGTCATTGTCACCGGCGGCCTCGGGCCGACCCACGACGACGTGACACGCTACGGAGTGGCTAAAGCGGCGGGCGTGTCTGTCGTAAGGAGTGAGGAAGGAATTAAAGTCGTAGAGCGGAAAGGCCGCAAGCTGGCGCCTGCCGCCTACGTGATGGCGGACATTCCTGAAGGCGCCGAGATCATACCGAACCCCGTCGGTGCAGCGCCCGGCTTCATCATAGACGGACGCATCTTCGTTTTTCCAGGCGTGCCATCTGAACTCAAGGCCATGTTCCCGCTGGTCGCAGACCGTTTCAAAGGCCGGAAAATGGTCGTGGAATGGCTGGTCACAAAACAAAAAGAGTCGGACATCGTCTTGCCCCTGAACGAGGCGGTCAGCCTGTTCCCGCAGGTCAGTTTCGGGTCATACCCCTCCGACGTGGTGAAGATCAAGATGAAATCCCGCGACTCGGAAGCGGTCATGAAAGCGAAGGAATGGCTGGCTGCGCGCATTCTCTGATTTTGTCGAATATTATATGTCGGGCGTATTTACTGATAGCAGGGCGGTCGCTCGCGCGCACACGCGTGCTCCGGCATCCGCATGAGTACCGTTTTTATCATTAACACCTGACTAAAAACGTCCAGGGTCTGGATCGCTGACCGTTTTCCGGCAGTGCGTAGTGGTACACAGGGCGCGGTTAAACGGCCGCAGAGAACGCGGTTTCTTTCAATTTTACGCATAGCCGTCTTTAACAGTGAATCTGCGTTCCTCTGCGTTCTCTGCGGCCCTTTACCGTTCCCCGCATACAGTCATGTATACTTAAAATCAGGGTCCGGTCTTTTTCGGGAACGTCTTTGGCAGTTGCTGCTTCCACCTGCAGGTACCACCAGATCGATTATGTCGTCGATGGTCACCACGCCCTTGAGCTTGTCCTCCCTATCCACGACCGGCACAGAGAGCAGGTCGTATTTGGCCATGAACGAGGCGATCTCCTCTGCCGGGGTGTCTGGTGTCACTTCTCCGGCTTCCTTCGTCATGATGTCTGATACCGGCACGTTTTTCCCGGCGAGGATGAGGTCTTTCAGCGATATGAAGCCGCGCAGCTTGCCGGCAAGGTCGACGACGTAGACGTAGTAGACGGTCCACACGTCCTCGCGGCGCTGGCGTATCTCCTCTACCGCCTCGCCCACTGTTGAGCGATCGCTGACGGCCACGTAGTCCGGAGACATGAGGCCGCCGGCCGACTTCTCCGGGTACTTGAGCAGGCTGGCGATCTGCCGGGCGTACTCCGGGTCCATGAGGGACAGCAGTTCCGATGCCCGCTCTTTGGAGAGCTGGGCGAGCAGATCGGCTGCCTCTTCCGTGGCCATGTTGTCAAGAATGTGGGCCATCCGGTCGTTGCTCATGCACCGTGCCACCTTGACCTGGGTGTCCATGTCGGACTCCTCGAGGGCTTCGGCCGCTTTCTCGTCGTCCAGCGACTTGAGGATAGTCATGCGCTGCCGGTTGTTCAGCTCTTCGATGATGTCGGCGATGTCCGCAGGATGAAGCTCCGAGATGCCGTGCCGCGGGATTTTCAGGTGCAGCGACATCAGCTCAGGCTGTAGCGGCTGGATGTATGCCCACGGGATAAAGTGGTCGGGGAGGCCGCGCAAAAGCGGCCGCAGCCATTTCGACAGTCCCAGCCGTCGCAACAGCCCCTTGACGCCGGTGTCCACGCCGATGACCGAGATGGTGCCATTGATACGGGCCATGAGCACATCGTTCACCCGGACGACCTTCAGGCCTTCCGTGTCCACTATCTGCTTGTCCAGCACCAGTTCCCGCAGCGACAGTTCGACGGGTTTTCTTTCGCCCGGCGGTATCTGCTCCTGCGGCATGTTGAGCCGGATAGACTCTGTCACGTCCGCTACACGCTCCCATGGCACGATAAACGTCCTCATCAGCCCGTGGCGGTATACAAGGGCGGATACGTCCAGGAATCGCTCGCCAGGTCTCACCATCAGGTCTCTAAGCCGGCCGAGGTACTGTCCCCGGGAGTCGTAGACCCGGCGACTGTCAAGCTGGCTGAAGAACGCCACGTCCGAGACGCCCATCCGCTTCAGCTCGTCTACCCAGACAGGCAACTGCCCTTTCCACCCTGCTATGACGTCCGAGAAGGTATCCATCGAGAGTCGCACTGGTCAGCCCTGTAATAATTTGTGAAGGCGCGTTTAAATCAGTTGACGCGCTATCTGACGGACGCGGTTAATATCATATTATTATATATTTCATAGGACACGCGACTTGTGCGGGCAACGGGGGAATATAGTTATGGACGTCAGGAGAAGCGCAATGATTGCGGTGCGAGACTGCATGGGAATCAGGCCTGAAGAGCGAGTGATGATCGTGACCGACACAGTGCGTAAGGACATAGGCGAGCCGTTGTTCGAAGCGGCGCTGGAGCTCGGCTGCGATGCGATACTCCTTGAGATGCGGTCACGTGAGCGCAGCGGCGAGGAGCCGCCGAAGTCAGTGGCCCATGCGATGCTTCATGCAGACGTCATCATGGCGGCGACGAAAATGTCTATGACCCATACACAGGCGATGAAAGACGCATGGCGAAGCGGGGAGAGAACAGCTTCCATACCCATACAGAGCGACGACCATGATCTGGTAAAAAGAGTCTTCGGCACCGGCGGGATGACCGCCGATTACCTGGCCATGGAACGGCAAATCGACCGGCTGTTAACCAGGCTCATGAAGATCAGGAAGCTACGGGTTACTACAGAACTGGGCACTGACATCACAATTTCCTTCGGGAACCGGGAGTGGCATGCGGACAAAGGCCTGGCCCGGATGCCCGGCAGCCACACTAACCTGCCCGGAGGCGAGATATTCATCGCTCCGGACAACGCCAGCGGCATTGTCGTCATAGACGGCTCCTTCGGCGACTACGGGCTGCTGGAATATCCGCTGGAGCTGCGCATCAGGGACGGCTTCTGCATATCGGCGGAAGGTGACCATGCGGAAGACCTGAACGGCATCTTCCGTCAGCTGGGGCACAATGCCCGGAACCTGGCCGAGCTGGGCATCGGCATGAACCCGAAAGCGAAGTGTGCGGCATCGTCCTGGAGGACGAGAAAGCCGGGAATACAATTCATATGGCGCTGGGGGACAACACCGGGTTCGGAGGGGATGTCAGTGTACAGATGCACTATGACGGTATCGTCACCTGTCCGACGTTGTATGCCGACGGAGAGCGTCTCGATCTTGACGAATACCTGAGGGCCCCGGACGTCATAACGGCCAATCTCAGGTGAGACGATTGCCGATCGATTGCTGGACATACGCCCCGGGATAACTAATAATAAATTCTACATTATTTGTACGTAATATATCTAAAATAAGCGTTATTTTGTATAATTTGTATGTACACTCATGTGGTATGTTTATATATACGTATAATTACTAATTACATTTTGCTGTAGTAGGGCAAGGGCATATCAAGCTAACAATACCCCCCACAAAAAGCTACAATAACTCGCTCTTGCCCTACAGCCATTTAATCTCATAGTTTGATAAAGCAAACATAAACCAGATTACTAAAGTATACACGGGAAATGGAGGAAGAAGAGAGATGGAAATACTCAAAACGCTTTCGTATGTCGGGACGATGGATGTGCTCTTCACTATCTGCAAGGGCAAGACGAAGTTCACGGACATCATGTTCGAGACTGAGCTGAACCCGGGCATACTGAACAGGCTGCTCAAGACGCTCCTCAGCGCCGACATCCTGGTCAAGGACCGCGACGGGTACCACATGTCCGAGCGCGGCGCCACGATCGTACTCTACACGCTCAAGATCCTGGACACCGAGAGCGAGCACAAGAACGAGGACTACAGGAACCTCATAGAGGCCCTTTCCACCAGGATCGAGGGCCAGAAGGCTGGCGCTTAAGCCCGCCGGATTCTTTTTTAATTCACTTTTAAATGTACGCCAGCTATTCGACACAGGTACTTGATACCCTGCCATGCCTCTTGCGTGCTTGCGTATAGTCTAGGAAACTGCATACTACGATAGCCTGAGCTATCCCGGGAACTAATAATAAAACAGAAAAGCCCGTTTCAGACTTCGTCGCCCACGCCGGCAACCTTCAGCAGCGAGTCCTCATGTGCCTGGTCTTTGTTCGTATAGAGCACGATCACATTGCCGCAGATGGGACACAAGATGGACGAATAGATTACTTTGCCTTTATTGTCGGTCTCGATGTCAGAGATCACCGTCTCGCTAAAATAGAGGACGTTCCTGCAACGGTCACACTGCTTCTCGATGGTAAAGACCGTATCAGTGGGTACATTTTTCATGCTGACCATAGTGTCGCCGCCTGTGAGCCTTTCGCAGGCTCCGGATAAGAATAATGCGGCGAATGGCTTAAATTAATCCTTAGGCAAATATAATTATTAAAAGGAAAGGCGACAACCATTGGTTTTCGTCACTAAACGGAGGAAATTCACCATGTCCGGCATCATCACTATCACCACTGACTTCGGGGACATATACCCGGGAATCATGAAAGGCGTCATCGCCTGTATCGCCCGCGACGTAAGAACAATAGACGTCACCAACGACATCCCGCAGGGTGACATCCGCAGAGGCGCGTTCGTCCTGCGCTATGCGTCCCGGTACTTCCCGGCAGACACCGTCCACCTCGCCATCGTCGACCCGGGGGTAGGCAGCGGCCGGCGAGCGCTGATCATCCCGGGAGAACGCTGCAGCTTCGTAGGCCCGGATAACGGCCTGCTCATGCCTGCGGCCAGGGCACAGGGGCTGTCCAAAGTCTACGAGATGACAGATCTGGATTTTTACACTAAAAATATCAGTCCTGTCTTCCATGGCCGGGACATCTTCGCGCCGGCTGCGGCATACCTCGCGTCGGGAAAGCCTGTGCCCGGGCTTCGAGCGATCGATGACCCGGTCGACCTGGACTTCGGCACTCCCCGGATCGAAGGCAATGCGATTACCGGGCGCGTCATTTACGTCGACAGCTTCGGCAACGTGGTCACGAACATCGGTGGCGACGCGTTGAAGGGACTATGTTATCTCGGCGAGACACTGGAAGTAAACGACTGGCCTGCGCGTTTCGTCGATGCTTATTATCAGGGGGCGGAAGGAGAGCTCATGGTGCTGGAAGGCAGCCACGGGATGATCGAGCTGGCCTATAAAGGCGGAAGTGCCGCTGTCATGACCGGGCTGTCCGGGGATGACGAGATAGCTATCGTGCCGCGACAGGGCGTTAAAGAGATATAGCATAGAAGCATTACATTCTTGGATTTTATGGCAGCGAAGCGGCCTTATATCGAGCTGATATCCGAAATGACCGTGGACGGCAAGCTGACGCTGAAGCGCGGCCTGTCCAGTAAGATTATCATGGGGCTCATGGACGAGGAAAGTCACCTCTTCCTGCATGAGAAACGTTCCCGGTTCGATGCGATCATGGTCGGCAGCAACACGATCAGGATCGACAACTCCATCCTGACCAACCGGCTTGCGCCGGGGAAGAGCCCGATCAGGGTGATACCGTCCGGCGACGCTTCCATACCGCCCGGCTCCAACGTGCTGAACAAAGACGCTCCCACGATCGTCTACACTTCCGAACGGGCAGAAACTACAAAGGTAGACGCTATCAGGAAGGCCGGTGCGGAAGTGGTCGTCTGCGGCAAAGACCGCGTCGACATCGACGGCATGATGGAAAGCCTGTATGACCGCGGCATTGCGCGCCTGATGGTCGAAGGCGGCCCCACGCTCATCTGGCAGCTCGTCGCCCGCCGCATGATCGACCACATCACGCTCATCCAGATACCCTACATCATCGGCGGCGACAGTACGCCCTCGCTGGTCGGGGGCCCCGGCGTGGACTCTATCAACGATGTAGTCCGGGTGCAGATGACCGGTTTCTACAAGGTCGGGAACCATCTGATCACCGAGTACGACCTGATCTACAATCACGACGGTGAATCAAAACAGGCATGATTTTTTTGTTTTAATTGCTCAGGGACTTCAGTTGTCCTTCAATCAGCGAGGCCAGCCGGGCCATGCTGATCGGCTTTTCGAGCGCCGATACGAATAGTGTCTTATCCAGCTCATTCCCGGAGATCGACCGGCCGGTCATCATCAGCAGGGGCGTCTTTTTGCCCTCTTCGGTCTGCTTTATTCGCCGGGCCACCTCGACGCCGTCGAGGTCGGGCAACGTCATGTCCACAAGCACGATATCGGGCCTGAACTCGCCGAACAGCCGGACACCGCCTTCGCCGGTCGTCGAGTACTCGACCTGGTACCCTTTTGCCTGCATGGCTATCTGAATCAACTCATCTATCGTTTTTTCGTCGTCGATGACAAGAATTTTCCCGGCCATGGTAAACGAATGCCATATTGTATATGTCCACGATATATTTGATTCTTCCCTTCTGTGGCAATATTCCGGGATAGTTGCCACATGGGTGATGTGGATATCCATCCGGGGAAAATATATATGATCGGGGGAGTACAGTTTTAAGAAAAATAATAACGAAGCACTGATCGTTTTTACTGGTGACATGATGGACCTTGAAGGCTATGCAAAGAGGGGTCTCAGGAAAGGGGACTCGAAGCTTCTAGAAAAACTGACCGACCGCATTCTGGAGATCAAGAGCATATCCCGCGAGAGCGCGGAAAAGCTTGCCAGCGCGGTTATCACGGAGGCGAAGGCGACGCTGGATATAAAGGACGACATCATCGCCATACAGTCCTGTGGCGTTACCATGGGCGAGTTCGGTGTCGGCTCCCGGGGCCGGGGAGACTTTTACGCACACAAGAAGATCGCCGAAGTGATCGGCAAGACGGACTCGGTCTGCGACTCCAGCCAGATGGATGACTCCGGCGTGGTACGGGCCGGCGGCAAGTACGTGGTCGTCACCGTCGACGGCATGCACTCCCGACTCTCCGACTTTCCCTTCCTGGCCGGGTTCCACGTCACCCGTGCATCGCTGCGCGACTTATACGTCATGGGCGCGAAGCCTGTGGCACTGTTATCTGACATCCACGTGGCCGACGACGGTGACGTGTCCAAGATCTTCGACTACACGGCCGGCATCACTACCGTGTCAGACCTGATTGGCGTGCCGCTCATTACCGGCAGCACGCTGCGCATCGGCGGCGACATGGTTATCGGCGAGCGCCTCACGGGCTGCGTGGGCGCTGTGGGCGTGGCGGAAGAATTGACCGCCCGTATCCAGTCCAGGCCCGGCGACGTGATCATGGTTAGCGAAGGCGCAGGCGGCGGCACAGTCTCGACGACGGCGCTATACTTCGGCATGCACGACGTGGTCGAGAAGACGCTGAACGTGAAGTTCCTGGAGGCATGCAAGGCGCTCTTCGACCATGACCTCATCGGCAAGATCCACGCGATGACCGACGTTACCAACGGCGGCATCCGGGGCGACGCCTTCGAGATCGCAGGCACAGCCGGCGTCAAGCTGGTCTTCCACGAGGAGCGGCTGCGCAGGCTCGTCGAGCCTACCGTGCTCAAGATGCTGGAGACACTGAAGATCGACTACCTCGGCGTGTCGCTGGACGCCCTGCTGATCATCGCCCCGCGGGAGCACGCGGACGAGATCATGGCTGCCGTCCGCAGCCGCGGCGTGGCTATCGACATCGTAGGCGAGGTCAAAGAAGGCAATGGCGCGTACCTGGTCGTGAACGGCGCCGAGAGGGACTTCACCCCCATGTTCCGCGAGTCGGCCTACACGCCTGTGAAGAAGGTAGTGGGCGAGGAGACGCCGATGACCTTCGAGGAGATGCAGCGTAAGGTCGATAAGGCTGCGCTCAACGCCATTAATAAGAAAGAGCGCATGCTGGCCCGCATCCGGGCTGCTAACGATACAAAGGCCATAAAATACACAAAGGATGTCACAGGGAAAGGAAAATCGTTGACATAATAGCCAGGCTATTGTGTCCTTTTTACGCTCTGTGCCAATTATTTTTTAGGTTTCTTCTGTCGCATCAGCTGTACCGCTATAATGATGGCGGCCAGAACGATGGCGGCCCCGGCTATCCAGGCAACCTGCTTCAGACTGTCGCCTGTAGACTCCTTCGGCCCCGGCGTCGGGCTCGCGGGCACCGGCGTCACGGACGGTGTCGGCTCGGGTGTCGGAGCGGGTGTCGGTGTTGGTGTCGGCACGCTGTACCCCTGGAGCGCAATATTTCCGTTCACCGACAGGCTTGCTACAGAAATGGTCATGCCGTTGATCTGGTTTTCCTTTATCGCCTCGAGATAATAGTTGCCGTAGGGGACGTCACTGATTGTATAAGCGCCGGGTGTGGCCGAGTCCGCTCCCGAAGTAGTCGCCGGGTTGCCGGCTACCTGTAAGATCACACTTTTCGAGCTGTTGTTCAGCAAATACAGCGTTACGGTGGCATCAGGTATCCCCTTGCCATCCACATCGACGACAGTACCGCTGACGTTGCCGAAGCCCATCACTGCATAGGTCTTCGACGCCCTGACGTTGCCGTCGGTGCTCATCAGGACGGCTGTGATCGTAGCGTAGCCTGTGTTTTGCCCGGTCGTCACGTTCAGGTAAGCTCTGCCGCTACTGTCCGTAACCACGTAGGTACCGCGGTTGATGTCAAGGACCGAACGGTTATCGGACTCGAAATACACGCCGATGCCGTTCAGGGGATAATCTGCATCGCGTATCTTTAGCTGTACGGTGATCGTATACTCTGCCCCGCCGGCCCGCAACTCGGACGAGGCGTCGACGAACTTCACGCCGTCCGGCAGCGATATCTGCGCGCCTGCGGGCATGGCTGTCATGACTGCGAACAGCGCTATAATCGCCAGCGCACACGGGGCTGAAAACTGCCTTATAAGCGACAAGGTAACTCTCCGGCTATATACTAAATACCTTCAAGTTTAAGATAAAGGTTTTGTCACCACCGGTACCCGATCTTTACAGGTGCAGACATGTCAGGGCCATAAGCGGACATGGCCTGTGAAATACGACGCTTCGACATATTAATCTGCAACGAATAAATTTAGCCTTTATGTAACTTTTGCATCGACGATTTCGCCCCATAATCAAGAATCAGGGCATGATATTCAGACAATAACGACATAAATGCCCATAATATTGCCTCGTTCATCCTGACGACCAGTAATCAGTCGCTATACTTATTATTATGTAATATACGCAAGGAGCACAAAGAATTTAACAGGAAGGGATTATGGTTGTATGGGGATGGAAACGATGAGTGTACTACACCTACTATTAGGTCTCAATAACTCTGGCAAGGCTAGTTTTTCCACAGCCCGGTGCGAGCTGTTGCTGTGTCTTTCCCGCCAGCGAATCGATTTGCAGATGGAGCAGGCCTGGACGCCGATCGTCGGGCCGCTGGAGCACAATATAGCTCGTTTCGTCAGCAGGGGTTTCCTCGAAGAAGCGCCCCTCGCAGACAAGTTCGACGCTAAATACCGTGTCTCCGACCTGAAGCAGATGCTTGAGAACAAGGGCATCAGGGCTAAAGGCAAAAAGAGCGAGATGATCGTCGCCTTCATCGGCACCTTGCCGCAGGCGGAAGCGGAGGCGCTGGTCGCTGACATACGCCTGTACCGGCCAACGCCGGCAGGCAGTCACAGGATCGAATCCTATATCGCGATGAAAGAGAAGGCCCGGCAGGAGATGGAGGCCGAGGCACTGTCACTTCTGTTGAGAGGCGACGTCAGGCGGGCATGGTCGAGGATAGCAAGGCACCAGATGTCCCAGATGTTCCCGGACTCGAAGTGGACCCGGAGTGCGCCGGAGCCGCTGCTGGAAGAGGCAGCCTGCCTGATGCGGCTCAACTACGATGACCTGCCGCTGGACGAGACCGGGCGCAGGACCGCCGGAGCCCATCTTGCCATGTCAGTCTTGATGGGCGAATCATTTGCCGACGCTGGCAGACGTCTCACAGGCTATACCAGGGACCTGTTCGACTGGACGCAGGCCACCGCGTTTATCCGGCCAAACCCCTGCGGCCCGGAGATGGCATCCGATCAGGCTTCGCTGGCCGAGATGTATGCGGTCACCAGGATCAAGGAAGCGCTCGGCCACTGCGAGCTGAACAGCCTCAAGTCGGAACGGATGGGCAAAGGCATCAAGATACTGCCGGTCCACTGTGCTGACTGTAACATCTGCAACGGCGGAAAATACCAGTACGAGTGGTCGGAGATCGACCTGCTCCCCCGGCTGCCGCGACAGATGGGATGCCAGTGTACCTATGTCGCCTGGCTATAAGGGATGATGCAGGGGTGCTATTCCAGCGCAGCGCCCCTTTTTATTATCGTAAATGCCTCAGTGGAGCACACATCCGGATTTACCCGGGCACTGGAAGCCGGTGATCAGCTCGCCCGGGCCAAATCGACTGTTCAGCTCTGCCTGTAGCCGCAGCCGTTCATCCGGGTCATTCTTCACTCTTGCCAGCAGTATTCGTCCCTGCTGCGGCATAACCGGCTGTGTGCCATTCCGGTAGTAAACTGCCTTCACGCTCGTGAACGGGACGCCCGACGCATTCAGCGGCATGCCGTCCACGACACGATCTATAGCCTCACAGCCATAATAGTAGACCTGCGAACCCTTCTCTCTGATCCTGACCGCATAGAGGACCAGGTCTCCCGGCCTGACATCGTTCACCATAACAGTCTCCGCAATAACGATACCATATCCATGCACCGATAAATATTTTACCAGAACACTGGCGGCCGGTCAACGATAGCTCTCCGGCACGCCAAAAATGCAGACGTCCGGCCACTTTCATGCTTAAACCTTCCGTGCCTGTTTACTGCCTGCGCGATAAAAATAGTAGACGGTGATATCCCCATGTCGAAACGGTTTCTTATCCTCGCTGCGCTGATAATGGCAGCCATCCTGGTTTCCGGGTGCTGCTGTTGTTGTACCAGTGACCGGAATCTCTACAGTCCGGCGAACCCGACGATTCGCCCGTCCGCCACTGTGATCAAGGCCACAGTGGTGCCGGTAAATAACGTCACGCTGCTCCCTTCGCCCACGGTCCCGGTAGTAACGCCGTGATCAAAGTAAGCTCTGAGACACATCATTTTTTGTCGGGCTACGCAATGGTTACTTCGTACTCCAGGCGGGTTACTTCCTCCCGGTGGAAGTTGACCCGGCGCTCAAGCTCTTTATCCGCGGGATTCTCCTTGAGCTGCGCTTCGTAGTACTTCAGCTTGGCCTTCTCAAGGGCCAGCTCGTTATGGATGGTCGGCTCTTTCTGGTACTTCTGGTCGAGCTCTGCGATGTCCGGGGGATAAATGTTAGCCATTATTAAACCGTCTCCTGTGTTTCAGGAATTGTTCTCTCGAAACTAATCAATTTGTATTTAACGTAGCGGTACTATTTCAACATGATGCCATGAACGACCAGATTGCCCGCGAGATGCTGCGCCTTTATCCGCCCCCGCGAGCCCATAGCAACTGCGGCCGGCCGGACTTCCGGGGATGGAGTATCTGCGAGGAAAGCAAGAAGCTCTACGAGACGTGCCCGAATGCATTTCTCCTGGCAGCCGTCATGGACCGGCAGATGCCCGGCGCCAGGGTCTATGAAATCCCGCGGCAGCTCAAGAAGCGTATGGGGCACCTCGACGTCCGCAGGATCGCTGGCATGAGTGAGGAAGCACTCGCAGGATTCATGGGCCCGGGCAAGCACGGCCCTGCCCTGCACCGGTTCTACAATACGATATCCCGGGACATCGTCTGTGACTGCAGGATACTCGTGGAAAAATACGATGGCGATGCCGGGAACATATGGAAAGGCGATATCGAGGCGGCGGAAGTCGTCGCACGGCTCAAGGAGCTCCGGGGCGTCAGCCAGAAGATCGCGAACATGTTCGCCCGGCACCTCGTGACCTATTACGGAGTGAGGCTGAAGGGATGGGAGCACATCGACGTCGCGGTAGACCGTCACGTGGCAAGGGTATTTTTAAGGACCGGCCTTGTCACTGCGAAGAAAGGGCAGTCCCGGTACAGCGTGAGTGAGCTGCGAGAACAGGTCGTCGCCAGGGCGAGAGAACTCTCTCCCGGTTATCCCGCCGCGCTCGACCCGCCGGCCTTCGATATAGGAATGCGCTGGTGCACGGAAAGGGAAGCACGGTGTGACGGCAACGAAGGGCCCTGCCCGCTCGCCGGCGTCTGCACGAAACGAAAACGACACTATAAGATCGTCTGAAAAGCGTTCACCGGGTGAAGCTGTAGCAACTGCAGCTTACGCCGGATTGTAACAGCCTGTTGTTGTCCTGCCAGTTCCTGGCAGTCGGGTTTAACCTGCGCATGATAAGCGTGAATAATTTCTTTGACATAGGCCGCTTACTATCCATGTTGAGAATATAAATCCTTCGTGATACATATTAGCAGATCGCTCGTGCCACAGGATATCAATGAGCAGGGCACGAATTTATTTATTATTGCGATGCATATGGCATGTGCGGCCGCTAAGTCCGTTGCGAGCCGGAGGATGCAGGCATGCTCGAACAACTGCTGTTTGAATTCTTCGTTGGCGTCGGCACGATAGCCTTTGCCATCTCCGGGTCGTTCAAGGCGATCAGGCACGAGCTGGACGTGCTGGGCGTGCTGGTGCTCGGCTTCGTCACCGCTCTGGGCGGCGGGCTGGTCAGGGATGCCCTCCTGCACACGACGCCTGCCGCCTTCCTGGACCTCGGGCCGGCCGTATATGCGCTGATCGGCTGCCTGATCGCCATCATGTCCAACGCCGCCTTCAAAGACCTCATCCTCCCCCTGGCCCGGCCGGAAGGGCGCGTATTCCTGGTGCTCGATGCAATCGGCCTTGCTGCGTTCACTGTGCTCGGCGCCCGGCTTGCGGCAGAGGCGGGGCTGAACATCTTCGGCATCGTCCTGCTCGCGGCCATCACCGGCGTCCTTGGCGGGATGTTCCGGGATGTGATGGTCATGGAAGTGCCCCTGGTCCTGAAGGCCGATTTCTACGCCACCGCGACGATCATCGGCGGCGTCCTGTTCACGGCGCTCTACTGGCTGAGCCTGCCTGTGCTGGTCATATCAGCGGTGACCTTCGTCGTGACACTGCTCCTGCGCCTGGTGGCCATATGGCGAGGGTGGCATCTGCCTGTGCTGAGCAAGGAATACAAGTATTAGCTTCTGCAAGCACCGGCATGGCGGGCGCTCGCGCGCGCATAGAGGAATCAGCCTTCGCGTACCACGCTCTTCGGGTCTTTGTCATATCGCAGGCCCCGGTACCGGGGCTGGCGCAGACGCCCCTCTTTGGTCCAGTTCTCGAACCCTATTTCGGCCACCAGCTTCGGCTCCACCCAGTGTACCTCTTTCTCCCGGACTTCCTCGTCGAAAGGTGAAGTCTCCTGCTCCAGCGGCGCGAGCTTTTCCTTGAGCTCACGCAAGACCTGATCGTTGAAGCCGGTCCCCACCTTGCCGGCATACCGGAGCTTGCCGTGATCGTAGTATCCCAGCAGCAGTGCCCCGAACTCGATGCGCTTACCTTTAGGCCCGGTATAGCCCCCTATGACGAACTCCTGCTGTTCGACACACTTGAACTTCAGCCAGTCGCCCGATCGGCCGTGGACGTAAGGTCCGTCAGCGCGTTTAGCGATCAGTCCTTCCCAGCCTTTGCTGCAGGCTTCTTTGTAGTACGCAAGCCCGTCGCCCCTCCGATCTTCGAGATAGCGCAACGGGTCCCTGTAAGATAACGCATTTCCGAGGATTGACTTTCGGCTGACCAGCGGCAATTGCGTTACATCATAGCCTTCGAAATAGAGGATGTCGAACAGGTAGTAGAAGATCGGGATGCCCGTCGCCCTTGCATCCGCGGGGTTGATCAGGCCCATGCGGGGCTGGAGCATCTGGAAGTCAGTCTGCCCGTCTCTGAAGGCCACGACCTCGCCGTCGAGGATGTAGTCGCCTGCCGGCAGGGCCTCGAAGGCATCCCTGATCTCCGGGAACATGGTGCTCATCTCATTGCGCGTCCGGGACATCAGGCGCAGCTCGTCGTCTTTCCGGTAAGTGATGCAGCGCGCCCCGTCCAGCTTGCGGCCGAACACCCACCCGGGGTCGGAAAAGTAGTCGTGGGTGAGCGTGGCCAGCATCGGGTCTTCCCATTCGGGCTCCGGCAGGGGGACCAGCTTTTTCTTCTGGTCAGCGGGCAGGCTTTCCAGCAGCGTATGCATGCGCAGCCTCCACGGCCTCGCGGTTGATCTGTTCCAGGCTGCGGCCGGTCACCGCCGAGTCAGGCTCCGTCTTCTCCGGGTCAGGAGGCTTGCCCGCATACTGGTCCTTCATCTTCACCAGCAGCCACTTCCGGGTATCGTCGCCCCCTCCGCCCATGCCTTTCGTGCGGATGAGCGCGTAGCCGCCCTTGAGCTTTTTACCCTCCAGCCATACCTCGATCTTGCCTTCGTTGAACGACTGCTCCATCGATTCATGGTGGTCCTGCTTTTCCGCCCGCAGGTTCCGGTACGTGCCGATGTCCCAGACCATGACGGTGCCCGCGCCGTAGTTGCCCTCCGGGATGACTCCCTCGAAGTTCGCGTAATCGATCGGGTGGTCTTCAGTGAGCATAGCGAGGCGCATGGTACGCGGTGTGGTTGACGGCCCTTTGGGGACTGCCCAGGATTTTAACACGCCGCCCCACTCCAGGCGTAAGTCATAGTGGAGATGACTGGCGTCATGCTTCTGTATCACGTAGACAGGCCTGTCCTGTGTCGGCTCTTTCTCACCGTAGGGCTCGGGCGTTCGCTGGAACTGCCGTTTTTCGTGGTAAGTCTCCAGGGGTTCATTCGGCGGCATCGGTCCTCCAGTCTGCTGGTTATTATATGACGTCTGCGATTAAAAGTATTTCATAGAAAAAGGCGCATAAGCCTGCCGGACGTACGTGTTGAGCCAGGCAGGCGCTCGCGCGCGGACGCTGGATGGCAAGGCTGGGAATGGTATTATTTTACGAGGATTGAGCTTCCCGACGTACTCTGCAAGGAAAGCCTCAAATCGCTTCATGTCCTCGACGCTGGCGAATCCCGCGTTAGCCCAGTTAGGGCTGCCGCCACCCTTGCCGTTGAAAGCCTGTAGCTGTTCCTTGAAAACCTTGCCGCAATTGATGTCAGCGAACCCGTCGCCCCGGGCAAAAACGAGGCGCTTATCGGGCACGGACGAGAGTATCAGCACGAAGTTGCCGTTCTTGAGTATATGCTTGCCCAGGAAGTTTAGCTCGTCGAAGTGCCGGTCGCCGCAGGATTGCACGATCAACGGCGATGTGGCCGACTTCGCAATCTCCGTGGCCTCGATGTCCAGCAGCTTGTTCTTGAGGGTCTCGATCTCCTTGTTCGCGGCTTTCAACTGCGAAGCCTGCATATCTATCCTCTGTACCAGCTCGGTCTCCGTAGCCTTGTATTGCCGGCCCAGCGTCGATACGATGTCGTGCTTCACCTGGTAGTCCCGGAACGCCCGCCCGCCGCACTTGAAATAAGCACGAGTCTGCCCGGCGCCCATCTTCTCGGTCTTCACGATCTTGATCAGGCCGATCTCTCCCAGCCTCGACACGTGAGTGCCACAGCAGGCGTTGTACTCGACGGTCTCGATCTCCACCACCCGGATGACTTCGGCACCCTCGGGCGGCGTGACGCCAGGGAACTTCCGGGCTTCGTCCGGGGAAACGACATGCGTCTTCACCGGGAGGTCGCGGGCAAGGTACTCGTTCGTCTTGTCCTCGGCTGCTTTGATCGCCTGTGCCGGGATGTCCGGCATGGCCAGCTCGATAGATGCGTCTTCCTCGCCCATGTGGAAGCTCGAAGTGTCAGCCTTGAACAGCTGCTCGAAGACGTTCGAGAGGATGTGCTGGCCGGTGTGCTGCTGCATGTGGTCGAAGCGCCGGGCGAAATCCAGGCTGCACGAGACGACCTTGCCCTCAGGAGTCGAAGGCAGGATATGGTAAATAGTCTGATCCTGCTCATACAAGCCCTCTACAGGGATGCCGTCGATGGTGCCCCTGTCCGCGAGCTGTCCGCCCTGCTCCGGGTAAAATGCTGTCGCAGCCAGAGTAACGTGATACTTGCCGTCTTTCTCGACTACGTTCCTGACTTCAGTCTGCCATTCTTTGATATAAGGCGATTCGTTGTACAGCCGGCGATCCATGTGCACACCGGGCAGAATATATGAGATGCTTCCCTTATGGATTTTATCCTTTATCCGCCCGGCATGCGTTCGCACGCATGCGCGTGACCAAACGACTTAGCCCGTTTTCCATGCCCGGGCGAAGCGTCGTGTCCTGCTATTACGTGTGCTTTCATTTATTCTCTCGTCTGCGATAATTTTAAGAGATGAAAAAGATCGGCGTCGTGACCAGCGGAGGGGATGCCCCGGGCATGAATGCGGCCATCAGGGCGGTAGTACGCCTCGCTTACTCCCGGGGGCTGCAGGTGATCGGCTTCAGGCGGGGATGGGGCGGGCTGATGTCCAACGATTTCCTGTCGCTGACGCCACGGTCGGTCAGCGGCATCATCCAGTCCGGCGGTACCATGCTTCACACATGCCGGTGCCCGGAGATCAAGATGGACGAAGGCCTGCGGAAGGCCAGCCGGCACATCGCGGATAATAAGCTGGACGGGCTGGTGGTCATCGGGGGTGACGGCTCGTTCCGTGCTGCGTCAGCGCTTAGCGGCTATACCGGCGCCCGGATGATCGGCATCCCGGCGACGATAGACAATGACGTCTTCGGGACTGACGAGACGATCGGGTTCGATACGGCGGTCAATACGGCAGTGAATGACATCGACAAGATACGCGATACGGCCACGTCTCTGGACCGGATTTTCATCGTCGAGGTCATGGGCCGGAAAAGGGGTTTTATAGCATCCATGGTCGGCCTGACATCCGGAGCGGAGGTCATACTCGTCCCGGAAGTGCCTTTTAGCCCGGAAGCGCTTTACCGTGCCATGAAAGCGAACGCTGCGGAAGGCAAGAAGTCGGGCATCATTGTGGCTGCGGAAGGCGTGGGAGACAACAGCCAGCTGGCCAGGGACATCGAGGCCAACACAGGTGTGGAGACCCGGCTCAGCATCATCGGCTATTCGCAGCGTGGCGGCAATCCGACAGCCCGGAGCCGGTACCTGGCCAGCCGGTTCGGGGAAAAAGCCGTAGAGTTGCTTTCCGACAGTGATGGCAACAGGATCGTCGGCCTGAAAGACGGGATCTTTACGAACATTAGCATGGAGGAGTCCTGCAGCAGGGAAAAGCCGCTCGATCCTGAACTGCTGCGGCTCGCAGGGATGCTGGCAAAATAACTTTATCCTTCATTTACCAGGACGATTGTTTAACCGTTCCAGTTCCTTTTCTGCCTGGAGCAGGGTCTCTTCGGCACGTTTACGCCCGTCGATGTCCCGGACCACGCACATGATCGAAGTGATCTTACCGTCACGGCCTTTGATCGGTACCAGCCAGTTGGCCGTCCAGAGGCGCCTGTGCCGGAACTCGGCCAGTTCCTCGAAGTATGCCGGCTCGCCCGACGCCATAACTTTCGATTCAAGCCGCTCATGCTGCATAGCGATGGCGGCTGCATAGAGATCACGACTACTTTTACCGACGTACTCGTCCGGGCTTTCGCCGAGGAGGTCCTCTGCATAGCCGTTGAAATAGGTGAACCGCCCATCCTCTCCGATGATGTATACCATATCGTGTGCTGCGTCCGCCAGCGTACGGTACAGGCTTTCGCTCTCGCTGAGCGCCTGTTCCGTCTTCCGGCGGTTCAGGAACCCTTTCAGGGCCCGGGCAAGCGACTCGATAAGGTCCCGCTCCTCAGCCAGGAACGGGCCCTCGTCCTCCTCCGGCCGTTCCTCGAGATAGACTACTTCTATGAAGCCGTCGAACGCGTCGAAGGTCGTAAACCGGGCGGTCTGCCGCCATTCTGACGGGGCAAAGTTCGGCGTCACATAGTCCCGGTCATCAAACCGGATACGGGCGGCCGTTATTTCCGGGTATTGCCAGGCTGCGGGAAGGATGGAGACAACCTCCCGGAGCAGTTCCGGCACCGGCTTCGGCTGCTGGAGTATCTCGAGCGCCCGGTAAGTTGCCGTCAGCTCCTTCACGCGCTCCTGCAGATCATGGACCAGCTTCCTTCGCTCGTCTTCCGACTGTTTGCGCTCCGTGATGTCCTCGAGCACGAAGATGAAGTACACCGGCTCGCCGGAAGTATCACGGACGAGCGATACAGTTTCGTTCACCCAGACAGGCTTTCCATCCTTCCGGATGTTCCGCTTCTCGATCGAATATGCGCCAATGCGGCCTGCGGCGAGCTTCTCCCGGTTCTCGGCCTCCGGCTCTGCATCGTGTATGCACGTGATGTCCTGCAGCGTCTGTCGGACCACTTCATCGTAAGAGTAGCCGACGATGTCGCAAAACTTCCGGTTCGCCCGCAGGATGCGACCATCCGTGCCAACATGGATGATGCCTACAGCCGCCTGCTCGAAGGTGATGCGGAACCGTTCCTCGCTCTCGAGCAACGCATCCTCGGCCAGTTTCCTGTCCAGGTATATGCGCAGCATCTCGGCGAGGGAATTGATCAGGTCCCGCTCCTCTGCCAGGAACGGCCCCTCGTCCTCCGGCGGACGTTCTTCGGTGTAAAAGATGTCGACAGTCCCCTCGCTGCCGTCCACGGTCAGGAAACGGGCACTCTGCTGCCAGCCGCTCTCATGGAAATGGCCTGAGCAATATTCATTGCCACCATAGACGATACGTGCTGCCGTGATCTCCGGGTACTGCCAGGCCGACGGCAGTATGGATACGATTTCCTGCAGCAGCTCCGGAATCGCCCGCGGCTGCTGGAAGATACCGGCCGTGCGGTGAAGCGCCGTCAGCTCCTTCACGCGCTCGCCCAGCCGGTGCACCAGCCGTTCCCGGTCGTCTGCAGATGGCCTTACCATACAACAAGGGTTTGTCTGTATATATTCATAACATGATCATTTTTCCGGCAGCCCGGGGGAAGGATTGTCATATGTCGATACTGATTCTGCCGCCTTCCACCCTTACCGGGTACGTTCTGATGTCACAGGTCTTCGTGTGCTCCATGATCAGGGTAATCCATCGTGAGAAATTGTCCGCGGTCGGCGGTATGGCCTGCTCCCACATGGAATAGGCAGGCACCGGAGGACTCAAGGCTTTACCTGTCGTTACCTCGAACTGGACGCTGTGCAGCGGGCAGGTGATGATGTAGCCGTTGGCCGTGCCCAGGTCCAGCGGGGCGTTCATGTGCCCGCACCGGCGCTGGAACGCGTAGAACCGGCCGCTGTCGTTGCACAGGACAATCTCTTTATCATCGACAGTATACGCCCTCATCCCGCCGGGCAGCAGGTCATCAACGCTTGCTATGTCCCGGAACATGTTATTGCTTCCTCCCGGTACGCTTTTCGAATTCCTCGTACGGTATCTGCCTGAGCTTATCCGGGTCAGTCACGTCCTTGTGGACGTATAGCCCACACCAGCACATCTTCATGAAATCGAAGTGCGCTTTGTGATAGGGGATGCAGGGACATATGATCCTGATGTTGTGCTTGTGGTCTTTGGTCAGCCCCTGGCAGGGACAGTACGGCACTCCGTGCTTTTGTTCCAGGTGCACCTCCTGCTCCAGGCAGAAGTCGACTATATCTTCGTCCGGCGTGAACTTGTACCCGAGCGGGTCGATCACCTGCTGGAACTGGAACCGCAGTGCTTTCTTTCTCGCCTCGACGTCCATGCTCATGCCACCTGTTTCAGCTGCTCTTCATATTGTTCCGGGTTGTACCCGATGATCACCTTATCGCCGATCCGGACGAAGGGAAACGAGATGTGGCCGGTATACTTCATCATATCCTTCGAGATCTTTTCCTGCTCCGGCTCGCTGGCCAGGTCGTAGTCGACGTAGTCAAAGGGGATGTTCCGGTCCTTGAAAAATTTCTTCGTCTTGCGGCACCATGGGCACGTACTCAGTGTATACATCGATACTTTCTTCATGCGGCCACCCTAGATTTTTACGTAGATTTTGCTATTCTCTGCCTTGCATTCGTAGGTCGGTACCCTGATCTCCGGCGCGGTGACGAACTGGCCGGTCCGGACGTCGAATGTCCACTCGTGGCAGGGGCATTCGACGATGAAGCCCCCGAGCGAGCCCCGGGACAGCGGACAGCCCATGTGGGCGCATTTGTTCGAGACGGCGTATATGTCCTGGCCCCGTCTGACCAGCATCACTGGCACGCCGAAGGGGAAGACTACGGTCATCACCCCTTCAGGCAGCGCGCCGTCTTCCATCACGTACGTCCACGCAGGATGTGAAACGATAAGCAGGCCTCCCTTGATCGTCCGGCAAAATATGCCAGATCAATATAATTATATAATGCATATTATATTTTAATCTATTGACTAAGAAATAAGCCTGCGACCTGTGCCCGGCCGGGCGTATGCGATTACCCGTGCCGGGGGTCGTGATATCTTAAAAATCTTTGAATATCTTATAGATCGCCGCGAAGTCTTCACCCTCGATGCCCTTCGAAAAGGTCATCGCGTAGACTTCTTTGACCGCGCTGCCGGTGAAGAGCGGGCGTTTCAGCGTCTTCGCCAGGTCCTGGAGGTAGTGCAAATCCTTGTAGATCAGTGCCGACGAGAACTGCGTGGGGAAGCTTTCGCCGACCAGCATGTCCTTCTTGCCGTTGAGCACGGCAGAGTTCCCGGCCCCGGAGAGGATGATGTTGACTACGGTCTCCCTGCTCACGCCGGCCGCTTCGCCCAGCGCTACGGCCTCTGCGCCGGTGGCCATGAGCGTGCCCAGCACCATGTTGTTGACCAGCTTCATCTTCGTCGCCAGCGTCTCTCCGCCGAGATAGAAAATATTCTTGCCGATCTTTTCGAGCAGCGGCTTTACCTGTCCGAAGGCATCTTTATCGCCGCTGACCAGCACCGTCAGGTTGCCCTGCGACGCGGGCACCACGCTGCCCAGGACCGGCGTCTCGAGGTAACAGGCCCCGTGCCTCCTGGCCGCTTCGTAAAACTCCGGTACGCGGTCAAAGTGGTTGGTGGTCGTGTCCACGATGATCTTGCCGTGGCATTTGCTGTCAAGCAGCCCGTCCTTGCCGTTGAGCACGGCGGAAACGGCGTTGCTGTCGAACAGGTTGATGAAGACGACGTCGACATCGCACATCAGCGCGGCGGGAGTGTCCGCTACCGGGACGCCAAGATCCTGTGCCTTTTCTTTTGTCCTGTTCCAGACGACGAGTTCCACGCCCTGGCTGATCATCCGCTTCGCGATCGTTTTCCCGAGGTGGCCGAGGCCGATGAAACCTACTTTCATGATGACACCTTCACACAATCCAACTGTACCACTAATATTACTCTGATTGCATTAATTTATTACTATGGCTGCCCGATTTTGCCTGGGCGACACTTTGTGACGGACGAACGTTTCATGAGGCTCGCGCTGGCGAAAGGGCGAGAAGGTGTCGATAATGGCCAGTTACCTTTCGGCGCAGTCATCGTTAAAGACGGAGAAGTAGTCTCCAGTGCACACAATACGATCATAGTGGACGGGAGTATCATTTCTCATGCCGAGACGAATGCGATTATTAACGCCTGCCATAAGCTGGGCGGGCTTGACCTCACCGGGTGCACACTGTATACCTCCTGCGAGCCCTGTCCCATGTGTTTCACTGCGGCGGTGCTGGCGAACGTTTCCCGGATTGTCTACAGCGCCAGGCTCGGAGACGTCGTCATACCGGGATTTAGCATGCTGCCGGTGAGGAATGACGAACTGAAGGCCGCAGGCCATGCCAGCATCGAACTGACTGGCGACTGTTTGCGTATCGATGGTCTGGCACTGTACAGGATATGGGACGAGCGTCAGAAAAAGGCTCAAGGCTTCAGGTAAAACCGCCATTTGCAGAACATGTCTTTCGGGTGCGGGTCGGGAGGCGCGAACAGGCACTCGACGCAGATGCGCTCGTCGATGGCATGCGCAAAGCTGGTGAATTCGGCACGGTGCATCTCCCGGCAGACGTACTCGCCGAGGCCCCGCCGGAGGCGGGCTTCCTGGGTCGGGCATGAAGGCGTCGATAAAATGACCTCGCCATCTTTCTCCTCGATCGTATAATCGACGATGATCGCCCAGGGAAAGAGCTTTAGCGCTTTGACGAAGCCTTGCAGCCCCTTTTCTGTTATGCCGAACCGTGCGACGATGTCCTTCGCGGCCATTCCTGCTACACGGCCCCAGACCTGCTCGTTGATTTTTTCCGCAGTGGGCTGGCCGTACTCTTCCGTGACGTTGATAAACCAGAAAGCATCGACCACACGGTAGTGCCAGAGCAGGAACTCGAGGTAGCTGTCAGTCTCTTCTTTGCTCATCTCGTTGAAAGCCCGGAGGTTCATGATACATCACTGTGATTATCCGGCTGTCCCGCAGGTCACCGGACGAAAGCCCACACCGATCGTGCGGGTATATCCGAAGCCAGCTTCCCTTTCGATTCCCGGGCCTGCCGGATCCCGGCTTTCAGGCGCTGCCCGTTCTGGATGATGGTCAGCATGTCTTCGTTCTTGCTGATGTAATCGATGATCTGCGCTTCCATCTCCCGCTTGATGAGCTCGTGGTCGAAATAGTCGCCTGAGACTGCCTCTTCATCTTCGGGCATCGTCTCCGGCGCGAGGACATCCGCATCTGCCTGCCCGGTCGCCTGGTCATCGTCGGCAGGCAGGGATTCCGGCTGGCTTTCAGCCAGGACTTCCGACATCCGGGGCAAGAGCCGGTTGACCTCTTCATCCATGACCTTAAGCTGGTAAGCATGGAATCGCCCGGCAACGAGCTCAGTACGGTCGCCAAGGGCATTGCTAATCCGCCTCAGGCCCTCGAATACTTTATAATGGACCTCCCGGGGCACGATACGGTCTATGTGTCTGTCACTTTTGCTGTGGTAGACGACGGCGCCGACCGGCAAATCCGCCCTGCAGTCAGGGAGAGCCATAGTCGATCAGCTGCGATTCTATCTTCAGCATCTGGCTCAAGGACACGGCTGTCAGGCATACATGCCAGCGCCTCCACAATGTCCATGACGATGACGAACGATTCCGCACCCAGGGAGATCTCCCTCGACAATGCGAACATCAATGGTTCCACTGCTCTGCTGTCGCGGCTTGACGCCCAGCGCCACCACTGATCGCTGGCGCACGTTAATGTCCTTGTCGGATAATACTGCTATATAGAAGTCCACTGTCGCACGGCTGTCGATACCACCGGCAGACACTGTCCCCACCGTTTGCTCACGTATCATAATCATTCATATCTCTAACAGGCATGCCGTATGCTATCCATAGTAACAGCCTGTCCCAGATCCATCCCTTGTAAAGTAATGTATTGCTTTCAGTATAAATCTTTATTTCTATTATTTTTCTGCTTATGAATAGAAAAAAATCTGATGGAATGCTGGCGGTCAGGCTCCCGGAAACACTTATCAACAGCTAAAAGTAAATGACGTATAGGTACAGGGAGATTTACGGGTCACATGAGCCGACACACTTGCAGGATTTCACAAAAAGCGCTGGCGCTGCCACCGTTCTACGTCATGGAAGTGCTGGAGAGGGCACAGGAGCTGGAACGCGAAGGCCGCAGCGTCATCCACCTCGAGGTGGGCGAGCCGGACTTTCCCACGCCCGCCCACATATGCGAAGCGGCCAATAAGGCTCTCTGTGCCGGCGAGACGAAATATACCCACAGCCTCGGCCTGCTCCAGCTGCGCGAGGCCATTGTGGACAACTACAACCGTAAGTTCGGGCTAGACCTGGTGCCGGAACAGGTCATCGTGACGTCGGGGACAAGCCCGGCCATGCTGTTGTTGTTCATCGGCCTCCTCGAACAGGGCGACGAGGTCGTCATGCCGAACCCTCACTATGCCTGTTATCCCAACTTCGTCCTGTGTGCAGGCGGCAAACCCTCGTTCGTATATACAAGTGAGGACGACGGTTTCCGCATGCATCCGGAGGCTGTCGCGAATGCTATCACTCCTCGCACGAAAGCGATCCTGATAAATTCGCCTGCCAACCCGACGGGCAGAGTGATGAGCCCCGGAGAATACCGGGGCATATGTGAAGCGGCTGGCGACGTGCCTGTCATCTCTGACGAGATTTACCAGGGCCTCGTGTACAAAGGGAAAGACCACTCGATACTCGAATACACGGACAACGCCTTCGTGCTGAACGGCTTCTCGAAGCTGTACGCGATGACCGGGTGGCGGCTCGGGTATCTCATCGCGCCCCGGGAGTGCGTCCGGCCGCTGCAGAAGGTGCAGCAGAACCTGTTCATCAGCGCGAACAGTTTTGTTCAGCACGCAGGCGTGGTGGCACTGAAAGGCCCGCAGGAATCGGTCCGCGAGATGACCGCCGAGTACGACCGGCGCAGAAAGTACATGCTGAAGCGGCTGAAGGAGATTGGCTTCGGCATCAAATACGAGCCGCAAGGGGCTTATTACATCCTTGCTGATGCAAGGCGGTTCGGCACGGATTCGCTGAAGCTGAGCCGGAACATCCTCGAGGGCGCAGGCGTCGCCTGTACGCCCGGCATCGACTTCGGCAGCGGCGCGGAGGGCTATCTCCGGTTCTCTTATTCGAACAGCCTGGAGAATATCGCCGAGGGCATGCACAGGCTGGAGAAGTATCTCAACGACATTTGAGCCAGAATAGAAAATGCAGGACGGTTGCTGTACTTGATTAACTCTGCCGCCTAATCGTCGTCGTAGAGCCAGCGAAGGCAGTTTCTGTTTTCGACACAGCAGCCGGAGAGCCATAGCCGGTAATAAATGTAATCACATTCGTCGCTTTCTGTCCAGGAATCATCTTCCAGCATTTACTCGTCTCCATCGAGAATAAGGGGCTGATGAATAAATAACTATTGTTATTAATCACTATTTTCATTAATTTGGTATATAAAAAAGTAATTCAGTTTTTACCGTTTACTCTAAACGCATTTGCTGAGCACAAAATCTGCCAGGGCTTTGCTCTTCGCTTTGTCGACCATGAGTGTGTCGAACTTAGCGACCTCGAAGTCGTAGCCTGACAGGTCAGTGGAGTCCCGCTCGTCCATGATGAAGACGTCCACGATGTCCTTATAGCACTCGGCCACGCCTTTAGTCGACGGCTCGAAGCCTTTCGCCTTCATGAGCTTTGCTGCCGGGCCGCTGACCGGCTGGCTGCCGATGAACGGGCTGACTGCCACTACGAACTTGACCTTGAGCACGTCACGGACGCCGTCCAGGGCCAGTATAGGTCCGATGCTCGTGATGGGATTGCTGGGGCCGATGATGATGTTCTCGGAAATGTTCAGTACGTCCATGACTTCCTCCGCAGGCACCAGCTGGCCCAGCAGCTTGACGCCTTTGACCTCCGGCTCGCCATGGAAAGTAATCCAGAAGTCCTGGAAGTGCATGTCGCCCAGGTTTGTCTCGACCACGGAAGTCACGTCTTCCTCGCTCATGGGCATCACCCGGGCTTTGATCTGGAAGATGTCGCACAGTTCCCGCGTCGCCCCGGCCAGCGTGCTCCCGTAGCTCAGCAGCTCGGTCCGCAGGACGTGCGTCGCCCGGTCCTTATCGCCGATCATCAGCTCCTCGAAGTGGCCCATGGCCTTAAGCGCCTCATGCGTGGCAAAAGAGTCGCCCCTGATCCCCCACCACTTCTGGTCGTCGATGACGTCGGCCATGGTATAGAGTACCGAATCGATGTCCGGGGTGACCTTGTTGTTGGAAACCCAGATATCCTCGGCCGTGTTCACCACTACCGCCAGATCGTCGCTGTCCTTGAAGCCCCGGAGCAGCTTCGGGGTACCTGTCCCGCCCGATAAAACCGTCAGCATCGCATTTACATTGACGGCAAAGATAATAATACTTTATTTCTTCAGGGTAGCACTGATAAAGAAAATATAGTAATAACGCCATTTTAACATGTCATGAGCCCCATCCGCGACCCGATCCATGGCTACATCGAGATCAGGCCCTACATCGAGCGGCTGCTGGACACGAAGATCGTCCAGCGTCTCCGCAACGTCAAACAGTTAGGCTGGACAAACCTCGTGTACCCGGGGTCGAACCACTCCAGGTACGAGCACTCGCTGGGCACGTACTACCTGGCCAGCCGCCTGGCATCGGAGCTCTCCGGGCAGGAGCGGATGGAGATCGAGATTTCCGCGCTGCTGCACGACATCGGCCACGGCCCGTACTCGCACGACTGCGAGGAAGTGATCGAGAAGTATACCCGCCGCAGCCACAGCGACGTGCGATTTCTCCTCGAGAAGGAAGAGATCGCCACCGTGCTGGAGGAACTCGGGATATCGCAGGCCACTATCGCAAGCCAGATCGAGGGAAAGACCCGGCTGGGCCAGATTGTCAACGGCACGCTGGACGTGGACCGGATGGACTACCTGGTCCGGGACGCCTATTACACCGGCGTCTCCTACGGGATGGTCGACATCGAGCACCTGCTGCGGAACATACGCTTCTACGACGACACGATCGTGCTGAACCACCGGGGACTCAAATCGGCGGAAGCACTGCTCATGTCGCGATTCCTCATGTACCCGTCAGTCTATAATCACCACGTGGGCCGGATCACGGGCGCGATGTTCTCCGGCGCGCTGGAGTCGGCCATCGAGAGCATGCAGCTCGACCCGTTCGACATGCAGCTCATGGACGACTACGAGGTCAACGTGCGCATGCGGAACATGGAAGGCTACCCGGGTGACATCATCCGCCGCCTGAACAGCCGCAACCTGTTCAAACGAGCCCTGTATGTCGGCTTCGATGTCGTCGATAAGACCATCGTCCGCTACTCCAAGGCACACCGGGAGATCGAGTCGGAAATCGCCCGGCTGGCAGGCGTGAACCCCGGCTACGTGATCGTGGACATCCCTAAAGTGCCGGAATTCCGGGAGCGGAACACGAAGGTGCTGATGGAGAACGATCAGCTGAAGTACATCGACGACGTATCCAGTGTCGCGCGTATCGTGGAAGAGTCCTACGTAGAGGACTGGCGCATGGGCGTCTACACGCTGCCCGAGTACCGGGAGCACGTCGCAAAGATCTCCCGTGACTACTTCAACGTGGAGAAGACGCCGAAACAGAGCAAGCTCGAGGTGGCATGAGTGCCGACCGTCTGACCCGGTCGGGCGTCCTGCTGAAAAAGTCCGCCGGCCGCATCGAGGTGACGCTGGAGGCGACGCGCATCGGGAAGGACCTGCTTGTCGTGATCAAAGGCGGGGCAGGCCACATCGGCGCCGTGGGCGCAGGGACCAATTGCGGCGGTATGGCGGTCTCCTCTGTCATTACCACACCAGGCCACCGGGACGACCGCATCGTTAAAGACGCTGCGGAACGGATTTCTAAAAGGCTCGGCTGCAATTGCGCCGTCATCGCAGGCGTTCACTACGATGGCATCACAGCACAGGAGATCAAAGACGTGTTAATCCTCAGCAATGCGCTGGTGGATGAGCTGGAGGGAGCGTTACGGACAGAAGGATTGTAATCGGCATCACAGGCGCCAGCGGCGTGCAGTACGGCATCCGGCTGCTGGAAGTCCTGAACGGCAACGTTGAGACACACCTGATCGTCTCGAAACTGGGCCGCGAGCTCATCGAGTACGAATCGGACGTGCCCCTGGACAGAGTCCTCAAAGAAGCCACCTTCCACTATGCCGACGACGACTTCATGGCTCCGGTAGCAAGCGGCTCATTCCGCTTCGACGCCATGGTGATCGTGCCCTGCACGATGAAGACACTTTCTTCAGTCGCCAACGGCTATGCCGACACGCTGATCAGCCGCGCCGCGGAAGTAACGCTGAAGGAAGGACGCAAGCTCATCCTCGTCCCCCGTGAGATGCCCCTAGCCTGGTCGACCTGAACAACATGGTGAAGGCAAAACAGGCCGGGGCCGTGGTCATGCCTGCGTGCCCGGGCTTCTACAACAAGCCAAAGACGATCGACGATTTGCTGAACAACGTGGTCAGCCGCATCCTCGACCAGGTCGGCATCGACAACGAGCTCATCCAGCGCTGGGGCGAGCCGGGAAAGAAGAAAAGTACATTGCCCTCGTCCGGCCACAAAATCGTCCGTTAAGATGCCAAGGGTCTAAGGGGAGACGCTCTTTTAAGAAGCGCCACTTTTAGCAGCCGAAGGTTTCATGTTAGACGCCAAGTCTTTTTTACCTTTCAAGCAATCTAAGGGTCCAGCGTTTATACCAGTGATAATAACATTGTTGCTCACTTGGAACCTTGGCGTCTTAAATCTAAAAATGACTTGGCGTTCTTGAAATCCTGCGGGTGCAAAAAGTGGCGTCTTGTGTACGGGTACCTTCCCTATAGAACCTTGGCGACTTAGTGTGCGGGCACCGCAGGCGGTGCACTCGGGGTTGGCCGCGATCTTCAGTTCGTGGAACTCCATGTACTCGCCGTCATAGATGAGCAGCCGGTTCTCCAGCGTGTTGCCGATGCCCAGCAACACTTTGATAGCCTCGGTCACCTGTATCGCGCCAATCACGCCCGGCGTAGCGCCCAGCACGGGGAAGACCTCTTTTGGCGGCGCCTTCGGGAAGATACATTCGAGGCACGGCGTCCTGCCTGGCACAAGCGTGGTAGCCCGGCCTTCCATGCCCCAGACCGAGCCGTGGATCATCGGGATTTTATGGTACATCGAGGCCCTGTTGAGCAGGTAGCGGGTCTCGAAATTGTCCATGGCGTCCATGATGACATCACAACCCTTCGTAAGCTCCATGACGTTATTCTCGTCGATGCGGCCGTTGAACGGGACGATTTTGATGGAAGGGTTGATCTGGACGAGCTTCTCGTAGGCGCTTTTCACCTTGTCTTCGCCTACGTTGCTGTCCCAGTGGAGGATTTGCCTGTTCAGGTTGCTGAGGTCCACGACGTCCATGTCCGCGATGACCAGCCTGCCTATGCCGGCGACCGCGAGGTATGTGGCTATCGGGCTGCCGAGCCCGCCGCAGCCTGCGACGAAGGCGGTCGAGCCTTTCAGCTTGCGCTGGCCATCCTCTCCGAATCCGCGGATGAGCATCTGGCGGTCGTATCGTCTTCTGTCATAGTCGGTCAGCTCCGGTGCAGGCATACAATATACTATCCGTTCCATGGATTAAATAATAATGGTTAAGGCAAAGCGTTCCGGAACACAGGTTTCTACAATTTGCGACGATGTTGACGAGCGACGTCTGGCCAGCTCAAAGATAACAGATGAGGCCTCATCGTACTCTTTTGCCATCTGGAAATGTATATTATTGATGACTTTTATAAATTAAACTGCTCTTTTATGGTGAAGCGATGAGCCATCAACCGGTAGCTAATAAAAAGCGTGATGCCGATAAAAGCCGAGATGAACTTATCGACGACCTGGAACATCTCCGCGGGCTCAACACACGGCTGAATAAGATAGTGAAGCGGTACGAGAAGGCCGTGGGGAAGGATGAGAATGACATATTCAAGACCTTGCTGGAATTGGATGACCAGAAAGAGCGCGTTGAGTCTCTACGTAAAGAGTTGCAGGAGAAGCAGATAGAGATCGAACGCCAGGGCAAGGAACTGCTTGTCCGGGACGAGGAACACCTGCGGATGATGATCGAAGCATCGCCAGTGCCCATGGTGGTGTACGAGGAGAGCAGGAACTATTCCGTCAACAAAAAGTTCGTCGAAACTTTCGGATACACCATCGAGGATATCCCCAGCGTGAACGAGTGGTGGCCGCTTGCCTATCCGGATGAGGACTACAGGGAGTACGTGAAGCAGATATGGTACAAAGCTGTTGACGAAGCAGTTGAAAACAGGACGAGCATAGCCCCGCAGGAAGCCACCGTGACCTGTAAGGACGGCACGAAAAAACACGTTTTGTGCTATTTCTCCTCCATCGGCGACCTGAACCTGGCGATATTTTACGACATGACCGAGCGCAAGCGGGCCGAGGAGGCGTTGCGCGAGAGCGAGGAAAAGTTCTGGGTACTTGTCGAGACGACCCGGGCGGGTATCGTGCTCTTCAGGAGCGACAAGTTCATCTACGTCAACCCGATGATAGAAAAAGCCCTGGGCTACTCGAAGGACGAGCTGCTGGCCATGAACTACTGGGACATTGTGCACCCGGACTCTCAGGAGCTGGTGCGGAGCCGGGGGCATGCGCGGCAGCAAGGCTTGCCTGTACCCTCCCGCTACGAGATAAAGGTTCTGACAAAGGGCGGCGAGACGCTGTGGGCAGAGTTCTCGGCCGCGATGATCGACTATCAAGGCCAGCCGACGGTTATTGCCACGATCTTCGACATCACCGAGCGCAAGCGGGCGGAGGAAGAGTTAAAGGCTGCTAAGGCCCAGGCTGAGCTCTACCTTGATTTGATGGGCCATGACATCAACAACATGCACCAGATCGCTCTCGGGTATCTGGAATTGGCCAGGGACTTGCACCCGGAAGCCGGAGAGGGCGAGTTTTTGGACAAGCCTATCGAGGTGCTGCAGCGGAGCGCCCGGCTTATCAGGAACGTAAGGAAGCTGCAGAAACTTCAATGACGGCGTGTTCCAGATCGAGCCGGTCGATGTGGCGAAGGTGCTCGCGGATGTGCGGAGGGAGTTCGGGGCGGTGCCTGACAAGGCTGTCATGCTGAACCTGAACGGTTGCGAGCATTGTTATGTCGGGGCGAACGAATTGTTACACGATGTGTTCGCCAACCTGGTGAGTAACGCGATCAAGCACACCGGAGACCGGGCGGACATTATAATATACCTGGAGGTCGTTGGGGATAATAGCGGCCAGTATTGCCGGATATCCGTAGAGGACAACGGACCGGGTGTCCCGGACGAGTTTAAGGGTAAGATTTTTAACCGGATTCTGAAAGGACCGATAAAGCGAAGGGCATGGGGCTGGGTCTGTACCTGGTCAAGTCGCTCGTGGGAAGTTTCCATGGTCGGGTCTGGGTCGAGGACCGGATAGCGGGCGACCACACGAAGGGTGCCAGGTTCGTGGTCATGCT
>CAWBVA010000009.1:0-72814 GCA_963792125.1 uncultured Methanocellaceae archaeon
GGAGCCATTTTCTTCCTGGTTTAATATCTCTGATTCATTAGCTGGCTTTAGCTTCCATTATTATCTTGTTATCTTTGAGATCGAATTCAATCGGCGTACCTTCTTTTAATTCTAAACGATCGGCGATCTCTTTAGGTATTCTGACTGCCAGGCTTCCGCCAATCTTAAACGTCCTGCGCCTGAAGAACTTATAAACCGATGAAAAATTCTTTGAATCGACCCATTCATCTTTACATTTCGGGCATACGTCGACTTCGACAAAAGTGCCTTTCTCAAGCTCCTTTTGTTCTTTTTTCATTTGCGTACTGCATATTGGACATTTGCTCACTTGCATACCTCCACCGTTATTATCCAGATTGTATCTTCATTCGTCGGAAAATTTTTGCGAATAGTGTAAACGAACCGGACTTTATCGTCCCCGATTTTACTCTGCAAGATCCCTGTGTTACCGTCCTTTCCGGCCGCCTTAATTATTTTTGCGGTTTTTACGAAGTGATCCACTTCTTCAATATCCTCCAATTCCATCTGGACTCTTTCAGCTAATGCCTGGATAGCATGGACTGTATATTTTATCGGAAGATTTTGGAAATCATTCAAAGCTATCTACAGGATATACTTTGTATATCTTTTACTTAAATATATCGTTGGTTCCGTTTTTAAATCTGCCTCTTTCGCCCCCGCTCGCTCCTTCGTCTACATGTACTCCTTAGCCTCCCGGGCCCGGGGCTGTCATGGGTCGCATATCAGTGCCATCGCTGTGCGTCACAGCCTTTACTCTTACAAACCCCGTCTCGCCCGGCCGAAATAAAACAAATCAAAACGCTCGACGTTCTTGGCTACCTGGCGCCCTTGGCGAGCGTGACAGGGGTCGCATAGCCCGAACAAGGGCATGCTTCACTAGCATAAAAAACAGCCGCTCTTCCCCTACATCGCCCCCACACTTTCCACCGCATTCAAAATCTCCTTAATACTCGCCGGTTTCTGAATAAACAACGCCGCCCCCGCCTCTAGCGCCGCTTCTCTCACACTCCCGTCCGCGCTAATGAAAATAACCTTCATGTCCGGCTCCAGTTTCAAAATCCGTCTCATCGCATCGATACCGTTCATGATCGGCATGCGGTAGTCCATCAAAATGATCCTCGGCCCCGGGTTATGCTCCCCCAGCCTCCGTAGCGCCTCTTCCCCGTCATACGCTACAAAACAAACAGGTATCCCCCTCATCTCCAGCAGCTTCTGGTAAATCTCGACGAGTGACCTCTCGTCATCGACAATAGCCACCCCGCACCTGTAACCTCCGGACCCCATCTCAGGTACCCTCCGTCGCAGGGAGGGCAATAGTTACCTTCGTACCTTTCGTATAATCGCCGGGCACCCGGTCCTCGACCTTCAGCCATCCGCCGGACGCCTCCGCCAGGGCCTTCGCCGTGAACAGCCCCAGCCCCTGCCCGTGCAGCACAGTTCGCGTCCTGCCCGGGCTTCCCGGTAAACAGATCTTTGACTTTATCCGGTATCCCGCGGCCGTCATCGGTCATAGTCGTGACGAGGCACCTCCTGCCGGCCGCCGTGGTCATATCGCTCACTGCTATGTCGATGTGCACTTCCGGGCTGGAGTATTTAATCGCGTTGCCGACGAGATTGCAGATCGCGAGCTTCAGTTCTGGCAATGCTTTTACCATCATGCCTTTCCCCGGCGGCACCTTAATGGCGTGTACCTGATAGAAACTTTCTTATCCAGCTGGCCGGGAAGTGTCTCTTATGCTTTCCAGTATGGCCCGGTCAAGGTTGACGTCGCGGGATTCCACGGGCCCCCACAGCGATCTTCTGCAGGGTCCTGACGTTCTTCACCGTGCTGGCACAGTCCTTCGTAGCCAGGATGGCGTCATCCAGGTACTGGTTCTGGATGTCCTCAAGGCGGTTGGACTCCTGTAAAAGCTCGAGGTTGGCCAGGATTACCTGGTTCAGGTTATTGATGTCATGGCCCATTACGTCTACGTAGAAGTCGGCGCGTTTTTTCTCACCCATTATTCACTACCTTACCGTCGAAACTCAGTCCGGCCAGTATTTAAAGTTCAGCGCAGGATTTCCCGGCTCATCTCCTGTCCATTATCTGTTCAGGCTCTCGATCGGAACGCGGCATCCCGCCCGTGTCCCCTGCTGCAACTTTTTCCACTGCTTCGATCACGTCCTTCATGCTCACGGGCTTCATCAGGAACATCACTGCCCCGGCCTGGATGGCCTCGTCCTCTGCGCTCGAGTCGGCGCTCAGGAAAATGAATTTCGCCTTGCTGTCTGTCTGCAGCATCTCTTTCATCGCCTCGACGCCCGTGGACGTGGGCAGGCGGTAATCCATGATGACGATCTCCGGCTTCGGGTGGCCATCCCGGTACTTCCGGACTGCCTCGGGGCCGTCATAGGCGGTAAAGCAGACTGGTATCCCTGTTCATCTTCAGCATCATCACGAGAAGGTCGTTCAGGGCCTTTTCATCGTCCACCACGGCGACGCCCCCGTCCCATTTCAGTGCCAAGGCTTTACGACCCCTCCCCTTCCGTGGCTGCCGGCAGCGTGATCACGACCTTCGCACCTTTCGTGTAATCGCCCGGGACCCTGTCTCCGACACTGATCGTGCCGCCGGACGCTTCCACAAGCACTTTGGCGGTGTAGAAGCCGAAGCCTTTGCCGGGCGGCACGGTCGAGCCCTGCTGGAAACGGGTGAACAGCATCTCCTTGACGTTGTCCGGGATGCCGGGCCCGTCATCGCTGATGGTCGTGACGTATGTCCTCTTTCCGTCGGTCGTAGCTTCGCTCACGTCGATGTCGATGTCTATCGAGACGCTCGCATCCCTGGCCCGTTCATCGATGACGTTACAGAAGGCGCGCTTGATTTCCGGGACTGCGTTCACGATCCTGCCTTTGTGCGGAGTATACCTGAAGCTGATCCGCCGATTTTCCGGGCGAGGCACCTCCTTTATGCATTCCTGCAGGACATCGTCGAGATCGACCTTTCGGGGCTGCATTGTGCCTGCTGTCGCAGCCTGGACCGCCTTCACGTCCCGGATGATCGCCGCGCTGTCGCTGACGGCCTGTTTTGCGCCGTCAAGGAATTTTCGCTGCCGGTCGTCCAGGCTGCCTGTTTGTTGTGCAAGGTCCAGGTTCGACAGGATGATCTGGTTCAGGTTGTTGATGTCGTGGCCCATCACATCGACGTACGTGTCCGAGCGCTTCTTCTCCCCGAGGACTTTCTCCCGGGCGTTCGTGATGCGTTCGGACATGTCCTTGAAAGCCCGGGCGAGATGCCCCAGCTCGTCTTCCCGGTCGTAGGGGAGGTACTGGCTCAGGTCCATGCCGGGCATGTACTTCTCGGCTGCGGTCGAAATGCGCTGGATGGGGCCGGTCATAGAGTTGCTCATGACCAGGGCCAGGCCCGCGGCGAGCGCGGCCAGGATGAGTATGGCCAGCGCCATCATCATGGTAGCGTCGTTGATCGGCCGGTCGATCGCGCTGTCCGGCATGGCGATCAGGGCTCCCAGCGGGTACCCGGGCACGGGCGAGTAAGCGACCATCCACGTGTCCCCTTTAGTGAGGTTCCCGTGATCGTCGAACCCCTCCTCTCCCCGGGCGACCTTCTGCACGGCCGCCGCGGATGAGAGGTTCATGCCCGAGATGACGTCCGTTTTATTATGGCTGAAGACGACCTGGCCGCTCTGGTTCACGAGGTAGATGGACTGGAGCGGCACGAGGGACCGGGCGCCCTGGAGAATGCCGGTGAACTGGTCGACGTCGAGGGCGCCGACGAGGACGCCGATGATGGTATCGTTCTTCCTGACGGGTGTGCCGACGAAGGTCGTCAGCCGGCCGGTCGTGGCGTCCAGGGTCTGAGGTCCGGCGACGGTTTTACCGGTACGCAGGGGCCCGGAGATATACGGGCTGTCGTTCAGGTCTTTTCCCGCCAGGCGGCCATACGGGCTGCTTGACAACACGCGGCCGGATGTGTCAGTCACGTAGACCCAGTAATAATGGGACATGGCATCGTTGATCTTGTCTGTCTGGTCGTCCAGGGCGGCGACGTCCTGCCGGTCCAGGGCGTTGATCAGCGCGCTCCGCCCGGACTGCGCCTCCACCTCAAGCACGGAGCGGTCCAGGAAGTTGGAGGTCAGCGCCCCGATGGTCCGGGCTTCTTCCATGTAGTCGTTCTGGACGTTCTGCCTGATGACGTCGTGATAATATAATGTGCCGAGAGTGCCCAGTATGATCACCGGCACGAGCATAATCAATAGCGTAAAGGCGACGGACTTGGCCTTGATCGACCTGAACCTGATCATATAATTGATTATATATTAATCCGGGTTTAAATTAACGAGGCAATTTAAAACTATGGCGCCTGTATATCCACCTGACCGGCCATCTCACTGCACAACATTTATATACATTCAATCCTGTTTAAGATTCCCAAGTATGAGGACTGTATGAGTGTCAACCGTGGAAAGACGCTCGTAAGCCTGCTCATCCCTTCCTCTTATACGGAGGAAAGCCCTGATCCCAGGATCAAGACGTACAAGGTCGGGCAGATTGCCCGTGCTGCGGCGATATTCCGGGTCGACGATATAGTAATATATCACACGAAAGGGCACGATGACACGAGGTTTATAAGTACCGTTCTGCGATATGCGGAAACGCCCCAGTATCTGAGAAAGGCGCTATTCCCCATGCAGGACGCGCTCCGGTTCGCCGGGGTCATTCCACCGCTGCGCATACCATCTCATACTGTAACAGACGAATCGGAATACCGAGAAGGTATTGTGACCAGTGTCGGGTCTGACAGGAGCGTCTGGGTCGATGTCGGCAGCGACAGCCCATTCCCCGTTGAGAATCCCCGGAGGGTTCTGAAGAAAGGGGAGCGCATATCGGTCAGAATCTGTTCGCGAAGTAATTCGGGCAAAGTCCCGGAAGTTCAAATCGTGAATAAGAAGGACATCCCATCCTACTGGGGTTACGAAGTAAGGGCTAAAAGCTCGCTTCACGACGCGTTGACGGAAGCCGATGGCTTAAGGATAGCCACGTCAGCGAAAGGCAGAGTCCTGGACCTGAATACGTTATCCGAGATAGGCGCAAGCGCCAAGCAAAGGGATAAGGTATCCGTCGCGTTCGGCAGCCCCTCTAAAGGACTGGATGTTATCTTACTTGACGAAGGACACAAGCTTGAGGATCATTCCAGTTACGTGGTGAATGCGGTGCCCGGTCAGGGTGCATCCACGGTACGCACGGAGGAAGCCGTTTTCATAACGCTTGGCCTCCTCAACCTGGCATGGTACGGCGCATTGATAAAATGCGCTGGCAGTATCAGGAACTGCATTACAGCGTAAGTATCTGAAATACGATACCTGGCGATTGACAAAGCCAGAGCCTATTTCCCAAATTAGAAGGAGGAAACACAACAATGAGTCACCCACACCAGCCAAGGCGTGGTTCTCTCGGGTTCAGCCCGAGGGTTCGGGCGCGAAGCGAGAAGCCCAAGTACAGGAGTTGGGCGGAGCTTGGCGACCAGCCGAGGATTCAAGGATTTGTCGGATTCAAGGCGGGTATGTCCCACGTAGTGATGGTCGATGACCGTCCGCACAGCGTTACCGAGGGAATGGAAATATCCATCCCGGTCACCATCGTGGAGACACCCCAGATGCACGTGGCGGGCATTCGTATCTATGACGACGGCCCGTACGGCAAGAAGGTCCTCGCGGAAGCATGGACCAACGACGGTAAGGATTTAGCAAAGCTCATGCCGCTGAAGAAGGACGGCCACAAGACTGACGACGAGCTGGCGAGGATCGCCGAGTTCATCACGAAGGGCAGGGTCGCGGACGTACGTGTGCTCACGTACACCAGGACCACCGACGTCACTGGCGTCGCGAAGAAGGTCCCCGAGCTGCTCGAGAACCGCATCGGCGGCGGAGACATCGCCAAGAGGTTCGAGTTTGCCAAGTCCCTGATGGGCAAGGCAGTCAGCATCAAGGACGTCTTTGCACCCGGCGAGTTAGTCGACATCAGCGCGATCACCAAGGGTAAGGGCGTGCAGGGTCCCGTCAAGAGATGGGGCGTATCCATGCAGAAGAGGAAGCACGCAAGGACCGGCAAGAGAAGGCACATCGGCACTCTCGGCCCGTGGAACCCGCACCGCATCAGGTGGCAGGTCCCGCAGCTCGGCCAGACCGGCTACCACCAGCGCACTGAATATAACAAGAGGATCATCAAGCTGGGCGACAAGCCCGAGGAGTTAAACCCGGCAGGCGGTTTCCTGCACTACGGCTTACTCCGCACAGAGTTCGTCGTCCTCAAGGGCAGCATCCCGGGCCCGATCAAGAGAATGATCAGGATCAGGCCGGCAGTGCGCCCCAAGCAGACGCCCAAGCAGGCGCCTGAGGTTACGTACATCAGTACGCGGTCAAAGCAGGGCTAAGGAGAGATGAGACATGCAGGTAAAAGTATTATCCAAATCCGGTAAGAATTCGGCAGAGATATCCGTTCCGGACATCTTCAGCGAGCCCTACAGGCCGGATATCATCAAGAAAGCAGTGCTGGCAGCGCAGGCTAACAGGCTGCAGCAGTACGGTCCCGACAGGACCGCAGGCACGTTGTCTTCCGGCCACAGCTGGGGCAGCGGCAGGGGCGCAGCACATGTGCCCAGGCTCAAGAACGGCAGCAGGGCTGTCGTGGTGCCGCAGGCCAAGGGCGGCCGTGCATCCCACGGGCCTAACCCGCACAGGATTTACACTGAAAAGATCAACGACAAGGAGCGCCTCAAGGCCATCCGCTCCGCCGTCGCGGCTACCATCAACCCGGAGCTCGTGAAGGCACGCGGATACAAGTACGAGGGCCCGTTCCCGGTAGTCGTCGACGACGAGATCCAGTCTCTTAACAAGACCAGTGAAGTTGTCGATGTGCTGGCCGCAATGGGCTTCGAGGCAGACCTGATCAGGGCCAGCGAGAAGCAGGTCCGGGCAGGCAGGGGCAAGATGAGGGGCCGGTACTACAAGAAGAAGATCGGTCTCCTGCTGGTCATCGCAGAGGACAACGGCATCGGAAGGGCCGCAAGGAACATCCCGGGCATGGACGTCGCAACGATCGACGAGCTCAACGCCGAGATGCTCGCGCCGGGCACCCACGCAGGCCGTCTGACCCTCTGGACCGAAGGCGCAATGAAGCTGCTGACGGAGGTCATATAAGATGATGGTCATCAAGTACCCGTTCATCACGGAAAAGGCGACCCTGTCGCTCGACAAGAACAACACGCTCCAGTTCATGGTCGAAATGAACGCCCGCAAGGAGCAGATCAGCAAGGCCGTGGAGGAGATGTACAACGTGAAGGTGGTCAAAGTTACGACCCAGATCACCCCGCGTGGAGGCAAGAAGGCGATCGTGACGCTCGCACCCGAAAATTCTGCGGAAGAGATCGCGAGCAGACTGGGTGTCTTCTAATCCCGGTGAAGGAGGACTGAACATGGGAAAGCGATTAATGTCACAAAACCGGGGTAAAGGCACCCCGACATACCGTGCGACCTCGTCTCGCTTCAAGGCGAACCTGGAGCACATCAAGACCTTCGGCGACGAGACCATCGACGGCATCATCACCGAGGTCGTCCACGACACCGCCAGGAACACCCCGATCATCAGGGTCAAGTTCGGCAACGGCGAAGACAAGCTTATCCTGGCCCCCGAGGGCGTTGGCGTAGGCGACAAGATTTCCATCGGCATCGCGGCGGAGATCAAGCCGGGCAACACGCTCCCGCTGGGCAAGATCCCGGTAGGCTGCCCGATTTGCAACATCGAGTCGCAGCCAGGCGACGGAGGCGCGTTCGCGCGCTCGTCCGGCGTATCTGCCATCCTCGTTGCGCACGAGGCGAAGAGAAGCGTAGTACAGATGCCCTCCGGCGAGATGAAGTGGCTGAGCCCCAAGTGCAGGGCCACCATCGGCATCGTCGCAGGCGGAGGCAGGACAGAGAAGCCGTTCCTCAGGGCCGGCACCAAGTGGTACAAGATGGCCAACAAGGCCACCAAGTGGCCCGTCGTCAGAGGCGTGGCCATGAACGCGGTAGACCACCCGTTCGGTGGCGGCGGCCGTCAGCACCCTGGCAGGCCCAAGACCGTTGGCAGGCACACATCGCCCGGCAGGAAGGTCGGAAGCATAGCGGCGAGAAGGACCGGAGTCGGACACAAGTAAGGAGTTGCGATAATGGTATCAAAGCAGTCTAAGAATGCGGGAAGGCTCCCGAAGAGGAAGGAAGAGTTCACCTACAGGGGCTATAACATCGCAGATCTGAAGAAAATGGATTTGAACAAGATCGCCGAGCTGCTCCCCGCCCGCCAGAGGCGGAAGATCAAGCGCGAGTTCAGCCCGGAGCACCAGAAATTGCTCGATGACATCAAGGCAGGCAATATGAAGGTCAAGACCCACCTGAGGGACATGATTATTCTCCCGGAGATGGTAGGCGTGACGTTCGAGATCCACACCGGCAAGGACTGGAAATCGTTCGAGGCCACTGCCGAGATGGTCGGGCATTACCTGGGCGAGTTCGCATTGACCCGGAAGGGCGTCAACCACGGCTCGGCCGGTATCGGTGCAACCAGAGGCAGCAAGTACGTGCCGCTGAAGTAAGGAGAGATGAAGATGTCGAAAATAGAGTATACAGCACAATATGACCCGGCTACCACCGCGAAGTCGATGGGCTACGAGATCAACGTCTCCCCTAAGCACTGCGTAGAGGTACTCAGGCAGATCCGCGGCATGAAGACCACCCGCGCGAAGGCGTTCCTCGAGAACGTCATCGCCAAGAAGGAGTCCGTGCCGTTCAAGAGGTTCGCGAGGAACGTCGGCCACAAGCGCCACCAGACAGGCTGGGGCAGCGGCCGCTACCCGGTGAAGGCGAGCAAGGAAATCCTCAAGCTCCTGAAGCACGCGGAAGCGAACGCAGAGTACAAGGGCCTCGAGCCCGAGAACATGTCAATCGTACACGCCACCTCCCAGAAAGGTCGCGTAATCCAGGGCATCATGCCCCGTGCGATGGGAAGAGCTACCCCATGGAACATCGAGACCGTGACGGTAGAGATAGTCTTAGGAGAGGTGCGTTAGTTTGGCAGTAGAGAAGAAGTTCGTAGCAGAGGGCTTCAAGAAGGCCATGATCGACGAGTTCTTCCTCGAGAAGCTCGAGCGCGCCGGGTACGGCGGCATGGAGATCAACAGGACCCCCATGGGAACCCAGATCACGATCAGGGCCGAGAAGCCGGGAATGATCATCGGCAAGGCAGGCAAGTCCATCCGCAGGTACACCAAAGACCTGGACATGCGGTTCAAGATGGACAACCCGCAGATCGACGTGCAGGAAGTCAAGAGGCCCGAGCTGAACGCCCAGATGATGGCGAGCAGGCTGGCCAACGCCCTCGAGAGGGGCTGGTACTTCCGTAAGGCGGGACAGTCCACGCTCCAGCGGATCATGGACTCCGGCGCCATGGGCGTCGAGATCGTGATCGCAGGCAAGCTGACCGGCCCGAGGAAGAGGACCGAGAAGTTCGTCGCGGGCTACATCAAGCACTGCGGCAAGCCTGTCGAAGAGCTCGTCGATGTGGGCTACGCCCGTGCCAAGAAGAAGCTTGGCATCATCGGCGTCAAGGTAAGGATCATGCCGCCCGGAGCAGTGCTCCCGGACAAGATTGCCATCGAGACGCCCAAGGCAGCCCCGGTCGGTTCGGTCGTCGCGCAGCAGGTATCCCCTGCCGTCGGCACCGAGCCCGAGACTAAGGCAGCAGCCTCCGTCCCGGTCCAGACCGAGACCACCGCACAGGAAGTAGAGAAGATCATCGCCGAGTCCCAGGCAGCAGAGGCAGCGACCCCGGCAGCCGCAGGCGAGGCGAAGCCCGCCCCGAAGCCGAAGCGGGCCCCGCGCAGCAGGCCTCCCAGGAAGGAGGGCGGCGAGAAGACTGAAGAGCCGAAGGCCGAGGCTAAGACCGAGGCCCCGAGCGAAGAGCCGAAGAGGGAAGCGTAATGGCCATACTGAAGTCAAAGGACATCCGGACCATGAAGGAAGCAGACCTGGAGAAACAGCTCAAGGACCTGCGTAATGACCTCCTCAAGCAGCGCGCGATCACCGCCACCGGCGGCGCGCCGGAGAGCCCGGGCAGAATCCGGGAACTCCGCCGCACGATCGCACGCATCCTGACCATCCAGAACGAGCAAGCGAAGGAGGAGAAGCGCTAAGTGTCTGTCTGTGACAAGTGCGGGCTCCCGGACGAACTCTGCATATGCGAAGAGATCGCCAAGGAGTCCCAGCGAGTCAGGATATCGACTGACAAGAGGCGCTTCGGCAAACTGGCGACGATCGTATCCGGCATCGACGACAGGGGCATCGACCTGAAGGAGCTTTCGAGCCTCCTGAAGGCGAAATGCGCCTGCGGCGGTACCATTCGCGAGACAACCATCGAGCTCCAGGGCGATCACCGGGCGAAAGTCCGGGAAATCCTGGAGACGATCGGGTACTTGCCTGATTCGATTGACGTCAAATAATTCCCCTGCGCAGGAAAACTATAAATCTGATTGCAGGGGTTCAGATATGGACATCACGCCGGAGAACATCGTCTATCACGAGCTGATCGGGCTCCCGGTACAGGTGGAAACGCCGCCTTACCTGGTTTCCGGTACCGTCGTGGACGAGACGAAGAACATGCTGGTCATCGGGAATGGGCAACACGAGGTCAAAGTCCCCAAATCGTGCTGCTCGTTCGTCTTTACGATACCCGACGGCCGCCGCGTGAGAGTCCGAGGGGACTTATTACAATCACAACCCGAAAACCGGATTCCTAAGCGGAAACGGAAAGGGAAGTGACCGGTCTTCCGGTTAACCCCAATATAAGAGGAAGAGAACATGGTGAAAGACATAGGATTGAACGTGAAGGCACCACAGGCGGAGTGCAACGACCCCAACTGTCCCTTCCACGGACACCTCGCCGTGCGCGGGCAATTGCTCGACGGCATGGTCGTGTCCGACAAGATGAGCCGGACGGTAGTGGTGCAGCGCGAATATTTAAAGCGCGACCTGAAGTTCGACAGGTACGAGAAGCGGCGCTCCAAGCTCCATGCCCACAACCCGCCCTGCATCAACGCAAAGACGGGTGACAAAGTGGTCATTGCCGAGTGCAGGCCTCTCTCGAAGACGAAGACCTTCGTCATCGTGGAGGTGGCTAAGTAATGCGAGCAATAAAAGCGAAGGTACCGAGGTCCGTCCACACAGCCACGAGGCTGGATGTCGCGGACAACACGGGCGCCAGGCTCGTAGAGATCATCTCGGTGCTGAAGTACCGTGGCAGGAAGAACAGGATGCCGGCCGCCGGTATCGGCGAGATCTTCATCGGCTCCGTCAAGAAGGGCACCCCCGAGATGCGTAAGACGATCGTCCGCTGCGTGGTCATCCGCCAGAAGAAGGAGTACCGCAGGCCCAACGGCATGCGTGTCTCGTTCGATGACAACGCCTGCGTGCTGGTCGACGAGAACAACGACCCGAAGGGCACCGAGATCAAGGGCCCGGTCGCGAGAGAGGTCGCCGAAAGGTTCGCCAAGATTGGCTCGACCGCGACGATCATTGTGTGAGGTGCTGATTATGGTTACTTCATCACAGCCGCGCAAGCAGCGTAAATTCAGGTACAACGCGCCGTTACACGTCCGCAGCACATTCATGGGCTGCAGGCTCAGCGAAGAACTGACCAAGAAATACGGGCGCAGCGCCCGCGTCGTGGTCGGCGACACAGTGAAGATCATGAGGGGCGACCACGCCGGTGTCGAGGGCAAAGTCCGGGACATCGACGTCAAGCGCGAGCAGGTCATCATCGAGGGCATCTCCGTCGCGAAGGCAGACGGCAAGGAAGAGCCCAGGCCTATTCACCCGTCTAACCTGCTGATCACCAGGCTAAACCTCGACGACAAGAAGAGGGTAGCGTCACTGGAGAGGACTCAGTAATGACAGGTAGCAATCATTTAAAGAGGGTCGCGGCACCGCGCACGTGGCCCATCACCCGTAAGACCTCCAAGTGGGTCGTCAAGCCCACTCCCGGAGCCCACTCAGAGGAGCGCGGAATGCCTCTGGTGGTAGTCCTGAGGGACCTGCTCCACCTTGCGGACAGAAGCAAGGAGATCAAGCAGATCATGCAGGAAGGCAAAGTGCTCGTCGACGGCCGGGTCCGCAAGGACCACCGGTTCATGGTGGGCATGTTCGACACCATCTCGATCCCGACCATCAACGCGAACTATCGCGTCATGATCGGCGACAACGGCAAGTTCCTGCTCGTCCCCATCAAGGACGCGTCCACGAAGCTGTGCAAGATCGTCAACAAGACGACGGTCCGCGACGGCAAGACCCAGCTGAACCTGCACGACGGCACGACCCTGCTGGCGTCCAACGACTACAAGACCAAGGACTCGATCCTCATCAAGGTGCCCGAGCGCAAGATCGACCAGCACCTTAACTACGGCGTCGGCAGCCTGGTCTTCGTCGCGGACGGCAAGCACGCCGGAGCGATCGGCAAGCTCAAGGAGATCAAGGTTGTCAGGAGCAGCTCGCCCAACATGGTCATCATCACGACCGCGACAGGCGAGTTCGAGACCATCGAGCCGTACATCTTTGTCATCGGCAAGGACACGCCGGCACTCGAGGGGGTAGGGGCATGAGCGAGAACGTAATGTCCATCCCCAGGGTCTCCAAGGTAACGGTCCACATGAGCGTAGGCGAGTCGGGCAAGAAATTGTCCAACGCCGAAATGATCATGACCAAGATCACCGGCCAGAAGCCGGTCAGGACCTTCGCGAAGCGCACCCTTCCGGGCTTTAACATCAAGAAGGGCGAGCCCATCGGCTGCAAAGTCACGCTCCGCTCAGACAGTGCGGAGAAGTTTCTGACGACCGCGCTCGGCATCATGAACAAGTCCATCGATGCCAGCAGGTTCGACGAGACCGGTAACTTCGCGTTCGGCATCGAGGAGCACACTGACTTCCCGGGCATGGAGTACGACCCCGAGATCGGCATCTACGGCATGGACGTCATCGTCGCCGTGGAGCGGCCGGGCTACCGGATCAAGCACAGGCGCATCCAGAAGCAGAAAGTCCCGTCAGGCCACAAGCTTAACAAGGACGACTCGATCGCTTATATATCGAAGAACTATGGCGTGGAGGTCAAATAATGGAGAGATCTGGCAAGAAGTTCGGACGCGGCGCAAACGTGTGCCGCAGATGCGGCCGCAAGCAGGCGCTCGTCAGGAAGTACGGCGTGTATGTATGCAGGCAGTGTTTCCGTGAAATAGCCCCCGACATGGGGTTCGTCAAATACGAGTGAGGTCGAGATCATGGTTTTAATGGATCCACTGGCAAACGCTCTCTCCGTTATTAAGAACGCTGAATCAACCGGCAAACGGGATTGCATGATAGATCCCGCCTCCAAGATCATTGGCAACGTCCTGAAAGTCATGCAGGACCAGGGCTACGTCGGCGAGTTCGAGTTCGTCGACAACGGCAAGGCAGGGATGCTGAAAGTACGTCTAATCGGAAAGATCAACAAGTGCGGAGTCGTGAAGCCGCGGTTCTCGGTCGGCAAGGCCGAAATGGAAAAGTGGGAGAAGAGATATCTGCCCGCAAGGAACTTCGGCACGCTGATCCTGACCACGTCCCAGGGAGTCATGTCCCATTACGACGCGGCGAAGAAGGGCATCGGCGGCGAAATCCTGGCTTACGTATACTGAGCACGAGGGAAACGACATGGCAGCAGAGAAACTAAGAGAAATTATAGTCCCCACGGGTGTAACCGTCACGATAAACGGTGCAACTCTGACCGCAAAGGGTCAGAAGGGACAGATCGCCCGCGAGTTCAGGTTTCCGGGCATCGCCCTGAAAGTGGACGGCGACAAGGTCTTTGTCGAGACCAAAAAGGACGACAAGCAGACCAAGGCGACCGTCGGCACCTACGCATCACATGTGAAGAACATGGTGACGGGCGTGTCCGAGGGATATGAGTATCACATGAAGGTCGTCTACGCCCACTTCCCGATCCAGGTGAAGGTCGAAGGCAAGGACAAAGTATCGATCGGGAACTTCCTCGGCGAGAGGAAGGCGAGGTCCGCGAACATCGTTGGCAGCACGAAGGTCGCCATCCAGGGCGCAGAACTCGTAGTATCCGGCGCCAGCAAGGAAGACGTCGGCCAGACCGCCGCGAACATCGAGCAGGCTTGCAAGATCCGCAAGCGAGACCCGAGAGTGTTCCAGGACGGCATATACATCACCAGGAAGGCGTGATTATGGCAGAGGAGAAGAAGAAAGCAACAAAGAAGACGACCGGCAAGAAGGCCGCCGCCGAGAAGAAGCCCAAAGCAACGACGAAGAAGTCTGCAAAGGCTGTGAAGGCGGAAGAGACCGAAGCCACCGAGGCAAAGGTCGAAGAGACCACCGAGGCTAAGGCAGAGGCCGCCGGCGAAGCCAAGAAGGTCAAGGGTGTCCGGAAGGAGTCCGCAAAGGCGGCAACCCCGATGGCGAAGCCCAGGCCGCTCCCCAGGCCCGTAGAGGAATCCACGCTGGACCTGGACCCGGAGACAAGAAGGCTGCTCGAAGCGAGGAAGACCAACAAGGCATCGTTCCCGCACTTCAACCGTGTCGACTCGCACAAGAAGGCGTGTCTCGACCCGAGCTGGAGACGGGCGAAGGGCCACCACTCGCAGAAGAGAAGCCACAAGAAGTCCAAGGGCGCTAACGTGAAGATCGGCTATGGCTCGCCTGCCGCAGTGAACGGGTTCCACCCGTCCGGCTACCAGGAAGTCCTGGTCTACCGGCCGGAGGACGTCACCGGCATCACGAAGGTCCAGGCCATCCGCATGGGCGGCACCGTGGGCAGGAAGAAGCAGCTCGCGATCGAGAAGATTGCGAAAGAGCAGCAAATCAAGGTTCTCAACCCGCTCAACACATTCGAGGGGGCGCAGTAAATGGCTGATTTACTTAACCAGAAGAGACTCGCATCCCAGCTCCTCAAGGTCGGCCGGACCCGTGTCTGGATGGACCCCGAGCGGGTCGAGGATATCGCGACCGCGATCACGCGGGAAGATATCCGCGGGCTCATCGAGGAAGGCGTCATCAAGCGCCGGGCCATCGTCGGCATCAGCCGCGGCAGGGCCAGGGCACGCGACCTGAAGAGGGCCAAGGGCCACCGTAAGGGCCATGGCAGCCGCAGGGGCGCAGCCGGCGCACGCACTCCGAAGAAGGAGCAGTGGATGAAGCGGATCCGCGCGCAGAGGAAACTGCTGAAGGGACTCCGCGACAACAAGGAGATGGAACCGGGTACGTACCGTAAGTTCTACCGGAAGGCAAAGGGTGGCGAATACCGTAACGTCGCTCACCTGAAGTCGTCCATCGCCTACGCTACGGCGCAGAAGAAAGAGGTGTAAACAATGGCAACAGGACCAAGATACAAGGTAGCCTTCAGGCGCCGGAGAGAAGGCAAGACCGATTATCATCAGAGGCTCAAGCTCATCGTATCCCGCAAGCCAAGGCTGGTCGTCCGCAGGACGGTCAACCAGGTAATCGCGCAGATATACGTAACGAAGCCCGAGGGCGACAAAGTCCTCGTATCCGCTACCTCCAAGGAGCTGGCGAAGGACTTCGGCTACAAGGGCTCCGGCAAGAACACGAGCGCGGCATACCTGACCGGCATGCTTATCGGCTACAAAGCCCAGAAAGCAGGCATCGAGGAGGCAATCCTCGACATGGGTCTCAGGGAGAACCGCACCGGCTCGAGGATCTACGCGACCCTGAAGGGCGCGGTGGACTCCGGGCTCAACGTGCCGTGCAGCAAGGAAGTGTTTCCCTCTGATGAACGCATCCGCGGCGAACATGTGGCGGGGAACGCGAACAGCAGTTTCTCCGAGTACCAGAAGCGCGGCCTGAAGGCAGCAGACCTCCCGGCGCACTTCGACGAAGTGAAAAAGAAGTTAACCACCGAATACGGAGGAGCTGAGTAACATGGCACAAAGACGTGGAGGATCACAAGGGCGTGGAGGCTCATCCTACCGGCGCGACGAGCCCGCATGGGTTCCCAAGACGCGCCTTGGCAAGCTGGTGGCCGAGGGCAAGATCAGGACGATCGAAGAAGCCTTCGACTCCGGGCTGCCCATCAAGGAATACCAGATCGTCGACACGCTCATCCCGGACCTCGTGGATGAGGTGCTTGACATCAACATGGTCCAGCGCATGACCGACTCCGGCCGGAGGGTCAAGTTCCGAACGACCGTGGTCGTCGGCAACGGCAACGGCTACGTCGGCCTCGCCGAGGGCAAGGGCATACAGGTCGGCCCGGCGATCCGCAAAGCCATCGAGAACGCGAAGCTGAACCTGATCAAGGTCAAGCGCGGCTGCGGCTCATGGGAATGCGGCTGCGGGCTTCACCACACCGTGCCCTCGAAGGTCGAGGGCAAGGCAGGCTCGCTGACCGTCGTACTCATCCCTGCGCCGAGAGGCCTCGGCCTGGCCGCAGGCGGCCCGGCGAAGAAGGTGCTCGAGATGGCAGGGTACAAAGACGTGTGGAGCAGGACGGAAGGCGAGACGAGGACGACCATCAACTTCGCCCTCGCGACCTATAACGCACTGCAGAACACGACGACTGTGCGCACGATGGAGAGAGAGGAGGTAGCCCAGTAATGTACGTGATCATAAGGCTCAAGGGCGGGGTCAACACCCGGCCCGAGATCAAGGACACGCTGCGGATGCTGCGGCTCAACCAGATCAACCATGCGGTGGTCATCGAGGACACCCCTAACAACAAGGGCATGATCCAGGTTGCCAAGGACTATGTGGCGTACGGCAAGGTCGACGCCCCTACCCTGACGACTATCCTCGAGAACCGCGGCAAGCTCGTCGGCGGCGACAAGCTGACAGACGAGTACGTCGCAGGCCACTCGGACTACAAGAACATCAGCGAATTCGCCGAGGCCGTCGTATCCGGCAAGGCGAAGCTGAGCGACATGCCCGGCCTGAACCCGGTATTCCGGATGCACCCGCCGAGGAAAGGACACGCTGGCATCAAGCGGACCTTCCAGCAGGGTGGCGCGCTGGGCAACTACGGCGAGGAGATATCTGCCCTCGTCGAGAAAATGAGGTGACAAAATGACCAAGCAAATGAATAAGTCCTTCCGTGGCTCCCGCACCTGCGGGGGCGGCACCCACAAGAACCGCAGGGGCGGAGGAAGCCGTGGCGGCCGCGGGCACGCCGGAGCATGCAAGCATCACACCTTCCGCGCAATGAAGGAAGGCTGGATGTACGGCAAGCACGGCTTCAAGAGGCCTCTTGTCACCCAGACCGACGTCTCGTTCATCAACGTAGGCGAGCTCGATGAGCTGGCCCCCAGTCTGGTCGAGCGTGGATATGCGTCCGAGAAGGATGGCCAGATCGCCATCAACCTGGACGAGCTGGGCATCGACAAGCTGCTCGGTACCGGCCGTGTCGCCAGGAAATACCTGATAACGGTAGGTACTGCATCCGCATCGGCCAAGGCAAAAGTTGAAGAGCAAGGCGGACAAATCATATCAGAGACAGAGACCTCCGCATAACCGGAACCGTATAAAAAAGGTGTCATAATGGCAGAATCTGAAAGGAAGGGTTTAAAAGACTGGTTGCATCCGTTCCTCACCAAGCTCCCGGCCGTCAAGCGGCCGGAGAAGCACGTCCACTTCCGCAAGAAGCTGATGTGGACGGTGGGGATACTGGTCCTCTATTTCATACTGTCGAACGTAGCCGTGTTCGGACTGAGCAAAGGCTCCCAGGATGTGCTGGCGGCATACCGTGCGATCTTCGCCGGCGCCACCGGCTCCATCATCCTGCTGGGCATCGGGCCGATAGTCACGGCGTCGATCGTGCTGCAGCTGCTAGTCGGCGCAGAAATCTTGAAGCTCGACGTCACCGAGACCAAGGACCAGGCGATCTTCCAGGGACTGCAAAAGCTGATGGTCTTCGTAATGATCATAGTCGAGACCCTTCCCCAGATTTTCGGAGGCTATCTACAGACGGACCCGGGCATTGCCCAGTCGCTGGGCATCGGCACCGATGTCCTTACACTCATAGTATTCCTGCAGGTCGCGATAGGCGGCGTGCTCATCCTCTACATGGACGAGATCGTGTCCAAGTGGGGTATCGGGAGCGGCGTCAGCCTGTTCATCGTCGCGGGCATCGCGCAGGCGCTGGTAGGCGGCATCATCAACTGGATGCCCCCGTACCCGACGTCTGCGTTAGGCTTCAGCGTGCCGATCAACGGCATTCCGCGCGAGAACCTGCCGATAGGAATTATCTTCAAATGGGACTGGCTGGTGACGACCTTCGGCGTCGGCCACTGGCTGTCGCCGGATAACATCTTCACCTTCCTGTACTCGGGCAATATACTGGCGCTGATCGCGACGATCGCCATCTTCCTGATGGTCGTCTACGTCGAGTCCACGCGCATCGAGATCCCGCTGGCCCACTCGTCGGTCCGGGGCGCGAGAGGCAAGTTCCCGGTCAAGCTCATCTACGCATCGGTCCTGCCGATGATCCTGGTGCGGGCACTGCAGGCGAACTTTCAGATGGTCGGCATGTTCCTGTATAACAACTTCGGCATCGACTGGCTCGGCACGTATAGCAATGGCGTACCGGTTTCCGGGCTGATGTTCTACATCAACCCGATCGGGGGCATGCCTGACTGGGTGCCGTCGCTGGCCGCCCAGGCCTACCCGGGTATCCAGCTATGGCAGATCGGCCTGCACGTCTTCACCGATGCGTTCATCCTCATCGCAGGCGGCATCATCTTCGCCATCTTCTGGGTGGAGACCACGGGCATGGGCGCGTCCCGCGTGGCCAAGCAGATCCAGAAGAGCGGCATGCAAATCCCCGGCTTCCGCCGGAACGAGCAGGTGATCGAGAAGGTCGTGTCGCGCTACATCCCCAAGGTCACGGTGATAGGTGGCGCGTTCGTCGGCCTGCTCACGCTGATAGCCAGCCTGTTCGGTGTGCTGGGCGCTGTGTCCGGTACCGGCATGCTGCTGTGCGTGAGCATCATATACCAGCTGTACGAGAAACTGGCGAGCGAGCAGCTCATGGAAATGCATCCGCTCATACGCAAGTTCCTCGGTGAGGAGTGAGAGAGCATGCAGATCGTCCTCTTTGGCCCGCCGGGTGCCGGTAAAGGCACCCAGGCCAAGTTCCTGTCCGAAGAGTTCAACATACCACACATCTCCACGGGGGACATCCTCCGCGAGAACGTCAAAAAAGGCACCGCACTGGGCATGAAGGCCAAGTCTTACATGGACAAAGGCGAACTGGTCCCGGACCAGCTCCTGAACGACCTGGTCCGGAGCCGGCTCGAGGAGCCCGACACGAAGAAAGGCTTCCTGCTCGACGGATACCCGAGGACGATACCGCAGGCAAAGGCATTAGACGAGATCATGGACGACCTGAACCGGAAGCTCGACGCCGTCGTCAACATCGACGTAGGCACGAACGCGCTGGTGAAGCGTCTGTCCGGCAGGCGCATATGCAAGGGCTGCGGCGCCTCATATCACGTCGAGTTCAACCCTCCGGCGGTCGCAGACGTCTGTAACGCCTGTGGCGGCGAGCTGTACCAGCGCGCCGACGACAGCGAAGTGGCGATCAAGAACCGGCTGGCTGTGTACAAGAAACAGACCCAGCCTGTGCTTGACTACTACAAGAAGAAGGGCGTCCTGATAGATATCGACGGGGACAGGGAGATCGAGGAAGTCAAGGCCGACGTCATAAGCGCGCTCGAAGAGCTCGCGTGACCGGCCGTACTTTTTTATATCATCCAGCTTATATTTACAAGTATATACGAGGGGACAGCGATGAGCGATAATAAGAAAAAGGGCAGGAAACGGGGCGCAGGCGTCCCGAATCCGGAGCCCTCAAATCAGGAGTCCGACAAGGCCGGGCCCCAGAACTTCGAATCTAAGGTACCGGCGAAAGAGCCGGAGATCGTGCCTGAGAAAGCCACTCCCGCAAAGCCCGAGGCCGCTAAGGAGCAGACGAAGAAGGACTCCCGGAAGAAACTGTTCAACCTGATCGAGAACGGCATACTGGTCTTCGGCTTCCTGATCATGTTCGGCTCCATATTCCTGGCCAACGAAGTGCGGCCTATCGTGGCAGGCACTGTAAACGTGATCGTCGCTCCCATTACTGCGACCATGCCCTTCTATATCGTCGTCCTCGCCATCGCGGCAATTGTCACTGTATTATCCACCTTCATCCAGAAGTACACCATGGACTGGGAACTGATGCGTCGCGTGACGCAAAAGAACCAGATGTTGTCAAAAGAGATGCGTGAGGCCCAGCTCGCCGGCAACAAGGCCAAGGTCAAAAAACTGCAGGAAGAGCAGATGGCAGGCATGCAGGACCAGACACAACTGTCCAAGCAGCAGCTGAAGCCCATGGGTTTCCTGATGATCATCTCGATCCCGCTGTTCTTCTGGGCATACTGGTACCTGAGCGAGCACCCGGACCTGACGATGGTGTTCCCGTTCGCGGGTACCGTCACGCTCCTGCAGGGCGCGTTCTTCATCTTCCCCTGGTGGATCGTCTGGTCGATGCTGTGCTCGTTCGGCATCAGCCAGGTCGTCCGAAAGGCGTTTAACGTAGGGATTGCCTCATGATCATCACACTGAGCGGGCAGCCGGGCTCCGGCAAGACGTCCGTCGCCAAAGAGATCGCCGAGAAATACGGCTTCGTCATCATCTCCGCAGGCGAGCAGTTCCGCAAACTCGCCGCCGAGCGGGGCATGTCCCTGGAAGACTTCGGCAAGCTCGCGGAAACAGACAAGTCGATCGATCTGGCTATCGACCAGCGCCAGAAGGAGCTTTCGACGAAGCACCCTAACGTGATCGTAGAAGGCAGGCTCGCCGGCTGGACCATCGACGCCGACCTCAAGATATGGCTCAAGACGCCGCTGCGCGTCCGCGCCGAACGCATCGCGAAGCGGGAGGAAATCCCCGTACACAGGGCCTTCGACGAGACCGAGACCCGGCAGAAGTGCGAGATATTACGGTACAAGACCTTCTACGAGATCGATCTCACCGACCTGTCCTGCTACGACCTGATCATTGACACAAGCAAATGGGATGCCCACGGCGTCTCGAACATCATTTTCAAAGCCGTGGAAGAGCTGAAGCGACAATGATGTCCCATGCCCCGGTCCAGCGCGAATGGCTCGTGAAGGCGAACGATACGGCACAGGGCTACGGCAAAGACCCTTACAAGCGGACCATACCTGAGCTGCTGGAGAAGGGCGTTATCAACCTCGATAAGCCGCCCGGGCCGACCAGCCATGAGGTTGTCTCCTGGGTCAAAGGCATCCTGCACATCAAGCGAGCAGGCCACAGCGGCACCCTCGACCCCCGCGTTACCGGCGTCCTGCCCACCATGCTTGGCGACGCTACCCGGCTCGTCAGAGTCCTGCTCCTTACGGGCAAAGAATACGTCTGCGTCATGCGCCTCCATGAGTGATGTCCCCGAAGGCAAGGCCCGGCGCATCATGGACGAGTTCGTAGGCGTCATTTACCAGCGGCCGCCATTAGTATCCGCCGTTAAGCGACAGGTCCGCAAACGCACGATCTATTATATCAAGTTCCTCGAGATGGTCGGCAGAGACGTCCTTTTCATCGTCGGCTGCGAGGCCGGCACCTACATCCGTAAGTTATGTCATGACATCGGCGAAGCCATCGGCAGCGGCGCCCACATGTACGAGCTGCGGCGCACCCGTAGCGGCCCCTTCGGCGAGGACGAGTCGCTCATCACGCTGCACACGCTGAAAGACGCCTACGAGATATGGAAAGAGACCGGCGAAGAAGGCCCGATGCGCAAGTGCATTTACCCCATGGAGTACGCACTCCGCGACCTGGCCCAGATCGTCATCAAGGACAGTGCCGTCGACGCCCTGGCCCGCGGCGCATCGCTGGGCGTGCAGGGCATCAGCAAGCTGGAGACCGGGATCATGCCCGGCGACATGGTCGCAGTGTTCACCCACATGGGCGAAGTCGTCTCCATCGGCCGTGCTAAAATGACCTCGGAAGAGATGATGAAGGCCACCGAAGGACAGGTCATGGAAACGGCTGCCGTAGTCATGACGCCTGGAATATACCCTTCAGGATGGAAGAAAGCCGAACATAAATGACTTCCGTCCCGGCGCCATTCCGGGGTATTGTCGCTTTTCTTTACTTCGTTTACCTGTCAAAACAGCCTATACACGGGTCGAATGTCATCGTGATCATGCCTACGTCAGACAGGTGCATCCCTTTGATCACCGGAACCAGGCCCAATCCGTTGGCGTAGGTCGATGTCCTGATCTTGACGCGATCAAGCTCCTTCGACTTTTTCCCGCGTATGTAGTAGAAGAGCTCTCCTCTCGGCGCTTCCACACAGGTAAAGTTTTCGCCGTCAGGAAGTGCCTCCGGCTTTGATAAAAAGGTCGCCTGGTGCGCTATCCAGCAGCGGCAGGCACTGCCTGATGATGTCTATGGACTGGTAGAGCTCTCTGAATCCGTGACCATAGTCCTCGCCCAGCAATCGCCATCCTTCTCTACGACCGGCGTTACCTTGATCTCCCGATACGAGAGATACGGCGAAACACTCCGGAGATCATAGGGCACATTGCTCCCGCGGGCGATGGGACCGACGACACCTAAATCCTTGGCGAGCTGTTCACTCAGAACACCCACGCCTTGCATGCGTTGGCGAATTGTGTGGCTCTTCGTCACCATGTCTTCGATATCCCGGCATTTCTTCTCCAGTGCGTCGCAAAAAGCGTCGATTTCCCTGGACAGTACGGGGTCGATGTCCCGCTTGACCCCTCCGATCACGTTCATCCCGTGAAGAATGCGGTCCCCCGACGTATGCTCGAACACGTCCAGCACCATTTCGCGGGTGCGCATGCAGTGCATGAACAGGTTTTCGAATCCCGTGGCTTCCATTGTCAATCCCGTCGCCAGCAGGTGACTGTGCAGGCGTTCGAGCTCTAGCATGATCGTCCTGATGATCTGAGCTCTTCGCGGAATATCCATGCCCATGAGACTTTCCACAGTGAGGGAATAGCAGGTCGAGTGGTGTTGCGTGCATATGCCGCAAACCCGCTCCGAGAGGTATAGCGCTTTATTGTAGTCCCACTCGAACTTTTTCTCCAGCCCCCTGTGGGCGAAGCCGACTTCAAGCTCAACGTCCGTTATAATCTCGCCGTCCAGGGTTATCCTGGCATGTATAGGCTCGTGAAGCACGGGGTGTTGCGGGCCGAATTGTATGGTCGTCTTCATTTTTTCACTTCAGCATATCTCCGAAGATGTTCCTGCCGTACTCCACGGCTTCGTCCAGCGAGTATCGCTCACCGTTTTCAAACTGAGGGTTCGTCCACATCCACTGGCAGAGCTCATCGTCCGAGCAGAAGAAGTTGATGTAAGGGCAACATGTGTCCGAGACTCGCCCGCACGCCTCTCCGCCATTGACGCAGGCGACGATACCTTCGGGTATGCTGGAAACGATCCTGGAGCCCTCGATGACAATCCGAAGTTCCCGGTCACATTCGACGCACCGGGATATGACCGTGGTGTCCTCCCCAAGCATGGCATGGATGCCGAGGGCATCTATCGCACAAAGAGCGAAAACCTCGTGTCCGTCCTTAAACCGGACACGGTGACGTGTCTCGGTGGCTGAAAACGGGTACGATGATATTATTCTGCCATCCTTTTTCACAAGGATGTCGGCATGATAGAGCTTTTCTGTCGTCCGCTCGACGTCTGCCGCAGATCTTATCCCTAGCTCGTCCATTATTTGCTGATTGGACGGTGGCTTTCCGTTATTTGCGAAACTTTTCAGGATGAATTTCCTTATCTCGTCCTCTTCTGGCGTCAAATCAGCCCGGGCGACCCTGCCTCTCACCGTGCTTTCCAGCGCTTTGATCAACCTTCTTCCGGGAGGCACATATTCCTCGCAGGTTACATTCCCGGCGGCAGGCCCGCAATCACAGCCTCCGTAAATCAATGGCCCGAAAAAGTTCATCAATGGCATAGCGCAGGGCTTACAAACGATCTTGCCGTCGTAGTCCAGCTTGCACTCTGCGCACATCTCCCTGCCGCAGAGGGTGCATTTATCGACGGCGTCGACATCCGGGTGCAAGTAACACTTCATGTTTTAGCTCCGACCTGTGGACTGGCATTCGCCTTCACGATGATATCGCTCAGAACCTATATATAGCATATGCTTGTACATAAATACATATGTTCAATGGTGATATGACCACCGCCCAAAAATGTTTCTTCAGCGCATTAAGCGATGAAAACCGGCTGACTATACTCCATGTACTAAGAAACGACGGCCCCATGTGCGTGAATGACATTTGTAAGGCCACGGAAAAAGACCAGTATACGGTTTCCCACCACCTGGCCTGTTTAAGGAACTGCGGGCTTGTCAACAGCGAAAAAAGGGGTAAGTACGTCTTCTACTCCATCAAGGACGAGATCGTCATGCAGATAATCGACCTGTCGGATATCCACGTCAGGAACACGATCCAGGGGATACTCTCATGCGAAGTCGTCAACCAAAAACGGACAAAGTGACCTGGCTGTGGCATTATGAGTGACTGTTGCAGCGAGCCCCGGGATGGCAACTTTTACCGGGCCAGGACCAAATCAGGAAAAAAGTGGACTCCTCATTTCATCGAATTTGTTGATGCGGGTAAATGCGCTGGCTGCGGGCTGTGTACTGAAGTTTGCTCCCGCGGTGTTTACGAGATGCAGGAGATCGACGGGAAAAAGATCTTCAGTGCCAGTCAACCCCGGCAACTGCGTCGGAGACGGGAGCTGTCACATGGTTTGTAAAACAAGCGCGATCGTTTGTCAGCCCATGGCCATGGCTCGTAAGAACCTCGTACCACCATCACCGGAATGACTGCCCGATTATAAAAAGAAAAAGGTTAAATGATAGTAGTGGATATTGCGGGGCTGCGGGGCTTTGTTCAAAATACCCCCTGACTCGCGACACCGGACGCCAGTGCCGAAGGCATATATTGCGATAGTTTTTGAGGGGCGCACGGGGAACTTTTATAAAAAGTTCCCCTGACAGTCGGTAAGGCGCAAGCCTGGAATTCGTGGACTTTTCCACAAACCAGCGAGCTTGTGAGGTGCAAGTCTCTCAAGGGTTCAAGTCCCTTCCCCGGCGCTTAACAGTTTTAGAGGGGCCGTCGGAGAACCTTTTTCAAAAAGGTTCTCCTGACTCTCGACGCCGACACATGTGCCGAAGGCACCATTGTAAGGATCGTTTTTGAAGGGGTGCAAGGGGGGACTTTTTCCCAAAAAGTCCCCCCTGTACACTTTGCCAATATCATAATAAAGTGTCCCCCTGTCAGGCCCACCCTCGCGCCCGCGCGCGAGCCGCCGCCCAGCCCGACATTTAACCGCCTATCGCGATGCGTTGCGCTCACCCCACAATAGTGATCCTCCATTCATTTTTCGCTTCAGGATTTTAAGCCCGGACGTGCCATTATGCATGATGGAAGAAAAGACCGAGAAGGAAAAAATGATGGCCGGAGAGCTTTATCTCGCGTCGGACCCGGAACTAGCCTCCGACAGGCTGCGGGCGAGGAGGCTGACGGTAGACTATAACGCAACTTTCGAGGGCGAGGCCAATCGCCGGTCCCGCATCCTGCAGGAGCTTTTTGGCAGCCTGGGGCCTGGCGCCGAGATCGAGCAGCCGTTCTATTGTGACTACGGGTATAACATATACGCCGGCAGCCGCCTGTACATGAATTTCGGCTGTGTCGTGCTGGACTGTAACCGGGTGACTATCGGCGATGACGCCCTGTTCGGGCCTTACGTGCAAATATACGCAGCTACTCATCCCATCGACCCGGCTGTCCGCAAGTCGAAGCGTGAGCTTTCGGCCCCCGTCCGCATAGGCAATAACGTCTGGATCGGCGGAGGGGCCATCATTCTCCCGGGCGTCACGATTGGTGACAATATGACGATAGGGGCGGGAAGTGTAGTGGCCGGCGATATCCCGGCGAATGTCGTCGCTGCCGGAAATCCCTGTACGGTAAAGAAACAATTATGAGGACTTGTAACCGGGAGAAAGAATGGGGCAGGTTTTCAAGGGGCATACGTATCGGCTGTCGGCCATCGAAAGGTATTATACCGCAGATGGCTAACCTCTATTAGTATGAGCGATAGCAGGTTCCTGCTCTGGCGCAACTGGCTGCTGGCTGTCTGTGCCGTCGTAATCGTCTTCGGACTGATCATGGCACTGCTTAGCTGGTCTCCGCTATTCTCGGCATTTTTAACGATCTGGTAAGCGATGTCTTCTGGAACAGCTCGGCGCCCGACGCAGCCGTTAAACAATTACCAGCTCTGGGTCCACGGTATGCTGGGCGCTACGATGGCCGGCTGGGGTGTAACGCTGGTGTTTATCGTGTATTACCCGTTCACGAAAAAGGAACGATGGGCCCGGAATTCAATCGCCCTCGGCTTATCGCTGTGGTTTCTGGTCGACACTTTCATGTCGGTATACGCCGGGGCATACTTCAACGTGGGCGTCAACGTGCTGTTGATCGTCCTGGCAGGCATCCCGCTGCTTATGTCTCGAAAATTCTTCAATGCTTGACGTCAGACCATTTATGTGAGTGAAAAAAGGGCGTCAGACCATTTATGTTAGTGAAAAACAGGGCACGAGGTTACATCTTAGCTATACGTGTCTCGTACTCGACCAGGAAATGCTGGAGCTCCTGGATGCGGTTGTCGATCTCCCCGTTGGCTTCTTCGATGGCCGTCGTCGTATGAGTGTTGATCACGCTCAACATCGAACAGACCGGGATGAGACTCAGCCGCAACAACATATAATATTCGGCTTCCTGGTCATTGGTGTTGTCGTTCATGTCCCGGATGGAGGCAAGCTTGTTGTCGATGTCCTTCTTGATGTCGACGATAGCGTCGTCCACGAGCACGATCTCCCGCAGGTTCTTGTTATAAATGGCCCTGGCTGAGAGGTTAGACAGCTTGATCAGGTTCTCGATGGCGTCATGCTTGTCCATCTTCTCAATAGCTTTTATGACCGCCATCTTCGTCTCGATGACGTGCTCACGGAACTGCAGGTACTCGGCCTTTGTCGCCTGTTCCGACTGCTGTGTGCTATTAGCTTGTGTGCTATTGGCCTGTGGCGCGGTGCGCTTTTGCCCGCCCTTTTTGCCTTCCTTGCCGAAAAATTGGAACATTTGGCATACCTTTCCGAGAGTAAGCGTTTATTTAGGTTATGTTGGTGTGTATTCGCTATATGCTTTACGGTCTAAGCTGGTTTTCGCAGGCAGTTTTGGGGACGGGAAAACCTTTTCCAAAAAGGTTGTCCCGTCTCGCGACACCGGACGTCTGCCCCGAAGGGGCAAATCGCGATAGTTTTTGAGGGTGTCAGGGGAACTTTTTACAAAAAGTTCCCCTGCTTGATTGCCATCATAACATAGTATCGCCCGCCCGGCAGCCCTTCGCGCGCACGCGACTGGCAGATGGCTATCGGTACATGATACAGTCTCCCAAATCGCGATGTTAACACCTGCGGCGTGTAGTGTCAAAATGTAATGGTAGCAGGTGTACAGGGGAACCTTTTGTAAAAGGTTCCCCTGCCCTTCCAAAACTATCGCATTTGTGCCTTCGGCACTGTGTCCGGTGTCGCGAGTCAGGGGGGCTTTTTTGGAACAAAGCCCCTCGACGGCCCCGCAAAAACCAGCAGCGCAAATATTTATATATGATAATGCATGAGGATATCTGTCATTTGTTCATTCTATCGGTGTTTCAGATAGAACAGTCAGTGCCGTGCCGACATTCAGATCGGCACTACCCGACGCGGTATCTGTAAGACGCACTACGATAAGAGCGAACGAAGGTGATCTGAATGACCGAAAAGACCGATAAGAAAGTGAAGAAGGCTGAGGGTACAGAAGCCCCGGCGCCCGCAGCAGCGGCAGCGCCCGAGCATGCCCCCAAGAAAGCCCCTAAGAAGACTGCCAAGCCCGCAGAGGGCCAGGCGCCGGCCGAGGAAGGCCACAAGAAGGGTGGCAAGGCCAAGAAGCCTGCGGCAGCCGAAGAGAAGCCTAAGGACAACATCAAGTACATCGTACGCATTGCGAATGCTGACCTTGACGGTACCCGGACGGTTGAGTTTGCGCTCACCGGCATCAAGGGCATCGGTGTCAGGGTTTCCAAGATTTTATCCCGCAAGGCCGAAGTCGACCCTCACGCAATCATGGGTTACTTACCTCCCGAGCAGGTAGACCGTCTCAGAAACGTTGTCGACAACTTTGAGTCCAACGTTCCCGTCTGGATGCTCAACAGGCGCAAGGACGTCTACACTGGCGAGAACAGGCACCTGATCGGCATTGACGTGACCCTCGGCGTCAACGAGGACGTCAACCTGATGAAGAAGATGCGCAGCTACAAGGGCATCAGGCACGAGCGCGGCCAGAAGGTGCGCGGCCAGAGGACCAAGTCGACCGGCAGGACCGGAGCGACCGTAGGCGTAGTCAGGAAGAAAGCAGAACCCGGCGCCGGAGCCGCAACGGAGAAGAAGTGAGGTGAGCTAAATGGGATACCCAGGTAAGGCAAAGAAATTATACGACACTCCCAATCACCCGTGGCAGAAGGCCAGGATCGACGAGGAGACCGGCATAGTCAAGAAATACGGCCTCCGTAACAAGAAGGGCGTATGGAAATTCGCATCCGAGCTGAGGAAGTACCGTGGCAACGCCAGGACGCTGCTCGGTGTCATGGCCGCCGGCAACCTGCCGGATGACTCGCACTACATCCGCGATGCTGACGCAATCGTCAGGAAACTGCAGAAACTCGGAGTGCTGAAGGAAGACTCGAAGCTCGAAGACATCCTCGCGCTGAAGATCGACGACCTGCTGGAGAGACGCCTGCAGACCATGGTCTTCCGCAAGGGATACGCGACCTCCATGAAGCAGGCGAGGCAGTTCATCATCCACGGCCACATTTCACTCAACGGCCGGAAGAACACGATCCCGAGCTACATGGTGCTCAAGGCCGAGGAAGAGGCAATCGGCTACTACGTCGGCTCCCCGATCACCAAAGAGAAGCTGACGACCAAGCCCGTGCCCGTAGCGGCAGCGGCAAAGCCCGCGCCAAAGGCGCCGGCAACAACCGCGCCGGCAGCTCCGGCAGCCCCGGCCGAAACGGCAGCCCCAAAGGAGGAATAATCACATGGCAGACCAGATGAAGTGGGCGATCGCGAACATATTCTCATCGTTCAACAACACCATCATTACCGTCACAGACCTGACCGGCGCCGAGACGCTGGCCAAGACCTCGGGCGGCATGGTGGTCAAGCAGGACAGGAACGAAAGCTCGCCTTACGCAGCCATGCAGATGGCTGCAAACGTAGCCGAGCAGATCAAGGCCAAGGGCATTATGGGCGTTCACATCCGTGTCCGCGCCCCCGGCGGCAACCTCCAGAGGAGCCCCGGACCGGGAGCACAGGCGGCGATTCGTTCCCTGGCCCGTGCAGGCCTGCGGATCGGGCGTATCGAGGACGTTACCCCTATACCGCACGACGGCACCAGAGCCCCGGGCGGCAAGCGTGGCAGGCGCGTGTAAATGAAGCTTGAGATACTCGAGCTTAAGGACCGGAAGGCAAAGTTCGTGCTGTCCGAGGTCACTCCGGCGTTCGCGAACAGCCTGCGCCGTGCCATGATCTCCGACGTGCCAAAGATGGCCATCGACTATGTCGACATCTACGACAACACGTCGGTGCTGTTCGACGAGATGCTGTCGCTGCGGCTCGGGCTCATCCCGATTAAGACGAACGCAGACATGTACCATCTCCCGGCGGAGTGCGACTGCAAGGGCGCAGGATGCGCCCTCTGTCAGGTGTCGCTCACACTGTCGGCGGAAGGCCCGTGCGTCGTCCATTCGCGGGACATGAAGTCTTCGGACCCGGAGACGGTGCCAGCCGATGCCAACATCCCCATCGTAGAGCTCAAGGCCGGCCAGAAGGTCGTCCTGACGGCCGTCGCCCGCCTGGGCAACGGCAAGGAGCACGCCAAGTTCCAGCCGGTCTGCGCGTCCGGCTACAAGAACGTGCCGAGTCATCTCTGTCTCGGAGAAATGCGACATGTGCAAGGCATGCATCGACGCATGTCCGCGTGGCGTGTTCAAGGTCGAGAAGGGCAAGCTGGCGATCAACGAGCTGTACAAGTGCTCGCTCTGCAAGCTGTGCACAGAAGCCTGCGACGTAGGCGCCATTACGGTGGACACCCAGAATGAGGCGTTCATCTTCACCGTGGAAACGGACGGCTCATACTCCGCCCATGACATCATCGTCAGCGCGATGAAGTCACTGAAGGGCAGGGCCGACCAGCTCGGCGAGATAATGAGCGCATTCTAAACGGACGAACCGGTCGCGCTCGCTGCGAGGCGGGCGCATCATTTACTTTTTAACATTTTAATCAGGTCGCAGCTCTTGGGTTTTAATCATCAGGGCGACTGTAGCTGACAATTAACTATATTAACCTTGAATGTCATTATTTATCGGCTCGCCGTATACGTTTATGGCCATGCTAATGTCATTCCGCAGGCGGGGGTAACCAAGCCAGGCCAAAGGTGCAGGACTTAAGATCCTGTCGCGAAGGCGTTCAAGGGTTCGAATCCCTTCCCCCGCATAAAGTTTTGAGGGGCTCCCGGGGGCTTTTTCAAAAGCCCCCTGGGTCTCGACACCCGCACAAGTGCCGAAGGCACAATTTTAAGGATCGTTTTGGAGAGGTGCAAGGGGAACCTTTTCTAGCAAAAAAGGTTCCCCTGATACTTGCTTTTAACAGTTCCAACCTGCCTTACTCGTTCTCCGCCAGGTAAATCAGCCGCACATTAGAGTACGTAGCCGTAGTATTCGTACTCCAGATCAGCGGGCAGTCGGCCTGCACGGTAAGGTTCCCGACGGTAACGATCTTCGTGACGGTCCACTGCGTCCCTCTCGGGATCAGGATTTCCCGGGCTTCCTCATTGATGTACAGCGCGTGTTCCTCCTTGTCCTTCTTCATCACCAGGACGTTCTGGTATCCGTCGGACGTGCGGGCCCCGAACGTCACGTTGAGGCAGACCGTCGGGTCATAGGATGTCGACGCATAGGAATTATCCGAATAGGTCGAGCTGTTGATCACGGTGAAGATGTAGTTGCCGGAGATGCCCCGGTACAGTATCATGTCGTCGTGCAGCGGCGAAGCGTTCTCGGCGTCGTCCAGGCTGTCGGTGACGAAGTCGAAAAAGACCTGCGCGGGTTCGTAGTAGCTGTCTCGCGTCTCAGGTGTTGTACGCAGGTACCACCTGTATTCGGAAGTGTTAGCCATGAAGCCCTGGTTCATCCACCAGGCTATGGACGCCTCCAGCGGCTCGTCGAACCCGCGCTCCGTGTACGGGACGAGGTCGGCGCTGTCAGGCTTTGTCATCTCAAGCGTCATGCTGTCGAGGTTCTCCGGGACGACTGCGACCGGGCCGTTCGCAGGAGGCGTAAAGACGTCCCCGGGCTGCAGGCCGGGATTATCGTGCGCAGGCATAACGTAAGCTCCGGCAAGCATGCATATCGCGAGAATGAGGTACTGCAGCTATAGCGGAAAGAACCACCTTATCCGCCAGCGTTGTCAGAAAAAAGTTTTTGCCTGTTTTCATCAGATCACCGTATGTAGCGTAAAAGTTACTTTTCTCGGATATACTGCATATACCCTCCGGTTATCGGGCGATGACACGACTGTCGGCGCAGGGGCGTTACACATCGCAAGTGCCTCGACACTGTTGTCATTTTTTCCGCTAAATCAACATTTCTCAACGCATATTCATAACAACCCTTTAACACATGGGACGCTTATCCGACACCGGGGTGGATTATTTGACATCAGGATATAAAAAGTGGATAGCAGCGCTCTTATCGCTCGCGATCTTATGTACGGCCTTCGCCGTCGCCAGCCAGCCGGCTGCCGCATGCCCGCAAGGCTGCATGTGCAACCAGGGCGGGCCTTGTTCGTGCCCGGCCGGGACCTGCGACAATGCAATGTGCGCAAACAGTCCGGGCTATGCGTCCAGTCCGGGCAGCAGCGGCTTCTTCCCGACGATGCCACGGTTCCCGGGCGGGCAGCCAGGATACCCGGGGCCGATTAACCGGACGCCCGGGCAGTATCCGACACAGATCCCGCGGCCGACTATTATGCCCGGCATGCCAATGCCAACACAGTTCCCCGGGCCGACCATGGGTCCGGGCATGCCGACACTGTTCCCGGGCATGCCGTTCCCTGGCAGGCCGACTGCAACGCCTGTGCCCACCATGGCACCGACGATCACGCCAGTCCCGACAGCAGGGCCAACGGTAACACCTATTCCGACACCGATCGGGATGCCGCCATAGGGCAGAAGGGTTAGCGTAACAGATATAAAAAGAAAAACGATCGCTTATTTTTACGTTACTATATCAAGCGTCGCCGCTACTTGCTGCTCCAGGCGAGCAGCAGCTCTTCCCGGTTCGCATTGTAGACAGTCCTCGCCACAAGCTCGCACTCATCGGCGGATATCTTCATCAGGTAGGCGTTCTCCGAGCCGGGCTTCATCTCTTCTGTACACGCGTCGCGCATGTATGCGGCCGCATAGGCGAATTGCTTCGAGCATCCGGCCAGGTTGCCCGCATCGCGCTTCTCCAGCGCGCTAATGTCGGTCTTAGCGATGCCTTCGAAAGCCGAATTGCAGGCCTTGAACACTTCTACGGCATCAACGAACGCCTGTTTTGCATTCTGGTAGTCGCCATCGTTGTAGATGTCTTTGGCGTGTTCATACTTTGTGAGCGCCGCGTCGAGACTCGACAGCTCCTCCTTGAGCGTCGGCAGGGCGCTCCCGCCAAAGCAGCCGGATGAAGATACGATCAGTAGTACGATCAGTAGAACGGGCACAGCTTTTTTCATGTCGATCAGCCCTCTCCGTGCGCTCATTACAAATGGTGTTTATACATCCGTCTATTTATAATCTGCTCCTCTATAACCGCTTGTTTTGGTTTTGTATGGTATGCTTTACTATATTATTGTATTACTTTCACCCAGCGTTTACCCTATGTGATATATATCCGCCCGGCAGATGATCGATCATGACAGGCGTGCACATATGGCTCGACAGGGGGGGGTCTCGTCTCTACGTCCGGCTGGCCGATCGCATGGATAACCGTGACTTCCACGACCTGTTCCTCCGGCCGTTGCGGACGCTCGGGTTCCGGTTCGACCCGGGGACCGTGGCACACTACATCGAGACGGATACCCCGCAGGAATGCGGCCTGGTCGTCCGGCAGCTCGAGGCCAGCTTCACGGTGAGTCGGCTGGAAAAGCAGGAGATCTTCTACTGGCTGGGGATTGTCGACGACCGGCGGCCCGTGTTGCTGAAATAGCTCTGGCGGACGGCCTTGAAATAAACAATATAATTGCCATAACTGTTTTTCTGCCATGCAATTGCATTCCTCTTCCGCAATTCCGTTAAAGTTATCGCAAATCCATATACTCACGCATATTAACCTGTATAGCATGATGGTTCCGTCGAGAAAAAAAAGCCGTTACATTGTGAAGTCTCCGGATGGACAGGTAGACGAAATCCCCGGCAACGCAGATGACGCACGGCTCACCATCGACGAGTCGGAGGAAGCGTTCCGGCTGAGCAGGTTCGATTGATCTGCCTGGCGGCAGCCACAGGGCCGGTTCATGTCTTAAAACGACAAATTTTTAAAAATAATGAGACATATGCGAGCGATAGTGACAGCGCTGTCTATAAATTTTCATATTTGTTCTATTTTTTACGAACGTATCACTAAATATTTATAATTACAGAGCAATCTAGTTCTTAGCAATGGAAAGGTTTCATTGCCACTGGAGATGACAGACAATGCCTTACAAGGAATTCGAGAAGTTTGACAAGCGCATGGGCTTTGTACCCCAGCTGCTGGAACTGATCAAAGACACAAACCCCGAGATGTTCGATGCGATCAATGGCATGGACGAAGCCGTGCTGAAGGACGGCGCGCTGTCCGCGAAGAACAAGAGGCTTATTGCGATGGCCATTTCCGCAACCCGGCAGTGTAACGCATGCGTGGACACCCATGCCAGGGCTGCAATGTATCTTGGCGCCACAAAGCAAGAGATCATGGAGACGCTGTTCGTGTGCCTGCTGGTAGGCGGCGCCCCGAGTCTCGCTGCGGCGAAGAATACGATCCGTTTCCTCAAGGGCGAGATCGACCCGATGGAGTACGCTGGCGAGTAACGCTTTCAGGGCTTCAAGGCTCTGTCTTCTCTTTTAAGTAATTGCGTCTTGACTTACCGGTCTAGTATTATCTGTTGGTTTGCCGGGTTGCGGCAGTAGCGGCAAAGGCCGTCTCCGACGGCGAAAAATGCGATATACCGTTCTCTTTTGCAGGGTTTTCGCCGGAATTAATACTAATATATTTATTATTAATCCTGTAACTATCACATGTATTAGTGGGGGTGTTGTATGATCAAGGTGAGGAAGGCATACGTTTTAGTGATAGCAGGACTGTTAGCTTCGCTGCTCATCGTGGGCGCATCAGCCGCATTCGGTTTTAGCTCCCCGTTAACGACGATAGTGGCAGGGCCCGGCCTCGCGGCTGCAGGGCCGACGACGTTTAACACATATTCCCATGACGCGACTATGACCAACGCCGCTGCGCAGGCAGATGCGGCGGTCAACGGCTTTGGCGGCGGGTTCAGCCCGATACCGGGATGTCTCCCGGGGATACCGTTCGGCCTTGGCGGCTGGGGGCCCAGTGGCGTAGCCAACGTAGCTAACTCCGGCGCGGTGTCAAACTTCGGTGAAGACAATACCTTCGCCACCAGCTTTAGCACAGCCGGCGGCGTCGCAGGCTTTCCGGGGTTAGGGGCCTGTAACTTTGCAGGTACGTTCCCGGAGTTCGCCCTGAACTTCTTCTAAGGCGTATGCAATATCGCAGGCCGTGGTTTCACCGCGGCCTGTATATAAATTTATAAAAATTCACTCGATGCCGGCACTTTTTACCATTTTGTAAGTTTTGTACATACATTGATGTAGTACTACTTTATATATGCGGGAATAGTAGTAGGGTATAGAGCGGTAAAACTTAGAGTGCTAAATGCAATAGCTATATACCCCCCACACAATTATTGCTGCACTCTAAGTTTTCACTCGTTTACTGTCATCATTCATGATGACGCTATGTCATGAAACTCAGGGCACCCTGAACTATACCCCCCACACTAATTGTGTGCCCTGGGTTCATGTCAAGCGCAGAAGGGTTCAGGGAATGACACTGTATTATGGTGTTTGCAGATGGATGAGACTAGATCGCTATCATACTCTGTGATTTTCGAAGTTTTAGCTGCACTTAGCGGAGGACCTATGACTCTTGCCAGGCTATCCAGCGACTGCAAGGTACAGCAGAAATATCTGCGTGCCGTGCTCTCTTCCTCGATATCCAGCGGCCTCGTGGAGCAGAAGTCCGACGAATTCAGGCTGACGAAGAAAGGCGCAAGGACGGCCATCTATATACTGATCGTCAACGACGGCATGAACTACAAGTCCGGCGAATACCGGGCACTCATGCGCGCGCTTGACCTGGCGCTCGAGTCGGACGCGCAGGTTTAACCTGTTTTTTCATAGCCTTTAGCCGGTGATGACTGGCGTCATGGTCAGGTATAAGACCGTGAGAATGGGCGGTTGCCTTGCGATGTGTGACGGTACGCCGGGAACCGTTAAATGCCGGGGAGGGCGCAGAGGGTATCGATGCGTTCAAGGCCTGGCGGGCGCTCGCGTGCGTGCGGGGCTACCCGGCAGGCTGCGGGAAGTCCGACCGTTTTTATCGTCTTATGCCTGATTAAGACGCGGCGGCCCTTTCCTCGTCCTTCTGCAGCGACATTATCCAGTACTTGGCCAGCGCCTCGCCTTCACGGTCGTTGATCTGCTGCGCGGTGCCCAGTGCCAGCGTATAATATTCCATCGCGTGGTGGACGTCGCCCATAAGCCGGTACGTGTAGCCGATGTTAGCGTATATCACCCGGAGCCCGTACTTGTCATCGGCCTTGCCCGCATAGTGGAGCGCGTCGTTGTAAATTTCCAGCGCATCCCTGTGCTTCCCCATGTTGTTGAACGCGCCGGCCAGGTTGTTCAGGCAGATGCGCATGCCCCGGTCGTCGTTCAGCGCCTTCGCCAGCCGCAGGGCGTCCTCGAAGTATTTGATCGAGCCCTCGTAGTCGCCCCGGTTGAGGCGGGCGACGCCCATGTTCGCCAGCGTGGTCTCCGACAACTCGTCAAGGCCTGCGTTCATCGAGATATCGAGCGCTTCGCGGTACAGCTCAAGCGACCGGTCGGGCTGGCCCATCCTTAAAAAAGTATTTCCGAGGGCGTTCATAGCCGACGCAATATCCGCAGGATCGCCAGCCTGCGCCAGCGCGGACTCGAAAGATTCCCTGGCATGGTCGAACTGGCCGTTCTCGAGGCTGACCACGCCTTTGAACTTGTCCACATAGTACATGTCTTTGTCCTCGGTCAGCGGCGCATTGTTAAAGTACATCATGGCCTCGTGGGGGAAATCGTACAGGTACCACAGCAGGCCGCGGTAAAAGTTATAGTAGGGGGTGTTCCCTTCCAGCTCGTAATTTTTCATCTCGAGCTTGGCGATGTTCTCGGCGCCACGGAAGTTGCCCCTCCGGCGCTGGCGCTCAAGCTCTTCCATCATATCGTGCAGCCGGCTCATGTGCTATAATTTATATTGTGAGAATAAAATAATTATTACGTTTTTCGTTTGACAGGATAACAGACCGCCTCACCCATTGGGTTCATACTCGCCCGCCGACGATTCCCGGTTATTTACGAAAAATGCAGGCGGGGTCAGGCAGTCTTGAATTCTACCCGGCCCCATTTGTTGTCTATCCTGCCCAGCAGTAAGTACGCGGCGATGCCCATGAGGGTGGCCAGCACGGCGGCCGCCCACAGCAGGCCGCTGAACGACAGCACGATCAGCACGATCAGCGCTGGCGCCACGGCCAGTGAATAGATGGTCATCACCTTGTAGTCGAACATCAGGCTGTTGGTGTAGATGCCTGTCATGTACGCAGTGAGCACGCCCGTGTAGCCCGAGACCATGAACATCGTGTACAGCCCGACCGGCAGCAGCGGCCACAGTTCGCCTCTCGTAAGGCTGATCAGCCCGAGATAGGCGATGGAGACGACTGTGTTCAGGATGACGAACAGGATCAGCTTGGCCTTGATGATGTCGGGCATGGTCACCGGCAGCATCTTGTAGCTGCCGTTGTTGTCCAGGTTGTTCAGCCACCCGTAGACCAGCGACCCGAAGAAGCCGATGATGATGGCGTAGAAGATCGTGTTGAACGGCAGGCTGATCACCTCGCCGTCGCTCATGAAGGTCATGACGCTGGACATCATCCAGATCAGGCCCCAGAGGAACAACAGCGGCAGTATGAAGCTGAACAGCACCGATCCCAGGCCGCCGCTCCGCAGCAGGTCGGTCCACTCCTTGGCCGCCAGCGTCGCGTATCTGCCGAACACCCGGAACCGCTTCTCCACGGCGAGGAACTGGCTCTTAAACCGCCGCTCCACCGGGTGAGGGGTCTCCCGTATGTAGTACAGCGAGACAGCACAGAGCACGGCTATGACGACCAGCGCCACTGCCAGATCGACTGGCGAGCCGTTCATGTATATGCCTACCGGCGGGAAGAAGCGCCCGATACCGTACAGCGCGCTGGCCTGTCCGATGGTCGCCGCATAGGTCAGCCCGAGGCCGCCGACGAGGAGGACCGCGAACAGCGACCGGCTGCGCACAACGACGGTGGACAGCGCGAAAGCCACCGACATGCCCAGTGCAAACGCCAGGGCCAGGGAGATCGCGGCCATGGCAAGATCGACGTGCAACCCCGTGACGAACGTCGAGACGACCAGGCCGAGGTAGACCGGGAGCACGTCCATGAGCATGTAGTAGAGCATGTCCTTGAAGTAGAAGTACGTGAAGAACTCGCGGTATTTCACCGGCAGCGTCCCGGGCGAGCTCAGGAGCATGCGCACGTTGCCCATGCGCCGCTCGAGGATTGCGTCCATGAACATGCCCATGCCGCCCACCAGCATGCCCGACATGAACACGGCGATCTCGCCGATGGTGACCAGCTCGTATGTCGACAGCGACATGCGCATCGGCATCAGCATCAGCCCCATCAGCGCCGCGAGGGCGAAGATGAACAGGGGATACATCAGGAAGGAGCTGCGGAACATTGACGACTGGGCCCGGAACTCCTCCTTCATGAACAGCGAGAACAGCTTGAGGCTCAGGCGCATTCTTCCTTCACCAGCCGCATGAACACGTCCTCAAGGCTCTCCTTTTCCTTCTTGAGCTGCGACAGCTCGCCGCTGGTCACCAGCTTGCCCTCGTTGAGGATGGCGGTGCGGGTGCAGAGCTTCTCGGCGATCTCCAGGATGTGCGTCGAGAGGAAGATGGTGCCGCCCTTGCTGACATATTCCACCAGGTAAGCCTTCAGGTTGTGCTGGACGATAGGGTCCAGGTCCAGGAACGGCTCGTCGAGGAACAGCAGCTTCGGCTCGTGCACCAGCGCCGCGGACACGATCACCTTCTTCTTCGTGCCCTTGCTCAGGTCTTTGCAAAGAACGTCAGATTTGGGGCCAAGGCCGAAAAAATCGATCCAGTGCACGATCTTCGATTCCGGTTCAGGGACGTTGCGGATACTGCAGACCAGGTCCAGGTATTCCCTGACGGTCAGGAAGCTCGGGGGGTACTCGTTCTCCGGCACGATCCCGATCATCTTCTTCACGCCCAGCGGGTCCTTCCTCACGTCCGCCCCCATCACCGTGGCGCTGCCCGACGTCGGCTCGATCTGGCCCGTAAGAATGGCGATAGTCGTCGTCTTCCCGGCCCCGTTCGGCCCCAGCAGGCAGAACGACTCTCCCTGCTCCACTTCAATGCTCAATCCCCCGAGAGCCTCAACTTTACCGTACCTCTTGACGAGGTCTCTGGTAGCGATCGCTGCCGTCATATTGATCACTGCAAATTGGCGCTTAATGGATAAATACTTGATTATTATTGCCTTATACAGCCATGAGCAAGCTTACAAAATGGTAATTTAAAAAAAGAACTCTGAAAAAACGATAATTTTCAGGAGGACGTCTTCTTTCCGTGCTTCTCCGCGAACTTTTTACTGTCTGTCTCCATCTCGTCCAGTGCTTTAGCCAGCTCTTTCGCCAGCTGAATACGCTTCTGGTGGGACGCCTCGATTTTGACGATGGACGCGTTGATATTCTTAAGCATGGACAGGATATCGGCCAGCGCCTGCTCGTCCTTTGCCGAATGTACTTCGAAGCTGCCGACGTACGCGACAATGTGCTCTGCCTCTTTGCCGATCTTCTCCTTTAGCTCTTTCATGACAGGTTTTTCCATGACTCCACCTTGCTGTTACGGGATATAAGGTCTGCGAAGGGCTTGTTATCCCAGATAAAAATAAATAGCGACTCACTATATAAACGTGGTGGCCAGCGTCCATGCCGGAGCAAAAAAGGCCCGATACGACTACCGTATGGCGTTTATTTCAGCGGCATCATTTTAGCGTATGCGCCGTGCAGGTATTGATCGTGTTCTATCATGGCGGACCTGACCATTTATACGCAGCCAAGCTGCGGCTACTGCAGTGAGCTGAAGGACTATCTCAGGAAAAATAATATTTCCTTTGAAGAGAAGGATATCACCAAAGACCGATCTGCCTGGGACGAGCTGGTGAACAAATACAAGATCCGGGCCACGCCTCTCATCGTGCGTGGCGAAAAGACCATCGTGGGATTCAACCCGGACGAGATCCAGAAGATGCTGGGCGAACAGGCCGCCGAGGCCCGATAACAGAGGTACCCGGTAATCCACGAGGCCTTACAATTCAGGGAGAAAGCAATAGTTCGCCAGAGTTCCGCCGCAATATTTTTTCAGGAAGTCCGTACACATACCATAAGCATCGCGAACGCTGTCCCGGCTGATGCCCGGCACGCCACAGGAAACAACGTGCATTCTTTTCGTGTCTACGGTCACTTTCGTGTCGTCCGAGTCACGGTAAGGGTAGACGGCGATCAGCTTTTCCGCGTCACAGATGACTACCTGGCCGGGCTTCAGCTGTACGGGCTCTTTCATGCCGATGCCATGGAACGGCTCGCCCTCCGACGCAAAACGCATGGCCAGGCTGCCACGCAGCCGGTCTGCGTCGAACGCGGCGATGGGGACGCCGGACAGGGCCGACGCCAGGTTGTACGCGTCCACGGCCGTGTTTATGGTGGGCAGCGGCTTGCCGGCAAGGATCCTGCGCACCAGTGCTTCCGAGGCCGGCCGTATTTTGGTCGGGTCGATGCCGACACGCCAGAAAAAGTCCCGGTAAGCCCGGTATCCCGGGTCGTCCTTCACGTTCTCTATAGTGTGCATCGACCGTATCCGGCCGTACGCTTCGGGCTTAAACGCCTCTAAGTCTTCGGACGTCTCGCGGATGTCCAGCCCGCTGACGATGCCTTCGGCCACGCACAGGCCCGGGAACTGATCGGTGACACGTTCGAACTTCATCGATAAAAAAAGGTCGGCGAAGGTATTTATGGGTTGGCCTTAGCTTCGAGGATGGACAGCATCCGGTCCAGCATCTCAGGGTTAGGGAACATAATGACGTACCCGTCGTATATGCGCCGGTCGTCCATGAAGTCCGTGCGGAAGATGATCGCATCGTCGGCGACCTGCCCGATGGTGATCAGCGAATTCTCCACGATCGCGTCGGCCATGTCGAACACGAAACACGGCGGCGACGGAAGCAGCACGAGGCCAAGGAACTCCGCCAGCGCGTCGCAGAACGACGAGGCGAGAATGTTTCCCACTTCCATGATGGCCGATTGCTCGACTTCTCCGATGCCGTTGGTCGTGCCGTGGGGCTGTCCCATGAGGGTGTCCACGATGCGGAATGCGCTTTTTTCCGGGAACATGGTGTACAGGTACCCGGTGGTACTGTCGCCATCCTGTATATCCAGCAGTACGCCCACGACCTTCTCATCGCTGATGATGCTCGATATCTGGTCGATCTTTTCCAGCTTAATGGCCGGCACTGTGATGTTGATCGAGCTGCCTACCAGCTGCGAGAGCGAGGTAGCTGCATGCGACGTGCCGATGTTGCCCATCTCCCGCAGCGCGTCGAGATGGAATTCGGTCAGGTTCAGGATGCCGCCGTTGTTACCGGACGACGCGACTTCAGCCTGCGCCGGTTCCGCAGACACTACGTCCGCGCTGTTTTCATCGGCAGAAGCCGATATCTTTTTCAGGTCCATAAGGATGATCATCCTGTCGGGTAGTTTTGCGATTCCCATGTAAAGACTGTCATTGCCTGCAATGCTCGTGACTTGCGGCATGGGCTCGACAGCGCCCTGCGGTATTGTCTTCACTTCGCCCACGGTGTCCACGATCAGTCCAAGCGGCGGCTTGCGGTCCAGGATCAGCACGCGGGTCTCCTTGCCATGCGCCACAGCCTGGATGCCGGTCAGGCTCCGCAGACTCATGAGTGGCATGACTTCCCCCCGCACGTTGATGATGCCTTCCACATGCATAGAAGCGCCCGGGATAGCGGTGAGGCTGTCGAGCTTGATGATCTCCCTGACATCCCTGATGTCGGCGCCGAACTCGGTTCCGCCGGCACGATATGCCACGACCTGCAAGCCCTCTTTAACATTTCCTACCATGTGCATCTCTCCCTCGCTCTTCTGCCGAAAGCGAACGCAGGCTGTCTTACAAAAATGTACTATCGGCATTAGTAATAGGCTTTTTGAACCAAAATCATAATTACTATCCGGGAACTTTAATAACCGGCTTGCCGCCCGCCAGCAGATACAAGGAAAAAAGTGCACGTCGGAGGCCGGATGCCTCAGTGCATGGACTTCAACAGTTGAGCCACATGTGACCCTTCCGGGGTCAGGGTAAAGCCCGCCTTCGTCTTTTTCACGATCTTCTTCCCTTCCATCTCGGCCATGATGCTCTTCAGCATGACCTTCGGGATGCGGGAGAGCTTCTCGAGCTGCTCGATGGACTCGCCGCCCTTACTCAAGGCCTCAATTACCTGCCTCCGCCTTACGTTTGAATTCACGAATCCTACGAGTTCGTCTGCTTCTGCCATTTTATCACCGTATGTAATTACGGTCTTATCATGCAAAAAGTTTATTGCCCTGACGTGGACAATATATCATTTTGGCGAAGCTAGCCCGGGTGATTAGGCGTCACCTATAACTCGAAATCGTCTTGATGCGAGGGGCGAAGCTTGAGGAAGGCGCTTCTGATGCATGAAGGCCTTACCGCTCGACGTTGAAGGTCCGTCCTGCTGGGTTAGCGGTGGTAAATCGCCGTGCTGGAGAGCACGTCGACTGCCTTAATTGCGGGGACCGGCACAGGCCCGGAAGGGAGCATGCTAACCGTGGACAACTGACGCTTGCAGGGGCACGGGCCGGAGGGAAGCGGTGAGATAACTTATCATGTGCGGGAGTGACGACCGATGGTGCGCTCGCTACTATCTAAATTCTAGAGATATTCCTTTGATAGCGTCAACTATCGATACATGTCAATAATATGGCCGGGGAGAATCGTCGTCCGTGCGGGCGTTCGCGCGCGTGCGCGTGACCGATGCAAAGACTTTCTTGCTGCATTCGGGCGGTACATATCTTTTTGTCAGAATCCGAATGCGGGTAGTTATTGTGCATAGGACAGATGGGAGTCTCCTGTTATCTCCTCCTGGACAGAGATCCATGATTTCAATACCACTGTCACTTCGTATATGAACGGCACGACGCCTGAAGGTCATCCCTGTACATGTCTACTACAAGTTGCTATTCGAGACCAGCTTTTATATCGAGAACAAGGGCATGTTCGACAAGGCGGAAATAAAATAACGGGCAGAGGTGGACGTCATGAAAAGAAGCTACAGGATCGCAGGCCGGGTCATCGTCTCTGGCGTGCTGGGGAACGCCATGTTTATCGGATCAATCTTCCTCGCATCATACCTGACCCCGGACAGCGGCCCGCCCTACGATGTCGTGGAAGGCTGGACGGCAGCTATGTCATTGATCATCGGCATGCTGCTCTCCATATTCCTGTCGGGCGTCATCGGCGTGCTGCTGACGTTCAACGATATTTCCACGATACGGGAGGCCTCTGTCGTTTCATTCCTCCCGGGGGCGATTACGACAATCTTTCCCCTGCTAATCGGCGCAATACTGGGGATTCATGCCTTCAGCCTGTTCATGTTATGTCTCTCGGTCGTCATCGCCTGTGACATACTGGCCACGGTGGGTGGCATATTGACATTTTTACTCCTTTCATACCTGAACAAGAGGAAGATGAGACGGAATATGCCTGGCGAGGCATGATGGAAGTCGGCGTGAGTTTGCTCATCATAATAAGTTTCAAACCTCTCACAAATCATCTTTAAGTCCTTATCAGGTCATCTATTGCCTGCATTCGTATGATATCTGAAGCTCAAGCTAAATCTGACAGCCTCAAGCTGATCGAGCGTTCGAAGGTGGCCACGCTGGCTACTATCGGGAGAAACGGTTTCCCCGAGATACGGGCGATGCTAAAGTCGGGAAACGACGGCATGAAGACGATCTGGTTCAGCACAAATACATCTTCAAGGAAGGTCGGGCAGATACAGGCAGATCCCCGGGCGTGCCTGTACTTCGTGGACAACGCTCATTTCAAGGGATTAAGGCTCATTGGCAATGCGGAAATATTGACTGATATAGCCGACAAGCGACAGCTGTGGCAGCCGTGGTTCGAACAGTATTACAAAGGCCCGGAAGACCCCGATTACGCCATGATCCGGTTTACGGCTACCTGCGGGTACTACTACAGCCGGTTCCTGAATGTTGAGCTAAAGACCTGACATTAAATGTTCGCGAGATAACCTTTAATATCGCCCCGGATAACGTTCCAGAATGAAGGGTATCATGAAACTAACCTGGCCGATTGCTGGAAAGATTGTTGTTTCGGGCATTACCGGGATCCTGGTATTCGCAGCCTCTATCGTTATAGCCTCATACCTCTTAGTTTCCTACAATTTAGCCCGCAATCCCGATCCGGGAGTCCTTGATGGTGGGCCTGCCATATTGTGTATCCAGCTTGGTATCGTGCTTTCCATCTTCCTATCAGGCGTCCTCTCCGCGCTCCTGACGTTCAAGGATGTTGCCACATCAGGGGACGTGGTTCGCATCTCATTGTTCTCCGGCCTGATATCGACTATCATACCGTTGTTCATCGGCGCCTTGATGGGGCTTGACTCGGCAGGCATCTTCGGTTTATGTCTCGTCGTGGTCTTCATCGGTTTAGCGCTGTCCGTGCTGGGCGGGGTGGCGACCTACTGGTTCCTGGCGTACCTCAGGAAAAATTTCTGGCATCAGTGGCATGATAATTCTTGAGTAAATTGACCGCAAAGCTGCCGATCATCGTTTTTGCGTGTGGTGCATCGCCGTCTACACATTGTTCGCCATAGCGGCGATAGGCAGCGGCGACCCGAAGATGCGGGCTATGCTCGGCATGGTGAGCGGGCTGCTCCTCCTGTGGGCGGTAATCGGCGGCTCGGTCATGTACCTGCTGCGTGATCGCGTTAAGGCTTTTGTCGGAAAGATACCGGGAGGCTGGCGGCTGAAGTTCATCCTATTCTGCACGTTGCTCGCACTTGTCGAAGAGGCCGTGACCACGACGATGACCAACCTTGCGCCATTCTTCGGAGTGAAGATGGGCGAGGTATACATTACGGCATCGGCCAACTATATCGAAGTCGTCACACAGCACAGCGTCGTCATGTTTGTTCCCATGTTCATCGCATGGGCATTGCTGCTTTCCCGGTACAAGTTTAGCCCGGGCAGCGTGTTCATTCTCTGGGGCCTTACCGGCGTGCTGGCCGAGACTATTTCCTTTGGCCTGCAGAACGTTCTCATGACCGGCTTCTGGGTCTTCGTCTACGGGTTGATGGCCTGGCTGCCCGCCTATTCTGTACCAGATGAGCGGAAGGCCCGTACACCGAAATGGTACCATTACCCGCTGGCCGTCATAGCGCCGGTACTATTGCTGGTGCCGCTATTCATAGTCGTCACTATACTCATTGCTATAGTAACGCACCTGTAAAATGGGACCTCAGTCTGCCGCACGCGCGGGCGCTCGCTGCTTCTCCGGATTTTTACACAGCAGCGACCGGCAACATCACCACAAACCGGCTTCCCTTAGTATAATCGCCAGGGACCTGGTCCTCCGCCCATACCCTGCCGCCGTGGCTTTCGACGATCGTCCGCACTAAATACAGGCCCAGGCCGCTGCCTTTTGCCTTCGTCTGGCCTCGCCTGAAGCGGTCGAAGATGTCTTTCTTGCGCTCGTCCGGGATGCCGCTGCCGTTGTCCTCGACGGTGGCCCGGCAGAAGCTCCGGCCGTCCTCGATCTGTCTTGCTAATGCCGATCCTGACGTCTGCCGGGCCGTCGGAGTGCTTGATCGCGTTGTCGACCAGGTTCGAGAATACATCGTACAGCAGCTCGTTACCTTTGACCTGACATCTCGTGGCTGCCTCGTAGCTGACCGTAGCCAGGGGGTTCACAATCTGGTAATGTTTAGCTACGGCGGCCAGGACGTCGCCGACGTCTATCACGCTCTGTTCCAGCGCCTGCTCCTTCGCCTGCTGGAGCTTCTTCACGTTGCCGATCAGGGCGGAACTACTGTTGAATGCCGCAAGCGACCTCTCCACGAGGTTCCGGGTATTATCGTCCATCTGGCCGCTCTCGACAGCAAGCTCGAGGCTGGCCACGCCGATCTGGTTCATGTTGTTGATGTCATGGCTCATCAAATCCACGTACAGCTCCGCCTGGTTCTTCGCTTCTTTCAGCTGCGCATTCGCATCGGTCAGCTCGGCTTCGCTTTTCTTGAGGTCCCTGAAAATGAGGTCGTAAGGCGTCTTCAGGCCCGTCTGCACAATCGCGAGGTAGATCAGGTAGAACGCGACAAGCCTGAACGCGTGACCGGTGAAGTTGAAAATGTCGTAGACATCATGTACAGTGTGAATGACAGGCCCGACAGGATAGCCAGCACGAACGAAGCCGCAAGCAAATAGAACACCCGCGGCTCGAACTGCCTGCGGTGTGACACAAGAATGGCCAGGCTGATCGCGATAATGAGTATAATTGCATACTCGCTGTAAATCTTAAAGGGTGTCAGGCCGACCCCGTCCACAAAGCAAACGGGGAATACCTTCCAGTAAAATATCGAGGCCAGAAGGAGGGCAGTGACGATCGTGTACCCTGCGAATATTTTCCTGTAATCGAGCTTCCGGAAAACGGCGGCCGCGGCCGCCAGCAGAGAAAAAGCCTCGAGGTACCTCCCCGCTATCCAGAGCTGTGTCGCCAGGTTGGCGCCGAAGCCCGGGAAACACGTTCATGCCCTTGTAGGCAAGCAGATGCGTGATGTCGATGATGCTTATAAACAGGTAGGCGATGCCGAGCATGACGAAAAAATTGTTGCCCAGGTACTTGCGCGAGTTCCAGGTGATGACAAAGATACATGAGGCGATGACGATGGTAAATATCTCGATCAGGCTGTGGAACACGAGGTAGTTGATGATGCTGATCACGTACAGTATCAACAGCAGGCCCAGCACGAAGAGGTGCTGCACATCTGTCGAACCGTTCAAGAGAGACCCCGCCCTGGAAAAAGGCCTTTTATCCGGGGCAGGTACAGCATCGCGCCGGGCCATACTCACCAATATTTTTACATTATTACGAATAAAAAATAATAAATCTTCCGTTGCCGGGCGAACGACCGGCTGTCAGCCGGAGTATCCTCATGTAGTGGCTATACTGCGCCCGACTGGAAGGGCGAGTTTATTTTTGCCTGAACATCTCGTACAGGAAATAGGCCAGCGTCACGATCAGCATGCCGATGAAGATGGGTATGAAGAGCGGCGAGAAGGACATGTCCTCGCCTATCCATCATCCTCCCCCTCCCACTAATGAATACTTCTCTAATGTTCAGGCATCTTTTCATCGGACTGTCGACGGTAATACTAAAGATGCCATGAATCCATGGTCATACTATGACCACCATATTCCCTGTTCCGATCATGGCGCTTCCGGAAGCGGACATCCCCATCAAGGGCGCGAAAGGCTACCTGTCGCAGGGCGACGGCCACCAGATCATCTACATGCACTTCAGCGAGGATGTCGAGCTGGTCGAGCACGCCCACCGGGCACAGTGGGGCATTATCCTGGACGGGAAAGTGGACCTGGACATCGGCGGCATCATGCGGACCTACGGCAAAGGCCAGAACTACTTCGTCCCGGACGGGGTGAAGCATCACGGCCACATATACGCCGGGCTGACCGTAGTGGAGTTTTTTGATCAGGCTGACCGGTACAGAAGAAAATAAACTCACGGATCGACAGCTGGCTGGCTTGCGCGCGCGAGCGCGAGCGGTCGCCCGATTATATCGTCCAGCTTTTCGAGGCTGTCAATCTCATAGTCCGGCTTGAAACAGAGCGGCCGGTTGAAGCGGTTGATGTACACACTTTTGATGTGTGCTTCCTTCGCCGCCATCATATCGGACGCCGTGTCGCCGACGTAGAGGACTTCATCGAAGCCCAGCTTCATGGTCATGACACAGTAAATCAGCGGCAGTGGCGAAGGCTTGTAGCCCGTGTCCTCGGTGCATGCGATAATAGGATCAAAGTACTGCCTCATGCCCACCTGTTCCAGCAGCTTCGTGGTATGCTCCAGCGACGTGTGTGTCACGATGCCCATCGGCATTTTCAGGCCTTTCAGCATGAGCGCGTCCTGGTGAAGGTAGGTGTTTCTGAGCTTCTCGTCCAGGCTTTCGTACCGGTTGAAGACGTTCCAGAAGGCGTCCGGCTCCAGCCCCCAGCCACAGATCACCTCATCCCGGGACATCGCGCCGACAGAGTACCACAGATCCTTCGCGTGGCACAGCCCCAGGTCCCGGCCGATGTCTTTCCCGACATGACGGAGCATGGACTCCATGTAGTCGTCGTTGTTATCGATGATGGTGCCGTCCAGGTCGAAAATGAGCCCTTTGATCACAGACATTGATGAAAATAAATCACGGCGGCCGGAGAATATACTTTTCGGTTGCTGGTTTTCGCGGGGCTCCCGGGGGCCTTGTTCCAAAAAGGCCCCCCTGGGTCACGACACCGGACGCCTGCCCCGAAGGGGCAAATGCGATAGTTTTTGAGGGGCGCACGGGGAACTTTTTACCAAAAAGTTCCCCTGACACGTGCATATACAATTCTTAGTACACTTCCGTGCCTCCGTGCCTTCCTGTCCAATGCAAAGCTTTTGCCCCATTGCCGCATTCAGGTAAGGGTATGAGCCCCATGAAGGGAATGCGCAAGCAGAGAGAAACCCGGCCTACGGGCTTCCGGATCGGACGTTATGTCCTGCCATCGCAGATAATGATCGCCGGACTGATGGCACTGCTCTATGCCTGGCTGCTGTTCGGCGGAGTAATCAGCCGCGACAGCATTTTACTGCAGTTGCTGTACTTCGCTCTGTTCCTGGGTGTCATTTACCTTTTACGGGCCTCGCAGAAGCTCTACACCCGGCTGGGCTACGCGTTCCTGGTGCTGGCGATACCGCCGCTGCTGTGGGACGCCGTCGCATACTTCGGCTACGGTCCGGCGATCCCGGACATTGTCTGGATCGTATACATGGGCCTGGCTAACCTGCTGCTTGGCGCCGGACTGGTCGCGGCGCTCCTGTACTACGAAAAGGGCAGGCCTTCCGATGTCTTCGCGAAGGCGGGAAAACTGAAAGATGGCCTTCTGCATGGCGGCATTATATTAATAGTATCTGCAGCTATGGCTGTCGTGGCCGCTTATGTTTTCTTCGACGCAGGCAGCGCAGACACATCCCGCCTTTTCCCGGCGCTCGGCGCTTTGCTCGTGTTCGCCGTCGCCTGCGGCTTCGTGGAAGAGCTCTGGTTCCGCGGGCTGCTACTGTCCCGGCTGCTGCCGCTGGTCAGTACCACTCCTTCGATCATCATACAGGCGTTCGCCTTTGCGGCCTATGAGGCTGTCTTCCTGTACACGCTCACGTCAAACCCGCTGTACTCTGCGGCCGTATTTGTCGTCGCCGCAGCGCTGGGCGCGGTGTGGGCATGGATGACCATACGGAATAAAAGCATCCTCGCCCCGGCACTGTCACATGCGGGAATTTACCTGATACTGGCGCTGCCTGTCTTCAGCACCTTTTTCTGAAACTCGGTGACCTTCTAGGAACCTCCAGAGACTCTCTAATCGTTGTCCCGGTAGTAGTCCCTGGCTTCCTCGTCAGGGACCTCGCCTATCGGGCTGTGGTAGACGAAGTGGTAGACGAACTTGACGAAAATCACGAGACAGACTATGGCCAGCAGCGCGAAAGGGACCGCCAGCAGCGGGTGGATGGGGATGAGAATACCGATCGCCACCAGCCCGGCCACCGTGCCTATGATCGCCAGCAATCCTAGAAAGTTCGTGTACTTCAGCTTCACAGACACTGCCTCCTGGCCACAGGACATACTATGGCGTCATGTCTTCCATATCATCTCGCCGGCCACAGGCATATGCATTTGCCCGGAAACGTGGCACATCTGCCTTCCGGGCAGATGGAATCTGCCTCCGGGCAGATGGAATCTGCCTTCCCGGCCCGATGGAAAAACGCTTTAATGTCGAGCGCCATACAGATAAGCGTTATGCTTACAGACATCGTGCTGAAGTTTCAGATTGCAGATACGGGCGAGCTCTTCGGGGACCTCATGGGCTTTACCACTGACATGGACGCGTTTCCCGACGACGTGCGCCTGACCATCGGCCACATCGAGATCGAGGTGAACGAGGTGTTCTACGACGTGTGCACCCGGCGGCAGGTCATCGACGGCACCATCACGTGCATCGACGACGAGGACGCCCGCGGAGTGAAGGAAGAGGTGGTCGGCAAGCTGACCGGCGCGAACTACACGATCTACGACATCGGCATGAACGAGGACATGGATGCCAGCGACAGTGCGCCTGGCGGCAGGTAAGCCTGACAGGGGTGTGGCGACGTGCCTGATGTTGACGACGGCTCAGAGACTGTCCGGGAAAAGGTGCTGGGCTTCATCAGGGCAAAGAAGGGGCACATCGCCGATCTCGACGAAGTTTTGCGATTGATCAAAGCGGAAGGCGGGTCCGAAGGCCTTCTGCAGGAGATGGCCGACGAAGGCGTCATCTCCGTCTCGGGCGACAGTGTTTTTCTATCGAGCGATAGCTATCTGCCGAAGGTCCGCTGCCTGATCTGCGACCAGCGCATAGACCGTAAAGACCTGGTGCCCTTTTTCCGCGAGAAACATTTTCCGTTCGTCAACTGGGGCTTCCATAAGGAATGCCTTGAAGGCGGCGCGCGCGAGGAGATGCTGGCCTCGGGGATGTTCCGCTACGAGGACGGGGGCTTCTATCCCAACTACGAGTATGGCGAGGGCAAGAACCCGGTAACCATCGCGATCAAATTCCTGCGCTCGGACGACTTCCTGTATACCCTCGAGCTGAAGAGCGATAAGAGCTGATTTTTATGGCGTGCAACCTTGCGTACGGCGACGGCCCGATGAGCGTGGCGCAGATGTTCACTTACGTCAGGCATCGCTACGCCGGCCTGCAGGCCTATTATGTGAAAGACCGGGATATCCTGGCCATCCCGCTGTCGGATGGCAACGAAGAGGCAGCGGCGTCCATCCGGGAGCTGGCGATAAGGAAAGGACTGACCTGCAGCACTGTCTGCGCAGCCTGGCCCGAGCATATGGGCAACGAGATCATCAGCCTTGAAGCGGCATCGGAATTCCTGGTCATTTCCAATATCGTCAGCGGTTGTTTACCACACTGACCGCATCCTCTCCAGGCGCAATTGCAACTATTATCAGTGAACATAGGTTTATAATGTTCAGCTATATACGTAATTTAGCCTGCAAAAGCAGGCGATTTGAAAAACGATTGCTAAGGGGTATGAATCACATTGACCATATACGTTGGAATCGACGATACGGATAACCTCGAATCTCGGGGAACGGGCAGGCTGGCGCGGAGCATTGCGGCTGAGCTGAGCAGGACATACGGCATCTTCGGCGTGACCCGGCATCAGCTCCTCGTGCACCCGGACATCCCGTACACATCTCACAACAGCGCTGCGGTCATACACATCGAAAGCTGCGACGGATCGGACACTGACAATGTATTCATGACGGTAAAGAGACTGATGCAGGCCGACTTCGTGGAGGGCAGCGACCCGGGGCTGGCAGTGGCGACAGCAGAGCAGGTCACCGCAGGCGTGACCGCCTTCGGGCTGGACGCCAAGCGGATGATCGTCACCATGGGCCGGGCAAAAGAAGTGGCCAGGAACGCTGGCATTACTGTCGAAGGCCTCGGCGGCACCTGCGGGGGCGTCATCGGCGCGGTCGCAGGCATCGGGCTCGCGTCGATGGGCAACGACGGCCGTTTCCTCATGAAGGGGCGGGCCAGGGACCTGAAACACTCGGTCAGGACGCTGCCCGAAGTGCTGGCATCCGGCATCGACCAGGTGGTAACCCTCGATGGCAGGCTGGTATCCGGCGGCAAGATCGACCTCAGCCGTTCCGCCAACCCGTCCTTTGTGCAGGGCAAGGCAGTACTGTTCGTCGAAGAGCGGGACGGCTGTCTCGTCGCGCTAAAAAGAGATTGAGTAAGACCGGTTAAAATATTACCTGTCGCGACATCTACAGGCTGATGAAAAAGAAGCTCCTCTTCTCCCGTCCGCTGGTCGAGGGCCTCATCAGGTCCCGGCCTAATCGTTTCATCATGGAGGTCGAGCTGGACGGCGAATTATACAAATGCCACTGTCCTTCGACCGGACGCATAGGCAGCATCAGATTCGAAGATATGCCCTGCCTCCTGTCCCGGGCCTCTACGCCCAGGAAAACGCCTTACACTGTAGAGGCGATATCTCTGGACCCTGCCGAAGCATGCCTGAAGCGCTGGATTGGCATCAACCAGACGCGGGCTAACGACTACGTCGCATTCTTCCTTGGCGAGGGCGCATTCAGCGAGATGCTGCCCGGTATCAGGACGATTAGCCGGGAAGTGAAGCTGGGCGAATCGAGGATTGACTTCCTTGTCGACGGCCGGGACTATCTCGAAGTGAAGATGCCGCTGAAGGATATACCCTGCGAGGGTCATCCCCGGTATAAGGGACGTAATGATGCCCCGGTAGACTTCGAGCGCATGGTAAAGCACTTCTCGGACATCGGCGATGCGATCGGCGGCGGCTCGAGGGCGATCTTCCTGTTGTGCTACGTGTACGATGCCCTGCCGTTCGAGGTGCCTCCGCCGGACATACGTGCGGAGCGGATTGTCAGCGCCGCCAGAAATGCCACGGCAAAGGGAGTCGAGCACTGGCAGGCCAACTTCGTCATCGACGCCGAAGGTATCTCGCTGATCAGTTATTTCAAGCTCAGGCTGTTCTGATAATCCAGGCTTTCCTGCGCGAAAAATGCAGCCGCGCTGTCAGACGAGTGTGAAATAATCTCCTGACTTACCTTTTCAGGACGCTTCATCATTCGCAAATGTATTTGATCACACTTTCAGACTCTCGGACGTGATCTATATGGTGCGAGTGAAAATGTTGAGCTTGCTGACCGTGTCCGTTATCCTGGCTGTCGTGATGGCCGTGGGCGCTGTGCCTGCGGTTGCCGACGATTCCTCGTATACGGGCGGGGACAGTTCACTGGACAAAGGCATGTGTGACAAGGACAAATATGGCAGTGATCGCGACAAATGCTACTGTGGTCCTGGCGAGAAAATGCGCGGTGATCGCATGGGCTACGAACGCATGCACAAGGAGCCAAAAGATATCTACATGGCCGTAACGGCCGGCGGATTGACCGGGGACACCGCAACCTTCAGCGTCAACAGCATCGGCATGATGGGTAAAGACGATATGGCCGTGGTGGCCACGCCCGGCGCGCCGCTGACGGGCACATATAATGTCAGCAGCGATATGGGCTACATCTCGACGGCCAGTTTCCTGCCTGCGACATTCGTCGTCGACACCGCCAGCAACACTTCGATGCCTGTTGCCGGCTCGTCTGCCATCATCGGGCTGCACGGGATCAAGACGCTGACAAAAGAAAAAGGCTACAAGGTCGCGCAGTTCAGCTCAGTGTCTGTATATACTCCCGGCGGCACGGTGAAATTCTTCAAGCTGGACCGGCCTGTAAAGGTGACCCACTCGATGGATCGTAAGATGATCGTAATCGACGCCTACCCATCGTTTACCAAACGCATGAGCAGTGTATTTAGCAGCAGTGGTGGAATGGCTTTTACTGCGAGCGACCAGTCTGTGACGATCGCCAGCCTGATGGCAGCGGACCGGATGGCTACGGCAGAGACCATCGGATACGAGGTCCCGGCATACGTGGAGCCGCCGAAATAGGCGGTGCTCCACTTTCTTTTTTTAACGAACATTAGGGACAGGTCGTTTATTATTAGGTTATTATACTGGCAAGTGTCCGGGTGAATCTTTTTAATTACATGTACAGGCAAAGTGTACAGGGGGAACTTTTTGGGAAAAAGTTCCCCCTTGCACCCCTTCAAAAACGATCTTTCAAATGGTGCCTTCGGCACATGTGTTTGGTGTCGAGACCCAGGAGAACTTTTTGAAAAAGTTCTCCGGGAGCCTTTCAAAAATTTTTAGTGCAGGGGACGAGATTCGAACTCGCGAAATCCTACGATACGGGACCCTGAATCCCGCGCCTTTGACCTGACTTGGCAACCCCTGCGTCTGTACAATTGCCTTGTGCCGCGAACGTGCCACGGCGTAGCCTTATACGCTTTACATACTATTTAAACTTTTTTAGCCCGGAATATCATCCGCATATCTAGTGCCAGTTCCGTCGCAGGATCGCCAGCAGGGCCACGAGTGCGACCAGGTTGACGGCGACGGCCAGCCCTGGTATCACCAGATCGCCGGTTTCAATCTTCGACGGGGGCGATGCGCTTGGGGTCGGCGTCACGGCGAGTGTCACGTTCCTGTGCAGTGTCTCTCCGGCCTTCACGGTAATCGTATTGCTGTCGGAGATTGTCTGTCCCTGTACGGTGATCTTGTACGTGCCGGGCGCAAGGTTTGCGGTATAGCTGCCGACCGGGCTCGTGGTCACATTAGTGACCGTGCCGGAGCGTGAAAACGAGATAACGAGCCTTCCTGCCGGTTTGCCGTTCCCGAAGTTCAGGTACCCGTCAATTATGGATTTTTCTTCCGTGACTGCGGGTTCCATGTTACCGGCAAGCGAGTTCATTAGATTTACGTTAATGGATTCAGGGTCATGGCCGCCGGTACGGTTAATGAACGCCCGGGTAAGGTTGCCGTTACTGCTGTAGTCCTTCAATATCCCGATGAGGTTCGAGTTACCATAAGACTGGCCGATGTAGGTGATAAGTACCGCAGACTGGGCCCGGGCATTGCTGTAGTATGGCTCGCCCATATTATAGATGGTCATATTCTTGTAGGCCGCATCCAGCTCATCCAGGGACATCCATGAGCCCTGGTCAGCAGCAATCCTGGCGGCATATCGCTGGCCTTCCGTCACGTTATCAGCGACGTACGTGGCCGTACCGTCAAGGTACCATTCGGGCATGCTGCGATACTTCGTCATCATCGTCCGTTCCGCGATGCAGGCCAGCTGGTACGTGAGCACCTGCCGGAAATCCGGTAATGTGTCGGGAGATTTGATGACGACCAGGCCGTTGATGCCTTCGTTCCAGTTCAGCGCCTTCGTGTGGTCCGGGACGTTGCCTACGCCGGTGAGCAGCCGGAACTCGCTGTCATCGGCCGCCACCTCGACGGTCGTCCTGAAAATATAGCTGTTAGTCGTGTAGCCGTTTAATAAGGAGCTGGACGACATGTAATCGCCGAAGTACCGGTCTATGTCGTCATACGAGTACTGTATGCTGTCTACCAGTTCAGGTATCTTCCCTATCTTTTCCTGGTTATAGATAATCGTGAAATTGTCTATCTTCAGGGGGTTCGAAAATGGGTATGTCTGGTCCCAGACGTGGGGCTGGGGGAGGTTCTCGGCATGCGCCACGAGCGGCCAGGCTAAAATCAGCAGTAGCAGTGACAGCAGACATGTTCTAAAAACGTATCTCATAGCGCACCGTTTAGAATGGATTATTTGCCGTTGAGTATATATCTTTTATCACGTTAGCACGGAGGCCACGGAGGGCACGGAGGATGCACATAGCCCTCCGTGCCCTCCGTGGCCTCCGTGCTGCCAGAAATTATATGAAGCAACATGCTTCATATTAGAAGAAACAAGACCCAAAGAAGTTGCCTATCATGACCATAATGATCGCACTGGCCGGAAAGCCCAACGCAGGGAAGTCCACGTTCTTCAAGGCCGCCACGCTGGCGGACGTCGAGATCGCGAACTACCCTTTCACCACTATCAAGCCAAACCTCGGCGTATCGTACGTACGGTCGAGATGCCCGTCGGCCGAGCTCAAGGTCGACTGCAAGAAATGCGTGAACGGCGAGAGGTTCATACCCGTCGAGCTGCTTGACGTGGCGGGCCTGGTGCCGGAAGCCCACAAGGGCAAAGGCCTGGGGAACAAGTTCCTGGACGACATGCGGCAGGCGCAGGCAGTCATCCACGTCGTGGACGCCTCGGGTGCGACCGACATAGAGGGCAACGTGGTCCCTGTCGGCTCCCATGACCCGCTGGAGGACATCAAGTTCCTCGAGAACGAGATCACCATGTGGATGTTCGGCATTCTAAGCACCAACTTCATGAAGCTCGCAAAAAAGACGGGCGCGGCCGGCGGTGCCAGGATCGAGGAGGCCGTAGCCGAGCAGTTCGCAGGTCTGGGCATCGACGACGTAATGACGCGGACCGCAATGCTCGAGCTGGGGCTGGAAAGCAAGCCTCTGGTCAACTGGAACGAAGAGGATATGGTAAAGCTGTCCGATACGCTGCGCAGGGTAAGCAAGCCTCTGGTCATCGCGGCGAACAAGGCAGACATCGCGCCCCCGCAGAACCTGGAGAAGCTCAAGACGCTGGAGAGCCAGGGCTACAAGGTCATTTTCTGCAGCGCAGGTTACGAGCTGGTGCTGCGGATGGCGGCGAAGAACAACCTGATCGACTACCTGCCCGGAGATAAGGACTTTACCATCCGGGAGCCGGCAAAGCTTAACGCGCCGCAGAAAGCTGCGCTGGAGAAGATCCGGGAATTCATGCACAAGTTCGGCGGCACGGGTATACAGCAGTGCGCCAACACTGTCGTATTCGATTTACTGAACTATATCGTCGCCTACCCGGTCGAGGACGAAGCGCACTTCTCCGACAAGAGCGGCAATGTGCTGCCCGACGCGTTCCTGATCAAGAAGGGCTCGACCCCGCGGGACCTGGCCTACAAGGTGCACACCCAGATCGGCGACTCGTTCCTGTTCGGCGTGAACGCGCGCACGAAGATGCGACTGGGCGAAAAGCACGAGCTCGAGAATAACGATATCATCAAGATAGTATCGACAAAATGACTGTAATTGCGCCCGGGCGTATGGCCGCCCGGCGATAATTACGTCCACGCTTTTTTATTTACCGTTCAATTTTTACTCTAAGCTCCGGGGTTTTGACTTTCATCCGGGGCCCGGCGATCAGCGGCACCAGCATGACAAGCCCGAGCAGGCCACAAAACACGAAGCCTGCAGTGAGCGACAGGAACTGGGCTATCACGCCGATCGAGAGCGGCCCGGCCATGTCCCCGAGCTCCTTATACGAGCCCAGCGAGCCCATAGCCAGCCCCATCTCGCCGTCCGAGGCTGCCCTGGCAACCGCGACCGAGCTGAGCGTCCACACGATACCGATGCCCGCTGCATCGGCCATCGCCACCACGACGGTCGCCCATCCGGAGGTGAACGGCAATATGATCAGGAACACCGCTTCCGCGACAATGCCTGTGTAAATCGTCAGCGTAAAGCCGAGCCGTTTCGAGATAAAGCCTGAGGCTGGCTGTATGACCAGGAACGCGATGGCCACTGCGGCCATCACCAGCCCGGACTGCAGCGAGTCGAAGCCGGAAACGTTCAGGAATACCGGCAGGAAGCCGAACAGGATGCCCATGAACATCATGTTCACAGTGGTCAGCAGGTACCATGGAAGGAACCGGCGATCGCCGAACGATGCGATCAGGCGGCGGAGGTCGTCGTCATCGTCGTCGAAGTCCCCGCGACCGGTATCCCTGGTGAGCAGCGCCATGACCGTGACTGCGATGCCGATCAGGAAACAGGCGACGAACAGGGAGGAGAAATCGGAGTAGAATACGAGGGCACCGCCAATCACCGGGCTGATCACGTACCCCAGGCCTTTAATGGCATTGTATACGCCCATGGGGCCCGCGAGGTCGTCCCTGAAATATTCGGCAACCATCGATATGGACGCCACCGAGAACGCCGCCGCTCCCATGCCTTGAAGCAGCCGCACCACGAATAGCAGCCGCGGATCTACCAGGAGGAACAGCAGCGACGACAGTGAAAAGAGCAGCAGGCCGGCGATCATCGTCGTCTTCATGCCCTTCCGGTCGGCGATGAACCCGAATACTGGTTTGGCGAAAATCTCCGCAAGATCATACAATGCGATGAGTATGCCAATGCCAAGGAACCCGGTGCCGATATCCTCCGCGTACACTGGCAGGTTAACCGCGATGATGTGGGCTCCGAAGGACGTGACGAAGCCGGCCAGGCTTAGTATGATCAGGTATAGCGTCAGCCGCTTCCTGGACAATTTTTTATTAGCAATACTCATTTTCAACACCCTTCAACCTGCTTATGCGCTGTCACCGGGTATGTCGAGCCCTTCTTTCCGGTACACGGCCTTCTCAAACGCCTGCAGCTCGTTACGGCAACGCTCGAGGACCTCAATCGCATCTGCCGACCCGCTGCCCTCGAAGAAGTCCCGTGCCCTGATCTTTCGCAGCCAGCTCGTCAGCTTCTGCAACTCCTCCTCGTTCTCTTCCAGCTCGGCAAAGGTGAACTTTTCCTGCCCGGACTCCTTCCGGATTTCCTCGATCAGGCCAAGACATCGCTCGTCGAACTCCGCGTAGTCCTCGTCCGCGGCAGCAATGAACCTCTTCACGATGTCGTCGTCGGATTCCTCGTCCTGCACTCTGCCGGTTAAAACAGCTCCTTTTCCGTCCTGGGACTTTACATATTTGAGACAGTCGTCCATTATCTGCCCGTTTTTCGGAGAAAGCGGCAGCACCCACGCACCACTGTGCAACGTCACCGCCCCGGCGGCACGCATGCGCCTCCACACAGTCACACGCAGGCTGGAAGGCGTGGATGGCAGCTGTGCGAGTAGCAAGAGCCATTCATTGTTACTCATGATTTGTAACATATGTTACGTTAGGTATATAACAGTTTAGACGACCGGGTATTGATCAGCAGGCGAAAATAATGGAAAATAAAACGCAGGGCTCAATCAGCTATGATCAATTCATGCCGGGGCCCTTCGAAAAAAGAATGGACAGGTTACTTGATGGTAACCTGTTTCTTGTTTTCCCAGATGCCGTGCAGGTTGCATGACTCACGTGCTACCAGCATCGTATCTTTGTCGATCGCGATCCTGAAGGTGACCCTCGGGTAGGAATACTTAGGCTGCAGGTACTCACGTACCGTGCCCAGTTCACCTCTGTTCAGGTCAATCCACTCGATGAAGTGGGCCAGCTCGCTCGGGTGGTCGATGCCCACGCCGATGTTTACGGTCACGTCGAAGGGCTTGTTGGCTTCCACGACGTCCGGGCACTCGATCCGGGGCCAGTGCTTTTTCTCGAGGTCCGACATGTTATCAGGGTCCTTCGGGTAGTTGATCTGCTTGAACAGCTCTTCGCCTGCTCCTGGTGGCATTTTCATCATATTATTCACCCCTTGCCGAGACAGCGCTTCCCCTGTGACTGCCTCTGACTGAAACGTTGTCGATGCAACTATAAATATAATTCTGATAAATATGCCATCCCTGTCCGGGTTTCCCACGTCCGACACGACGGCACGGGAAAATATATACGCACAGCCCCTGTATCAATTGCTAATTATGTCCCGGTATGGCTTTGCGTTGCTGGCTCTGACGGCCTTTGTCTCACTGCTGATGATCGCTCCGCATCTGGCATCGGGCCAGGAATATACGCCCAATGTCACACTCGTAGGGAGTAGTACGATGCTGTCTCTCGAGGATGCCAACAGGTCAGAGGTGAACTACTCGGCGTATGATTATCTTTACGGCACATCGGTGCACGTATCGGTCATCACGGCACAACTGTTCCTGAACGGGAAACCATATAACATCTCAGGTATCCCGATTACCTTCACATCCGACAACGATACGATCGCCGTGCTGGAGCCCATGAACCGGACACGGCCCAGCGACGAGCACGGACAGGCTAAAATCCTTCTCATCGCAAATAACACCATCGGCTACGTCCACATCACCGCCCGGGCGAACCCGACCTTCTTCGAGATCACTGACACCTGTACCGTCCACGTGGTCGGCTGGGGCACGGTGTCCGGAGTGGTCACTGACAAGAACCAGAACGGCGTGCCTTACGCAAAGATGACGCTGTGGCACTGGAACGGGGAAGGCCGGCCCAACGAGGTCATGCTCCACGCGCCCGATAACCCCCAGCTGACCAATGACGGTCGCACGGCTGCCATCGGTACCTATACTTACACTTATGTCCCGGCAGGTCTGTATAACCTGACCGCCGAGAAAGACGGCCACGAGTATTTCGCGCTGGTGAACATGACGGTAGGGACATATACGGCCAACGTGGCGTTCCCCGACTATGTCTATACTGTACCAGTCACGCCGACGCCGACGCCTGCGTCTACGGCGACGTCATCGCCTGTACCGTCCGGCTCGCCGACACCCACGCCCGCACCGGGCTTCGGGTCCGCCATTGCACTGGCGGCGATCGGGATCGGACTGCTTGCCGCACATAATCGCAAGAACTAAAAGTCGCTAAGGTTCTAAGGGAAGACGCTAAGACGCCACTTTTAGCAACCGAAGGTTTCAAGACGCCAAGTCTTTTTTATTATTTTAAGGCTCTAAGTCATCAAGTTGTAGTATATGCGATATATAACAAAGAAACTTGGACCCTTTGTCCCTTGAACTAAAAAAATGCTTGGCGTCTTGAAACCTTCGGTTGCTAAAAGTGGCGCCCTGGCGTCTTCTCTTAGAACCTTAGCGTCTTACTCGTCTGTCGCGAACCCGCAGCGGGTGCATTTACCGGCCTGGCGGGGTATGATCTCGCCGCATTTGCGGCAGCGTATCTTCGGCTCCTTCAGGTCCGAGCCGCAGATGGCACAGCGCTGGCTGTCGTCGGGCATCCTGGTGTTGCAGGAGTGGCAAATGACATATCCGTTGGTGTCGTCGGTTTTGATCTCCGGGGCATTAGCCATGGGGTGCTGCCTTGGCTGTGTGTTCTTTATGGCATCGACCGGAGACTTGCTCAGCGGCTTGATGTGTGTCTTGATCGATATCTTCGCCGGGGCGGGTTTCTTAGACTTCGACTGGTCGGTAGTCTTGAACTTCATCGCGGAGATCCGTACGCCTTGCGGCACGATAGGCGGCCTGGCACGCTTTTCCTGTTCCTCCGGCCGCTCGACGGGCGCAGGCTTTTCCGACTTTACTATCTCTACAGGGCTCATTACCTGCGTTTTCTCGACCGTGTCCGCCTGCTGTATATTGTCATTCGGGGGTGCATAGGCGGCCGGATTCTCTTCTGGCGCAGCCACGATATCAGCTTCGGCATTCACCGGCGCAACCGGCTCTGCTGCCGTATCCGGTGTTGCAGGCAGACCTGGCTGCAAGTTATCGATACCCTTGATAATACTTTCGATAGACTCGATGAACTCTTTCGGGTTTATCTCCTCTTCTTCGACGTCCTTCTTTGCCTGGGGCTTCTCCGGGACACGGGTAGACCAGATCAGGTTGGGCCGGACATTTCTCGTGCGCCTCTGGCGCTCGGTCGAAGCGATCTCCGCTGTCCTGGGCTTAACCTCGTCCATCACAGTCTTTTTCGCGAGGTGCCCCATGCCAATGGCATTTAGAATGCTGCCCGCGGTGATCGAGAAGTCGTCCTGGACTTTCTCCATCACCATGCGCAGTTCGGCTTCCTCTGCCGAATCAGCTCCATTTGCCGCGGCCACTTCGGCCACAGGGGTCTCTGCAGGCCTGGATTCCGCTTTAATCGACTCGGCGATCTCAGAGAAGTCGTCCATGATCCTGGAGATGGCCTGTGTCTCGTTCTTCTCGAACTCAGCCGGGGATTCTCCCTCGATCTTATAGGCACGATCGCCCTTTCTGGTAAAGCTGGAGGCGAGGGATAGCAGCCGTTTGTCAACGCGATTATCGCCGGTTTGTTTTATATCCTTGACTGCCTTACGGCGCATAATCTCGGCCAGGCCTCCTGCCTGCTGCTCCTCGTAGTGGTTACGCCGGGCTCTATCGTCCGGCACGCTCTTTTGAGCGGACTGAAGCCTGCCTGTGAGTATCTGGTATGCCTCCGAGGCGGCGTTCTTCACCTCCCCGTCCGGATTGAACGATGAGATGTCCAGCAGCGTCTTTTCAGCACTTTCCAGGTACTCGGGGTGGCTCATGGCCAGCACGGCGATGATCTTGCACGTCTCGATACGGGTGGCCTTGTTGATGCTGCCCAGCATCTTGATGATCGGCGAGATCTGCCCTTCGAAAAGTTCGGGCTGGTTCGCGGCCACTATCATAAGTGTGTTATACGCGACGGTGGCGCCCTTACCCATCCGCTCGTCGAGGAAAAGGACCAGCGCGCCTATGAACGGCTGTGCGCGTTCGACACGCTCGCTGACCCGTATATAGAGCAGCTCGGCAATGGCCTCCTGCAGCTGTCTTGTCGATATGGCGGCTTTGTCTGCTGTCAGCTCCAGCGCGCGCTTCTCGAGGTCATCCTCGAGGCCTGCGGTCAGCGGCCGGAGGGCCAGGAGCGATTTGATCGCATATGCTATGGATATCGGGTTGCCCGATTTCATGGCGATGTCCATCAGGCCGGTGATCAAGTGCTCCATCTCGGTGGGGTCGGTGAACTCAGAAGCAGCTACTTTCAGCTCGCCGACCATGAGGTCGTCACACTTGCCAGTGCTAACTCGTTCGATCAGCATATCCGATTTTTTCTTGGGCGCCTTTCTGGAGTAAAACCTCATGAGGAATCCCGTACCGTCTCTGCCGTGACACGCCGTCACCAACAACGTTATCAGGTATGGCGATAAAGCTGTGTTGATACCGCGTAATATCTACGTCAAATTAAAGCCGGCATTGACAATTTGATTCTTAGCTAGCATAATTACGCGCAATATGATAATATATTTGCCGGTTGGAGAACAATCGTGAGAATATTGGGCATAGATCCGGGCATCGCGCTGGTAGGGTTCGGGGTGGTGGACGTCGGGCGGGACGGCATCGTAGCCGGCAGCTATGGCCATATTTCGACGGAAAGCGGCACGCCCTTCCCCGATCGCCTAAAGATTTTATACGATGACATGAGTACAGTAATCGGGGAATATAAGCCGGACGTCGTGGCTATCGAGGAGCTGTTTTTCAACAAGAACGTGAAGACAGCCATCATGGCCAGCCACGCAAGAGGCGTGATCATCCTGTCGGCGGTGAACGTGGGAATCGACGTGGCCGAATATACTCCCCTGCAGGTGAAACAGGCCGTAGTCGGCTACGGCCGGGCCAGCAAACAGCAGGTGCAGGCAATGGTGACGCGGCTGCTGCGGCTGAAAGAGATACCGCAGCCCGACGACACGGCCGACGCCCTCGCGGTGGCCATCTGCCACGCGAACTCCATGGAGATGGAGAAGAGGAAATTACGATGATATCGCACATAGAAGGGGCCATCGAGTCCAAGTCCGAGGACGAGGTCGTCATCGATGCGGGAGGGGTAGGATACCTGATCAACGTGCCCTCCCACGTGGCCGACCTGCTGCCGCCCGAAGGCGACCGCTGCCGGCTGTACGTGCACACGAACTTCCGCGAGGACGACGGCACGTCGCTCTACGGCTTCCCCACGAAGGAAGAGCGCGCGCTGTTCCGGCTGCTGCTGACAGTATCCGGCATCGGGCCGAAGGTCGGGCTGAGCATATTGTCCAGCGTGACCGTAGAGGACATCGCCGAGGCCATCATCACCGAGGACCTCAAGAAGCTCACCAGCATCAACGGCGTAGGCAAGAAGACCGCCCAGCGGCTCATCCTGGAGCTGAAGGACAAGGTAGCCGACATGCGGCTCATGATGCGCATAAAGAAGCCCGCCCTCGCCGACATGACCTCCGACGACGCGACTGACGCACTCCAGGCGCTCGGCTACAGCCGGCAGAAAGCCGTGGACGCCGTGGCGAAGGCCCGTGAGACCTTCGCGGCGCAGCCGAAAGTCGAGGAACTGATCAAAGTCTCGCTAAGGTATCTATGACGATTAACCTGAATGAATTGAAAAAGCCGGAAGCAAAAGAAGAACGCATCGTTACGCCCGAGGAGCTACAGAGCGAACCCTCCGAGGAGCGGGTCTTCGAGGGCCTGCGCCCCAAGACACTGGACGACTTCATCGGCCAGCGCAAGATCAAGGAAAACTTACGCGTATTCATCGACGCGGCCCGCATACGCAAGGAGCCGCTGGATCATGTTCTGTTGTCCGGACCCGCCTGGTCTGGGCAAGACCACGTTAGCCCACATCATCGCCCGCGAGATGGGTGCCAACATCCGTATCACCTCAGGTCCGGCCATCGAGCGGCCCGGCGACCTGGCGGCTATATTGACTAATCTTGAAAGAAGGCGACGTCATCTTCATCGACGAGATACACCGCCTGAGCCACGTGGTCGAGGAGATCATGTACTCGGCCATGGAAGACTTCGAGATCGACATCATCATCGGCAAAGGGCCCAGCGCGCGGTCGATCAGGCTGGAGCTGCCGCGGTTTACGCTGATTGGTGCGACGACTCGGTCGGGGCTGTTGACTTCGCCGCTTCGTGACCGGTTTGGTATTTCGATGAGGTTCGAGTTCTACGAGCCGGAGGAGCTGAAGACCATCGTTGACCGGTCGTCGAAGATTCTCGGGATGGACCTGACGGACCATGCGGCCCTGGAGATTGCGAGCAGGTCGAGAGGGACGCCGCGTATTGCGAATCGGCTGTTGAGGCGTGTGAGGGACTTCTCGCACGTGGAGCACCAGGAGACGGTGGACAGGGATATTGCGAGGAAGTCGCTGGATAAGCTGGATGTCGATGCGCTCGGGCTGGATAATATGGATCGCCGGATATTGAAGACGATTATTAAGGATTACAGTGGCGGGCCTGTTGGGTGCGGAGACGTTGGCTGTTAGTGTCAGCGAAGAGACCGAGACCATCGAGGATGTGTATGAGCCGTATCTGATTCAGATTGGGTTTATTAACCGGACGCCTCGGGGCAGGGTTACTACGCCGGCGGCGAAAGAGCATATGCAGAAGATGGGTTTAATTTAAAGGAATAATCCCATCTCTATACTACTTTTAATTTGTTTTATTTCAGCGGTGGCTACGGGTTTGCATTTAAAGAAATGAGAATTGGGCTCTGTCAAGGCTATGCGACCCCGGTCACGCTCGCCAAGGGCGCCAGGTAGCCAAGAGCGCCAAGACGATTTTATCCAATTGCCGGGCGGCCGCTCGCGCGAGCAGTCGTGAGTCATGGGTGGGCTTGCGACATAGTGCTCACACTTAATTATCTTGATACGTAATGATTATATATTTCAACATAGTATTAATCATGTATACTGGCAGGAGATGAAAAGATGCCTTTAACCATAGACCTTGGCACCCCGTTCGAAGCCATCATGGATAAGCTTCTGGAAAGGGGCTATGCCGCAAATAAAAGCGAGTTGATACGGCAGGCACTCATCCTCTACGATAGGGCAGTCGATGAAGAGGAGATAATGCTCGTTCGCACAGCAGTAGAGTCTATGGTGGCCGAGCAGAAGCTGGGGAAGAGGAAGACCTACACCCTGGAAGAGATTGAGAAAGAGTTCGGCCTCTGACCGCTATGCAAGTCATTTTCGACGAGGATGCGCGGAGAGACATGAAAAAGATGGATCATGCCGAGCGCATTCTATTTTATCAGCACACCAAGAAACTTGTCGAGACGGGACCGCGCAGGCACTTCGGCCATGGCATCGATGCCTACAAGGAAAACGTGGGAGCCGATGGCCGGATGGTGTTCACCTGGGATGACGACGAAGAGACGCTGCGCATCTTGAGGTGCTTCACGGACCACAAGGACTACGAGAAGTGGTACAAGTCGTATAAAAAATAACTGACAGTTTCGCATCCGGGCAATGGCAATGATTATCAGCATTAATATGTTTTATTTCAGCGGCGGCTACGGGTTTGCTTTTATAGAAATGTGAATCGGGCTCTGTCAAGGCTATGCGACCCCTGTCACGCTCGCCAAGGGCGCCAGGTAGCCAAGGGCGCCAAGGGTTTTATAATGGTCTAATCCCGATAGCCGGGCGGCCGCTCGCGCGCGGATGCACCGACATGGTTTGGCTTGCGTCGCCAGGCACGGGACACGGTTTATTTAATAATGGCCCGGCATATTTCACAATGGGCCTGTGAGCGTCGGCAGGAGCCATCCTACGATTGCCGTCACTATCCAGATAATGACCGCGATCACCAGGGATTTTAACCAGCCCATCTTGTATAGCATCTGCAATGCGATCAGCCAGGCGATACCCCCGATGATCGCAGCGATGATGCCATGGCCTACCAAGAAGTATACAATAGCGTATATTATCGTGCCAGCCACGGCGGCGATTAAGGCCGTTTGTATATCTTCCTTTTCGCCAAACATCTTTGTGACAACATAAATTACCACCGTTGAAATGATCAACGCGATGACGAATAATATTGCCGTAGTTAAAATGCCCATAATTCAACCTCTCTCAATTACGAGCAAATGTGATTCGAGCCTAAATGTCTTTATTAAGATTAGTACAAAAATACAGGATTTATTTCGATATTTCTGCAAACTCTTTCAACCGATTAGGGGGATGTCATTCAGCGAGTCCTGGCGCCCTTGGCCCTTGGCGAACTTGGCGGGCATGACCGGGGTCGCATTGCCCATGCAGCAACAGCGACGTACGCTCTATCGAGGTAATGCGTACCGGAAATGCAAGAACCGTTTATTCTCGCAGAGACCGCAGAGACGGGCGCGGAGAGCGCAGAGACTGTTTTAACGAATACTAAACCTATTTTCCCGACATCCGCGCTCTCTGCGCCGTCTCCGCGACCTCTGCGAGAATAAAACTGTTCTCTGGTTCCGGTGCGCATCGCCAGTGCCTGGCAGTCATCGCAACCCTGTACAGGCTATGCGACCCCTGTCACGCTCGCCAAGGGCGCCAAGGGCCAAGGTCGCCAGGACGTTTTGTGATTGGGTCAATTTGACAGCCGGGCGGCTGCTCGCGCGCGGATGCATGGACACAGTCGGGCTTGCGTCGCTGTTATCGTCCTTTTCAGTCTGTCTTTGAGATCAAGGAGGACAGGGAGCTCGGGTGCTTGAGATGAAGGAGGGCAAGGAGTTTAAGGAGGCGAACGGGAAGACGGGAGCCTAAGGAGCTAAGGAGTTCTAAGGAGCATTTTTTAATAAACGTCCTCCTTAAGCTCCTTAGCTCCTTAGGCTCCGTTTTTAAAATCCGTCTCCTTAGACTCCTTTTTCCTCCATCGGCTCAGGCACCTTAGGCTCCTTGCACTCCTTGGTCTCCATATCGCGAATCGTCTGTTGAGGCGTGTGAGGGACTTCTCGCACGTGGAGCACCAGGAGACGGTTGACAGGGATATTGCGAGGAAGTCGCTGGATAAGCTGGATGTCGATGCGCTCGGGCTGGATAATATGGATCGTCGGATATTGAAGACGATTATTAAGGATTATAGTGGCGGGCCGGTGGGTGCGGAGACGTTGGCTGTTAGTGTCAGCGAAGAGACCGAGACCATTGAGGATGTGTATGAGCCGTATCTGATTCAGATTGGGTTTATTAATCGGACGCCTCGGGGTAGGGTTACGACGCCGGCGGCGAAAGAGCATATGCAGAAGATGGGATTAATTTAATATTTTTTAATATTTCTTATTATCGACGTTAAATTTATCTTTATACGGTTTTTACAGTAGTTCCCATTATTCAAGCGTTTCCCCGATAATTTAAACCATACCTTCTGATAATCGGTTCCAGAAATAAAATCATTTCTTGGAACAATTTTATTCCACTCTTTTGGCGATAGTGATTTTAAAAATAATCTTGCTTCTCTTAAGCTATGTGATCTGTTATCTGATTGAGAAATTAATTTTTCCCCAAATGAATCAGCAATATTTCGTGGAACCGAATTCATTCTCATTAATAAGGCAGCTTCTGTATTTACACCATAATAAATCATTGCAGGTATGTTATTAATTGACCTCAGGGCACACTTTAGGCAAATTTTTATAATCTATACCTGACGTTGGCATCTGACTTAACGCAGAAATTCCCCAAGTGCCACCATGAGCAATATCACGATATAGCGCTTTGCATGCCCTTGTAATTAATGTCGTTTTTGATACAGAGTGGTCTTGGTCGGTAAAATATTTCATAGCAATATATTCAATAGGCTTACCGGTAACCCAGGCATGAGATATTTCTGCAATATGTTCATTTTTATTTCCACTCGATCTAATCTCATTGAAAGATTCTTTTATCTGTGGAATATCCATCATAATACCAAAAAGACTGGGTAATATTGATTTATTAATATCTCCAAATAAACTTGAAGGCTCCCAATCAGAAGGTTTTAATTTAATATCTAACGTATTTAAACTGCGAATTGCATAACTGACCTCTTCGGGAGAGAAACCTGTACTATTAGCAGAGATGCATTTACTGGATATCGAGCGAGTTTACGAGTATAATTTTTTGTAGCACTTAGTAGAGCTTCAGCTTTATTATTTTCAATAGCATTAGAACTTGATCTTAACTTTGAGTATCCAAATGTACTTCTTAAAAGATTATCAGCTTCTGAAAGAGCTAATCGAAATCTTTTTTCTCATTTAACAGATGCGCAATATAAATTCTAAAGTCAGTCCATTCTTATTTTGCAATTGTTGATGATAAATCTTGTAAATCTATGCTGTTAACGTCTTTTAATAACGTAACTATCATAGAATATAAATGGTCTGTGGCATCTCTAACGTATCTTTTTGTATCTATATAATTGTCCTCATTTGTTGCGAGTCCAATTACCCCAATACTATCCTGATTAATGCGTCCTGCACGTCCAGCTAAGTTCCAAAAAGCTCGCTTTGTCATTTCTTTACCGAATCGGATGAAATTAGTTGCTAAAAATACCGATGATACGGGAAAATTAATCCCCTGGGCAAGGGTAGTCGTTGCACAAAGAACCTTTAATTGATTATTCTCACCAAGATCTTCAATGAATAACCTTGTTTCATCTGACAAGCCAGCATGATGAACTGCAATTCCATAATTGAGTAATTCAATTAATTCAAAATCAGGACTTATCTCCGCTGAAAGATATTTTTGTAGTAATTTTATTTCATCGCAAAATATTATCTAAAGGCTCAAGATTTTCTTTCAACGTACGCGCCATCGACCATGTTTCATTTATTTTTTGAGCTATTGCTATGCTTGTGCCTCTTTGGGAAAAAACACTTGCCATAGCTGCTGTCATATAAATATATGATTTGGCCTTTGTATACGGGATAGTGTGTAATGGTTTTATAGTTCCGACCCTATATTTTCCATCGAGTTGAATTGTCTTCGGTGTGGTTTTAATGTTTCGAATTCTAAAGACCAGCCACCATTAACAGAGGTTTCTCGTTTTATTCCATATGCGCCTACAATTCGCTCATTAGGTTGCCACGCATCGGTACCAATACTAATAGTTTTACCGCTTTCAGGCCTAGCCAGTTAGTTAAATCTTCTGGGTTAGGCACATTTGGCATTAGTAATAAGAAATTTGATGACTTACAATCATTTTTTATCGTCGCTAATAATAGTTCAATCTGAAGTCCTCTATCTTCATCCTCAATATTATGGGCTTCATCCAAGACAACTAATGCTAATGGCCTGGTATAATGTGATTTCTAATAACTAAATTTAATTTTTCAGGTGTTGATACCAAAACATGTATTGAGTTGGAAGGGTCTTCCTAAGTCAGAAATATTTTTTCACAATTATCTATGTCAACAGCTGCCGAAAGTTGTTCAACATTGATACCCAGCTGGCCAAAATCTCTTCGCAATCTCCTTGTTATTTGAGATACTAAAGCTCGTGTTGGTGCAACATAAGCGACCCACCCATTATCTGAATCGAATTGATTCAATGCTTGCAATATCCTAAATTGGGCCAGTACAGTTTTGCCACCTGATGTTGGGAAGTTAATTACAACAGCTTTATTAGCTTGATCCAATAACCCTTGTTCTTGAATTGCCAGACGTTGGGGCGGTAATAATTCAAATAAAGATTGTGATTTTGTAGCTGCCTCTACAAAACGCGTAACGCGCGAATTTACTTTTAGCCACATTCCATAAAGAACCTGAAACCATTCGCCTAGATGCAACATGCAGCCACCTTAGAATTAGCTCTGTATTAATATCCCCTGCGGCGACGGCTGATTTTTGAGCTTCCTCAAAATGCTTATCTAATTCGCTATTAATTTCTATTGGCTTCCCTGTAACATATAGGTAGAAAGTAATTCTGTAGCCTTCGCCCAGTGATATAATGCAATTAATTGATAGGCAGAAAATCTTGCTTCTGCCCCTTCTTTCGTACTTAGAAATTGAGATTCATATTGCGCTTGATCGCTCCGTAAATTAGTAATCAATTCCGTAATTTTTTCTAAATCATCCCATTTGATTTTTCCTGAATAATCTAATCCAGCAATCGAATAGTCTATATAGAATACGATTTTCCCAAGATACATTGTTTACATTTGGAATCTCAATTGCATTGGGGTGTTCTTTTAACCATCGACGAATATCTGTCCACCGTTCACCACAGTAAGCCAATGCAGCAATATGGAGTACATGGTATATTCGTGACTTATCGTCATTGGGGACGTCAATAGTACATTTTAGTTCATAGGCTTTATATGCCCCGGTTTGAGCCTGTTCTTTCAAAGCTTTATTCATGTCCCCCGTAGCTGGATAGAGTAAGGCATGTATTCCTTCAAGCGCAGCTAATTCATAAACCCCAGCAACATGCTCTATAAATAATGAATTATCATTAACTGACAATGATATGTTTATTTGGTTCCCTAAAGATGCATTAACCTGTCTTATCATTGCCATATTATATGCTTGGCGAATTTTTTCTTTACCTATAGAACGAACAGCCCAATGTTCTTCTATTCGTTCTAAGGAGTCCTTAGATATGCTCATTAGGAGGCCCCTGCGAAATTATTTACTGAATTTACCAAAGTGGATATTGCACCGTTGTGTAGATATACCGCATGGAAATTAATCGAAGTTTTCGGAGAACATGATTTAGAGATTTTTTTAGCTCTTGATTTTAAATCATTTATTTTTGGTTTAACATCGCGAACTAAAAATCCAAATAGTGAGATATCAGTACTATTATTAAAATATTAGAATGCTGCATCCTTATACTTTTGCCCCCAAGTGGCATTTACTGCTCTAGGCCCAAGATAATTAATAACTATAAAATCCTTTATCTTCTCATTACTATGTAATTCTTCTATTTGCTTCTCAAGCCCATGTCTGGATGTAACTACACTAGGGGGCCATTCTTTTTGATAGGATGTTTTTACTTCACCAAAACAAAAACGTACCGAGCCGTTATTTGTATGAAAACCTACAAGATCAGCACCAGCTCGGATTAAACCTTCGGATTTCTAAGATCTCTTCCAGACGGCCATGGAAATTCGCAATTATTGTGATCTGTTAAATAAGCGTCAGCTAAAGCTTCACCAACATGCCAGTCTTGAACAACAAGTGGGGTGTTTAAAGCATCATTAAGACGCTCTTTCGCAAATCCTGTAATAACCACGGTACTCATAATTCACCGACCTCTAATTTGCTTATGTCATCTCTTAGCAGAGGAATTACCCGCTCCATCAAAGCACTATCCAGATCATTTTCTGTATATAGTAACCCTTGAACATTTACCGGTTCAGAGCTATACGCGTACACTAACGCACCAGTAGCCACCACCACTTATACTCACCGCATACCCACTAAAAGAATGAACGCTAACATGTTAATCAACAAACTAAATAAAACTATGTAAATTATTTCCAATGGATTAAGCGATAAATATAATTCCAAAATACCTGCCTATGTGCAAGGCCACCCACACAACAATACGAATTTCTAACCTTTTCACCATTCCGCGCTTTCTTTAGGCAGCCTATAACTCCCTGCCGTCAGATAAATCCTTAGTTATACAGCTTTCGAGTAGTTAGTGCTCTTTGAAGAAGAGTCTATTAATCCTGGTGCTCGGCACGGCCCCTGTCTCCCTTGCCATCATCGTACGGGTAGCACTGACGTTCAACACGAACACTCTTGCCACTGCCGGCGGTGAGGTGCTTGCCGCAAGCCCATCGGCCGGCGCAGGCGACGAACCGAATGGCCAATTACCATATACGATAATACCATGTCCAGACAGAACTCACTCTCTATCCCGGCAATATTGTATCTAAAAAATCGTTGCCATATATACCAATAAATATAAGTAGTGATAATTTTTAGAATAATATAGAGGTCGATTAATGTTCGGAGATGATTATTCGGTTCGAAAGACGGCGGTAGAGATAAAAGACGGTCTTTCACAACAATTCAAAAAAGGAAATCTTCGATAGACAAAAAGGTAAATGTTCATTATGTAAAAGACCCTTAAAACTTGCCTCTACACAGTATGATCATGTGAAACCCTGGTCAGAGTATGGTACTAGCAAATGTAAAAAACGGCAGGGCCATTTGTTCTAATTGTCACGACGAAACGACGCATAAAGCTCGTCTTAAAAAAGTTGAAAATAGGTCAAAAAAGAAACCTTCCGACTAATCCATTTGATGTTAAACTCCCGGATGTTAAACTCCCGAAAGTTAAAATGCCAAAAAACAAAGGGGGCTTTGGGCTTTTCTAAATAATATAAAGGAGGTGAGAGATATAGCTAAAGAACGGATTAATAACCCTAAAACTCACAGCGATTCAAGAATACGTCAACGAACGACGAGCAAAGGTAGAAAGGGTCAAATAATGGGTAGATACAAAAATGACTGAATCAATAATTATTTACTTTTTTATTTTTTTTATTCTTAATATTTTCCTGGTATAGACTAATATATCAGGGTGTTATAAGATCCATAGCCTGTGCAATATACAGCGGCTTCGTCCTATCATGGCAATGTGTACCAGAAATGCAAGAACCGTTTATGGACGCCAGGGGCGCCAAGGGCCAAGAGCGCCAATCGGATTATGTATAACAGATAACGGAGAACCGACAATAACAACGCTCTGGAAACCACAATAAGAAATAGATCTGCATGAACACAATGATATAGTGACCTCAAGGATGTG
>CAWBVA010000010.1:0-19754 GCA_963792125.1 uncultured Methanocellaceae archaeon
TCCGTGCCCTTAGTGCCATCCGGGTCCAATGCTCCGTGTAATTTATATGTAACCTCGCTTTATTAAGAACGATAAAGTATGGTACGGATAGCGCTGCCCAACAAAGGAAGGATTTACGAGCCAGTGATGAGTCTGTTCGAGGGTGCGGGGCTCCACGTGATCGACCATTCGGAGCGGAGCCTGTTCGCCAAGACGGTGGACGAGAACATCACGCTGCTTTTCGCACGGTCCCGGGACATCCCCGGCTACGTGGAGAACGGCGCGGCCGACCTGGGCATCACGGGCGAGGACTTCATCAGGGAGTCGGGCGCTGACGTCGAGGTGCTGCTCGATCTCGGCATGGGCAAAGCCAATCTCGTGCTGGCGGTGCCGGACGAGTCGGGCATCGAAAAGCCGCAGCAGCTTGCAGGCAAGAAGATCGCCACCGAGTTCCCGGAGATCACCCGGCAGTACTTCAAGTCCCATGGTGTCGACGTCCACGTGGTCGAGGTCTGCGGCGCGACGGAGATAACCCCCCACATCGGCGTCTCGGACGCGATCGTGGATTTGACTTCCAGCGGCACCACGCTGTCCATGAACCACCTGAAGATCATCGACCATGTACTCTGTACATCACAAAAGCTGATCGCGAGGAAGGAAAGCCTTAAGAAAGACGGCAGGAAGATATCGGAGATCACTACGGCGCTGCAAAGCGTCATCGAGGCCCGCGGCAAGCGGTACCTGATGATGAACGTGCCGGAGTCCGCCCTGGAAGCGGTGAAGAAAAAGCTGCCCGGCATGGCCGGCCCCACGGTGATGAAGGTCGAGGCGTCGTCATCAATCTGCGCGGTACACGCGGTCGTCCACGAAAGGGAGATATACAAGGTCATCAACGACCTGAAAGAGGTAGGCGCGAAGGACATACTGATCGTGCCCATCGAGCGTATCGTGCGTTAGAGGCCTCGGAGGTTACGAGGGCACGGAGAGCTACACAGAGGGACAGAGGACACAAAGGTTCACAGAGGATTTTAAGAAAAAGGCTTCCAAAGCCCTTTTATTAAAAGTCCTCTGTGTCGTCCTCTGTGTCCTTTGTGACCTCTGTGGTGAGCTCATGCCCTCCCGAACCTCCGTGACCTCTAACGCACGAGGGCAAAATATAAAGCATGTCACAGGATATTATCAAAAAATCGCTGAGGAAGGATGCAGTAATGATCGACTGGAAAAAATGGAGACACGTGACCAAGCTGGACCCGGACAAGCCCATCACGAAGCAGGACGTCGCGGCCATCGTGGACTCGGGGACGGACGCCATCATGGTGTCGGGCACCCAGAACATCACCAAGGAGAACGTCGCAAACTTAGTCAATCTGCTGAGCGAGTACAGCATCCCCAAAGTGCTGGAGCCGGCAGGCACTCCCGGCATGAGGGACGACCTTGACTTCATCTTTATCCCATCGGTCTTCAACACCAAGAAATCCAAGTGGCTCGTGGGCATGCAGAAGGACTTCGTGCGGGACCACAACATCACCTACTGGGACAAGATCATCCCTGAAGCGTACATCATCCTCAACCGTTTTTCAGCCGTCGCGCTCGTTACCCAGGCCGAGACGGGCCTGAGCTCGAAAGACGCAGCTGCATACGCCGAATTAGCGGACCGGTTCTTCAGGTTCCCGGTCGTCTACATAGAGTACAGTGGCACCTTCGGCAATCCCGAGTTAGTGAAAGCGGTCAGGGAGAAGCTGCAAAACTCACAGCTGTTCTACGGCGGCGGCATCGACTCGCGGGAAAAGGCAGAGGCTATGGCAAAGTATGCCAACACGATCGTCGTCGGCAACGCCGTTTACAAGAAGGGCGGCGTCGAGAAGCTGAAAGAGACTATCGTCAGGTAATTTTTATTTTCATGCACCACGCTGCGATTACTTATACAAAATGAGCTTGTAAGTAATCAGCGTATGTGTAATTTCGTGCTTGCGGAACCGTGACTCCTTCGCCAGCTGCGCGACCTCCGTTTCCTTGTAGAACGGCTCGGTGAGCGCGTGCAGCCGGAACTCCCAGGCATGGAGGAAGCCGTACTTGTCCTCCATGTAGGCGAACATGGTCTTGTTAAAATCCCTGGGCACGTCGTAAATCCAGGCCTCGCCGCCCTCGCGGAGCACCCGGTATATCTCGTCCAGCCCTTTCTCCGGCTGTTTCCAGTGGTGAAAAGACAACGTAGTAAGGACAAGATCGAACTCCCTGTCAGGGAACGGCAGTTCAGATGCGTTACCCTGCCGGAACTCCACGTTCTTCAGGCCCTGGCGCTGTGCTTCCTCGCTGGCTATCTTTACCATGTCAGCCGACAGATCCAGGCCTGTCACTCGCAGCATCGGGTTATCGCTGGCAATCAGGATCGGCAGCTTGCCCGGTCCTGTGCCGATGTCGAGCACCCGGCCCGCGTGCAGCTTTTCCACTACCTGTCCGGCCACGATGCGATAGAAGTCGCCGAACATCCGGCCGCCGGCCAGTATGGCGTACACACGTGAGAGCGGGTAAGGTATTGCTTCTGGCTCGATGCCTGCCAGGATGTCGCGCAGACTCATATGATAACACAATTACATTCGCGAACATAAAAACCGATGCCGCCAAGAAGCCAGGAGCAGGTTGACGGCCCTGATTCTTACCAGTTATATCCTGGCTGTGCGTAGCAGTACATAAGGCGCGGTTAAAAGGCCGCAGAGAACTCGGTTGATGAAAAATGTTATTTTCAGGTAAAGGCCGGTGAAAATTGGACCTGCGTCCAGGCATTGTGTCGTACGATGGATTCTCGCAGAGAGCGCAGAGAAACGCAGAGAGCGCAGAGACGAAAACGAGTTCCTGTGAGGTCATGGCACAATTCCTCTGCGCTCTCTGCGTTTCTCTGCGCTCTCTGCGAGAATCCCTGTCTACGCTTGCCCGAACAAGGATAAATTTTCATGGGACACAGAGGGGGCAGAGAGCGCAGTTTCATCGTTAAAGATGGCTTAACCATAAAACCTGAAAATAACTGCGTTCTCTGCGCTCCTCTGCGATCTCTGCGGCCTTTAACCATTCCCGGCGTTCCTTCACGCATTACCCAACCATCAGGTCAGGGCGCCGACTAGAAAAGCGACAAGCGCGATCAACATACCTATCAGCGTGGTCTTTCTCGCGCGGCTGATAGCCTTCCGGTCGTGGCTCTTGAGCAGGTCGACGCATATCCACAGCAGCACCAGCGCTGCGAGGGCAGCCAGGATGGCGTAGAACAGGTTCCCGTAGAATGCGGGGTCGATGTTAAAAATGAACGGTACTGGCGCGAACAGCAGAGCGATCAGGTACAGGGCAACGGCCACGTACTTTGCCGTATTCGTACCATAGACACGTGCTACCGTCTTCACGTCTCGCAACGCGTCGCCCTCCACGTCCATGATGCCCTTCATGATCTCACGGCCGAGGCCGACCAGGAAGGCGATCACGGAGAGCACGAGCAGCACTTCGGAGCCCTTGAAGAGCATGCTGCTGAACAGGAATGGCGCGGCCATGGTGAAGGCGATGTATATGTTGCCCAGGATGCCGTATTCCTTGAGCTTGTAGTCGTATAAAATCCCGAACGCTATGAGCACTACGATGACGATCAGCGCACCGATGTTGCCCATGAAGTAGCCGGCGACGATGCTCACCGCGAACGTTATAACGGTAAGCAGCAGCGCTTCCTGCCGGGAAATGTCGCCCCGGATGATCGGCCGGTCAGTCCGGTTATTCTTCCTGTCGACCTCGACATCGAAATAATCGTTCAGCGCGAAAGCGCCCATCTCCGCGGCCACAACGGCGATGACACCGGCGACGACGAGACTGGGATCATCGGGCAGCTTGTGGTAAGCGATGGTAAGGCTGACCAGCAGGCTGACTGCGTATATGATGCCATGCTCCAGCCTCGTGAGGTCCCAGATCGCTTTCAGCTTCTTCAGCATGCCTTACCCTGCCAGCATAATGTTTGAACATTTGCTGACAAACGCCAGCAAATGTTAAAGCATAATCAGAATGATCGTATAAAACGATTTGCTATGGAACAGGCCCCGCTGTACGTCTACCACGCGCGCCAGGACGACCCCAGGAAGTGCACGGCGAGGCGGATGAGCAAGTTCGGGCTGGTGACCATGTACGAGACCCCGGGCATGCTTCCGTCCGGCGCTATTCTCATGGACCCCACCGCCGGGCAGGCCATTTCGCCCGGCGGACCGGATGCTTGCCAAGAAAGGCGTCGTCGTGCTGGACTGCACGTGGGGAGAAGTCGAGAAGCTTTTTCCTGTTTTTAGATCAAAGCGCATGCGGGGGAGAGCGTTGCCTTATTTGCTTGCAGCTAACGCGGTCAACTATGGCAAGCCGTTCATGCTGAGTTCGGCCGAGGCTTTTGTGGCTGCGCTGTACATCCTCGGATACCAGGAGCAGGCGAGAGAGATCGCGGATAAGTTCAAGTGGGGCGACACCTTCCTGACGCTGAACCATGAGCCGCTGGAGGCCTATGCCACCGCTAAGGATTCAGCGGATGTCATACGTGTCCAGCAGGAATTCATGCCTTCGTGATAAAATTTAAGACATGTTATGTCATATGCTATCAATTAGCAAGCACAGGCATAAGCCGTGTGAATAGCGAGGCAGGTGAAAGCCTGCTGTTTACCGGTTATTCGCGTTATTATGCTAGATCGTTCGATTTGCGAATACGAGCAGGGGCATCTGGATTTAGCCTCAGTCGGACGGAAAAACGATCCCGAGCAGTTATCGCCAGGATATCGGGATGCCATGTTAGCCCTGTATCCGGACGTTCGCCTGACTATTCGCTCGTCCGGGCGCACTTTTTATGATGCGGCCGCAGGCATAATCCTCTCGATCGGTCAGGACAGACTGTGTCTCGTCCCGGGAGGTATGGCATTTTTATGAGACTCCCCGGCCTTTTAATCGAAACGCTTACTGTTTCAGGCACGATGACGGGAGCAGACGGAGGCTTGAGCAGAGGACCCGGCAGCATGGATGTGCTTCCCTATGACATCATCGAGTTCTACCCCGACCCGACGCTCGTCATCGACAATAAGGGCATGGTCATTGCGTGGAACAAGGCCATGGAGGACATGACCGGCGTCAGGGCGAAAGAAGTGATCGGCAAAGGCGACTACGAGTACTCGCTGGCCTTTTACGGGTGCCGCAGGCCCATCCTGATAGACCTGCTGGACTTTCCTGTAGACCGGGTCAAGGCCATGTACAGTGAAGTCCGCATCGCAGACGGCAAGCTGGAGGCCATGACGGAAAGTGTCAGGCTGAAAGGCAGCGAGGTGGTGCTCTGGTGTATATCGAGCAAGCTGTACGGCCACGACGGAAAAGCCGTCGGCGCCATCGAGTCCATCCGGGACGTGACCGGGCAGGTAAGGACGGAACGAGAGCTTAAGAAAGCCCGGATAGAGCTTGAGATGCGGGTCGAGGAGCGCACCTCCGAGCTTGCGAGGGCGCGCAGCATCCTGCAGGCGACGCTGGATACTATCCCTGTCGGGGTCGTGATGGCGGACGCGAGCAACGGGCTCATCTCTTATGCCACTAAGAGCGCTGTAGACATCTTCGGCAGCGAAATGGTAGGGATTGACATCTGCGGGAATGCCAGGTCTTTCTGGCTCCGGAAATCAGACGGGTCGCCGCTGGCGCCTGACGAAAGGCCGCTCTATCGTTCGCTATTCTACGGCGAGCGAATATCTGCCGAAGAGATACAGGTGATGCGCGCAGACGGGAGCATCGTTACCACGCTGGTCAGCAGTGTCCCGGTACGGGACGAGGAGGAGGCCATAGCCGCAGCCGTAGTCTGTATCATGGACATCACCGAGCGCAAGCTGGCCGAGGATGCCCTGCGGGAGAGCGAGGAAAAGTTCCGGGCGCTCGCGGAGACAATGGCATCGGCCGTATTCATCTATCAGGACGATAAGCTGCAGTATGTCAACCCGGCGCTGGAAGAGATTACCGGCTACGACAAAGACGAGCTCCTTGAGATGCGTTACTGGGACTTCATGCACCCGGACTGTCAGGAGATGGTAAAGGAACGCGGCAGGGCAAGGATAAGCGGTGAGCCTGTACCGTCTCACTACGAGGTCAAGATCATTACAAGGAGCGGTGATGATCGATGGCTCGACATTGCCGCGGCGCTGATCGAATACAACGGCCGACCGGCAGGTCTGATGACCGCCTTCGACATCACCGAGCGCAAGAAGGCTAAAGACGCCCTCGTCGAAGCCAAGCAGCAGGCAGAGCTGTACCTCGACCTGATGGGCCATGATATAAACAACATGAACCAGATAGCGTTGGGCTACCTGGAGCTGGCGGAAGAGACCAGAGATGAGAAGGCTGCGTCCGTCGTATCGAAGGCGCTGGAAATGCTCAAGAGCAGTTCGGCACTGATCAGCAATCTGAGAAAGATACAGCGTATAAAGGGCGGAGCCATCGAGCTGGAGAGAATAAACCTCGGGGAACTGCTGTCGGAAGTCAGGGACGAATATTCCATGATGCCAGGCCGGCCTGTCAGCATTGCAAATGATCCTTGCTCTGACTGCGTCGTAATGGCAAACCCGCTGCTTAAGGACGTTTTCTCCAACATCGTGAGCAATGCGATCAAACACTCCGAGGGCAGCGTTGAGATTGGCATAAAGGTAGAGAAGGTAAATGCCCGTGGCAGCGAATGTTACAAGGTATCGGTGGAGGACAACGGGCCGGGCATACCTGACGAGTTCAAGGAAAAAATATTCAACCGCTTCACGCGCGGAAAGACGGAAGCGAGAGGACACGGGCTGGGGCTATACCTGGTCAGGACGCTCGTGGAAGGGTTCAGGGGCAGGGTATGGGTAGAGGACCGGGTAAAAGGCGATTGCAGCCATGGATGCCGGTTCGTTGTCCTTCTGCCGGCGGCTGAGGACTGACTGCAGATCAGTAGAACTTCCCGTCGGACCCTCGCCCGGCACCTTAGTGTCGAACGACCCCGGGCCTTCGATAGTGAGCACGACCAGCGGCTCCGTATTCGTGTTCCGGATGCCGTGGGCTTTTCCCGGTGGCGTCACAGCCATCATGTCCTTCGAGATGTCACAGGACCGGTCGCCCTGCCGGTACTCTCCCTGGCCTGCCAGCACGATGATGACACATTCCGAGTTCGCGTGCATATGCGGCTGTATGGCCTGGCCCGCCTGTATGGTCCACAGGTCGATCTTGTGGTGTGGCGTGATAGTAATCCCCGAATCATTAGGCCGGTCCCTCAGCCCGTGCCGGTAGTCGTCCAGGTCGAAGACAACCGACGGCTTCTCTTTTGTAATCCTTGTCTCCATCATCTCCATCACAATATAGACTTTTTCTGCACGCTGATAATCCACACCCGCCGCGTGGGCGGGTAAAACTTTCAGTCACCTAGGGAAAAGGTGATTTACTATGTCCGCGTCACTTCCTGCATATGAAGATCGCCGAGCTTGACATACCTGAGGCGTTAAGGGAATTCTACCTGCAGTCCGGCCTCGAGGAGCTGTACCCGCCTCAGGCGGCAGCCGTAGAGAAAGGCCTGCTCGACGGAAGAAGCCTGCTGGCAGCCATTCCCACGGCCAGCGGCAAGACCCTCCTCGCCGAGATGGCCATGCTCAAGTCGATCGCAGCGGGCGGCAAGGCGATCTACATCGTCCCGCTGAAGGCGCTCGCCTCGGAGAAGTACGACCGCTTCCTGGAATTCTCGAAGCTCGGCATCAAGGAAGGCGGCGTAAAGGTAGGCATCGCCACAGGGGACTTCGATGCGAAGGATGAGTACCTGGGCCAGAAGGATATCATCGTCGCCACCTCGGAGAAGACGGACTCGCTGCTGCGCAACGGCGTCTCGTGGATGACCAGCCTGACGGTAGTCGTGGCTGACGAGGTGCATCTCATCGACTCGGCTAACCGCGGTCCCACGCTGGAGGTCACCCTGACCAAGCTGATGAAGGTCAATCCCGGCCTGCAGGTGCTGGCTTTGTCCGCGACCATCGGTAACGCTAAAGCGCTGGCAAAGTGGCTGAAGGCCGAGCTTGTCGTCAGCGACTGGCGGCCGACGGTGCTTAAGGAAGGTGTGTTCTTCGGCCGGGCGATCAACTTCAAAGAGGAGAAACGCGTCCTGAACGCCGCCGGGCCGGACGAGGTCTTATCGCTGGTCAGCGACACGCTGGAGGAAGGCGGCCAGTGTCTCGTATTCGCCAACACACGGAAGAGCAGCGAGAGCATTGCCCAGAAGGTCTCCCGACACCTCGCCAGGAACCTCTCTGATGCGGACAAGGCGCGCTATGACACAGTGCGGCAGCAGATCATGAAACATGCGGAGACAGACATCGACCAGAAGCTGGCCGAATGTGTGTCCCATGGCGTTGCGTTCCACCATGCCGGTCTGCGGGGCGAGCACCGCCGTATTGTCGAAGACGCATTCCGCAAGACGAACATCAAGGTGATCGCCTGTACCCCGACGCTGGCCGCCGGCCTGAACCTTCCCGCACGCCGGGTGATCATCCGGGACTACAAGCGGTTCGACGTGAACTACGGCAGTGTGCCTATCCCTGTTTTAGAGTACAAGCAGATGGCCGGTCGCGCCGGGCGGCCAAGACTCGACCCGTACGGCGAGGCGGTCCTGATCGCCAAGAACTACGACGAGTACCAGGAACTGCTGGAGAACTACGTGATGGCCGACCCGGAGCACATCACCTCCAAGCTGGGCACCGAGCCTGCGATGCGCGCGCACGTGCTTTCGGCTGTCGCCACCGGGTTCTGCCGGAACCGCAGCGACCTCAAAGAGTTCATGGACAGCACCTTCTTCGCCTACCAGCGTGGCGACCTGTCCTCGATCATCGACCACGTGCTGGACTTCCTGCTGGAAGAGTGCATGATCGAGGAGAACAAAGGCGGCAGCTTCCGCGCCACGGAACTGGGCTCGCTGACATCGAAGCTCTACATCGACCCGCTGTCCGCTTCGATCATCATGAAAGGGCTCAAGCGCACGAAAAACATGCCAGAAGTGGGCGAATTCGGGCTGCTGCACCTGATCTGCGGCACGCCGGACGTGAGGTCGCTCTACTTGCGGAGGACGGATTACTCGTGGATCATCAGGTTCGCCGACGAGCATGTCGAGGAATTCCTTGTCGACGTGCCGGACAGCTACGGCGACGACGTGGAGTTCGAGCAGTTCCTCTCCGGTGTCAAGACGGCGGCGCTGGCCGAGATGTGGATCAACGAGAAGAGCGAGGAGGCCATCACCACGTTCTTCAACATCGGCCCGGGCGACGTGCGCAACCTCATGGAGACCTGCACCTGGCTCATGCACGGCACCGCAGAGATCTCCCGGCTTGCCGGCGTCCCGGCCACGAGGACGGCCCGGGAACTGGCGGTCCGCATCGAGAACGGCGCGAGCCGCGAGCTGCTGGACCTGATCGAGCTGTCGGGCGTGGGCCGCGTCAGGGCGCGCAGACTCTACGACTCGGGCTACACCAGCCGGGAAAAGCTCAAGGGCGCCGACCTGATGGCGCTGGCGGCCATATCGGGTATAGGGGACAAGCTGGCGGCCAGCATCCTCAACCAGCTCGGCCGGAAGATCGAGGGCTATGCCCTGCCGGAGCCCGAAACTGCACAGGCCGGACAGAGCACGCTGCTGAGCTTCAACGATTAGGTAATCACGAACACGCCAAGGGTCTAAGAGGAAGCGCCAAGACGCCACTTAGCACCCGAAGGTTTCAAGACGCCAAGACGTCTTATATAATTCAAGTCGCCAGGATCGCCATGATGATAGCATATGTTAGATATTTTGTTCTTTGGAGTCTTGGCCCCTTGAATATAAAATAGCAATTGGCGCCTTGAAACCTTCGGTTGCAAAAAGTGGCGTCTTGGCGTCTCTTCTTACGGTTTTAGAACAACCCCTTGGCATCTTGAAAATCGCAGAAATAGTTATATCAATTTCAAGTGTAATGTCATAGCGATGACCGGGCTCGTAATCACTGGCGGCAGAAAGCGAATCGATGACGTGAAAATATTCCTTAAAGCCATCGGTTCCATCTCGGCCGACTACGGCGTCACGGTACAGGCGGCTAACGCAGACGCCATCGCAGGCAGGGGCCACATCGAGTTCGCCGTGGAAAAAGCCATCGAGTCCTTCAGGCAAAAGCGGAATCTCGCCCGAGACCTGGGCATGGAGATCATGCTATACCTCCGCGGCCGGAGGCAGATCGAGAAGGCCCTGGAGATTGGAGTGAAGACCGGCGAGAACAGGATTGCTTTTATCATCGTCGGCGACAGCGCGGAGAAGGCTTTGCCTGCGGTCGAGTCGCTGCTGGACGAAATCGATCCTTCTGTTGTGGACTATTCACACGCCAAGGACGACCTGATCATGAGGCTGTACGACATTACGCCGGCTGAGGTGAGCATCGTCGGCCGGGAAAGAGTACCGGAGCTTGTACGCGAGCGATCTGCCCTATTAGAGTTTGAAAAATAGCCCGTCAGCAGTTTTAAGGTTAATGCGAGACATATAGCACCGGGACGGTGGATTATGCAAGCTGCAGCCATACATTACTTTTCCGGCACAGGGAACACGCACCGTGCGATCACGATCGTCGGGGAAAAACTGAAGAGCGCCGGCTATGCGGTCGACCTGTACAGGGTCTCTGACATGACGGAGCCTGCCACGAAGAAGTACAGCCTCCACGTGTTCGCCTATCCGGTCTACGCGCTTGACATTCCCAACATCATGCTGCAGTACATGCGCAAGCTGCCACAGGACAGCGCCCGGGCTGCCGTGATCACTATTTTCGGCGAGCTAAGCCGGAGCACATAATGAACGGCTATGAAGGAAACGCGCTGGCACGAGCGAGAAAAGTGCTGCGTAAAAAGGGGTACGACGTCTTCTTCACTGATGCGACCGGCTACCCGCACAGTATCACCATAGGGCTCAACCCGCCGGGGATCGAGGACCAGCAGGCTATCAGGGCAAGGTCGGATAAAAAGGTCGAAGCGATGGCCGATAAGATCGTCAGGCTCAGCAGCAGCTACCGTCCGGAAAGCCTGCTTAACCCGGTCTACGGGATTTTTGGCGACCTGTTCAGGATCATCGGCCGCCGGTCGCTGGGAAAAATGTACGTCGCCGACGCAAGGTGCAACGGCTGTGGCAAGTGCGTGCGCTCCTGTCCGGCCGGGGCTATCATGCTTTCCGGCAGAAAGCCCAGATGGGGCCTGGAATGCGAAGGATGCCAGCGTTGCATCAACAGCTGCCCCAACAGGGCAATTCAGACCTCGATAGTCCGGCTGATCGGGGTACTCGTGCTCCAGATACTCTCGCTGGCCACCTTCATCGGGATCTTCCTCCTGCCATACCGTAACATTTTCATGGACACCACTATCGGGCCTGTCCACATTAGTGGCTGGTGGTCGGGCTTCATCGTTGCCCTGGTGGTCTGGGCAGTGGTTTTCTACCTGCTGAGCCGGTATGTGCTGGACGAGTTGATCTGCATAGGCGAACGTACCGGGGCGCTGCAGTCCGTTTTCCACGCGACGTTCACCCGGGGCTACAGGCGGTACCTCGACCCGGGGTTCAATCCTGTAGAGCCTCTGCCACAGGTCCCCGGCGGAAAGAGATAAGGGATTACTTTCACCTTGCGGAGCGCCATTTTAAATACCGGAAAAGACATTTAATTTTGGGTGAGCGAGGGGAGTTATGTCACCTGAAGCTACCAGCGTGGACCTGGAGTACATCCCGGGGATCGGCCCAAGCATTGCCGCCGATCTCCGGTCCATAGGCATTTTTTGGCTGGCTGATCTGAAAGGCAGGGACCCGGAGCAGCTTTATCACGCTCTCGAAGACAGGGCTGGCCGTCACATCGATCGCTGTGTACTGTACACATTTCGTTGTGCCGTCTACTATGCTTCGAACGAGAGGCATGACCCTGAAAAACTGAAGTGGTGGAACTGGAAACTACCCTCCCCCTCCTTCCCCCCCCCCCCAAAAGATATCAGGTAAAAGGGGAATGTCATGGAGTTCAATTATGTAGCGACAGGCGTTTGCGGTCTCTCCTGCAGGCTGTGTCCCCGGTACCATACCGATGGAAGCAGCCGGTGCGGCGGCTGCAAGAGCCCGTTCAGGATGGGCGCAGGCTGCCCGTTCGTCACGTGTGCAGTAAAGAAGAAAGGGATCGAGCTTTGCACCGATTGCGCGGAAGGCGAGACGTGCGAGCGGTGGAAAGCTCATCGCGATTTTTCGAAGACCCGCGACACTTTCGTCTGCTACCAGAAGCTGCAGGATAACGTCATGTTCATCAAATCGCATGGCATCCGGGCGTTCGAAGAGGATGCGGAGAAGCGGTGCAAGCTGCTGGAAGTGATGCTGGCCGGGTACGACGACGGCCGCTCGAAGGGCTTTTTCTGCGTGGCCGCGACGGTGATGGAGATCGGGGAGCTTGAGCAGGCGCTGGCAGAGGCCGAGCGTCTTCGGCAGGTATGCTGGAAAAGAGAAGGCAAAAGTTATGCGCCGCGTGCTGGAAGGAGCGCCGCGAAAGCAAAACATTATTATATTGCCCTCAGAAAATAATAGTGACCAGTATCGTTCGGGTGATATGAATGAATAGCCTGCCCTTAGCAGAGCAATGCGAGATGATAGAGCCTGTCCCGTTGTGGAAAACCATGCTCTCGGCTGCATTTACAGTATTGAGCTGGGGTATCGGAGCATCAATCTTTTACATCATCAGCCCGCTGGCCGCGGGCGGTTACCTGTTGTTCTGCGCTTTCGTGATGGCCATATCGACATACTTCAGGTGCCGGTACTGTGTCTATTACGGTAAACGCTGTGCGTCCGGCCTGGGGCTGATCTCTTCGGGGCTGTTCCGGAAGGGCAATCCTGCGGGCTTCTGCAACCCTAAAAATATCTTCCCGGTGGCGATACCGAGCTTTGCCATGCTCCTGTTGCCGCTGGCCGCCGGTGTCGTCTGGGCGTTCCTGCACTTCTCGCTTGGGATAGCTCTGCTCACAGGCTTTTACTTCGCTGTCGCCATGGTCGGAGGCTACTTCTTCCAGCGCAACATGACCTGTAAAAATTGTGCCCAGGGCAGGGTCGGCTGCCCATCCTACCGGATGATGCAGGGCGGAAAGCTGCAATAGCTAATGCACTATCCGTTCCGGCGCCGAAAACACCTTCACTTTCTCTTTGTCCGCGAAGCAGCACAGCGTCGCGTTCGCCCTGCGGGCGCTGTCGATGCCGCTGCTGATGGGTGCAGCCTTGGACAGGATGAGCGGGATTTTCGCCCGGACCGCTTTCATCACCATGCCGGCCGGCTGGCGGCCTGACGAAAGAAGGAATAATTGAGACAGGTCATCGCCGGCAAGCGTCGCCATGCCAACGACTTTGTCGATGGCGTTGTGCCGCCCGATGTCCAGCGCTTTGTATTTCAGCGTGCCGTCCGCGGCCACCAGGCATGCGCTGTGGGCGCCGCGAGTGCGCTCCTGCGTCTCGGAGAACAGGTACTTGAGACTGTCGAGTATGACGTCGATCTTGAACTTCTGGCGGACAGGCAGGCTGACGTTGTCGTCCCGGCGCTCCCAGTTGACGCCGATACAACCGGAAGACCGCAGCTCGTACCACAGGTCGAAGTGCTCGAATGATCGTATCTTCAGGTAGACGCGACCGTTTTCCTCGCGATAGTCCTCGATGTCTTCGCGGCTCTGTACCGCGCCCTCGGTGATCATATAGCCTATGGCCAGCTCGATATGGTTGTCCGGCGTGGTCACAATCGACGACAGCTTCGTGCCGTTGATGATCAGCTCGATGGTCTCCTCGACCATGACCGGGTCTGATGCAGGCTCGACGCCAGTGCGGGTCACCTTCACGCACGAATATTCCCTGACCGGTTCCATTTGCCTCACACCCAAAGGTTTAAACTTTTATAAGCATATGGATTCTTGATGGCTTATAAATCATTCCTCACGAAAAGGCAGCTCGCCGTCCTGCGGTTACGCCAGGCGGGCCTGACCCAGGAAGAGATTGCCAGGCGGATAAAGACCACCCGCGCCAACATCAGCCTCATCGAGAAGCGGGCCCGGGAAAACGTCGAGCGCTCGAAGGAGACCATCCGCGAGTGGAACAGCGTTATCTCTCCGGTCCGGATTTCCATCAAGAAGGGCACGGACGTGATGGACATCCCGGAGATCGTCTTCGACGAGGCGGACAAAGCTTCGATACACGTCAAATGTGATTCCATCGGCCTGATCACGCTCATCAAGAAGGAGAAGGGCACATCGATCACCAACCGCATCGTCGACGAGCCGTTCGAGATCGACATCGCCAACTCGGGAGACGTGGCCGTACTTTGACGGCAGTGGACACTGCGACCGCAGTGTTCGCGGTCGATGTCGGATCGGGCACCCAGGACATCCTCGTAGCTGATACGAGCCTGCGGCATCCCGATATGAAGATCGTCATGCCCGCGCCCACTCAGCTATATGCGGCGAAGATACGAAGGCTCCGCCGGGACTTGTTTTGCGACGGCTATACCATGGGAGGCGGCGCTATCACCGGCGCGCTCCGGCGACATGCGGAGAAATACAGGGTAGTCATGACGCCGGCTGCCGCCCGCACCGTCCGTGACAACCTTGACGAGGTCCGGGAGCGGGGCATAGAGATCGGCAAGGAGAGCGACCTTCCGCCCGGCCATGCAAAGTTAACTCTTATCGATGTGGACATGGTCGCCTTCGAGGCTGCGCTATCTATGTTAAACTACAGCCTGCCGAAGAACATCGCGGTGGCCGTCGCCGTGCAGGACCATGGAGTTGCGCCGAAGGGCGTCAGTGACCGGCAGTTCCGGTTCCGGCAGATCGAGAAGAAAATAAAAAAAGGCGCCACGTTCAGGGATTTCATCATAACGGAAAAGACTAAAGCGTTTTCCCGGGCCAGCGCAGTCATCCAGAGCCTGAACGACCAGGGCTACGATGACGTGCTGGTCATGGATACCAAGATCGCCGGCATCTACGGCGGGCTGTATGGTGTAAAGCTCCCGGCCGTAGCCATCGACGTCGGCAACGGGCACACGACTGCTGCCTCTGTGGCGGAAGACGGTACTATCGTAGGCGTGTTCGAGCACCACACGATGCAGCTGACGCCCGATACTATGCGCGAGTATATAGAAAAGCTGGCTGCCGGCACCATCACCAATGAAGAAGTCTTCGATGATGGCGGACATGGGGCTTACGTCCGAGAGGCAATTACGCCGCGGGCTATTGTGGCCACAGGTCCACGCAGGCAGATGGCCTTGAAGACGGGGCTCGATGTGAAGCTCGCCTCACCGCTTGATGATGTGTATATGGCCGGGCCGGTGGGCATGATACGGGCATACAAGGCGCTTAAAGAAAGCTAAATTTTTTGGAATAGTCGCTTGCCGTTTCCAGGCAATGTGTACTGGAACGCAAGGAACCGTTTTTAAAGCTCGCCAGGGGCGCCAGGGGCCAAGGGCGCCAGGACAATCGCAAATGTTAATCTGAATTCAGTAGAAGCTCCGGATACGCCGGGTGCCTTCGCGTGCGCGCATAAGAGCCGGGCGATGCGATAATCCAGCCGTTTTTATCGACTCTTACGTGACCAGTAATGCATTACTCTCATAATTACGTTGGCGCCCTTGGCCCTTGGCGCCCTTGGCGAGCTTTAACAGGAGTCTTGTTTCCGGTGCGCATAGCCTTGAAAAGGCTTGGGTCATGCCTTTATTTTAGCTGAGCTTGCTTTCACCGTTTCCTTCTTCTCGTCCCGGATGGTGAACGCCAGCAGGAACGACAGCACAGTGAAGACAATGCATAGTAAGAAAGCTAAACGTAGCCCACCCCAGTCGCCGAGGAAGCCCACCAGGATCGGCCCGCCGCCGTCACCCACTTCTTTGAACGTGCCGGACAGTCCCATGACGGTGCCCATAATGGCAGCGGGGGCAGCGTATGCCAGATACGAGTTGGATATCACCCAGAGCGCCGAGACGCCGATGCCGGACAGCACCACAGCCGCGAGCCATACAGGGACGGACGGGAACAGCGCTATCATTAGCAATGCTGTGGTCAGCAGGATGGCGCCGACCATCATGGGCAGCCGGGAGCCGTACTTGTCTGCCATCTTGCCACTATAGTACTGGGCGAGGACGTAGACGACAGCCTGCAGGCCTAAAATGAGGCCGGTAGTGCCGGTGTCGATGTGGTTCTCCGTCCCGTAGAGGGGCAGGAAGGAGATGATCGCGTAGAAGACCAGCATGCCGCTCATGCCGATGAAGTAGCTGCTCAGCAAGTCTAACCTGAAGCCTTCCCGCAGCATGGCCGATGCGGCTTTCCGCTGGTGCTCCTTCGGGTTGAAGCTCTCCCTGACGAACAAAAGGGTTAGCAGCAGGCAGACTAGAGCAACGCCAGCGCAGAGCCAGAACATCATGTTGAAGTCGTCCAGGTACTGGATGATGAGGCCGCCTGCGATGGGGCCGAGGGCGTAGCCTGCGCCTTTGATAGAGTTGTATATGCCCATCGCTTCGCCTTTGTTTTCCTGGAACATGTCAGCCACTATGGCGACGGACGTGGTCGAGAACGCACCGATGGACACACCCTGCACGAACCGTATGCTGAAGAGGATGGTGGTGTCGTGGAACAGCGGGTATGCGACCGACACGACGATCAGCCCGACGAAGCCAAAAAGCATGAACTTCAGCCGGCCATAGCGGTCGGAGAGAATGCCGAAGGGTGTCTTGAAGATGACCTCGGCGATGGCCAGCGACCCGATGACCAGGCCGATCTGCATGTTGGTGGAGCCGAAGGCGCCCATGTACGTCCCCAGGTTTGAGGCGATCAGGTGACCGGTGAAGGACGCCGCGAAGCCTGCGAACGACAGCGTCAGCAGCGCCAGCATCCGGTTATTGCCATTTTTAAATAGTGCCATTTTACCGCTTTTCACTTCCCGGCGTTCACACATACAGCCTATGATAATGCTGTACAGTAATAATTTACTATGATAATTATGCATGTTATGCCTTATCCATAAATAGCTTGCGGACGCGGTGAAAGCTCGCAGCGGCATGGCGGCGCAAATGTTAATTAAATATTTATCGTCACTGCTGATAATTCCTGATAATGGCGCAGTTGTACGACTTCCCGCTGGGCGTATCGAAGCACGACCCCAACTTCGGGAAGATACTGCAGATGATCGAGGGCTTCAGGGGATACGAGACGCTGGAGAGCCTTAAGACCGCTGACGACCAGGTGAGGAAGAAACTGGCAGCGCAATTGCAAAGTGCCCTCGAGGAGGCGACTGTTGCCCGGAAGAAGCTGGAGGCGGGCACGCACCTGAGTATCCTGCAGGAATTCGAACGGATGACGGGACGCATGCGCTCGGTCCGGGAAATGTTCGCAGATAATTACCAGAACAGGATCGCCACCTGCAAGCGATACATGCCGGAACTGGACCTTGTCGGCGAGCTGTATTCGCTGGACTTCAACATACTGTCCGACGCGAATAACGTCTATAACCTCATTCAGGAATTCCAGCGCATGGTCAGGGAAGACATGATGCTGGCCAACGTCCATAAAATAGGCATGTCCCTCGACGAGATAGCCGACAGCATGGAGAAGAAAAGCCAGATCATAGGCTGCATGATAGAGTGAAAAAGCACGTTTTTAGAAAAATTATTATGCAGTAGCGCTTCGGGAGATCTGCCCGATGTCGTCCTTGATGACCTGCTTCAGGTCGACCAGGATCAGTAACCGCCCTTCGAGCTTGCCGACGCCCTGTATGTATTTCGAGCTGACCGTCGTGGATAGCGCATCCGGGAGTCCCTCGATCTGTGTCGCGTTCAGGTTCTTCACTTCGGTGACCGAGTCGACGATAACACCGACTATGTTCTTATCTACCTCGAGGATCATGATACGTGCGTTCCCGTCCATAGCCTTGCCGTCGAGGCCCAGCCGGTTGCGCAGGTTGACAACTGTCGTTACCTGTCCACGCAGGTTGATCACGCCGTCTACGTACACTGGCGAGCCCGGTATGCGTGTGATGTCCCCCACGCGGATGATCTCCCTGACCTGTGAGATGTCGACGCCGAATTCCTCGGTGCCCAGCCTGAAGACCACGAGCTGCGTCTCGTTGTTGATGCCACCATTATCTACCATAATTATGCCCTCTTTGTTGGAACGATTAGAATTTTGAGGCTAAATGATAAATAAATATCGTATTCAATGTGTAATTACGCATTGGACACCGAGGGCACGGTGGTACATAAAACGATTTTAAAGTAAGTGACACATTTCCTCAGTGTCACCGGAAGGCGCGATATAAAGCGAAAAAGAGGCAGGGTTGCTGGCGCTGTCGATTAAAGGCAGCTGAAGAACCGATTGCAATACGGCCTCCAGCAATAGCCCATGCCTGTTTTTCCATTCGTTATATACCCCCCAAATATCGGGCTCTTCCCGGCAGATGCCGGAAATGGCCCCGCTGCTAAATAACCGTCACCTGAAATGGCGGTTATATGTTTATTACTATTTCACTTTAGTGATATATAGTTTTCTTTGGCTCTTTATCATAAATAATCCTTAAATTTGGTAAAATATGAAGACACTTCGGGTCGATTACGAGGTTTCTGAAATCAGAATAATACAAAAAGTAAAGAAAAGGCAGTTGCATTCGCCTTTTCTCCACCGGTCTACCCCTTATACGCGCTTCACAACCCCGTAGTAGTATGTGACCAAGCCGGTCAACGGTATGAATAACAGCATCAGGAACCACAACCAGTTAATGCTGGCCTGCTCTGTCACCGGGGAGGATACCAACCGGGTATCGACCGCCGAATTACTGTCGCTGGCCTGGTTCCCTGCACTATCTGAAGCGCTCACGTCAGCAATAGCTCCGCCGGTGTCGCCTCTGGCGGACTGTATTAAACTTGTGTTTAAAAACATTACACATGCTATAGTTAGTATGCCTAGCGCTACTAACGTAGTGCTACAGCTAAACCTTGACTTAAACATTTTATACCCCCCATGCTCCCGAATCGGCAATCGGATTTTTATTTGCCTTTCATTATTGGTTACAATCCCAAATATTCTTAGAGATTGATTTATTTGGCTTAGTACTTGCTTAGATATAAATTTTACTATAGAAGCGATTAAATGTAATTACAATAATATAATTACACAAAATTTTATTCTTGCACTATGAGGGTTACGAGAGCCCTGCATATTGTCGTCGGCATATGAGATAGAACGATTATCTGCAAGTGTTGTAAGAGATGATCCGTGTATCGAAGAGTGAACATTCACCGGGTATACTGTGATCGATACTGTAGCAGAAGCAGAGTCGACCTTGCCATCGTTTACCGTGAAAGTGAACGAGTCTCCACCATTATAGTTAGCGGCTGGCGTGTAGACGACACTAGCTCCAGTCCCGGTCACCGAACCATGGCTGGGAGTGTAAACAAAAGTCAACGAATCACCGTCAACATCCGAAGCGGTCAGAGTAATCGACAGAGGCGTATCCTCATCTGTCGTCAAACCCTGCGAAATAGCCACCGGTGGGTGGTTCTGGTTCACAATAGCATATGTTGCAATGACATTCGTATTCCCTCCAGGGTTGTCTATATTAGCAGGTGTTACACTCACAAATGAGTAGACAATTCCCGCACTATCTGTAACCGGATGGGAATTGATTTGCCATTAATCCGGTAAAAATTTCTGTGTATCAGAGGCAATATACCAAGCGTAATATAATTCATTGTTGTTCG
>CAWBVA010000011.1:0-223675 GCA_963792125.1 uncultured Methanocellaceae archaeon
CATTTCATGTGCAGAAATAATACAGTGCCTGTTAAATAATTTATGGGTAATCTACAGGTACTTTGCCGTCTCGTCAGGGATCAGGTCTTAACCTATTAGTAGATAAACTATAAATAGGGGCCGAAATCACCAGAAAAACGAAAAACAATCCTTATGGCCTGCCAAATTTACTCCCGGAGACCGTGTTACACATGCGTGATATAAAGAATTCGATTGTCGTGATAATGCTGGTCTTCGTATCCGTGCTGATGCTGATCGCATCGCTGGAGTATTCGAGCAATATCATCAACGCTGGCAGCGAGCCAGTGGATTATTACTCGAGCGGCGACGAGGTGACAGGCGACGGATCCGGCATGCCCTCCCCCTCTCAAACTCCCGGGGAGGTAAAGGAAGAGAAAACCGGCGACGGCATCGACATCGGGCAACTGCCGGGCCAGGGGGACGAGGCGAAGTTCGACCCGTTCGCCGCAGGCCAGGACCCAGGCCCTGTCCTGGCGATGATTGTGATCGTCGCCATAGTGCTGGCCGCCATCTCTGTCTTCGCTTACTGGATCATACGCAGGCGCCGGGGCAAATCGAGTAAAAAAACCGAATCTGATCCGGCAGAGCCTCCTGGCACGCTGCCGGATTCCCCCCGGTCGTTCGAAGGCCGTTACAAGCTGCGGTTCCCGCAGATTTGCGAGCCGTTGCCGCTCACATGGGGTGCGGACGAGCCGCTGGAGCTGGCCATCGTATGCAGGGACGAAGCGGACGGCGAAGCGATGCTGTCCGTCGGCGAAGGCGAGGCCAGGTTAATCCGGCTGGAGAGAGGTAAAGCACGGGTAACGCTTCGGCTCACGAAAGGATGCCACCGGTTCACGGTCAGCCCCGGCGACCGTGATGTGCCGGGTGAAGCGTCATGGGCGGACGTGCAGATCGTGGACTACCGGGAGGAAATCGTGCGCATGTTCAACGAGCTGTGCCGGAGCCTCAAGTCCGGCGACGCGGGTGTCAGGGACAAGATGACCCCCCGTGAGCTGGAACGCATCGTCATCGAGCGCATGCCGGAAACAGGGAAAGCGATGGGCGCGGTAGTCACCGTCTTTGAGTTCGCCAACTACAGCACGCACGCGGTCAGGCGGACGGAGTACGAGCGCATGTACCTGTCCGGGATGGGGTTGAGATGAGCGATAAGGTAACTGGGGTAAAAAATCTGGCCCTGAAAGGCGTCCTGTTCCGGACGATCGCCCTGGCGATCTTTCTGGCCGTCGCCCTGGTGTTCCTGCGATCGACGATCGTGTTCATCCCGTCGACATGTGCCGCTATCTTTCTATATGCAGCGTCTGTCGTGAGGATCGTGCTGGCCGGAAAGTTCCCAGTCCCGCTGTCTCGGTCCTTGCAGGTGCTCGCCATCACGCTCTTCTGCACGTTGCTCATATCGGCCCCGGAGTTGCGGGCGGAGGCAAGGGGCCTGTGGCTGCCTATCATGCTCCTTGGTATCGTGTGGGCTGTCCACTTCATCTCGAAGGCTTACTCCGACCAGACCGGGGTGACAACGAGGGCGCTGCTCATCGCTTTGATGGGCAATCTCTACTATTCGCTGCTGGCGGCGTCGGGTGCCCTTTTCCTGCCGCAGCTCGCCTCGATCGTCCTCATCGGGTTCACCGCGGCGGCGGCTTTCGCATTCATCGGCGTCCTTAGCAGACACAGCAATCCCCGGATCTCGTTTGTCGGCAAAGCGTTCTCGGGGCTGTGGAACCCGGGACTGATCGGGGCTGCCATGGCCATCGTCATGACCTACCTGGCGTTTGTCCGGCCGTCTCTGCTAACGCTGGGGCCGCTACCGGTGACCGTGATCGAGTGGGCGGTCATGTGCCTGGCTATCTTTTTCCTGTTCCGGAGAATCCGGTCCGCTCTTCGAGCCAACGAGGGGGAGGAGTTCGGCAATGGCCATAAGGTCACAGGTGTCCTCCGTTACGAGAAGGGCGATCTTGAAATGGCTGCGACGAAGGTAGGGGAATTCGTGGAGACCGGACGGAAGGACGGCCTCATAACGCTTGCCATGATAGCGTTGACCCGTAATGGCGTTCCGGCCGAAGCCATCGAAAACGTGATCTCTGTCATCGTCAGCTATACCGATGACCCGACGCCGCCAGCAGCGTTCCGGTGGACAGTCGGCGACCGGGACGAGAACCTCCGGACAAAGCGTACGAAAGCCGCGGAAGCGATGCTGGCCGCCGCCGTCGCGGCGATAAGCGCAGGCAGGGACGGGGCGAGCGATAGCGAGAACGTTGAACCGGATAAAATACTCCCGGCCATTGTGGCCAGGTAGCGTCTGTAAAACAGGTTAAGGTGATTGTGCGATGGAACTGAACGAGGTCAAAGCGCTGTCCGAACGGATACTCCAGTCGACCGGAGCGGTGTTCGTCGGCGACAAAACGGTGCTGAGGAAGATGCTGTGCGCGGCACTGGCCGACGGACACGTCCTCTTCGAGGACAATCCCGGGCTTGGGAAAACGCTGCTGGCAAAGGTCTTCTCCAGGGTGTCGGGCTGCGCGTGGGGGCGGGTGCAGTTCACGCCTGACATGATGCCCGCCGACATCCTCGGCACACGCATCTGGAAAGACGCCTCTTCAGGGTTTATGCTGGAGAAGGGGCCGGTTTTCACGAACGTGCTGCTGGCGGACGAGATCAACCGGGCGCCGCCCAAGACACAGTCCGCGCTCCTGGAAGCAATGGAGGAGAAGCAGGTGACCATCGAGGGTATCACGCACCGGCTTGAAAGCCCCTTTTTCGTCATCGCTACCCAGAACCCCATCGAGCTGGAGGGCACGTTCCCGCTGCCCGAGGCCGAGCTGGACCGGTTCCTGATCAAGATGTCCACGGGATACGTGCAAACCCTGGCACTGGAGAGCGAAATCCTCCGCCGCAGGATCGCCTGGAAGAAGGACGATCCGACAGACCTGGTGCAGCCAGCCCTCCGTAGCGGCCAGTTCCGGGCCATGCAGGAGGCGGTAGAGTCGTCGATATATGCGGACGGCCAGATTCTCGATTACGTCAGCCAGATCGTGCGTGCCACACGTGAGCACCCCGATGTCGAGGTGGGCTCGAGCCCGAGGGGCGGCCTGGCATTGCTGAAGCTGTCACGCGCCCATGCCGCTGTGTGCGGCCGTGACTTCGTCACGCCGGACGATGTCAAGACATTCGCGGAGGACGCCCTCAGTCACCGTATCATCCTGAACATCGAGTCAGAGATCGAGGGCACGGCCACCTCACGGTCGATCGTCGCCAGCGTAACGGCGTCGATAGAGCCGCCCCGGGACTTCATGCGGTGGCAGACACGGTAAAGGGCGGGATTGGGACGTTATCCGGACGAGTGTATAGCCTGGCGGGCGCCGCCCTGACCTTGCTGATCGCGGGCATAGCGCTGGGGAACGCTATATTTATCTATGTGTCCCTGGTGCCATTTTTCTTCGTCTTCTTCTCGCTGGCTCACCAGCAGACCGGCAGCGTGGCGGTCACAAGGGCAGAAAGCGTGATCATGGCCAGCACCAGCGAGGTGGTCGGAATATCGATAACGATGGAAATGGGCCGCGGCTCAGGTATCGTTACTATTGCCGACAGACTGCCGGAGCACTTCGTGCTGGATGACGGCAATAATTTCCACGTGTTCTGGAATGACGGCAAAAGCCTGCCCCTGACTCTGTCCTACGCGGTCAGGTGTACTCGGCGTGGGGCCTACGACATCGGGCCGTCGCACGTCGAATGTTTCCACGGCTCCTGGATGGGCCGGACGCCGATCGAAGCAGGCGAGAAGGCCCGTCTGACCGTGAGGCCCGTGCGGCCGAGTCTTAAAAAGATGGCGGATCCGCGGCTCCGGTCGAACATGCCTATGCCGCTGGGCGCCACATGCAAGCTCGGCATGAGGACGACAGATTTCCGGGAGATCCGGCACTATAGTTATGGTGACTCCTACCGGGCGATCAACTGGAAGGCCACCGCGAGGCTCTCCACGGCCGTCAACGCGAAGCCGTGCGTAAACGAGTACGAGAAAGAAGGCAAAAGGACTGTCCTCATATACATCGATGCCGGGGCGTGGATGAGCCTCGGCTCCACCGTGGATAACGTCTTCGAATACGCGCTGCAGGCGGCGTCCGGCATAGCGTCGTTCTACCTCGAGCGGGACGTCCGCGTAGGCGTATATGTCTATAACTACGGCGAGTTCATCCTGCCGGATACCGGGCGGCAGCAAGCGTCCAGAATATTGCGAAGCCTGATCGACATAGAGGTCATCAACAGCCCGGGCAACGATGGTAAGCCATCCGGGGATACAGACAATGGCCTCAAGAGGGCTGTAAGACAGTGCTCCGGACACCTTGCCGGCGTGAATCCGTTGTTCGTCGTCATCACGATGGTCGGCAAGAAAAATACCGAGGACCTGGTCGGGGGAATCCGGCTGATGCACAGGTATTCGTACAATGCGAAGCGGCCGCAGGTCTTCGTGCTGCACATCGCCGGGTATGGTCTCGCGGCGTCGGACCCGTACGAGAAGGCTGGCGCCATCCTGCTGGAGATGGATGACCTGCCGTGCATGCGCACGGTCGGGAAGGCGGGCGCGGTGGTCGTCCCCTGGAATCCCCTGACGAAAAGCCTGAGCCGTGTCATGGCACTTGGCTTCCGGAGGCGGCCATGACGGCAGCGGCAAAAGTATCCCCGTTACCCGCCCGTATCGATATGCTGGCCGCGCTGGTGGCTATGCTGATGCTGGCGTTTGCCACAATAGCTTTCGCCAGCACCCGGCTCTTTTCAGGCATGTGGGTACGCATGGGCATAGCGCTGCCTGTGAGCGACGTTTACATCGACATCGCTCTCGTCATAGTACTGTCGGTGCTCGCATTGCCGAAGATCTGGAACGATGCAAGGCTAAAAGCTGTAATGTACCTGTCCTTCCTGCTCTATCTGCCGTCAGTCCTCGGTTTTTCCCGTATGGACTTGCTGCGGGTGGCCGGCTCGATACTTAACTTTAGCATCTTTTCCAGCAGCCTGCCGCCTGCGGTAATTATCGTCATCGGCCTGGGGCTGGCCTGTGGCGGGCTGCTGCTCCAGTCGTTCTCTCGCATGAGAAAAGCCCGCCAAAATTTCCTGGAACGGGGTGCAGACCCGGGCGAGGTCGATCATGCGCTTTCCAGGAACGTCCTGCTGGAGGCCCGGCTGATTGCCGCTTCGGCCGCAGTCGTGTTGCTGATCGTGGCGGGCGTGTCTGTCGCTGCGCCGGCCATGCTGGGGATACTTCAGTCCGTCGGCTTCATCTATATCCTGTCGGGGATTAGTGCTGCGGTAATACTGGGTCTCATCATCCTTGCATATGCAAAGCCCATAAAATGGTGAGAAAAGATAAATCCGGCGGGACGAATATAGTAACGACATAGAGCCTGTTATCATGAGAAAGACGAAGATCGTTTGCACCATCGGCCCCGCCTGCGACACGCAGGACAAGCTGGAGTCGCTGATCGACGCGGGCATGAACGTCGCACGCCTGAACATGTCCCACGCCGATCACCCGCAGCACGAGCGGACAATCAAGAAACATCCGGCTGGTATCCGAGGCGATGGGCCAGCCCGTCGGCATTCTCATGGACCTGCAGGGGCCCAAGGTACGCGTCGGCAACATCAGGGAGCCGGCAAACTTAGTGCCCGGCCAGGACTTTGTGCTGACGACCCGGGACGTGCCAGGCGACAGCCGCGAGGTTACGGTGCCCTTCAAAGAGCTGCCGCAGTCCGTCTCTGCAGGGCAGACGCTCCTTCTCGACGACGGGCTGATCGAGCTGAAGGTGGAGGGCGTCACGGAGACCGATATCAACACGAAAGTCGTCCGTGGCGGCGAGCTGAAGCCCCGCAAGGGCCTCAACCTGCCCCAGAGCACCCTGAAGATACCGTCCATCACGGAGAAGGACGTGAACGACCTGGACTTCGGCATCCTGCAGGGCGTGGACATGGTCGCCATGTCCTTCGTGCGCAAGCCGCAGGACGTGCTCGACCTGCGGAGGATGATTGAGGAGCGGGGGGCGGATATTCCCATCATCGCCAAGATCGAGAAGCACGAGGGCGTCAGGAACATCGACGGCATCATCGACGTGGTGAACGGCATCATGGTGGCGCGGGGCGACCTGGGCATCGAGATTCCGATGGCCGAGGTGCCTATCGTACAGAAGATGCTCATATCGAAGTGCAACGCGAAGGGCATCCCGGTGATCACCGCGACGCAGATGCTCGACTCCATGATACGCAACCCGATACCGACCCGCGCCGAGGCGACAGACGTGGCCAACGCCGTGTTCGACGGCACCGACGCGCTCATGCTGTCCGGGGAGACGGCCTTCGGCGAGTACCCGGTCAAGGCGGTCCAGACCATGGCCCGCATCGCGAAGTACACCGAGGACTCGTCGTACTACAAGCATGCGACCGCGGCAAAGACGCCCCGCCCATCGGCCTCGATCACCGACACGGTGGCGGAGGCGACCTTCGATGCGGCCCGCAACCTCCGGGCACAGGCGATAATTACGGCCACGCAGACCGGCTTCACCGCACGCAAGGTGTCGCGCTACAAGCCGCAGATGCCCATACTCGCGGTCACCAACGACCAGAGGGTGATCAACCAGCTCACGCTGTCCTGGGCGGTCGTGCCCCTGAAAATCGGCGAGCCCCGGGACCTTGATCAGCTCGTGGACGAGTCCGTCCGCACTTGCGTGAGCAAGGGGTATATCGGCACAGGCGACCTTGTCGTCATTACAGCCGGCGTGCTGACCGGCATACCCGGGGGAACGAACATCATGAAGGTACACCTGGTCGCGAAGGAGATCGCCCGAGGCATGGGCATTGGAAGGGACACGGTCAAGGGCGTCGCCATAGTGGTCCGGACGCCGGACGAGTTCAAGAACATCAAGCCCGGCGACATCGTAGTGCTGAAAGAGGTCGATGTAGACCACATAGAAGACGTGAAGCGGGCGAAGGCCATCCTGGCCGAGGAACCGGGACTGACGTCATACACGGCCATCATTGGCCGTGAGATGGACATCCCTGTGGTCGTAGGTATACGGAACGCGACCCGGACTTTCCAGGACGGGATGAAGGTCACCGTGGACACGGTCCGCGGGCTGATATACGAGGGATACATCAACCTGCCCAGCGACTGATATACAGTACAGTCACCGGCATCATCCTGCGCCAATCGTATATCATATATACCTTATTATATATTGTTAGTACACTGCGCTGCAAGATGCACACCATACTGTATACTGATATGGTATGGAAAGCGATCTGCCAAATTTGTGGCAGGTCTCGTAAACTATAAATAGTAAAGTTGACATTGATATGTTTCGCGCATGAGTCGGGCGATAACACGCCTTCATGTGTGGAAAAATCACCTTCTTGTCATGGTATCAAATATATCATGACCGTCATATGTCTTTAAAATTCGCTCACCCGAGAGGATGAACGAAAAGCTATAAATAGTAACAAGGCGTATGATGGATTCCCGCGCGCGTCGCGGGAGAATAACGTTCATGAGGATCTGAGGGGCGCTCTCCGTGTGGGGTGTGGTCGTGGATCTGATGTTTGGTTGGTTGTTCGATATTTCCTGGCCGGTAATTCTCTGATAATTGAATTATCTGCTTGAGAAAGTTCGAATGAATATGTGTGTAAATACATACGAGCCATTGCATAGTAATATTCTATGGTAAGTGTGTGGTGTACCGTATTCCTTTAGTAGTATAATAAATCCCTAAAGATAGAATTACTCAGGTAGGTCAATCTGACACTTCGGTGTCTGCGTATAATTTTAGTGTGCGTAATTCTGGTTGATCCTGCCAGAGGTCACTGCTATCGGTGTTCGATTAAGCCATGCGAGTCGAGAGGGGTCATGCCCTCGGCGGACTGCTCAGTAACACGTGGACAACCTACCCAAAAGTCCGGGATAACCCCGGGAAACTGGGGATAATACCGGATAGATCATCTGTGCTGGAAGGCTGGGTGGTTGAAACTTCCGGGGCTTTTGGATGGGTCTGCGGCTGATTAGGTTGTTGCCGGTGTAACGTACCGTCAAGCCTGTAATCAGTACGGGTTGTGGGAGCAAGAGCCCGGAGATGGATTCTGAGACACGAATCCAGGCCCTACGGGGCGCAGCAGGCGCGAAAACTCTACAATGCAGGCAACTGCGATAGGGGAACATCGAGTGATCCTCATATTGGGGGTCTGTCCACCCGTCTAAAAAACGGGTGTTAGCAAGGGCCGGGCAAGACCGGTGCCAGCCGCCGCGGTAATACCGGCGGCTCGAGTGGTGGCCGATATTATTGAGTCTAAAGGGTCCGTAGCCGGCTTTGCAAGTCTCTCGGGAAATCCAGCGGCTTAACCGTTGGTCGTCCGGGGGGTACTACATTGCTTGGGACTGGGAGAGGTAGGAGGTACTCAGGGGGTAGGAGTGAAATCCTGTAATCCTTTGGGGACCACCGGTGGCGAAGGCGTCCTACCAGAACAGGTCCGACGGTGAGGGACGAAAGCTAGGGGCACGAACCGGATTAGATACCCGGGTAGTCCTAGCCGTAAACGATGCTCGCTAGGTGTCACAACAGTCGTGAACTGTTGTGGTGCCGTAGGGAAGCCGTGAAGCGAGCCACTTGGGAAGTACGACCGCAAGGTTGAAACTTAAAGGAATTGGCGGGGGAGCACCACAACGGGTGGAGCCTGCGGTTTAATTGGACTCAACGCCGGGAAGCTTACCGGGATCGACAGTTGTATGAAGGCCAGGCTGAAGACCTTGCCGGACTATCTGAGAGGAGGTGCATGGCCGCCGTCAGTTCGTACCGTGAGGCGTCCTGTTAAGTCAGGCAACGAGCGAGACCCATATCCACTGTTGCTAACACGCCCCGTGAGGGGTGGTGAGTACACGGTGGAGACCGCTGGCGCTAAGTCAGAGGAAGGGGTGGTCGACGGTAGGTCAGTATGCCCCGAATATCCCGGGCTACACGCGGGCTACAATGGACAGGACAATGGGTAACTACACCGAAAGGTGGCGTCAATCTCTTAAACCTGCCCTTAGTTCGGATTGAGGGCTGTAACTCGCCCTCATGAAGATGGAATCCGTAGTAATCGCATTTCAAAACAGTGCGGTGAATACGTCCCTGCTCCTTGCACACACCGCCCGTCAAACCACCCGAGTGGGGTTTGAATGAGGGCCTTTTCTTTGAAAGGCTCGAATTCATGCTCTGTAAGGGGGGTTAAGTCGTAACAAGGTAGCCGTAGGGGAATCTGCGGCTGGATCACCTCCTAACATATCGCATCCCTAGGATGCGGCCCTTCACGAGGGTAACAGGGAGTAGTCGGCCAGGAGTCGAAAAACAGCCAATCAGACGATTACAAAAAATATAGGAAACTTGTGGGAAAATAAACCGCAGGGCTCCATTGGGCTTGTAGCTCAGTTGGAAGAGCGCCGCCTTTGCAAGGCGGAGGCCTTGGGTTCAAATCCCAACAAGTCCACTATCGCAACATAAAAGCGATAAATAAAGGGCATTCGAAACCTTTAAAGGTTTGAATGCTTGTAACAAGTTCGCGCCACGCAAATGGATCGCAGAATAATTCACAAGATTAACTTTCATCAATAATATCAGTTGATGTTTGGTGCACCCATCGAGTAATGTTGATGGGGAAGAGCTGACCCCGCTTGTTTGCCCAGGCCGGGGGTTGAAGCTGTGTACATAATTGTCTTTGGACGCTGAATTGGAATGTAATGCCAGAGTATGCCGAATCTTTAACTGCTCGCAAGAGCAATGAAGAGTCGGGATCTTTAATCAAGTATTTGACGAATTAAGATTAACATTCGTACTGCGTAGAATTACATGATAGGGATTGTTGACTAATGTCTTTTGGCGTTGCTATGCCGTCTGGTGAATGGCTGGGCTCGAGAACCGATGATGGACGTGCCAAGCTGCGATAAGCCACGGGGAGGCGCATGGAACCTTTGATCCGTGGATTTCCTAATGGGAACTCCTAACATCTTATGATGTTGATCCGTAAGGATTGGGAACGCCCTGAGTTGAAACATCTGCGTAGGGGCAGGAGAAGAAATCAATATTGAGATGCTGTTAGTAACGGCGAGTGAACACAGCAAAGCCCAAACCGAATCCCCCCCCGAAAGGGGAGGGGAGATGTGGTGTTGTAAACCCGTCTTTTAGGCCTCCTTTGCATAAGGTTAACTCCACTGGAACGTGGGACCGTAGAGGGTGATAGTCCCGTAACTACTGCAGAGAGGCTGTGATGGTGTTTTGAGTACCGTGGGTCGGATATCTCGCGGGAATCCGGGGGACACTTACCTCCAAGGCTAAACATATCTCGAGACCGATAGCGCAATAGTAGAGTGATCGAAAGCTGAAAAGCACCCCGTGAAGGGAGGCGAAAAGAGCCTGAAATCAGACGGTGACGGAGGGACAAGGCATGAAAGGATCTTCCACCTGAAGGAAACACCCGCGAGGGTGCTGTACGAAGGTGGTTGCCAGTGTCTTGTCGTACGTTTTGAAGAACGGGCCAAGGAGTGCAGCAAAGTGGCGAGACTAACCATTATCTGGGGAGTCGAAGCGAAAGCAACAAGCCCACAACCCCGCAAGGGGTGAGGGGCGACGTATACAAGTGCGTGGAGTCACTGGGCTGCGACCCGAAACCAGGTGATTCAGACGTGGGCAGATTGAAGCGTAACGAAAGTTACGTGGAGGATCGTTAGCGGTATTGATATGCAAATCGTTCGCGTGACCTGCGCCTAGGGGTGAAAGTCCAATCGAACTTGGAAACAGCTGGTTCCTCTCGAAACATATCGAAGTATGACCTCACACGAGGCCGTGGGCGGAGTAGAGCACTGATTAGGGGAGCCGGGCGGGAAACTGCTCGTCCTCTTGTCAAACTCCAAAGCCGCCCTCGCCGTAGACTGTGGGCAGTCCGGGCTGGTGGGTAAGCTACTAGTCCGTAAGGGAGACAACCCAGACCAGGGTTAAGGTCCTTAATTGTCGGCTAAGTGTAAACACTGAAGGGCGTCCCAAGCCCTAGACAACCGGGAGGTGAGCTTAGAAGCAGCTACCCTCTAAGAATAGCGTAACAGCTTACCGGTCGAGGTTTGGGGCCCCGAAAATTGACGGGGCTAAAGCCGACAACCGAGACCCTGGAACACCGCAAGGTGATTTCGTAGGGAGGCGCCGTGCATGGATAGAAGCCAGGCCGTAAGGTCTGGTGGACCGTGCAGGGACGAAAATCTTGGCATTAGTAGCAGCTTAGCAGGGTGAGAATCCCTGCCGCCGAAAGGGCTAGGTTTCCTCGGCAATGATCGTCAGCCGAGGGTTAGTCGGTCCTAAGATACACCTTAACCGGAGTGTGTCAAAAGGGAAACAGGTTAATATTCCTGTACTTGCATGTGCTAAAACCGACGCTTAGAGCTAGCATTGGCAATCTCGTCTGGTTGTTCAAGCTAATAGCACGGCGGAGAAACGTAACGTTGAGAAACCGTGTAACAAGTGATGACGTAAGCAATGTCACACTCTGAGCCCATGAAAAGGGAACATGCGATCCGTACCAAGATCCGACACAGGTGCCCCTAGTTAAGAAGACTAAGGCGTGTCGGCATACCGTGGCCAAGGGAATTCGGCAAATTAGCTCCGTAACTTCGGGATAAGGAGTGCCTGCTCTGAAGAGAGCAGGTCGCAGTGACGAGGGAGCACTAACTGTCTAATAACAACATAGCTGATCGCCAAACCGTAAGGTCTAGTACGATCAGTGAATCCTGCCCAGTGCAGGTACCTGAAAACCTCGTTCAAGGGGAAGAAGGGCCTGTCAACGGCGGGGGTAACTATAACCCTCTTAAGGTAGCGTAGTACCTTGCCGCTTAATTGGCGGCTTGCATGAATGGATCAATGAGTGCTCTACTGTCCCTGGCCGCGCGCCGGTGAACATTACATCCTAGTGCAGAGTCTAGGGACCCCTAATGGGAAGTGAAGACCCCGTGGAGCTTTACTGCAACCTGTCGCTGGGTTGTGGCCTTGGATGTGCAGCGTAGGTAGGACCCGTCGATCTCCGGACGCCAGTTCGGAGGGAGGGAACAATGAGACACTACCCTTCTTAGACTACGACCCTAACTCAGAGATGAGGACCCCGATAGGCGGGCAGTTTGGCTGGGGCGGCACTCCCTCGAAAAGATATCGAGGGAGCCCTAAGGTCAACTCAATCGAGTCAGAAACTCGACCGAGAGTGTAAGAGCATAAGTTGGCTTGACTGTCACTCGCACAACGAGAGTGGCAGAGATGAAAATCGGGTCTAACGAACCACTAAGCCTCCGAAGTGGGGGCTATTGATGTCAGAAAAGCTACCCCGGGGATAACAGAGTCGTCGCCGGCAAGAGTACATATCGACCCGGCGGCTTGCTACCTCGATGTCGGTTCTTTCCATCCTGGCAGTGCAGCAGCTGCCAAGGGTGAGGTTGTTCGCCTATTAAAGGAGATCGTGAGCTGGGTTTAGACCGTCGTGAGACAGGTCGGTTACTATCTGTTAGGGGTGTAAAGTGGTCTGAGCGGAAGTTGCTTTTAGTACGAGAGGAACAAGGCAACGGCGCCACTAGTCAACCAGTCGTCTGACAAGGCGTAGCTGGGCAGCCACGCGCCAAGTTATAAGGGCTGAAAGCATCTAAGCCCGAAAAACACCGTGAAAAGAGACCACAATTGGGTACCTATAAAAGATAGGTTCGATAGAGTTGGGGTGTACGCACCAAGGCAACGAGGTGCTCAGCCCGCAACCACTAACAACCCAACCGCCAAAAGACCAATAAGCAAATACTAGGAATAGAGACAATGCGAAACGCATTGCATTCCAAAGCGAAATCCAAAGACAACAAAAATTGTACACACAATCAATCAATAGGGCAAAGCCACGACTGATAACGAGTTCGTTAACTAGTCAAACCATCACTATCATGTGTTGGTTTTGGCGGCCATAGCCCTGGGGAGACACCCGGTCCCATTCCGAACCCGGAAGTTAAGCCCAGACACGTAGCATGCTGTACTCAGGTACGCGAGTCCTCGGGAACCATGCCAAGCCGCCAAACCCAACCAAAACCAAAATTTTAACAATACCACTAATCATCTTGTATACACTATCTAAATAAAAATCATATTTAATAATCGATTTATAATTGAAATTTGCATTATAGCTACGGTACCCTGAACATTTCAGGATTGGCGATAGCTAACAGAAAAAATAAAGTGTTCCCTCCATGCATACGTGAACGGTTTAGCTGTATAAGGGACGTTTTAACTTTGAGGCTTTACTTTGAAGCTTCTTTGCCCCTCTTGATCAGCTCGCGGACCTTCTGCCCGCCCTTCTTTCCGATGCTCTCGTAGTAGCCCTCACCGTAGCGCTGCTTGGTGGTTTCTCCGCCTTTCTTTCCGGCTTCCCTGACTGTCATTTCTCCTTTGCTTCCTTTGTGTGCCATAGGACTATCACTATTTATAATTCAAATTAATATATAAATGTATATTGTCCATGGAAATAACGAAAATACGCTTATTTAGCAGTTAACTGTACAGGTGCTGAACAAAAACATATATCCGATGTCCATGTATGTTATGCTGGAGACTTAGATTGACGCGTTTCTTCGAGGCTACCGCACGAGACGGGGCTGCACGTATCGGCAGACTGCTCGTCCGTGGCGGAATACAGACGCCTTACCTGTTCTGCCCCGGACGGGGCGATGATCTTATCATTAACGGGGGTAACGCCTGGATCAACGGGCCGCTGGAGGGAAAGCCCGATGCTTTTACCGTACAGCCTTATACAGGTATCCCTCCCCGGGTGCGCCGGGAGATCGCGGAACTGTACGCTTCGCAGGGATCGAAGAGCGAAACGCCTTCGGGCATAGTCGTTAATCCTGCGAAGGCGCCGTCGGGCGCCGATTTATACATCCTGGCAGGTGCCCGTTCCATCGAGGGCGATGCGCGGGCAGTCCTTGACAGCATCATCCGGATAAGGGATACTACGAAGCCCGATACCGCGCTGTATCTGCCCGCAATGGCCACCCCTGAGAACGTCTCGCTGCTCGTCTGGCTCGGTGCGGATATCGTCGACGACGTGCTTGCAGTGACGAAAGCGTACCAGGGACTCTACCTGACGGAAGACGGTGAATCCGGGATAGGGGAAATAGATGAGCTGCCCTGCACCTGTGAAGCCTGTGTAAAGCATGCTGCTGAGATGAGGTCAGGACCGCGTAGCCATGAGCTGATCGCAGAACATAACCGTACCCGTATCGATATAGAGTTACGAAAGGTGAGGCAGCGTATCCGTAACGGCACCCTGCGCGAATACGTAGAGAAACAATGCCGTTCCCGCCCATGGCTGACGGCGCTCATGCGGCTGGCCGATGCCGAATACTCCTACATGGAACAGCGCACGCCGACCTACCGGTCATCAGAGATGCTCGCCTGTTCGGCCGAGTCACAGAACCGGGTTGAAGTCAGGCGATTTGCCGACCGTATCAGGACGAGGTTCCGCTCCGACGGCCGGATACTGCTCATCATCCCCTGCTCGGCACGGAAGCCGTATTCCACTTCGCAATCACACATGGCAATCATGAGCGCGCTGGGCAAGTATCGCCGGTACGTCCGCGAGGTGATCCTGACCTCGCCGATGGGCGTCGTCCCGAGGGAACTGGAAATGGTCTATCCGGCCGCGCACTATGACGTGGCCGTCACAGGCTACTGGGACCTCGAGGAGCGAGGATGGGTGTCTGGCTGTCTCCAGGCCTTCATTGACAACAATCATTTCTCCAGGGTCATAGCGCACGTCGAGGGGCCATATGTGGAAGTCTGCGCCCAGGCGGACCGTGAGATGATCTTTACCAGCACCGGCCGCATTACCAGCGACGAGTCGCTGCAAAGTCTGGTCGACCAGGTCGGGCTGGCAGTCAGGGAGATCAACCCCGCGCCACGCAACCAGGAGCAGACGATGCTGGACATGTTCCGCGGGATGGCCGACTACGAGTTCGGCATGGGCCGGGGCGATATGCTGGTGCCTGCGAAGGGCATTATCCGGGGCAGGTTCCCGAATTTCGTCCTCCTGGACGGCAAAGAGCAGCTCTGCTCGATCTCGTCGCAGTACGGTTCGCTGACACTGACCCTGGAGGGCGCGAAACGCATGAATCTCAATGATGCTTACTTCGTGGAGATCGGGGACTTCGTCCCTAAGGGCAGCATCCTTGCGCCTGGCGTCGAGAATGCCGACCCGCAGATACGGCCGGGAGATGACGTCTTTGTCAAAGGGAAGAACGCCATCGCCGTCGGGAAAGCGAAGATGAGCGGCCGCGAGATGGTCGAGTCGAGCCGCGGCATGGCCGTGGAGCTGAGGCACGTGGAGAGGTTCAAATGAAGCTGAGCGACGTGATGCAGGAAATACGGAAGCGACAGACGCCGAAGGAAAGGTCGCCCGCCGAGGTCGCCGCATTCTGGACGGGAGAAGACCTGCTGGACGGCGTGCCAACGAAAACCAGCACGATCATTTTCCGCACGAGGGGCTGCTACTGGGGCCTCCGGGGCGGATGTACCATGTGCGGATACATCGGCGACGCAGCATCGAGCCCGCCGACGCCCGAAGACCTGCTGGCGCAGTTCGAGTCGGTATCCCGGAGGATAGACCATGGCATCGTCAAGATCTTTACCTCGGGCAGCTTTTTCGACCCCGGCGAGGTACCTGAGCCTGTCAGGGATAAAATCCTGTCGCAGCTGAACCTGTACGCAGACAAGATCATTGTCGAGACAAGGCCGGAGTTCGTGACCGATAAAGTCCTGGCCGGGGCCACGATGCAGTCGGATAAGCTGGAGGTAGCCATCGGCCTCGAGACATCGAACGACGCCATACGTATCAACAGCATCAACAAGAACTTCCTGTTCAAGGACTTCGTCCGGGCCAGCGAGACGGCTAAAGCCCACGGCGTGAGCACTAAAGCCTACCTGATGATGAAGCCGCCTTTCATCTCCGAGAAGGACGCGATCGAGGACATGGTGAAGTCGGCCATGGACGCTTCGCCATACGCGCCGACGATCTCCATCAATGTCTGCAATGTGCAGAGAGGCACGCTCATCGACGAGATGTTCTACCGGAAATCTTACCGGCCGCCATGGCTGTGGAGCGTGGTCGAGGTGCTGAAACGACTGCACGGCAGGACCGGCTCCGCGATCATGTCAGACCCTGTGGCTGCAGGCATGCCAAGGGGACCGCATAACTGCTATAAGTGCGATTCTGCCTTCGCCGATGCGATCAGGAAATATTCGCTGACACAGGACGTCTCAGTCTTCGACAGCCTGCACTGCGACTGTAAAACGTTATGGGAGAAGGCCGTCGAGCTCGAGGAATGGACTTTCGGCTCGCCATTGATCTATTAGCAGTGATCATTCATGGACTTTTACGACGTCGTGAAAAACCGGAAGAGCGTAAGAAGCTATAAGCCGGACAAGGTGCCGGAGGACATGCTGCTCAGGATCATGGAGGCAGCCCGGCTGGCCCCGTCGTGGGCGAACAAACAGTGCTGGCGCTACGTCATTGTCGACGACCCGGGGCTGATTTCCAGAATCGCCCCTGGCATGGTTAAAACGTTCGGGGCTCCAATGATGATCGTATTGTGCGCCGATCCCATGCAGTCCGGCCAACGTGAGGGTAAGGACTATTATCTTGTCGATGCCGCCATTTCTATGGAGCACCTCGTGCTTGCGTCTGCCGCGGAAGGCCTGGGCACCTGCTGGGTCGCCGGGCGGCTGGAAGAGGCTGCGATACGGCAAGCTCTGGGGGTACCGGAAAATCTGCGCGTCGTGGCGATCACGCCGCTGGGATACCCGGCCGAAGGCGGGCCGGGAAATATCAACAGCGGCGTCCTGCAGACCGCAGTCGGCGCATCCGTCCGGAAACCGATGGGCGAGATCGCCTTTCTTAACCGCTATGGCACATCGTTGAGTCCTCCGGGGAAATGACGGGATCGCCTGAACACTATACTTATATGCTTTAATGAGCAATATTGTACATTAGCTATGTGGAGCGAAATCATCGGCAAATTCAAGGGCATGCCGTCTCAGGAGAAGGTTATCCGGCTGCTGCTGGAGCGGGGTTTTCAGGTGAGCCCGGACGGGCACGTCGTTTCCGGCAAGATCGTTATCCCGCACACACAAATTGCGAGAGAGGCCGGAGTCGACCGTCGTGTAGTGGATGCGACCACGGAGATGATCCTCAACGACGAAGTCCTGAAGCGGGTATTCCAGAACATACGCTCCATCGCTTCGCTCCGCGACGTAGCGCCATTGTTAGGCCTGGGCGTGATCATCATCACCCCGGACAATGCCCAGAACGTAGGCATCATACATGACGTGACCGGCATTGTGGGGCAGTACAAGCTTAGCATCAGACAATGTGTCACTGACGATCCCTATTTTTCCGACGACCCGAAGATGACGTTGATCACCAACGACCCTATCCCGGGCGAGCTGGTAAGCGATCTCAAGAAGATACCGTACGTCCGCAGCGTCACCATCCAGTAGAGGCGACGCCATGCAGTCTGGTCTCGCGCGCGTGCGCGTACAGGCCTGCCGGGGCACCTGCGTTCAGCCGCTTGATTTCTGCTGTCAAAATTTATGGCCGGCCGCGGGAATCTGTATATGGATTGACATGCCGGGAAATCTCGAGGACATAGAGCAAATCTCCGTCCGGGTCAAGGGCCAGAGCTCGTCCGCAGACCAGCCGTCGGGCGAGAGGAACTTCGAGGTCCGTGACCGGATAGTGGAGCGAATCCGGAACATCGCCGGGAAGGATAGCATCAAGCGTGTGCAGCCTATACAACACCAGGGCGACCACCAGGAGCAGGACATTACGTTCGACATCGGGGACAATTCGTATACTGCTACGGTCCGCTATAACAATGCTCTGACGGAAGGGTGGGTGGCCACTCTAAGGAAGTATCCCAAAATCTGCTAGCGGCGTTGCGGCTAAAAAGGCACAGGCACTATTGATGTTGACGCTTGTTATTCAGCCTCTTCAGCTTCTCTATCGCTTTCCTGGCTTCATGGCCGTATACGGCTACCTCGCATTTCTCGTCCGCCGGGCAATGCTCAAAGAGCACGTCCATGGTGCCGATTGATTTGTCCAGCATCTCCGGGTCGCAGAAAGATCGGTCGACCCTGACTGTTTCAGGGCAAAAGACCTCGAAGTGCATCTGAACAAGCCTCCGCAGGGCGTCCGGTGACCATTTTTCCTTAGCCGTCCGTATGGCGTCGTGGATAGAAATGCGCTCTTTGTTGCCGATCAGGTTGTCCGCGTGACAGACGATTTTCTCCTCGATGGTCTCCGGGATGTAATCCTTCGGCGGCAGTCCGAGGTTAGTGGCATCTTCTTTCGTCAGGCCCGCACCCACGTGCCTCTCCACGATACGTACGATGCGCTCGTCCACGCCTTCGCTACGGAGTATTTCAGCTCCGACTACGGCGTGATCAATGCCGTGGGTCCTGGAGCGGCCGATATCATGTAAAATGGCGCCGGCTTCCACCAGTTCGCGATCGCACTCACGGCAGGCCGCGATCTCCATCGCGTAGTCGCGGACCTTTTTCACGTGGGCGATGACGCTGTCACTGGCACCGTATTTTTTCAAAAGAGAAAAGGCTTCTTTACTTTTCATCGCTACTGGGCCATGGTCTGCTTGAGCGCGTCGATACGGTTCCTCAGCGCCTGCTTCTCCTCAGTGTTATCGAAATGCATCAGGGGCGACTCGTCCACCGGGCAAATGAAGTTGGCCTCCATGGCGTAGTCGAAGAGTATCCGATGCGGCTGGTCTTCGGCGCAGATATAGAACTCCTGGTTCTCGAAGTCAAGGCGACGCTCGAGCTTTTTGATCAGCTTCCTGGTCTCGTTGCGGAGCATGTGCTCGGCGTTGTCCAGGTCCAGTTTCCACAGGTAGGTCAGCCAGCCGCTGTCCTTGTCCCGCTCCCGGCGGTATATGGCCAGGTGGTTCTCGTATAAGATGTACAGCGTCTTGCGCACGAGGTTCAGGTTGATGCCGCTGATCTCTGCAACCTTCTCGTCGGTGACCTCTTTATCCGGCACCTCGTCGAGCATTCTTTCGACGACGATCATGCCCTCGTTGCCAACCAGCTTATGAATATATCCACAGACAGCCTTGTTATCCAGAGACGACACGATTTTTCACCTGCAATATGATAAACGCGCTACAATAAGGACGACGTCGATCTTCTATAATATATACCACTATGAACAGATATAAACATTACCTGCTGTTACGGCCATTGTGCCGTCCTGCCCCGGAAGCGTATAGTTCCTCTTTTACCTGGCGCAGGGTGTCCCTGACGCTGGCGGCGGCCTCGCCTCTCGTGCGTCCTTTGCCCAGCAGCGTGCAGATGGCATCGCCCTTCTGGTAGACCGTGCCCTTCGGCGGGATGTCTGCCCTTCCCGGGCCGGACAGGTCGACGTTGACCGGTGTCCTGCGCGTCGCGAACATGATGCCCCTGTACCCGTACCGTTTTATCCTGAACGGGTAGAGCTTCCCGTTGATCGCGTCCACATGCGCCTGGAATACATTCATGCCTGTCGCCAGCTCGACGGCGTCCACGCTCCCCTGGAAGCGCGGGTTGATCTCTAAGACTTTCGGGCCATCCTTGTTGACCACGAAATCAATGCCATTGGTGCCGACCAGGCCCAGTTCCGGGATGAGCTTCTCGGAAATGGCGCACATCTGCTCCCTGAACTTCGTGATGTACGGCGTCACATTGCCGCAGTAATTGTAAGGCAGGTCAGTGCCCAGCCATTTCTTGCCGACCAGGATCTCGTTCACCGTGGCGGCTATGGCCTCGCTGCCTGTCGAAAATGTGCAGGTGCTCAAAGGCGTGCCCGTGACCAGGTCCTGCAGGAAATATTCGTCCTCCGGCGGCAGCATGGACTCGTCGCGCACGACGAAGTTCTTGTGGCCTCCTCCGCCCACGATAGGCTTGGCTATGCACGGGTAGCGGACGCTGTCACGGTCGAACAGCTCAGGCTGCGGTATGCCCAGCTTATCGAGCTTCTTCGCCAGCCAGACCTTGTCGACGACGTTATGGGCGATCTTCGGGTCGTTGCCCAGGACCTTTGACGCAGGGAGGTCCGCGTCCTCGAAGCCGGAGCCCAGCACGACCCAGTCGACGTCGAACTGCTTCAGGTACGGCTTCAGGCTCTTCGGTTCCTCCTCGAACGTCACGTGCTTTTTCACGCATCGTAAAAGGTCAACGTCGGGGTGATGGCCCAGCGAATACGCTTCCCAGCCAGCGCGACGCGCAGAGCAGGCTCCTACGCGTGAGTTGTACCCTACTACCAGCACGGACTCGGCCATGTGTGATCACCGGATGCTCATTGTCCCTTGCGCACGTCCTTGCCGTGCTCACTGGGTATTATCTTTAATTCGCCACCCTTAAACTCTTGCCTGAGGGTCTGGCCCTCCTGCAGGCGGTCCAGGAATAGCGCCAGCGCCGCTACTTCGGAGTGGGGCTGGTTGCCGACGGCCACGTTGAAGTCGGCCATCTGGTACACGTCGCCGGGCACCTTCTCGGCGCCCACGACTATCATGAGATCTCGGGACGAGCGCCACTCGTTCCGGATGGCGTCGATGCAGTCCGGCAGGTTTATCCCGTACATGGTCAGGTGTGCTACGATGCCGCCACTATCCTTCCACTGTTTCATCGTGGACCGGTAGGAGACGCCTGTGCGGACGAAGAAGTCGCCGCCCCAGGCCTTGACGACACGGTTGATGCTCTCCGCCTCGGTCTTGTCCTCTGTGGCCAGCAGCATGCCTTTTGCGCCCAGCGCTCTCGCCGTCAGCCCGACGTGCGTGGTAATCCTCGCATCCCGCTCCGGCCTGTGGCCGAGCCGTAAAATAACAATGTCGCCCATGGCAGCACCGTAAAAAAGAAAGGAAGGCAGGCTTTACGCCCTGGCCTTCTTAGAGAATAGCTTGAGGAAATCGTCGCATTGTTCCGCCAGGCGGCTCGAAGCCTTCTTGACCGCGTCGATGGGGTCATGGTTCTTCTTCGTCTTGACGTACAGTACGGGCTCACTCACGCCCGGGAACTCGATGGTATAGGTCGCCGTCTCGACGGCCTTGTCCTCGAGCAGCGCCGCCTTCAGCGCGTTCATGAGCGTATGGGTCTCGCCCCTGATCTCCATCTCTATTTCGTCGTCTGTCTTGCGGATGATCTTGACTTCCATGCTGATCACCTTATATGACGCCCTTGCCATAGTCCGAGGAGACCTTGCGGTTCTCCCGGCGCTCGCACTGGGGGCACTTTAGCTTGCCGTTCTCGTAGACTAGCGGGGACCGGCACCGCGAGCAGTGGGACGTGATGACGCCCAGGTTCTTGTCGACCGTCGTCAGCCTCATGTTCTTGGTGTCGATGATGCGGGCCTTCACAATATCCTGGTACCCGAACTCCTGCTGCAGGTCCTGCACATAGGAGTCCTTGACGTTCGATATGTGGATGGCCGCGGACGTGTTCCCGGCGATCTCCCTGTCCAGGGAGCCCTTGATCCTCGATAATTCGACCAGTGCCACGGATCCCTTGATGTCTGTGATCCGGCCCACCACGATGTCGCCCTCTTTCGGCGTCGGCGGGGTCTTGGTCAATGGCTGGATGTAAACAGCTCTTTCCTTCTTGTCGATCGCGACTTTCCCGGTCGTGTTGGCGTAGATGTTGCCGTTCTCCTCGTACGTCCCTTTCCCTGGCAGGAACTCTTCGGACGTGCCAACCATGTCTCCGGGAATAACAATGTCTTTTTCTGCCATGTTATTTTCCCTCTCTGTCATTAACGTGCTCTATCCTGTATAGATCAACGTCTATATACACAACTTCTTTTTTATGGAACTTGAACGTGTGGCGGATAGGATACTTCATCCCTATGACGGCGGTGACGACGCCTCTTCCCCTGATATAGCTCTCGATAAAACTCTGAGAACCAGCGTTATGTATCGAGTATATCACGCACCCTAATTCCAGGGCCTTGTCTAAAAAGGGTCTGTCATTCCCTTTTTCCTGCGCTCCAAAGGGGGGGTTCATGATCACCGTGTCGAAATGCCCGCAGACGTCTCTTACGTCGCAGCAGATCCATTCCACGTGCGCGCCCAGTGTACGGGCGTTGCCCTTCGCAGTTTCCAACGCGCTTATATCACTGTCAATGCCTATAATCTTTTGCGTAGCGCCAGGGCTAGCCGCCTCTTGCTGCAGGAGGCCGGCATCCTGCTTAAGCAGGCCGGCATCCTGCTGAAGCAGGCTGGCGCCGATGGCAAGCACGCCTGTGCCACAGCCCAGGTCTGCGACGCTTCCGTCGAGGTCTCTGTTCATGAAGGCAAAATACAGCAGCTCGGCGGCTACGGTTGCAGGCGTGGCGTACTGCTCCCGACTCACGTCCGGCCGCTCAAACCCTTTCACCTGCTCCAGCAGCATCTCGAGCTTTCGTTTCCTCATGGGCGTCCTCTGTAATCTGATACATCCGTAGTATTTTTATTTTTCCTGTAACAATAACACGGATGCCCCCTGTCACCTGGCTGCAGAAACGGCACGAAGGGCTATGCCAGTATCTGACGATATCATGGAACTATGAAGAGAACGACGATCAGCCTGATGCTATTGCTTTCTGCATCGTCGCTCCTGCTGGTGGGCATCGCAAGTATGGGGCTGCTGTCCCCGACGACGTTCGGCGCTGATGACAACGGCAAGAACGTGACCGTGAATCCCGGGGAGACTTTCTGGGTAAAGCTGCCCGAGAACCCGACGACCGGCTATGCCTGGGACCTGAAGTTGAGCGACGGGCTGACCAAGCTTAGTGACGCGTATGAGCCGGCAGACCGGAGCGGCATGAAGGTGGGCGTTGGCGGGACTCACTCCTACGAGATCAAAGCGACGAAGAACGGCACCCAGATGATCACGGGCAGTTATGCCCGGCCAGGGAACGAGTCGGCCGGTGACCCTGGAGACATATTCCCTGATAGTGAACGTGGACCAGGGCGGCTTTCTGTCCGGGCTTTTCCGCCTGCCGGCGATGCTTGACACAGGCACAACCGACAAAACCATGTCCTTGCCCCGGACGGGCCTGATTAAGAAGCTGGTCAGGCCGGGCGATAACAAGAGCATCATGCCTACGAAGCCACCTGTAATGGATATACCGGAACTTCAGGATATTCAAACCGGGCCGCCGGTACCGTCCGTTCCCACGTTCCTCGGCCAGCGGGCACCACATGTACTTGAATTGAGCTACACGGAAGTTCCGCCCGCCGACACGATCGGCGCCCTCGTCGGAGATACAATCCGGCTGTCGCTGCCCGAAAACCCGTCGACCGGATACTCGTGGCAGATGACCGCGAGCGACGGACTGGAGAAGGTCGGCGACAGATATATACAGGGGAATACCGGTACGGCAGGGCATCCGCTGGTCGGCGCATCGGGCACGCACGAATGGGACTATAAGGTGACGCAGCAGAGCCCGCAGAAAGTGACCGGTGTCTACAAGCGACCGTGGGAAGACTCAAGCGCGGGCGAGAAAACGTATGTCCTGAGTATTGACGTTATCTAGAACTCCTTGAGCTTGCTGATGTACCGGTACCGCTCTCCCTCGGGAAGATGCACCATAGCGATGGCCCGGACCTCCATCAGGAGGTCTCGCTGGACTTTACCCTCGACGTACCCTGCGAGGTTATCGCCTCCGGTCGCATGTATGTCACGCATGACCCTGGGCATATGATTCACAGCGTGCTCCGGCAGGTCTATAAAAGCCTTCTCGACGATGAGCCTTGCGTTGAGCGCCATATAGTCGGCCATACGGACTTCGGACGACGTCGCAGCCTTACTGACATCCAGCCCGACCAGGCTGATCTCCGGCCGGGACACGCCTTCGTTACGGAGCGATGTCTCGAACTCGTTATAGATACGCAGCGCAATGGTCTTGATGAACAGGTCGTAGGAACGCTTGTCCGTGATCGGCTCCAGCTTCATCTCGTGGGGCACAATCTGCTCGTTCGCAGGCGGCTCCGTCACCCGGCGGGGCTCCTGTTTCGGCTCCTGCAGCGTCGATTGTCTGCAAGGCTTTTTAGAAATCTTGCTCGGCCCTTTTCTGCCGTGCACATCCATTCCTCCCGGTGTATAGAAAACCGTATGGGTTTAAGTGCTTTGCTGTGGTGAAAATCTTAGCGGCCTCGTGAAACCTCAGAGGCCTCTAAGCCAGTTTTAAAATGCCGATCTTCGGCTCGTAGCACCGGCCTTCGTCCATGAGTGCGTTGATCGCGCTCTCGACTGCAGCCGGGTCGTAGCCGCTGTCCCGCAGTTCGCCAAGGACATCTTCGTACTTTGCGCCTTCGCCCGAGTCCAGGCGGGCGACCGCCTCCAGTATCACTTCGTTGAGATCGATCTCCTGCTCCGGCGCCGCCGGCTCTACGATGGTGGACAGCGCATTGATCACCATCTGCCGGTACGCCTGCAGCGAGTTGTGCGAGAGCGTGTAGTGGTCGATGGACCTGGACAGCCCGGGCGCATCATCCGTCTGGTGGATGAGATGCCAGGTCAGCTCTTCGCCCCTGAACCCGCTGGCGAGCGCTTTCTCCGCTAACCTGATGCGGTCAAGCGTCAGGACCGCCGTATGGTATATCCACCGGTCCCGCACGGAGCGGTCGACAACGTTGATCTCTTCCGGCCGGATGGACGTGTAGGAGGCGCCCGGCTCGGGGCTGTACATCCTCACCTTGCCGGAGACCGCCACGTAGGTCGGCGTGGCTGCGTTCGACAGGTACGAGGCTGCTTCCTGCTGGTACTGTCCCGCGTAGACCGTGAAAGCGCCGGTGGGGTCGGCCAGCCTTGCCCGGTAGAGGGTCTGGCCACCTGTGCCGATGTTCTCTACCTCGGTGAGGACGCCGACCGCGAAGATCCGATTGCACATCGCGCCCGTAGGCGTGACGACAAAGTTGGGCGTCCGGTCTGTGTGTTCGCCGTAGGTCAGCGTGGCATCGTTGAACTCTCGGGCGAACACTCTGCGTGCCGTCTCACGGTCGGTCATTTCAGCTCCCCCATCAGTGCCTTCGCCAGCATAGCCGCGTCGTCCGCAGGCCTGTCGACGCCTGTGGCTACCAGGATCATCCCGTAGTCGCCTTTAGTCAGGTTGCCGGTGACGATCAGCGGCGTGCCGACCATCGCTGCACGGATGGTCTCGTAAGCCTTTTCCGGCAGGGCCGTCAGCTCTTCCAGCGTGACGCCGACGATCTTTTCCGTCAGCGGGCGGTCGAGCACGCAGATGATCGAGCCGGTGCCGTCGTCGAGCACTGCCTTGATACGCAGGTCCTGCACGCCTTCCAGCCTGCCGTGGGCACGGCACTGCCCCTTCTGCATGACTCTGCTGCAGGTGGGACATCGCTCGATGATCCCGGAGCCCGGCCGCAGCGAGAGTATATCCCCCTCGGTCTCCACGTCGCAGGCTCCGTCAGTACGGACAAGATCGCCAAGCGGATGCGGCTTTCTCACGTATGCACCGACAGTCCCCTGGTACTCCTCTAAAACAGTTTTCTCGTTGATGTTGATGCCCGGCATACCATGGAAGCTCTTCACGTACACATCCCTGGCTACGATAGTCTTCACTGTGAAAATGTCCGGGACATCTACCCAGGCGGTGAAGTGCAGCCGTGCGGTCGCGTCCTCCAGCATGCCGCTGATCACCGCGACGTTGCCACGGGGCGTAATGATCTCCCGGTACTGAGGGTCGATGACGTTGGCGATCACCGTGATGCCTGCGTCTCCGGTGCGCACGTCCTTCAGCAGCACGATCCGGTCTTCGATCGGCGCGGTGTCCTCATGTCGCTCCAGGGCCTGCTCTCTCTCTTCTTTAGCCCGTCCGACAGGGGCCGACTGCTTGTGCTTCTTCAGCAGCGACCGTCTGGCCTCCTCAGGAGGCACTTTATATTCTACGATAAGTAGTGTAAGCTCACGTTCAAGGGTGTCCCTGTCTATGCCAAGCGCCCGGTTTAGCTCGTCCGCAATGGGCGCGATCAAGTCTTCCATCTGTCCACCGTCAATATAATGAAGGATTTTATAAAGAGTAGTGGGGCAATTCTTAAATATCTTATCGTGCCGCCGTGCGCGAGTGTTAGTCATTCGTGAAATGTTGTATACGCTGAGCCGGCACCTGACACAAAGTACACAGACGGCCACAACGTACACGACGTACGGTTAATGAACAGGCTATGTGGCTGCCTTAATGTACTTTGTGAATCCTGTGAACGTCTGTGTACGTTGTGTCAGGTGCCGGCTCAGCCTGTATAAAAAGCTACGACGATGACTATCTCACCGCACGATGCGGAGGTAGCGGAGCATCTGGAACGCGTTAAACGCAAAGAATATGACGAGCAGCCCCAGGTATGCCGCCTCGAAGGTCACCAGCGACCCTTTTGAGACCAGCCGGTATATCTCGAACCCGATGTAGAACTGGAGAAAGACGCCGGCCGTCATGATGACGAAGACGATCCACTCGTTGCCGACGCGCACAGGCGGTTCCTTATTGCGGTTGCACCGTCTCACGATCCTGCGCTGCTCGTCGGTCAGCTTCAGGGTCCCGATGTACGCTTCCAGCTCCTGCCGGTCGAGCTCATCCTCTAACGTCGTAGTATGGATGCCCATCTTCCGCTGGTTGATCTCGTCGATCTTCCTGTTGATCAGCTCGATCTTTTGTAGCGTATCGCCATCAGGCTGCACATCCGTCCCGGACATCATACATCCCGGCCGCCCCGCGGGCGGCTATGATTATTCAAGGGGTGGGCAAATATATACCTTCTCATTGACCGTCCGGGTTTCTTCCGGGACCCTGCCATAATATGATGGTTTACGGTTCGTTAGAGAAACGCTTTATAAAGTGGTGTCGTAATTAGTTTTAGAGTGAGAAGAATCGTCCTATTTTCGAAGGGCGAATTTTCTCCTGTCATTATAACGAAATCCCCCATGGTTTCCAACGGCGCCTAAAAACTAAGGTGGCTGTAATCAATCGCTGAACGGGCATGGAAGAAGCAGGCAAACGCCGCCTGCTTCCCACCCCCGTTGTGTCTTCTTTCACCAGCTTTCTTTTACCTGTCTTCCCGTATGAGACAGACAGCAACACGTTCACCCTGCCAGCGACTGCTTATTAACCGTTCGTTAGAGAAGCCCTTTATAAATATTCCCCTTTTTATTAAAAAGTGATATAATGAAGCTTGCGACTATATTGAAGATCATTGCCGCGATTGCCCTGACGGTGGCTGTCATGCCAGGCATTGTCCCTCGCGGAGACTATCACGCGACAGGCACGGTGACCGACGCTAACGGCGATCCGGTAGCGGGCGCGGAAGTAACCCTGCTGGATGATTCGTACAGTGTGCTGGCCGCCACTACGACCGATGCGAACGGTAACTTCGAGTTCTTGAATATATCTATGTCGGGATCAGGCCTGGTTAAAGCCTTCGTAACATATGTCCACGAGGGGCAAAACTACAGCACCAGGCTGGAGAACGTACAATGGACTGATGCGTCCCAGGGTATCGTGAGCTTACCCCTGGACTGACACACGCCTGTACGATTATCCATTGAGTGATCACGGGTACGTCTGGGGCACGGTCATAGAAAGCATGTCAAACGGCCGGGCGCTCGATGCAACGATATACCTGGACGGCAACAATGTACACCGGTCAGTGAAGACAGGCGGTAACGGCATCGTCGGCGCTTTCCAGATCGAGGTCCCGCCAGGCGAGTATGAGATTTATGCCGTCCACGATACAGGAAGCAACCGGCTCTTCTCGAACCGGACAATGATAACAGCGCAGGCTTCGAACAGCATGTTCGCGTCGGCGCCGATCACCCTGATCGCCGATCAGGGGCCCGCGTCCCCCTGGAGCGGCATAAAAGCCGTCCCGTTTGCCATGGCTGTGATTCTTGGGGTGTTGCTGGTCATTGCGGGACGGGCCCTGCTCAACAGGAAATAATTGATACTAGTTAAGCGTACAGGGCGAACTTTTTGAGGAAAAAGTATCTATCAATGTATAAGCTTGGTGTACAGGGGGAACTTTTTGCGAAAAAGTTCCCCCTTGCACCCCTTCAAAAACGATCCTTCCATTGGTGCCTTCGGCACGTGTGTTTAGGTCGCGAGTCAGGAGAGCCTTTTTCGCAAAAGGCTTTCCCGACAGCCTCTTCCAAAACTGGTTACAGAAAGATTTATTCGATGTGCTGTGATATTATAGCCATCTGGCAGGTGACCTTCGACCGTGAGGCTTTCTTTTTCCCACAAGCTGCAGTCAGAGAGCGACGTCCGCTCCATACAGTCGCTGGAGGACGGCGGGTTCGGCTGCTGCGAGATCATGTTCCCCGAGCGGGAGCCTCTGGACGAGCAGACGCTGAACCTGATCGACGAGGTCTCGAGCACTACGAACCTGTACCTGACCTCTCACCTGCCCTACAAGAACGTGAACATCGCCAGCGTCTACCAGTACGTCCGGGAGAGCAGCACTGACCTGCTGGTGAAGATAATCGACGACGTCTCGGACTATGTGGACATGGTCACGCTGCACACCGGGTATGCGTCCTTCGGCAGCGGCTCGCTGGACCAGGCCATCGAGAACAACATCCTGAGCCTGGCCCGGATATGCGACCATGCCGGGCAGTACGACATTCTCGTCGGTGCCGAGAACGCCATGAACGAGCGCCACCTGGTCGGCAAGACGTTCCGGGAGATGGAGGCGCTGATGCGCGGCGTCGACCGGGGCAACCTGGGGATCACCTTCGACATCGGCCACGCGAACATCACCGGCAACATCGAGGACTACCTTGACAAAAAGGAGTACATCATCGAGGTCCACGCCCACGACAACTTCGGGTACTCGGACGAGCACCTCGCCTTCGGCGAAGGCAAGATCAACTGGGGCGCCATATACGAAAGCATCAAGGACTGGGACTGCCCGATGGTGATCGAGAACCTCACCGTCGAGGAGGGGCTGAAGAGCCTCAGGTACATCCAGGGGCTGTCCTCCGAGTCGGGCACCTACTTTCGCCTGAACACGCTGATCAAGGCCATCAAGGCCTCGAAGACCCCCCGGGAGCTGCTCCGTATCAACAACGACATGATCGAGCTGTCCGAGAGCGCCCTGAAGATGGGCGGCACCGGCAGCTTGATCAACCACATCGTCTCCTCCTGCCGCGACGCCATGGCCTGCGAGATGGCCCGGATCGTCCTCGACGAGATGGAGCCGAAGAAGGGTGCGCCACGTTTCAAGTACGCGCTGCTGGCGACAGGCAGCTTCGGCCGGGCCGAGATGTCCGTGGAGTCCGACCAGGACACAATCCTCGTCATAGACGACGGCGTCGACGAGGCCGGACGCCAGTACTTCACGGCCTTCGCAGGGCTGCTGGTCAACGGTCTCGCTTCTGCCGGCTTCGACCGTTGCAAGGGCAACATGATGGCGAGCAACCCCAAGTGGCGGGGCACTATCACCGAGCTGATCTCCCACCTGGACGACAAGTACGAGCGCTCCGTGATCATGGACACGCGCTATGTGTTCGGCGACCGGCCGCTGGCCAACAGGTTCCTGCGAACATTGCACCACCGGCTGCACACCGACCCGTACTACGCGATCGAGCTGGCGATATCGGCCATCAACGCCGAGGTCGGACTGGAGGGGGATTCCCTGAAAATCGAATACTACGGTGACGCCGAGGATGCTTTCAATATCAAGAAATATGGTTTTCGGATATTCAGCGCGTCGATTAAGGCCCTTGCCGCCAAGTACTCCATCAGCCGCACTAACATTGCCGACCGGCTCTGGAAGCTCCGGGACCTGCAGGTGATCGACGTGCAGCAGTTCGCCCGGTTCATGTTCGCCTACGACCAGCTGACCCGTGTGATGATGCTGGGCTATGTCCAGAACATCAAACGCGGCGTGGTCAGCAATGAGTTCGTGCAGCCGTTTACCCTCTCGAAGAAGGACCGGGACGGGCTGAAAGAGGCCTTGCGCATCGTGAAGGAGATGCAGAACGTAGTCAGCAGCGAGTTCGCGATCGCCAAGACGATGCTGTAATCTTTTATTAAACGGTTGCCGAGGACTCCTGTAAGAATATGTGGCATATGTAGTGCTGGTATCCATTGGCCCGGTCCAGGTAATGCGTGACCAAACACGAGCCGCCGAGAATAGCAGGTCAAAATGATAAAAATATAGATAGCCGCTGCTGACAACTGCTGCTTGATCGATAAAGAATGCGGCAATGATAGCGGCCAGTACTGAGCGTGATCACGACGACGCCCACGAAGATGATCGACGAACCCAGGACCGCATAGACAATCAGCGTATCCGGCGCTGACGTCTTATACGGCAGTATGCCTGCGTTGACCTTTTTCTGCCAGATGCCGTAGAGCCAGGCGAGGATTGCACGTGCAGCAACAGAAAGCCGATCAGTGTAGCGTTAGTAGATGCTCCATAAGCCAGATGACCATTCCCGGGATGATCAGCAACAGATAGCCGATCAGCGTAGCGATCAGATACGATCAGACCCTTCCCGGAACCCTCCGCCGTTATAGACCTGCCCCAGGCCCGGGATGAAAAACGACAGGATGGCCGCAATGACCGGATTCTTACTATATCCACCATTAACCAACTTGATACACCTCATACAGTCAGGCCAGCGATTGGCCTGCTAACTGATGTATGATTGTTACGGATAATAAAATATTTGATATATTTCTGAAACTGCCCGGCTGTCAGATTACACGCCTGACCACCAGGTCGAGCACTATGGGCAACATGACGGCCACAGCCCCGCCCGCGATGGCAAAACCGGTATTGATGCCGTGGGCTACCGGGCTGGCCAGCCATCCTGGCGGGTGCCAGCCCAGCATGCCGATGAGCAAAGTGGCGCCCATCAGCCATATCAGGAAGTCTACGGCCAGCAGGAGCATGATAAGTGAACCTATCAGCCCGATCTCCAGTATAAAGTCCGTTTTTACCACATCCGCGTCTGTCGTAAGAGATGACAGTAATCTATCCTGTAAGTTCATATTTTTTACGCTTTCAAGGCAAAATGTGGTCTCGTTACCGACATGCCAGCTTCACCGACGATATCGTGCCATGCAGCAATCCATAATCTAATTATACCATAGCTTCTTACTCACTTTCGGATGTATTATGCCTGTCTGGAAATGTAATGTCTGCGGGTACGAGATCGATACGACCGAAGCACCTGATCCATGTCCCTCGTGTGGGTCTTCCTCGGGCGAATTCTACGTGAAAGGCCATCACCCGAAGGATAAGCTGGAGGTAGGGGCTGACCTGCTGGTCATCAACGGGTCGAAGCACCGCGCCCACAACACAGCGTACTTCGCCTCGCTGGTGGAAGAGGTCGCGAAGGAGAAGGGCGTCTCCTGCAAGGTGCTGCACCTCGCCGACTACAGGATCGAGCACTGCTGGTGCTGCTACAGCATGATCGAGGACCACTGCCAGTACCCATGCCGAAACGCGTTCGACGACGTGCACAAGCTCCAGCGGCTCGTCATGGGCGCAAAGGCCATCGTCGTTGTCAGCCCCATCAACTGGAACAACATGCCCGCACAGCTCAAGGACTTCCTGGACCGGCTGACCTGCATCGAGAACATGTACCTGATCAACAACACCACTCCGCTGTCCGGCCGCACGGTGGGCATCATCGTCAACGGCCACGAGGACGGCGCATACAAGACGGCCTTCGACATCTTCATGGTCTTCCAGAACCTCGGCTACGTGCTCGCGCCCTACGGCATCGCGTACTCGACGCACGGCCGGCAACACAAGGCCGAAACGGACAACGACTACTTCCGGGGCGACGAGCAGATGAGGACTTATGTCCGGAACGTGGCACATAACGTGATCGAGTTCGCAAAGCTGGACATCGACAAGAAGATGGAAATCAAACCCAGCTGCGAATGATCAAGCCGCCAAGGTTCTAAGAGAAGACGCCAAGGCGCCACTTAGCACCGAAGGTTTCAAGGCGCCAAGATATTTTTTAATTTCAAGACGCCAAGTCAATAAGTTACTGCATATGTGATTAATAACAAAGAAACTTGGCCCCTTCGTCTCTTGAATTTAAAAAAATAAACTTGGCGCCTTGAAACCTTCGGGTGCTAAAAGTGGCGCCTTGGCGCCTTCATCTTAGACCCTTGGCGGCTTGATAGCTTAGACGTGTATGCGTTTGAGGTATTGTTCGCTGACGCCAAGCATGTCCATGGCCAGCGCAATAACTGCATTCGTGAACACGTAGGTATTGATCTCCGAGACGGACGGTCGGGACTGGACGGACTTGGTCGCGACGATCTTGCTCATCTCCCGCTCCCAGTACAGGCCGATGTCCTCGAGGGAGACCGGGATGTACATGATGTTCTTCGAGTAGCCCCACGAGTCCATGAGGCCGGACAGCCGGGAATCGATGTTGATCATGATGGGGAAGACGTCGGCGCCACGGAGCTTTGCCTTGACCACGCCCTCGATGATCTCGCGGGTGTTGCCGCTGCCGCTCAACGGGATGTAGGCGTCGCCTCGCAGGAAGGCAGGCGCCGTGGGGCCGTCGCGGATGAACACGTTGCGGCCCAGGTGGGTTAGTCGCATCCCGAAGGCCCGGGCAACGAAGCCGGACCGGCCAACGCCGTCCACGATGTAGTTGCCACGACGGTTGAGCACTTTGTCTATCCAGTCGCTGAGATGGCCTGCATCGATGTTCTTCAGCAGGCTGGCGTTCATCGCGAAGTGGTCTATCTGGGCATAATACCGCTCGATGTCGGTGCGATCGTGGTGGTATAGTTCCGGTATCAGCGCGTTGAGCAGGACGATCAGCTTCAGCTCGAACTCGGAGCCCAGTGCGGTCAGGCTCTTCCGGCCGAGCCCGGTCAGCGTCGGGATCACGAACACGTAGCCGTTGTCGTACTCTTCGACCATTGTGTATGCCTTCGAGCCTACGTTCGCGGTGATCAGCAACACCGGCACTTCCAGCTTGAATGCGTCCTCGAGGTACCGGATGATGCTCTTAGTCTCGCCAGAGCCTGTGGCCGCAATGATCAGGTTCCGCCGCTCCGGGTCGATATAGCGCCGGATAGGGTCGTCAAGCGTGAGCGGCATGATGTTCTCGTAGCGGGACGACTGCTGCAGGAAATCGTAGAGCGCCAGCGCGCTCCGGCCCTCGGCGATGCCGTAGATGAACTTGGTGCACTCCCGGTTCTCCAGGATGAAGCCGGTGAGGAGGCTGACCAGCTCGCCGATCCGGTCCCGCCCTATCTCGCCCAGCTGCTTGATGAACCGCTGCTGGATATCGACAGCCTCGTAAAACGTGCCCGTGGCGATCATCGGTTATGTTTATGTACAAATTAATATAAAAAATGATTGGCACGAAAAGCCACGCGCAGTTGACGTTACGTATATCAGCCGCCAGTGCCATCAATAAGAGCGAGCCAGTGATATCATGAACGCAGAAGCACCCCGGTATTCGGCCATCGTCGGCTGCGGCCCCAGCGGCTGCATGGTCACGAGCCTCCTGAAGCAATCTTCGGCAAAGTCCCGGCTGATAGCTGTGGACGAGAGCGAAGAGTCCCTGAACGAGAGCGGGGCGGACGTCAGGATAAAGGTCACGGCCGGGAGAAAAAGTGGCCGGGGACATCGGTACATTTGAGATCGTTTTTATAGTATTTGACCCTACAGAGCCCGGTGCGACGGGCTGGGCCGGTGAGGTCGCATCACGAGCGGCCGCCGATGGTGCATACACGTTCGGCCTGATCATCCGGCCACCGGGCCAGGCATCACCAGACATGGCCGCATTGCGCAGGCTTTTCGGGGGCATCGGGGTAATCGATGCCGATTACGTGCTGGAAAAGCGCGGTGGAAAGGACCCTGCGATGGCTTTACAGATCGCGTTCAATTTCACCGCTCACACGCTGACGTTCCTGGCCGGCGCCATCGATGCGGGAGACCTCAGTGTGACTGCCCTGAAATCGGCTACTAATGGGATGGTCACTAACTTTGCTGCATCGCATGTGTCCGATCCGATCGCGATATATTCGCTGACCTTTACAAAGCTAAACCGGGCTGCGGTTAAGCCGGGAATCGTTTTCCTCGACGACGCGATAGAGGACGTCCCGGCACGGCGCATCTTTCTGGGCATTGGCCGGACGCTGCCCGGGGCCGAGCTAAGCATGATCCGGGCGAAAGGGCTGGAGCCGTTTAAGATACTGGCAATGCTACTCAATAAGTCGTAAGTGTTCAAAGAAGGTTCCAAGGCTGCGACTGTCACGCTCGAAGAGCTCCAAGACGCCAAGGTTACTTTTCTAATTTGCAGGCCCAATGGTAAAACGTCGATTCTTCACGTATATATCAGATACTTGCATACTTAACGCCTGAGATATAACAAAAGCCTTGGCGCTCTTGGAGCCTTTGGCAGCTGAAGGGCGCCTTGGCGTCTTCTCTTAGACCCTTGGCGTCTTCTAAAACCCGAACTCGTCCAGTATAGCATCCAAATTCAATAAGAAATCGTTGAGCATGGCCACCGGCACGAAAAATGCACCCATTCTCGAACCCGAGGCTATCGTCTATCCAGGAGACGATCACCGGAATCGACCGCAGGCCGAACGCCTCGTCATGGGCCAGGCAGCGATTGTAATGCTTGGTGGCCTCCGTCTTTAAAGAAGAAGTCCTGTGCCTCGCCCGACCGTACTTTTTACCGTCGATGCAGACGCACAGGTCCTTGCGATATCCGACTACGTCGATCTGGTAGCCCCGACCATTAAACTTGAAGACCTTGCGGAACTTGACCTCGAAGTTGTGCTGGTCGAGGATGTCGCGCAGCAACTCCTCGAACTCCTGCCATGTGAGATCGTCGAGATCGCTTTCCATTGCGGCTAAGATCGGCCCTTATAGGATATCAAGTTTCTCTACGATGCTCCCGTTCGTGTAACGTTTGTCGTGGAAGATCTCCTTGTCGTTCATCACCTGGCGCTCCAGCGTGCTCATGGCGATGTGGAATGCGCCGTCGGCGCCCCAGCCTTCGCCCTTCGCGTTGTAGAAGCTGTGGTCCGATTTAAGCCGGACGCGGCAGAGGATGAGAGGCGTGCCGCGGAAGGTCTCCTTGTGCTGCTTGAAGTAGACGTTCACGTAGCCGCCGACCAGGAACTTCTCGAACTTCTTGATGAAACTGGTGAGCGAGGCGTACACGTATTCCCGGTCATAGTCCACAAGGTTGCCGTGCGACATCTGCAGCGTGAAGGGAGTCTTGACCTCGTTCCTCTTCAACGCGGCCAGGGCCAGCAGCACGTCCGTCGCGGTCAGGATGCCCTTGACCTTTTTGTCCTCGTAGACGACCAGGCCCTGGATGTCACGCTTGATCATCAGCTCGATAGCGTCCCTGATGGTCGAGTCAGGCTCGACCGTGACGACGCTGTCCGTCATGATGTCTTTGACCTTGATTTCGCGCATGGGCGAGTTCTTGCCGACTATCTTTTCGACATGGTCTGTGCTGTTCGGCGCTATCAGCTGGAGCAGGTCATGCAACGTCACGATGCCGACCAGCTTTCCCTTGGAGAGTACCGGCACCCTTGAGATGCCTTCCTCCCGCAGTACGTTGATCAGCTTGCCCACGTGCTCATCTGCATCAAGCGATATGACGCCTTCGCTCATCATGCAGGAGACCGACTTTTCGCCGAACTCCGTCTCTGCGGCGCGCTGCATGAGACTCTCGGTCGTGACCACGCCCTTGACCTTAACCTTGTCAAAGACCGGCAGTTGCCTGGTCTGGCTCTCGACCATCAGTCGGGCCGCCTCGTAAATGGTAGTGTCCGGGGTAATCTTCGGTGTCTTGCGAATCATCCCGTTGATGCCTGTCTTCAGGTTCCGTAAAGAGCCTACGATCGACTTCTCCGTGACCATCCCTGCGTACTCCTTCCCGTTGAAGGCAAGCACGGCGGGCTTGTGAGACTTCCTCAGCAGCGGCAGGACCTCCTGCAGCGTCGCTTTCGTGTCGATCTTCTCGAACCTGTCTGTCGTAATGTCTGAGACGTTCATGTTTCTTACCCCTGGAGCCCTAAAGAAGACTCCATGAGATATGTATGTCCCCGAATGGTGATAATCATTTCGGAATCGGCATATGTCAGAAAGTATTTCTACATTGTGAAAAATAAATATAAGTTTCAGGTGCTCTCTCTTTTTGCGGTTGCTGGTAAAAACGGCAAAAAGGGGCACTTATTTTCATTAAATCGAGAACCTGCTGGCCAATCTAAAGAGCAGCTACCGGTTGTTGTGAAACTCATGAAAAGCTCCGTGCTGATGGGGTCGGCAAATGTCTATCTGGGGTTTATCATTTCGGCCGGGCCACGATCAGTGAAAAAATCAGATCATTTTCGCCTTGACCGACTCTCGTAGCTGTTCCTCGCTCATGAAGGCTACGATCCCGTCGAAGGCGGGCTTTCCGTTGATGGTGGCTTCGCAGATCGTGGGGATGCCGGTAGCCCAGTAGTCGACGATCTTGATGGTAAGGCCATCGATACCTTCCAGGGCTTTTCGGATTTTGGCCGCGAACAGGTATGGCATATGGCACTGGCGGTAGATGCCGACGAGCAGCACGTTCTTGCCTGCGTCGCAGAAATTGATCTGTTCAGTCCGTGGCGTTATCTCGTCACCCGTCACCGGATATCGCAGGAGGTAGCGGGTGGTGGCGTGGCCGGTGATCTCGACGGCGTCCTTGAAACCATAGTCGGCGTAGAAGTCGTATTGCATGATCATCGGATTTTTCAGTGTAAGGACGTCGACGTATCTGCACTTCTCGTTTACCAGGGGTCTGTCGAACCACTTGTCTGCAAACATGTGGTCCAGGATGGCTTTGCGCAATGGCAGCCCGGCCTCTCGCCGGTACCAGGCGCAGTCAATTACCATCGTCCGCCTTAGATCTGTCGCGAACCTGCCCAGCGGGTGGGCTTCAGCGGGTATACATTCCACGAAACCAGCCGCCTTGCCATCATCGCCATAGGCGATCACGCCGACGGCGCCGTACTTCCCGGCCATCTCGACGATCCACTGCCGCCGGGCAGTCCGGCCTTCCTTGAAGTGAGGATTACCGTCCATCCCCGGCATATTACCGCAAACGCTCAACAGATCGTCAACATTTTTCTCCGTGATGTCCTCAAATCGGTAGCTCATGTCATCATTTCCCTGTTATCTGTTAGCATAATGTGGTCGGTTTAACGGTAGGTAGTGAAGTATAAAAATTTATGGATTACCGGGCATGTATATACTGCCTGGATAAAAACGAGAGGGCTTCTGCAATTGCATAAACAAAGGGCGATGAAGGTCTTCTGCCTATCTTCCTGCCGGCAGGGGGCCGGAAATATTTGGGGCGTCCGGGCAAGGCTCCCTGCTGTTGGCCCTCGCCAGGTGCCGAAAGCTCCTTAAAGCTCGAATATGGGTATGTATGTACACATTTATCAAATTGGCTGCCAGATCTCTGTATAATGTAGGCCCTTTATATGGATACTCACTATTATTTCCTAGGACGAAGCTTAGTTATCACATGAAGGAGACATGATGACGAAAACCGACGACAGACAACACCGCTCCATTCTGCAGGCAATTGCCCATCGGGCGATGCTGGAAAGAGGGCTGGCTCCGGATTTCCCGAACACAGGCACTTGCCGAGCTGGCTAGAATACACGGGCCGGCAACACAAACTGAAGCATCGACGCGCGATCTCAGGGACCTTCTCTGGTGCTCCATCGACAACGATGATTCGCTCGATCTGGATCAGCTTACCGTTGCTGAAGCCATGCCCGCAGGAGCCGTGAAGATCCGTGTCGCCATCGCCGATGTGGACGCTGTCGTCAGGAAGGGGTCAGCAATTGACGATCATGCGCAACAGAACACCACTTCGGTCTACACCGTGGCCGAGATCTTTCCGATGCTGCCCGAGAAACTCTCCAACGATCTCACTTCGCTTAACTATGAATCAGACCGCCTGGCCGTCGTCATCGAAATGGTTTTCGCCGCGGACGGATCGCTTCAGGGTTCGGACATCTACAGGGCGACGGTACGTAATCATGCCAAGCTTACTTACAACAGCGTAGCAGCCTGGCTGGAGGGGACCGGGCCGATGCCACAGGGGATCGAGGGCTGTCGCCGGCCTCGCCGAGAACCTCCGGCTCCAGGACCGCGTGGCTCAAACCTTAAAGACCAACCGGTACGCTCATGGTGCGCTCGAGCTGGAAACGATCGAAGTGCGCCCGGTATTTGCCGGCGAGGAGCTCAAGGGGCTGGAAAAAGACCAGCCGAACCGGGCCAAAGATCTGATCGCGGAATTCATGATCGCTTCCAACGGCGTGGTGGCACGATATCTCGTGTCCAGAAAGTTTCCGTCGCTGCAGCGCGTGGTCCGCAGGCCCAAACGCTGGGGCCGGATCGTCGCGATTGCGGCCGAGAGGGGCACAATGTTGCCCGAGGCGCCAGACTCAAAAGCCCTGGAGCGATTCCTGGCAGCTGCTAAAGCCGCTGATCCGGTTGGTTTTCCCGATCTTTCTCTCAGCGTCATCAAGCTGTTGGGCTCAGGCGAATACGTAGTCCAGCTTCCGGGAGACAGCGCTATCGGGCACTTCGGTCTTGCGGTCAAGGACTATAATCATTCCACAGCCCCGAACCGCCGGTATCCCGATTTGATCACGCAGCGGTTGCTGAAAGCGGCCCTTGCGGGAAGTTCTTCGCCTTACGCAGACGATGAGCTGGAGTCGCTCGCGGAGCATTGTACCGAACAGGAGGACGACGCCAAGAAAGTCGAGCGACAGGTGGGAAAATCCGCGGCCGCATTGATGCTTGAATCAAGGATCGGGGAGCGTTTCGATGCCATCGTCACCGGCGTCACTGATCACGGGACGTGGGTCCGCATTTTCAATCCGCCCGTCGAAGGAAAGCTGGAGCGCGGTTTCGAAGGCGTGGACGTCGGCCAGAGGCTCCGCGTGCAGTTGATCGGCACGGATGTGGGGCGCGGGTATATCGACTTTAAGAGGGTGGGGTAAGGAAAAACAACATTGGCAAATCGTAAAATGCAGACTATACGACCGGGGTGCGTCCGGGATGACCGACTCCGCTTTCGTACTAGCAACCTGAGGCGTTTACATGTCCGGCTCATCCTGGCCTCCATCCATGGAAGATTTTTGTGCTATGAGTGCTTATCTTCGTCCGATGGACGTAGCCGAGCTGTTGGAATCACTCCGGCGCGAAGCAAAAGAAATTGCCAGATCCCGCCCTGACGCTCTCGAACTTAAAAATGAAGTACTTGCAGGTACGGCCAATGGCCCCGCTCAATCCATAGCTCTCTATAACAACGCCGTTTTCAAGGAGCTGCTGGCCGGAGGGGACATCGGCCCCGGCATCCCGGTCGACGAGTCCCGGCTGGCCGATTTCCGGGCAAGGATCGACCGGTACATGGATGACTACGGGCCCGGCGATCAGGACTTTAAGGCCTACGTGAGGACCGTTTCCACCTACCTGGCATTCATTGTCCGCCGACCGTTACACCCTCCCGGCATGATGATCTCCGGTGGCAGGGCAATCGAAATCCGCGACGGTCAATGGCGCTGTCCCGCGAAGAAAGCGCAGGTGCGGGAACCCGGGTCCTTGTGTAAATATTGCGTCTGCCTGGGTGATTGAGGCCTGTCCGTCACAATGCCAGCAGGCCGGCGGCCAGGAGGTCGACATCCGAGTCTCGGTGCGCCGGGTAAGACCTTGTTCACGGGGGTTTTGCGGGCAGTATGACCACGAATCTGGCGCCCTTCGTGTGGTCGCCAGGCACCCGGTCTTCTACCCGGACCTTTCCATGGAATCTGTCGACAAGCGCTTTAACCAGGCACAATCCGAGGCCTTTGCCTTTAGTCTTCGTACCCTCGCAAACGGGCTGGCTGAATAATTCTTTTTTCTGCTTATCAGGTATGCCTGGCCCGTTATCCTCCACTGTGACCGCATAATACCTTACTCCGTCACTCGTGACCTCATTAATACTAATGTAAACATCCAGCGGGCCGTTCGAGTGTTTCAGGGCGTTCCCGATCAGGTTAATAAAAACCTCTTTGAGCAGGTAGTTAGCTTCTACCCAACAATCTTTAGCCGGGCTAAAATGGATATTTATAGCCCTGTCCTGCACGCCGGAGAAACCGTTTACGACGCCGGCCACGACGTCACCCAGGTCAATCTTTTCCATGGGCAGCCTGGCCGATTTTAGATTTTTCAGATTCGTTACTGTATTGATAAGCTCCGCAGAACTATGTAACGCGTTTAACGGTTTCTCTATTAATCCACTGTCCGCCTTTGTCAGGGTTTCGCCGGTGTCAAGCTTATTCATGACTATATCCAGGTATCCGATGGATATCTGGTCCATGTTCCTGATGTCATGGCTCAACAAGTCCAGGTACATGTCTGCTCTTGTCTTTGCTTCGCGCAGCTCGTCCTCGATTTTCTTTTGCCCTGTCCTGTCCGAACATAATTGGACCGTGCCGATATAGCGCCCCTTTTCATCCTGCATGTGTGTAGTGGCTACATTGAGGGGTATGAATCTTCCACTTTTACTGCGAATGCTGAACGCGTAAGTGTCTCTCTCGCCCTTGCGGCTGCGGACGATCGATTCTTCCATAATGGCACGGTTCTTCTCATCCGTAAAATCGAATATTTTTTTGCCAATAATCTCATCCCGGGGATAGCCCAGGATGTCAACGAGTTTCTTATTCACAAAAGTAACCTGGTCATTTATGTCCGCTATCCAGATGCCTTCTTCCGCAGCATCCACAATAACACGATAAATATCCGTTGTACCAAAGAGCTTCTCTTCAGTAGTCCTGACCAACGACAACACACTCAAACTAAAACAGTACTGTCAAATTTAATAATTTATCTACAATATAAACACCTGACTTGCATAGATAAGAAAACAGTAGCGCATGCTGGTTTCACAGCATTAATAGATGATTAACCCTTGGCAGCATGACCATGAACCTGACGCCCTTCGTGTGGTCGCCGGGCAACCGGTCCTAAATACACACCAGGCCAGGGTAACTATCGACGAGCGGTTTGACCGGGTATAGCCCCAGCCCGGGATCTTCGCCCCGGTGGAGCCTCACAACAGCCGGTTGAAGGCCCGGTCTCTGAAATCGTCAGGGAAGCCTGGCCCCTTAAAGGGTCAGCTCCTGTCCGTTTCTTAAGATGTGCGCCGTCTCGCCGAAAAGGTATCCGGTGTCCTCGGCCATCTCAACGTATGCCGTGTGCATTTCCATCGTACCGTGGGCGGGTATGACATGCTCTGGCCTGACCATCCTCAAGAGCTCCCAGTGGTCTTCCCGACAGGCATGGCCGGAGACGTGAAGTTTGTCGTAGATCCTTGCGCCTTTCATCTTTAGTTTCGTTTCGCAGGAGTACCGGTTGGCCTGGTTGAGCACGTTCGGTATGACGTTAGCCGAAAAGATCACCTTGTCGCCGGCTTCAATCCTGTAGTCGAGCTCGCCACTGGCGATGCGACCGAGGACGGCGCCCGGCTCTCCCTGGTGTCCGGTGACAATGGGCAGGTACTTATGCTTGCCTTCTTTCATGATCTGCCTGACGCCTGTTTCGATGGTGCGGCGATTGCCGAAGATCTTCAGGTTGTGCGGCTTTTCCACGTAGCCCATCCGTAGGGCGGTTCCGAAGTACCGCTCCATGCTTCTGCCTAACAGCGCAGGGGTACGATCCATCTTGTCCGCGGCCTCGAGGACGGATTTGAGCCGGGCGATATGTGACGCGAACGTCGTGACCAGCACGCCGCTTTCGCTCTCTTCCGTCCCCAGCAAAGCGTCAAATACCAGGTCTCTCGCTATCTGCTCCGACGGAGTCTTGCCCGAGACGCTTGCGTCCAGGCTCTAGTGACCATGGCTAACACTCCTTCCTTGCCTATCTGCTTGAGTCTCTGGAAGTCCGGTGCTTCGCCTATCGTCGGCGTACGGTCGAGCTTAAAGTCGCACGCGTACAGGATGATGCCCAGCGGCGTGTGCAGCGCGACGAAGGCAGCGTCGATGATACTGTGCTGCGCCCGGATGAGCTCCACGGACAGATTCTTCGACAGGTCGTAGATCTGGCCGTATTCCAGTGAATTGAGCTTGTTTGCGATGTCGAACTTTCTCTCGGACTCTATCTCCTGCCTGATTAATTCGACTGTGAACGGCGTCCCGATGATCGGGCACTTGTACCGGTGCGCCAGCTTGGGGACGGCGCCGATGTGGTCAAGGTGGCCGTGCGAGCACACGATGCCGACCACTTTACCGCCAATATTGTTCAGGACCGTATCGTCGGGTATCGCGCCCATCCTGATAAGGTCCAGCGAATGCATCTTCTCGATCTCGGTATCCTCGTGGAGCTGGATACGGTCGAGCCGCACGCCCATGTCAAGGATGACGATCTCTTTCCCTACTCTTATCGCGGTCATGTTCCGGCCTACTTCCTCGTAGCCGCCGACCGCTATGATTCCTACATCTTTCATATAATTACACCTGTTAATTTGACAAATGAGACGTTTACTAACTCTGAGCAATACTTTTTTCTTGAACCCTCTGGCTTTTGCGAGGTTAAAGCAAAATGAGATATTCGATAAAAAAGTCGACTCTATTTTTATCAATTATGAGATTACTGAATCCATTCTCTGATTATCGTGATAGTCAGACTGATACAAATATGTTTGTACAAACGTTTGTCGAATACCCAGATTTTCCCAATGACACGGTATGGCATCGGAACCTGACGTAGTGCGAAAAACAGTGGCCAATTAAGCGGCTGGATCGGCCATTGACCAACAATACCAGGGCTCGAAAATGCTGATGATGAGCCTGGAGAACCTGACTGGTAAACTGGATAACGCTATTCGTGCTCATGGGCGCGTCCAGGTTGGCTGCCACCGCTTACCGGCAGCTGCCTGAGGCGTTTCGTGCTTATAGCGTTGACATATGCCATCAGGGGGCCTCTGTGGGGATTGACTTAAAAACCATTTACCGGGAGTCGTGGCGAGGCCCCCTGCCATTGCCCTCGCCATGTGTTGAAAGCTCCCGCGGTCAAATATGGGTTTCGTGGATTGCCGGAGAGTTCAATTACCCTCTTTATATTCAGTTTAGACTCGTCCCCTCACCCTTTGGGCATCGAGATACGACATGAGATTTTGCGTATCATGTAAACAATTGGAAATTAGCGGGTCTCGAGATTTTACCCTTTTATAAAATACAAGTATAACACGGTCACAGAAAGTCGACAAATTAAAAAAGAAAAGATGTGATAATCTTAAATCTTTCATTTCCCGGCGGACTTTCCTTTTGCGATCAGCTCTTTTACTTTTTGGCCGCCCTTATGTCCGATTTTTTCGTAGAACTCATGGCCGTGCCGTTTTTTCGTCATGTTGCCGCCACGGCGGCCCGCTTCTTTGACGCTTAAATCGCCTTTAGATTCTTTTGTTACCATAACATCCCTGATTATTGATTTATTGCTGACCATAAGGACATTTGCCAAATAAATTATGAAAAACAAACAAATAAATTGTGTAGTAACCGGTTTTTCTAAAATTACCGACGTATTAACCAGAAAATCCATTTGAGAAGTATCCGAGCTCCATTACATGATATCATCGCTACTACAGAGGTGTTGTGTATCTTCATTGGCACGCTATAATAATCACACCGGGCAATAACATATTGTGCGGCGTACCCAGTGCGTGCGAAAAAACGGGAAACCGGCAGTACAGAGAAGAAATGATGGCAGGGAGGATCTCCAAAAACCAATGTCAGGGCGTCAGGGTGAATCCCTCGCTGTTGACCCTCGCCAGGCGCCGAAAGCTCTGCCACGGTCGTTTGTGGAGTTCACAGAAATGCCGGGGGATCAGGATCATCATCGAATTAAACTTCAGTTAAAATTAACGCTGTCCGGTGATCATTTTTAGGATAGTAAGGCAGGGCAATCAATAAGAGTTGATAATAATGGAAAAGAATATCAAATTAACCATACGCGATGAAGATATTATCGAGATGGAGCGCATAAAGTCACGGGATAACCTCACCGACGATGAACTGTTCAGCTATCTCTTGCGCCTTGACGCCCTGGCCGACATGGACAGCCTCACACCAACTGAGCGCATGCACCAGGTCGAGCGAGCGCGCCAGGCGCGTAGCGGCCTCATATACGCCGGGGGAAGAAAGGGCGAAAAGAAAAAATAATTTGATCAGGCCTGACAAAGGGCGTTCTCCTCGACGATTTCGGCATATTGCCCGCAGCTATGACCGGGATAGTGAAAAAATCGGGCCACTGGATGGGCTTATATTAGGCCGTAATGATCTTCCCCCGGGGTGTATCTTTACATGTGGGATGAATCGCCAGCAACCCCCATACAGTGCTGGCCATCCTGATAAATTGCCCGGTAGAAATGAATATTTTTGTTTATTAATTTAAAAAAGTATCGGCTGCTATCCAGGCAGTAATACCTATAAACCTGATTATGAGAGCTATTTTTTAGACATGCTGTCAAGTAATTAGAAGATTTGCCATTATGGCCTTGGTTTTTAAAGAAATCCCGCAAGTAGTTATATATTAAATGCTAAGACTACAATTATAATAAAAAGATGACAGAAGCGTTATTTTAACGGTGATTGTGTGAGATGGAGTTGGAAAAGTCTGCCAGATACGACAAATCCCATGCTTTATTTCTGCTTTTTTTAATTTGTGGCATTAGTCTTCCCGCACTATCCGGTTTGCTAGTATTCCCTTTTTCATTAGTTCCCCCGGAATGGGACCTTATTTATCGCACGGGAATCTCGATCGTATTCTTATCATCAGCCATCGTTACGTGGAAAAGCGAGCGATTCAAAAAGTACTGGAAGATCTTTTTCGCGTTTTTTATTGCCTCTTTTGCTATTAATATCCAGGTCCTGAGTGCTTATATCACTATACAGACAACGACGATCAACAGCATAGTTTTAAGCATGTTGTTCAGTACCGTGCTGGTTGTTATTTCTATTATTGTTCTATCCCTCATTTCTGGTGATAGCCTGCCCACGATCTTCATACAGAAGGGAGATCTCAAATTTGGCCTCATTAGCGGCCTTTTGGGCTTTTTTACTTTCGCAATACTGTCTATCCCTATTGCTTCGTTCATGTTCAACGGTCAAAACCTAAGCATGGACAGGGTAGTACTCTGGTTGCCCTGGATACTTGTCATCGTCATAGCCAATGGAATAAGGGAAGAGTTGTTGTACAGGGGACTTTTCCTGAAGAAATATATGTCCGTATTTGGACCTAACGTCTCTAATCTCTTGCAGGCGTTGATCTTTTCGTTGAGCCACACGGTTGCAGGGAGAGGCATAGTCCCATACACATCATTTACAATCGCTTTTGTATTAATTACCTTTTTACTTGGACTTGTCCTGGGATATATAATGCGGAGAACAGATAGCATGTTGGGGCCTATTTTGTTTCATGCAGGGTCTGACATACCTGTTTTCCTGGGAATTATATCAAATATGGGATAGATCAGTGCTACAGAAAAAGACGGTGGATTTTGCATTATACACTAAACATATCATTTCTCGGCCATCGGCAGCATGACCACGAACCTGGCGCCTTTCGTGTGGTCGCCTGCAATCCGGTCCCCGACCCACACCCTGCCGCCGTAGCTTTCCACGAGCGACTTGACGAGGTACAGGCCTAAACCCATGCCTTTCGCCTTATCGGTGCCCTTCAGTAGCCGGTTGAATATCCTGCCCTTGAAGTCGTCGGGAATGCCGGGCCCGTCGTCCTCGACCATGACACGGCAATACTGGCGGCCATCGCCCTCCACGATGTCCAGGTCTATAGCAATGTCCGCGTGGTCTCCTGTATGTTTGATCGCGTTGCTCACCAGGTTGGCGAAAACGTCGTGTAGCAGTTCGTTCGCATGGACAAGGCAATTCTCACGACCGTTCAGGTTCAGCGTGACCATCTTGTCGGGCACCTCGCCGAACTCCCGCTGCACGTCCGCGAGCACCTTGCCCACGTCTACCACCTCGATCCGGAGCATCCCGTCCCGGAGCTTCTGCAGCTTTCTCACATTCTTGATGAGCCGGGCGCTCCGCTGCAACACCTCGACCGGCCTGTCAATGAACTCCGTCTGGCCGACGTCCGGCTGCATGTCCCTGGCCAGCTCGAGGTATCCGAGGGCTATCTGGTGCATGTTGTTGATGTCGTGGCCCATCAGGTCGACGTAGAGCTTAGCCTGTGCCTTGGCCTCTTCCAGCTTGATTTCGGCCTGCTTACGCTCGCTGATGTCAAGGTGAAGCCATAGCCTGCCATATCGCCGTCCTTCGACATACAGGGGGACAAAATCTCGCAGGCACGTCCGCCCGTTCCGCAGGGCAACTTCCTCACCTCTTACAGGTTGCCCTCGACTGACTATCTCCCTGATGCGGGCGATTTCCCTGTCGGGATGCTGATAAACGCCCTTGATTTTTTCGATCATTTCGGATGAAGTGAGACCCGCCAGGTCTCCCGGTAATTCCTCCAGATCGAAATAGTCGCAGAATGCCTGATTGGCAAACTCGACCCGGTCCTCTTCCGTTACCAGCAAAATGCTGGGATACATGCCTGAAAGAATTGAGTAGAAGCGTTGCAGGGTGGTATGCAGTGATTCCTCGACCCGTTTGCGGTTTGTGATGTCTTCCACCATGGCTATATGGAACTTGTAGGATTCCTCTTCATCCCATAGCGGCACAACGGTAAGGTCCACCGGGACAATCGAGCCATTGGCGTGACAGTACCGTTTCTCCATGTTGAAGGATTTGATCTCACCCGCCAGCAGCCTGGCCATATTTCCGAGGTCTTCCTGCAGGTCGTCGGGGTGTGTTATACTCTGGAAATCCGTAGCCAGCATCTCATCCATCGTGTGCCCGACGATATCGCAATATTTCTGGTTGATCTGCAGGAATCGGCCTGTGGTGGAATCTATCCGGGCGATGCCCAGCGGGGCCTGCTCATAGATACCCCGGAAACGCCTCTCGCTTTCCCGCAGCGCTTTTCTCGCTTTCTTCTGCCCCTGGTCCTCGATGATCTTCCACGTGCCATTACGCTTACTCAGGGCGAACTGGTGGGTGCTCACCACTTCCAGGATATCGTTGGCATCGCACTTATCCAGGGAATACGCGCACAGGGCGAGCATGTTATGCTGGCCGATGACATCGTTGATCGACTGCTCATAATCAATGAAACCCTTCCAGTCGCTCTTCTCCAGCCAGGATTCGTTCCCCGTTGCCCTCAAGCCACTGAATCCCCGTTCCCGGACTTTCCCAAGCTTATCTATCAACCCGTTGAGTACCCGCGTCCCGTCGAACTTGCCGTCGATCTTATACAAGTCCGTATGCGAAATGATCTCGATCTGCCCTCTTTCTATATACGCATTAAAATCGGGCATAGCACCAGCCATAAGCGTACTGGCTTCTTCGGCATTCAAGGGCTCTGCCGTCACCCACAGGCAAAACTCATTATTTTTCAGGCCAGCCACAAAATATGGCACCAGGACATCGATCAAGTCCCGTTTCGTCTTGTAGAAGAGGCCGAAATGCGTGCCCCAGGGTACAAGGCCTATCACATCAATGCCCGACCTTATTGTCCCCGGCTTCATGGTCGCACACCTTGCACACCGAATAACAAATACCGTTATATTGCCACTTATATTGCATATAAATATTGTACTGAAATAAAACCTTTACGTGATATTATAAATATTTTATAATTAAAGAAACCGATAGATGAAAATATTATTTTTTATCTGCAGCGGGTAGCAGGACCACGAACCTGGCGCCCTTCGTATGGTCGCCCGGCACCCGGTCCTCGACCCAGACGCGACCGTTATAGCTCTCAACCAGCGATTTGACCAGATACAGGCCCAGGCCCATCCCCTTCGCTTTTTCGCTGCCCTTCAACATCCGGTTGAATACCTTGCCCTTGAAATCGTCCGGGATGCCGGGCCCGTCGTCCTCGATCATGACCCGGCAATGTCTGCGGCCATCCTCTTCAACCACGTTCAGGTCGATGACAATGCTTGCCCTGTCTCCAGTGTGCTTGACAGCGTTGCCCACCAGGTTGGAGAAAACATCGTACAGCAGCTCGTTGGCTCGTATATAGCAATGCTTGCACCCGTTCAGGTTCAGCGTTACTGTCTTGTCGGGCACCGCTCCGAACTCCCGCTGCACGTCCGCGAGTATCGTGGAGACATCGACTTCCCTGGTCAGGAAAACGCCTTCCTGGAGCTTCTGCAGCTTCCTCACGTTCTTGATTAGCCGGGCGCTCCGCTGTAACACCTCGACCGGCTTATCCAGGTACTCGTTCCGTCCCCCGGAGGCCGGCATCTCCTGTGCCAGTTCCAGGTAGCCCAGGGCGATCTGGTGCATGTTGTTGATGTCATGGCTCATCAGGTCCAGGTACAGTTCCGCCTGGGCTTTGCGGCTTTCAGCTCCTCCTCGGCCCGCTTGCGCCTGGTGATCTCCAGTGCAGTGAAGGTCACTCCGGCCGATAGATCACCCGGAGCGACAGGTGACGAGCTCAACAGGATATCGATGAGCGTGCCGTCTTTACGACGCCAGCGTGTCTCGACCTCACCCATGCCACGCTCCGCGATCATGCCATACTTGACTTTGCCGACGTGCTCGTATTCCTCGTCAGAGGGATAAAAAAGACGTGCGTTCTTACCCAGCAGTTCCTCTCGCGAGTAACCCGTCATCTGACACAGCTTATTATTTACCGCAACGATGATACGGTCCACAACGACACCGATGCCAGAGGGGGCGCTGCGGAAGATACTATTAAGCATGGCCTCGCTCTCCCGCAACGCGTCCTCGGCCTGCTTGCGCTCGGTGATGTCCTGGACCATCCCCACGGATCGGGTGATCCGGCCGGACCCATCCCGGAAGTGCTCGCATTTTTCGTGGACAAAGCGTACTTCGCCGGTGGATTTTCTCACGATCCGGTGTTCGATCTCATAGGTATCCCGTCCCTCCCGGATCGAGCTGGTATAAGCAGTATCGACCGTTTCACGATCGTCCGGGTGGACTACCGCGAGGAACGCCTCATAGGTAGCACTAAACTCATGGGGCCGCAGACCGAAGATCCGGTACACCTCGTCAGACCAGGATAGCGTATTGTTCAGGAGATCCAGTTCCCAGCTGCCGAGATGGGCGATCTCCTGAGACTTCTCTAAGTTAGCCCGGAGCCGGTTCAATGCTTCCTCGGCCTGCTTGCGCTCGGTGGTGTCCTCATATGTGCCAAGGATTCCCGTAACAATACCTTTAGCATCGTGCAGAGGGACTTTATTGGTCTCCACCCAGGCATTTCTTCCGCCGGATTCCCGCTGTCGTTCGGTGATATGGTACTCCGGCTTATCATTCTCCATTATTCTCCGGTCGCTTTCACGGAACAAATCCGCCTGTTCTCTTGACCAGGGCAGGTCATAATCTGTTTTACCCCGGATGTTTTCCGGCGTTCCCAGGCCTGTCGCCACCGCAAAAACCCTGTTACATCCGATGTACACCGAATTCCGGTCTTTCCAGAACACGGCCTGCGGAATATTATCTATCACCAGCCGTAGCATTTGTTGCGAGTCGGTCAAGGCTTCCTCCGCCTGTTTGCCGTCGGTGATGTCCACGGCTGTTACCAGCACTGCCGGCCGCCCGTTATACTCGATGTACGAGGAAAATGCCTCGACCCAGCGCTCCTCGCCGTCTTTCCTGACGAGCTTTACCTTGATCCTTGATTCAGCCTGTCCGCCACTCAACTTGCTGAACCCGTACTCTCTCACTAAATCTCGATAGTCCGGGTGCATGACATCCCAGAATCTCATGCCGACCAGCTCGTCTTTCGCGTAACCTGCGATATTCACGGCTGCGGGATTAACATAAATGATGCGCTCGCCCTGAAAAACGATAATGCCGTTCAGAGATGTGTCCGCAAGAGTCCGGAAATCCAGGTCGCCATCGCTCGCTGTAAATCCGGTCTTACCAGCCTGTTTACGCTTGATAATGTCCTTCTCAGCCCCCGGGATGACCGTCATACGACCACGCAAGACCTCGATAATTAGAATGTTATCGCTAATGGCATATCGTTAATAGCATAACAAATCTGGTTTCGATGTTATATTATATATATATTTTATATAAAATATAACCCGGACATATCCCAATTATGACATTCTGACCATAGTCGGGGACATATGGTTGATGAAGCTGGCATAATCCGTCCTCACCCGACGAGGTTAAAGGCTATGGCTGCATCTTTTTCGCTGACTACGATGGATACAGGGATATCGGACAGGCTTCTCTCCTCGAGGTATCCATGGGCGCCCTCATCAATTTAAAAAAAGCATAATGTGGAAATTCCAGTCGCTTGTCGCTTTACTGATTATCAGGTAAGGGTTATATAGGTCACTTACATTGTTATTCCCCGGCAAACTTATGAGTATCAGCCCGTTAAACGAGATTAAAAAGCTCATCATTGCTCATCCGGGGGCTTACCAGCTCGTAAAAGACATTGTATTTTCACTGCTCGTCGTCATGATCGTTGCCGGGGGCCTCTACCTGTACTCAGGCGTATGGACGCCCATCGTATCGGTCGAAGGCACTAGCATGTTAGATCATATGCACGACGGCGATCTGGTGCTCATACAGGGGCTGGACCGCACGTCGGTCCAGACCTATAAGGTTTCTGCCGACACCGGCTATCAGACTTACGGGGAATACGGCGACGTAATCGTGTATTACCCGTTCGGCGACACCTCACTGAACATGGTCATCCATCGCGCCATGTACTGGGTCAACGAGTCGGAGCCCATGTGGCCAGACGGCCCGGATGCACCATGGTCGGGATACATAACCCTTGGCGATAACAACGACGGCAACCTGGACCAGGCTACCGACATATGCCTGGCCGAGCCGGTGAAGCCCGAGTGGGTCCATGGCGTGGCGAAGTACAGCGTCCCGTACCTTGGCTACCTGCGCTCACTGATTTAGCCCTGCAGGCAATAATCAATAAAAATAACCGTTTTTATGAGTTTTAAAATGGGGCTATGCTACTACCTGCTGACAAGCAGGTAGATTGTCGCGCCCGTGACGACTACCGTTAGCAGCGACAGTATCTTGTGGGCGTTCACGATCATGTCACTGTACGGCCTTCCGGAATAGGCAAGCCAGGCGCCGGAAGCGAACGTTACGATAAAAAGCAGTCCGACGAAACCGATGGCCAGCAGTTCAATCGTCCTCATTTCAACACCTCCTGGTAATTCCGTGTTTTTTCAGTAAGCCGGGCAGTATCTTTTATTGAGATGAATGTCGGCTCATCCCGCCGCAGCATATCCGAAAGCCGGACGCCAGGGTGATGATGCAGCTCATTGTACACGACGATTTCGCCGGAGATCGCCTCTTTCGGGCACCAGACATAACAGGCGATACAATTCTCGCAATGATGTTGCCATACCGGCTTTTTATCGGACATTTTGATATTGCCGACCGGACAGACCCGGGCGCAAATGCCGCAGCCATTGCATTTTTCGTCCGATAGGAAGCTCCGGTCGGCACCATTGATCAGTTCGTTAAAGGACACGCCGGAGGCACCGGCCAGCTTTTCATACCTGCGCCGGAAGATTGGCTTGATGAGGACGAGCAATAGCGGCATGAAGATTAGCTTTTGCACGAAGCCCCGGGTTTCAAATTTCCCTTCCCTTTTCGCGCTGACATATTCACATATCTCTTCCACTTTCCTTCTGGCATTATCAAACGTCTCCTGCTGTCGTCCTTTAGCTCTCATGGCATTCATGTCAGCCGGTTTCTTGCCGTGTAAAAACTGCTCCAGCTTTTCCCGGGCTGTCGGCGGAGTGCTCATCGTCACCGCAAAGCCTGCCGCCAGCTTCCCGCCACGGGCCTCGACAATCCTGCGGAAATGTTCGATCGTCGTACCGGGCATGCCACTGTGAGTGCAGATGGCAAATATGTACTTCGAGCCGATGTTGTCCAGCTTCCTGATAAACCGTCCGACGATCAGCGGAATACCGCCATTGTCGTTGGTGGCAAAGTATACCGGGAAGACGATTCCGATCACGTCGGCATCGGTCACGATACTTCCCTGGTCTATCACCGCTGATATGGAAACGAGCTCGCCATTCATTTTACCGGCGATGTCCCGGGCCAGTGCAAGGGAATTCCCGGTGCCCGAAAAGTAGTAGATCGCTACTTTGCTGTTCATTTTCCCGCCTCCGGTAACCTGACAGCGTCAAAGACGAATTTCACGTGTCGGGACAGGCTGTCCATCATGTCATCGACAGACTTATCACAGGCTTTTTCGTCGTAATGGATGACGAAGCAGTCGAAGTACAGGAAAATGCAGTAGTCGAAAAACTCGCGGGCCAGTTGCCGGGCATCGTACTCCCTGATGTAGCCGAGGTCCATCATCCTGCGGAAGAGATGCTCCCACATGTGGTAAGAAGGCTCGATGTAGGTGTTCCTGAAGAAGTCGCCTATTTTTTCGTTGCGGTAAAGCTCGATGCAGAAGAGTCTCATGATTTTACCGATCTGCGGCTCTTTCAGGCGTTCCATCGTAGTCCTGGTGATAAAGTTCACGAACCCTTCGGGGCCGTACTTCTCGAGCAGGGCTTCCACAGGTAACTCGCCGGTACCGGAGTCAAACTCGGCGATGAGCGACTTGATGATCGAGTCCATGATGTCCTCTTTGCCGCTGTAGTGATTGTAGATCGAGCTCTCGTTGATGCCCACCTTCCGGGCGATTTCGCGTATGGAGACGGCGTCATATCCTTTCTGTGAGAAGAGATCGACCGCCGTATCTCTGATAAGCTTCCTGGTTTCATTTTCCTTTCTGATTTTCGTCATATCCTTAACACTTTATCCTTCGCCGCAGGCAAACGGTCGTTTGTTTACCTGTATGATACGCTCTGACTATTTAAATTTTACCAACGAACGTTTGTTTGCATAACGTAGAGGGTATTTATACTTTATTAGTACGAGCGGCCCATTGGAGGCAGTAAGCAATCGGTCTGGATCAAATCAAGAGTCTGCACGAAGTCAGATATGGAAAACAATGAGAGATATCTCATCTCATGCGCGACAATGAACGCTATGGCCAGACAAAAATAGATGAGGCCATGCAAGGAAAAATAAACCATAAATCGGAGAGTGGGACCGGTCCTCTAAACCTGCATTCCTTTCTCCCAGTAATAGAGAAACAGGTCTTTCACCCAGTTGAGGAATACCGGGTCTTTGCCGATAAACGCGGCATAATCCGCTCTTCCTCCGATGAGGCGAAAGGCAACGCCTGCCTCTTTTTCGTTGAGCACGATGGACACCGGAATGTCGGGCAGGCTTCTCCACTCGATGTTTTTCGGGGTCTCGCGCAGGTCCGCTCCCTCCGGAAGAAAATTGGGGGGAAAAAGAAACCTGAACCTGACCTTTTCAGGAATTTGCTCATACGCCATATGGCCCACAGATCTAAGGGGTTGTTCTCCGCCCCCGCCCCAGAAGTAATGTTCCGCTTCCCGGACGATTTGTTCCGCCCGGTTAATGTTCTCCATGGAATCCATGCTCAGGCTCGCTCCTGAAAGCTCGCCGATCCGGTTCACGAACTGGTAAGGGAGGCTGCAGAGGTCATGTGTCAGGAAATATTCCCTGTGTTTTTCCAGGAATTCCAGAGAGGAAGTTGACTGCAACACGAGCCTGCCATACTGGGTAATCGTATACGAGCCGTCCGGCTGTCTCTGGATCAGTAAGGCTTCGTTGAGGCGCTGCAGCTGCCTGAAGGCATCGGTGGCCGACAGGTCCAGCCGACGGGCGACTTCCTGCATCTTCAGGTTTGTCGATTGAAGTTCCCGGAGTATGCCGAGCCTGCTTTCACTCGCGAGCTCAAACAAGAGTTTGTCCAGTCCTTCAGCATCTCCCAACGCACACCACCTGCCTGAAAAATTTCACATTGATGTGTAGTATTACACATTGCTCGCAAATAAAAGTAATCAGTATCTGCCGCCTGAGGAGTGTTCAGGAGACAAATCCTATGGAAAATGAAGTGAAAGACAGGGAACGCTTCTGGACAATCGAGCTCAACTCGAAGGCCAGCCTCAAGAACGTCACAATGACCAATGGCTCACATGACAGTGTCCTCGTCGAGGGCACGCTGGGCGAGCTGGTGCAGGCCAGATTCGCGGATGGCATCATCCTGGAAATCGTCGGCAAAAAGGGGACTCTCAGGATAAACCTCGGAGAGAGCGAGATCAAGAAACCGAGCATTGGACACGGAGGGCACGGAGGGCACGGAGGCCATGGGGGTAAAAGTCTATGAGCTTATATTGTAAAACTGGTATGCAATCCCCCGGGGCAACTGTGGCTCTGCCTGACAGGTCATGGGGAAGCTTGTACCGGGCCGGAGGCGTGGCCGCATTATTGGCCGTGGCACTGGTTCTCGTCGAGATGATCGGCTTCATTGCATCAGGCACGTTGCCGACCACCGTTGAGGGCTGGTTCACTTTGTTGCAGGATAACCGGCTCCTGGGGCTCGTCGACCTTTATCTCCTGGAAATTATCGCATGGGCACTGTTCGTACCGATGTTTCTCGCTCTCTACAAAGCTCTTAAACAGTTAGTGAAAGCTACATGGCTATCGCGGCTGCCCTGGCATTCGTAGGTATAGCTGATTACATAGCAACGAATGCGGCATTCAATATGCTTTACCTCAGCGACCAGTATGCGGTGGCGACCACTGACGCACAGCGGTCTCTGTTCTCTCGGCAGGGGAGGCAATAATGGCCATGAGCCCGGCCGCCGGTTACAACATGGGGCTCCTCCTCGTGTCCGCCGCAGGCCTGATCGTCTCGTTCGTCATGCTACGGAGCCGCATCTTCGGCAAAGTAACGGCATACGCTGGCATCCTGGCAAATGCTGTCGGGATAGCATATTATGTCGGTTTAGCCGTGCCAGCTATAGGCGGCATCCTCCTTGGCGCTTCCGGCCTGCTGTTCCTGCTATGGATTATACTGGTCGGGGTAAGGCTCTGCCAGCTTGGCAGGGATGTCTCGACTGAAGGAGTGAGCTCGAAAATTCTTGTAAGAGGTGTATGATGTACCAGGTATTGTATTACTCAAAGGGTGGCAACACCAAAAAACTGGCAGACGCAATAGCCGGAGAGCTGGGCGTTAAAGCAGGGGAGATCGGTTCCTCATCAATAGAGTCGGGCGCAAAGGTCATCTTCCTCGGCAGCGGGGTCTATGCGGCTAAGCCCGGCGAGGACATGGCAAGATTTATCGAAACCCACAATTTCAGCGGGCGGAAGGTCATCATCTTCAGCACCTCCTGGAGAACCGGTGAAAAGGCATTTGACGGAATGGCCGATGCCCTTAAGAGAAAAGGCGCCATTGTGCAACGGGGCTATCACTGCAAAGGAAAGGCAGGCTTCTTCAACCTCGGTCACCCGAACAGGGAAGATCTTGACGGCGCAAGGAAGTTTGCCAGAGATATGGTCAAGGCTGGCTGAAGAAAATGAGAATACCGAAGATCGTTAAGGTCGCGGGCATTGTAATAATCGTTGTCGTCGTTACCATGTCGGCTCTTTCGGCCGTTATCTCGACGGACGTGATGAGCAGCTTTGCCACAGGCTCCGAGCGGCTGACGCCGGACGGCATCCCCGCGGGGAAAGCGCTGGTGGTCTATAACCCGGGCCTCTCGGGGGCCCCGAAGGACGCGGCGACAAAGATTGCCGGTGACCTGAAATCCAGGGGATACGAGGTCGAGCTCGCAGGCATTAAGAGTGTCACTGCTGCAAACGTTTCGGGCTATGACGTCATCGTTGCCGGCGGGCCGATCTACGGTGGAAAAGTCAGCAGCTCTGTCCAGTCATACCTCAAAGCGATGAAACCTGCCGCAAACGCGACGGTCGGGGCGTTCGCCACCGGCAGCCTGTTCAGGGATCAGGCAACCCGGCCTTTCCCTGATTCGACAACTCTAAAAGCTATCGTCTTATTGTACCAGGGCGATGACGCAGATAAAAAATGCGCCGGCTTCGCGGACTTGCTTCTGAAGGACCAGTCTTCAACGAACGGATGATTTGAACAATGGCCGGGCAACGTGCATGGACGGGTCAATCATAAACCCGGAAAGGCCTTTGCATGTCATGCTTTCGGGCCAGCCCGTGTGCTGATCGGACTTGCATGACCTGGCCGGCCGGTCATCAAGAAAATATATACGGCATAAGCGTGCAGATACTATCGGTGGGTCCCCCATGGACGGTACATCGAACCCCGGCACCGAGCACGTGCAAAGCTGGCTGAAGAAGCTCAAGGAAAGCCAGGACCGCAAGAAGGACGAGAAGATCCGGAAATACAACGATGTCGTCTCCAAGCTGATCATTTTACTGATCGGCGTATGCATCGTCTGTGTGATCGTCATAGCTGCGCTTATTGTCCAGAACGAGTCCCAGAAGAAGACTATGGACTCGCTTGTGCTCGCCAACAACAGCACCTTCAACAACCAGCAGGTGCAGATGCAGACCCTCCAGGGCCAGATACAGTCGCTGCAGGCCCAGAACGAACGGTACCAGTCCTTTATCCTGTCGAACCGGACGCTGGACGTCGTCCACCAGGTCAACGTGGACCCGAGTTATCCCAACGTGACCCGTATCGTCTACGACAACAACCACATCACGCTGTACTTCATCGACGGGACAACTAAGACCACAGAGTTCTCAGGCTACGAGTTCAGCCTGTAACCAAATTTCCCGTGCTTCTGGAGTTATTGTTTGCCGGGCTATGCGTCTAGTCACGAAAACACGAAACGCTTTTTTAGATTTTACACGAAAACACTAAATCCGCTAAGGGCACGGCTAAATCGCTAAGCGCACTAATGCACGATTAACTCACGAAGACACCAAGGGCACGGCCTAAAACACGAACAAGCGTCACCAAGGACACGAACGGCACCAAATCTAAAACACATAAAACACGTTGTCGATATCCCCCTTACCAGCTATGATTGTCCGGGCAATTATCGCTTGAATGGCACAGAATTACAGGGATAGCGTTCTCTGTGTTTTAGACTTTGGTGCACGTTCGTGTTTAGGCGTGACCTTAGTTAGTGTATTATAACAGTACTCTTCGTGTCTTTATGCCTTTCACGTAAGCATACTAAAAAGTAATTTGGTGTTTTTGTGCATAGACACATAGCAGGACAAACTATTACAACAGGATGCACAGGGAATATAGTCCTTTGTGCCCTCCCTGTGATTAGTGTTTAATATGCGCCGTAGAACTTCCAGCCGTCCGCCGTCTTTACCGCCGCGAACTGTGAGATGCCCGAGGTGTTTTTACCATAGTAGGCTACCTCAGTCTGGACGATGACTGACTCGACGGCACTGAAGTTGCCCGTGAACGTGTTCGGGTCGAGCGTGGAGTTGCCGATCACTGTGAAGTTGTAAATCCTGATGTTGGTGCCATTGTCGCCCCACATGGCCAGGTGCTCGTCTATCCATTGCTGCCTTGACTTGTCCTGCAGGTGATAGGTGAGATTGTAAGCTGCGCTATAGTCGCCATTATCGATATCTTCCCAGAAGTCCTTGACCACGTCCTGCGGGGTGTCGTTCTTTGCCAGAGGCGTTGCCTGTCCTGAGCATCCGCTGACGGCCAGCGCGACCAGCACGACCACAGCCGCAAGGATAGTCAATTGTTTGTTAAGCATTTTTTCGCTCCTGTAACCGTACCGATTGTACTATCTGCGTTTGTCCTATAATATATTTGTGGATAAGGATAAAAAGCGCTTGTAAGAAAAAGGAAAGAATAGGGGCATTCGCCCCTGTTTTGCGCATGTTTGCGATATCGGCAGCCCGGTTACATTCCGCCGGGGGCGCCGCCCGCCGGGTTCCTGACCTCGGCCGCGGCCAGGATGTCGTCAATGCGCAGGATCATGCAAGCCGCCTCAGTGGCGCTCTTGATGGCCTGCGTCTTGATGCGCAGTGGCTCCACGACTCCCGCGTCGAGCATGTTAATTGCCTTGCCCTCGTACACGTTAAGGCCGTAGTTTATGCCCTTCTTGCTGTCGTGCTTGTTCTTGAGCGCGATGGTCATGTCGATGGCGTTCAGCCCGGCGTTGTTCGCCAGTGCCTTGGGTACGACCTCCAGTGCGTTCGCATATGCCTCGACGGCAAGCTGCTCTTTGCCCTTGATCGTGGTCGCGTATTGCCTGAGCTTCATGCCCAGCTCAACCTCGACTGCCGCACCGCCCGGCACAATCTTGCCGTCGATGATCGAGTTCTGCACTGCGTGCAGGGCGTCATCGATGCCCCGCTCGTACTCGTCCAGGATATGGGACGTGGTGCCGCGCAGGATGATGGAGATGACTTTCTGGTCCTTGCACTTGCTGACCAGCATCATCTCGTCGTCGCCGACCTTGATCTCCTCGATCAGGCCTGCGGTGCCGATGTAGTCCTTCGTGATTGCGTCCAGGTTGGTCACGATGCTGCCGCCGGTGGCCTTGGCGACGCGTTCGACATCGGACTTCTTGAGGCGGCGCACGCCGATGATGCCGTACCTGGCCATGTAGTGCTGCGCCAGGTCGTCGATGGCTTTGGTAGTGAAGACTGCCTTGACGCCCATGTCCTTGATCTTATCCACCTGTGCCTTGATCTGCTGGTCCTCCATGTCGGAGAACTGCTTGAACTGCCCGGGCTTGCGGATCTTGAACTCGGCGTCGAACTGCGTGTCCTTCGCCTCGATGCCGATGTCCATGGCCAGCACCTTCACGTTCTTCAGCTCTTCGGGCATCTGGAAGTTGACCCTGCCCTTGTCGATGAGGACTCCTTCGATGATGCTGGAGTCTTCGACCCGGCCGCCGGTCTTCTTCTCGAGGACGAGGTTCTTCTTCTCGACGAAGTACTTGCCGCTTGCGTCTTTCTCCATGGTCGCGTCCATGCACCTGACTACCATGTCACTTAAGAACTCTCTCGCGTTGTCCGTGTCCTTGCCGGTCATCGCGGTGCCTGCAATCTTCTTGAGCATGGCCCTGTCCTTCACCGACACGTCGACGGCCATTGCCTTGACCAGTTCCAGCGCCTTCTCCGCCGCCATCATGTAGCCCTTGATGATCGAGGCCTCGTGCAGGCTGCGCTCCGTGAGGAGCCCTGCCTGTCGCAGCAGCTCGCCAGCCAGCAGGACGGCCGTGGTCGTGCCGTCGCCGGCTTCCGAGTCCTGCGCTTTAGCTACCTCGACGATCATCTTGGCCGCCGGGTGCTGTATGTCCATCTTTCGCAGGATGGTGGCCCCGTCGTTGGAGACGATGATGTCGCCCGTCGAGTCTACCAGCATCTTGTCCATGCCCCTCGGCCCGAGCGTCGACGCTACCGAGCCCGCCACGGCCATGGCTGCCATGATATTGTAAGTCTGAGCTTCACGCCCACGGGTGACCTGGCCACCCTCACGCATGACGTATTGTTGTCCAGCTTGTTCTGCCATGTGAATCCTCCTATATGAAAATGATCGCAGCTTTTATGAGAATGTGGTTCTATATAAAGCCTTCCATAACCCCGGCGGCACAACGCCCGGTTTCACCTGTCACAGCGGCCGCAAAACGGTCCCGTTGCCCCGGCCGGCATCCCGACGCGTCCGAATGCGGTACTGCACACCCGACTAATCGCCCTTTGTGCCTTTTATTCTCACTGCGTATAATCATTCGTGAAATACTGTAAACGCTTAGCCGGCACATGACACAACGTACACGACGGACACTACGTACACTACGTTTTATCAGAAAATGGCTCGTGCACAGACCTATTATCAAACGTAGTGTACGTCGTGTCATGTAGTTGTGTCCGGCCAGCCTGTACCAAAAGTTTTAGAATGACTATACTTATTTTAGTAACCGGTATACGAAAGCATAAGACTGTTTATCGATGTCCCGGTCCAGCGGGCCGACACTGGCAGTCTCGGTAACGGGGATACCCCTTGCCTGGAGTGCATTCCGCATGGCGGTGCCGGCTTCGTCGCCGAGAAATCCTCGTATCGCAAGGATGCCGACCCGCGAGCCGGGGCCGAAGGTCATATTCCCCAGGCATCCGGCCACCGGGCCGGGCGGTTTTCCTGCCAGCGTGGGGCCGATAAATATCACCACGTCCTTACCGGTAGCATTCATGGCATCTGCGCTGCGTATGCCAGCGACGGTGACGTTATACCGCCGTAACTGCAGGTCGTCGGCTATCCACGTAGCGGCACGTCTGCCAGCGCCTGTGATGCCCGGGTCATAGACGATGAGCGCAGTACCCTTTTCATTATCGTGCAGGCGGACCTCGGACCCTGTGGCCGTATAGCTCGCCAGGTCCAGCAACGCGGCCATTGTCAGCAGTTCGCCGAACAACAGCGACAACAGCAGTGTGGTCATGAGGAACCTGGCTGAACCGCCGGATGTCATAATCGGAAATACTCGGGCCAGGCGTTATGCCTTTATCCAGCCTTTGCTTACCCAGTAGTCGTAGTTGTGCTTCCAGTTGTCCTTGTTAAGCGTCACGGTACTGGCGAACTGGTCCTTCCACTTCTGGTGCTCGGCGACCTGTTTACGGTACACTCTCTTCTCCGCAATCGCTTTCGCGAGGTCCTTCCCCATCTCCCGCGCCTTCTTATCCGCTGCGTCGGCGGCCGCCGGGCCGTGCGCCATCGCCAGCCCGAGCTTACCTGTGATGAGGCCGCCTGACTTCCTGATGAAGCTGTCCATGATTTCCAGGACCGGCCCGTAGTTAGCGGAGCCGGAGGTGGTGATCGTGAAGCCGTACTTGCCGTCGAGGAGCTGCTCGTGGATGAAGTTGGCGCTCCGGTCGAAGACCACCTTGAGCTGCGCCGGGATGTTGTCGATGTAGTTCGGTGCGCCAAGGATGATGCCGTCGGCGGAGACGATTTTTTCCTTCAGGGCCGGGTAGTCGTCCTCCTGGAAGCAGGCTCCCGTCCGGTAGCAGGAGACGTCGCCCTTGCAGAAGTTGATCTTCAGCTTCGTGACGTCAACGACCTCTACCTCCGCGCCCGCTTCCCTGGCGCCATCAGCGGCGGCATTCAACAGTTTCAGCGTGTTGCTGGCCTTGCCCTTCGGGCTTGCAGAAATAGCGATGATCTTCGTGATAGTAACCTTCCTGTCAATAGTACGAATTTTTAGAATTATAGCACAATATAGTTTGCGTAGTGCCTGGCTTTAACAAAAAGTTTATTACGACGCTGGCGCGACTTAGAGCAAGCAATTCATCGGGCGAACGTCCTCGGGGGCGTCCCCGGCAGTGATCATCATGCACCTGACCAGAGAGGAAGAGTCGATTTATAACGGCGAGCAGGGCCCCACGCTACAGAAGATGATGGAGATACTCGTAGCGCTGGGCGATATTTACGACGCCAAGAAGCTCATCCCTGTGAAGAGCGCCCAGATCGCGGGCGTCTCGTACAAGACCATGGGCGACGCGGGCCTCCAATGGGTGGAGGACCTGGACGGCAAGGTGAAGATCCCTGCCGTGCTGAACCCGGCGGGCATGGACCGGATAGCGTTCGCGGACATGGGCATCGACGCGAAGTTCGCAGGCAAGCAGGAGCAGTTGCTGAAGGCATACGAGAAGCTTGGCATCAGGCCAGAGTGCACCTGCACCCCGTATTATCTCGACAAGCCCCGGTTCGGCGATCATCTCGCCTGGTCCGAATCGTCTGCGGTCTGCTATGCTAACTCTGTGCTGGGCGCCCGCACCAACCGGGAGGGCGGCCCGTCAGCTCTTGCTGCCGCGCTGCTCGGCGTAACTCCATATTATGGTTTACATATCACCGAGAACCGTTACCCGACTGTGACCGTAAAAGTGAAGGAGCCCCTGCACGGCTCCGAATACGGTGCGCTGGGCTACGTGGCCGGCGCGAAGATCGGCGACGGCATTCCTATCTTTTCATTGAAGACGACGCCCTCTGAGGACGAGCTGAAACACCTCGGCGCTGCGCTCGCCGCTTCGGGTGCAGTCGCGCTCTTCCATGTGCTGAACGTGACGCCGGAGCAATACATCCTGCCGCCCGATAGACAGGATAAAGAGCGCCAGGAGCTGGACAGCGAAGACGACTGGCAGACTCCGACACGGTTCTTCCTGCCCCGCGAGAAGATCGAGGTCGACATCAAGGCGGTCAAGGCGCTGGCGCACCAGCAGGCCAGCCCGGACATTATCGCCCTCGGCTGCCCTCACGCATCGAAGGAAGAGCTCGAGGAGATCGTGAGCCTGCTGCACGGCCGGCATGTGAAAAAGGAGACATGGGTCTGCACCGGCCGGACGCTTGGCCAGCGCTATCCTGAACTGGTCGAGGCGCTCCGCAGGAGCGGCGTCCGGGTGTACTTCGACACGTGCATGGTCGTCTCCCCTGCGGCCAATCATTTCAAACGCATGATGGTGAACTCGGGCAAGGCGCTGAAGTACACGCCGTCCATGTGCGGCGTGGACGCCGTCATGGCCTCGACTGAAGAGTGCATCGAGACAGCATGCAGGGGCGATTAAGATGAAGATCAAAGGCCACACAGTCTCCAAAGGGCAGGCCACCGGCCCTGCGCTGGTATCCAGGGACGCTATATCCTTTCTGGGCGGAGTCGATCCGCAGACCGGCGTCGTCATCGAGAAGGGGCATTCGCTGTTTGGCAGGTCTGTCAAGGGCACCGTTCTCGTCTTCCCGGGCGGCAAAGGCTCGACCGTCGGCTCCTATCTTATCTACCAGCTCAAGAAGAATGGCGTCGCGCCCGTTGCCATGATCAACGTCAGGGCCGAGCCCATCGTAGCGGTCGGGGCCATCATATCGGGCATCCCGATGGTTGACCGTCTGGAGCAGAGCCCTATTGAAGTCCTGAAGGACGGCCAGACAGTCACAGTCGACGGCACGGCCGGCGAAATCGACGTAACTTCGCAGGGGATGTAATGTTAGACCGCACGGACCTCGAAGTAGTAAACAAGGTCTTCCGGGTGTACGAGACCCGGGAAGACGGCGAAGTGACTTTCCTCTTCGGCGAGCCGCTGGTCGAGGCCAACGTCTTCAACGGGGAACTGTACCCGTACTTTTCCCGGAAAGGGCGGGCCGTGCAGATCGAGCACCGTCTCGGCGAGTTCGTGCTCGTCGTAGGGCCTGCGAAGAAAGATGCGATCTGGATTAACGTCGTGCTGGCCGTCGCCACATTCCTGACCACCATGCTCACCGGCGCCATGATGGAAGGCGTCGACCCCTTTGCCGCGCCTCTTGAGCTGTACAAAGGTCTGCCGTTCGCCGTAGCTATCATGCTGGTCCTGGGCTCTCACGAGCTGGGCCATTACCTCGTATCGAGACGCCACGGTGTCGACGCCACGCTTCCCTACTTCATCCCGTTCCCGTTGTCGCCCATCGGCACCATGGGCGCCATCATCCGGCAGAAAGGGCCCATACCGACTCGGCGCGCCCTGTTCGACGTGGGCATCTCCGGGCCGCTGGTGGGGCTGGTCGTCGCCGTCATCGTTACGATCATCGGGCTGATGCTGCCCGCACCGGCCGCTGTGCCTGCTGCCGAAGGCAGCTTCCAGATGATGATCAACACGCCGCTGCTGTTCGACTTCCTGGGACAGATGATCCACCCGGGAGAAACGCTGGAGACCGTGAACCCCATCGCCTTTGCCGGCTGGGTAGGCATGCTGGTGACCGTGCTGAACCTGATACCTGTAGGACAGCTCGACGGCGGACACGTCGCCCGTGCAGTCCTCGGGCCGCTTGCCGACCGCATATCCCGGCTCATGCCCATCGGCATCATGGCGCTGGGCCTGTTCGTCACGTTCGGCCTGAAGCAGGACGGCGAAATATGGATACTCTGGGGCCTGCTCACCTCATTCATGGGCATGGCGGCCCACCCCAAGCCCACCGACGACGCAAAGCCCATCGGCTGGCAGCGGATCGCCCTGGCCGGGCTCACGCTGGTGCTGGCCATCCTGTGCTTCACACCCGCGCCATTCTATATTCATGAGTTTTCTAGATGGCCTCACCGAGGTACCATGAGAGGTCACAGAGACTGTCACCACAGAAGGCACAGAGGACACAGAGGTCACTGCACAGAGGACTTTATTTAAAAGGCGGATGCGAGAGCCATGTTATTAAAACAAACCTCTGTGTATCCTCTGTGTCCTCTGTGCCCTCTGTGTGTGAATGCCTTCTCCGTGCCCTCCAGAATACCTACGGCAATACCATCAAGTTAAACTTGAGTTATAACAAGATTTATTTACTTTGAAGCGCTTATGTAGGAAGTCGAGAGGGTGTTCCTATAAAACAGATCGAGGGACTTGCTTTTTACAACGGCGCAGAACGGTTTGCGGAGAAGATCAAGGGCCGGGGCTCGTTTGCGCTGCTGATGGCAAACACGGAAACGGCCGCTATCCCGGGCATCACGGCTGCGGGGGCCAGTGCGGAGCTGAACGTTTACACACCGCCGCTGGACGCGGAATTCGTGCATACCGGGCGCATCATGACGCTGGACGAGCTGCCGGTCATACCGCCGTTCATACCGACGCCGGGCATCATCACCCGGGCGGTCATGACGCTGTCGGACTTCCGGGACTTCTACGTGGACGCGGGCATTAAGGTGCCGCCACTCGTCCCGCATTTCAGGGCAGGCAACGGCCCGGGCAAGGACATCAGGACCGGCCTTGCGGTGCCTAATGTGAAAGAGATCGTAGAGGGCGCTAAGAAGGTCGGCGAGCAGATTGCCGCCGAGTCGGAGTTCCTGGTTATCGGCGAGACTATCCCTGCGGGCACGACCACTGCGCTTGGCGTTCTCCTGGCCATGGGGCTGCAGATGGACGGTTTCACCAGCAGCAGCATGCAGAAGAACCCACACCCGCTGAAATCGTCAGTCGTCGCGGAGGGGCTAAAGAACGCGGGCATCAAAGGCCCGGTCGACCCTATCACTGCCATAGAGCGAGTCGGCGACCCCATGATGGCCGGAGCGCTCGGTTTAATAATGGGTGCCCGCAAGGTGCCGATCATCCTTGCCGGGGGCACGCAGATGGCGGCGGTCGCAGTACTGCTGTCAAAGATTGTCGACATCAGGGGATTCGACATTGCGCTCGGCACAACCGGCTGGGTGGCAAAAGACAAAAGCGCGAACCTCTTCGGTATCCTGAAACAGGCGAACGTCGACATTCCCGTCCTGGTCTCCGAGCTGTCCTTCGCACGGTCGAAGTTCGACGGGCTGCAGGCCTATGAGCAGGGCTTCGTAAAGGAAGGCGTGGGTGCAGGCGGCATCTCGGCCGCAGCTATGCTAAAGGGCGTGCCCAGGGCGAAGATCGAGGACACTGTCGAATCCATATATTCCCAATTGATAGAGCACTAAAAACAAAGGACTCAGAGGACACAGCAATAAAAAATGTCAAATGTGTTATCCTTATCAAAGAGCTGAAGGGCCACCGGGACATTGCCTGTGTGCCCACTGTGCCCTTTGCGTCCCATTAAAAATAATAGTTCCGGCATGTGATTGCCCGTTTATCAAATGCACGCGCGCGAGCGGCCGCCCGTCATGAGACATGCCCGGACGTTTTCTATCATCTTATACCTGACTTACTTTCTCATGTATATCAGAAGGATGAGCCCGAGGAGCGCCAGCGCCAGCAGGATGACTCCCGCCGCCGTGATATACAGAGTCATATCTCCACCGGCCGTGTCCGTACCGGCGGATCCTGGCGGGATAGTAGGCTGCTGCACGACTGCCGACGTCCCGCCTTCGAGTTTCTTCACGGGGTACAGCACCTTTTTGCCCATGCCCGGCTGTATCTGGTCTTCAACGTTACGGCCCCACATCCAGACTGAACCGTCCTTTTTGATGACCGCGCGATGGCTGGAGCCAGAAGCGATCGAGATGACGTCGCTCATGTCCGGCACTTTTATCGGGGCTGTCGCAGGCGTACTGATATCGATGCCGTTGCCGAACTGGCCGTCGATAGCACTGCCCCAGACGTACACGTTGCCGTCGCTGCCGAGGACCATCGAGCCCTGATCGCTCGCCTGGATGTCGACTATGCGTGGCAGGCCGCTGACCTGTGCGGCCACGCGCACCGCGACCGTGTCGTAGAATCCCTGTCCGTTGCCTATCTTGTTCTGCGCGCCGTCGCCCCAGCCCCACACGGTCCCATCGTTCCGCAGGGCGAGAGTGTGATCGTAGCCCGCGTCGATTTTCACTATGTCTGATAATCCCTGGATTTTTTGAGGCGACAGAACGTTGCCTTTCCCGCCGCTTCCCGACATGCCCAGGTCGTTCTCGCCCCAGGCCCAGACCGTACCGTCGTTTTTCAGCGCGACCGTATACCCGTTCCCTGCGGCGACCATCTTCACATTATCGATGGACACCTGCACTGGCTGGTACCGTATGCCCCCGGTGCGGCCTGTCCCAAGCTGCCCGTATTTGTTGTCGCCCCATGTCCACACGTGACCGTCCCGGTCCACTGCCGCACAGTTGATGCCCCCGTCGGATACCTGCACTATGTTTGCCAGGCCGTTGATAAGGACGGGCGACGGGCAGGCCGGTCCAATATCGCTCCCGCACTGGCCGTACTCGTTGTCGCCCCATGCCCAGACCCGGCCGTCCGCGTCGATCGCCAGGCTGGACTTGAAATTGGCGTCGATGGCCACTATCCGCGGCAGCCCGTCGACTTGACGATAGCTCCCGTCACTCTGGTCGTTACCGGTTCCAAGGATGCCCCATGGTGTGTTCGCCCAGCCCCACGTCCACACCATGCCGTCGTCCGAGAGGGCCACGGTGTGAGCATAAGCGGCGGATATGTTAACGACCCCCGCGGAAGCGGAGACAACATCACAGACAGCCACCAGAAGGATGATGGTCATCATTGCGATTAGCACAGGACAGGTTCTCATTGTTACACCTAGCATTCTTCAGTCCTCGCTATTACGACACAATTGAGTATGAATATGACGGCCAGACCGAAGATCATCAGGGCAGCGTACGGGAGGGCCTGTCCCAGCCAGTCGCTGAACGGTACCTCCATGTTGAAGACCGTCACTGTGTCGGTAGCGCTGATGATCTTGAAGTAGACGTAGTACGGGCTCAGGTACTTAAGCAGGTCCATGAACATGGCGTTGGAAAACCATTCTATGCACAGGTAGGTCACGCCGACGAGGATGGCTTCCTTCAGGCTGCTGAATGCCATCCCGATCAGCATGCCGATACCTGCCATGAGGCTGCACTCCAGGAACAGAGCAAGGATCAATGCCGAAAGCCTGAGCGTGAACTCTTCCATTGATAATGGGCTCCGGTAAGCCAGCGCCATCAACAGGCTGACCAGCAGGTACGTGACCGTGATCAGCAGCAGCATGAACGCGCCCAGGCCAATGAACTTGCCTGCCACGACATCTCGCTTCAGGACAGGCTTGGTCAGGAGAATGCCCAGTACCCGCTTGCGGTCGCCGGCTACGGACAACAGGCCCAGGACAAGGGCCGCGACCGAGCAATACTGCGATATGTTGAAAAATACCTGGGAGAGGCCGACGCTGATGAATACGTCCCCTGTCATCCAGGACTCAAAGGCTGGCAGGACCTGGATGCTCCCCAGCCCGTTGGCTACCGCAATAGCGACCAGCAGGGCAAAGACAGCGATCGTGACCGGGTGCCAGACCTGCCTGCGGAACTCGTTGGCAGCCAGCAGGCCTATAGACATGCTCTCGCGGTTCATGCGATGTCCCTCCGCTGAAAAGCGATGAACGACAGCACCAGCAGGACGATCACGCATATAGAGAGCTCGAGCACTTCGATCTCCATGCGGCTGACACATCCCGCCAGGCCGACGTTGAAGTTGGTCAGCGCGTTATACGAGATGTTCTTGATCATGCCGTCGGGCGACAGGCCGACGATCAGGCTGCCGATGCCCTTCTCGTCACCCAGGAACGTGGCGATGTACCCGGCGAAGGCGTAGGTAGCCAGCAGGCCGGATACCGACCACCCCAGCAGGCTCAGGATTAGTGCGAACGCGTAGTTGTCGATCAGCAGGGAAATGAGCATCGACAGGAAGAAAAACACCGCCGTGTACAGGAGCGCGGTGCCGATCGCCATGGGCACCCTGACGAGAAATTCCCCGATCACCGGGGCAATGATGTGGCTGGCCAGGATCAGGAGGCCGGATGTCAGGAAGGCGGACGCCAGCGCGAAGACGCAGACCAGGAACCCGAGGGAACCGATCGTCTTGCCTACGATGATCGCTTCGCGGCGCAGCGGCTTGGAGACCAGGGCATTCAGGGCGCCTCCGTGCCGCTCCCCGGCGATGGACAGGAACCCGACGGCGATCCCCAGGATGGCGCCGTACCTCGACAGCATGAAGGTAATCTGGTTCAGCATGGTCTGCGCCAGGTTGGCTGCCGGGTTGTCCTGGACAACGCTGGGATCCCTGTCAAAGAATCCTGCGTCCAGGAGATTGCGAATGTTGTTAAGGTCCACCAGGATGTATAGTAGAAACGCGGCGATGACTACCAGGATGATACGGTCGCTCAGGAGGTCCTTGAACTCTTTTTCGGCGACTACCAGCGTGTTTCCCATGGACGTCCTCCAGAATATCCGGATTTTTTACCTCTTCCTTGCGATGCCGTAACCCAGTGTAAGCAATGGCGAGCACTGCTAAAAGCGCGACCAGCTGGCCGAAGCCGAATCCTGGTGCAGGCGCCGATGATGAGGGCAGCGGTACCGGCGTCGAGGTGGTCGACGGGTGGGCCGTGGCAGTGGCGGTCGGGGTGACAGTGGCTGTACCGGTCGGCGTTGCCGTGGCTGTCGGTGTCGGTGTAGGCGAGGCTTCCGTATCTATCGGCGGCGTTTCATCGGTCCCATAGCGCCACTGGAACAGCATCGTGTAGTCGTTGTCAGGGTTTATGGTACCGTACTGGATCCCGTTATACACGTACTGGTGGCTGACCAGCAGAGTGCGCGGTGTCTGGTTGCAGGCCAGGACTCGAGAATAATAAGGCACTGATTCCTTGCTGGACGGGTAATAGTTGCCGTAGTTCAACCCATAGGATACATACGGATCACTACCGTAACAGATGCCTGGCCGCTCTCCACCATAGCTGATCTTGATGTCTGCGGTGCCTGCATAGCTGTTGTACCAGCGGTTCTGGAACTGCATTATATCGCCATTCCTGACCGCGACTATGTCGTTAATCCGCTTCATCCAGTCGGCCACGGGCTCGTCTTTGTCATTGTGGTGCAGCCACGAGTACTCGACGCCACCGAACGGCACGACGGCTGCGGATGCCGTGCCGATGGCAAAGACCGCCAGCAGGGCGATGATGCACCCGGCGCATAATAGGGCTCCTGCAATCTTCATCTGTCAACACACCTTCTATACCTGGAGATATCTGGAGACTGACTAATCTATCGGAGCATTGAGTATATAGTCATTCTCTCATGATCACATCAGGTTGAGATGCTTCATTTCCGACTCTACAAATAGGAAAAATGGGTATATAGCTGTTACCTGGCCAGCTGGAAAAATTACACTGGTAATTTTCACATTTCTGCTGCATGAGATTACTATCTGCAGTAAAAATCATCGGTTTTTATCAGTCTGGCAGGCCATAGTCCGGCGATCATGATTAGATCAGGCTGACTGTGGCCGCTACAGTGATTATGACAAAAGCTATATAAGTACCCTTTTTAGAGGGTTAAGCGTGACCTGATGCGCACGCAGGCATGGTTCGGGCGCAACTATTCGAAAAAATCGAGGGACCGGTAATGAGTGAAATCGTCATCGAGACCAGTCAGCTTGTCAAGAAATATGAAAACCAGACCGTCGTCGACAATCTTGACATGGCGGTCTTCGAAGGCGAAATATTCGGCTTTCTGGGCCCCAACGGCGCCGGCAAGACGACTACCATGAAGATGCTCCTTGGCCTGGTGCATCCCACCAGCGGCACTGGTACTGTGGCAGGCCACGACATCGTCCGGGAAGTGCTGGAAGTGCGCAAGAGCTGCGGCGTACTCCCCGACCCTGCGGGCTTTTACGACAACCTCACCGCCAGGCAGAACCTCAGGTTTTACGGCAAACTCTACGGCTTGAGAGGAAAAGACCTCGAAAGTAAGGCCGATGCCACCCTGGATCTGGTCGGTCTGCATGATGCGAAAGACAAGAAGATCGGCAAGTTCAGCAAGGGCATGAAACAGCGTTTCGGCGTTGCCCAGGCCATCGTGCACGATCCGCCGGTGCTCATGTTCGACGAGCCCACCGCGGGCATCGACCCGCAGGGGTCCGAGGACTTCCGGACACTGATGCGACAGTTGAGGTCCAGGGGCAAGACCATTTTCCTGACGTCGCACATCATGCCCGAGGTCGAGGCGATATGCGACCGCATCGGCATCATCGTCAGCGGCCGCATGGACATATGCGGCAACGTCGACGAGCTGGTGGACCACTATGCGCAGCGGCAGGGCTACCGGCTGAAGCTCCGCATCAAAAACATCGACGAGACTACCATGGTGCGCTCGCTGAAAAGCATCGATGAAATCAACGCCATATCCCGCTTTAACGGGGGTTACGTCATCGATGCCAGCATCGACGTATCCGAACGCGTCTCCCAGGCCATCAGCCGCGCCAGCGGCACAGTCATGGGCCTCGAATCTTACCGCCCGTCGCTGAACGAGATCTTCCTCGAGGTCACCAGACCGCCCGCGATCATCGGAGATAACCCCGAGAAGGCCGACGAAAGCACCGGACAATAAAGAAGAACTATCGACACAGACTACGGTGACACAGCCTTTGTGCCCTCCGTGCCCTTTGTGTCCAATGATTACTTTTGTATGATGAACATCCCGGTCTGTAAGCCTTCCGCCTCTTCGGGCGTCAGCTTTTCCATGCAGACATTCTCGTCCACTATAGCACTGTTGCCAAGCGGGTCTTCAATGATCAATGTGAAGGATGCCTTGCCTTCCCGTGCTGCGTCCATCTCGCAGAGCAGTTCGTCCGCACGCCTGACTTCTTCATCTTTCTCTGCCCACTTGCGGGCCATCATGACGATGGTCTCTATCCTGTCCAGCAGGCCTTCCACGTTAGAGATGTACGCCTCCGACGCAGGCCCCGGCTCGATGTCCAGGCCCCATTCGGGGATGTGCACAGTGCCGGAAGTAGACCGTATGACCCGGGTACACATGTGGTCCGCGGTACAGACTTTCATCGAATGGCGCATGGGCTCTTTCTGGCCCAGAATAAGCGTGTCTGCATACCTGAACCCGCAGGCGCAGACGGTACTGATCTCCATCACGTCGCCGAAATAAGGGATGTTGTCCTGGTGCCATCGCATCTCGAGAGCGCAGTGGCAAACAGGACAGTGAACGGCTTCCGTGGCGGCTGTAAGAAAGTGATCTCCGGTCGATTCTCTCATCGACTCACTGAGCACCTTACTTGCCTGTAAACTTTGTCCTGTCGATCTTGATGGACATCGGGGTGACGACGATGAGGTTGTCATCCTTGATCATCGCGATGTCGCCTCTGACGTCGGACGCTACCTGTTTCAGGTCCTTCAGCGCGCGGTCCCTGGTGAGGCTGTCGCCCTTGACCGGGGAAATGTCCACGACCACGATGTTGCCGTTGTAGATTTCGCGCTTCAGCTCCGGGATCTGTGACAGGTTCGAAAGCTCCGCGACCCTTACGTAGGTCTCTGCGGGGCCGGAACCGACAGCCTGGTCCATGTCGCCCAGGTCGATCTCGGTATAATCGTCTTCTTCGCTCTCGGTCTTTCCGCCGAACACTTTACCTAGTAATCCTTTGCTAGCCATTTGTAATCCATCCCTCTGATTTGCCTTAGTTGTTAAATATGATTGATAATAGTAAATTGCAACTTAAATAATAGCTTGTCGGTCGCTCACAGCTCGAGGTTCCAGATGCGGTCGCCTACGTAGTGTAACGACTTCACCGCCTTGCCCCGGTTGCCCATCATCGCGTCGGCGTTGACCATCGCCCGGCCGATGGCCAGCGGCTTGCCGTGGACCTCGTCGCAAATGACTACAAGATCGCCTCTGCGTATGCCGGTATCTACGTCGACGATGCCCGGGCTCATGATGTCTGCGCCCTTGGCGACGAACTTGACCGCGCCCATATCCACGGTAACGATCTTCTTTTTGGGCTTGATGAACATGGCGCCCCTGATCGTCGGGAAGAACACTGAGCTCTCCACCGAGAATAGCCATGGCTGCCCGTTGACCAGGATGAACTCCTGTGACTCGTCCGTCTCAGCTATCTCCAGCGTCTTGCCGGCGAACGCCTGGCTGATGTCGTCACCAAAAGATGCCCTCAGGCTGTCAAGGACATTTTTTACGGCATCCTCCCTCAAATGATGTCTGGCCTTGATCCTCAAAGACTAAACCCCGCTTCCAGTAGCCCGCTGGCGCATCTATACGCCTGACGGACGGGCTTCTGCTCGTTGTTAAAGCTCAATGTGCTATTCTTGTATATAAACATTGTAGTGGTAGAGGCGGTTTCGGGCCAAACGCGCCTGCATTGACATAGTGGCTCATTCGCCGACGGCAGGCAGTTCCACGACGAACCGGCATCCCTGCGAATGGTCGCCCGGGACACGGTCTTCTACCAGGACTTTGCCCATGTAGTCCTCTACGAGTGTCCTGACGATGCACAGGCCGAGTCCCTTGCCTGTCATATGTTCCCCGTTGCTCTTGCTGCCTGAAAGGAAAACGGCTTTCAGTTCGTCGGGTATGCCCGGGCCGTTGTCCTCGATGGTGACCACGCAGGCTTTTCCTTCCGGCCTGTCGGCACACTGCAAACTGATGTCGATGGCAAGTGGGCCTGTCGAGTGCTTGATCGCGTTCCCCACGATGTTGACGAACACGTCCTTGAGCAGGTCGTTCGCCTGCACTGTGCAGCTACACCTCTCGCGGAACCTGATAGCGACGACCCTGCCCGGGACTTTTTCGAACTCATCGCAGATCTCTAAGAGGAGACGGTTCAGGTCGATGATCTTCGCCGCCAGCTCTCCTGATCGCTCTTTCTGAAGTTTCCTGACACTGCTGATGAGCGCCGAGCTGTTGCCCAGGGCCTCGACGGGCCTGGTAATGAGTTCCTCGTCGGTTATGTCGAGCCGGCCTGCTTCCCTGAGCTTATTCAGGGCGATCTCCAGGAAGCCGATGGCAATCTGGTTCATGTTGTTAATGTCATGGCCCATCAGGTCCAGGTACAGTTCCACCTGCGCCTTGGACTCTTCCAGGGCTTTCTCGACCTTGATGCGCTCAGCCCTGTCGCGCAGGGCCATGATGCCGTAGGACAGCTCGTCAGCCAGCTCGCTCAGCAGCGAGACTTCATCGCTGTCGAAGGCGTCCGGACGCTCAGAGTATATCGTCAATGCCCCTAAAATCGTGTCGTCGTAGATAAGCGGAAGGCCGAGGACCGACCTGTAGCCGCGTTTTTCCGCCTCCGCCTGCCACGGCTTGAAGCGCTCGTCCGTTTCCACGTGCCGGATGACCTGTGTTTTCCCTGTACGGATCGCCGACCCGGTAGGCCCGCGCCCGCGCACGTCGTCGCCTGACCATGTGATTTTAACATTCAGCAGGTACCCTCTCTCGTAACCGCTGTCGGCCACCGGCCTGACGCTCCTGCGGTCGTCCTGTTCCGCGTAGCCAATCCATGCCATGCGGTACCCGCCGATGTCGGTGACAATATGGCAGATATTCCGCAGCAGACTTTTTTCGTCTGTCGCGTGTGTCATTGCCTCGATGCACCGGGACAACGTCATCAGGGCGCGGTTGGCGGCTTTCAGTTCCCGCTCCGCTTCCTTGCACCGGTTGAACCTGCCCCGGAGCCGGTCTATCTGTCCCTGCATCTCCTCAAGCCTGCCGATCGGCTGATCATCCGGGCGGCCCGTGCGTGCCTCGCCGTTTTTCTCTCCGATCTGCATTATGCACACTCGATTCAAATTATTATATATGAAGCTCTTTTAATATTAAGTTTTATACAAATATACTCACGCATGTGATCATACCGGCAACAACTGTGGAAACAAGCAGTATGGCGGTGTCTATCCGGGGTGCCGGCTGACGAGTGAAAAAAGTGCAAAAGGATATAACGATCGGCCGCCCATCTGATTACATCAGAACGCGGCCGACGGAACGTCGCTGCGATAAGTATAAATATGGTTCGCGAGATTAAGTCACATCGACATTCACTGAATATTATTTCGGCGGAGGAATTATATGAGCCAGAGACCCCTTGATGTCCTGAACGAGGCCTTGAACTCTCCCGTAATCGTGCGCCTGAAGGGCGGCAGGGAGTTCAGAGGCGAGCTCCAGGGCTATGACATGCACATGAACCTCGTCCTCGATAACGCGGAAGAGCTGAAGGAGAACGAGCAGTCCAAGAAGCTGGGCACCATCATCGTGCGGGGCGACACGGTGGTTTACGTCTCACCGTAATCTTAATAAACAAGACGTGCACTATTAACGCGGAAAAGGTGAATCACAATGACAAAAGGAACTCCATCACAGGGCAAGCGGCAGAAGAGGGTACACACAGTCTGCAGGCGTTGCGGCAAAGTGTCCTTCAACTTCAACAAGAAGGTCTGCGCCTCTTGCGGCTTCGGCAGGTCTGCCAAGCTCAACAAGTGGAGCTGGCACAGCCATCTCGCCCGTCACACATGGTAAAAACCCCTTATTTTTCTTTCATTTAAAAAAACTATATGTACCCGCAGGGTTCAATAGCATTTGAAAATGGCACTATCGTAGTGCTCTAAAGGTGCATGCGCTGTGAAGGACAAATGTGGCGTCGTCGGCGTCTGGTTCGATCGGGAAAAAAACAAGGACGCTGCGGCCATATACATTTATTATGCTATGCAGGCGCTGCAGCACCGGGGGCAGGAGTCCTCGGGCATTGCGGTGACCAGCGGCAGCAACGTCATTGCTGACAAGGGCATGGGCCTGGTTACGGACTATTTCAGCCGCGAGCGCCTGCAGCGGCTCTCGGGCTTTGCAGGCATCGGGCACGTACGCTATTCTACCACTGGCAGCTCTCGCATCGAGAATTGCCAGCCGTTCACCGTCCAGTACAAGGGCGGCACCATCGCGCTTGCCCACAACGGCAACCTGGTCAACTACCGTGAGCTTAAGAAAGACCTGGAGGCTGACGGCCGGATTTTCACGTCCGACTCGGACACGGAGGTCATCGCTCACCTGCTCGTAAAAGAGCTCATGCGCAACGACCTCGTGGAGGCCGTCCGGGAGACCATGCGTAAGCTGACTGGCTCATACTCACTGGTCATCCTGATCGAGGACAAGATTATCGGCGTCCGTGACCCGCTCGGATTCAAGCCACTGTGCATCGGGCGCATCGACAACGGGCTGATCCTGACTTCGGAGAGCTGCGCCATCGACACGGTCAACGGCGAGCTCATCCGCGACGTGGCTCCCGGCGAGATGGTGGTACTAAGCGACCGCATCGAGAGCCACAAGCTGTTCCGCTGTAAAAATCATTCCTATTGCATGTTCGAGTTCGTCTACTTCGCCCGTCCCGACTCCATCATGGACGGCAGGCTCGTCTACAAGGTCCGGCACAGGATCGGCGAAATGCTGGCGAAAGAGTGCCCGACAGCAGCCGACATCGTGTCCCCGGTGCCTGACTCCGGGATCACTTCCGCCATCGGCTATTCAGGTGCCTCCGGCGTGCGCTATGCCGAAGGCCTGATCAAGAACCGTTACGTCGGGCGTACATTCATCATGCCAGGCCAGGACCTGCGTGAGACCGCGGTACGCCTGAAGCTGAACACAGTCAAAGAGAACGTGAACGGCAAGGACGTCATCCTGATCGACGACAGTATCGTGCGGGGCACGACCTCCCGGAGGATCATCGACCTCATCCGCCGCTCCGGCGCACACAAGATACACGCGCGCATCGGCAGCCCGCCCATCATATCGCCGTGCTACCTGGGCATCGACATGGCCACCCGCGAGGAGCTGATTGCCGCGCACAAGTCCGTCAAGGGCGTGGAGTTCCTCATCGGCGCCGACTCACTGTACTACATCTCGCTGGACGGGCTGATCGAGTCCATAGGCATCCCGAAGGAAGACCTGTGCACAGGCTGCCTGACTGGCCTGTACCCTGTCGAGATCCCTGGCGAACAATGTGAGGCCCGGCAGACAAAGCTTAACAGTTTTGTCCCGGAATAACACTATTTACGCATGCCAGGGAAAAATTCGTGGGCTCCGTGTCATAGATTTTTAAATCCTGCGCCACACTTTTCAATGGTGTTTATCGATGGCTCAATCATCCGGACAACAGGAAATTGTAAAGCTGCCCGAAATGGCTCCAGAAGAGATCGAGCGGCTGCTGGCTTCACAAAAGATCTGCCGCATGGCTCTGAACGACCGTCCGCAGCCCTACATCATCGCGCTGGACTACGTGTACTCCGACGACGGCGAGATGTACTTCCACTTCGCCGACTACGGCCGCAAGATGGACCTGATCAATAACGATCCCAACGTGAGCGTAGAAGTCGATAACTTCTGCGCCGAGACGCCGGACTTCTGTACCATAACGCTGATGGGCCAGTTGACCAAGGTGACCAGCAAGGCCGAGAAGGAGCAAGCCGGCAGGGCGCTACGAGACACTGCAGACCAGCGGGGCGGGGCGAAGAATGTCGCGGCGAGGCATGGCTTCACCGATCTTGACATGGAAACGCTGACATCGAGGAAATCCGCGGTGTACAAGCTGGAAGCGAGTGACTTCGTGGCACTGAAGTCCCCTGGCCGATAACATAAAGGTCAGGCCATGGAGGCATATTTGATACTGTTTTGGCATGTGTCAGGGGAACTTTTTGGTAAAAAGTTCCCCGTGCGCCCCTCAAAAACTATCGCATAGATGCCTTCGGCATACATGTCAAGCGTTGCGAGTCAGGGGGGCTTTTTTGGAACAAAGCCCCCCGACAGCCCCGCAAAAACCAGTTCAATGCCAAGATTTATGACATATCGCGCGTATTTAGTGCTGCGCGGAGCAAAGGTTATGGCGAAGGCAAAGAAAGTCGAACAAGCAGAGCCGAAAGAGAATGCGGTGCTGGGTCACCTGGCAGGCTACATCACTGAGCTGTTTATCAATGGAGACGTGAACGCTTTTGTAGAGGCGGACCTGCTACAGGATCTGCTGGTCTACAAGCTGGACGATGTCGCGAAGCCCATGATGCAGCGTACGGTACAGAAGATCGGGAAGGAGCTTAAAAAGGCGGGGAAGCTGGACCTCAAGACGCGCATCAGCGGCATCAACCAGCAGAAGCGCATCATGTTCCGCACCGAGGACCAGTACAACGCGCTCATCGCACTGTTCTTCGAGGCCGTCGAGGACCGGCCGGAGCTGGTAGATTTCATCGACGACGAGACCTCCTTCGAGAACTTCATGATCTACTGCATCAACGACTACCGGGAACAGTGGGAACGGTTCGTGAGCGAAATCGTACAGGAGCGGCTTGATATGGAGCGCAAGCTCGGCCTCTACGCGAACCGGAACCGGGCTGACGAGGCCTGGGATAAAGTGCCCACATACGCCGACTACGTCAATGAGCGTATCGAAGGGATGGCGGCATCGTCTGCATAATTTTATAAGTGCGGTATAATACCGGAATATGCGGCCGCTCGCACGCGCGGGCGCCCGGACATGCTTCCGGACCACTCTGGCCAGGGCCGGCGAAGCTCCTGGCATATTTTCTTGTTTTACCTGGCTGAGAAGGCATTCAACACAGAGTTCACGGGTTACGTCACTTTAAAGGAATGGTCACTGTATCATTCTAAATAAAACTCTGTGAACCCTGTGAATCTGTGTTATTGCGTACCTTATCAGCGTATACAACGATTCACGAATGACTAGTACAGGCGGTTTAAAGCGCGCCGGATTTCCGGCATATAGCGCTGAGATAAAAGAACTATAAAACAGTACTGGGAGGGCGGCAGCTCCGGAAGCAAACCGCCCTTCCGGTCTCAACGTTGAACTGTTTAGAGTCGCTGAGTGGACTTTGCTTTATAGTAGCTCCCTACTTGAGCCTCTTTAGACGCTGGCGGACCTGGCGTTTGCTTTTAACGTGACTCCCCACGGTGACTTTTAGAGTCGGTCAACAGACTTTGCTTTTTTTCTGGTGATCTCCCTCACCATCAGCGTTTATGCTCGGCTGACTGAGCACGGGGTTTATACCTTATCCGCAGAAGGGACGGAGTTTAGGGTCTGCCGTATCGACCGGACCTTATACCGGTACCGTGGTGCCCCTTTAAGCTCGTTGGGCTGGAGCCGGCCGAATTCGGATGCTCGGCACGACACATTTGCTTTATGGCATCTCCCTGCCCGGAACAAGTCCGTAATAGATACTGATCGCTGCCTGAATATATGGTTATTGTTTCAATATAGAAAAAAAGAATCGCTCAGGTTTTGCTTCCCTCGGCTATTGTATGCTCCGGCCCGGTCATCTCGTCGTCGGCGAGCTGTACAGTGTTCTTGATAATCTTTACCTCTTCCGATAGCTGCCTGATCCTCAAGTACATGACAAAGATAACGGCCACGCTAATGAACCATCCGAAGCTGACGAACAGAACCAAATCCTCATATGCCATTTTATTCCCCCGGTGCTGCATTTATTTCAGTCGCAGTTGCCGACACAGGGTTTGCATTCCTGTGTGGCGCCCCAGGCCATAAATATACGGATTATTATGCCTTAAACGCCCGTAACATAATTTATTTGGATGTTATTTAGCCTTTTTGTTGCAGTTTGCTAATTATCCAATAGTAAAGTCCCGGTGTCTGCCGTATTAACGGATCAGGGGCAATCGCCATGTCATCGCAAACAGGTAAAAAACGACCGTCAATGTGCCGGTGCAATAAAATCAGTATCGGGGTTTTTTTCTGCCGGAGACCGAAATTACATAGATTCCTGCACGATTGCTTCTGTCTGCAGGGTACATGGCACGAGACGGCCATATATTCACGCCCGTCCGGAACGGGGGTAGTATTGCAATGTTTTACCGGGGCAGCTTTGTCATGGCAAAGCTGCCCGGAACGGACTGCTTTGCGGCATGCGGCCGGAGTACATGGATTTATGCCTGCAGTCAGGATAACAATGGCAGGCTCAGGCCTATGACGCCGCTAAGGTAGTAGATACCTACGACTATCAGGACTATCCCCGCTATCTTGCGCACCAGCATCGTATGTTTCACGAATGGCCTGACCTTCCCGGAGATGAAGCTCGAGGAGTACGCGATGGCGAGCATGGGCACGCCCAGGCCCATGGAATAGGCGAACAGCAGGACGCCGCCGTAGAACATGGTGCCCTGCTGCGCCACGACAAGCAGGATAGACGCCAGAATGGGGCCGATGCACGGCATCCATACGATGCCCAGGCTGGCACCCAGCAGGAAGCCGCCGAGCAGCCCTCCTTCCTCTGCCTGCGGGAGCCCGACCCTGGAGATCGGCACGTGCTGCCAGGCACGGAGCACGACATTCTCCACGACTTCCAGGAGCAGGTACAGGCCCATGACCAGTATCATCAGGCCGGAAGCGATCTTGATATAGTCTATATAATCAAAAATAAAGGAGCCCAGCGCAGCCGACGCTACCCCCATGATCGTGAACGACAGGGCTAGCCCTGCTACGATAGCCAGCGGCGTGACCTTGCTCCGTTCCGTGGAGTACGCCATGACTCCCGGGAGGAGGGGCAACACGCACGGCGACATGATGCTCGCCACGCCGGCCAGAACTGCGGTTCCAAGCACTACGATTTCCAATTTATTGTCCTCTCAAGCGCACTGCCGCGTCGAGAGCCGTTGTCAGCGTGTCCTTCTGGGTCAGGCCAAGGAACCGGGATGCTCCTACGCTGCCCGATGTCTTCCCGTCCTTGTCGACGTACGTATAACCGCCCGTCGATTTTTCGAGGACGATGTCCATCTGGGGCACGCCCGAAACCTGGAACGCCCTTGCAAGCTCGCGGTTCTCGTTGGCGTCCACGAAGATGAACGTCACCTTCCCTTTGTACTCGTCTGCGAGTGCCTCAGAGATGGGCCTTTGCTGTTTGCAATAGCCGCACTCCTTTGTCTCGAACTCGAGGAAGACGGGGCCCGAAGCCAGGGCGGAATCGACGTCCGCCATTGTGTACCGCTGTGTGACAGCGGTGGTCCGCTGTGTGACAGCGGTGGTCCCCTGCGCGACCGCAGGTGCCGGGGCGCCGTGTGTGAGCGCGATCCCTGCAGAGAGCAGAGTCGCCAGAACGGCTGACACGACCAGTGCTGTTAATACTCTATTTGCTGTCATCAAACCGATGTCGCGTTATGATTTATAATCTTTTTGTAAACAATTCGGTGGATAGGAGCACTAAAGTCGCGTTTACTGCCAGATACCCGGAGCCGTCATGTCACGCTTGCCGCCCTGATGTTACCCTTTCCGCACGCCTGTTTAACCCGGGTTTCCTCGTGCGGCAGTCCCTGCAGCCCTGGTATGCCAGTGATTGCTGTTCCGCCGTTCATTAAGAAACAGGCAATAAAAACGGCGAGTTTACCATTATCTTTCGGTATTGCTGCCTATTTTTGCATTACATGGCCATTATTACGCCGTTTATCATAGAAAGTTGATAAATATTAAGGGTGAATGATCTACGTTTGATTTGGGGTCGTACATCTGCATGAAACGCATACTCATCGTCTATGACACGAAAGGCGGGACCACGAAGGAGATCATCGGCTGGATCAGGGACGGTGCCGTATCGCGGGGCGCGTGCGTGGACGTGCTGGATGCGAAATTCAAAGCCAGCACACTGAACTATGACCTGATAGTGGCCGGATCGCCCATCTACGGCGAGCGACCGCTGGAGAGCGTGCTGCGATTCCTGCGGCGCGACGACCTGCGGGGACACAACATCGCGCTGTTCGTGGTATGCTACGCAGGCGTCTTCGGCATGCGCAACTTCATGGTGCGCCGGTACCTGGACGAGCTCCAGGCGGACTGCAGGGGCAACGTTATCTACGAGACGTCCTTCGACGCCGCGGTCGGGCCCTGGCGCAAGCTGAACCGGGAGATATGCATCGACTTCGGCCGCATGCTCGCGGGACATATTCACCGCCATCCTGAAGCCGTCGAGTCCGCTTAAGACTCTAAGGAACTAAGAGAAGGCGCTAAGGTAAGCGCCAGGGGCCTCTTAGCACCGAAAGGTTTCAAGGCGCCAAGTCATAAATTTGCCAGGATCAGTCGTTGACTCATTATATGGCTCTTTGTACCTGGTTCTTAAATTTAAAAATGACTTGGCGCCTGAAACTTCGGGTGCAAATGGCGCCTAAGCGCTACTTAGAACTGCACTTATGTTTATCAGGCGTCGGAGCAGGGGGGTGCGGACGCTGACTGCGTTCTGGGGGCACAGCTCCTGGCAGCAGTAGCACCGGATGCATTTGCCGTAGTCGATTTTGGGCACGGACCCTGCGATGAAGGTCATCGCTTTCGGCGGGCAGTCTTCAGCGCAGATACCGCACTTCTTACATTTGCTTTTGTCGATCTGCGGCCGGGAGCCGCCCAGGCGTGTCAGGACACTCATGAGTGCCGGGGGCATGCGGGACGTGTCCATAGTCCGGGCTTTCTTGAAGTCTTTGATAGTCACGGAGGCAACGCTTTCGCCATGGGCTTTGATCTCGTCCAGCTTTCCGGGGCCGTTGCCGCGCTCGAACGCCTTCTTCACCGTGGGGACAGACAGCGGGTCCATGCCGATGATGGTCGTGGCGACGAAGTCCATGGCCGTTGCGCTGCGGCTGGCCATGATCAGCCCGATATTACGCGGCGTGCCGCCGGAAGGGCCGTTACCCTCCATGCCGACCACGGCGTCCATGATGTACAGGTCTGGTGGCCGGGCTTCGTAAACGTCAAGGAGCATCTCGGCGAAGAGGCTTACGTCACGTCCTGTGTGCAGGTGGTACTCGGTCTTCGTCACGCCGGGGATGTACCCGTAGAGCAGCTTGACGGCGCCGGTGTAGAAGGTCAGTGAATGCGTCTTGAGCTTCGGCAGGCCGATGATCACGTCTGCCTCGGTAACGGCCTTCGCGATCTTCAGTTTCTTAAAGGTGCGCGCCTTCTCAGGGGACACTTCGGCCGCCTCGTCGAAGCTCACGATCTCGCAGCCGGTCTCGTCGGCGACTGTCTGGATGCCCGTGTTCTTCAGCAGAGCTTTATAGGATGTCCCGGTGTTGCTGCCGCCCGGCGAGTCGCCCAGCATGGGCACCCCGCCGATCTCCTGCACCATCCGGACGATGACCTTCGCCAGCGCCGGGTGGGTGGTGACGGCCTGCTCCGGCTTCTTCGAGCTGAGCAGGTTGAGCTTGATCAGCACGCGGTCGCCCTTTTTGACCACGCTGCCGAGGCCGCCGAGCGGCTTCAGGCTCTCCTCGACAGCAGCCCTGACTTTGCCTTCGTCATAAGTATCGCACCTGACGATCGAGACCTCGTACGCCATGATATCACTATTCCGAATAAAAGTCGTACCATGTTGATATGCTTATTGCCTGGCACATAGTCCTGCGAAAGCTATTTTATCCGCGCCGCGCATTCGTACTATGACAATCAATAGCAAGGTGAGCATCGCATGGCCATCCACTTCGACAAAAGAGTCCAGGGCATCAACATCTCCGGCATCCGGAAGATGTTCGAGGGCGCCGGCCCCGGCGCTATCAACCTCGGTCTGGGCCAGCCAGACTTCGACACCCCACAGCATATCAAGGACGCCGCGATAAAGGCGATCGACGAGGGCTTCACCGCCTATACGGTCAACATGGGCATCCCGGAGCTGCGCGAGGCGCTGTCCGGGAAATTCAAGAGAGAGAATCACCTCGACTATAAGCCCGAGCGAGATCATGATCACATCGGGCGCCAGCGAGGCGCTGCACCTTGCCATAGAGGCATTATGCGGCAAGGGCGACGAGGTGCTCGTCCCCGACCCGGGTTTCGTCTCGTACAGTGCGCTGACCGTGCTGGCCGATGCGACGCCTGTAGGCGTGCCGCTGGGCGAGCGGCTGCGCTATGACCCGGAGACGTTGAAGGAATACATTACGGGCAGGACCCGTGCGATCGTATTGAACTCACCTTCCAACCCCACCGGTACCATCCAGACGAAAGCCGAAGTAAAAGCGATCGCAGAGATCGCCGAGGACAAAGATATCACCGTCATCTCGGATGAGGTCTACGAGCACTTCATCTACGACGGCGAGCATGTCAGCCCCGGGCAGTTCTCGGACAACGTGATCACTGTAAACGCCGCGTCGAAGACGTACGCCATGACCGGCTGGCGCATCGGCTACGTCGCCGCACGTCCCGAGTACACCGAGCAGATGATCAAAGTCCACCAGTACGTGCAGGCCTGCGCGTGCTCAGTCTCTCAGAAGGCCGCCCTCGCCGCGATCACCGGCCCGCAGGAATCCGTGGGCATCATGAGGGACGAGTTCCGGAAGCGGCGGGACTACCTGGTCACCGAGCTGAACGCCATGGGCGTCGCGTGCGTGCGCCCGCAGGGCGCGTTCTACGCCTTCCCGAAGGTAGGGGACGAGGCCCGCGTCGTGACCGAGCTCATCAAGAAAGGCGTAATCGCCACGCCGGGAACGGCGTTCGGCACGTGCGGTAAAGGCTATATGCGGCTGGCCTACGCGACATCGATGGCTAATATCACAGAAGGCTGTAGGCATCATGAAGACGGTGAAGATGGGCTAATCAGCCCTGCTGAAGTCGACCGCTATATTGGCCACCTGGCACATAGCGGGCGATCCGGCAGCTTTTTCCGATCCGCCCGCTGGCCAGGGCGTCGGTCCCGACGGTTTCGGGGCCCCATCGCACTGCGCCTGTACGTTAGCCACCTGGATGACGGCCACCACAATGGCGATTATCAGCAATATCAATATCTTCATTTTGTATTCCCTGTGCGATGTTTGACAGGAATGTTAAAATGATTCTCGGCTTTTTTTAGCGGGCAGGTGACGGGGTTAAAGCCCTGTCTCCCGTCTTCTGTTATCCTGGCTGTCTTTTACTGTTTTAGTGTCTCATCATCGGCACCGGGCCTGTGTTCAGGCCATGACGGACTGGCTACGCCTGTATCTCCTGACCTTGAGCACATCCTTCTCTTTCTCCTTGGTCTCCAGCATGACGTCAAAGCCAAGGCCATGCAGCAGCATCGACGTACTCCCAGAAGCCTGGCAGGGTCTACCGGCAGGTGCGTGCCGGAATCCGGGCTGGTGGTCGAATAGTGCAGCACGGGATACGTTGTCGCGCCCTGCCAGGTGGACAGGAAATTCCTCTACGATACCCCTGGGCGGCAGGTGCATTCTCCAGCGGGTTCACACGGTAATGGGCCACGTCAAAGAGCAGCGGTATGCCTGTCTCTCTGTTAATCGATTTTAGCTCATCGACTGTACCTATCTTGCCCGGGTGCTCCTCGTTCTCGAGGCGCAGCATCCTGAAAACGTATTCGTCGAGGCCCAGCGCGCGATCAATGAACCGCCTGATGGCCGTTTCCCGGTCACCATACGAGCCTCCCGCATGGATTTCGATGTGGTTGCCGCCGCCTGCATACCGGTCAAATGCAGCCAGGCATTCCAGCTCTTTGATCGAATTATCGACTACTGTGCGGTCGGGGCTGTTAAGGATACAATAATAGGTCACGTGGAAGCAGGTCCGTATGTCCAGCCGCCGGAACATCGCCCCCAGTTCGCGTATCTGTGCTTTCGCTTCCTCGATCTGCTCGAGGCTTTCATATGGCGATATATTGGCAGGTATGCGGTAGAAGTCTATGCCGATGCCTGCGACGTAGTCCGCAACATTCGCCAGGCGAAGCACGGTCTCTCTGGCGCTTTTCTTGCTGGTCACCGGCAGGAGCCTTTTATTAAGCGGAATGGCCGCAAAGCCGATCCTCATTGCGCATGCCCCCGCGGGACATTATCGCTCCTTCAGCTCGCAATCGATGCCTCCGAGCCTGCAGCGATACCAGAAAATACAATCCATGCAGTCCATACCGGCCCCACTTTCCCGGCCCTCATTTCTCTCGTCGCCCGCCATGCTCTCAATGTTCTTCGTCAATGGTTACCCCCGTCGCGTTCAGCATTCTTTGGCGGGCGGGTACTTAGCATTGCGGGGCAGAAAACGCGGATTTGTGAGGTCACGGAGGTTTCAAGAGGTCACAGAGCTTCACACAGAGGTCACAGAGGTCACAGAGGACGACACAGAGGATTTTAAGAAAAAGGCTGATGTGAGAGCCCTGTTGTTAAAACAGACCTCTGTGTACCTCTGTGCCCTCTGTGTGTGCACTCTGCGACCTCATTAAATCTCCGTGGCCTCTCAGCTCATGCCGCCCTTGCGTCCGATGTTCTCGAAAAATTCGCTCCCGTGACGGGACGATGTGCTGCGGCCGCCTTTGGCGCCTACATCGCGGTGGAAGTTGCTTCCGTAGCGATCCTTGGCGGTCTTCGCCGCCTTGCGGCCTCCTGCCACCCTTCCCGGGTCCTTCGCTGTAGCCATGTGCATACCTGCTAAAATATTCAGAGCCCGATGGCATAACGGTTGCCTGTGAAAAACACGAAAGCCTCATCAGAGGCAATCACAAAGTTCATAGTCGCCCCCGGCCTTTTAATTGTAGGTTTTACTGTAGGGCGCTGGTATGACGTCGGATGTGCTGTGTCTGGAATGTGATAACCTCGTGGTAGGCTCTGGCCTCGCGGGCATGGCTGCTGCGCTGCGTCTCCGGGGCAAGACCCTGGTCGTGGCTGCCGGGCTGGGCGCTACGGCCATCTCAGGCGGTGTCCTTTCCGTGCCGGAGCGCAGGGATGAAGAGGCCGAGCGCTGGTTTTTGCGGACATTGCAGGATTCCTGCTGTCCCTACAATGAAGGGCACTGCATGACTGATATGCGTGCTCTCCGCAGCGGCCTTGTCCAGCAGACCACAGACTTCAAGGGCTCTCCTGTTATCGTATCGCTTGATGACCGGCCAGTTGATGGCGGGATTGCACTCGGAATAGGCTCTTTTGCAGGGCGCTCCTTCCAGGAGGTCGCGCACATGATCGAGGCGGACGACGCATGGCTGGACGAGATTGGCGAAGCGCTGGCAAAAGTGGGCGCGGAAGGCTACCTGCTGCCGCCGGTGCTTGGCGTGACGCGCGTGCATCAGGCTCGTAAACGGCTGGAGCGGGCATCGGGGGCCCGGGTTTTTGAGTACGTTACGGCGCCCTCTGTCCTTGGCCTGCGCCTGTTGCGGGTCCTCCGGGAGGTAGTCGACAGGAACCGGGACATCACGGTATTGGAGACTACTGACATCGAGTCAATCGATAGCGGTGCAAGAGGCCGTATGGGTACCAAAGGAAAAAGGGGTATTCTCATCGAGGCGACCAGCCTGGTACTGGCCACAGGCGGCCCATTAACCGGGTTCAGGCTGGAACGCGACTGTGTCTACGAGCCTCTGACAGGGACGGTGATCGGCGACATCGAAGCCGATCTCGGCCGTTCGTTCTCGTCGGATCACCCGCTGATGTTCAAAGGCATCGGCACCTTCCTGCCTGCGACCGGCGGGTTCAGGAACGTCCGGGCGGCCGGGGCGGTTGCCACCGGGTTCGGGCTCTACGAAGCGTTGAGGACCGGATACCATGCGGGGGACGGCCTGTGAGCGGCACCGTAGAAAAGTGCATCAAGTGCGGCATCTGCGAGATGGTCTGCCCGTCGGAGCTTAGTGCCTTGCGAGCCATTGACCAGGACCGGACCGGTATACCTGATGACGAGGTTGTCAACTGTACGACGTGCAATCGCTGCGTGGCCTCCTGTCCTGCGGGCGTCAGCATCACCAAAGCCATCGAGCGGATGCGGGACCATATCAGCACGCCCGGGTATCTGGAGACGCTGGCCAACATCTTGACGTACGGCGCTTCTATCGTGCCTGCGCAGCCGATGGTGGTCGAGACGAAGAGCTGTCGTGTCGCATACTTCGCAGGATGTCTCACGAATTACCGGTTGCCCGACATTGCCGAAGCTGTATGTCATACGCTCGACTATCTCGGCATCGGGTTCACTCGCATACCGGAGGTGTGCTGCGGATCGCCGCTGAACCGCATCGGGCGCTTCGACCTGGCGAAGACCATGCTCGAAAAGAATCTCGGCGTGATGAAGTCGCTGGGCGTGGAGACCATTGTCACTTCCTGCCCGGGCTGCACTTCGACGCTGATGGAGTACCAGGACGACTTCGACGTGGTCCATTACCTCGACCTGTACGATCGCTATGGTCTTTTCCGCGAGCTGGAACGGTCGGATAAAAAAGCGACGATGCAGTACCCCTGTCACCTCTACCGGAATGTGTCCCCGTACACGATGGTGGCCGCGGAACGTATCCTGTCTGCGATGTATGTCTACGAGCGGCTGCCGGAGCCCGACCGCTGTTGCGGTGCCGGCGGCGGTGTGCGGCGGAACGATGTGCGTCTCTCCCGCAGGCTGAAAGCGAGGCGGGCCGACGAAGTGCGGAAGCTGGAAGCCGACGAGGTAGTGACGGCCTGCCCGCAGTGCCGGATTCACCTGTCCGAGGACGTGCCCGGTGTTACCGATTTGAGCATCCTGGTCGCGCGCAACCTCGGCTTCAGATGACCGTACCAAGTCGCTAAGGGTCTAAGTCATCGTTCATTGTTAACAATATAGTGCTCTTAGTGCCTTGGAATCTTGAAATTTAAAAAAGCCTGGCGCCTTGAAACCTTTCGGTGCTAAAAGTGGCGCCTTGGCGCCTTCTCTTAGACCCTTAGCGGCTTTATCCCCATTTCGTCAGTATCTCTTCTCTGCGGAACAACTCGGTACCTATCTTTATGAGGACGACATCCAGCACGAGCAGCCCTGCGCTGATTGCGACGATCACTTCGAGGCTCAGTGTGACCATGCCGAACAGCTGCAGCACGAAGAGTCCCATGATCGGCACCACCAGCGCCGCGCTTACTTGCTGGGCCGCGCGCACGTCGGACATCCGGGCGGATACCATGATCGAGGCATAGACGGACAGTATGGCTATGAGTGGCCCGGCGACGAACAGCGCGATCGCCCACTGGGCATCGGGCATGACAGTGAAGCCGTAGGACCCGGAAGTTATGCCATTGACCAGGGCCATGTAGACGAGGAAGGATATCCAGGTGATCAGCACCGACGGCAGGACTGCGGCAAGGGTCTTGCCCAGCAGGATGTCTGCTGTTTTTACCGGCGTAGCCAACATGGGCTCGAGGGTGCCGTTCTTCTTTTCTCCTGCTATGCTGTATGCGGCGATCAGCGTGGGCATGACGCCGGGCATGAGCAGGTAGAAGGGCAGGTTGCTCTGCACGAGAAAGGCGATCATCGCCTGCCGGGGCGACATCGAGGCGAATCCCTGCACGATATTGCCCAGGGCAGCTACGTCTGCCTGTGTAACGCTGGATGGTATGGTGAACAGGTAGAGCAACGGGATGACAATGGAGAAAAGTACCGGGAAGGTGGCCATGCTCGACACGATGTACCTGTTCCTCATCACCTCGTCGAGGTCCTTCCGCATGACGATCAGGAAATCAGTGCTCATTGCGATCACCGACCAGCTTCATGTATACGTCTTCGAGAGAGTGGCTATGTTCCCCTACCGACCGTATTCTTCCGCCGGCCCGCACGATAGTATTGACGATGTCTGCGCAGTTCCTGTCCGGGTCTCGCACTTCCAGGATCATCCGGTCGTTTTCTAGCCGGACTGCACCGACCGTGTCCAGACTTGAGACAGCGTTGTTGACCTGTCCCATCATGCGTTCCAGCCGGACGATGACCCTCCGTCCGTAAGCTGCGTCCTTGAGCTTCTCCGGCGTGCCTTCATAGAGCAGCCGGCGGTTGACGATGGCGACTTTATCGCAAAGGCGCTCGGCCTCGTCGAGGTTATGGGTGCACAGGAATATCGTCCGTCCTTCCTTTTTGAGCTGCATGATGGCGTCGCGGACAAAGCGTGCGGACTCCGGGTCAAGTCCCGAGGTGGGCTCGTCCAGGAACAGCACTTCGGGATCGTGTACCAGGCACCTGATCAGCGCGAGCTTTTGCCGCATGCCTTTGGAAAAGCCGCCGACTTTTACCTCTTTCCATTTGCTCATGGCGAACGAGTTGAGGAGGCCATCGATGCCTTTGTCTGCCTTTCTGCGGTCGACGCCGTATAGATCGGCGTAGAAACGCAGGTTCTTATACGCGGTGAGATTGTCGTAGAACCCTGAGCGCTCGGTCAGTATGCCGACTGTCCGGCGAATTCTGCGGGCTTCCTCCGGGACGTCGACATGCAGGCCGCCGATGGTGGCCGTCCCTGATGTTGGCTTGATAAGGCAGGCAAGCATGCGTACCGTCGTCGTCTTGCCGGCTCCGTTCGGGCCCAGAAAGCCGAAGACCTCGCCTGACTTCACAGACAGGTCCAGGCCTTCTACTGCCGTAAAGTCCCCGAAGCGTCTCCCTATCGCCGTCGTCTCTATCATCGATAACCAAACAATATAAGCTTAGGATAAATATATAAATATTAATAATATAAAAACGCAATCAGGGTAAAAATTACCTGTATAACCGGTTATCCAGTAATATTATACTTTTTTCTCCCGATGACCGCATAATCTTCCGCGCCGAACAGGAGGTCATTCAGAATATCGATGTTGTGGTTATATGTCTCCGCCATGCGACGTTCCCTGTCTCCGAGTCCGGGGCTCAGCTCGAACTTACGCAGGCGCTCCCTGTCCGGCACTCTGACCAGGAACCGGACCTCGATGTCTCCGAAGCCTGCGCTTTCGACGATGTACTTCAGGGCTCCGGGATGAAGGGCCCGGACGTGAGTGACATCGAGGTAGTAGTCGGTGAACGTCGCCAGCGACAGTGGGCTGATCGTCTTTACGATATAGTAGCTGTCCTCTGTCAGACGGCTGCCGATCAGACTAACGAGACGCAGCATGTAGTCGGTTTCAAGGTGTTCGATGATGTCGTCCATGAAGACGCCATCGATGCTGCCGGGAGATAATCCCTCCAGATATTCCACGGCGTCGATCTGTGCTACGTCCAGGCCATGTGACTTGCATATGCCGACCATCTCCGGGTCCGTGTCCACGCCCCGGCCACCGATGCCGCGCTCCCGGAGCAGCTCCAGGAACTCTCCCCGGCCGCAGCCGATGTCCAGCACGTCCCTGCATCCGGCATAATATTCGACGAATATGGACTGGTGTTTCTTCAGCTCATCCGGCGGGCTGCGGAACCGGTTGAAAAAGGACAGGTAATCAAAGCCGCCGTGCTCGTCATTGCTCATATGAATCAACAGCCCGTTCAGGCTGTAAAAATAGTACGAACGCGTAATAAAAAAGGAGACCCCGCGTAATGCACGGTGACCATGTTGGCATTGTGACGGTAATTATAATTACGATTAAACGTCAACTTGTTTCACGGAGATGAACCGATGGACAGCGGGTTGGCGGTCGCCATAGTCCTGGGCATTGTCATTGGCTGGCCTTGCGTTATCTTAATCCTTTTATCCTTGTGGGTCCTGAAGGGCGACTTCAAGAGCAGCTACAATTACCGGCCATGGAAGCCTTTCGTCGTGCCGGAAGACCTGGCTGATAAAGCCAACCGGGAAGGCGCGAAATGGCTTCTTGTCCTCGCCCTGCTAACCATCGTCGGGCTGATCTCCGGGGCTGTTTACGGGTGGGTCACGGGCGATTACTACTTTGTGCCTTTCACTGTCCTGCCGGTGATGCTGGTCCTGCTGATAGCGCTCACTATCGGCATTTACCTGTACTCATGGCTGTTGCTGCAGCGGCGGAATGCGGGTAAAATATAGTCTGCCAGATAGAGAACGGACCGCGTGTCAGAGGTAAAATATACAGGATAGAACCTGCCCGGTCCTATCCCTGAAAACAATTAGTTTTCTATTTCCACTTGGTGAGAATCCCTTCCCGGTCGAACAGGTCGCTGCCGATCTTGATGACGGCGATATCCGCTATCAGCGCAACGACACAGACGGCAATCATGACTGTCTCGTTAATCATCAGGATGCCAAACATCTGTGCCATGAAGATCGCCATGATGGGCAGGATGAAGATCACGCTGATCTGCTGTGCCGTGCGGGGGTCGTTGACCCGTGACGAGATGATGATAGTAAACATCACGCCCAGGAACGCAACCAGCGGGCCCAGCACAAAGAGGCCGATCATCCAGGTCAGGTCGGGGACCAGTATCCGGTGGACGACGCTGTTGGTGAGCACGTACACCAGTATCGCGAAAATGGCCGCCGATATCCAGGTGGCTATCAGGGCAGGGATCAATGCGGCCAGCGCTTTGCCGGCCATGATGTCCTCCACCGCAATCGGTGCCGCCAGCAGCGGCTCAAGCGTCCGGTTCTTCTTCTCACCGACGACGCTGTACGAGGAGATGATCGTCGGCAGGATCGCCGGCAGCATCATGAAGAACGGCAGTATGGCGCTCACCATGAAAACGATATAGGCTTCCTGTGCCCCCATGTTCTCGGCGCCCGGCAGGTTCTTGATCAGCTGCTGCGTCTCGTTTCCCGCGAGCTCGTCCGGCGACAGCATTGCTGGCAGGAGCATGGCCGCCGGTATGACGATCGCGAAGAGGAGCGGCATGAGCAGGATGGTGGACAGGATCATCTTGTTCTTCATGATCTCGTCGAACTCTTTTTCGATGATCAGCCTGATCTTTTTTGCGTTCATTGCTTCACCCCCATGACCTTGAAGTATACTTCTTCAAGGCTGCGGCTGCTCTCGGTGACGAACTGCACGTCCGCGCCCGATTTCACCAGGGTCCTGACCAGCTCAGGGTTGTCCTGCTCGGGCGAGTTGACGTTGAGCGTCAGGGTGTTGCCGAGCAGCGCCACGTTCTTGACAAATGACAGCGCCTTAATCGCCTCGACTGCCGCCGGGCTGGAGCTGCGCAACTGTATCTTGATCTGTCGGCCATACAGCTCGCCCTTCAGGTGCGACGGGGCGTCCACGCTGAGGAGACGGCCGCTGAATATGCCGATACGGTCGCAGAGACGGTCCGCCTCGTCGAGGTTATGGGTGCAAATGAAGATCGTATGCCCTTCCTTCTTCAGCTCCAGGATGAAGTCGCGCACTATGCGGGAGGCCTCCGGGTCCAGGCCGGAAGTCGGCTCGTCAAGGAACAGTACCTTCGGGTCATGCAGCAGGCTTCGCGCGATCGCCATCTTCTGTCGCATGCCCTTGGAGAAGCTGCCCACCGGCTCGTCCCGCTTTTCCCAGAGCTCCAGCAGCTTCAGGTAGTGCTCGATCTGGGCGCCGAGCTTCGGCTCTTCCACGTCGTACAATCGTCCGTAGAACCGGAGATTCTTGTATGCGCTCAGTGTGTCGTACATGCCCGGCGTTTCCGTCAGCAGGCCGACGCGGCTCCTGATCTGCATGGCCTCTTTCGGTTTACTGACGTCCAGTCCATCCACGAATGCCGTGCCGCCGGTGGGCTCAATGAGGCACGTCAGCATGCGTACCGTCGTGGTTTTTCCCGCGCCGTTGGGGCCGAGGAAACCGAAGACTTCGCCTGCCTTCACGGACAGGTTCAGTTCGTTGACCACCATCGCCTTTCCAAACGATCGGGAGAGATTTTTTGTCTCGATCAAAGTGAATCATCCCTCAGGCGCGGCCAGATTGCCCTCGCGCGCCCGGCAGCGCTCCAATACGCGCTGTATCATCATACTTTTTGTGGTTACCCGCCCGGTCGCTTAGTTCGGGGCCAGGGAGATCAGGACGATGTAAACTGCGTCTGCCGTTGCCTTTTTCAGGACATGGAAAGATAGATATAACCTAAAAGCTATTACTCTATAAGTTTTTAACCCCAGGGAGGAGGTTATCGTATGAAGTTCAACAATGTAGAGATCGATGAAACGTACGCTGAAGCGTTCGGAATCCAGGTATCGCGCGTGCTGATCACAGCCGCGACCGAGTATTATGCGAAGGTCGCCGCCACCGAGGCGACGGGCTTCGGCACGTCGGTCATCGGCTGCCCGGCCGAGGCCGGCATCGACTGTTTCGTCCCGGCAGAGAAGACCCCGGACGGCAGGCCCGGCTATGTCATCATGATCTGCCACCCCAGCAAGGACAAGCTCAAGGAGCAGCTCATCGAGCGCATCGGCGAGTGTGTCCTGACTGCCCCGACCACCGCGGTCTTCAACTGGCTGCCCTACGAGAAGCTGGAGGACAAGACCCTGGAGAAGCGTCTGGACGTCAAGCTGCACTTCTTCGGCGACAAGTTCGAGTCCAAAGCCGTGGTGGGCGGCCGTAACGTATGGTCCATCCCCATCATGAGCGGCGACTTCATCTGCGAGGAAGAGTACGGCTATAAGAAGGGTGTCGCCGGCGGCAACTTCTTCGTCATGGGCGAGACCCAGGGCTCGGCGCTCCTGGCCACGCAGGCTGCAGTCGACGCCATAGCGCACGTCGAGGGCTGCATCACGCCATTCCCGGGCGGCATCGTCGCTTCGGGCAGCAAGGTCGGCTCCCAGTACAAGTTCATGAAGGCCTCGACTAACGAGAAGATGTCCCCGAGCCTGAAGGGCAAGGTTCAGTCTCAGCTCCCTGCCAACGCGAATGCCGCCTTCGAGGTAGTCATCGACGGCGTCGACGAGGCCACAGTCGCGAAGGCTATGACTGCGGGCATCAAGGCCGCATGCAAGGTCCCCGGCGTCGTCAAGGTCTCCGCGGGTAACTACGGCGGCAAGCTCGGTCCCTTCAAGTTCGAGCTGACAAAGCTGTTGCAGTAAATAAATAACCGTGATGGTCAGGAAAAGCTCCTGGCCCTTTCTCTTTTTCATTATAGTTTTAATCTGAATTTTGTTCCGAAAAATGAAATTACATAGTTGTAATTTCATTATGGAAAGCTTAATTATTCTATACGGTATAGAAACAATCATCAGGGGTATATATGCCAGGTAAGTGTGGGGTTAGAGTGCGGACTATTGTAGTCTTTCTTATATTATTGCTAGCTATTGTTTTCGTGTTGCCTGTGGCATCGGCCGCAACAATCACTGTCGGCCCGAGTCGCACAGATCATGCAGATATCCAGCCGGCGATCAATGCGGCCAATCCCGGGGACATCATCGAGGTTTACTGGATGATGGCATGTGCACTACGTGGTCGGCAAGTCTGGGATTATTGTCGATAAGCCGGTTACCATTGTCGGGATAGGCTCGGACGCGGGCTTGCCGCGTCATTTCTGCTAGCTAACGGGGCAATGATCGTTGACGCCGACGGGGTGACGCTCGACGGGCTGGACTTCTAGCTATCTAATTACATCACGTATGCGCGGTCCATGGATTCAGTCCCGAAACAACGTCACCGTACAGAAATTGTATCTTCGAGTTTTGCCCCGCCGGAATATCCGTGTCGGGAACGCAATAACAGGATAATCAACTGTACTTTCGAGTACGTCTGGGGCACGGCCATTAGCATTGAATCTGCCGAGGATTGCATCGTCGATTCCATCGCCATCGACCCCGTCGAAGGTTCACTGATTATGGCATTACCATTTATTGATTCCTCAGGCATCGATATCCTCAATTCCAGACCTGCAGGGCGACAGTAGTGGCCAGGTGGGCGTGAAATTTCGGGCTATGGCATCATGATCGCGGAATCGAGCGGTGTGCGCGTCGAGGGCTGTGGCATCAACTGGTACGACACCGGCATCGGCATTTCCCTGTCGTCAGGCACCTCGATCAGCAATTCAGCCATTTGGGAGTGTTTTATAGATAGTGCAACGGTGGAGGACTCTCCGGGCACGCTTATTACCGGGTGCAACTGTTGGCCCATATAGCGGATACATAATGTCCACGTAACGGCGATTGTTCCGGAAGCGTCTTGTACAGGAACATGGTTCTATACCAGCTTAGGGAGCGGGAGTGTCTTACGTGCGGGCACGGGAGTAAGGTGGAACTCGACGCGCCTGATGTCCTATATCTTACCAACGAGCCCCTAACCGATTATAATGGCAACTTCTGGTGATCGAATTACGACGGGTACGACGATGACCTCGATGGCGTCGGCGATACGCCGTAAGCCCGACCGACGGGGTCACGGACTATTATCCTCTGGTCGACCGAATCCCGGCAGCACACGTTCCTGTATTTCTACGTACCTTCGGCAGTAATCTACGAGGGTGACACCGGCGTGCCTGTCTTCATCAACCGGACGGGTGACGTTTCCTCGTACACCGCTGTCATGATAGAAGTCCCGGTCGGCACGGCTGCATACGGGAGCGACTACGTGACCTCGCCGGGAGTGTCGCAAGGGACATGGCTCAGTTTCCAGAGCGGCGAGACATTCCAAAGTATTGTATATCGACGCCCTGCCCGACGTGCAGGTCGAGGCCGACGAATGGGCGAATTTTACCGTGCTGGCCCCGTCGCCGACTCCTCCGCCTGAACTGGTCATAAACCGGTCACAGTTTGACCTGACCATACTGGACGCCTCGCAATACCCGTCGGTGAGCATACAGACGGGCAATATCACGGCCGACGAAGGCGGCGCAGTGGTGCCTGTAACCGTCGTCCGGTCCGGGGCTGCCAACGCGTCGGTATACGTCTACATGTCGATGTCCGGGACTGCGGTCGCAGGCACCGACTATACGTACGAGCCGTCATCGCTGCATTTCGCCCGGGGCGAGAGCGTTAAGACGATCAACTTCACCCTGCTCAGCGACAGCACAGTGGAAGGTATTGAGACGATCATTATCACTCTCACGGATATATCAGGGGCTACGCCCGGCGATAGGACCGTCTCTCAGTTATCCATCCGAGATACTACGTCGATCGTGACGCCGACTCCTGCGCCTGTCATCACGCCTACCCCCACGCCTACCCCTACGCCAACCCCGACACCTGTGCCTGACATCCCTGCCGTAGCGTTCCTCGGCCCGGAGGGCTCCGGAGAGGAAGGGACCTATGCGTACCTGGTGATCACAAGATCGGTCAACATGACCGTGCCATGCGACGTGACGTACGGGGTCAGTGGCGGCACGGCTAAGTACGGCGTGGACTATACATGTGCCCCTTCCCCTGGCGTTATCAGTTTTGCCTCCGGCGATGCACAGGCCGTCATCAGGGTATTTCTGTTCGAGGATGCCGTGGCTGAAGGACAGTCTACGGCAATATTCTCGCTCTCGTCGGCAAACGGGGCTTCCATCGGGTCGCCGTCGGCCTTCACATTGCGTATTAACGATACGAGCGTTCATCCGGCCATCCAGTTCTACGAGCCCGGGATGATCGCGGACGAAGGGACGAATGTCAGCATCGTCGTCCAGCGCGTCGGGCCCAGGGACACGTCCGCTGACGTGCTCCTGGAAGTCGAGGGCATCACGGCCGTATACGGGCAGGATTTCAGCTGCTCTCCAGGGCCCGGCAGGATACAGTTCGGCCCGGGCGAATCGTTCAGGACACTCACGGTAAACATTGCGGGCGATAGTACGGCGCAGGGTCATTCCAGCGCGAAACTCAAGCTATCGGACCCGCATGGTGCCGGCCTCGGCAACACGTCGACGTTCACGCTGTACATCCGGGACCTCGAGACTACAGATGCCGTGTCGGGAACTGTCCCGGACACGACCACTGTGATCGTCCAGATACCGGTCTCGGAGGTTATCCCGGGCAATTTCTTTAGCTTCCCCGCGGCCCTCGTGACCATGCTTACCGGATATGTGATGATACGCATAGGCGGTCGCCGCCGGGAGGGACTGCGATGATGCCCCGGACGTCCGGGACACGTGGCGGCAGGGACTTCATACCTGTTGCCTTTAAGGCCTGTCTGGCTGCCCTGACCGTATTAATGGTCATGCTCTCTGCAGCCCCTGCGTCGGCTGCCGAGCCGCCGGTGACGTACGTCATCGATACGGACGGCATCCGTAGCCAGTTCAGTACCGGCTTGTATGAAGGTTATGTCATCATCGGCAATACGTCGCAGATCATCATGGAAGACCCGTTGCTGGTGATAGGCTCCGGCATCGACAGCTACGAGCTGAACGGCATCGAGCGCACGCTGAAGTACAACTACTTCCGGCCGCAGTACATCCTGAACGATTCGGTCCGGGAATTTATGGGCCGGGACCTGACGGACTACAATCTCATCCTCATCGGCGGGCCGGAGCATAACGCCTATACGAAATACCTGATCGACACGGGCTACCTGACCTATAAGACCACGGACCGGAGGATGCCTGCGGTCATCATGGAGGTCCAGAGCACGACCCCTGGCAACAAGGTCCTGGTCGTCGGGGACGCGTCCGGCTACAAGTACCACAAGCAGGACCTGCCGCTGAACGGCATTATACCTGAGGAATACGCGCCGGTCGCGGCTGTCACCGCCGGTGTGGGCCTCGGTATCCTGGGCCTCTTCCTGGGCAAGATATGGAGTGTGATCAACAGTCTGCTGCCGCTGGATACGGTCAGCGGTTTCGTCGAGGGCTACATGAAGTCGCATGTCAAGACGCTGCTGCAGCGTAAAGAATCGAGGGTCCGCAAGGTGAAAGCCGAGGAGCACGTGCCGTTGCTGGCCGGTTTCTCCTCCGGGGAGCTGGCAGTGATGATGGTCTCTGTAGTGCTGCTCGCCATTGCATACCTGGTGGCGAAGGACATCGACCTGCTTCGGATGGATATGCTCGCCATATACCTTTTTGCCGCGGGGATGGCGATCGTATTACACGACATTACCCATCGCTTCGTGGCGTGGAAGTACAACGTGGTCTCGGAGTATAAGTTCTGGGGCATCGGCACGATAGCCATGTTCGTAACATCGTTCCTGTTCGGTCTCGTATACGCCCTGCCGGCCCGGACGACTCATCAACGGCGCGGATAAGCTGACCAAACAGCAGCAGTCGATGGTATATCTGTCCGGGCCGTTAGTCAGCATGTTGCTTGCCTTATTGTTCCTGTTGCTGTTGTTCACAGGCGACGCGTTCCGGACCATCGGGTTGATAGGGTGTTCAATGAACATCCTGTCGGCTGCCTACAGCCTCATGCCCTTCGACCCCATGGACGGGAACAAGGTATACAAGTATAAAAAGCATTTGTGGGGGCTGGTCTTCCTGCCGCTGGTGGCGGCTTACCTGCTCCTCACTATGTACGTGATATAGGACAAAAACGGAGACGCTGTCTTACTGGCACTGCGGCAGGCGACGGATAACGGTTGGCGGCCGCAGTGTCTATTCCTGCGCCGTGGCCTCCGAAGTCCCGCCTCCGCCTTCCTCTATCGTGATGGCGTTGGTCGGGCACGAGTCTGCCGCCTCCTCGCAGCTCGGACATTTGGAGCCGCACCCCTTCGGGTCGATCACCTCGGCTTTACCCTCCTCGTCCCAGTTGAAGACTTCGGGGCAGAGGTCGACGCAGTTACCGCAGGAGATGCACTCCTCCTTGTTCACTACCGGGATCACCATAATGTTCACTCAACGAAGCTTGATGCTCTCTCTATTTAAAATCTGACAAAAAAATGGACATTTGGACACAGAGGGCACAAAGGCCACGTAGGTCACAAAGGACGTAATGTAAAGGCAGGGTTTGAGACGAGTACCTGCCCTTTCAACGAGATATCACTTTTTAATGCATAGAGCCTTTAATATTAATATTAAAAGTATATTAACAATAACAGATACAATATTTTGAAATTTACCGGGGTTATTCACATGAAGGACGAACACGTCTGGGAAGCGCTGGGCAAGGCGCGCATCGTCGTCAGGGATGGCAAGGTCGAGGAGGTCGGTGAGCCTGAGCTCAAGTACTGCCCGATCTTCGACAAGTTCCGGGGCATCAAGGAGCTGACCTGTGACACCATCCGGGAGAACATGCAGTTCCGCATCGAGGACTTCGGCATGTGCCGGGCCGACCGGAAGCTGCGGATGCGGGACTATCTGTCCTTCGGCGTCTCCGAGATGATGCACACCGCCATGGAGAAAGGCATGATCGACGCAGCCGTCATCGTATGCGAGGGCTGCGGGACCGTGGTCATCGACGAGCCGGACATGGTACAGGGCATCGGCGGCCGTGTCTCGGGGCTGGTAAGCACCACGCCTATCCCGGAACTGATCAGGCGTGTCGGTACGGACAAAGTGCTGGACCCGGCGACGGCGAAGATCAACCAGGTGGCAGGGACTGAGAAGGCCATCGCGATGGGCTACAAAAACATCGCAGTCTCCACCGCCAGCGCGTCGGACGCAAAAAAGCTCAAGGCAATGGAGAAAGCCCACAAGGGCGTGAATATCTACATTTTCGTGGTGCACACCTCGGGCATGACTCGCAATGACGCCGAGGAAGTCTATGACAACGCCGACATCGCCACGGGCTGTGCGTCGAAGAATATCCGGGAAGTCGGGAAGGAGAAAGAAAGCTACTACGTAGGCGAGTCCGTGCCCGTCTTCGGCATCACCGAACGTGGCAGGCGTTTCATCGACGAGCGCATCAAGGCGATCGGGAAGAAGGCAGAGCGGAAACCGGGTGCCAAGCAACCTGATCGGTTAATCTGAAACCGAATAATTATGATAGCTTTAGAACCAAGCTCTGTCAATGCAATGCGCCTCCGGTCACGCTCGCCAAGGGCGCCAGGTAGCCAAGAGCGCCAAGCTTTTTTTATTTATATATAATTCCAATTAGGGGCTATCTGATGCATCATGAAAAACGCATTTATACCAGTGACATTACGGTCTGCGAACATTCGCGCGTGAGCAGCTATTATAGTCTGGCTGGCAGCGTCTACCAGCCATCTTTTTAATCTTGGCGCTCTTGGCTACCTGGCGCCCTTGGCGAGCGTGACAGGGGTCGCATAGCCGAAATAACATTCGACAGGCTCAACCCGCGATAATTATTAGAATACACGCAAGAGCTTTATTGTTCCTCGTTAAAGATTACGGTAATGTCTGAAAAGCCCCTCGACCTGAATGCGGTACGCCAGCACGTATTACGCCGGCAGCACCTGTCCGGGAGCGCTGCGCCGGCCAGCCTGGTCCAGGTGGCGAGGGACATCGGCGGCCTGCACGCCACCAGCCCGACGACGCCTTACCTCTCGCTTTTTTCACGAGTGACAGGCTTCAGCCGCGATCAGCTTGACGAGGAGCTGTACGTGAAAAAAAGCCTGGTACGCATCAGGTGTGTTCGGAGTACACTCTATATTCTTCCCCGTACTGCGGTGCCGGCAGCATTTTCGGCCACGAAGCGGCTCACCGGCACCAATGCCGAGCGGTTCTGCCGATACCGGGGCGTTGACGAGGCCGAGTACCGGCAGGCTTCCCCGTTGATCATCGATCTGGTCAAAAATGGCGGGAAGACCACGGCCGAGATCAAAGCCGCGCTGGAGCCTGCGACCAGCATCCCGGCCCTGCTGACGCTGATGTGTGATCGCGGTATCCTTGCGCGCGGCAGGACTCCGAACTGGCGATCGAATGCCTATACGTACCACCTGTTCGATGAATATCTGCCCGGCCTGATATTGGACGGACTGGGAGAGGACAAAGCCATCGGGCAGCTGTTATCGTTTTACCTTGCGGCCTTCGGCCCGGTCGCCGTCGAAGACATCGTCTGGTGGACGGGCCTTGGCAGGAAGGCGGTGACAGATGCGCTGGAGGAGTTGCCCGTTTCGTACTGCTCCGTCACGGGCCTGGAAGGCGAGTTCGTCATGCTGCGCCGGGAACTGAAGTGCCTGGGAAGTAAAAGCGATTCTGTGAAGCCGACTATTAATTTCCTGCCGGGCCTTGACCCCTATATCATGGGGTATAAGCAGCGGGACCGGTACGTGGACCGGGAACAATACAATTACGTATTCGACCGCTCCGGCAATGCAGCCCCCACCATACTGGTCGATGGCCGAATTGCCGGAATATGGGATTATTCCGTTGATGATGGGCCGGTCGTAAAGTTCCACCTCTTTGACCGCTCCCGGCTCGAAACGCAGTTGCAAGAGATCTCCCGCAAGGCCGCCGAAACAGGCTCTTTTATAGCCGGCATGCAGGTCCGGCTGAAAGAATGCCGTGCCATGGTGCCGCTGACGCAGATGACAGCAGGCGCCGTGATGTCGCCGCTGAAAGGACAATAGGCCGCAGTATGCCTTTCAGCATAAATTTTCCCCCGCAGGCAATTTACCGCATAATCGTTAACAAGATCATATATTCGCTCAGGCATAGTTCGTTTTAAGGTGTGGTAATATGAGGTGGAAGCTTCTGCTTGCTGGTATAGCTTTGCTTTTAATGACTGTGACGACGATCGCTATGGCGACATTCGACCCCGGTGACCCGGCACAGCGCGGCCCGGAAGCAGTGAAGCTGGCTGCACTGAAAGCGAACCCTGCACCGACGACCTGGGGTTACGACCTGCCGTACACCTACGCCTATGGCGCCGGCGTGCCCTTCTATGTTGGCCATAATAACGGCGAGCCGTCAGGCGAAATTTACCAAAATCCTGCATTATATCCCGACGGCGTGCCCGAACCTTCGGTCATTTACGGCCAGCCGGAAAACGCCCTGGACCTGAACTTCAGCCATGCGTATCCGTCTATGACCGGCCTGACTTATGGGGGACAGTTCAGTCCGTTCACGTTCACCGGTCTATAGAATATCAAGACGCCAAAGACCGCCAGGATGAGTCAGGATGCCATAAAGAGACACCCGGTAATGAGATATGTGATAGACCAGTATGATTCTGAGTACCTTTACCTGGTGGCTTTGTCTGCCTGGCGCCTTAATATGTTAAAAATAAGCCTGGCGCCCTGGTGTCTCTTCCTGGACACATGGCCACTTAGCGGCCCCAGAATGGGTTGTCTTTCCGCTTGATAGCCAGGAACTCCAGCAGCGTCTCCAGCTCGTCCTGCTTGATGGTATCCTTGAGCTGGAATTCCAGCACCTTGCTGTGGCCTTCGGGCACATCCACGAAGTAGACCTCGCCCTCGTTGATCTGGCGTCCGGCGGTCGGGCCGTCGACGGAGATGGCCACTTCCTTGCCCTGGGTGGCGATGCTGATGTTCTCGTTGCGCTCCTGGATCTGCTTGATCACGCCGACCTTGGAGTTGTCGGCTTTGATGATTGTGACGCCTGGCTTGATGAATCCGCCCACTACCTGGACGCCTATGACCGCAGGCTTGCTCTGGCGGAAGGTGCAGTTGGGCAGGTATCGTATCTTGCCCGGGCGCACGATCTCCGCGAAGCGCTTCTTCTCGGCCAGGGCGCGCTGATCGACCTCCCACTTCTTGAACTCGTCGATGAGACGGTAGATGACGTCGCTGTTGAATGTCTTGATGTCCGTGGTCTGCAGGTAGTCCTTCGCCTCCGGCAGTGTCGCGACGTTGAAGCCCAGGATGACTCGGTACAACGGGTCGTTAACCGTCTCCGCGTTGATCAGGTCACGTTTCGATATGTCGCCGACCTCGGCATGGGCGAACGGAATATTCGCTTCGCGCAGCTCCTTGGCGATGGCCTCCAGGCTGCCGAGAGTATCAGCCTTCAGCATGATGCCGGTCTCGTCGGTGACGATCCTGGCCTGCTCCAGCTCCCGGGCGATCTCGTTCTTCATCTCGCCCACGTTGTCCTCGCTGGCCACACGCAGTGTCGCGCCGGCCATGGCGTGCTCCAGGTCCGGTGCCAGTATCTTGATGCCTGCGGCCGCCGTTACCTGGTGGACGCGGTCGAACCGCTCTTCCACGCGTATCTCCCGGTTGGGTTTGGGCTTTAGCAGGGCACGGACCTTCGTAGCAAAAGGCGTGTCTCTGCCGCCGATGACGATGGTATCGCCGACCTTGATCACTCCGTCGTAGAGGATCGTGTCGATGGTGAACCCCAGGCCGCGCTCTTCCTTGACTTCCAGGATCGTGCCGATGCCGGGGCCGCTGACATGGAACTTCAGCGACTCCTCCAGGAACCGCTGGGCCAAACCGATTAAGACCATGAGCAGATCGGGTATGCCTTCCCCTGTCTTAGCGCTGACGGGCACGATGCCCACGTTGCGGGTGAAGTCCCGGACGCGGTCGTAGCGGTCGCCGCTGAAACCTATCTCGTCGAGCCTGCCTACGAGCTCATAGGTCTTCATATCGAGTGCCGTCTTGACATAGTCCGGCTGCGCGTTGAAGGTCTTCGCGAACGACGCACCCTGCTGTGGCGTCCAGCCGTGTATACGGTCGATCTTATTGGCCGCAACGACAAAGGGTGTCTTGAACTGCCTGAGAATCTTGATGGCCTCGATGGTCTGGGGCTGGAAGCCCTCGTTGATGTCGATGACCACCACCGCAAGGTCTGCCAGCGCTCCGCCCCTGCTGCGCAGAGTGGTAAACGCATGGTGACCGGGGGTGTCGATAAAAAGTAAACCGGGAACCGCCATGTTGCCGCCTAACATGCCCTTACAGAGTGTCTGTATGGTGGACAGCGGCACTTCGGTGGCCCCGATGTGCTGTGTGATGGCGCCCGCCTCCTTGTTGACCACAGTCGTGCCGCGGATTTTGTCCAGCAGCGATGTCTTCCCGTGATCCACGTGCCCCATGACGCAGACGATGGGCGTCCTGAGGTTCTTTTCCTGTGAGGCGGCGGCGGTTGCCATAAGTATCCCTGTCTTAACTTACTTACTCGTACAGCCACTGCTCGTCAATGCGCGAGTAGGCTGCTAACTGTGTTTTATCGAAGTACAGGGATATTTCCCTTTTTGCCGATTCCGGCGAATCGGAAGCATGTATGACATTCCTTCCGGTGTCAAGCGCAAAGTCGCCCCGGATAGTGCCCGGAGGGGACTCGACCGGCTTCGTCTTGCCGACCATGCTGCGCACCACGGTCACGACGTCCTTGCCCTCGACGACCATGGCCACGACCGGGCCGGATCGTATGAACCCTACAAGGCTCGGGAAGAACGGCTTGGCCGAGTGTTCGGCATAGTGCTGCTTTGCGAGGTCATCGCTGACCACGAGCATTCTCATGCCGACGATCTTGAGGCCACGGCGCTCAAAGCGGGAGACGATGTCTCCCACGATGCCACGCTGCACGCCGTCCGGCTTGATCATCACGAATGTACGCTCGAGCTGGACCATGCCGGATCACTCTTTCTTTGCAGGCTTCTTTGCCCACTCGGTGAGCCGGGGAATGCGGCCCATCTTCATGTTGTTCTCGCACTTGGACGAGCAGAAATACTGGATAGAGCCGTCTTTCTTGACGAGCATCTTGCCGGTTCCCGGCTCCAGCTGCTTTCCGCAGAACGAGCACTTCTTGGTGTCGACCATACTGTTCACCTGCCCGACAGCTTCTTGGCTTCTCTGGCGGTCTCCATGAGGATGAGGACGTCGCCCAGCCTGACCGGACCTACGGTGTTTCTCGTGATGATCCTGCCCTTGTTCATGCCTTCCAGGATCTTGCACTTCACCTGTACAGCCTCTCCGTGCATGCCGGTGACACCGATCACCTCGATGACCTCAGCCGGCACGCCTGTCTCTTCGACCATGTTAAATCACCTGTGTTTACGCCTTCAGCGCGTTGAACTTCTGTGCGATCTCGTCTACGAGGGCCTTTGCCTTGCCCGCGTCCACGATCGCCGAAGTGGCACAGCCGACTTCGAGGCCGGATGCGGCGCCGAGTTCCTGCTGCTTCTTGACGAAAATGTAGGGGATCTTCTTCTCCTCGGATAGTGCAGGGATGTGGGCGATGATCTCTTCCGGCTGGACGTCCTCGCCTACTAAAACGAGCACTGCGACGCCTCTCTCGATGGCCTTGGTGACCTCGTTGGTGCCCTTCCTGATCTTTCCGGTGTCCCTGGCGAGCTCGAGAGCCTCGAGTGCCTTGTCCTGCAGTTCCTGCGGGACCTCAAACTTTACGAATGCTGGCTTTGCCATAGTAATTTCCTCCTTCCAAGGCTTCCATTAGAAAGCCTATGGCTTCCTTCAGGAAGACTCTTCATCAATCATCAGGTTTAACCTAAAGATTAAACGAACAGGCTTGCAAAGATAGTAGTCCCTGCAAGCGTGGCGATATAAGGAGTGGATATGATTTAAACTTTTTGATTGGCATGCACAGGCGTCAGCCGTGTCATTTCTTTATTTCTCCCATCCGCCTGCTATAATAGAGCAGTGTGACCGCGATGATGACCATGACGAAGCTCGTAGCGAGCACTTTCTTGTCCAGCATCAGCACGCCGTACAGGAACAGGAGCATGCCCAGGACCAGCATTGCGGTGCCGATGATCTTAAGCTGCAGGATAGTTACCATGTACTTTCAGGTAGCACTATAATGCACATAAAGATAGCGCCGGAGGACCTGGCAAATATCTAACGGGACTGCGTGGCCCGTTGCGTCCTCATTGCTCTTTGTGCCCTACCGCATGCCAGACACCGGCCATGCTGTCATATTGTTGGTCCGGCATGCCGCTCAGCGCCCCCACGACGTCGTCTGGCGCGTCATGCTTGCGGGCATAAGAGACACATTTCTGTTTGTCGGCGGGAAAGTGAATGCCTTTCAGGTATTTGGATACTCTGGCGGTAGATACCATCTGATGCCTCCTTCGATCTTCAGGGAAAAATCGACGAGTATCTCTATGTAGATTCTCACGTTTATGTATGATATATTGCTGAAATGCCAAAAATCATCCGAAACCTGCGCGGTTCTCTGTGCCCTGCGAAAAAAGGAGACATAGCCACAGCCCGCCGGATGCTCATACTGCCGGCGGCCTGTGGCGCTAATGTTTAGATCGGGCCGAACACGTACTGCGGGTTCACGTCAAGGCCGGGCTTCGGGTCGAGCAGGCTGCCGTAGGCGTCGTATGCCGTGTTGTTAGTGATGTAGGCCAGCATGTATACTCTTTTGCTATCGCCGGGGGCAAGCTTCACTTCGCCGTACTCAGTCTTCGTGCCGGGATCATAGAATACGTCCGATGACGAGATCATTTTCCTGTACCCTGTGTTTTTCTCAAGGTACGTCAGGCTGCTCTTGATGTCGTAACCTGCCACGATGGTCTGGTTTTTCCCGGTAGGGTTGCTGAACAGTATCTGGTAGATGGCGCCATGATCGGCGTAGCCGTACTGCGTCCGCAGCGCGTGCGGCATCGACCAGTCAGCCGTATGGTATAGTGCTTCATAGGTCGTCGTCACCTGGCTGACCAGCGGCTGTTCCCGGTTGATATCGGCCTTCGTGTAGCCGCTGAGCCATGGCGTCGGCGCCGGCGTCCCGGTGGGCACCGTCTGCGTCGGGATAGAGCTCGGTGTCGTGTCCGTTGGATGCTCCGTCGGCGTCGCTGTCGGCGATGTGCACCCTGCGACGGCAAGGGCCACCAAAGCCACGATAAGCATAAGCATGATCTTTCTCACAGTCTCACCCCTGTATCAGGAAATCAAAGCATGGTTCACGCTTATAAAGGTTATCTAATTTTCCATCACTCCCCGGGCCCGCGGGAGACTGACGACAGCATATGATGGTTGTCGCTATAATCCTGTCCGGCGCTCGCGCGCGTGCGCGGAAGCCCGGGGAGTAAGAGAATGTATTTATATGCACGATATTTTATTTTCCATCATTAAAACGTGTCACAGGTTCTACCATGGCCGAAAACGTCAACAAGTCACTCCGGGGCCCCGCATCGACATGGGACATCGTATTGCTGATAGTTGCTCTTATCATCGATTTCGCCGACCTCATACCGTTTAACTTCCCCGCCGCGGCGATCGAGGCGTTGTTCCTGATGTACCTCGGAGTTCCGCCGATGGCCTCGGTACTCAGGGGCGTATCGGATTTAGTGCCGGTCCTCGAAATCATCCCGTGGTGTACGCTGACCGTCCTCCACAGGCGGTTCGGTCTGAACCTCGGCGGGCTGTCCTGGCTGTTCAACGGCCAGCCTCAAGGCAACGTACCGACTGTCACCATAAACCGCTAAAACTCAAAGACAGTTTGCCAGAGGTCGACTGACGACCGTGGTCCCGGACAGGTATAAGATATTAAAAATGGCAGATCTCATCGTCGCATTTTCAGGGGGCTAGCGGGGCCTTTGAAACTATGTAATGCCTCACTAAGTTGAAGCACAAAGGGACAGCTATTATCTTATACGCCTTCGAATATAGTGATCTCCGAAGGCAAGAAATGAATCCAATCGTGCCATATGAGGAGGATAATCCTTACAAGCCAGTATCGGCAGGGGATACTCTGGCATTCTGGGAATATTTGTATAAAACGGGTCGATTGATAAGGGTTCTGTTATGTATTGGCCTGTTGTCGTCACTGATATAATCTATCCGATGACTGCACAGGCTGCATGCTCTCCGTGCCCTCCGTGTTTACATGAACATGTCGAGTGTCGACCTGGTCTTGACCTTCTTTGCCGGCTCTCTCTGTACGACTGGCACTGCTATCGCTTCAGGCTTCTTATCCTCACAGAACAGGTCCAGCGTCTGCTGGCTGTTGCCCTGCATGAGGGTGCGTTCGTCGCAGCCGAACGCTTCGGTGATGCGGGCGAGCCCCATGGCGAGGCGCTCGGCGTAGTACTTGTAGTCGGGCCTTCCCGTGAACTCGACTCCCTCGATCACCGGCTCGGCCTTGAGCGGCTGGGAGCTCCCGTTGGTGATCACGAAGGGCGTCTTCATGCCCGGGGTGAACTCGTAGCCCATCTGCTGGAGCTGCCGTGCGACGTTCACGTGTACCAGCGAGTCGGGGTTGTCATAGGAGTCGAACTCGTTCACGCTCTTGGAGATGACAAGCTTCAACAGCTCTACGTTACCCTTCAGTGTCCGGTCGATCGTATCTTTGCTGAAGCTCACGGCCTGTTCCGGCTTGCCATCCAGCACGATCTGGAACACGTTAGTCATCGTCTCGCTCTGCAGGTCGAAGGAATCCGTCCGTCTAGGCTCGTAGCCACGCACCAGCAGTGTCTGTTCCGGCCAGATGATCTTGCCGAAGTACCGTTTCTTCGCATGGGCGAAAAAGCGCTCCATGATCTTTTCAAGCTCGAGGTTCATGTTGCCGGCGGAGAACTCTCCCTGCACCATGAAGCCCAGCAGCTTACAACTTTCAAGGTCGCGGTGCTCCTTCGATGTAAAGAATACCGAGTCCGTGTCCCCTGCGATCACCGTGTAACCCCTGCCCTCCAGCGTGCCGACGACCGTCCTTATTTCGTCTCTGGCCCATGAGGTGATGCTGGGCGCAATGAAGCGGCTGTATGGCCAGCGGCAGAACCGGGCGCCGAAATAGCCGTATGTCGCGTTCGCCATGACCTTGATGGCCGCCTGGAGCCGGTCATAATATTCGGCCATATCCTTGTCGCCCTTTGCCCGGGCTTCCTTCATCCGGGCTTTCGCCTCTTTCCTGGAGGTCAGCAGGCCTTCGACCATCTGCGGGACGATGCCGTAGCGCTTCTCCTTCGGCAGGAACATGGCGCCGACAGGCGAGGTATGTCCCGCCTTTTCCTTGTCCTTCGTGAGCGTGGTGAAGCAGATATTGTGCTTGATGATCTGGGACGGGTACATGGACGAGAAGTCCAGGCCGATCACCCACTCCCACAGGCCTGCCTTGGTATCGTACACGAACCCGCCCTCGAAGTCGTACTGCTCCCCGGAGGCCATGGGCACCGCCGCGTTCTCCCTGTCGACCATGCGGATGAGCAGGCTCTCGATCATTCGGTTCTGGCCGCCCGAGACCTCCTTAACCGGCAGCTTCGAGGGGATGGCCACGTCCATGAGCTTGTTGATCGTGTTGATGCGCGGGTGGACGAGGATGCGAAGCGCGAGGTCGGCGTCTTTGAGGCAATACTTTACGACTTCGTCCTTCCGGTTGGTCCACTCTTCGTCGATGCGGGTAGCGTTGATGTTATCTTTCGTGTCCCCGAACAGCATGTTCGACACGTAGCCCAGCCCTTCGCGCTTGGGCCGCAGCTCTTTCTTCACCGACAGCCAGGCGTCGATCAGCAGCCGGCCCTTGACGTCCCAGGTGACGAATCCGGTCGTCCGGTTCTCCCGGCGGCTCATGCCGAGACTGTCCCTGCCGAAGGTCATCGCGTCGCCGGACTGGAATTTTTTGCTCTCGTTCTGTCCCTTGAAGAGCAGGTTCGACCGGTCATAGAGCATCTGCATGTCAAAATTATTGATGTTGTAGCCCGTTACGACGTCGGGGTCTAGCTTTCTTACCTCTTCGACGAACTCCCTCAGGATGCGACGCTCATCCTCCGCGCGCTGCTCTCTTTCTTCCTTGCTCATCCCGTCGGAGGGCGGGCCGAAGGTCGAGGGTATCATGCGGTTTTCTCTGCTCCCGTCAGCCTCGTTGTAGACCGTAAAGCAGATGCAGTAGATGTTATGGTACTTGATCGAGCTCTCGATGTCGAAGCTCATGATCTTCAGCTTCGGCGTAAAAATAGGGCAGCGCTCGAACTTCTCTGCCCGTACGACAAGGTCCGTGGTATACTCGCCCTTCTCGATCTCTTCTCCCGTGACACGGACGCAGGTCTCGAGGTCATGATCGTAGATGAAACGGTTGGTGAACACGATGTCTGCGGCGAAGAAGACGGCCCGGTTATAGAACTTTTCACGTTCCTTCTGAGACATGAAGCCCAGCAGCCCGTATTTGTTCACCAGTTTCTGGGAATAGACGCGGTCGTCGGTGCTGACCCTTGCCTCCGGGCCATCTGTGACCTCGACGACATCAGGTTCGCCCCTGATGCGCTGCAACAGCTCGGCAGGCGGATTATCGAGATAGACTGTCTTATGCTGGAGCTCGAACTCCGTCCTGAACTTCGGCACCATCCACGGGGCACGGACCGTGACTTTGAGAAATTTTTCAATTGAGCCCTTGTATTCCAGCGCTACTTCCTGCACTTTGAGCACATCGTCATGTTCCTCCAGCCGCTTCCGGAGCGACGTGGAAGGCTCGAAGATATGGAAATAGGGCTTGAAATCAGGGCAGAGGATAGTGACGCTCCTGTTATCCTGGGTCTTGCCATACAGACGGACGATCACGTCGTCCCTGTCTTTGCCCTGCGGCACCTGCTTCTGAGTAACGGTATAAGTAGAGTCAAGGAGCCTGACGTCGAACGATACCTGCAAGTGCAACTCACCGGGAGATAGATAGCATCCATCTAATATAGCCTTATCCAGTAAGTGATTGACGTGAAAATAATAACTCCCATACTATGGTTACCGATCATGCAAATATGCTGATCAGGCAGTTATTAATGAGCCGTCCGCAGCACCCCCCGGGCTGTGGCACGGCAGAATATACCCCCATTGCTACATATTACTAATCGGTTAAAGAGTATATATGGTTTTTCTGTAATAATTAAGAATTATTTTTTCGTTCATAGGCATTCGTTAAATATAAAATTGAAACAGGTGGTCTGACAGGTAACTGCACATGCACTATAACGTCTACTCCGACGGTTCAGGCCGGGACAGCCGACGAATGAGGCCCTTCGGCGTCAGGAATCCCAACAGCGAACAGCCGCAGATAATGATCGATGCCACCGTGCCGCTGTCCAGGCCAAGCAGCCAGATGGAGCTGCCCTGGAGCAGGATGTTCATGTTAGAGGTGCCTACGAACAGCCCGGCGGCCGTGGCGCCGGAGAGCACCCCCACGCCCAGTCCCAGGAACTGCTCATAGCGCTCCATCAGCAGGTATGCGGCGGTGATAGCGATCATCGAGACGACCATCTTGATGGCGATGAACCCCGGGATGCCGGCAAGCTGGAAAGCCGACTTGATCAGGAAGCTTTTCTCGTACTCGAAGCTGCCCAGGTACGAGTACGCGGCCAGCGTCGAAATGATATCGTAAAGCACGTAACATATCACGGAACTAATTAGTAGCAGCTTGCTCAGTCTCACGATCATATCTTTAACGGATATAATTATATAAAATGTTAAATATAAAAGCGGTTTTAAGTCCTTGAGGTCGCAGAGGTTCCTGTGAGTTTAGAAACCTCTGTGACCTCAAAAAACGGTGACCTCCCGAAACCTCAGAGGCCTCCATAGAGGAAGTTTTATCATTCAGGTTAGTATAGGCATATTCATGCTTGACAGACCCTACACGTTCATCAACTCTGCAATGAGCGCGGACGGCAAGATCTCCACGAAGCGGCGGAAGCAGGTCAAGATCTCAGGGAAGACTGATTTCGACCGGGTGGATGAGCTGCGGGCGACGAGCGACGCGGTCATGGTGGGTATCGGAACGGTGCTGGCCGATGACCCGAGCCTGACGGTCAAGTCGGAAGAGCGGCGCAAGCGACGTGTGTCCATGGGCCTGGACGAGAACCCGGCCCGCATTGTCGTCGACTCCCGTGCGCGGACGCCCGTAACCGCAGACATCTTTAAAAAAGGGACGGGCAAACGGATTATCGTGGTCTCGAAGGCCGCGCCGCAGGAACGCATACTGGCACTCGCGGAGAAGGCAGAGGTCATCCTGGCAGGCGACGGGGAAGTCGACCTGCGGATGATGGCGGCGGCGCTTAAGAAGCGGGGCATTAACCGACTGATGGTCGAGGGCGGCGCTACGCTGAACTACGGCATGATGAGCAACCGTCTGGTCGACGAGCTGTCTGTGTTCGTGGGCAACCTCATCATCGGGGGCAAAGACGCACCCACGCTGATGGACGGGTCCGGCATCTCGGAGCGCTCCGAGGCCGTAGAGTTAAAATTGATCAAGTACGAGCCGATGGACGAGGGGATTGTTTTAACGTGGAAGGTCTTGTAACGCAGGAGTTCCCGGCTACACCGGAAGTGCGGGCGCTGGCGAAGAAATACGGGTATGATGAGTACATGGTATCGCGGTTCGCGCAGTTCGTGCCGGACCTCGAAAAGTTCCTTGTCAGCATGGAGCAGCTTCCGCCTGTATATATACGGGCGAACACGATCAAGATCGCTCAGAACGCGCTCATCAAGCGGCTCACGGACAAAGGGTTTACACTCCGGCCGTCAGATCTGCCGGACTGTCTCGAAGTGATAGAGGAGCCCTACTCCATCGGAGCATCGGCAGAGCACCTGCTGGGCTATTTCTATATGCAGGACAAGTCGTCCATGGTGCCGCCGCTGGCGCTGGCACCCGGGCCGGGCGATACGGTGATTGACATGGCTGCCTCTCCGGGTGGCAAGACTACTCATATGGCCCAGCTCATGAACAACGAGGGGCTGATCGTCGCCATCGAAAAAGAGCCAGCCCGTTTGCCGGGCCTGTGGTCCAATTTGGGCCGATGCGGCGTCAGGAACGTCACGCTGTTCAACATGGACGCGCTGGAGGTCAGCCGTCTGGGTTTGAAGGCCGACAAAATCATGCTGGACGCCCCCTGCACCGGCGAGGGCGTGATCGCCCGGGATCGCTCCCGGAAGACCAGCCGGGAAATAGGGGACATCACTTACTGCGCAGGTCTGCAGCACGAGCTGATCGACGCCGCCTGCACCGTGCTTAAGCCGGGCGGCACGCTGGTCTATTCCACCTGCTCCTTCGCACCGGAGGAGGACGAGGCGATCGTAGACTATGCGGTGAGAAAGCACAGGATGAAGGTGGAGCCCATACCCTACGGGTCGCCGGCGCTGAAGTCGTTCGGTAAACTGCGGTTCAGTCCCGAAGTGGCTAATGCAAGGCGCATGTTCCCGCATATTCACGGGACGACGGGGTTCTTTGTGGCGAGGTTGCGATATGTTTAGAGGCATGAAAAAGAACGAGCTGACGCTGGTCCGCCGCGGGTTCGACTACTGGGGTGCGTTCGAGCTAAGCAAAGAGCTGGAGCTCGTCGTCAGACAGGGCGAGCCGCCGGCCGTCTACGTGACGACGCCCGAAGTCAAGTACTTCGCCATCGGACGGGAGCCGGAGCCGGACATGGCAGGCCTCCACATCGGCGACGTCGGGAAGAAGCAGTTCAATCTCACGCTGGAGGGCGCCTTCCTGATCGCACGGGCATCGGACAAGAAAAAGGTGAAGGTGACCGGCCAGGCCGAATCGCTGGTGCTCTACGGCCGGGACGTGTTCGGGACTTCAATCACATGGGCCGACGAGTCCATCGCCCAGAACGAGCGGGTGATCATCGCCAACAAGTACGGGGAGGCCATCGGCATGGGTCGCGCCCGCTACGGCTACGACGGGCTGTTCTCCGACCTCGTGACCGTGACTACAGAAGCAGACGTCGGCCTGTACATCCGGGCGCAAAGCCGCTAAGTGAGGTGCGGGAGGCACTAAGGGATTAGTGACAACTAGGCCGGTGAAAACCGTCGTTAGACGTACGGGGTTTCTCCGTGAATGCCTCTCTACACTATCTTATATATTCTTTATGTGGCTGCATTTGTAGTGCATAACTTTTATACGTGTGAAGCGCCATTGAGGTGAAAGACACATTGGGCGTCATGTAACATTTTACTTTGGCTCATGTGTGCCAATGAGGTTTAACGTATGTTTAGAAGCAATGATAGGGCTGCGCCGGTCTCGGCCGGACAGCAGTACGACGTCAAGATTGAAGATATCGCAAAGCAGGGTGACGGCATCGCCCGCATACAGGGGTTCATCATCTTCGTCCCGGGTACCAAGGTCGGCGACGAAGTCAAGATCGAAGTGCAGACGGTTAAGCGCAATTTCGCTGTCGGATCGGTCGTTCAGTGAGCCGGTTGAGGCCCAGTGCCTCAATCTATAGTTTTTTTAATGTCAATTTCGCCGTTTCCACGGCGGTTCAACCAGTATCTCCTGAAACAGGAAAAAATTTATGAGATAGGCGGTTGTATTACTTTTAAACATGAAAATATCTCTTAGATCATTTTATTTCATTATTGTAATTATAATCATGTGCTGCGCCCTGCACAGCATCACCGGCCTGGCACAGGCGGACTATGTGCCAGGCATGATTATGGGCAGAGCGACGATGCCCGACGAGTCGACAGGCATTGCCGGCTGCGAGGTGCAGCTTCTGAGCAAGGGCGACGTACTGGCAGCCAAAACGTCGACGGACGCGGACGGCAACTTCATTTTCACCAATCTCGAGCCCAGCGGCGACACCTGGAGCTACCGGCTCATCGTGAAGGACGGCGTCTGGGGCCAGAGCGTTACTCAGCCGTTCTCCGTCGTATCGAACTCTACCACTATCGTGGCGATACGCGTGTATCCCTACATCGGCAGCTTCTCCTTTGTCAGCGGACGGCAGGACCTCAACGCCGACGGCATCTCGGTAGTCAACATGACCGTGGCGCTGTTCGACGTGAACGGCAAGCCGGTGCCCGACGGGGTGCACGTGAAGTTCACCCAGAGCTCCTTTTACCCCAACCCCGGCAAGTTCTTTGCCGGCGAGGCGAACGACACCACCCTGACGCTGGCCACAAAAGGCGGCCGGATACCGGTTAGCTATGGCGCTGTCCCGGGCGACACGCTGTCCAGGGGCGTACGGCTGGAAGCCGAGTGCACGGAGTCGGCTGACACCAGGGCGATGAACATCACTTTCAACCTGGTGAATCCCAACGCGATCGAGGGCGTGGTATACGACGCGACCGGCCGGCCCGTGCCATTTGCGAAGGTCTTCCTGTACCGGTGGGACGGCGTGAGTAAATTCGCCGGCTACAACAGCACCGAGAACGGTAACCGCACAGACGGGCGGGGCGTCTGCGACGCGAACGGATTCTACCGGTTCGCCGTCATACCCGCAGGCACCTATAAGGTGACCGCCAGCGAATCCACCTTTTCGGACTCTGCTACTGTGACCGTGGCGAGAGGAAAATATACCCTCGACATCATCCTGCCCATGAACCGCGGCAGCATACATGGCTGGGTTAAGGACAACAAGGGCAACCCTGTCCCCGGGGCCCAGGTCTCGCTGTCACGTGTCTACGACTCGTCCCTATCCCTCATGGCTAAGAACGTTTCGGCAGCCGATGGCAGCTTCAGCTTTGATGACGTGTGGTACGGCAGGTACGCCCTGCAGGCAATCTACGTAGACCAGACGGCGGACTTGCGCATCGTGCTGGACGAGAACCGGACGTCGGTGACCATGGCTCTGATGATCGACGCACATGTCGTCACGCCCACCCCTGCCCCTGCGACACCGACCCCCGGGCCTCACGGCAACGCGACCGGCGGCAACACGACTATCACCCCCCGGCCTCCGACACCCACACCGCCTCCGGTGACGCCGTCGTACCTGATCTCTTCTTACGGCGTGGCACTGGGCGCGATGGCGCTGATCTGTGTCGTCATACTGCTGGTCATGCTGCGACTCGAGCCTAAATGATTACGTCATTGCAAGCTCTGGCTGATGCCAGCCGCATTCGCGCGCGCGTGCGCCCGACTGGTATCCCATTGTTCCGCCCGGCATGCGACGAAGTCATGGCCTCTTTTTCATTATCTGATGCCTGACCGGGGCATCAGTCATCCGCCTCCGCCCTTTATGCCATCCGAATAACAAAACGTTAATATCTCCTCCGGTTCATTATCATACGATGGCCGCCTTGAAAAGGGACTGGATGGGCACCGAGTACGTCGACTTCGAGAGGGCGCTGCTCTTTGACCCGGACAAGCGGCACTGGGGATGGTGCCGATGGCCGGAAGGCGGCGGCAATCGCGTTTTTACACTGTCTAAAAGCCCTTTCCTGGGCGAGGTCGGTATCCCGACATACTATGTTTTGCCTGAAGGATATGAAAATCCGCCTTCCGAGGGGCAGTTCATTCAGGTAGGGATAGCCGGTCAGCCTCATAGCGAGATCGGGGTAAAAGATATAACCGCCGGTCGGCTGCAGTATAAGCACATTTCATACGACGTGGGGTCGATCACTAACATTCCCGACAGCAAGCTGATCGATGTCCTGCCCAGGCCGCGTTTATACATCGACGAGTTCAGGCAGCTCACGACGATCAATTTCGACAACGCAGACAAGGACAACCTGGACCTCGTGCTGCCGCTGCAGATGGTCAGCTGTCCGACCAACGAGATCGGCAAGGGCGGACTGACGATCAGGCGGCAGTCGTTCCTGGAGCGGGAAGACGGCGGCTTCGACTCTCCGGAGCACAGGCATATAGTGCGGCAGTTCAAGGACGGCGTGCTGGCGGAAATCCCGTCCGGCTTCCGGGAGGTCAACCCGGCCTACATCTACAAGGTCGTCACCCCGAAGGGCGAGAGCGCTGTGGCTTCGCTCATGAAAAAGGTCCGGGAGGTCAACCTGATGACCGAGCCCGGGACGTCGCTCAAGATTCACATGCCGCTCATCCACCTGCAGTCCCGATATCACTACCGGCAGCCACTGACGTCCGACGTGGTATCCTACCAGCTGACCGCCTTAATCTGCCAGCCGCATCTCCGCAGGCAGGACATCAAGCCCATCGAAAGCTCGATCAAGAAGGCGCGCAAACGTATGGAGCGACTGACCATCGACCTGAACATGACTCCGCTCGCGGAAGTGAAGATCGCCGAAGCGTTCGCCCGTATGCGCCTGGTACAGAACAACGCGATCTACCGTTTCCTGGGCGACGCGTCTAAGCTCCTGGAGACACAGCGTAAGGCTGCAGAAGACCTGTACGAGGACTACTGGTCATCGCAGGTCGACGCATATGCCGATCTGCGCAGTGCCTTCGACGGTGTCGATATCAAGGGCGTGAAAGTCGGGAAAAGGAATCGCTCGCTGAACGTCAGCAACTTCGACAGCTCCCTGTCCCGCCGGGACATCAGTGTGTACGTCGAGATACGCCGCCTGATGCAGGAGTCGGGCGCGCAGCACGTGAAAAAGCAGGAGCTGAAAAAGTCACTGGGCATGGAAGATGCACTCCTCCATGAGAGTCTCGAACTGCTCCGGTCCCGGGGCTACGTCATCATGCTCCAGAACGGCTCGCTGATCAAGGTCTTCGACCTGGGCGAGTTCAGCGGCCGCTTCGACGAGGCGCTGCCGCGGTGATGCCTGGCTACCGTGAATTCCAATGTTAAAAAAAATGCGTACCTTGCGGGTACCTAGATGCGTGTTCGCGCGCGAGCGGCCGGTTAGGCCCCGGGGATAATCGATAATTCTAATTATTTATCCGTTGTTATGTAACTACGATATATATGAGTGACAGGTCCGTATTCGCCCGGAGGAGAGAGCAGGCCCAGCGTCTGATGCGGGAGCAGGGTGTCTCTGCCATGCAGGTAACCAGTCGCGAGAATTATTTTTACCTTACGGGAGACCCCCGCAACGTCGCCAGGATGTTCTTGCCGCAGTCCGGGGACCCCGTTGTTATTGTGTTCGCAGAGGAGGTCGATGAGGCGCGGGAGCGCACGGGCATCGAGGATGTCCGTGGCTGGAGGACGCCTGCTGAGCTGATGGGCCATTTCTTCAGTGTGGCAAAGGCGCATGAAGCCACCGACAAGAAAATCGGGTTCTGCATCCATGCTAATCCCGGGTTTCTGGTATACAAGTTCATCAAGAGTAACCCGAAGGCCACGATCGTTGCCAACGAAGATATCACCATGCCCATGCGGTACGTAAAAGACCCTGACGAGCTTGCGGCCATGCGGAAGGCGGCCGCTGCGGCTGATAAGGGCATGGAAGCCGCACGCGATGCCATCCACCCTGGAGCGATGAAGATCGAGGTCGCTGCTGAAGCGGAGTACGCAATGCGGAAGGCGGGAACGATGCGCTATGGGGCGTCGACATTCGTGGATGCGGGGTCGAACTCCTCCCACCTGCATGGCGGCACGACAGATCGTAAAATCGCGAAGGGCGATCTGGTGGTTGTCGATCTGCATCCCGTTGTGGACATGTACAGTGCCGATCTGGCCCGGACCTTTGTATGCGGCGAAGCATCGCCGGAACAGGCAGGGCTTATCAGGCTTTACTCGGATGTACAGTCAACGGTAGCTGACGAGGTCCGGCCCGGGTGGAAGGTCGGCACTATCGCAGAGAGGATGGGCGCACTGTTTACCGAAAAGGGGCACCCTGAGTGGATCAGAGGGCCGACGCACGGCGTCGGGCTGGAATTCGAGGAATGGCCTCACCCGAGCCACTTCCCCGCACACCTGAACCTCGTCATGCAGAGCGGGTGGACCCTGGCCCTTGGCCATTCTATCCTGCCGGTGAAGGGTGTCGGCGGGTTAAAAATCGAGGATACCGTACTGGTGACAGAGAAGGGTGGCGAAAGCCTGAACCGGTTCCCGCACTTCGAGCTGTAGGCAGCTACCATTTCTTCTTTTATACGCTGGTATGGCCGTGTTTCCTGACGGTGTTCATTTGTCGCGGTTTTCACACACGTGCTCGTTAGCCGGGTTGATCTTGTTGTGCTTGAGCTCGCCTTTCAGGAACCTCTCCATCACAGTGTCCACGTTCCCGACGGCGCCCTTGAACACCTCGATGTTGCGCCCGTGCAGTATGCCGATCGCCTTGTCGCCGATGCCGGAAGCGATCACGTGCGTGACGCTATAATCGGCCACGAAAACGGGCACATCCACCTTCTCGCGGCCCGGGTTCGGCACGGTCTCAGTAGCGGTGATCTTGTCGTCCTCGACGGTGATAAACGCGAACTCGGGGGCCTTACCGAAGTGCCTGGTCACTTTCGCTTCGCTTTTTGGTATACAAATCTTCATGGAATCCCGTTCCTGTTTCCAGTTATCCCGATCGTATATTTAAGAACGTATCTTATTATCCTGGCGTTTATTTCCTCTTCGATGTCCGCCAGACAGGTACTGCCTTATGTCCGGCATTCCCTTGTTTTCACCTCTGTACCGCAGGAGGCGCATGCCGTTCAGGATCACGATGAAGATGCTGGCCTCGTGGACGAACATTCCCGATGCCAGCACGACCGTCTTGATCAGCACGCCCGCGATCAGGAACAGGACGACCAGCATTGAAAAAGCCGTGTTCTGCTTAATAATGCCCAGTGTTTTCCGGCTGAGCCCGATGGTATAGCTGATCCGGTCCAGCCGGTCGGACATGAGCGCGACGTCCGCCGCCTCGATGGCCACATCGGTGCCGGCCGCTCCCATGGCGATGCCGATGTCGGCGGCGGCCATGGCCGGGGCGTCGTTGATGCCGTCGCCGACCATGGCGACGACGCCCTGTTCTTTCAGCCGCTTGATCGCAATGACCTTGTCCTCGGGCATCAGGTCGGCCTGATACTCGTCGATGCCCAGCCGGCTTGCGATGGACCGTGCTGTGCGCTCGTTGTCGCCGGTGAGCATGACTACCCTTTTTACACCAGCGCGCTTGAGGCTGGCCACCAGTTCCTTCGCCTCAGCCCGGACCGTGTCCGCCAGCGAAAGCACGGCCAGCAGCTCCCCGCTCTCCAGCAGGAAGATGGCAGTGCTCCCTTTTTCCTCTTCGCCCCGGACGTACGCCTCGATGTCCGGTGCCAGCGTGAAGTTGCTCTCTGCCAGCAGCCGGCGGTTCCCTACGACGATCTTCTTTCCGTCGTAGCCTGCGATGACGCCGCGGCCCGGCATGACTTTGAAACCCTTCCGGGTCAGGAATGGGTGTGCCCGGGGGCATTTTCTTCAGAACGGCCTGGCCCAGGTGGTGCTCGGACATCTTCTCGGCGATGGCCGCCTTGAAGATCGCGTCCTCCGCCGTGCCCTTGAACGCCCGGACATTCACGATTTCCAGTTCGCCCCTGGTCAGCGTGCCGGTCTTGTCGAGCGCCACGATGCTGATGCGGCCAGCCCGTTCGAGGTGCGAGCCGCCTTTGATCAGGACACCGTGGCCTGCGGCGTTGCCAATGCCCGACACGACCGCGATAGGCGTCGACAAAACCAGGGCGCCGGGGCACGATATGACTAACAGCGTCAGAGATATCAGCAGGTCCCGGGTAACGGCAAATACTATCAGCGCAAGCAGGATGATCGCAGGCGTATAGTATTTGGCAAACCGCTCGATAAGCTGCTGGGTCGGGGCACGTTCCTCCTGCGCCTCCTCCACCAGCGTGATAATGCGGGCCAGCGTGGTGTCTTCGCCGCTCCGCATGGTCTCGATCTCGATGGTTCCAATCTCGTTGATCGTGCCGGTGAAGACCTGGTCTCCCGGGCTTTTGCTCACGGGCACCGACTCGCCGGTAATCGACGCCTGGTTCACCTGCGCCTCGCCCTTAGCGACCACACCGTCGACGGGAATCTTTTCGCCCGCTTTTACGACCACGATCTCTCCAGGCTTTACCTCTTCCGGGGCCACCACCACGATGTCGTTGCCCCGCCGGACCGAAGCCGTCGTGGGAGCCAGACTCATCAGCGCCCGGAGCGCGTTCCGTGTCCGGTCGATGGTCAGCGCCTCAAGGTAGCCGCCAAGCTCGAACAGGAATACGACGACGGCCGCCTCCCAGTACTCGCCGATCAGGATCGCCCCGACGGCGGCGATGGTGACCAGAGCCTGGATGCCCAGCACTTTATATCGCAGCTGCACGACGGCACTTTTCGCGATCTCGAAGCCGCCGACGAACGCAGCCAGTACCCAGAGGACGCTGCTAAGCTGCGTATGCCCAAGCTCGCCTGACACATAGGCTGCGATGATTAAGATAGCGGCTGCTACGGTAATGATAAGCTTCGTGTTCCTGCGATAGAACTTTTTTATTTCCTTGATCGTAGCCATGACGCCAGCCCGGCTTACCTTTGCTCTTCGCACTCGAAGCAACGGGTCTTGTCCTTGATGTCCGTGTAAAATACCTTACCGCACCCGGCACAGATCACTTTCCTGAAGCCATAGTCCCGTGGCTCCGCTGCCCTGGCAAGGTCGCTCATGTTCAGCCCGCAGTAGCACTTTTCCGGCATAGTTTCACTCCCGCATTTCCTATTGTTTGATCTCTTTGACCCCGTAGCCAATGTCCTCGATGATCTTCACCAGGTTCTCTACCTTTGTCAGTGCCGGGTCGAAGACGATCTTCACTTTGCTTGTCGTATAGAGGACCTCTGCGTCTGACACGCCTTTGCTGTGCTTCAGCGCCATACCGATCTTCATCGCGCAGTCGGGACAGCTTAGATTTTCCAGTATCATTACGACTTTCTTCTGTTCGTTTGGCTCCATGTGTACACCGTTCCAAATGAAATGGTTTTTACGCAGGCCTATTTAATGGTTGCTCTTCAGGCGAGTTGGCATATCCGGCCGTCTGTACACGCGACCCTGCATATATTGAATTTATTGCTTTTCAGGGCAGGCTATGATACAGCGACCTTTCCTTCCTGAGAAAAATGACTGCAGCTACCATGATGACGATGACCAGGCCCAGACCAGTGATCGCGACAGGGGTTGCCATGTTAAACGGTCGATACCGTCTACAGCACTATCGTATTCTCGGTAGGCCGGGGAAGCTTCATCACGAGCACTCGCAGGATGCCCGGGCCATTGTTAATCCACCGGTGAGGGACTCTGGCCGGGCTCTCGATAATCGTATCCGGCCCTGCTTCCGCCTTTTCCTCTCCGATCTCCACGGTGCCCTTGCCTTCCAGGACGTAAAAGGCGACGTCTACCGGGGTGATATGTCTCCTGAGGGATTCTCCCGGCTTCAGCATGATATGGACGACCATCGCTTTCTCTGTGCTATAGATAATTCGCGAATCCACGTTGTGCGGGTTCTTCGCGCTCTCGAAGTCCTTTACCTGTGTCACCTTCATGCGATCACTCTCCCTTAAGACCGTTTTCACTTTTCACATTCGAAGCACATCGTCTTGTCCTTGATGTCCGTGTACAACTCCTTCCCGCATTTAGCGCAAATGACCTTGCGGAAGCCAGGATCACGGTACGGTGTGCCTCTCGATGCATCTCCGAGGTTGAGCCCGCAGTAGCATTTCTCTGCCATAGTTACCTCACATAAGAGATATCAGGGTGCAGTTAGATATACATATTGTCACTTCGAAGGTATAAAATAAGAATAGTGAAAATGGCTGTCGGCAAGAGTCATTCTGTTATCCGGGTGACTGCCGGGATATGTTCATGGGGAGACTGCGATGCAACTCGACGAGAAAGTGCTCAATGCCCTGCAAAAGATCGGGCTCACGTACTACGGCGCCAAATCCTACGCCGCCCTGGTGGCCATGGGGCCGTCCACCGCGGAAATGGTGGCGAAAGAGGCGGAAGTGCCCAGGTCGAAGATATACGATGTACTCAAGAGGCTCAACGAGGAAGGATGGGTAAATATCGTGCACGGGAGACCGCTCCTGTACAAGCCCCGCTATCCCAGGGAGGCCATCGAAGAACACCGGCTGCTGCTGTATGCGGATGCTGAATACGCGTCTTCCGAGCTGTCCTCGGTCTATGACCGGCAGGTGGACAAGGATGCACCCAAGGTCTGGATATTACGGGGCATGGGCAACATCGTACCGAAGATCGAGGACATGATGTCCCGGGCAAAAAGCGACATAGCATTGCTGGGCGCTCTTTACTCGGAAGAAGAGATCAATCATATCAGGAAGTACATCGTATCGGCGAGAAAACGAGGCGTCAGTGTCCGCATCATCACCCGGCCGAAAATCGTCCTGAAGCAGGGGCACATCGACCTGGTGGAGCTACTGTCGCCGATCGTGCCGGACATGAAGCTCCTGAACACGCCGTTCATCAAGTTCGTCGTAGTGGACGGGCTGGAGATACTGATCATCTTTTCCAAGGTCGTGGATGACGTGCCTGACCCCGACAATATCGTCGCCATCTGGACGCCCAACCGGGAAATCTCCTCGTTCATGCAGAGCAATTTCAACACCATGTGGGACGTGGCCATCCCTCTGGAACACTGAGGCCGCGGAGGGCACCGAGGCCACAAATGGTTATGTGCATCCTTCGTGACCTTCGTGGCCTCGGTGCCCTCCGTGGCCTCCGTGCTACAGAAAGTATAATTGCCGGGCAACGCATATAATAGTGGAGTATGTCGCCGGGAACCACGGCTTAACGGCGTTAATGCGCGGTTCCGGGACGGCCGGGTGTCAGGAGCATATTTTCCCCGAACACCCTTATAAAGTGACAAAAAATACAATACAGGACATCGACCATGAAAACGGCTGTGATATTCGATAGCGCCGGGACACTGTTGAAAGTCTACCGTGTAGCGAAAGACGTCCGGAAAGGCCTCATCGTCGAGAACGTTGCTTCCACCAACATCGTCACGCTGCGACAGGGGTGTGCCCTCGTCGCATTGAAAGTGGACACCTTCGACTTCCTCGACGGCCTGAGCCCCGGGATGGCGCTGTCATCCTATATCGGGCAGGCTAATGTCGGGATGGACGTCATCTGCCGGAAGCCACTGTACCACCGAGCGGATTGCGACCGCCACGATGGGAGATACCCTCGCCACCATAGGCGATATGCAGGATGCGATAGCCGCGGTTAAGCTTAAGTGCAAAGATATATATTATGTCAATATGGGCTTTATCGTGGACGTGCCCCACGCCACGATACCGTATGTGCTTGCGACAGGCGGCAGGATTTTCTCCGGCGTAAAGCCGATGATCGATCGGCTTCGCACGTCAGACATCGACGTGTACATCTCTTCGGGGGACAATCGCAGGTCGCTCTCTACCCTGGCCGCAGAGCTTGGCATCCCTGAAACGCAGGTATTTGACGCGTTGTCGCCTGCCGGCAAACGGGACCTCGTGCTTTCGCTCAAGGGGCGATATGACCGCGTGGTCATGGTCGGGGACGGCATCAACGACCGGCTGGCGTTAGAGGCCGCGGACGTCGCCATCCTGACAGTGCAGCAGGAAGACCCGCGCCCGCAGGCGCTGTACGACTCTGCCGACGCCGTCGTTTACGATATCAGGGACGTCGAGGACGCCATCAAGAAAAGTTTACATAGCATGGACAGCACAAATACATAGAATCAAGAGAGCGAACATGACAGTGACAACCGTTACATTCATTGCCCGGAGGAACCTGGAGTGACTGCCTTCATCGACGTCAGGAATCTATACGTGAAGTACGGCAAACAGACCGTGTTGAATAACATCAACCTCACCGTCAACGAGGGCGATGTGCTCGGCATCATCGGCAGGAGCGGTGCAGGCAAGACTATCCTGCTGCACGTCATCCGTGGCCTCGACGAGGACATTCCGGCCCAGGGCTCGGTCGTCTTCCATACGGCACGCTGCGAGGCCTGCGGCTATATCAACCCGCCGTCGGGGATCGGCAAGCCATGCCCCGCCTGCGGCGGAAAGATGAGCCCGTGGGACGTGGATATCCTGGACATCAGCCTGGACGACCAGGACCGGAGAGCTATCTCCCGGCGCATCTCTATTATGATCCAGCGGACCTTCGCGCTATACGGCGACGACCGCGTCATCGAGAACGTCATGAAGGCGCTGGAGGACGTGGAGTACTCCCGAACCCATACCCAGTCGCAGCTCGTGCAGCGGGCTGCCGACCTGATCGACCAGGTCAAGCTGTCCCACCGCATGATGCACATAGCCCGGGACCTGTCGGGCGGAGAAAAACAGCGAGTGGTGCTCGCGAGGCAGCTGGCCAAGGAGCCTATGCTGCTGCTCGCCGACGAGCCCACGGGCACGCTGGACCCCAAGACGGCGAAGATCGTGCACCAGGGCATCCTGCAGGCAGCCAAAGACTTCAACATGACCGTGCTGATTACCTCGCACTTCCAGGATACGATCCAGGACATGGCGACGAGGGCAGTCCTGCTGGACAACGGCGAGATCAAGATGGACGGCAAGCCCGAGGACGTCATCCAGCGAGTTCATGAAGTCCCAGAAGGTCGTGGAGAAGAAAGAGTACCTGGCCACCGGCCTGCCCATCGTCCGTGTCGACGACCTGGAGAAGCTCTACCTGTCCATCGACCGGGGCGTGATCAAGGCGATCAACCATGTCTCCTTCGACGTGAAGGAGGGCGAGATCTTCGGCATCGTGGGCGTGAGCGGCGCCGGCAAGACGTCGCTGTCAAACACGATCACGGGCAACATGGAAGAGGCCCACGGCATGGTCGAGGTCCGCATAGGCGACGACTGGGTCAACATGCTGGAGCCGGGCTACTACGCCCGCGGCAGGGCCAAGATGTACGTCGGCCTCCTGCACCAGGAGTACGACCTGTACCCTCACCGGACGGTCGTCGACAATCTCACCGACGCCATCGGCCTCGACTTCCCGGCGGAGCTGGCCGAGCGCAAGGCGGTCCACACGCTTATGATCGCAGGCTTCTCAGAGGACAAAGCCCCGGAAGTGCTGTCCAAGTACCCGGGCGAGCTCTCCGAAGGCGAGCGTCACCGCGTCGCGCTGGCGCAGGTGCTCATCCGCGAGCCGAGGGTGGTCGTCCTGGACGAGCCTACGGGCACCATGGACCCGTTCACCAAGCGGGACGTGGCCAACTCGATCCTGTCGTCGCGCGAGGAGATCGGCGAGACGTTCATCATTGTCTCCCACGACATGGACTTCGTCCGCATGGTTTGCGACCGTGTCATGCTCATGCGAGCCGGCAAGATCGTGGACATCGGCAGTGTGGATTCCGTGCTGGCCAAGGTCACGGAGCAGGAGCGCCAGATCATGGCGCACGGCCAGTGACCCGGACATTTTTCTTGTAAGCCCGTAGCGCTGGCTATTATTTCATCCGATAGAAAGTATATGATTTAAAAAGATACTCTACAATGGAGAGACAGAAACAGCGAGGAGCAAGGGTAAAGTGAGCGGAGACATCGTCGTCGAGGTTAACGGGAAAAAGCTGGTCGTCCCTGCGGGCTCCCGCATCGCAGATGCGCTTGCCGTCGCCGGTACCCGGCGGGTGCCAGGTACCATCATCGGCATCGTCAGCGGTCGGGCAGAGGCACGGAAGGAAGTCGCCACAGAGTTCCGGGTGATCACCAGCAAGGGCGAGTTCCGGATAGAACTGTCAGGCGACCGCAAGGAGGCATGGCTCAGGAGCTACGACAGACTGTCCGGCGGAAAGCTGAAATGGGCTAACGGACAGGCAGTGGCCTTCGGGCCGTTCGCATCGGACGTACAGCCCGGCCGGGGCGAAACGGAGTACCGGGCCTGGGACGTTAGCCTTGGCACAGGGGGCTATGACGCGAAGAACAGCTACCTGATCATCTCCAAGTCCAACCACTCTTCGGACTATGGCGCACGGGGCAAGCCGTTCGCCCGCATCGTCTCCGGCAAGAGCGTGATCGCCATGCTTGGCACGGACGATAGTATCAGGTCCATAGAGCCTGTGGTCCGGCTGGAGAAGTTCGCCAACAAGCTGGTCACGACCGACGAATCGATGCCCGTCGAGGACGGCATGGAACTGCACACGGAGCTCGAGGTCGAGCTGACCGCCAAGGCCAAGGACGGGGCCGAGCACTTCTATGCGGCCGTCATGGATGGCACGTTCCCCGTAGACTTCGCCGCCAGCACGTTCGTCTCCAGCGACATCATGCTGGGCGAACTGTGCCCCTACGAGAACCTGGCCGCCCGCAGCGAGGGCACCGTCAGCATCAGGACCGACGGGGCCGGAAGGGGCCGCATTTACATTTCCAAATCGGACATGACGTCCAATATCTATCATTCCATCGTCGGCCGTGTCACGAAAGGGCTGGAGCTGGCCAGGCTTGCCTCGCCTGCGCAGCGCATCGCCGTAAAGGCAGTGCCCCGGCGGCTTAGCGTCCTGGGCATGAGCCTGGCGGAGGCAGAAGCATTCCTGACTGCGCGCGGCGTCAGATACGAGAAGGCTGGCTACCAGGGGGACGGCGCGGTCGTCGTCGAGCAGCAGCCTGAGACGACGATGGAGATCGTGTCGGGAGGACAGGTGAAGATTTCTAAGCATACCGAGGCAGAGCCTGGTGGAGATCGAGCTGTACCGTAAAGATGCGGCCCGGTCCGTCGAGTACTTCAGCCGGGCGACCGGCCTGAAGATGCAGTCTGTCGGCGCGCTGGACGTCTTCTTCAAGTACGAGGACACCATGCTGTTCAAGGGCAAAGCCGTCCATGTCATCGAGCTCATCCCTGAGAACAAGCCAGAGGAAGGCTCGAAGATAGCGACCGGCGAGATCGGGCTGACGAACATGGCGGCAAAACATGCCGGCATGATCGGCGTGCGGTTCGGCGAGAGCAACAAGTTCGGGCCCACGGGCGAGAAGTACACTGCCACCAATATCATCGGCAGGGTGGTAGACGTGGAAAAGCTGCGCAAGGCGAAAGAGAAGGATCGCATCTACTTTACGGAGGCGCGATAATGGCGGACGCCGACGAGACCGTCACTAAAATGGTGGTCCTTTCGGGCTCGATGCTGCCCGCGGAGCTGGCCATCGAGGCGTACAAGATCACGGCGGATGTCTCTGTCAAGGAGACCTGCTACGGGCTGATGGTCACCGGAAAGCGTAGCGAAGTGGACCACCTTGTAAGCGAGTTGAGACGGATTGAACCGCACAAGATCTTTGTCAAGGAGCGCGGCTATCCGCCGGGTGACTCGAGACGATGCAGGGCTGACCGGGGCGGAGGGCCGAGGCCTGGCTTCCACCAGCTCAAGTACGAGATGGACCTGCTGCCTGACATATCGAAGGGCCTGGTGCTCGTGGACCGTGGCAGCAAGGCGGTCGTGCAGCCGAGGTCGAAGAATATTGACGTTGATCGCTTCAAGCAAATCATAGATCAAATGACAGAGGACGGAGAAAAGCAATGAGAATATTCATCTATCCCCCTAACAGCCTCATACTGGCAGACCTCGTGGAACGCTTTGGCCACGAGCCGCTGGCACTCATGACTGAGGTGCGGAAGAAGGTGACCAATGCCAGCCTGGACTCACCGCCCATGAATATGACGCCGGACGATCCCAAGAAGGGGCTGAAGTACGCGGCCATCGAGGTGCCGTCAGGCGTCCGCGGCCGCATGGCGCTGATGGACCCGCTGATCGAGCAGGCAGAAGCGGCCATCATCGTCCATGACGCCGAGTACCTGTTCGGGTGCATGGGTTGCGCCCGGACCAACGAGCTGCTCAAGTTCGTGGTGCGCAAGAAGGGCATACCGGTGCTTGAGCTGCAGTACCCTAAGAACGAGAACGAGGCGAAGAATTTCGTGTTATTCATCAAAGAGTTCCTGGACGGCCTGAAGGTCAAAGCCGCCCCGGCGGAGGCTGACAAATGAGGAAGATACGCATAGCGCACCTCAGCTGCGGCTCGGAGCACAGCGGCGTGCAGGGCGAGATCGAGAAAGCCGCCAGCCAGGTCAACGCCCAGATCGTGTTCCCCGAAGTAGAGATCGGCAACGTGAAGGAGAATGCCGAGATCTTCGGCTTACAGGTGGCCAGCCCGGACCTGCGGCTCATGATCGCGAGAGCGAAGAGCATCGTGAACGGCGACACCAAGGCCGATGCCGTGTTCATCACCACCTGTTTCCGCTGCGCCGAAGGCGCGATCGTCACGGAACGCGGTCAGGGACTACATCCACCAGAAGTCAGGCCTTCCGGTGATCAGCTACTCGTTCACCGAGCGCACCAGCCATGAGACGCTGCTGACCCGGATGGAAGCACTGTCGACGACGGCCCTGCGCAGAGGCCTGCTGGCACGGGAAGAGCAGACCGGCCTGACCGCCGGCATCGACTCCGGCTCCAGCACCACCAAGGCCGTGATCATGAGGGACAACAAGATCATCGGCACCGGCTGGGTGAAGTCGACGGACGTCATCAAGAGCGCCGAGGATGCCTTCAGCCGCGCGCTGGCCATGGCAGGCGTGAAGCGCGAAGAGCTGCAGGGCATCGGCACGACCGGCTATGGCCGGTTCCTGATCGGCAAGCACTACAACGCTGACCTGGTGCAGGAAGAGCTCACGGTCAACTCCAAGGGCGCGGTCTACCTGGCCGACATGCAGAAAGGGCCCGCGACTGTCATCGACATCGGCGGCATGGACAACAAGGCCATCTCCGTGCAGGACGGCATCCCGGGCAGCTTCACCATGGGCGGCATCTGCGCAGGCGCATCCGGCCGGTTCCTCGAACAGTCGGCTAACCGGCTGGGCGTGGACATCGGCGACCTGGGCGCGCTCGCCGTCAAGGGCAATCACAATAACGTCACCATGAACAGCTATTGCATCGTGTTCGGCACCCAGAGCCTGATCAACTCCCTGTCGCAGGGCAAAGCGAGGGAAGACGTAGCGTCTGCGGCCTGCTACAGCGTCGCGGAGCAGGTCTTCGAGCAGCAGCTGCAGGAGATCGAGGTGAAGAAGCCGGTGATCATGGTCGGCGGCTCCTCGCTGAACATCGGCCTGGTGAAAGCCATGGGCGACCTGCTGAAGATGGAGATCGTCGTGCCGCCGTACTCCCAGTACATCGGGGCCGTAGGCGCGGCACTGCTGGTCTCCGGGCTGCGTGGAGGCAGCGAAGCGAATGGACAGTGAGATCGAGGCGCCCGAGCGTTTCACGGTGGAGAGCACCGACCCGGAGGGCGCAAAGAAGTACGACGGCGTCATCCGCGACGTGCTTAGCGACCTGAACCTGGTCCGGGCCATCGGGAGACTGCACGTCTATATCGACCCGAAGCAGCCGGTATTCATCGCTGTCGGGATGTTCCGCCGGGGGCTGCCCACGCTGACGCTGGGCGACGTCGCCGACATCGCCTCCGTCAACGAAGGCCTCATGGTCTCGGTACGCGACGAGGAATACGCGGCCACGGCAGTCGGCAAGCTGTACCTGAAATACGGCCGGGACAAGCTTATCCCGACCGACAGGACGGCGGTTATCGTGCCGACCATGGGCGACTTCGCGAAGCAGCACGACGACATCTCCGCTATCGTCGTCTATGATCCCAAGGACGAGCTGAAGAAGGCGGTCATCGACGCGCTGATCAGGATCACGCCGGAAGGCTTCCGCGTCCGGAAGCACTACATCTCGGAGCACATGCTGGCTTTCATCGCATCCGAGGACCCGATCCGGCCCGAGTGGATAGACATCTGCCGGAAGCTACGGGAGAGGATCGGCAAAGAGGAGGTCGACTGACGTGGAACCCGTGATTTTCCAGGGCGGCATCTACAAGCACGAGCAGATGGTCGAGCTTGTCGAAGACCTGGGCGGCTACATCCTGCAGAAGAACCTGCTGCAGCTCGACGTCATCATCGTCATGCTGGTCCCGAACGCAGACCTGCCACTGGTCGAGGCCAAGGCGAAGGAACTGCTGGGCAAGCTGACCAAAGCGCCGCTTGCCGGCGCCGAGATCGCCGTCGTGACGCCCACGCTGGCCTACCAGCACTTGCCGCATCTGGCCTGCGACATCGCCGAATACCTGCGCAGAGCAGGCGCCAAGACCAACATGATCGGGCTGGCCCGGGGTGTCGGCAAGCGCATCGCACAGATGAAGGCCCACGAGATCGACCTCATCAACGAGCACGACGTAGCCGTTTTTACCTACGGCAACTTCCGCGAGTGCATCATCGAGAAGACGAAGCTGTTCTACGACATTCAGGTCCCCATCATCGTCACCGGCGGCCCCCAGATGGATAAGGCCGAAGTTGCCGGCTGTGTGGACTATGTCGGCGGCCTGGGCCGCATCATGCACCGCACCAGGCAAAAGGATGAGCTGGCTCTCCTCGATAAGCTGGTCGAGGCCACCGGCAGAGTGCTCGACGAGAAGCGGGCGGAACTGGACAAAGACCCGCTGAGCGTCAGCCCGCCACGGGTGGCCCACGAGATCGAGAAACAGATACCCGACATTCCCGAATCGCTGGCGCCGACGCCGATCACGATGCAGCTCAACGGCCTGCGCATCAAGGTGCCCTACGAGGAATACAAGGACCGCATCCTGAACGTCCGGTTCGACGAAGGCATATACATGCGCGAGGTGGCGAAGCTGTACCCTTCCCGCATGAAGGACTACATCATCCTGCGCATACTGCCCAAATCCGAGACCGGCTTCGTGATCTAAGCCGCCAAGGTTCTAAGAGAAGACACTAAGACGCCACTTTTAGCACCGAGGATATCAGGCGCCGATTTGATTTTAAGGCGCCAAGAGTCGGCGGATGGCAGATTCGTCGCAGGCACGGGAGGATGAAAAATCCGCGTGCGGACGTCAGTATTACAGGCCGCCGCCAGATGCGTGCACGTGATGGCTAAATATTTGTATACTGGCTATTATCGAGCCTTGCCATAGGCGCGTTTACAGACCGGCCTGATAGTCAGCGATGCTAAATATTTTTCACTGGAAAGTACATTTTTATTTTAATACACTACGACTTGGACCCTTGGCGCCTTAAAATCTAAAAAAAGCTTGGCGCCTTGAAACCTTCGGTTGCTAAAAGTGGCGCCTTGGCGCCTTCCCTTAGAACCTTAGCAGCTTAGCGTTTCACGATACCGCATGCGGTTGATGACCATGCCTGCTGCGGCAATGCCGCCGATCATGCCGAAAGGTATCAGCGGGATGCAGTCATGCCAGCTGGCACCTCCGGGGGATGGCGTGCCCGACGGAGTCGGCGTGCCGGGGGCAGGGGTCACAGTAGGCGAGGTAAGCTTGAACGAATGGTCGATCGTGCCGTCCTTGAAGACGATCTCTGTCAGCGTTGCGTTTTTTTGCACGGGGATCTCCAGAAAGAAGGTACCGGTCCTGAAATGTGGTTTTACCCATTGCGTTGTCGGCTCGTTTTCCTTAAACCTGTACTGGTTACCATTACTGTCGATCAAGACAGGGGTAACGAAACCTTCGTCCCTTATGTCACCCGTATTTTCGAACTGGTATAACAGCCGGACCCAGTAGACGGTGCTCGGATCGACATCGTAGTGGATGTTACTCAATTCTTCGCTGGCCAGGTTCATCCCTTGCAAGTACACGACGATACTTCTGTCGCTAATCGTGAACTGTTCATCGATAGGGATGTACTGGTCGGCATATGCGACCTGTGTGGCTAACACAAGGGATAAGGCTCCTGCAAATAAGAGGATGGCCATTCGACCGAGCATAGACTGATCATTCTGATCTTACGATTTAAACCTTTTGAGCCTGAACAAAAGTATAGAATTATATTAAAAACTCGAATAATGCCGCGACAGACAGAACGATCAGCGCCGCCCCGAGGAAGACAAGCATCCACCCTGTATCATATTCTCCTGGCTCAGCAATATCTTCTTTTTCTTCCTGTACCCCGATTATCTTCAGCGGCGACATCAGCATCCTGTATGTCTCCGGCATCCCACCCTTGTGGAAAAATCCGATTAAGCCACCAAAGACGAAGATGACTATGCCCTCGATGAACAGCAGGTTCGAGAGGACTGGCAGGTACGCCCCTTTCGCTCCCGTCGCCAGCCAGTAGATGAAGCTTAAAATGACGTCCACGGCCCCTATAGCCAGAGCATCGATGGCGATGGCGAGCCCTGTCGTCAGGTAGCTTTTTCGCATATGGCTATATTGTGGCGTCCGGGACAAAAGCGTTCTCCTGCCAACAGCCGGATACATATAAATACTCGCAGGCGGATAAATAAGTGAACCGGCAGGTAGGACAGGCGTGATTTAAGTTGAAGTTCGAAAACACCTTGAAAAACCTCTTCGGGAAAGAGCCCGACGCTGCGGTACAGGAACTCCTGAAGAACATCGAGGACGACTATGGCGAAGTGCCGTTCGTCCTGAAGTCGATGAGCGACCGGCCCAACGTACTGCTGCCCAAGATCATCTACGACGATGCCGTGCTGCGGAACCCGGAGCACCTCGACGAGAAGACCGTCGAGCTGATCACCATCGGCGTGGCCACGGCACTGAAGTGCGATCACTGCCTGCGCATGCACCTGCGCGTCGCGCACAGGAAAGGCATCTCCAAGGATGAAGTCTTCGAGGCCATCCTGCTGGCCAGCGCATTGTCGAACACCGCCGCCCTTGCCCAGGCTATGCGTGTCTTCGAGGAGGACCGTGATGACGTACCTGAGGAAGAGGGTACGAAAGAGCACTGCGACGGGTGCATTGTGGTCGAAAACCACAATCACAAGAACGGCAAGACCGAGTAAACATTTTTAACCTTGACGTCCTGTGAAAAAGCTATATGGCAGTCTGCGACAGTCAATGGCAGGCAGTCACGCGCACGTGCGCACAGGCCGCTCTGGCAGAGTTGATTTGCATGGCCTGAATATGGTCCAGGTAGTGATTTTTACAGGTACTTCAGGAACCAGTCCCTTACAAGCTCGAACAGCTCATCCCTGTCCTGGCTGATGCCATGATCGTCGCCCTCGAACAATACTAACTTCTTCGGCTCTTCGGCCCGCTTTGCGATGTCGACCGAACATTTAAAAGAAAGCGTCCTGTCGGCGGTGCCGTGGATGAGGAGGATGGGCCTGGGCGAAATACGATTGACGTCGCCTGTGCCGTAGGACTGGCTGGCGACAGTGACGACCGTCTTGACTCTATTGTCCCACGCAGCAGCCGAAATAACCACCGCGCCGCCGAAGGACCATCCTATCAGCCCGATGGTATCAATCTTATAATGCTTCCCCAGGTAGTCGATGCAGGCGAGCACGTCGGATATGCATTCGTCGAGATCGGAATCGTACCGGCAGTCGATAAGAAGCGATGATATTTCGGCTTTCAGCAGTTCTTCGGCCAGCGGGTGGTAAATGTTACCGGGTCCGTGGGTGCCGCCTCCGACACCATGCATATAGATGACACCCTTATAGGAGCAGCCGTTGTAGAACTCACACTTGACATAGCCGTCCCGGTTTTTAATCTCGAAGCGCACCGGAGAGATCTGCATCGATCGATCTTGGTGTCAGCATCGTTAAAAATGATCTGGCACTTTAATCATGCTTACATATTCATTTTTTTGGAGGCAGGCCATACGCGTTGATCATGTTGATCAGCTCGGTGAAGGCTTCCACCTCGAATGCCAGTAGCTCGTCCTTCTTCATGCCGATGGTCATCTCGCCGTCTGCCGTCAGCCTGTCGGGGCCACGGCGCACCAGCCGGTCGACACCGTCAGCGGTGAGCGTCTCTTCCATCTCCCGGTCCCAGACGAAAGCCCGGCCGGGGAATAACACCGTATCTTTGACGCCCTTAAGGTCGAGCGCCCGGACATCGTCGATAGTCATCAGGCAGGCGATCTCTTTTTTCACCGGCACCACGTTAACGGTTCCGCCGAGCTTCGCGAAGATTTCTGCCAGCATGGGGGCGGCAATGCTGCCCGTGATAAGCGTGGCTTCCTTCGTAACAGCAGGCAGCTTCTTGAGCATCTTCGGGTGGTGGCGTATCGCAAAAGGCGACCCGGTCTTCGGGTCACCGAGCGGCGTGCCGGTCACCCTGAACTTATAGCGCGCGGCGACATCGTGCACTATGGCCTCGAACTCCTGGACCGTATGGGGTTTGACACCCTTGATGAGCGGCGCGTTAGACAGGATCAGGCCCTGTTCCTCCGAATTCGCGAACCGCATCAGGATGACGCCCTTCACTCCCCATTTTTGTAGCAGATCACAGGTACGTGTGAGGTCGTCCCCATCGTTCACACCGGGAATGAGCACTGATGCCGCATAGACATCGCAGTGCTTGCAGAACCGTCTCAATGCTTCCAGCGACTCTTCCGGGTGCTTATCGTTCATGTACTCTTTCCGCTTCTTCGGGTCCGCGGAGAAGACGGTATACGTGACTTCTGTAACACCATTCTCAATGTAAAAGTCCGCGTCGTCTGCGCCATCAAAGCCCTTGCCGCTCGTATAGCCGAGGTGGATGGGGATGCCGAACTGCCCCAGGAACTGTACCAGCTCCTTAAGCTGGGGATAGCAGCTCACGTCGCCGCCGCCGCTGACCGTGATCTTGTCGACGCCACGGTTGAACATCAGCGACTGCTGGACCTCTGAGGCGACCATCATCAGCGGCTTGAAGCCGGGATACTGCTCTTTGACGCTCCGCGTGCAATAGTCGCACCCCTTCTGGTACGGCATGCAATACTTGCACCCGAAGGCCGGGACGTCCTTCGCCAGCCTGAAATAGCAATATTTACAAAAGCCCCGGCAGTCCTTCCCCGGGCTGCCGCCTACGTCCGCCAGTACCTCGACCATGATAGCTGCATGGTATGACGGCTATGAAATAATAAGTTTTTCATTGGCACAAGGCATTCCCTGTGCTCGTGGCAAGGTTTATCCTGCTATGCGTGCTAGTCACAGAACACAGCGAAACTACTTTTTCAGAGTCTTGCACGAATGGCACAAATGCACTAAGGGCACTGTCAAGTCACGAATGGCACGAAATCCCGATTAACGCACGAAGACACCAAGGGCACGGTCTAAAACACGAACAAGCGTCACAAATAGCACGAACGGCACCAAATCTAAAACAGCAGAGAACGCTGAGCCCTGTAATCATGTGCCGATCAAAGCGATAATCGTCTTGTACTATCACTGCTGGTAAAAGGGCGATATCGCTGACGTATTCTCTGTGTTTTAGATTTGGTGCCGTTCGATGCATTCGTGGACGCTTGTCCGTGTTTTAGGCCGTGCCCTTAGGTGTACTTCGTGAGTTAATCGTGCATTCTCTGCGCCTCTCTAGCGATTCTAGCCGTGCCCTTTACGTGCATCTTGTGCTTTCGCGTAAGATCTAAAAGTAGTTTCGTGTTTTCGTGACTAGACGATACATGGCCAAACAATACTCTTCAATCGCTTTGAAGACACAGGAACTGGTTTTTAATCGGATGATACAAAAAAGAGATGAGCATCGGGCAGGCACGCAACCCGCCCGGACACGACTTATGCAGGCGTCAGCGTATAGCTCTGTGTCCTGTCAGAGAAGACGATCAGGAGTGTCGTGGACGTCTTGTATCCGTCCTTGCTGAGCTTGATAAGGTATAAGCCCTGCGGGAAGTCGCCGATAGCCAGGTTTCCTTCGCCATCGGTGCTGCCCATGAGGTATTTATTATTATATACCTGAGCATTTGCCAGGCTTTCCTTGTTTTTCTTGTCAGTGATATGGATAGTGAGGTTCTTGCCCTTCGACGGTACCATGCTCACCAGGGCCGGTTTCGTCGCGAAGTCGGTCGTGATGGTCGCATTCTGCAGGCCGTTCTTCATGACCGTCATGGTGTGGTTACCTGCTGCCGGGGCTTCCTTGAACGTCAGGTTGCCCTTCGAGTCCGTGGTGCCAGCCAGCGTATTGTCCACGAACACCTTAGCCCCGCCGACCGAGCCGCCTGTCGCTTTCATGATGACAGAAACGTCCGGCCCTCCGGTGCTGCCAGCTTGCTGCTCTGCGACAGCGCACTGGATGGACGTTAGCGATACCAGCATGATGGCGACGACGATGGCCGCCAGCTTTATGACTCGATCTCTGCGTGACAGACGGATACCTCCCGTGTAAGCGATTGCGGGTGAATTTTACAGCATATCCTATGCCTGCAATATACATAAGTATAGCGGATATACGCCTTTAACACACAGAATGTTAATGGCAGAACATCCCGGGACATCCTGTCACCGGCACCGGAAGTGCGCCCCTGGCCAGTTCGACGCTATGGATATTCGGGATCGTGGCGACATGATTACATACATTTTATTCACATTGTTTTCGTTATTGAGATCGCTGATCTTGTCTTAAAAAGCCAGAAAAATGGTCCCATCGGTAATATCAATAAGAAACCGCCGTGACACCTTCTTTGTCATCGTCTTGCCTGTGTAAGCGCATACTCGCTCACTGACACAGATGATCTGCGCATGAAAATGTGCCATATACCAGAATGTCACTGGCGAGGCCGCATTTTCTTTTAGTGTGGTATTAATACGCACCCGGTAAAATAAGTATCATGTTAAAAACCGAGACGGATAACGCAAAACGTATCAACCTCTCCGGCTTCTATCGATTTTTACAGAAGCAATACCGGTTCCCGGAGCACCGGCTGAGGGGCATCATAGCCTGCACGGGTGTGATCCTGAATAAAGTCCAGAACCTCACCATGAGCCGGTCCGACCTCGAGCGTATCCGGGCATATATCAAAAGCATCGGGCTGACCGGGGAGACCATTAATTTCTACATCACGTCTTTCGTTTTCTATATCATGTACCTGGAACGTGCAAATGACTCCCGTGCATAGAAACAGGGCGATAAAAAGTATATTAGGCCGCCGGTACCTTAACCGGCATTGACCCTGTGACGGTTAAGGTACGTAGCGGCTATTTCCACTTGCCAGGAATGCAGTAGATGGCACCATTCCTTGAATTATATTATATGTCCAGATGTGATATGAACGTTTTCTATTAATTTGCCAATTACAAAATTGTAACTGCTATACAGGCCCTTCAGTTTCCATTTCTGATTCCCTGGTCATCGTAAATATTAACCTGCATATGCTTGCGAGGCCAGTGCCATTGTCAGACCACATAAATGGTACGAACCGACGACCTGTAACCAGTTACCTTGTCAGACGGCAATCAATTGTTACAAAACTGGAAGCTTTAATTTAAATATTCTTACACCGATAGCTATATGGTGGACAAGAATTGAAGGCGACGTTCAACAAATACACGATAACGATAGGCATATCAATCGGACTCCTGCTCATCATCGGATTCTTCGGCAGTCTGTACTTAAACAATGAATACATTACCGCAGCGCCGGTATACACGCTCCCGTTCGCCGATGAAAACGGGAACCGGCTCCACATCACGAACAACCGGAGTGCTGCGAACCCCACGTTCGACCAGGTCCTCGCGTTCCTGCAGCAGGACGACACGAACGCGCTGGCCATCAGCAATAAGAATGCCAGCCCGGGCCAGTCGGTCGTGCGGCTGCACGACAACGCGGAAAAGGCAGGCATACGGGCCGGAGTGGTCGAGTTGAAAATGCCCAATGAGACCGATGTCTATTCCCTGGACGTATTCGACACGGTCGACAAAGGCCGGATCATGGTCGATCCCGATGGGCACCCCGTACATTGCCGGCCCGTGGACCATCGTACACATGGACAATAATGACCTTCACACCATGGTGTTCATACCGATCCAGAACAAATCGGTCGCGTATCTTGCGGACACCGGCAATGTTTCCGGAGTGGGCGCAGTCTCTGCGATCAGAGCAAATATCATCAGCTACACATGGTAGCATCTAAAAATGACTATAATCAGTCAATTACTAATTTTTATGACTGACTACCTCCCTCTCCCTGATCATCAGTATTCACGAGCCATCCTTCGAAGTTCAGCAACGAGCAGTCAAGTGCGATTCCGAGGCAGGTGCATAGAACAGGCGACATCCATAGTTATAATACACTACACTCCAGGGGCGTAGTTCGACACGAGATTTCAATATAAGACGCATCAAACGGTTTTGAAAGAGCTAAATACCTTTTTATATGCCGTTCGATTGAGGTCGTGTAATCATGTCGTTGTCTAAATACACTGGATATACAAATGAGGAATGAACATACGACAGAAATATTCTATGGCCATCCTGTCTATTTAACCAATTTACTCAAGGAAGTTTGACCATACCACACTTGCTGTGTTGTCTGTGTAATGGGCAACTACTGTGACATCAGCGCTAGCTGGTATCAAAGTAGGGTCGGTAGAACTACCGAAGTACATGATCGAACCAATCGTATTTGCGTTAAATTTATCAGTACCATCCGCATAGCGGGGTACCAGCTGAATCACACGGCGGAATAGTCTTACCATTAACAACTAAAGTGTAAGTCGCTTCTGCTAAATTCGTGTTACCTGTGCCGCCACTCTTCAACGATCCTATATCGGTTCCGCTCATTGTCACGACGGAAATAACGCCCGTAACACGTTGTCCTCTTGACATCAACAGCAACCGTCTTTGATTTTTCGACATTTCCACCTATATTGAACACATACGCCGCAATAAGCGCCGCGAGAATAACAGTAATCGCAACTATCAGGATGACGCCGATGACAGCGGAAACGCCCTCATCATTCTTGTAAAATTTCCTTACCATAATATCTCTCCCCCATAAAAATTTATGGCCGCAGAAAATTTCTGCGGCCATCTTTTTAATTCAATTTACACAAATTTACGCGAGGTTGCCCGACCAAGCCGGGTAGTCCGTGCCATCAGTGAAGTGGGCAACGACGGTGACATCAGCATTGGCCGAATGCATAGCGGCACCAGTGATGTTACCGAAGAACATGACCGCACCAATTGAGTTAGCATCAATAGCATCTGTGCTGCATCGGCAGTCCACTGCAGTTACAGCATAGTACGTCACCATTCACCGTTACAGTGTAAGTATGCATACAGCTGGGATCGCAGCCATCGTACCATCCTTGAGCAGTCCAACATCGGCTCCACTCATGGTCTTGACCATGATAACACAGCAGTGGTCGTCCTCTTGACTTCTACGCCGACCTGCTTGCTCTTCGGCACGTTTCCGCCGAGCTGGAACACGAACGCAGCGATAACCGCCGCGAGGATCACCGTGATCGCTACCATCAGGATAACACCGATGACAGCCGATACGGCTTCATCATTCTTCTTAAAGTTTGCCATATTATTTCCACCATTGAAGTTGTCAATCGCATTGTATGCGACCGCCGTTTTTCAAGTTCAAGGGATTCTGGTTTAAATCCCTTAAACCCTTTCCGATAGATCAGTCTCCTGCACCCTTATGAGACATGCGCCATGCATGTCATCGCCAGCATAGCAAGCGATTCGATCGGCATGCTGTTTTGCTGTGGGTTTTCAGGGGCCTTTCTCTTCCAAAAGGGCTGTGGTTTGGATTGTAACCGGAGGCTAAATCCAACCAGTTTTTGCCAAATAATTCTAATATGCCCCTATCTATATATATCTTTCCTATTTAGCCCTTGATTTCAAAATAGTAACTGATTTTAACAATTTTCATGGAATAAAACGCTAATACTGCTATCCTTTTCCAGTCATGGAACAAAAGTATTCTGTACAGGCCACTTGTGACTTTTTATTTTCCTTTATACGATCATGGCGATAATTACAAAAAAGCATTTTCACTCCGATTATACCGATTTAAAGATATATCCGGTTTATCTCACACAGTCGGGAACTGGTACATTGACGATCTGGCGGTTATTATGCAGGATATTACACTTTTATCGACGTTTAGATGCCGAAAATACTAATACCAATCAGCGTATTATACTTACTGTTTACACGTCCGACAGCATCAAAAGGATGTGCAGGACGCGTGGACGGATAGTCGATAACGGATTCAGTCGACAGCTCCTTCGATTGTTTTTACAACGGGAGATTGCCGGCCTGGCGCCAGGCCAGGTATAATTAGATATATAAGTAATAAACGACAAAAGTTAGCCACTTACATGCAGGACTGAGAGACCCCATGAAAGTCAAGATATCAACGCCTTCGCGTCTGCACTTCGGGCTGATTGATTTTAACGGAGGACTTGGCCGTATCGACGGTGGCGCAGGTGTCGCTATCTCGAGCCCGCGCAACGTGCTGTCCGCCTGCAGTTCCAGTGCGTTCAAAGTCAACGGCTCGAGCGCCGAGCTGATCACCGGGATCGCCCGCAGGATCTGTGATAAGCTGGGCAAGCCACTGCCTGATCTGGAAATCACCGTGGAAGAGGAGATCTGTAATCACGCCGGTTTCGGCTCCAAGACACAGATCAGCCTTGCGCTCGCTTATGCCATCTGCAGGGAATACGGCATCACCTACGCCAGCATCGACGAGTTAGCCCGGCTGGTCAGCCGCGGCGGCACGTCCGGCATCGGTGTCCGCGCTTTTGATCGCGGCGGCTTTATCCTCGACTGCGGCCACAGCTTCGGCGCAGGAAAAGATAAGGACTCCTGCCTGCCGTCTTCGGCATCGAAGGCAAAGCTTTCTCCGCAGGTGATGCGGTGCGACGTGCCGGAGCACTGGCGCTTCGTGCTGGTGACGCCTCTCAACTACGAGGGGTCGCACGGCAAGTCCGAGGTCGACATCTTCCAGTCCAACTTCCCGGTCAACGCCGCGGAAGTCGACCGCATCTGCCGCATCGTGCTGATGCAGATGCTCCCGGGCATCCTGGAGCGGGACATTGCCACCTTCGGGACCGCCATCAACAGCATCCAGACGCTGGGCTTCAAGAACGTGGAAATCCAGCTCAAGGCGCCGCTGGTGCCCAACATGCTGGCCATCATGAACAGCAACGGCTCCTATGGAAGCGGCATGAGTTCCTTCGGGCCCACGGTCTTCGGGCTTACGGACTCCGACCGCAAGGCGGAGCAGATACAGAAGTCAGTCTGCGACTACCTGAGCGACATGGACATCGAGAACCAGAGCTGGATCGCCGAGCCTAACAACCATGGGGTACTGATCAGCGACTCGGGCAAAGAGCGCAGCGTCATCCGCGGCCGCGCGCTAAGCTGAACCTGCCTATAACACGAGGTACCGGATTTCCAGTACTCTCGACTTAATGGTTTGCCCTGCTATGCGTCTAGTCACAAAAACACGAAACTACTTTTTTAGATCTTACACGAATACACAAAGACACGAAGGGCACGGCTAAATCACCAAGCGCACTAAAACACGATTAACTCACGAAGACACCAAGGGCACGGTCTAAAACACGAACAAGCGTCACAAAAGGACTGAACGGCACCAAATCTAAAACACATAAAATACGTTGTCTTTACTATCCTGTCGAAAGTTAAAAATACAATATACTTATTTACAATATATTGAAAATATGTTTGATTGTTGACGGATCATTATGGAACCAGTGGTTAAGAAAAAATATGCGAAGATACCCCATGAAACAGAAGAGGCGGCCAGCATTGCTGTAGACTCGGCTTACCACGTCCACAAAAAGACTGGCCCGGGGCTGCTCGAAAGGAACTACGAGCGCTTCATGGAAATCGAAATAAACAGAAGAGGACACAAGGTACAGAGACAGGTGAAACTACCTATCAAATATGATGGTGTAGAATACGACGAGTACTATATCATTGACATGCTCGTCGACGACTGCCTTGTCATTGAATTAAAAACAGTTGAAAACGTTCTGCCGGTACACCAGCATCAATTGTTGACTTACCTCAAGCTCAGCGGACTAAGGCTGGGATTGCTCATCAATTTCTATGATACCAACATAGGAAACGGAATAACGAGAGTAATAAACTAATACATAAGATGATGACAGGGCCAGCGTTCCTTTCGTGTTTTAGATTTGGTGCCGTTCGTCTTTTAGTGACACTTGTTCGTGTTTTAGACCGTGCCCTTGGTGTCTTCGTGAGTTAATCGTGAATTAGTGCAGTTAGGGATTTAGCCGTGCCCTTCGTGCATTTGTGCTTTCGTGTAAGATCTAAAAATGGAGTTTCGTGTTTTTGTGACTAGACGCATAGCAGGACAAACCGATATGATGATAGTCTGACTTTTCAGGAATAATAATTGACGATCTGACGGATATCGGCCGTTATTGCATATAAACTGCTTCTATTCCGGTATATTTCGCCAATTCCGGTAATCATCTTAAACTCGACGATTTGTTTTCTCTTCATTGTAGGAGGATGAATTGGTCATGCGTAAACAACTAATAATAACAGCTGGCGCTATCGTGGCAATGCTGGTAATCATTACCCCGGCCTTTGCCCAGGTTCCCTGTGGCATTCCCGGCGGCCTCGGCTTCGGAGCTCCCCTCGGCGGCTTCGGCCTGGGCGCTGGAGGGTGCGGCCCGGTGGGGTTCGGCCTCGGCGGGTTAGGTTTCGGGCTTCCCTTCGGCAACATCGTCGGCCTTGGGCTGGCCATGATTGACTCGGTGCTCAGCGCCGCGTTCAGCTGTATCGGGCTCGGCGGCCTGGGTGGCTTCGGGTTGCCGTTCGGCGGATGCTTTTAAGCTACAGGCCGGGCATCGTCCCTTCTTTTTATTCCCTGAATAACGATTATTTTTACATAACAAGCCATTTTTTCAGTTGTCTTTTAAAAATTGCTTATTATTATCAATATTTCGCCGGATTAGGCCATCATTTTAAACTTAATGGCTCGATTTATCTATTATTGTAGGAGGATTGTGCAGTCATGCTAAAGAAATTGATCATCGCGTTAGCCATCGTCATTACGATCACGGCACTGGCAGCTCCCGTGTCTGCTCAGGCCGTGAAAGGATATGGATCCGTCATGGGCGGCATGATGGGCTGCGGTCTCGGCTGCGGCAGCATCAACGGCTACGGCCTCAGCATCTGGGGTGGCGGGTCCCGTTCGGCGGCTTCGGGCTGTCCGGCATCGGTGGCTTAGGCCCATATGGCCTGGGCGGTTTCGGCGCGGGCTTTCCGTTCGCCGGCTGTGGATTTTAAACAGTACCGGGGTCGATGACCCCGTCCTTATTTAATAGCTGCGTTGAAACGATCGCTCATTCCGGCCTGTCGCAGACGATAGCAGTAAGCCTGTCTCGAAGCTTCCATGAGAATTTTATCTCTCTCCATTGCGTACTTGTCCTGCTCATGACAGGAGCTTAAATATTGATTCTCTCTGAATTGTGAATTTCCTCTTGGCTCGAAATTTAACCGGTTTCTCGGCAGGTCCGCATACTGTCGACTGTTACGAAAAGCCAGGACATCGATTTGCCATTTATTTGCTGCCGACGGCAACGGAGATGCCTGCATGGTCGTACGTGGCGTGACCTTCTACTGTGTAAGCGACCGGACACATGCCGGCAACGACCGGCGTGTACCTGTCCATGATAAAATAGTTCAGCTTCCCGCTGTCGGACTTCCGCTTCTCGACGATGCCCTTCTCGTAAAGCTCGGCCAGGTACCGGCTGACAGAACTCTCCGGGAGCCGCATTTCCGTCGCTATATCCATGTTAGCCAGACCGGGCCGACCGGCGAGGATGCACAGCAGCTTCCTGATCTGCTCCCGCCTCATCAGCGACATGATCAGCTTCTCCTCTGCCGAATAGCGCCGGCCGTTGACGAAATAGCCCACGGACTTCGGGCCGCTCCTGTCCGCTATGACCTTATAGTTGACGGAAAGGACGAGCAGGTGGTACCTGACCGTCCCTAAGTTTATCTTCAGCTCTTTGGCTATCTCGTACAGTGTGGCCCCCGGGTTCCCGGCGATGAAGCTGAAAATGGCGTTCCTGTTCTCGTTCTTGTCCAGCCGGGACCGGGCCCGGGAGACGGCGCCGAGCATGAAGAAGCGGAAAAAGAGGTAGAACGCGGCGGCGGCAAAGCCTGCGGCCAGGCCGACGGAAGCAGAGGAAAACTTGCCGTCGCCCGTCCGGTAGAAGACCGTCCCGTTCTTCTCGGTCATCGACGTGACATAGGAGTCGGTCTGCCGGCTCCAGAGCGTCCTGCCGTCTCTGGCATCGAAGGCGTAAATGCCGCCGGCATAGGCGCATATCGAATTATTGTAGATCCCGGGTACTCGAAGTTGTACGCCCAGGTATTGGCCAGCAGGATACCGTTGCCAGCCGTTATCCAGATGGACGAGCGATTGATGACCCGGGGGGTCGTGGTCCCACGTGTTGACCATCGCCCGACTGGATGTTCCGCCCTTCCAGGTTAAAGTAGTAGTCGGGCCAGTCGGTCACAACAGATCCCCGATGAACTGGCTATCGCCGACTGCTGTAGTGCGGTACCGAAGAAGGCGCCATACCTGCCGCCGGTGCTGTACAGGATCGACCCGACGTTCGAGTAGTCCACGGTAACCGTCTTCGGCTTGCAAACGCGTGCCTTGCCTGCCACAGCACTGTTCCCGTGCCAAGATCGTAGCCCGAGATGTCACGAATTGTCGATATCCTGGAGCTTAAGGTTGCCGGCGCAGGGCTCGACCTGGAAATAGTAGGCCGTCCCGTTCGCGATGGTGAGCAGCGAGCCCAGGCTGTCCGCAAGTTCCGGGCCTCCGACGATCGTCGTGTTGCCGTCAGGGTCGACGACGACGATGGCAGGGCTGATCCAGGAGTTCGGCGGCACCTCGCCGTACCGGATGCAGAAGTAGATATGGCCGTCGGGATCTGCGGCATATACGCCGTTGCACTCGTCGACGTCCGTCTTCCACTTGAAGTTCCCGTTACGGTCCAGGGCTATGATGCCATTGGTAATACGGGAGGTACAGCGTCTCGTTCAGGAACATCAGCGAAGACCCATAGGCCAGCCGGTCGGTCCCGTAGTTCTGACAGCGGTTATGGCCCCAGCTCCGAGTGCCGTTCAAGGTTGTATGCCACGACTGCCATGCGGGCCGTGTGATCAGCCTGGTTCTCGCCAAGGTCCTTGATGAGGTAAATGCTTACCGTCCTGGTCGACCACCGGGCTGTCGACGTTGCTTATGCCCCAGAGCAGCAGTGCCGCTCCGGCCGTCGAACACCGACATATTGTAATTATGGAACGATACCAGCAGGCCATTCGCAGTTGCCAGGGTCCCCCTGTTCAGGAAATCGATGTCTTTGCTCCAGGCAACCCTGCCATCAGGCGATATGGCCAGCAGCTTTCCTTCTCCGGCCACCGTATTATTCCGGTCCGAAGGGGTTACCATCATATACGCATTGCCATTCTCGAACGCTGCTGCCTTTATCCTGAGGCTGATATAGTTGGCGTCGTACCAGTCGTCGAAACCCGGGTCCAGGCTCCATCTCGTGCTGCCATCGGCCGCAATAGCATGGATCACATGACCGGTCGCCGTGTAAAATGTGCCGTCGTCCCCGACAAACATGTTGTCTTCCCTGAGGCTGTCGTTCGCGGAGAATGACCACTGCTCGCCGGATGCGGGGCTATTGCCTGTAATCGTGAAAAGCAAAATTACGCCGAGAAAGATGACGATAGCGAACATGACTGCCATGAACAGTTTGTCTCTTTCCATCGGATCACCTGACATGCCATCGGCAGGAGCTTAAATATAGATTATCTCACCAATTGATAATTTTTCTGTCGGTAATAAAAGACGCCATGGAATCGTTCGCTGACCGATTGTGATATTAAAAATGAGTAAAAGAACCCCCGCAGGGGTTCCTTATTTTATATGACTTAAAGCTTCTTGAACCCGAAGGACTCCATCGTCACGTCGGCGTTAATGCCACCGGCGATGTACGTTTCCCCGGCCGCGATGTCGTTGACGACGATTTCCGCGGGCGCGAAGATCGACGGGTCAAGCTTGTAGAAGTCGAACTTGGCTTCCTTGAAGATCGTGTAGAACGGCCTGCCATAGTCCTTGGAGGACTTCGACGGGATCTTCGCTACATAGTCCTTGATGCCGCCGCCGTTGACCGTGAGCGTGACGCTGCCGTGGTAGATCGAGGCGTCGTTGGTCGTTCCCATCGCGACAGCCGGGTCCTTCTTGACCGGCGGGATAGGCGCGCTGCCGAAGGCGCTGACGATGTGCCTGGTGTCGAAGCCAAGCTCTGCCAGCTTGTAGATGGCCATCTCGACGACACGGCCCGCAATCTGGATGGAGCCGACCGGGCTGTTGGTCGGGGCGACGAGCGCGACTACGCTCGATGCGTCCACGCCGCACTCGCTGGCGACATAGTCCATGACCTTCTCGTTGGGGAGCTTGTCTGCCTCTAAGACGATGACGGCGAAGTCGTAGTCGTCCTCGTACTCGATGACCTCGTAGGTGTGCTTGGGCTTGAGTGCAAGCGCCCTGGCGGGGCCGGAGCCCATGGCAAAGTAGCCGTCCTGTGCAATCCTCCAGCCGGCCTTCTGGGCCGCCAGACAGGCTATGGACGGGTAGTCCGTAGAGACCTCGATGAACGGGTAGAAGATCTCGTGCTTCAGCTTCTTGTGCGTGATGTTAGTACTGGCCAGGCCGCCCATGCAGATCTGGGTCAGGAGCAGACCAGCCTCGTAGCCCGCCTTCGCCTTTACGCCGCAGTCTATGACGACAGAGTCGTTGCCAAGGGTCTGGGGCTCGACCTTGTAGTCCTCTGCCATGTCGAGCATGTCCTCGACAATATAATAAGCAAGTTCGTTAACGCTTATCAAAGATATCACCAAGATGTAATGGCAGACCTTGGCTTTTAATTTTTCGCATGCACAGAGGCCACAGAGTCCACGGAGGCCGGGAGGGAAAAAGGGCCGGATGGCCCGGAGGCTACGGGGTACCCGAAACTATTAAAGTAATAGACTATCATCTGATACATTAACATTCGAGTGTAACCAAGGTCGATCATGATGATTTTACCTGATGTTCAAGCCACGCGTTCGGAGGTCGCCATCAACCTCTCCCGCGTCGGCGTCACTAACGTGAAGAAGCTCGTAAAGGTCGCCAGGCCCGACAAGAGGCCCATCATTCTCATCTCGACGTTCAACATGTACGTCGACCTGCCCTCCGAGCGGAGGGGCGCCAACCTCTCCCGGAACTTCGAGGTCATCGACGAAGTCCTTGAAGAGATGGTCAAGTCCCCGGTCTACGAGATCGAGGACCTGTGCGGCGAGGTTGCCCGGCGGCTGCTGAACCGGCACGAGTACGCCACCCGCTCCGAGGTCCACATGGACAGCGAGCTGATTGTCAAGCGGAAGACACCCCAGACCGAGATGGCCTCTCAGAAGGTCGTCAAGGTCTTTGCCAAAGCCGTGGCACAGCGGGGTGCCGATATCGATGTCCGCAAAGTCATCGGCGCCGAAGTCATAGGCATTACTGCCTGCCCGTGCGCACAGGAGATCATGCGCGCCTCTGCGGAAGAAGAGCTGCGGAGGCTGGAAGTTCCTGCGAAAAAGATCGAGGCCTTCCTGAACAAGATACCCATGGCGACGCATAACCAGCGTGGCCGGGGCATAGTGTCCGTCGAGACGGCGGGCAATAACAGAGTGCCGCTGAACACGATCATCGACATCATCGAGAACTCTATGAGCACCATGAGCTATGAGCTGCTGAAGCGCGGCGACGAGCATATGGTGGTCATGAACGCTCACATGAACCCTAAGTTCGTCGAAGACTGCGTCAGGGACATGGCCAAGCGTGTTGTAACTGATTTCACCGGGCTGCCTGATGATGCGATCATCAAGATCAAGCAGATCAACGAGGAAAGCATCCACCAGCACAACGCGTTCGCGGAACTGTCCACCACCATGGGCAAGCTGCGCACCGAGCTCGAGATAACACTAAGGCCACGGAGCATTGGGCATGAAGGGCACGGAGCACGAATGGTATCCTTTGTGCCCTCCGTGTCCAATGCTAAGGAATAAACCTAAATAATACCTGGTACTATTTTTCACTATGCAAAAAACGCTCGCTTTGCTAGCGGTCGTACTGCTTGCCTTCATATTGGCTTCCGGACAGGTCACAGGCGCCACTGAGCGTGACGAGTTCACCATACCGCTTGATAGGTACGTAAACCTCAGCACGAACCTGACGATTCATATCCTGCAGGTCACTATATCCGACGTGACCTACGGCGGAGCCTATTCGCCGGACCCCGTCAATGCGACCTGGCCGATCATCATGTTCCAGTATGAGAACTACGGTACCCAGCAGGTCGCCGGCCGTCTCCACGTGCAGTTCGTCGACAATGCGGGCAGCGTTTATGACAAATCCGACGTCTACAATGGCGGGCCTATATACCCCGGTAAAAAGTCGACACCACAGATGCTTGAAATAGCCATGCCGAAAGGCCGGACGCTTACTCAGCTGGTCGTCATCGACGAATGGACCAAAGACCAGACCGTCATCCCTGTCGTCTACCCGACTCCTGATGCCATCGCCTACCCCGACTCCGGCACCAATGGTGCTTGCGGGCGACAACCTGCGTAACCTGCTCATTATCCCGATCATCCTGGTCGCCGTAGGGCTCGTCGGCTGGTACATTGCTAAAAAACGGCTCTTTTAAACTATTTTTCATGCAATTTTTACTGCCCATGACACTGTGGTATGTTGACTGATCATGCGAATAAGCCTAAATATTAGCACAATGATCTTTCCACCATGCGAAAGCCGATTGCCTTCATCATAGCATTCCTGCTGGTCGCACCGATCATCGTCGCTGTCGCTGTCGGCCAGGCGTCTGCGAAAGACATCGTTACGATCCCGCTGAATGAGTCCGTTCAAATCAGCCCTAACCTTAAAGCGAACCTCATCCAGATCACGATATCGGATATGACCTACGGCGGTTCATATGCAGAGGACCCGGCCAGCAGTCATTTATCCCATCCTGCTTTACACGTACCAGAACGTCGGCTGCGTCCCCGAGACCGGGCACCTTCACGTCAGGTTCATCGACGATCAGGGCGAGGTCTACGATGCGACCGATGCGGGCACCCTCGAGCCGGTACAGCCAGGCAAAACAACTGCGTCCCGGCCACTCGAGATCAACATTCCCAAGGACCGTAAGGTGACCTCGCTGATCATCATCCAGGGGTTCAACCAGCAGACCATACCCCTGGTATACCCGGGTACAGCTTCGCCCACGAGCACGCCTGCACCGTCAGGATCGGCAAGCGTGACTCCGGGAAGCCTCTGCCTCGGTTCATTGATACTCCCGCTGACTGTTGTCGGCATGGCATGGGCAGGCATGCGGCTGTCCCGAAAACAGCCGTGACGGGCAGGCTTATATAAGGGCCTGTTCACATTATTTTCTGAACCTCTATGGAGCCGCTGTACATAATCCTCATGGCATTGGTCCTGATCATCGTGCTCCTGGCCATTTTTACCGACATGGCCTGCCTGTTCCCGAGCGTGTTCCGCCGGACTGCGGGAGCGCAGGCGATACAGGCGCTGCAGGGGAAGAACCGGAAATAGGCATATGGCTGCTATCCACTTTTCATCCGGCACTGCAGACGCTGATGGCGAAGCGTCCGGCATTGAAGCCTCGCATCGAGCGGACCGTCAACGAATTCTTCCCCGAGATCGAAGAGGTACGGTTCGGCAGGGCATCGCGATCTGCTTACTACGATTTTCGCAGCGGCACCGTCCGGGTGAACAGCGGGAGCAGTATCTATGTGATCGGCCACGAGCTGGTCCACTTCATGCAGGATACGAGGCACTTCCAGGGCGCCGTCACGTACCCGTCGGGCGAGCGGTCGTGCGACCTCTTCCTTATTCGCCCGCAGCCCGGCGCTGGTCGCCGACGTGTGGGACGGCGATGCCAGCTATCTTCTCCAGGGAAGCGACCGCCCGTGCACTGAAGGCACATTTCTCCAGGCCCGACGGGCAGCATATGGTCCACGAGGTATGCGCAGAGGCCGTGCGCCTGCGGACAGCCGGCAAGCGCGACTATATCCGATGGGCAGAGGATGAGATCGATGTCCGTATACGGGCCTGACACGATATCCTTAAATACCGGTTACGCCTATGGGTTTCCCTGAAAACGGGGCAACGGCATGAACTATTTCATCACCCTGACCACGGCCTGCGATCTGAAGTGCAGGTACTGCTACGGCGAGTGCTGCGACGACTTCGACGGCTGTGACGACGGATTCTCCTACGACTATTTCCTGCCCCGGGTCATCGAGTACCCCACGGAGGCACTGAAAGCGTTCCTCGTCAGGGACGCCGATGCCACGGTCATTTTCTACGGCGGCGAGCCGCTGCTGGAGATGCGGAAGATGCAGGAGCTGATGGATTCGCTCCCCGTGAAGCGATTTTTACTGCACACGAACGGCACCATGCTGGATAAGGTGCCCCGGGAATACCTGGAGCGGCTGCACACCATCTCGGTCTCCATCGATGGCGACCGCGCGACGACCGACTATTACCGGGGCACAGGCGTCTACGACCGGATGACCGCCAGCGCACGCAAAGCCCGGGAGAATGGGTTCGAAGGGGAGATCATTGCCCGCATGACTGTCATGGAGGATACTGACATCTACCGGCAGGTCACTCACCTGCTGGACAATCCGGACTTTTCCTTCGACAGCGTACACTGGCAGCTGAATGCGCTATTCTGGCGCAACGACCACAGCCGCAGGCATTTCCCGCAATGGGCCCGGGATAGCTATAACCCTGGCATCAGCCGTCTCGTCCGCATGTGGGTGCAAACGATGCGCGAAGAGGGTAAAGTGCTCATGATGTATCCCTTCGCGGACATTACGCAGTCGCTGCTCAAGGGCGAAAAAACCCTGCTACGCTGCGGTGCCGGCTGGGCAGAGTACAACGTCCAGACCGACGGCAAGGTCTCGCCCTGCCCGGTCATGTCGGGGATGAAGGACTTTTACGCCGGTGACATCAATGGCATCCCGGCGGACCTGAAGCAGGTACTCATCGGGGGCCGATGCAACGGCTGCGACGTGAAGGATATCTGCGGCGGCCGTTGCCTGTACGCGAACGTGACCATGAAGTGGGGTCCGGACGGCTTCGACGAGGTCTGTGGCACGATCAGGCACCTGATCGGCGAGATACAGGGCGCCTTACCGGAGATCAGACAACTGATCGCGGACGGCACAATAAAGGAAAGCGACTTCGATCACATGCGCTTCAATAGCTGCGAGATCATCCCGTAGCCATGTTTTAGACCCGTGTATGCCGATTCAGGCAGAATACACCCACCACGGGCGGGATTATTCACACCTCAACAACTATTTCTGATGCATAAAACGCCGGATATCTTTAAAATTAAATTCCTCATTCTTCTTGTTCGGTGATAAGATGGTTGGATTGAATAAGATACTTGCTACTATAGCGCTCACGGTGATCGTCCTGGCCTTCACGGCTCCGGCCCTGGCGCAGGGTATGCCTAAGGCATCTCCGACGATGATGCCTACAAAGATGCCTACAAAGATGCCCACAAAGATGCCCATGGCATCTCCGACGATGATGCCCGGAAAGCAGGGCGGCATGATGCCTGTGCAGATGACGACATCCAGTAAAGACATGATGTCCACAATGCAGGGCATGAGCGACCTGAGCATGGCGATGTCGATGATGAAGGCCATGGGCGTTGACACGATGATGAAGCCGGGCCAACAGTATACAATGCTCGTCCCCAGTGACATGGCCTTACAGAAGATGGGCATGGACAAGACGAAGATGATGGATAAGATAAATATGATGAAGAAGGACAAGCAGATGGCCATGAACATAATGAAGGGCCACATGATGGACCGCATGGTCATGCCATCCGACATGAAAGATGGCATGATGCTCACCATGATGAACGGGCAGACCATGAAAGTCAGCATGGCCAACGGCCAGATGATGATCGACGGCGCCAAAGTCATGAAGGCTATCCAGACCAGCAACGGCATGATCTACGTCATCGACAACATACCCTCGTCGATGATGAGCATGATGCAGATGGGCGCAGGTCAGACGGGCATGGCACCGGCAAGCAGGTAACCGGGGAGACTGTTGTCTCCTCCTTTTTTATTACCTGGCCGTTCATTCTTACAGACGCCGGTAGTCATGTACGTCTGTGAAGACTGTTATCGGATAATTCACTAATGACAATTCGGCCGGGAAAATTCATTCGTAGCCAGTGAAATCTTCCAGCCTGATTTTATCATCCGGCATGCCCAGCGCTTTCAGCTCCTTGCTCAGCGCCGCATTCATGCCCGGCGGCCCGCATATGTAGAAGACCCGCTCCTTAAAATCGGGTATCTGCTGCCTTATCATATCCGAATTGATATGCCCCTTCAGCCCTTTCCAGTCCGGCTCCCGGGTCAGGACGTTCTTGATCTCGATGTTGCTATCCTGCTGTTCCATCTGCTCCAGCTCATCCCTGAAGACGATGTCTGCCCCGGTCTTGTTCGCATAGAGCATTTTCACGTCGGTCGGCAGCTTTTTGTCCGCAATGTAGCGGAACATGCTACGCAGCGGCGTGATGCCGATGCCTCCCGAGAGGAACCCAAGCTTCGGGTACTCGCCGGAGAACGTGAAGTCGCCATAAGGCCCCCAGAGCCGGAACCATTCGCCTCCCTTCATCTTATCGAGGGTCTGCGAATAAGGGCTGTCCGTGATCTTTTTAGTGAACATGAGATAATCCTCTGTCGGGCTGCTGGTGATGGTGAAGTGATGCATCTTGGTGACGCCTTCGATCTTGATGTTCACGTACATCCATTGCCCGGCCTTATATTCAAAACCCTCCGGCCTGTCAAAAACAAAGCTCTTCACGTCCTGCGTGCGCGGGATTACCTTCTTAAGGCTCGTCTCAAAGTTCATTGTCTTTTGAGCGCTCATACTTTGTACGTTGTCCATATGATCTCCGGCATATACCGGTCTGGTCTTCATGCCTATATAACTGACTTACGGAAAGGGCGCAATACCCGCCGTCGCTGGAAAGCTTTTATAACGTTATGTCCTATTGTTATAGCGTATGACCTCTGTCCCGGGTAACGAAAAAGCGCCGATCGCGGTGGAGCTCGCCAAAAAGCAGAAGGCGATCAGCGTCGCGGAGTTCTTCGAGAAGAACAGGCACATGCTCGGCTTCGATTCGTTGCCGCGCTGCCTGATTACCTGCATCAAGGAGGCCGTGGACAACTCGCTGGACGCTTGTGAGGAGTCGTCCATCCTGCCCGACATTTATATCCGGATACGTAAAGTGGACGAACGTTTCCTGACCATCGTGATCGAGGACAACGGCCCCGGCATCCAGAAAGAGGTGCTGCCCCGGGTGTTCGGCAAGCTGCTGTACGGCAGCCGTTTCCACGCAATCCGCCAGAGCCGCGGGCAGCAGGGCATTGGCATTTCGGCGGCCGTCCTCTACTCGCAATTGACCAGCGGCCGTCCGGTCCGCATCACCTCCAAGATCGACCCGCGTCTGCCCGCCTACATGTACGAGCTGAAGATCGACACCGAGAGCAACGAGCCGCGTATCGTCTCAGAGCGGGTGGACGAGTTCTTCACTTCCCGGGGGACAAGGATCGAGCTGGAGATGGAGGCGGCCTACGTGCGGGGCAAACAGTCGGTGCTTGAGTACCTGCGCAACACGGCTATCGTGAACCCTCATGCCCGCATCACGCTGGTGGACCCATTCGGCGAGAAGACCACCTTCGAGCGGGCGTCCGACATTCTCCCGAAGCAGCCGGTGGAGATCAAGCCGCACCCGCGGGGCATCGAGCTGGGCACACTGCTCAAGATGCTGTCGGGCAGCGAGCACGAGAAGGTTTCCACCTTCCTGAACAGCGAGTTCGCCAAGGTCGGCGGCTACACAGCCGAGAACATACTCCGGGAGGCCAGCGTCGACCCGAAGATCGATCCCGCGGGAGCTGGCGAAGGATGTTGAGGCGGCAAAGCGACTGATCGCCGCGTTCCAGAAGATCAAGGTCATGGCGCCTCCGAAAGACTGCCTGTCGCCCATCACCGAGGATTTGCTGAAAAAGGGTGTCGTGCAGAACCATAAAATAGATTTCATCGCTACTGCCTCCCGGCCGGTGAACGCGAGCCGGGGCAACCCGTTCCTGGTGGAGGCGCTGATCGCCTATGGCGGCGACATAGACCCTGAAGGCCGCATCGACATCGTGCGATTCGCCAACCGGGTGCCGCTCATGTACCAGCAGGGTGCGTGCGCGATCACGCACGCTATCGAGCGGGTCAACTGGAAGCACTATAACCTCGAGCAGTCCAAGAACGCCAAGCTGCCCAGCGGCCCGATCATGATCATGGTACACATCGCCTCCACGAACGTGCCGTTCACCTCGGAGTCCAAGGACGCGGTGGCGGACATCCCCGAGATCATGGACGAGGTCGAGCTTGCCGTCCGGCAGGCGGCCCGGGACCTGAGCCGGTTCCTGTCCGAACAGCGTAAAGCGCTGGACGCCCGCAAGAAGATCAAGATTTTCGAGTGCTACACGAAAGAAGTTGCCCTGGCGCTGAAAGACCTGACAGGCCGCGACCCGAAGGTCGTCGAGGCGAAGTTCATGGACGTGCTGAACAAGAAGTACACGAAGTTCGTGGAAGAGCCCGCCGCGGAGCCTGTGGCGCCTCCCATGCCGGCGATAAAGGGAGGCGAGTGACATGGCGAAAAAGAAGAGCGAGCAGATCGTCGCGAAACTGAAGTCCCTCGGCGAAGGAATTATCGACGACGTGGACGCCGGGAAGAACCCTGCCTTCGACATCAAGATGCGCGCGCTTAGCAACGTGAAGTTCGACGAGCAGACCGGCATCATCAAGCTCGGGGACGAGAAGCAGAAGCGCTACTACTTCAACGTAGGCCAGGCCAAGAAGTTCCTGCAGACGCTCCTGATCGCCAAGCAGATCAAGGTCCTGCTCGAGCAGGACCAGCCTGCGCTGTCCATCAGGCAGCTGTTCTACACCCTCAAGCATGACATCCCCGGCGCGAACGAGAATACGTTCGACGAGCAGGACGAGTCCGACCCGCTCATCGAGGACGTCGAGCTGATGACGGATGCATTGCGTGAGGAACTGAACCTGATCGCTACTCCGAACGGGGTACTCTCCGGCCCCCTGGTAGTCGAGGATAAAACGGGGGACGTCCTGGATTTCACCAAAATGGGCTCGGCCGGCGGCGCCATCCCTCCCATCGTGGAGGACGACTATTTCCACATCAAGGAGATGAGCGCCGATTATATCCTCGTCGTGGAAAAATACGCCGTATGGAACCTGCTGAACCAGAGCAAATACTGGAAGAAGAACAATTGTCTGCTGATGACTGGCAAAGGACAGCCTGCGCGTGCAGAGCGTCGGCTGCTGGCGCGGTTCGGCGAGGAATACGACATTCCCATCTACGTGTTCACCGATATGGACCCGTGGGGATACTACATCTATTCGGTCTACAAGTACGGGTCGATCAACCTGGCCTTCTTCTCGGAAAAGGCGGCCTGCCCGCGCGCGAAGTACCTGGGACTGTCCGTCAAAGACGTGATGAACTTCGACATGCCCAAGAGTTCCTGGATCAAGCTGAATGACGAGGACTTCAAGCGCATCGAGGAGATATCGTCCTACTCGTGGTTCCAGAAGGAGCACTGGCAGAAAGAGCTGGCGGACCTGAAAAAGTTCGGCCACAAGATCGAGCAGGATGCGTTAGTGAGTAAATCGATCGAGTTCACGGCGAACAACTACCTGCCGGCAAAAATCGAGAACAAAGACTTCCTTGATTAAATTTTGCATATGGCCCACGCACCATATTGTGCGTGCGGCTATGAATTCGTTTATTGGCTTTTCTGGTTCCGGACTGTACGCCTGTCAGGTGTGCCTTTTCTTCAGCGGGAACTCGATGATCACGGCGTTCTGGCTCATATTATGGCTGATTGTGCCATCGAGCTGTTCCGCCAGCATATTGACCAGTTGCCTGCTCATGTTGTCCGGCTCGCTGCCATCCGCACTGCTTAGACCTGCCGGGGCTGTTGTCGGCGTACGTAATGGTCATTTGTTCGACCCTCGCAGCCTGATGTGTATCTCGTCAGGCAGGTCTCCGCAAAAGCGCGCTTCAGGCTGTCAGTAATGATCTCGCTCATGATGAGCCCGCAGGGCACGACCACATCCGGCTCCAGCGCAATGCTGTCACCTTCGATGGATATCTTCACTTTCCCGGGCATGAGCCCGTTCGCATATACGAGATGTGCCCCGAGCTTTCCCAGGTAGTCCTTAAACTCGACCCTGGCTAAGTCGGCAGACCCGTATAGCTTCTCGTGGACCAGCGAGATGGTCTTGATGCGGCTCTGGCTTTCCCGGAGCAGCCTGACCGCTACGAAGTCGTCGGAGTAAGCCATCTGGAGACTGAGCAGGCTGGAGATGATCTGCAGGTTGTTCCTCACCCGGTGGTGGATTTCCTTGAGCAGCACCTCTTTTTCCTGCAGCGATGCCCTGATCTGCTCTTCCTTCTTCTTCTGTTCGGTGATGTCCACGACGATGCCCCGGAAGCCAGTGGGCTTTGCCGTTCCTGTATATGGGCTTTCGTGTTATGATGACTGGCAGCCGGCTGCCATCCTCGCGTATGAACGTGTACTCATTGCCTGTCTGGCCACCATGCAGGAGACCGGCAATATTATCCAGGACTCTCGCACGGTCCTCGGGAGCTACCCGGTCGATGGCGTTGATGCCCCGGTCGAAGTCGTCTTGCGTTACGCCCATAATCGTGAATGCGCTGCGGTTCATATACGTGAGGTTGCCCTGCAGGTCCATCTCGAAGACTATCTGCGGGAGCGCGTCGGCCAGCTCTTTGTACCGCTCGTTGCTCTTCCTGATCATATCCTGCGCCCGCGTCTGCTCCGTGACATCCTCGAATGCGTAGAGGTTGCCGATACTGGAGCCGTTCTCATAGCTGATGGGCGATGCGAAACGCCGGATAGTCCTGCCGTCCACGAGGCAGAGCTCGTGGACCGTAGGCGCCGGGGTGCTGACGTCCGGCTGAGCGCAAGGGCTCAGGGTGGTAAGCTTGCCATCGATCTGTCTCACGATCTCCGGGCTGATGTCCTGGTTGTCGAGCGTGCCGACCTTCATTTTTACGGCCAGGTGCCCGAAGCCCCAGATGTCGCAGAAGCGGTCGTTAAAATAGACGATTTTATCCGACCGGGCGTCCACCACGTAGAATCCCAGCGGTAACGTATCAGTGATCGCCTTGAGAAGGGCAGTGATCTCTGTCGAGCCCGTATATATGCCTGAAAAAGCATGCATCAGTGATATGCACTGACCGTCGTTGATTGTGTCCCTTTCGTATGCCATGTTGCTATCCGCCTGTCACATACCTTCGATGTCTGTTTTCGATACATATCCCCAACACTTCCGATATGCCAGGCGATTGATCGACCGATCAATTCCGGGCCACAGGGTATAATTGCATTTTAACCATATAAACATTGGCTGTTTCATAAATAATTACAAATTATTAATTCTTTTAAAAAATGAAAAATAATTTTGTGTTGATTAATATCAGCATTATCCTGCCAGGCAGCTCATTTTTGCTTATAGCCGTACAATGTCCGGCCTCGGCACCCGGTCACGGCCCCCGATGCTGGTTCGCCATCCAGTCCACAGCCCGTGGCATCCATTCGTCGAACCTGTGGGGCGCACAGTGGCCGTCTTCCTGGTAAACCCACTCGTCCTGCTTCACGGCGCCTTCCTCGGCGATGATGAACAGGTCCTCGATCGGCACAATTGCGTCGTTTGACCCGTTGATGCTTAGCACAGGGATGTTGATGCGCCGCATATCCACGCATTTGAGGAGCGAGAAGTCGCCCAGGATACCCAGAGCTTTATCGAAGTCGCCGGGATCGTAGCCCATGGCGGACGACAGTGCCAGCTTGTAATAGCCCGGCAGCTTCTTCAGGTTCTCGTGGGAAAAGGTCCGGTGTACCGGCCCGCCACAGTTCACGCCGCCTTGAGCTCGGGACACGTGGCGGCTGAAGCCAGCGACCAGTACCCGCCGAACCCTGTGCCGATCATGCCTATCCTGCCCGGGTCGTCTCCTCTCCCTGCGAGATATTTGATGGCTTTCGCATAAACGTCATTAGCCCCCGGCGGCTCCAGCTTCCACTCGCTCTCCCCGGTGCCTGGCATGTCAACGGACAGGCAGGCCATCCCGTCCCGGACGATCCGTGAGGCGATCGGGTGCATATCCTCCTTGGTCACGTCGGCGCCACCTGTAAGCAGGACCGCTTCAGGTCTCGTGATCTCTTCCTGCTGCCGTGGCTCATAGTAGTAGCCGACGATCTTCCTGTCGCCGAACGGTATCTCTTCCCTGCGGAAGGTGAACGGGAAAGTCCGATGCTGCCTCCATAAGGACTGCGCGCTGACGCTCGTAGGCTTTGCGCTTTACCGGCGTCTCGACAGACGGCATTTTCGCGATGCCGTAGTAGAGGACCGCCTTATCATAGAGATCGGCCTTCTCGGATCGCTGGTGCGGGCCGGCGATCGTGCTTGTCTCCATGAACCGATCGCCCTCTCGCGGAACCCGTTCGCCCATCCGTCACGGCTGTCAGTCTCGAACAGCGGACCACCGGACCGGGCAGCTATCTCTCGCAAGCGTTTCCTGTCGGCGCCGCACGCCTCCCATATCGGAAACTTTTCAAAGTCCAGCCACTGCAACTCTTCCTCCGCGTTCCTGTCAGCCTGCATGATCGCACACCGGATACTAGTTCGGCGCGCCGGGCGTTATACTTTAACAATGGTTTTTTCGAACATTGGACACGGAGGGCACGCAAGGCCACAAAGGGCTGACAATCGGGCTATTACTGTCATCTCCGTGGCCTACCTGATTCGCCTCTTCAGTGCCCATATATACCTATACGTGAAAGTATTTTTATCCATGGCGTCAATCTTGTACCTCATGAGCGGGCTCCTCGAGAAATTCGGCAAAAATCGCCTAAGGTCACAGAATTGTCGCAACAATTCTGGTGCGAGCGTCAGGTGGTGCTCTCGCTGGAGTTCCCGCGGGAAGAGACTGAGCAGATGGCCAGCGGCTCGGAAATCCACAAGGGCCTGATGCTGGAGCTGGTCGACGAGGTCCCGGTCACGCTGCAGACCCCGGAGGACGAGGCTTATCTTTTAATGCTCAACATCCGCACCGGCCTGGAGCAGCTGCTGAAGGACGGTAAGACCAGGGAGCTGTATGTCTTCGGCCGAGTGGGAACGTTCCCTGTCGCAGGCATCATCGACGAGATATCGATGGACAACGGCGCGCTGACCCTCCTCGACCACAAGACGCGTTCCCGGCCGACATTGCCCCCGCCGCCATCGTTCATGACCACTGAAGTGCAGGTGATGACCTACCGCAAGATGCTGGACGACCTGCGCCACGGGCGCTATACCTATGAGGACTTCCGTAAAGACCGCGGCCTCGGCGAGCCCGGAGAGATCAGCCCGGAGTTCAAAGCGCAACTGGAATCCGAGGGGCTCTACGAGGGCGTCTCCACAGAGGCGATAGCGCAGGACGTCTTCCGCAAATTCACGGAGCTGCCGGCTGTCTCCGACTACGTGATCATCCGCTACCTGCACCAGGGTTCAGGCGATCACATAGGCGACAAGGTCGTCCTTTACGATGCGGAGTACATCGGAGCAGAAGCTGACCCACGCACTGAAGCTATGGAACGGGGAGCGCGAGGCCTCCTGTGTGCAGGCACGGGAGCGATGGAAGTGCAACTACTGCGAGTACAAAGGCGTGCATTGCACCCTTGAGGTCTCCGGAGGCCTCTCTCGGAACCTCCGTGACCTCCAGAATCAGAAGTCCTTCCAGACGATCGCTTTCTTCGCCCAGTCCGTATCCGGGTAATTCTTCGTCAGGTACTCGTAGGCTGCTTTCAGTCTCTTCGGGTCCTTCGTTTTCTGGTACTCGGCCACACCACAATAATAAGCTGCCTCGGGCGCCGCCTCGGTCTTCGGGTCATTTTTGACTATCTTCTCGAAGCACTTATCAGCCTGCTCGTAGTCTTCTTTCCTGAGAGCGTACTTCCCCAGGCCCAGCGTCAGTTGTGCGATGAAGTCATCTTTGGGAAGGTATCCGACGAAGCGATAGACCTCATTGCCATCCGGATCGGCGACGATGAATGTGGGCGTCCACTCCACGCCGTATTTTTTTACAAGGTCTTTCGACTTAGGCTCGCTCCACTCGAACATGCCCAGCGCAAATCTGTGTCCGGTATATTCGATGACATTATTGTCCGGCAGCGTTTTCTCCAGCATGGCCTTGCAGCCTGTGCAGTGTACGGAATGGAAGAAAAGGAGGCTGGTTTCCCTGTCTTTTTAGCCACGTCCAGCACTTCGTTGTAATTGTCCATCCAGTTCAGCTTCAGTTCCATCATGACAGCTCATCCCTGCACGATATCTCTGATTTTTAGGTCAATAAATCCCGACCACCGATATCGCGTGAAATATTTATGATCGGCGCGCCTTCTCATAGTAGTTACCATGAGCGGCAAGTCAGCAAAGGCAAAGGCAGATGCGATTGTGCAGGACCTGCGCGGGCTGGAGAGCCCGAAGGACCGGGAAGGGATGGCCCGGTTCGGCATTAAAACCGATAAGGCTTTCGGCGTATCGATATACGTGCTGCGGAAGATGGCGAAGGATATCGGCACCGATCACGAGCTGGCCCTGGCGCTCTGGGATACGGGGTTCCACGAAGCCAGGCTCCTGGCGGGCATCGTCGACGACCCGGCGCAGGTCACTGAAGGGCAGATGGACCGGTGGGTAGCCGATTTCGACTCGTGGGACGTCTGCGACCAGACCTGCTCGAACCTGTTTGATCAGACGCCGTTGCCTATGCAGAAAGCCTTCGAATGGGCGGAGGACGAGCGAGAGTTCGTCAGGCGCGCCGGGTTCGTGATGATGGCGGCGCTGGCGGTCCATGACATTAAAGCCGATGACAGTGCGTTCGTCCAGTTCTTCCCGGTGATGAAGAAATATGCGACCGACGACCGGAACTTCGTACGGAAGGCCGTCAACTGGGCGCTGCGCAACATCGGTAAACGCAACGTGGCCCTCAACGGGAAAGCCATCGAGGCGGCCCGGGAAATACAGGCGATCGGCTGCAAGTCCGCCCGGTGGATTGCTGCCGACGCGCTGCGGGAGCTGCAGAGCGATAAAGTGCAGCAGCGGCTGATCGCGAAGGCCCGTAAGACTAAAAACCGGTAGCTGTGACTGTGTTTTACATGACATTTATGTATCAGTCGTCTCGAATTACATGATATTGTTAATATCGGTTGATTTTCGATTATTTTTCGTTTAATCGTTTATCTTACAGTCCAATTAATTTTTAATCGCTTACTAAGCTTTATTTTACGATAATATCTATAAATATACCTCTAAATCCCACAGAAGAAAATATTTAACCTATTCTACTATGTCTACAGGTAGTAACTCTGGAGGAGTAAGCTATTCAAAAACGTACAATACTTGTTGCCATGGTATGTCTGGCGATTGTGGCCAGCGCGCTCGTCGTGAGCGCCGGCACACCGGCTACCGGCACATCTACCGTAATCAACACGGATACTTACATCGTCGTGTTCGACGACAGCCAGAACCTGGCAGGCGCCCTTGACGACCAGGTGGCGGCCTTCGTATCCGATAACGACGCGACCGTCCTGCACCAGTACGATATCATCAACGGTATCGCCATCAAGGTGCCAGGCGGAAACGCGGCTGCAAAGCTCCGCTCACTCAAGAACGTGAAATACGTGGAGCCGAACATCGAGTTCCACGCCATCCTCGACCAGGCGACACCCATTATCGGCGCACCGCAGGTCTGGAGCCTCGGGTACACCGGCAAGGGTGTCACAGTAGCAGTCGTTGACACAGGGATTGACGGTACCCACCCTGACCTGAAAGGCCGGATCACGGACTTCAAGGACTACGTGGGTGGTAAGACTGCTGCCTACGACGACTTCGGTCACGGCACCCACTGCGCCGGCATCATCGGCGGCAACGGCGCCGCATCCGGTGGCAAGTACAAGGGCGTCGCCCCCGAGGTGTCCTTCATAGGCGTCAAGGTGCTCGGCAAGGACGGCTCAGGCAGCCTGGACAACATCATAGCAGGCATCAACTACGCCGCCAGGTCCGACGCAAAGGTCATCTCCCTGTCCCTGGGCTCTAACCAGCACTCGCAGGCCATAGACGACGCTGTCACCAATGCCGTGAAGGCAGGCAAAGTCGTCGTATGCGCAGCGGGCAACAGCGGACCGGGCACGAAGACCATCGGATGTCCCGCCGATACGCCTGCCGCGTTGACTGTGGGCGCCACGGACAAGAGCGATGTGATCGCCTCGTTCAGTTCCCGCGGACCGACCAGCGATGGCCGTGTCAAGCCGGACGTCAGCGCCCCGGGCAAGGACATCGTGTCCTGCCGCGCTACCGGCACTAACGACGGCAAAGCCATAGACACCTATTACCTGTCGATGAGCGGCACCTCCATGGCCACACCCATGGTCTCGGGCGCAGTCGCCCTGCTGTTCCAGAAGAAGGCAGACCTTACTCCGGCACAGGTCAAGGACATCATGGAGAAGACCGCGAAGCAGCTCGGCACCGGCGTGCCAAATAACAACTACGGCTACGGCCGGATCAGCATCAAGAACGCGATCGACTACCTGGACGGCAAATTTACGCCCGCCCCGTCGCCTTCTCCGACGCCGACTCCGTCACCCACTGTGAAGCCGTCGCCGTCGCCGACCCCGACGTCCAGGCCAGGCTACCCCGGATACCCGTACCCCGGCTATCCGACGCCTACGCCTACGCCGAACCCGGGCAACCCGACGCCGACCCCGACGCCGACCCCGGGATACCCGATCAATCCGGGATACCCTGGATATCCGTACCCTGGATATCCCTATCCGGGCAACCCTGGCTACCCGAACCCCGGCTACCCGGGATACCCGTATCCCGGATATCCGTACCCGGGCTATCCCTACCCCGGATACCCTTATCCAAGGTAACCTGAAAACGAGAATATATCAAATAGTGTTTCAGGCCACTGATGGCCTGAAACCCACTTTTTTAAAAAGAAATGGCGGGACTGATGCCGCCATCATGCATTACTTCTTCTCTTCCTCGGCTTCCTTGCCCTTCTCGATCAGCTCTTTGACCTTCTGTCCTCCCTTGTGGCCTCCTGCTTCGCCTCCCTTGTGCCCTATCTTCTCGTAGAACTCGTGGCCGTGAGTCTCCGCGGTCTTCTCGCCTCCCTTGTGGCCGCCCTTTTCGCCTATCTCATGGTAGAACTCGTGGCCATGCGTTTCGGCCGTTTTTTCGCCGCCTTTATGGCCGGCCTCTTTGACGGTCATACCGCCCTTTTTCTTTTCTTCCATTCTTATCACCGTTTGGTCTTTGTGTGGATATTGAAGGTACTGATGGTAATAATTCCCTGCGATAAAAAAACACAGGTGATCATGATGATGCATTTAGATAATCACGATAAACACCACGCTGTGACGCTGATACGTATGGATCACCGGTCCGACAGAATGAAAAAATGGCATGTCGCCACGATCGTGCGCCCATGAACGGATTCAGTCGTGGCATCTGTAATCCTTTAATTTTCCGCTGCTGGCATCGCGCATGCCTGCCCTGTCACGGGCGCGGGCCGAAAAAGATCCGGAAGGTAAGGCTTATTAACGTGGCTGGCATCTATAGTGCGACGTAAGGTGGTATCCCGTGCCAGGCAACACGATCACGCCCAACCCCGAGATGCTGAAGAAGTACAACGCGGACGTGTACGACGACGCGTCGGATATCTACGATACCTACGAAGGGCTGTTTTTCCCGTACCTCTTCGGCCGGATACGCGAGCTGATCAACCGCCGTTTCATCCCGGCGCTGCCCGCCTCCTCAAAGGTGCTCGACGTCGGCTGCGGCACAGGTCAGCAGACGCAACTCTTTCGTCCGGCAGGCATGAGCGTTACGGGCATCGATATCAGCGCCGGCCTGGTACGTGTGGCCAACCAGAAGCTGGGCGAGGGCATCTGCGCCGTCTCGGACGCATGCTGCCTCCCGTTCCGCGACCGGGCTTTCGACGCGGTGTCATGCGCGGGCAGCACCGTCAACCACATACCGGACTACCAGTGTTTCTTCGACGAGATTGCCCGGGTAATGAAGCCCGGCGGGCTTTTTTTCCTGGAGTCGGACAACAAATGGCGGCCCGACATGTTCTGGTGCCTGCTGAGCACTGCCATCGGTGACCCGCTGGAGTACAAAGAAAAGCTTGGCAACGTCATCGGCTACTTCCGCAGGCCAATCGGCGAAGGCTACCCCTATGAGTTCCCGCTCCACTTCGACGACGACAAGGTGCGGATGCTGCACCTGCGGACCTTCACCTGCACCGAGCTGAGCCGGGAATTGCGGCAGCGGGGCTTCGAGGTGGAGGCTGTATACGGCATACATGCCATCAATAATCTGATCCCGAGCCCGCTTATGCTGAAGGATAAGCCCGGGCGCGCCACCATGGCGGCATTCCGCGCGCTTTCTGCAGTGGAAGACCGGACCTACGGCTTCTGGCCTGTGAACCGGTGGGGCATGAGCGTCATCGTCATCGCACGGAAGAACAAGTAAATATTTGAGATTTTCTTTCTTCACCCTGATTAATGGTTAGTTTTTTAGGCTATTAATACAATGATGCAGATATTATGATCATGAAGAGGTTGCTTATTCCACTCATCGCTGCCGTCATAATGGCTGCTGTCTTACTCTCGGGATTAATGGCTGCTGTCTTACTCTCGGGATGCACTACCCCGACGCCTACTCCTGTGGCATCGCCGTCACCGACGGTACCGCCGGCGATCAGCCCGGCCCCGACACAGACCCCTGGCAGCGACCGGGCAAACATCAACTTTGCCTATATCCAGCACGAGTACAGCCAGACCTACGAGGGTATCCCGGCATATTCCGGCGAGCTCGTCTACGCCTTCGATGTCACAGTGGACTCTGACAAGCCTGTTCATACGGACGGCTCCTGGTTTACCATCGAGTACCGGCAGAACAGCACCGCAGAGCTCATTACCTACGAACCCATGACGGTCATCGATTACCCTTCAACGACAATCGGCAACGGCTCCGGGCCGGCGAAGGGTCGCGTCCTGATCGCACTGAAGGCGCCTGGCGATGGTGCAATCGGGCCCACGCCCGTGTATTTCAAGCCGATGGATAAGCAGGAAGGGCCATACAAGGTCTACAGTAAAGTCTACGGGGTCATCCGCACGACGTGACGGCCCCTTTTAACATTTTTGCCCTGTTCATAATTCGGCATCAATGTCTGACCAGGACAATTTTCCACAGGTCATTCGTAATGCGGTTTTTATATAGCCCATTCCCGTTAAAAATAAAAAGTCATGGTCCCGACGACCTGGTCGTAAGACCTCGTCAGCGCTGAATCGCTAAACCTCGTCTATCTCTCCGACGGTAATATCGCCACATTGCCCACAGTGGATATCTCCTGCGAGCGCGCCATCCACATCTCGTTCGGTCTCAACAATTTCCTTCTTTCCGCAACGTTTGCAATACGTCCTGACTCTGACCTTTACCATAGTCCTTACCAGATTTATATTATACATTATATAATATATAGCCAGTGGCTTTCCCGGGGAGTATGGCTGAAAATAATCATATATCGTTCTTTTTGCATTCCGTGTATAACGGTCCGTACAAGGTGACGGCCCTTTTTTAGTATTTTCCCGGGGATATTATTTATATGATAGAACGTGTATGTGAGATACCATGACTGATTTCGCCGAAGAGATTTTTAACCTGCTCGGGAACCCCAACGACAGCCTCCGGCTCTCGTCGATGGTCGATTCCTTCGAGATGAAGGAAGGCAGCGGCGACCTGCCGGAAGTCGTGGTGCACGTGAACAAGTTGACACCCCCGTCGGACGTCCGGTGGATAAAGGACACACTTTCCGACTATGACATGTTCTATCGCTTCACCGTCGTGCAGTAACCTCAATTTTTTCTGTGCAGGCGCCCTGAATTGTCACAGCGGGTTCTCCCGGGCCCTGGCCTCGGAGAAGGTAATAATAAACTCGGTACCGTTCTCTCTTTAAACCTCGACGGTGCCGTTGAGCTGGTCGGTGAGTGTCAGGACAAGCTGCAGCCCCAGTGTCGTAGTCTTGCGCAGGTCGATTGTCCCGGGAAGCCGACGCCGTTATCGGCGACGGTCAGCCGGTACCGGTCCTTACCGTTTTTCTCGTTCCGCTCTGGTTAGTCGCTGACCGTGCCATTGCCGTGCCATGCCGTCGACTACCGTGATGAAAAAGATTGTGTTTTCTTCTCTATTAATGGTAATTTGCCAAATAAAAATCCAAAAACATGAAACGACGCCCGGACGGGGGTTGAGCCCCCGTTCCTGCGTCCGGCAGCACACCTAGCAATACATCAGTCCGGCGGGTCCTGCCACCGGTATGCCGAAGACGAGCCCGGCCGGCTGCCCGAGACCGAATGAAGTCGTCCGGGAGAACGTGCCCATGGCCGAGTTCTGCACTCCGATATTACTGCCGACACCGTTCTGTGCCAGGCCGCCAATCGGGCCGCCGAACCCGTCGAATCCGCAGGGCCCGAATCCTGCCCCGAAGAACGGCCCGCCGAACGGGCTCACGACGTTGTTCACGAACGCGTCGCTGTTCGTGGCGGCACCGACGCCGCCTGACCAGGTTACCGACTCCGAGAATCCCGGGCCATATCCTCCTGTGGGTGTCGCCAGAGCCGGTCCGAAAAATTGCGCTGATGCGGGCATTATCAGCATGACAGCACATGCTGCCAGCGTGACAAATAGTTTGAACAGTTGAATAAACATCCCCCCTCTATGTCAATGTTCATTTCATATAGACAATAATATAAATATTATCCACTTAAGGCGCAGCAAATACCGGCAGTCCCCCGAATAATGGCAGTAAAACGGTTTTCGTACCCGTTCTAATGCGCTGATGGTTAAACCGCGATATAATAACGATAAAAGGTCGCTTGCGCATGTTATAATGTCCGGCAAGCGCAATAAGGCTAAAAATGAATGGTTCAGGCTCTAAGTCATGAACAGCTGCTCGGAATCCAGCACCTGCGTGCCATCCGCGCTCATTGTCAGGTTCCACGAGAGGCTCTGCCCGACATGGACTTTCCATGCGGCATTGCCTTTATAAGTGGTCGGCTCTATGCTCAGGATGTCGTCTCGCGTGATAGAATAATTCATTGGCTTGCCTGCAATGCTATAGTAGGTAAGATTCGTCCCGACGAGAGTCTTTTCGATCGCTGGCCTGGCATCATTGCTGCTACCCGAAAACGCCATATATCCGGCTGCGGCGATCACTAAGACGACCAATGCCGCCAGGACAATATAACCGATGGTTTTTCCTTTCATGTAAGTCACCTGTCCTTGATGCAGGGTCTCTCTGACCGTTGCGATACATATCAGGGCCCGTTACGATAAATAACTTATTTAAGCAACGGACAGGCCCGTAGCTATCTGCGCCGCGGTGCCAGCGTTTCGGCGATTGTGACAGGACTGGAATTACTATTCGCGTAGATTATATTTAATTACGATTAAGCCTAATCGTAGTCATGCGCTAGTACAGGTGCCGACATATTATCTATCCGGCAGGAGCCCGGTTGTCCGTGGCAGGCCGACGATCATACCAGGTATCGGCTGCAGGGTAAAAACGCAGGGCATTGTGGCCATGCCCGCCGGAAAACAACAACTATTTGGACATGTCCGCCGAACTTATAGCGTATTTGAACAGGCATGAGGTGTCGCTGTAACCATGAGCCAGCAGAAAAAAGACCAGTGGTATAAAGGCCTGATACTTTTTGTACTGGTCCTGATCTGCATTGCTATGACAGTCATCGTCAACCTGTTCACACGCAACCAGACGGTCTATACGCAGGCCTTTTACGTGCCGATACTGCTGGCGGCGCTCTGGTACCATAAGAAGGCCTGGGTACTGGCGGCTTTCCTGGGGGTGCTCCACATGGCGGCCAACTACGTCGCCGTTGGCTACTTCGACCCGTCCACCTTCCTGCGTGCCATCGTGTTCCTGTTCGTGGCCATCCTGGCCGGCTGGATAGCGGAGCAGAAAGATTCGCTTAACGACCGGCTGAAACAGTCCAATACCGAGCTTTCCAACATCATCGAGTTCTATCCCGATGCAACGCTGATCGTAGACAATGCAGGCAAAGTCCTCGCGTGGAACCGGGCCATGGAGGCGATGACTGGCGTGAGCTCGCAGGACATGATCGGCAAAGGCGACATGGAGTATGCCGTGCCTTTCTACGGCCGGCGTGTGCCCATCCTCGTCGACCTGATCGGCGTGCCGGAGGCCCGGATAAAGGCTAAGTACTCCGATGTCACGGCGGCAGGCGGCCGTCTCGAGGCAATTGCCATCGGGGCGAAGATCAAGAGCAACGACACGCCGGTGCTCCACTGCAGCGCCAGCAGGCTGTACGATGCTGGCGGCAGGGCTATGGGCGCGATCGAGTCAGTGCGGGATGTCACGGCGCAAAAGCAGATGGAGATCGAGCTGGGCAAAAAGCTCAAGGAGCTGGAATACCAGCACGACGAGCTGGCACAACAGGACGAGGAGCTCGAAAAGCAGAACGAGGAACTGCTGCGCGTGTTCAACCTGCTGAAGGTGTCTGAGGAGAAGTACCGGGTCATCGCCGAGTCCATCGATGATGGCATCGTCGCCATGGACCTGCAGCATAACGTGACCTTCTTCAACCGGCGTGCCGAGGAGATCACCGGCTTTAAAAAGGACGATGCCATGGGCAATAATCTGCAAGCGATGGCGGACGAGGCGCATCGCACAAGGATAAACGAGGCCTATGACATGACTGGCCGGGGTAAGACCCCGTCGTCATTCGAAATAGTCATCACCCGGAAGGATGGGCGGAGGGTCCCCCTCGAGATCAACGCCAGCCCCCTGCAGGACAGCGATGGCAAGCCAGTAGGCAATATCATCGCGTTCCGGGACATCACGCTGCGGAGGGAGGCAGACACTCTCCTGAAACGCTATCAGCTCCTGTCGCAGTACGCGAACGACATCATCCTTTTCGTCGGGCCGGACAGCCGGATCATCGAGGCCAACGACGCTGCGCTGCTGGCCTACGGGTACCGACGCGATGAGCTGCTTGACATGAGTATTCAGGACCTCCGGGCGGTGGATTCGCCCGAGCTGATCAGGAAACAGATGGAGCAGGCGGATAAGGGTGGCGTCATCTTCGAGACCGTCCACCGGTGCCGGGACGGCCGGCTCTTCCCGGTGGAGGTCAGCTCGAGGGGTGTCAACATGGGCGGCGAGCGGGTGCTGCTCAGCATCGTGCGGGACATCTCCGACCGAAAGCGTATCGAAGAGCTGCAGCGTGAGAGCGAGGAGCGCTTCCGCAACGTGGCCAACTCGACGCTGGAAGCTATCATCTCGACGGACGAGGACATGAACATCGTCTTCTGGAACAAGGCAGCAGAGCGCATCTTCGGCTATAGCGCCGGAGAGATCGTGGGGAAGTCGATCACCCTGCTCGTACCCCCTGAAGGGCAGGCCGGGTTCATGAATGCGAAAGATGCCTATGCGTCGAGCAAGACCTTCGGCATACTGAACCAGGTGGTCCGGTACACTGCGGTCAACCGGGATGGCATACGGTTTCCCACGGAGATGTCCCTTTCGAGCTGGACGCAGAACGGCCGGGCAATGTTCTCCGTCGTCGTCCGGGACATCACGGAGCGCCGGAAGACCGAAGAAGCGCTACAGGCAAGCGAGGCCCTGTTCCGGACCATTTTCGAGGATTCCGCAGTCGGCATCTACCTGGTCGATGTCAGCGGACAGCTCCTGGAGAGCAACGAGGCCTTACAGCAGATGCTGGGCTACAGCGGGGACGAGCTGCGAACGCTCACTGTCAAAGACTACACCTATCCAGCGGACTACGATGCCGAGAACCTGCGTTACAAAGAGATGCTGGACGGCGTCATCGACAGCTACCAGATCGAGAAGCGATACGTGCGGAAGGACGGCAGCGTCATGTGGGGCCGTCTCTTCAAATCGATCGTGCGGGACCCTGCGGGGAAGCCGCTATATAGCATCGCTATGGTGGAGGACTTCACCGAGCGCAAGAGCAGCGAAGAGGCGCTGAGCTACAAGAACAAAGAGCTGAGCATGATCAGCGGCATCGCCGCGATCATCAACCGGTCACACAGCATCGAAGAGATCCTCGAAGGCACGCTTAATGGCTCGCTGGAGCTGCTGGAGATGGACGCAGGTGCGATCTATCTTTCCAGCGCCTCCGACCGGTCGAAGCTGGCACTGCGGGCATTCGTGCCATGGACTGAGGCTGGCTTTGACATGGATCCCCGGAAGGTCGTCCGGGCCGACCCGTCCCTGAACACGGAGAAAGTGTTCAGATACGCCGACGGCGGCACCAGCTTGTTCGAAGAAATCTTCGAGGGGAGGACCGCCGCGATCATCGTCCCTGTCCTGCTGAAAGGGTTCGCCATCGGGCTCATGGCCTTCTGCTCGGAGCGCCCTGTGAGCGACACGCCCACCAGAACGGCCGACCTGCTGAGCATCGGCTCCCAGCTCGGCGTCGCCATCGACAACCATACGCTGATGCGGACGCTGCGCGCCACGAGCAACTACATGGCGGAGATCATCAACGAGTCGCCCGACGCTATCCTCACCGCGGATGCCCAGGGCTACATCATCTCGGCCAACAAGCGTGCTGTACGCCTGCTCCAGTACGACATGGTCGAGCTGTCAGGCATGAATGTGAAGCAGCTCCTGCCGCCCGGCGCCGACGAGCTCGTACTGGCCAGCGACCGCAGCTACGTCCGTGACTTCATGCGCAAGGACAGCACGAAGATCATCCTGAACATCTCCACCTCCCACTTCGAGTCGGGCGACGTCCCCGGCGGCTTCATCATCGCACTGAAGGACCTGTCGGAGATCGCCGGGCTGAAGATCGTGCCCATCGAGGAGAACGCCATCGAAGGGGTCCGGAAGTACAACTTCGAGAAGGGGTACCTGTACCTGATGGACAAGGGTGCCGGCCAGGACTGTATGGAAGTCTTCGCCGACCAGGTGAAGCACAACATCCAGGGTCTCTGCATCACCCGGAACAACCCGAAGAAGCTACGGGCATACTACGGCCTGGAAAAGACGCCCATCGTCTGGCTGAACGGCAGCGACCTGCCCACAGGCGAGCACTGCATCAAGCCCGACAACCTCACCGGCCTCGGAGCCACCATATACAAGTTCCTGTCCGAGGCCAAAGACGGCATCGTGCTGCTGGACGGCGCCGAGTACCTGGTCGCCCGCAACAGCTTCGAGTCCGTGCTCAAGTTCCTTCACCTGCTGAACGACCGGGTCATGGTGAGCAATTGTACCGTACTGCTCTGCATGGACCCGCTGTCACTCGAGACGCGGCAGTTCCACGTGCTGCTGAGCGAGATGCGTGAGTTCAAAGAGTAAGGACTAGAGGTTTCCTGATGTAGAGGTCTCGGAGGTTCCGAGAGGTCGTCGAGCTAGCACAGAGGTCACAGAGGGCACAGAGGTATGACACAGAGGACTTTTTAAAACAGGGCTCTCGCATCAGCCATTTTCTTAAAAATCCTCTGTGTCGTCCTCTGTGTCCTCTGTGACCTCTGTGCTGAGCTCTGCTACCTCCAGAAACCTCGGTGACCTCTCGGAAAGACCTCTAAAAAGACGGAGGAGATGAGGGCATGACAGCGATCGCTGTCCGGAACACTTACCCTCATACCTCTGCGCATGTATAGTCCTTGCCATGGGGGGTCTAGGTAAGGAATGATATACAAGTTAACATATTATACAACTATATTTATACTAACCCCAAACTTAACATTGAATAACGTCACTTCTGTCATTTTATTAAATGATAAAAGAGCATGCTCACGATTTTATAGCGTGACTCCGGCAAAGGCTCAAAAAGTTTATCTGTAGTGGCCGATCTACCTTGTACCCATGGGCCGGGTGATCGTGATCGGGGGCGGCATCGCAGGGGCGGGGGTCGCGCGGGACCTCGCGCTGCGGGGCATCGAGGTGTCCCTGGTCGAGCGGGATATTCCTGCGGCGGGTGCCACGGGGCGTTGTCACGGGCTCCTGCACTCAGGTGCGCGTTACGCGGTAAAGGACCCGAAGGCGGCAGCCGAATGCGCCTCAGAGGGGCCGGTGATCAGGCATATCGCGCCTCATTGCGTCGAGGACACGGGCGGACAGATGCTGGCGATCACTGAGGCTGATGCGGCTTACGGCGATCTGTTATTGCCTGCATGCAGGCAGGCCGGCGTGTGGGCTGAAGAGGCGCCTGTCTCTGGTTCCCCGAACAAGGACGCGCTCCGGTGCATACGGACCCGCGATGCGGCGGTCGATCCGTTTTTGCTGGCTTTGTCCAACCTTTATGACGCGTACCTGAACGGCGCGGAGATTATCGTCGGCCGGGGCGTGAAAAGGATCGGCGACGGCCTGGTCGAGCTGGAAGGCGGCGAGACATTGAAGGCCGACGCGATTGTCAATGCGACCGGCTACGAATGCGGGCGCCTGCTCCAGCAGTCCGGCCTCGACGCTCCGGCCATGCAGCCTGACAAGGGCACGATACTGGTCACCGAGCGCAGGGTGCTGGACATGGTAGTCAGCCGCATGCGGATGCCGTCTGACGGCGACATTATCGTCCCGGGCCATACTACTTCGCTCATCGGCACGACCTCGTCGAGATCGGACAGCACTATCCCTGCAAGAGACGAGTATCGGCGCCTGGTGAAAGAGGCGGTCGCGCTCGTGCCGGCACTGGACGGTGTGCGCATCATCCGGGCTTTCTCCGGCGTCCGTCCGCTGGCAGGCAGCGGCGACGGCCGCAACCTGTCCCGGGACTTTAAAATTTGCGAGCAGAGCGGGGTGGTCACCATTGCCGGCGGCAAGCTGACGACCTACCGGATGATCGCAGAGCAGGCCTCCGATGCCGTCATGAGGATGCTGGGGGAACGAGGCGAATGCCGCACAAAATCTACTGTTCTTCCTGATATCAGACGGGATGAGCCTCATCCTTCGGTCGAGTGCCAGTGCGAGAGCTCCGGGCAGCGCATTGTCGAGATGGGCTTCCTCAGAGGTGTGGACGTCAGCAAGTACAACCGCCTCGGCTTCGGCACGTGCCAGGGCATGCGGTGTGCGAAGTACGCCCGATCGCCGGAAGCATTCCTGCAGGAGCGGTGGAAAGGCGTCCGGCCGGTGCTCGACGAAAGCCAGCTCCGGCAGGCTTATGTTTCCTGGGCTTCGCACCGGACCCGGGCCGGGAAATAAGCACGAGATATAAATCATTGACGAGCATTCTCCTGATAGTGAACAAGTTGCTCATCGTGTCCACGGCTACTGTAGCTGTCATTATTTTGGCCCTGGCCACGCTGGTCCTGGTATCACAGCCCGGCACGCACCTGGGTACAGTTGAGCTGACAGGCGATGGCGGCAATGTGACCCGGCTGAACGTGGAGATCGCGGACACGCCCGAAGCTCAAAGGACAGGCCTTATGAACCGCTCTTCGCTGGCCGGGGACGCAGGCATGATCTTCGTATTCAGCAACGACGAGAGGCGGTATTTCTGGATGGAAAATACTTTGATACCGCTCGACATGATCTTCATATCCAAAGACCTGACCATCATCGACATTCACGAGAACGCAACACCTTGAGCCGGGATACAATCGCGTCTTCAGGGTCCTGCCGGTACGTGCTTGAAGTGAACGGCGGCAGATGCAAAGCTATAGGGATAGAGGTGGGCGATCATGTCCGTCTCGATTTGAATTAACTCATATCAGGCATTAATAAGATCGGTGGAGGCAATGCCCGGGCTAAAAAAAGCGGCAACGATTGCGCTGCAGGAAGTTCTCCGGCTCCGGAGCGGGGAGGAAGTGCTCATTCTCACGAACCCTGAAGAGACCGTCTTTACCATAGCGAAGGCGCTGTTCGAGGAGACCCGGGTCCTCGGAGGAAAACCGGTCCTCCTGATGCAGGAAAAGAAGGTGACTGCCACATACGCGGACCGGCTGGTACTCGAAGCTGTCCGTGCAGAGCCCGACATTCTTATCACTCTCACAAAGGCACGCGTGGGTAAAGACCCGTATGGCCTGCAGATCGGCTATGTGAGCAGGGACGGGCGCAGGTTCGACAATATCGTGGACAAAGTGACGAAAGGCGACCGCCGGGTACGCGGCTTCTCGTCGCCCAACGCAAACCCCGGCATGTTCGCTCGCTGTGTGCCGCTGGATTATGACGCTTTAAGGCAGCGTGCATACCGGCTAAAAGAGACTGCTGGACAGCGGCAAAACTGTCCGGGTGACATCGCCAGGCTGGGCACGGATATCCGCTTCTCCATCGTCGGCCGCCGCACGTTTGCCAACACTGGCGATTACCGGCTGCCAGGCTGTTTCGGCAACCTGCCCGCCGGCGAAGTGTACATATCGCCAGCTCTTGGCAGCGGTACCGGAAAGATCGCCTTTGACGGCACACTAAGCACGCTGGAAGGCCCCGTCATCCCTGAGGTTCCTGTGGTCATCTCGTTCAAAGACGGCTTCGTCGAGCAGATCTATGGCGGACCGCTGGCTGATCGCGTCCGGAGAACCATCGAGGAAGGCGAGGCCATGGCACGTGCCGTCGGCAACGAGGAAGAGGGCAGGAACTGCCGCCACCTGGGGGAGTTCGGCATCGGCATCAACGATAACGCACAGATCACCGGAGTCATTCTCGAAGACGAGAAAGCGCTGAAGACCTGTCATTTCGCTCTCGGGAGCAATTACGACTTCGACGCTCCGGCAATTATCCACCGGGATATGCTGGTAATGAATCCGTCGGTGTGGATCGATGATGAGCCAATAATGAAAAACGGTGACTTGCTGTTATAAAATAAACAGTACCCGCAGTTGCTCAGTCATTTATATACTGGATTTTCACCAGGAGTCAGTCGATGACCTGTGCCCTGGACAGGTTTTAGGCGATAGAAATGGCAGGATTATATGTCGCAAGCCCGGGCCGCTCGTGCGCGCGCGAACGCCCTATCTGTTTTCATACTCCAGGAACACATTGCGCTCGTCAGCCATGTCGTTCTTATAGACGTAAACGCAGAACTCGTCGGCCATATAGTCGCATCGCAGTATGATCCGCTTCGAAAGTCCCCGGCAAATCTTCACGATCTCCTCGGGCTGGGTCCGCCAGTAGATGTCTCCCGCAGCATCGCCGTACGTCGGTCGTAAAAAGTCGGCCGCAAAGCCTTTCCGGCAGCAGTCGAACATATGCCGGAGAGTATTTTTCACGAAAGTCTCATTATCCGACAGCCTGATGGTGAAAATTCCTGCGGCGAAAGCCCAGTCAAAGGTCTCGCCCGTGCCCCACTCGTCGAAGTCGGCGGTCTCGAAACGAGCTTCCGGGTATTTTTCCCTGGCGATGGCGATAAAATCGGCGTTAACGTCGATGCCCGTATAGTCAGTCTGGATTCCTCTTTCCCGGAGGTAGCCGTAAAAGTCGCCGAAGCCGCAGCCCACGTCCAGCACCGGACACCCGTTAAGGTATCCGATCCCTGCCAGACTGTCAAACCGCACCTTGCGGCCGCCGGGCGTCCAGCCGAGGCTGCGGGCGTCGTCGCCATAGGCCTTCAGCTTTTCGCCGTAATATTCGTTAAGTTTCTCCCGGTCGCTCTGTTTCATAATCCCTGCTAAGTTGTCCCCGGCGTTTATCTATATTGTGTCGGCCGGGAGGCTATTCCCGGGTCAGGGCTTCTTAAAGCACAGGTACCACGCTTTGCAATCGTAGCCCTCTTTCAGCCGGTCATCCGCTGCAGACTGCGTGTGCGGGGGCTCGATCAGCACCGGGTCGCCCGGCTTCCAGTCGGCTGGCGTAACAATTTTATCCTTCGCAACGAGCTGTAGTCCATCCACGATGCGCACGACCTCGTCGAGATTCCGGCCCACGCCTGTCGGGTAGAAGAAGATCATCTTCACGACACGGTTCGGGTCGATTATGAAGAGCGACCTGATCGGCGAGATTTGGCTGATATGCGGATGAATCATCCCGTACAGCCGGGATACGGTCGTGTCCAGGTCCGCGATGATCGGGAACGGTATATGGACGCCGAAGTTAGCCTCGATGTCCCGGACCCAGGCGATGTGCGAAGGCAGGCTGTCCACGCTGAGGCCCAGCAGTTCCACGCCACGCTTCTGGAACTCCGGGAATCTTTTAGCGAACGCTATGAACTCTGTCGTGCATACTGGCGTAAAGTCGCCCGGGTGTGAAAAGAGGATCACCCATTTGCCTTTATAATCGGACAGTTTCACTTTGCCGTGAGTCGTCTTCGCCTCGAAGTCCGGGGCTATCATCCCGAGCGTAATCCTGCCGGGCGCTTCACCCTGAATCAACTGATCACCGGTCATCATGCTTCTCATTATTATATTGTACTTTTAATATATAATTCAAATACCGCAGGTATAGCGAATGCAGATGTAACGTCTAAAACGTGAATAACAGCCTTACCCATTGCCACCTGTATTTCTTTGTATCCTACTCATAAGCGTAAAGGGGAACCTTTTGGTAAAAGGTTCCCCCTGCCCCCTTCCAAAACTATCGTATTTGCCCCTTCGGGGCAGGCGTCCGGTGTCGCGAGTCAGGGGGGCTTTTTTGGAACAAAGCCCCCCGACAGCCCCGCAAAAACCAGCACCGACAAAAAGATTATCAGGCCGCTACACGTTCTATCCCCGATGATCCACGTCGCGTACGATAAAGGTACCATTCTCATCCGGGGCAACGCCGGGGTGCCCGATGCAAGGTGGGATGCCAGGGCCGGCGCTTACCGGGCCCTTGCCATCCACTACCGGAACATCAAGGCCTTTCTCGACGCATCAGGATTTACCTTCCGGGACGACGTGCTTGATCTCATCCCCAGCCCGGAACTCAAGATGAGAACCGTGCTCCGGGACTACCAGGAGAAGGCGATCTCGGCGTGGATGCGCGCCGGGCAGCGGGGCGTGGTCGTGCTGCCGACCGGCTCCGGGAAGACGCTGGTCGCGCTGAAAGCGATCTCGCTGGCTTACCCGGCTATCGTCATCGTGCCGACGCTCGACCTGCTCGAACAGTGGAAAGCGCGGGTGGAAGAGGAGTTCGGCATCGAGGCCGGCGTCTACTGTGGCGACGACCACCGGCTCGGCCCTGTGACTATCGCAACCTATGATACCGCATACATCCGCGCCGCGGAGCTGGGCAACCGTTTCAAGCTGATCGTCTTCGACGAAGTGCACCACCTGCCTTCGCCCGGGTACTCGACCATCGCCGAAATGTTCGCCTGCCCATACCGGCTCGGCCTTACCGCGACGTACGAGCGGGAGGACGGCAAAGAGAAAGACCTGCCCAGGCTGACGGGCGGTAAAATCTTCGAGATGGGCGTGGACAGCCTCGAAGGCGTCCATCTTGCCACGTACGACCTGAAGCGCATCAAGGTGCAGATGCTCCCTGGAGGAAGAGGCGGCTTACAGGAAGGACTACGACGCCTACCGGCAATATCTCAGCGATCACAATATCATTCTTCGCACGCCCAGGGACTTCGAGCGGCTGGTCATGAGAAGCGGCCGCGACCGGGCAGCAAGAGAGGCCATTCTCGCCAGGCATCGTGCCCGCACCATAGCGCTGAACTCGAAAGCCAAGCTGGCGGCGCTGGCGGGCGTGCTCCGGGAACACAGCGGGCCGGAGGATAAAGCGATCATCTTCACGGAGTATAACGACCTGGTCTACACCATCTCACGCGAGTTCTTAGTCCCGTTCATCACTTACACTACTCCTAAAGACGAGCGGCAGGAGAACCTGGCGAAGTTCCGCTCCGGCGAGTACCGGGCTATTGTCACGTCGAAGGTGCTCGACGAAGGCGTGGACGTGCCTGACGCGAACATCGGCGTCATCCTCAGCGGCAGCGGCAGCCGCCGGGAGTTCGTCCAGCGGCTCGGGCGCATCCTGCGGAAGAAAGGCGACAAGAAGGCGGTGCTCTACGAGATCGTCTCACAGGGGACGATGGAAGAAGGCTCTTCCACCCGCAGGAGGCATGAGGCGACATAATGTTGTCCAGCGAACTCTTGCTCACCCGTATAAGGGGCGACGAGATAGCGCCCCAGCTTATCAAGCCCGAGGGCGACCACCTCGAGCTGGCCCGTGATCTCATCGGCATCTTCAGTGACCACACAGGTAAAAAGCTGGGCGAGCTGAACGACATCTTAGAGGAGATGGAGGACCAGGGTTTCGACTACCGGCTGGTCCGGGGCCTGGTCTCGCTGCTGGAGCGGCGCTGCGACCTGCGCGTGGACAGCGAGATATCCCCTGTGGCTGCACGCAGCGCAGTGTTCTCTGCGGCTGCCCGCATGTACCCGGTAATCACCCCGGAAGCGAGAGATGCTGCAATACGCGAGGCGGCAGGCTCCCTGGGCGTGAGCGCGAGTTCGCTCGAACAGGCGATGCACGCAGACCTGGAAAACGAGTTGGTCCTTCAGTCGTTCCGGCCCCCGGAGCCCGAAAACCTGGTCTACCATTACAACCTTTCGCTGGCGCAGACACTCCTGTTCAAGGCGACACAGCTCAAATTCCGGGCCAGCGGCGGCCACAAGGAGGTCCTCCGGCAGGTGAAACGTCTGGGCCTGATGTACGACGCGGAGTACACCGGCGGCAGGGTTGACATCACTGTGGACGGCCCGGCATCGGCCATGAAGCTTACCGAGCGCTATGGCACGGCGTTCGCCAGGCTGCTTCCCGCTATAGTCGCATCTACCGGCTGGAGCCTCGAAGCATCCGTCGTCCGTAAGGACTTCTCCGGCGAGCCGCGTGTCTACCAGTTCAGGCTGTCCGAGCAGAAGCATGGCGATCTCTTCAGGACATGGCCGGAAGAGCCCGTAGCAGTTCGACAGCTCCCTCGAAGAGGCGTTCTACGGCTCGTTCGCGGGACTGAAGACCGGCTGGACGATCAGCCGTGAGCCGGAGCCACTGATCGCAGGCAAGACGCTGTTCATTCCCGATTTCCTGCTGGAAAAGGATGGCATGCGCGTCTACATGGAGATCGCCGGCTTCTGGACGCCCGAGTACCTGCGCCGCAAGGTGGCGAAGCTCAAGGAGATCAAGGACCGGGAACTGCTGGTGCTGGCCGACGAGAAGACCTCCTGCGAGGCGTTCCGCGACGTGCCCGGCGTCATCTTTTACGACCGTAAAGTGCCGCTGAAGCCGGTGCTGGAGCGGCTGGAACGGGTCGAGCGGACGCATTCGGCGGCCGGGGCGTCACGGCTGGAGCAGTCGGGCTTGCGAACTGGAAGGCGATGTAATAATGCTTTCTGACCTGGCGACGGAGGCGGGTGTTAGCATCGAGTCCCTGCGGGTTTACCTCGAGAGACATCCTCCGTCTGGCTATATCGAAGCCGGCGACGAACTGGTCAGCGATGGCATGCTACACGAGATTGAAAAGTCACTGCCGGAGACGATGCCCTACACGGAAGCGGTAGCAGCTGTAAAGAGCAAAGGCGTGATGGCCGCGGATACGGTGATACAGTTGCTCGGCTACACAGTGAAATGGAGCGGCCTCGACCCGGAGAGCGCAATGATTTATAAAGTAAAAAAGCCAGCATAGTCTTTGTAAAGCTTTGATACTGTCCATAAAACCTGTACCACTCTGTTAAGGCTATGCGCCCTTGGCGAGCGTGACAGGAGTGCGCATAGCCTTAACAAGGCCTGATTTTCATAGCCTTCGCACGAAAATCGTGTGGAGCCAGCGTGCAGGCAAGTGTCGCTTATCGGCTCCAGCGAGAAATGTGTGCCGTATGTCCTCCCGTCCGTGCGCGCGCGAGCGCCCGCCAGTCCAGCGACGATAGGTCATTCCCATATTTCATCTACATATAGACTTTCAGTAAAAAAGGGCCGGCATATGCCGGCCATTTAATCGAAGAAACCCGATTCCCCGATGATCTCATCGACAGGCGTAAAGGTCGTCTCAACAATGTCCCTGCCGGTCTTTTTCATATAGTCCTGGACGATGAAGTACCCACAGGCATAGCCCGCGAAGTCCGGCATGCCGACGCCTTTCCCTCCGAACTTCGTCGCCTTGCGGTCCCCGAAGAGGTATGATCTTACCTCGTTGAAGCCCGTCAGGTCGAGGGCTTTCTTCATGGCTTCCTTCACCCGGGGCAACTGGCTCATGTCGAACTCCTCCACGTAATAGCCCACCCGGTCTTTCCCGTACAGCGCCGTGCCGAAGGACTCGGCCATGCCTTCCAGGACCATGTACTCGCCGACGGAGATATTCATCGGGTTGAACGGGGCGGTCGAGAACTTGATCGTGTGGTGGATTTCGTGCGCCAGGGCCGACTGGAACTTAGACATGTTGTAAGCGTCCGGTTCGCCATACGTCATCATCACATAGCCGGGGACGCCCCCGAAGCCGGTGTAGCTGTGGTCGGCAGGGTCCATTTTCGCCGGGTCGAGCAGGAAGATGCCGGCCTGGATGTGTTTCAGGGGTATCCGGTCCTCGTATTTCCTGAATGCATCGGTCGCTTTCTTCAGCGTCTCCTCCATCAGGTCCCAGGCCCGGTACTCTTTCATTGTTTCCAGCCGCTTCAGCGCTTTCTGATCAATATTCTGCGGCAGTAAAAACGACCAGCTCGTCAACATCATCTTAGCGTCCATTTTCCCGGCGCCGGGGTGCAGCGAGCTACCGAAAGCGTTGAACAGGCCCTCGTAGGGCTTCATGAGCTCGTCCCTGAATATTGCCTGCTTCCTGTCGGTGTCCTCTTCTGCGATGATCTTCCTGTAGACGGACATTGTGTCCTGTACTGTAAATTCCATATGACTATCTCCTGAGTTAATTTTTCTGTTATTGTAACGCTGACGGTTCCAGTCAGCGGACCATACCAGCTGTTGCTGAGAATCCAGAAGCCAAGCTCCGATGTCTCTCACTCATCGGGTTTACCGGTCTGCCCGGCTGTCTACAAGAAGACTATAAGAACTGACTGCACATAGGCGATCGACTACTCGTTAGCCGGTCAAAGTATATAAAATAAGCGTCCGTCGGCTATGTGAGCTTTTCCCGGACGAGATCATAGAACTTGTCGCCGAACTTGACGAACAGTGCAGGCGTATCGCAGCGGGTGAAGGTCAGCACGTCTTTTGTGCCCACGTTGACCATGTACTGGCCGTCCACGACCACCATGGACTCTTTGTCCTCGCGCAGCAGCTCCAGCTTGATGGTGCTCTTCCCCGGTATCACCCACGGCCTGGAGGAAAGCTTGTAGGGGGCAAGCGGCACGATGATGATCGCGTCCACCCGCGGGTCCACGATCGGTCCGCCTGCGCTCATGGCATAGGCGGTCGAGCCCGTCGGCGTCGCCAGCACTACGCCGTCGGCACGGAATTCTTCCATGAGTTTTTCGTCCACGTGTATGCGGAAATGCGATATCTTCGAGGGCCGGGACGTCAGCACGACCGCTTCGTTCATGGCGCATGGCAGGTCCTCGTGGTTCCGCTTCACGGCCATCCGGGAACGCTCGGTCACCTCGAAATTGCCGATGATGTCGTCGATCATGTACAGTGCGCTCTCCGGGTCGACGACCGTTAAAAAGCCTACTTCGCCCATGTTGATGCCCAGTATAGGCGTAGGCTTGGGCAGTAGCTGGAGCGAGCGCAGGATGGTGCCGTCGCCGCCGAAGATCAGGATGATATCGGCGTACATCTCGTCGACCTCCGTCGCTTCCTTGCTGCCGCACAGTCCTGCAGTCACCGGGTCAAGGTATAGCTTGACCTTGTAGGAAAGTGCTTGACGAACGCCGGAATGTACCCCTTCGGGTCCTTGACGTCGATGCGCGAGATGATGCCGACTGATCTGGCCTGCATTGGCATGGTAACAACCGATGATTAATTGGCGCTGTTGGGGTATAAGTATTCTCACTCGGGACATGCCGTACCGGGCGTATGGCATGGAATCGATGCAATATCAAAAACAATTACATGGTGTCCTTCGTGTCCATTGTGTACATCATGCTGACGCTAAGTATTTATACGGGATTATGACTATTATAGCCTATATCCGGCTCTGGATATTATAGAAAATCGTATATCTAAGCCTCATACGTCTCACAAGAAATCTTTTAAAGGAGATTTATCATGAAGCAGCAAACCGAAATCAAGACGCTGAAAGAAGGAAAATTCGTAATCATCGATGACGAGCCCTGCACCATCGTAGCCGTGCAGCATTCGAAGCCCGGCAAGCACGGAGCCGCAAAAGCACGTATAGACGCGATCGGCTTATTCGACGGCTCCAAGCGTTCCATCGTGAACCCGGTCGACGCCAAGATCTACGTACCAATCGTCGAGCGCAAGACCGCACAGGTGCTCTCTGTAGCTGGCACTACTGCACAGCTCATGGACACGTCCGACTACTCGACCTTCGAGCTCGCCATCCCCGAGGAACTGGCAGGCAAGGTCACCCCGGGCATTGAAGTCCCGTACCTGACCTCGATGGGCAAGACCAAGTTCACGATCAGGCAGTAATTGCCGGATCGCTAATGAGGCTCATCTTCGATGAGTAACAACGTTTTTGCCGATGCGAACGCGCCCTACAATGAGGCGCAGTTCGTCATTTATGGCGTCCCTTTTGACGGTACTTCCTCGTTCCGGCCCGGTTCCCGCTGGGCACCGGACGTGATGCGGAAGGTATCCTATAATTTCGAGACCTATGTCCCCGAGTTCGACGTGGACCTCGAGGACGTCCCTGTGCACGACATGGGTAACTGCGACACCTACGTCGGCGTGGACGAGACGCTGGAAGAGGTCTATCGCCTGACGAAAGGGATCGTCAATGCCGGAAAAATACCGATCATGATGGGCGGCGAACATTCGCTGACCTACCCGTGTGTGAAAGCGTTCGGCGGGTCAGTCGGGTTTGTGGTCCTGGACGCTCACCTCGACCTGCGGCCCGAATACCGGGGCGTCAAGTATAACCACGCTTGCATCTCCCGGCATGTCATCGAGGACCTGGCCGACAAGTACGTCTCCATAGGCGTGCGCAGCGGTCCCCCGGAAGAGTGGAAGTTCGTGCGGGACCACCCGGAGTACAAGTTCTATACGTCCGACGACGTCTGCGGCAAAGGCATCGACACAATCCTGCAGGAGGTCGACGCGTACCTGACGGGATGCGACCGGATTTACCTTTCGCTGGATATGGACGCCATCGATCCGTCCTACGCCCCTGGCCTCGGGACGCCGGAGCCTTTCGGCATGACACCCCGGGACGTAAGGACAGTCATACGTCACATGGCGCCTCTGGCAGTCGGGTTCGACCTGGTGGAGATATCGCCGGATTACGACAGCGGCGAGATCACATCCGTACTCGGCGCCAAGCTGATCCGCGACTTCATAGCGGCAAAGTGGAAGTCGATGCAGTAACGGCATCGCACTCCCCGCAGCGACTTTACTATATATCGTCCTCTAGGCTCTTTTTCGACTTTACTGGCTCTGGCAAAGCCGTGGCTGCTCCGGACAATCCGTATGGAAAAAAAAGAAACGGGCAGAATGGCTATTTCTTTCCGCCCTGGTAATTTCTGCCTGCGACCAGGACGAAGAATGCTATCCCGCCGCCAAAGATCACGTAAAGCAATGTGTTGTCGCTCCCGGCCGGCGGCACCGGCGTCGGCGAAACGCCTGCTCCGGGCTGCGGCGTAGCGGTTACGTTCAGTCCGGGCGACGGCACCGCTGTCGGTGTCGCGACAGCTGCGGTCGGCTGTGCCTGCGTCGGCAAGGCCGTTGGTCCCTGTGTCGGTTCGGGGGCGTACACATCGACGCTGGCTATCGCAATGCCCTTGTGTGCACCCTGGATAAGTACCGATCCCGTGACCGTTTTTGATACCGGATCGATGATGGTGACACTGTCCCGGCACGTGACATACAATTTGCCGCCGTCGGGAGTAAACGCGAGCGCCCACGGGTCTGTTCCGGCCGGTATCGTCGCCGGGCCTGACGCTGCCTGGGCTATCGGGATTATCTTGTCGAAAAAGTCCATGCGCAACACCGGCTGGGTGCCGGACACGATCACCTGGTTGCCCTGGGTATCAGTAATATACAGCAGCCCGTCCTTCGGGCTGAGCTTCATGCCCCATTTCTCGGTGAACTGTCCCAGGCTGAAATTATAAGACTCCTTTCCGGTGGCCGTATCGATGACCGATACGTCTCCCGGGTAAGTGGCATGGGCGATCATGACGACGTAAGCCTTCGACCCGTCGGGGCTGAAGACGACCTCCCCGGGCACGTTGGCATTGGCGCCCACGTAGTTGACGGTCCCCGTAATCGTATTGGTCTTCAGGTCGATGATCACCATCGAGCCGCTCATAAAGGTGGTCACATACGCTTTAGTGCCGTCCGGGCTGATCGCGATGAAATCGGCGTTATTCAGTGAATTATGGTAGATTGTCTGTACGCCGTGTGTGGTCGTATCTATGACCGAGACACTCTTTCCCCCTCTGTTCGTGACATAGGCATGTTTGCCGTCAGGGGCAAAGGCCACGTGCTGCGGCGATGTGCCCACGGAGATATCGCCCTTTTTATCGCCGGAGGACGTGTCGATGATCGACACGCTATTGCTCCCGCTGTTGACCACGTAGGCCTCTTTGCCGTCCGGAGATACGGCGACTCCGACGGGGGCGTTCCCTGTCGGTATCGTCGCGACCACCGAATCCGTTGCGGTATCAATGATAGTCGTACTGTTCCCCTCATAGTTAGTTACATAGGCATACGTCTTTGTCACGCTGGCCGCAGATGTCATCGCTGACAAAGATATTAACACAATCGTCAGCAGCACGAGGACTGCTGCTGTTTTAGCAAATAGCCTTGCCGACAAAATGATTCTCCTTAACGGGTTGTTATTTATTTTTATTGGTTATATACCATGCGATTGTATTTGAAACTATATGTGGCAGGCGATGCAATGATAATCGCCTGCTAAAAAAGCGTTGCTATCAGCGAATGATTAATAAATCGTGCGGCCTGCGACGGCCGCGGAGAACAATACTGTTACTTTTCGGATTCCTTGCCCTTCTCGATCAGCTCTTTGACGCGCTGGCCGCCCTTCTCGCCGCCCTTGTGGCCGATCTCCTCGTAGAATTCCTTGCCGTGGGTCTCGGCAGTCTTCTCGCCGCCCTTGTGGCCGATCTCCTCGTAGAATTCCTTGCCATGGGTCTCGGACGTCTTCTCGCCACCCTTATGCCCGGCTTCCTTGACGCTCATGTCACCCTTTTTCTCCTTCTCTGCCATATAAACACCCGGAAAAGACTCTTTTCCTGAATGAATCAAGGTAACTTATGGAAAATCATGGAGTAATACGGGTAGACCGTAATATCCGCAATCCCGGCGCTCCCGACAATCGGGCTGCGCCCGGCACGTGATCGAAAGAAAAAACCTGGAGGGCGGCGGGCTACCGGCCGCCCCTGCGCCTCGTCGCTACGGCCACTCAGCCCGAGGGCCAGAACAGGTAGCACCGCGAGTATTCCGCAAAGCCCGCCTTTGGAACTCCCCGAAGGAGGTGCCTGGGGTGTGGCGGAAGCCGGCGCCGAGGTCATCACCAGCGTGAAGGTGGAGAACCCGTGGGGCGAGACCGCCTCGAAGATGACTGTCTCGTTCGCGCCTTCGCCCAGGTAGCGGGCGTCGAGGACCTCCGCGGCGCTGCCGTCAAGCCGTACGGCACAGTAGCGCTTTGCCGGGTCGAAGCCGGCCGGCTTCGGGAACTGGAAGGTCAGCGTCGCCGCCCCGATGTCCCGGCCGTTCTCCAGGCCTGCCTTATCGATTTCGACGGCTGCCAGCGCTCCCCCGTCGATCCTGATGCCGCTCCGGTTGAGGGCATCGATGACAGGGCCCAGGTCCACGCTCTCCGGCGGTAGCACCATGAGGTCGATTGTGCTATCCACTGGCACCGTGTTCATCGTCGCTTCCGCCATCACTTTCACGCCGCCGGCCTCGATCGGGAGATGCTTGCCGATCTCGAGCCTGATGCCCCTGACCGGCGCGGCATCGCCCGACGCGCTGCCGGTCGTGACGTTATAGTACGCCATGCCGCCCGCGGACGCCGGCACGAGCATGAAGCCGTTCACGGTCAGCCGCGAAATGTTGCTGCCGTCCTTCGTCCTTACCTGGCTGCTCTGCAGCATGACCGGCGTATCTTCGACCTGCAGATCCTTGAGCGCCGGGATTACGTAGCCCGTAACCGTCTGCATGGATGACACGGCGTTCAGGAACGGGCTTTCGGGGCTGCCCTTATATGTCCTGTCAAAAGCGTACCGGATAGCCATGCCCTCGGGGCCGTTGCCTACCTTGATGCTCTTGATAATATAGTTACTTGCTGAATCGATCACCCACACCGTGCCATAGGCCGGGTTGCTCACGTAGACCCGGGTCCCGTTCGGGCTGACCATCACAGAGTTCCTGTCGCTGTGCAGCGACGCCGGGAAGTTGGGGCTGGTCAGGTCAACCACGTCCACGATGGCCCCGGTGGCCGTGTTTGCCACAATAAGTGCGTTATCCGTGGTGCTAAGCACGTACAGCCTCTTGCCATCGGGGCTGACGGCCATGTCGCCGGGGCTGGGCACGTAGACCGCTCTTTCGTAAACGGGCTGCCGGGTGGTCGCATCGATGGGCAGGACAATGCCCAGACTCTTGCTGGCCACGTAAACGTCACCGCCCGGCGCACATACGGCCGTGCCATCGCCGACGTAATCTATCTTTCCCCTGACTTTATTGTCGATGACATCGTATACCAGCGTCCGGTCGTCGTAAGTGAGGTACAGGAAGCGTCCTTTTGGCGACAGAGCCATGTGGTTAGGCACCTTGCTGTCCTGGGGCAGGACGATCGACCTGTTCAAGGCGCCTGTGGCGGGATCGAGCACAGCTATTCCCGACGACCAAAATTTCGTGGAGAGGTAAACCGATTTGCCATCAGGGCTCGTCAGGACATCTATGTACTCCGTCTTCGGGTTGTCGGCCGTTTTGATCACCGCGCCGGTGTTCGCGTCGATCACCGACAGCGAGCTCTCCGGGAGGGCGTGGTCGATCACGTATGCCTTCGACCCGTCCGGGGTCGTGGCCACGCGGGTCGGGCTCTTGTAGACATCGATGGTGCCGTTGACCTGCTCGGTAGCCAGGTCGATGACTGATACTGAATTGCTCGCGTTATTGCTCACGTAAAGAGTACCCGTTTCCGTCGAGGGCGGTACCTGCATGCTGGCCGGCATCTGCCCTTTCTTGGGCAGTGTCGGCAAGTGGCTGAACAGGCTGCTGATCGGCTAGAGGTCCTCCGCTGCCGGAAGAGCCGACCGGCCCGGGGCGGGTGACGACCTTGATCGAGCCGTAGTTCGAGAACATGTTGCCCGGGTTCGCTGCTATCGTGGTGATTTTGCCCATGCCGGTCTCGATGAGCGAAAAGGAATTGTCCGGGCCGTTGGCCAGGCATATGGTGCGGCCGTCCGGGCTGAAGGCGACGCCTTCGGGGGTGGTCGTATCGATAGCGTAGGTGCCGGCCCATCTGAACCCGCTGTTCTCGTTGTAGAAGGCGTTCATCGTGCCGTAATTATATGTGTTGGGGACGTAGGAGGTGACGACGACGAGCCAGCCGTCCGGAGAAACCGCGATACCGTCAGCCGTAATCGGCTCATAATTGGTCCCGCCGAGGAGGCCGCCGAGGCCGCCTAACGGCGACTCCTCGTGGGGTTTCTCCGTTTCGTTGAATGTCAGCTGTACGGTCTTCTTAACCAGGTAAGTGGCCGTGTCCACCTGGTCCAGGTCGACGAAGTGATAGCGCATCGGCATGCCCGAGTTGCCCTGCTGGACGTCGGCATACCGACTGGTGTTCGTCACGTACAGCCATTTACCGTCCGGGCTCAGCGCCAGGCAGGTAGAGTCAGCGCCCACATCTTTGGCAAATCCCTCGGACTCCGGCGGTACGAAAGGCCGGGGCGCCTTCAGGACTTTCCAGGTGTTCGTATCCAGCACGCCGTAATCGGTGTCCGACAGCACGTAAAGCCTGTTGCCATCCGGGCTGATCGCCATCTGCCCGACGGTGAACGGCAGGCTCACGACCTTCGACAGCCTGCCAGTATCGGCGTCGACGGTTAGCATAACCGATTTGCTGCCGGCTGCGCGTTTCAGGTCCGGGTACTCCAATGCGTATTGATCGTTATAGGCGGAGACGTAGATCTTCTTGCCGTCCGGGCTGACCGCGATATGCTCCGGCCACGGGAATAGCAGGTCGATCTCCCCTGACTTCATATCGGTTATAGTATCGATGATTGTGAGGGTGCCGGATTCCATGTTGACCACGTAGAGCCGGTTCTTCGCGGAGTTCCATGCCATGTCCACGGGGTAGCTGCCAACCTTGATGTTTTTTATCATCTTTTGTTTGTTGACGTCGATGACGGAGACCATATTGAAATCTTTGTTAAGCAGGTAGGCGGTCGACGAGGATAGTGCCGGAAGCATATGGCTGCCGATCTGCGCCTGCAACAGCGAGCTGTTCAGGATAATATTGCCCGACGTCGGGTTGAGGCCGGTAAGGTTCGTGGTCCTGTATGTGGACGGCGCGGAAGTCGCCGCCGGCAACGTCCTGTACGTCGTGGTCGTTGCGTCCGCATCCTGTACCTGCCAGCAGGCCAGCATCGCGCAAGCCACGATAGCGATCACGGCCAGCAGCGTCAGTAACCTGCCGTCAATAGCAACCTTACCCATTAATGTACCTCCATTTCTTTCAGCAAGCTGCGGCAAGAACCCGCACCGCAGAGCTTTATACGAACCCAAATAATTCGGCATAAAACTATTGGACGGAAATTGATATATAAGTAACCGTCCGGCGCTTCACGACAGCCTGTAAAAGGTGGTTTGCCGGCCCGGTCCAGCCCTGACAACCCGCGAACGCAGGCAAAAATTATATAAGCAAGGTGACATATTTAGACTACACGTCTTCGCCAGACAGTAAATCTTACTGCGGTTGTAGAAATCAATCGAATCAAAATCACAGAGGGTTTTTAATGGCTAAAATGCATACCCGGAGAAAGGGAAGATCCAGGTCGACCAGGCCCGTCCGCAACACGCCGCCGGCATGGTTTACCATGAGTAAGGAAGAAGTAGAGAAGCTGGTGACCAAGACCTACGGTCCGAACGCGTCCACCAGTCAGGTCGGTATCATCCTCAGGGACAAGTATGGTGTCCCTGACATCACTCAGGTGACCGGCAAGAAGGTCACTGAAATACTCCGCGACAGCGGAACCGGCCCCAAGCTGCCGGAAGATCTGACTAACCTGATCCGCAAAGCTATCGGCCTGCACAAGCACATGGTCGAGAACCACAAGGACCTCCACAACAAGAGGGCCCTGCAGCTTACCGAGTCGAAGGTCAGGCGCCTGGTCAAGTACTACCACAACACCGGCGTCCTGCCGATGGACTGGGTATACTCCCCGGCCACTGCGGAGATTCTCATATCCAGGTAAATTCCGCTCAACGCGGGTGAGCAACATGTTAGAGGCAATCTCACAGATGGCCCGACCCGCGGCGGAAAAAATACGTAAGCAAAAGTTCGTGCGGGTCGTATCCCACCACGATGCCGACGGGATAACGGCCTGCGGCATCGTCTGCCTGGCGCTCCGGCGCCAGCACATTCCTTTTCAGGCAACTATCGTCAGCAACTTAGACTCTTCTATCGATGCAGTACTGGACCCGGCAATGCCGGTCATCTTCTGCGACATGGGCTCCGGCCAGCCGGACATCGTCAACAAGTACGATGCCGTGATCCTCGACCATCACATGCCCCAGGAAGGGCACAAGAACATTCACGTCAACCCTCACCTGGCCGGCATAGACGGCGGCACCCAGATGTCCGCGTCAGGCGTGGCCTACGCGTTCGCAAGGGTAATGGGAGATAACACCGACCTGGCGGGGCTGGCAATCTCAGGCGCCATCGGCGACAAGCAGCAGATGATCGGCCCGAACCGGGACATCCTGGACGAGGGCGTGAAGAATGGCGTCATCACGGTGCAGAAAGGCCTGAAGCTGGGCATGGGCCCTGTGGTGAAGGTGCTAGAATATTCCATTGACCCTTATTTCGACTTCTCCGGCAGGCACGACGAGACCGAAAAGTTCGTCGGCGAACTGGGCCTGAACGGCGACATCGAACGTCTGTCGCGCGACGATTTAAAGCGGCTGGGCAGCGCGCTGTCGCTCCTGCTGCTGAAGAAGTCGCCCCCGGATACCATCGACTCCCTGTTCGGCGACGTCTACCTCCTGGAGAAAGAGCTGATCAAGGACGTGTACGATTTCACCAACACGGTCAACTCCTGTGGCAAGACGGGGCAGCCCGGACTGGGCCTGTCCGTGTGCCTGCGCTATGAGCCTGCGCTCAAGGACGCGGAGGAGAAGCGGTTCGAGTATTCGGGGCAGATACTGCAGGCGCTTCATAAGGCGATCAGCCAGGTGCAGGAGATGAGCGCAATCCGGTATCTCGACATCTGCTGCAGCGACGTCACGGGCGCTATCGCTTCGACCATCATCCGGTACGTCATGCCGGACAAGCCTATCATCGTCCTCAACGCCGACGGCGACCGGGTCAAGGTCTCGGCGAGAGGCACGGCGTTACTTATCCGGCAGGGCCTGGACCTGTCGACGTCAGTACGCGAGAGCGCCACTGCTGTCGGCGGCAACGGCGGCGGCCACAAGATCGCCTCCGGGGCTTCCATACCGGCCGCAAAGTCGAAAGAGTTTTTAGAGGCTGTCAACGCCCTCGTCGGGAGGCAGCTCAGTGGCAAAGTGTAAGGCCCGCCTGGTCATAGAAGCGGAGAACGCCGAACTGCTAAAGCAGTCGATTGCCGCCGATAACCAGGGCTATGTCCATACTTTCACGGAAGACGGCCGTATGGTCGCGTTCGTCGAAGCTGACTCCATCGGAACGATGCTGACGACTCTGGACGATCTGCTGGTGAACCTGAAGATCGCCGGGGAAATCCTTGGCGGCCATGGCGCGATTGATGGGCAGGAAGACTGATTCAGTCTTTTAATCCAAAATTATTTAAGGTTTGATTGCTCAACTATATACTGGTAACCGGGGGGTTATTCAACTGTCAGATCTTAAAATCTTAGGAGCTGTCGCATTAGGGCTTGGCATACTCGTAGGGCTGACAGCTTTCTTCATATTCCGCATTCCGGACGTCTACAGCGTAGTCCTCGGCCTTGGCACCACCATCATGTTCTTCTTCATCATCCTCTGGAGCTCCTACATCTTCATCTTCCATTAGGGTTACCCGGACCCGGGCGATGATGAGAAGCAGCCGAAACAGCGCAATTTCGTGCAGCAATGGCGCCGTTCGCGCGCGCTTGCGCTGTATGACCTGACCATTCAAGGAATATTCTATGCAGGCTGGCCGGCACCAAACACAACGTACACGACGGCCACGACGTACACAACGTTTTACATAAAATGGCAAGCGTAGCCTTATTATTAGACGTCGTGTACGTTGTGGCCGTCGTGTTTGGTGCCTGCTCAGCCTGTACAAAACATTTCACCGATGACTATTCGTTGTGAACAGTGCCGGCTGAGCCAAAATATTATTAAAATATAAAAGGCGCACAGTCAGCTGTGCACCATGTGTCTTTCGTTTACCTGATCTCGGTAGCGCCATGCAAATAGGGCTGCAGCACTTCGGGTATCTCCACGCTGCCGTCCTCCCGCTGGTAGTTCTCGAGGAGGGCTACTACGGTCCGGCCTACGGCCAGTCCCGAGCCGTTGAGCGTGTGGACGAACTGGGGCCCTTCGGGCGTCCGGTAGCGGATGTTGGCGCGCCGTGCCTGGAAGCTCTCGAAGTTGGAGCACGACGATATCTCGCGGTACTTGCCCTGCGCCGGCACCCAGGCCTCTATGTCGTAGGTCTTTGCCGACGAGAACCCGATGTCCCCGGTGCACAGGTTGATCACCCGGTAGGGGATTTTCAGCAGTTGCAGGATTTCTTCCGCATCCCGCGTCAGCTTCTCGTGCTCGTCGTAGGATGTCTCGGGCTTCACAAACTTGACAAGCTCGACCTTGTTGAACTGGTGCTGGCGTATGATGCCCCTGGTGTCCTGGCCATGCTTGCCAGCCTCCCGGCGGAAGCAGGCGGTGTACGCCGTAAGATAAAGGGGCAGCTTCTCCATGTACTCGTCCATGTAGAGGTTGGTCACCGGGACCTCTGCTGTCGGGGCGAGGTAGAAGTTGTCGGTGCAGGCGTACATGTCCTCTTTGAACTTGGGGAGCTGGCCGGTGCCGATCATCGCCTTCTCGGTCATAAGCACGGGCGGGAAGACCTCGGTGTAACCCTGGCGGTCGTGCACGTCCAGCATGAAGCTGATGAGCGCGCGCTCAAGCTTCGCGCCCATGCCTTTGTAGACGGCAAAGCCCTGGCCGGAAATCTTCGCCGCACGCTGGAAGTCGATGATGTCCAGGCTCTCGCCTATCTCCCAGTGGGGCTTCGGGGTGAACGTGAACTTCCTCGGCTCGCCGACGACGCGGATGACTACGTTGTCGTTCTCGTCCTTGCCGATCGGCGTCGTGGGGCTCGGGATGTTGGGGATGTTGAGCTGTATCTCCTGGATTTTGACCTCGATCTCACGGATGCTGTCATCAATCTTCTTTATCTGGTCCGCTATCTTGCGCATCTCCTCGATCTGGGCAGAGGCGTCCTTTTTCTCCTTCTTGAGGCTGGCCACCTCATGAGTGACCTTGTTTCGCTGCTGCTTGAGGCGGTCGCCCTCGACGAGGCACTCCCGCCACTCCTTATCCATCTGCAGGAGGCGGTCGAGAGGCTCGGTGCTCATGTTACGCTTGACTAGCGAGTCCCGGACGACCTCCGGGTTATTCCTGATAAACTTCAGCTCTAACATGTTGAAGACCCAAATAAGCTATGTCAGGTTGGATATATATTTTATGAGCATTGGATCTGGTTTTCGCGAGTCAGGGGACTTTTTGGAACAAAGCCTCCCGACAGTCCCGTAAAAAACCAGTAGTATCCAATATCCAATGCTCACAGAGAAAACACTAAATATCCCATTCGGGCTATATCTATTATCCGGCAATTGATACGGATATATTGGTGGGTATCGGGGGTCGTGGATGTACCGGAAGATCAAGCTAAGTGTCTTCAATCTCTTAGATGATTCGGAAAAAGACCGTAGTGCCAATAAAATCATTAATTATGTCCTCGTAGCGCTAATCATACTCAACGTGCTGTCAGTGATCTTCGAGACCGTCGAAAGCTTTTACAACCGGTACTGGACTGTCTTATGGATGTTCGAAGTCTTTTCCGTCGAGATATTTACTCTTGAATACGCGGCCCGGCTGTGGGTGTGTAACCTCGACGAACGGTACCAGGGCGCCGTTATAGGCCGCCTGCGATACATATTATCGCCGATGGCACTGATCGATCTCTTCGCGATCGCGCCATTCTACCTGCCGTTACTGATCCCCATGGACATGCGGTTCCTGCGGGCCCTGCGGCTGTTCCGGCTGTTCCGGCTGTTCAAGCTCTCCCGGTACAGCGAATCGATGGCCATGTTCGGGCGTATCGCCCGGGACCGGAAAGAAGACCTGGTCATTACTGTGTTCATTATCGTGATCGTCCTGATCCTGTCCTCTGCGATGATGTATTATGCCGAGCACGATGCCCAGCCCGAAAAGTTCGACAATATTCCCGACACCATGTACTGGGGCATTATCACGCTGGCCACCGTCGGCTATGGCGACATCTACCCCATCACCGCTCTCGGGCGGTTTTTCAGCACCATCATCGCACTGGCAGGCATCGCCATGTTCGCATTGCCGGCCGGCATCATCGGCTCCAGCTTCATCGAGGAAAGGCAGAAGTCCCGGGAGAAGGCCGCGGAGAAGAAGAACCATGATGACATTTGTCCTCACTGCGGAAAGCACCTGCATGAGCATGTAGCGGAAAAAGGCATGGAAGTCGCACCCCTCATAAAGAAATGAGACATCGAAGGGCAACGCAAAATACGGTACCGGAGGAATGATCTGTGCTCCGGCAGGTCGAACGGTGTCCCTGTACCAGGCTCTCGAAAAAGATGATATTGCAGGGTCAGCCAGACTGATCGGACAAATCGGGACACCGGAAATGCACTGGCCCTCGAGCCGCTTCTCATTCTGCCGGGATTCCAGGCCGAGCAGGTCCGCAGCTCTTCGACCGTCGTGAAGCAAGTAGCGACGCCCGAGACAGTCAGCGATAGCGAAGACGAAGAACTCTCGCCGAAAAGCCCGCTGCTCGCCGCGCTCGCCTCCTTCTTCACCTGATGCTGATCCTCGTGCCCTGCGTTTTCCTGATCATGGTCGGCGACGCGGCATCCCTTACGGCTCTTCCCGCCAGGGTGGACGGAGTCTGGATCAGCCCCACGTCGGGCAGACTTACTCTGCAGCCGGGGTAATTATGGCAATTAACTTGTTATTCCCTTGAGAGGTCCGGCGATAGCATGACTCCCCCGGGCCTGTCTATCCCGGAGCCCGGTATGGCAGCCTTCGAACCGCCCATGTTAAATAGGATGGCCGAAAAATATCAAACACGCTTTCTCGGAAATGATTAATCTTAAGTATGTAAAATGCATAGTGGTGAAAAAACTCTGGAGACAATGACGGCATGCGGGGAAAAAGACAGGTGAAGGGCATCGCGAAAGAGCTGCTTAACACGGCCTTCGAGGTCAGCAAGTCGTCGCACCCCCACGAGTTCGCCGCACTGCTCCGGGAGACGGACGGCGTGATCAGCGAGTTGTTGTTCGTCCCTGGCACGACGTCCAACGACACTTCGGCCCGGATGCTGCTCGACATGATGCCGCTGGACCTGTCGGTCGTCGGCTCGGTACACAGCCACCCGGTGCACGACCTGCGCTACTCGGACGAGGACCTGCACATGTTCGGGGCCAAGGGCATCTACAACATCATCGTCGCATTCCCGTACGGCGAGAACGACTGGATATGCTACAACCCCCGAGGCGAGCGGGTCGACCTGCCTGTCATCGTGACGGAGGTGCCATGACTCGCGTCGTCGCCAAGGGTACGACGCGCGTCGTCGCCACCGGCACGTTCGACATCCTGCACTCAGGCCACGTACTCTACCTGTGCAAGGCGAGGGCGTTAGGCGACGAGCTCTGGGTGATCGTGGCGCGGGAAAGCACTATCAAGCATAAGCGCAAGCCGCTGATACCGGAGAAGCAGCGCCTCTTCATGGTCCAGTCGCTCAAGTGTGTCGACCATGCCATCCTCGGCAGCGAGACGGACATGTTCGAGCCCATCGTGCAGATCAACCCGGACATTCTCGTGCTCGGCTTCAACCAGCACTGGGACGAGGCAGAGCTGAAAAAACAACTGGCCGACAGGGGCATCCATGCGAAGATCGTGCGGCTGGCGGACTCCGACCCGTCGCCTTACGCCTCCAGCCGGTACATCAGGCAACAGATCAAGGAAAGCGATCCTTAGGTGAAGCAAATGTTACGAGTAGGGATAATTGGCGGCACCGGGTACACCGGTGGCGAATTACTGCGGCTGCTCACCATGCACCCCATGGCCGAGATAACCGTCGTCACTTCCAGGGGCCAGAAAGGGAAGCCGGTGGACTCAGTCCACCCGAGCCTTAAAAACCTGATCGACCTGAACTTCGAGGACGTCGACCCGGCGGAGATCGCCAAAAAGTGCGATGTCGCCTTCACCGCCGTCCCGCACGGCGCCGCCATGACCGTTGTCCCGGGCCTGCTCAAGGAAGGCCTCCGTGTCATCGACCTCAGCGCCGACTACCGGCTGCCTGTCGCAAAGTTCGAAGAGGTCTACAAGAAGAAGCACGCAGACCCGAGAGAGGCTGTCTACGGCCTGCCCGAGCTGCACCCGGAGGTCAAGGACGCCACACTCGTCGGCAACCCCGGCTGCTATCCTACCGGAGCTAACTTAGCCTGTGCCCCGCTTGTAGCGAAGGGCGTCGTCACCCGCGCGGTCGTCGACTCGAAGTCCGGCATCTCCGGCGCAGGCCAGGAGCCCACTCCCACGACACACTACCCGAACGTCGCGCAGAACGTGAGGCCCTACGCCATGACCACGCACCGGCACGCTTCGGAGATCGAACAGGAACAGCACCGGCTGAATCCGGCCGTAAAGGTCAGCTTCACGCCCCACGTAGTGCCATCGGTCCGCGGCATTCTCACGACCGCACACCTGTTCGTCAACGAGACGCTCACCCAGGAGCAGGTGCAGTCGATCTACGAGGAGTTCTACAAGGACAAGCCGTTTGTCCGGCTCCAGATGCCCTCGTTCGCCAACATCCGCGGGTCGAACTTCTGCGACATCGCCTTCGAGGTCGACCAGGGCACGGACCGTATCGTGGTCGTCTCGGCCATCGACAACATGGTCAAGGGCGCGTCCGGCCAGGCGATACAGAACATGAACCTGATGTACGGGTTCGACGAGCGCACCGGCCTGTGGATGAGCGGCCTGCCCCCGTAAGAAAGCGAGAGGTGTCATTATGAAAGTCGAAGAGGTCATGACCAGAGACGTAATAACGTGCACGCCCGAGGACCCGATCGGGAAGATCGTCAAAGTAATGAGCGAGAAGGATATCAGCGGCCTGCCCGTCATGGACGGCGACAAGCTCGTGGGCGTCATCACCGAGGGCGACATCATGAAAGTCCTCGCAGGGCCCGCGGTCTCCAGCACCCTGTGGCTGCCGAGCCCCCTGGAGGTGCTGATAGAAATCCCGATACGCGATATGCTCCAGCTCCGGCGCCTCCAGGAGTCCTTCAAGGACATAAGCGAAAAGCCAGTCCGGGACATCATGAGCAAGAAACCGGTCACCATCGAGCCGCATAACGATATCGAGGACGCCTCGGGGCTCATGGTCAGGTATAAGATCAATCGTTTACCAGTCGTCAAGGGCGACAAGCTGATCGGCATCATCACCCGCGACGACATCATTCAAGGCTTAGGTGGTAAGAAGTGAAAACAATAGACGGGGGCATCTGCGCCGTAAAAGGCGTCAGGGCCTTCGGCATCAAGGAAGGCAAACTGGGCCTTGCCGTCATGCTGGCGAAAGGCCCCTGTGCCGCGGTCTTTACCAGGAATAAGGTCAAGGCGGCGCCCGTCCTTGTCTCGCAGGAGCACCTGAAGAAGCACGGCAAAGAGTTCAACGGCATCATCGCCAACAGCGGCTGCGCCAACGCGTTCACCCACGAGCAGGGCATCAACGACGCCATTGCCATGGCCGGTATACTGGCCAGCAAGTTAGGCGTGGACCCGCATTCTATCGGCGTCTCGTCGACCGGCGTCATCGGCCGGCCCATGAACATGGCCTGGTACAAAGACCACTTCGAGGAAGTCTTCTCACAGCTCACCGACAAGCCGGAGGGCAGCGAAAAGGCGAACCGGGCCATCATGACCACGGACCTCGTCCCCAAGAGTGTTGCGGTCGAGATCGACGGCGGCATCCGGTTCGGCGGCATCGCCAAGGGCTCCGGCATGATCGAGCCCAATATGGGCACCATGCTGTCGTTCTTATTCACCGATGCGGAGATCAGCCAGCCGGAGCTGGAAAAGCGCCTGCGCGAGGCTGTTGACAAGTCCTACAACATGGTCGTTGTGGATGGTGACACCAGCACGAACGATAATGTCTTCATCATCGCGACTGGCCAGGCTGGCAAGCCCAAAGACATGGGCAAGTTCCAGGAAGGGCTGGAAATGGTCTGCATGGAACTGGCAAAGAAAGTGGCCCGTGACGGTGAAGGGGCGACCAAGCTCATCGAATGCACCGTGAAAGGCGCTAAGAGCGTCGAGGACGCACGCAAAGCGGCCAAGGCTGTCATCAGGTCCCCGCTGTTCAAGAGCGCCGTCTACGGCACCGACCCCAACTGGGGCAGGGCTGTCTGTGCGGTCGGGTACTCGTCGGCCGAGATGGAACCCGCAAAGGTCACGTTGACTTTCTCGGACGGGAAAGAGTCGGTCAATCTTGTGGACGCCGGGTGGCCGAAGAGCGATGAGGCGGTACTTAGCGAAGGCTAAGAAGATCATGGGCAACGATACGTTGTACGTGATCGTCGATCTTGGCCCTTGGGAATGCGAGCGCTACGGCCTGGGGCTGCGACCTGACGCATAAATACGTTGATATTAACGCGTCGTATACTACATAGACTAAGCCTGCACTAAACACTACGTACACAGACGTTCACACGTACACGAAGTTTAATAAGAAAAAGGCAATGGTAGCAATAATTTCAATAAAAACGTCGTGTACGTCTGTGTACTTGTGTACTCTGTGTCAGGTACCTTATAGCTAAATAAAGTGATATTCATGGCAAGATTCCAGTCGCTCAAAGGTTTCCGGGACTTTTACCCGGAGGAAATGGCCGCCCGCCGGGACGTAATGGACAAGATCTTCAAAGTAGTGCGGCATTACGGCTTCCGGGAAGTGGACACGCCGAGCGTGGAGTCGCTGGAATTGTTCAGGGTGAAGAGCGGCGAGGAGATCGTCCAGCAGACCTTCTCTTTCAAGGACAAGGCCGAGCGGGAGATCACGCTCATACCGGAGCTGACGCCGACAGTCGCACGCATGGTCGTCGAGCGGGCCAAGACACTGCGCCTGCCGATCAAGTGGTTCTCCATGCCCAAGATGTGGCGGTACGAGGAGCCACAGTCGGGTCGGCTCAGGGAGTTTTACCAGCTTAACGTCGACATCTACGGCGTCAAGGGCCCGGAGGCTGATGCCGAGGTATTAGCAGTCGGCATCGACCTGATGCTGAGCCTCAACCTGCAGGGCGAGTTCATCTTCAAGATCAGCGATCGCCGGCTCATGCAGGGCATTCTGGAAGGTATGGGTTTCACCAACCCCGGACCGATCTTTGCTGCCATCGATAAGCGTGGCAAGATCACAGGCGAAGAGTTCAAGAAGATGCTTTTCGATGCCGGCATGGACGACTTCCAGGTCGGGGAACTCGAGGCAATCCTGGAAACGAGAGGGCCGATGGCCGAGGCGCTGCCGATGCTGAGGCAGGTGGCAGCGAAGTTCGTAGAGTCGCCGGGGGCGAAGGAAGGGCTGGAGAACCTGGAGCGTCTCTCCGGGCTGATGGCCATGTACAACATGGTCCAGTTCTGCGAGTTCGACCCGTCGATCATCCGGGGGATCGCTTATTATACGGCCACGGTGTTCGAGTGCTTCGACACGAAAGGCGAGCTCAGGGCGGTCTTTGGCGGAGGAAGGTACGATAAGATCGTGGGCCTGTTCGGCGGCGAGGATATGCCTGCTGTCGGATTCGGGATGGGGGATGCGGTGCTGGAGATCCTTATGCGGAGGGCAGGAGTCTGGCCGCAGGAGTCGATTTGCACTGATTACTATATCCTGAAGACGAAGCCGGAGTTCAAGGAGACGGAGATGTTCATCGCTCAATCGCTGCGGGAGAGGGGTTTCGTCGTGGAGTTCGACCTGCAGGGGCGGAACTTCTCGAACCAGATGAAGTATGCTAACTCGATTGGCTCGAAGACGGTGCTGATACTCGGCGAAAGAGAGATGGCCGAGGGGAAGGTTACAGTCAAGGATATGACGTCCGGGGAACAGAAGACGGTTGAAGTGCTTGAGTTTTTAAATAAAGCTAAACCCTGAACCTATAATTTTATTTATCGGCGACTGCAGGTTCATCATTAATTATTATTACCGTTTTACCCGGCACCTTGTAGCCTGATACCGATATGGGCTCACCAGGCATTTCTTCAAGCCCAGTAGAGTCTCTTATGTTTTGTAATGTCTCTTCTTCACTAAGTGGCTCGTCTGCATTATCAAAGCTATTCACCAGAATCGTCGCAGCCAGCAGGTCGACTATTTTCGACCTGGCCAGCCTGAAGGTACGGATACCTCCTGCCTGCTGATCGACTTCGAGAATCTTATTTTGTATAAGCTCTGGAATTTTCTTTGTCAGGGTAACTCTTGAAAGCCCGGTGTGCTCGTTTAATTCCGATATGTTATATGAATTTCCTCCGTCGGTAATGTAGAAGTCGATTAGCCTGATCTTAGACGTATCTCCAAGGAATTGGCTGAGTGCCATATTTTTTTAAATGTCTCTATCAACTATAAATTTAACTGTACACTATGTACATTTGAATATGTAGCCTTATACATTTATACGTTATAATGAAACAAAGTATTTGATTAATTAATACCTATGTATACAAGCGTTGGTTATAGTGACCGATGAAACAGGATTTGATCGATTTGAAATGTACATAATCTGGAAATTAGTATCTCATCGCTGGTGGTGCGATAAGCATCTCGATAGACGCGACGCTGTTAAAGGCACACCTGGCCGGCGATATGGTGATGCTGCCCGAGCCATTGACTCCCTTGTCAGGAAGAAGCTGATCCAGAACATGAAAAAACAGGGCAGGGATGATATCTGTGCACCTAAGCATCTGAAGAGCTATTTTGAAAAGATGCTTCGCGAGTATCATGGTAAGAAAGGTTATGAGTTCATCCGCGGGCTGGAATTTATAAGGTAATTGTCATTTTAATTTGCTTATTTCAACCGGGCTGCCGGGGTAATATAAAAAGGTCCGTGAGGCATTACATTTTTAAAAGAGTCCTGGCATTCCTGGCGGTCCCTGGTTTCCCGGCGCGCTTTATAGTTGCGCATAGCCAGGAAACGGCTGGATCCCATTTATAATCCGATTTAAACAATGAGGCGCAATGAAATAAGATGACGATTACGTCATCTTCCGGTCGCTATTATCGCTGCGGTCGACCCTGTTGCCGCCGTCAGACCAGCCTTTGAGGCCATCCTCGTAGGCATAGATGTACCTGGAACCCAGGCTCATGAACTTCTCTGCGGCATCGTCATTGAGCTTGGTGTGGCCGTGGGTGCCCGGGCCGTAGACGATAATGTCCGTACCCTTGCTGATCTTCTTTGCCATGGATATGGTCTCGTCATCGAACATGTTGGATGCACCGGGTATGTGGCCTTTAATGAAGGCTTCCATCTCTCGCACGTCGACAAGCATGTACGGCCTGTCTCTCTTTAAGCGATCTTTTAATTGATTAGTTGTAAGTTTTTGAACTTTAAACTCCATAAATATCTCTCCATTCATTTTAAAATATAATCTAAAAAAATTAGTTTTGTAAATTATATTAGTTATATAAAGGGGGTCTCGAGTATATATACCTATGTTTAGTAATATATAAAATTACTATAGTAATATAACCTATAGTAATAACATTAAGATAAGCTCTGTAGTATTTAGCAATAAGCTTGAAGACGATGTGATACTCTCTGCAAGAGAGATTTCCGTGGGGTAAGTCACTGTCAGGGAAATGAAGGACGGGGACAGAAGACGGTCGAAGTGCTTGAATTTTAAATTGGACAAAATCTTAACATTTTTAAATCTCTCTGTCCCTCTTTACTTCAGGTTGGATTGCTCCTCAATTTTAAGGTAGAACATCTTAGGGATGGAATTAATCGTATTATCATTTCCTGAAACTGGAGGTTTAAGGATTCTATTTGGAGGTCAGGGAGTGCATAGAGGTTAAGGAGAAGAGGGCAGGGAGGTACGGAGGAAAAAGAGACCTTTTTTAAAACGGAGGGACAGAGGTTAAGGGGCCGAGGAGGACGATTTTTAATGTAACTCCCCGGTATCCCTTTTCCCATTAAATTCCATTAACCTATTGGCAGGACCTTCTTTCCATAGGCCTCGTTCAGTATCTCCGCCATGGCGAGATAGAATGCGGTGAAGCCGCAGAAGATACCTTCGTACCCTCCAATCAGCCTGATGGTCGCATCGCCGGTATAATCCGCGGCCGCAACGAGGAAGAAGAGTACCGCGGCGGAGCCAAAGATCACCTGGAATATCTTCGGCTTCTTCAGGGTGGCGATGAACATGTATGTCACGAACAGGCCCCATACGCCGACCAGTGCGCCCATCGAATGGCCGTCTACCGCTGCGGTCAGGCCCAGTCTCGGGAGGAGCTGGATGGCGATGAAGAGGATCCAGAACAATCCGAAGGACGTGAACGCCAGCCCGGCGAAAGAGTTTCCTTTATGATATTCCAGCCATCCGGCGATGACCTGGGCGATGCCGCCGTAGAAGATACCCATGGCGACGACCATTCCGAGGCTCTCGGCAGGGATGAGGCCGGCCAGTTTCATGCAGAGGAGAATCGTAGTCATGCCGAAGCCCATCAGGCCGAGAGGGGCCGGGTTTCCGAGGCCGGCAGCCATCGCGGGGGCTTCTTTTACCACACTAACAACCTTTTGTTCGACTGTCAAAATAATAACCCAAGTGTCATCATTATTTATCGCTAATATAGATGGCGCTTTGTCACTATTAATCATGAGTTAAAATAATAGAATAATTTGAATCATCGGATGATGGCTGGCACAATGGAGGTCTTTTTAACAGGCACGGAGCAAGGCCTTGCCAGGGCAATGTGACTCCTGTCAGGCCCGCCAAGTTCGCCAAGTGCCAAGGGCGCCAAGGTTTATTGTTGCTTAAGCGGAAGCCAGAACTTTCTATAATGCTCATCAAGAATAGCCGAGCTTTTCCAACATTTTGCCTATGTCTTGCCAGCTAACAACTGGAAGTCTCGGCATTATCGGTGACCGTCGGGTCGATCTCAAGACATATCTTCACGGAATCGGCCGACGGGATATTTAAAATAAGCCTCGATAACGTCTTTGATGTTTTTCATGAGTGTGTTCCAGTTCTTGCCTGCGTGACAATGCGCAGCCGGTTGCGCGACAAGCATTTCGCCTTCATGGACACGAAGCGTGACTGAAAGCATCCTTTCCACTCGATATGATTCTTTCATTTCCAGAATCATAAATACATATCCCTGTGGCCTTTACAGGTCAATTATCTATCTGTTCTTGTATCCTAACTAATATGCATATATATGTAATGAAGCCTTTAGTTAATCGGTGTATTCATGCCGAGCTAATCCCACTTCTCGTCGTCAAGGGACGGGCCAGTACAATATCTGTTATATTGTTTTATTTCAGCGGGGCTGCAGGGGTAGCGTAAACAAGGCAGCGACGCATTGTCTTTTTAATAAAAGTCCTGGCGATCTTGGCGGTACTTGGCGTTCCTGGCGCGCTTTACCGCTGCGCATAGCCCGGAAAGGGCTGGATCACATTAGTAATCTGATAATTTTCTATTAGACCGCAACAGGCACAGGTACTGGTATCCCCGAACCGAGATATCTACCGATCTTCCTCCAGATCCCTTAACTGCTCTTCCATCTTCCTGTTCCGGTTCACCCCGCGATTGCCGCAGTGGTACACAGGGAACAGCCTGGTATTCTTACCCAGCCGGATGCCCTCTTCGATCTCGACGGCATTTCGGTGTATGCCATAAGCCTTCAGGTTGTAGGCGTGCATTATGCCGTTCGTCGGCATGAGGCCCGGGGCGATTATTGCTTCGTGCTGCACGAGCTCTATCAAAGGGCGCAGGAAGCATCGGCCGCAGGTGTGGTACCTGACGAAATAAAGTTGAAGACACATGCTGTAAAAAACCAGATACCACTGACTCGACAGAATGAAAAATACCAAACTATATATAGACGTGTAAACCTATAACAGTTTGGAGAATTATAATTTAAATTTTTTAATTTGTACTATTTGTACTATCAGTAATGGAGGTTTTATATTTGGCACAACAAGCAGGCCAACAATATATCATTTTAAAAGAAGGCTCCAGCAGGACAAGGGGCCGCGACGCTCAGGGAATGAACTTCATGGCCGCCAGGGCAGTCGCGGAGCAGTCAGGACCACCCTGGGTCCGAAGGGCATGGACAAGATGCTCGTAGACTCGCTGGGCGACGTTGTCATCACCAACGATGGCGTTACGATCTTGAAGGAAATGGACATCGAGCACCCGGCGGCGAAGATGATCGTCGAGATCGCCAAGACCCAGGACGAGGAGGTCGGCGACGGCACGACCACCGCAGTCGTACTCGCCGGGGAACTGCTCAAGAAGTCCGAGGAACTGTTAGACCTGGACATCCACCCGACCGTCATCGCGCCGGGTTACAGGCTGGCAGCCACCAAGGCGAGAGAGGTCCTCGACTCGCTGGCATACCCCGTGACCATCAAGGACGAGGACCTGCTCAAGAAGTTCGCGATCACCGCCATGACCGGCAAGGGCCCGGAGTCAGTCGGCGATGATGCTGGCCGACATCGTGGTCAAGGCCGATCAAGGCAGTCGTCGACGAGAACGGCAAGGTCGACGTGGACGACATCAAGGTCGAGAAGAAGGTCGGCGGCACCATCGGAGGATTCCGAACTGATCCAGGGACTCGTCATCGATAAGGAACGGATGCACCCGAACATGCCGAAGACGGTAAAGAACGCGAAGATCGCGCTGCTCGACACCGCGCTGGAGATCAAGAAGACCGAGATCGACGCCAAGATCGAGATCACCGCCCGGACCAGCTCCAGGCTTCCTCGACGAGGAAGAGAAGATGCTGAAGAACATGGTCGACAAGATCAAGAGACCGGCGCCAACGTCGTCTTCTGCCAGAAGGGCGTCGACGACCTCGTCCAGCACTACCTGGCCAAGGACAGGCATCTATGGCCGCCCGCCGGGTCAAGGAAGTCCGACCTCAAGATGCTCGCCAAGGCCACCGGCGCCAAGGTCAGGACCAGCCTCGATGAGCTGACGAAAGAGGACCTGGGCATCGCAGGCCTGGTCGAAGAGCGCAAGATCGGCGACGAGAGATGATCTTCGTCGACCAGTGCAAGAACCCGAAGGCAGTCTCTCTCATACTGCGGGGCGGAACCGAGCACGTCGTCGACGAGCTCGACAGGGCAGTCCATGATGCGCTCCGCGTCGTCGGCATGGTCGTCGAGGAAAGAAGTATGTCACCGGCGGCGGCTCGACTGAAATCGAGCTGGCGATGCGCCTGAAGGAGTACGCGTCCACCGTCGGTGGCAGGGAGCAGCTCGCCATCGACGCGTTCGCCTAGGCAATGGAGGTAATCCCGACCGCACTGCTCGCGAGAACGCCGGCCTGGACCCGATCGACGTATTGTCGAGCCTGCAGGAGCAGGCACGAGGGCAAGAAGGGCAAGGTAAGACCGCTGGCATCAATGTCTTCACCGGCGAGGCCGTAGACATGGAGAAGGCCGGCGTTATCGAGCCGTTCCGCGTCAAGACCCAGGCCATCAGCGGCGCCTCGGAAGTGGCCGTCATGATCCTGAGGATCGACGACGTCATCGCCGCCAGCAAGTTATCCGGCGGCCATGGCGCACCGGGCGGCATGCCACCCGGCATGGGCGACATGGGGATGTAAGGTTAACCCTTACATTCCTCATCTTTTTCTTTATTTTTGATTCTTCTCCGGGTCCGGGATGATAGGTTTCAAGTATTATTCGTCGATATACGGTGTTCTATTGTACAATAAATCGATCGAATTGTAAACATCAAATTGCTACTGAGGCCCGGGGCGATCACTCTTTAAAAACCTGCCAGAATCATGTCCTGCCCAGGCTATACGACTCCTGTCGCGCTCGCCAGGAGTGCCAGGTAGCCAAGGAGCGCCAAGGACCAGGAGTATTTTAAAATGATCTCAACCATTTTTCATAATCTTTATGAGATAAGAAGCATCTGATTATGTATACCGTATCATTTTTTATCTGGAAAATTATTCGCCCCTGGCCTACTTCCTCGACGTTGAACGGTAAGCCGAATTTGAGGTGCCTTCCCGCGGGGATCAGACTGATTTTTTCAATATGTTTAATGTAGACTTTACGCTGTGAGTAATCCATTCCATCCATGTCTTCTTCGGCTTCCGGGAAAAGCTCTACATCCATCTAATCACAAGCCATATTTCTTCTTAATTTCGGACAGAGATTTAGTCTTCACTTTGCCACTCTCAAGCTCAGCCATTCTAGCTTCTATCGCCTTATTCAGCAGGATGACTTCTTCTTCCTCGATCTGTCTTTCATATAGCGTCAGAGCCTGTCTGATGACTTCCGTCTGGTTCCCTGCATAACCCTTTTTGATGATCTTTTCGATGATTGCCTCATACGGAGTACCGAGGTTCACATTAAGTGCCATATTTTGTCCCATGTCTATTGAATGTGCAATGAATATATATTTATTACGTATCTTTGATTCTTATCAGATGATAGAAACTAATATGCATAATTATGTATTTAAATCTGATGATCACGCCAACGTAAATCGATTTCCTGGTGATGTCACCTGGAACACCGGAATTCATTGTTAAGCTTGCCAGGGATGCCAGGAGTCGAGGGCGCCGGGACGTTTTGATATGTTTAATTTCAGCGGGGCTGCAGGGGTAGCGTAAACAAGGCAGCGACGCATAGCCTTTTAATAAAAGTCCTGGCGATCTTGGCGGTACTTGGCGTTCTTGGCGCGCTTTACTGCTGCGCATAGCCCGGAAAGGGCTGGATCACATTAGTAATCTGATAATTTTCTATTGACTGCTACAGGCACAGGTACTGGTATTCCCGAACCGAGATATCTCCCGATCTTCCTCCAATCCCTCAGCTGCTCATCTATCTTCCTGTTCTGGTTCACCCCGCGATTGCTACAGTGGTACACAGGGAACGACCTGGTCTTCTCACATAGCCGGATGCCCTCTTCGATCTCCACGGCCTTTCGGAGTACGCTATAAGTCTTCAGATTATAGACGTGCAATATGCATTCGTCGCCATGAGGCCGGGGCAATGAATAGTCTGGCACAAGTCGAAATATTTAATATTTGACGCACGCTGTTGATCAGCGGTAATTGAATAATCGTTCATATCTTTATGGGACATCCAGTCAATAATGACGAAATATGATATCATTCTCATAGTTGACAATGAAGTAAAGCAGGTGCCATCCATCAGATAAATAGTATTTCCAGAGATTTTTAAGTCGATACTTCTTTAAATATGTCGAAGGTATTAACTTTTTAGGAATATGAATGCCGCAATAAGGGTTTTTTTGTAGCTGATTAAATATCTGATTTTATTTTTTTGAAAGCATTTTATTTTCTGTTCGGACTTATCTAGGCTTTGAAGTCTTTTTAATTAATGACTCTTCAGCTACATAAACACTAATTTTCATATATATGAAATAATGTAGATCTTTAAAGAATATCAAATTATTGTTGTGGTTATAAAACGAGAAGAATTATCTGATTCGAAGGTGATACATTGCTTTATATTTCTTCACTATTTCAGGGTCTCAGATCTATCAGATAGTGTCTTCACTATAGAGGCTATTTTACCGGATTCCATAAGATAGTCGATGATCACACAATAGGTCTGGTACATCATTTTTTCGGCAGATGCTTCAGAGAGCTCTCTTTTTATATTCCTCACTGTGCTCTTCGATAAATTTCTCTACGATACTGATAGTATCGAGTTTCGGTTGATGGATGACTTTCTTCTTTCACTGGTGCCGATCATGCCGCCTCATTTTGTTATATGAGTATATATAACATATTACTATTAAAATTTTACGTTTTTTGGGGGGGGGGGGGGGGGGGGGGGGGTGCTGTTCTGGTTCACTCCTTTATTGCCACAGTGGTACACGGGAAACGGCCTGGTTTTCCCGTTTCAGCCGGATGCCTTCTTCGAGCTCCACGGCCTTTCGGAGTACGCCATAAGTATTCAGGTTGTAGGCGTGCAGTAGCCGTTCGTCACCATGAGGCCCAGAGCGATCCCTATCCCCGGCTGCACGAGCGCGATTCGTAGCGGGGCGTTCCGGGAGTCTATGGAGCCGGGAAGAGTGCATGGGGCCTGATGAGTTTAAGCTAACGGAGTCTGAAGGAGTCCAGAGCGTCTAACTTTAAGAACGGAGTTTAAAAAGTCAAGGAGCACTGGGAAAATGATTCTAAAAAGTCTGGTATCGTACCAATGATATGGAAATTTAATCGATTTTAATCAGCCTTGGCTACGATCTCATTTTCGAGCTGTTTAATCGATTTACCAAGGTTTAACCCATCATCAAGGGTTTTATTTATATCCCTTTTAATTTTGAAGCGCCTTTTTGCTTCTAAAAATTCTCTATCCGGGATCCATGGTGACGATTCATGTATCCAATCATATTTTTCCTGTAGAGTTTCCAGGGTTTTTTCGTCAATCATTTTTATTTCCTGGACTCTATTCAGATCCCTTATCAGGGAAGTGAATAGTATTACTGACTGGTTATGGGTTTCAGCATTTTTCTCGAAGTTTAATACCAGCTCAACAAGTGATAAAATGAATAATATCAATGAAAAAACGCCTGCGATCATCAGATATATTTCTTCATTAAAATTTTTAGTAAAAATAAGGGTGGTCGACGTAGTCGATCCGATTAATAAAACGATCTTGATGAACTTAGATGTAAACCCATATTTTTTTCCGAGGTTGGCATGAGCACTTCTGGTTATCTCCGCCCTCGCTTTAATTTTCTTAATATGGTTTATCGCATCTTCATTAATACTATCCATCAAAGATTCCCCCATTCGCCTTTAGTCATATTAAGGGCCCTGATGGCCCTTATTATTGGTTTTCTCGAGTGTCACGCTTTATTTTTAATCGCATTTCTTACAGAGTCGCCATTCGTCGTATGGAAATTCAGGGGTGTTTTTTCGAACTTCGCGGCAACAGACTCAAAAAATCTTCCATTCTCAAAATTTCCGCTGGCTGACCTGAACTTTTTAGCATAGAATATCGTTAACTCCGCTACCTGATCCGCGTGGAAGTTAAACATCTCGGATAGCGTATGGATATCCTCTATAGTCTCTTTACATTCATTCTGTGTATATGCACTCGTCTTATGGTCTTTCATGTACTTTTCTCCATTTTAACCGTTCTAACGCCAGCAATAGCCTGAACGTATCAGATATCGCCGTATAGGCCAGATAAGCTACCTTCGAGAAGATATAAGGCCGGGGGTGATCTGATCACTTACCGACTTGACTCCTGTTTTGGTTTTTTGATTAATCAATGGGAAACGATAAAAAAGATGACGATTACGTCATCTTATGGTCGCTGCGGTCGCTGCGGTCGACCCTGTTGCCGCCGTCGGCCCAGCCTTTGAGGCCGTCCTCGTAGGAAAAGACGTACCTGGAACCGAGGCTCATGAACTTCTCTGCCGCATCGTCATTGAGCTTGTGCTGGCCGTGGGTGCCCGGGCCGTACAGGATGATGTCCGTGCCCTTGCTTATCCTCTTTACCATGGGCATCGTCTCGTCATCGAACATGTTGGATGCGCCGGGTATGTGGCCCTTCAGAAAGGCTTCCATCTCTCTCACGTCGACAAGCATGTATGGCCTGTCCCTCTTTAAACGATCTTTTAATTGATGAGTGGATAGTTTTTGAACTTTGAACTCCATAAATATCTCTCCATTTATTTTGAAAAATATAATCTAAAATATGATTGTTTATAAATTATATTTAGTATATAAAGGGGTCTTGAGTATATAAACCTATGTTTAGTATTATATTAAATATACTATCAAAATATAACCAATAGTAATAATATCAAAAGTAAGCTCTGTAGTATCCAGGGTTGTCTTTTCATATCTTTTCATATTATGTGCAGGACTTTGACAACATAAAAACAGAACCAACTTAATATCATACTTGATGAATAGCGTTTTCCATAAAGAATAGATTGGCAGGCAAGATAATTTGCCCATGGATTTTTTTATTTCAACCAAATTGCTATGTTTTAATTTGTTAATACTTTTTCAATGTTTTTTCTAAGTTATCGGAGAATAAAAAATCGATTATTTATGCCGCTTATACTATGGGTAAGCATTACCCCTTTTAGCCCTGCCCGGACGCAATAGCTGGGCATCCTGCGAAGCCGGGCTCTTCCTCTTGTCTTCTTGCAGCGGTCATGCAGTAGAATTCAATGGTCGTGTTTTCTTATGATTTCGCCCAGCTTCTTTTCGGCATTGCCGACTGACTGTTCGGCTTTTTTCTGCATTCCACTGACGTTTCTCTCAACCTGGCCCAGGTTCTTTTTGGCTTTTCCGACTGACTGTTCGGCCTTGCCCCGGGCTTGCATGTCTAGCTTGTTCAGGGCTTTGCCCGCCTCTTCCTTCATCTTGCCCATTACTTCCTTGCCAGTTCCTTCGATCTCTTTCATTATTCCAACCATTAATATCTCTCCATTTCATTAAGAAATATAATCTAATGATTATCGTTCAATAAATTATATCAACTTTAATATATAAATGGTTTCCAGACTATATATAGCTATGTTTAGTGATATATAAAATAACAATTATAATATAACCAATTGTAATAATATCAAGACAAACTCTGTAATATTTAGCAATATCTTTCGAGAGATATTAATGTTTAAAATGACTAACAGTAATCGTTTATTAACGTTCTTGACGAGCCCTGTCCAGTCGTTGAGTGAGAAAAGATTGGTAGTCGAGCATAGCTCGCAGAGACGGAAATTCTGTAACCAGTTGAAATATGCTAATTCCATCGGGAGATGACTCTGCTGGTACTCGGCGAAAGAGAGATAGCCGAAGGTAAGGTAACAGTCAAGGATATGATATCCGTGGAACAGAAGATAGTTGAAGCGTGGGTATTTCTTAATTGTGTCAAATGAAACGAGTTGTTGGCCCTGCGATGCGTACCCGAAATACAAGAACCGTTTTAAAGCTCGCCAGGGGCGCCAGGTAGCCAAGAGCGCTAAGGATTTTTTTGTTAATGGCAAGCACGAAGTATGCCGTATATTGGCTATGCGCACATTTATAGCGCGCCAAGACCGCCAGGTACCGCCAAGAACGCCAAGGTTTATGGGCTGACCACAGCGGAAAGCTGGAACTCTCTTTAAAGCTCGCCAAGGGCGCCAAGGGCCAAGGGCGCCAACACTGTTTGATATGTTTTATTTAGGCGAGGCTACAGGGATAGCGTAAACAAGGCAGCGACGCATAGCCTTTTATTAAAAGTCTTGGCGATCTTGGCGGTACCTGGCGATCTTGGCGAGCTTTAAAGATGCGCATAGCCTGGAAAGGGCTGGATCACATTAGTAATCTGATAATTTTCTATTGGCAGCAACAGGCACTGGTACTGTTATCCCCGAACCGAGATATCTCCCGATCTTCCTCCAGTCCCTGCAGCTGCGCATCCATCTTCCTGTTCTGGTTCATGCCGCGATTGCCGCAATGGTATACGGGGAACAGCCTGGTCTTCTCGCATAGTCGGATGCCTTCTTCGAGCTCCACGGCCATTCGGAGTAGGCTATAAGTTTTCAGGTTGTAGGCGTGCAGTATGCCGTTTGTTGCCATGACGGCCGGGGCAATGAATAGTCTGGCAGAAGTCGAAATACTTAATGTTTGACGCACGCTGTTGATCAGCCATAATTGAATAATCGTTCATACTCTTTATGGGACATCCAGTCAATAATGACAATTATCATATCTTCTTTATCGTTGACAATGAAGTAAATCAGGCGCCATCCATCAGATAAATCGAATTTCCATAGATTTTTCAGTCGATACCTCTTAAAATAAGCGGGCGGTATTAGCATTTTAGGAATATGAATACCGCAATACGGGTCCTTTTGCAGCGGATCAAATACATGATTTAGCTCCAGGAAAAGCTTTTTACTTTCCGTGGTAGAGCTTTCTAAGCAGGTGAGTCTTTTTTGAACCGAGGCATCAGCTAAGTTAATACTAACTTTCATATTAATGAGAAAATGTATGTCTTCAACGCATATTAAACTAATGATTATCGTTAAAAAAAGAGGGCCTGTTTATCTGATTCGCAGGCTATCATCTGCCATATATTTCTTCACCATCTTAGGGTCCCATATCCATCCTATCGTGCCTTCTCTATCCATGGCGATTTTTCCCGATTCCATCAGATAGTCTATGATTACACAATATGTCTGATACATCATCTTTTTAGGCAGATGCTCCCAGAGGGCTCTCTTTTTGTATTCCCCGCTGTGCTCTTCGATAAATTTCTCGACCATCCTGATGGTATCGAGCTTCGGCTGATGGATGATCTTCCTTTTCTCATTTGCGCCGATCATATCTGCCTCATATTGTTATATAAGTATATACAACAAACCTCTATTAAAATTTAACGCGTCAGGCTGTGTATTGACATCTGGCATTGGTCTTCTTCTGGTCAACTACTTTATTGCCGTAATGGTACACGGGGAATAGGCTGGTCTTCTCGCTCGCCCGGATACCTCTTCGAGAACTACGGCCTTTCCGAGAACTCGGTTGATGATAAATGGTTATTTTCGTGTTAATGGCTATGAAAATCGGGCTTTGCCAGGGCAATGCGACTCCTGTCACGCTCGCCAGGGGCAGCCAAAGCTTTTTTGTTAACGGCAAGCCTGTTGCATGCCTTGTATGAGATGTGCGCCTACTGTCAGGCCCGCCAAGTTCGCCAGAGTGCCAAGGGCGCCAAGACGTTTTATACGTTTTATTTCAGCGGGGTATGCAGGGGTAGTGTAAACAAGGAAGCAGCGCATAGCCTTTTAAAAAACAGCCTTGGCGCTCTTGGCTACCTGGCGCCGTTGGCGAGCGTGACAGGAGTCACATAGCACTGGAAACGGCTGGATCATTTAGTAATCCGATAATTTTCTGTTGGCTACACGAGCTAAAATAACGGCCGCTCAGGCAAAATCGACCGCAGTAATTCAATTATTCTTCGAGGTCATATGGGTTAACTGTTCTAAAAATTGATTTTCAATCCATCCTCAAGACAATAATTATTTTTATAATCATCATAATAAATTTTTAGTATGATTATGATATTAAAATAGTATCATCTAATGATACATCTCGGCGACGGCTATATCTCTTCGAGCATTCGCTTCAATATTTCAACATCAATCTCTGTCTGTTCGCTTGCGTCTTTAAGGATGGCTGAAAGTGTTCCGATCGAGAGTGGATTGTCCGCAACAATAGTAACCTCGTCAAAATACACCTTACTTTTAGAAGCGTGAAGCTTTAAAGATGATATGGCTACCGCTCTACGTGCCTTTAACATAGCGAATTTTCTTTAAAAGCTTGATTACCTGTCTGTAGCTTACGTCTCTAAGCCTTGGCACTATTCTTCACAGTAGAAAGGGCCTGTGAATTGATATCGAGCTCAAGCTGATATTTCTCATCGCTTTTTAATTGAAAATATAGACGGAGAACATTGTCTATACTCTGCATCAGCTTATAACACGTCTTGGCCTGGGTTACAATCGGGTAGTCGATAGCATCCGCGACATAGTAGCCTTCGCTTGCAGAGACATGGAACTTGATCGTCTTCATGGCCTTTCCGGGTTTAACTTTACTTACTGGTCTCACCTGCAGGCCGATAATCATAGCTGTCATATATCGCGGCCGGGACGGCATCAACCCGATTTTTATGCAATACCTCGTTGTGCAATCTCTGAACTCCCTGGCGTGTAATACTATGATAATGAATATCAAACGACTAATTATTTAAGCGGTTGTATTGCAATCGATATTAAACTTTTGCTGTGACACGTTCAGCGAGTCGATTAAAAATCGTAAAGCTCTGGCTTCCTCAATGCTCGACATGGTAATCGGCGACCTGCATTAAAATGGAATCCTTGATGACGTTAAGATATATTTGTGCGGCCTGATCCATAACCAGATGATTAGAGGTTTTAATCCTCTATACTTTTAACTCAATGTTTGTCGCTACCACAAGCGGTCTGTGAAATCATTATTTGCCTGGACCATGCGCTGGCTATGCGAGCCCAGTCCTGCTTGACAAGGGTGCCAGGTAGCCAGGAACGCTAAGGATTTTTTGTTAACGGCAAGCCTGTTGCATGCCGTGTATGAGCTGCGCGCATACTGTCAGGCCCGCCAGGTTCGCCAAGTGCCAAGGGCGCCAAGACGTTTTGATATGTTTTATTTCAGCGGGACTGCAGGGGTAGCATAAACAAGGCAGCGACGCATTGATTATTTAAAAATAACCCTGGCGACCCTGGCTACCTGGCGCCCTTGGTGAGCGTGACCGGGGTCGCATTGCCTGGAAACGACAGGATCTTATTTAAAAATCCGATAACTTTCTATTGACCGCAACAGGCACGGGTACTGGCATTACCGGAGAGAAATATCTCCCGTTCTTCCTCCGGTCCATCAGCTGTTCATCCATCTCACGAAGCTGGAGCTTAATAATCAAGCTAAATGTTTAAAATATTTATACTTAACAAGCAAATATACAAAGATAAATTGAGGTAATAATGGAGACAGAGCCATATATCCCTAAAAAATTACCAATAGAAGGTATTGACTGGGATGCCCATGCCTCATTAATTGGAAAAGCTAACCAGCATCTTGGAAGATATGATGGGATTATCCAGACAATAGTGAACCCCGATATTCTTCTCGCTCCTTTGGTAACAACAGAGGCAGAACTTTCTTCAAGAATCGAAGGTACAACAGTAACTTTAATTGAAGTTTTGCAGTTTGAAGCCGATCCCAAAGAACAATATTCGATGGCAAAAACAAACGAATTACAAGAAGTATCTAACTATAGTACTGCTTTGAAATTTGCGCAAGATGCTGTTAAAAGTCATCCCCTCTCAATTAATATGATCAGGGATATGCATCGTATCCTTTTGACTAACGTCAGAGGAGAAACCGCTGAACCCGGTGAAATAAGACGGGTACAAAATTACATAAGGCTTCGAGATAATGGTGTTTTTACGCCCCCTCCTCCTCAACTTTTAATGGATGCATTATCAGACTGGGAATCGTATTTATATACCGAAGATCGAGATCCGATAGTACAGCTAGCGATATTAAAAGCACAATTTGAGCTTATCCACCCATTTAGAGATGGAAACGGCCGAATCGGCCGAATGCTTGTCCCATTGATATTATATTATAAACGGCATCTATCAAACCCTACCTTCTATATTAGTGCCTATCTGGAGCGAAACAGGCCTTTGTATTTAGATCGATTAGAAGATATATCCCAGAAAAACGACTGGAACGGCTGGATATCCTTTTTCCTGGAAGCTATTATTGAACAGGCAAAAGAGAATAGTCAAAAGGCAATGGCAATACATGAATTATATAAGGAAATGAAAATTAATATACCGGAAATAGTCCATTCAGAATATTCCGTACAAGTTATCGATGCCATATTTATGCGGCCGGTATTTAACACGCCAAGTTTCTATAAGTCATTGGATATCAACCGGATGACTGCTCAAAGAATATTAGATGAGTTGACAAAGAATGATATTCTAATAATGGTATCAGAAGGAAAAACCAGACGACCTGCAGTATATTCGTTTCCCAAATTATTAGAAATAACCAGACAAAAATAAAATCTATTGCAATCCTAATCATTGTAACAATATAGTAGTTTTTTGTTACAATCGGTTTCGTATTGTAACAAATCAGGCTGTTTTTGTTACAATCGGTTTCGTATTGTAACAAATCAGGCTGTTTTTGTTATAATTGGTTGTAGCATTATTTTGAGGTATAACTTTAATATCTGTCATTATTTGAACACCAATATTTCAGCGGGGCTGCATGGGTAGCGTAAACAAGGCAGCGACGCATTGTCTTTTAATAAAAGTCCTGGCGATCTTGGCGATACTTGGCGTTCCTGGCGCGCTTTACCGTTGCGCATAGCCGTGGAAAGGGCTGGGTCACATTAGTAATCTGATAATTTTCTATTGGCAGCAACAGGCACAGGTACCGATATCCCCGAACCGAGATATCTCCCGATCTTCCTCCAGTCCATTAGCTGCTCTTCCATCTTCCTGTTCTGGTTCACCCCTCGATTGCCGCAGTGGTACACTGGGAACAGCCTGGTCTTCTCACATAGCCGGATGCCCTCTTCGAGCTCCACGGCCTTTCGGAGTATGCTGTATGTTTTCAGGTTGTAGGCGTGCAGTATGCCGTTCGTCGGCATGATCCCCAGGGCCATCACTACTCCGGGCTGCACGAGCTCGATCAGCGGCCGCCGGGCATGTCTGCAAATGCTATTAATAAACAGTTAGCTACATATTTTCAAGCATATGCTTCAATTGTTCTAAATCGATGCCCGTCTGTTCACTTGCATCTTTAAGGATGGCCGATAGCGTACCGATTGACAGAGGGTTGTCGGCAACAACGGTGACCTCGTCAAAATTGGCCTTACTTTCGAAGCCAGAAGCTTTCATAATGATATGGCTACTGCTCTGCCTGTCTTTTACATAACCAATTTTCTTTAAAAGCTTGATGACTTGCCTGTAGCTTACATCTCTAAGCCTTGGCACTATTCTTCACCGTCGAAAGGGCCTGTGAATTGATATCGAGCTCAAGCTGATACTTCTCATCGCTTTTTAATTTAAAATAGAGCCGGACGACATCGTCGATCCTCTGCATCAGTTTATTCCATGTCTTAGCCTGGGTTACAATCGGGTAGTCGATTGCATCCGCGACATAGTAGCCTTCGCTCGCAGAGACATGGAACTTGATGGTCTTCATGGCCTTTCCCGGTTTGACTTTACTTACTGTCTCCCCTGCAGGCCGATAATCATAGCTGTCATATATCGCGGCCGGGACGGCATCAGCCCGATTTTTATGCAATACCTCGTTGTGCAATCTCTGAACTCCTTTATCTGTAAAGCTATGATACTTAGTATTTAATGAGTAATTATTTAAACCGTTGCATTGCAAGCGATATTAAACTTTTGCTAAGACCATTTCAGCGAGTCGATTAAAAATCGTATAGCTCAGGCTTCGTCAATGCTCGACATGGTAATCGACGACCCTGCCGTTCTTTATATGCGGCCTGATCTTCTTAACAATCTCCGAGGCTTTGCCGAGAATATTTTCCCCGTATAACAGCTTATTATTGTGATAGACCTCGTAGAGTATGGGTGACGGGTAATTGATATCCTCGACATCCATCAGGAAGGGCTCAAGCCGTCTTTTAATCCTGTCTTCCACGTCGATCCTGATGTTGGATATCGTCCTGACCTTGTTTTTCGGCGTCTGGACGAATATCAGGACATCATAATCGCTGTCCTTCTTTTCCGTTCCTCTTGCCACGCTGCCGAAAAGATAGATAGCCCTGACATCGTCGACATGCTTTAAAATCGAGTCCTTAATGACGTCAAGATCTATTGCGCGGCCTGATCCATAACCAGATGATCAGAGGTTTTTAATCCTATATACTTTTAACTCAATGTCAATCCACTGCCATAAACGATCTGGTGAAACCATTTTGGGCCTAGCCTTGCTCTGGCTGTGCGACACCTGTCTGGCCCGCTAAGGTCGTCAGGGGCTAAGGGCACCAGGTAGCCAGGCGCTTCAAGACTTTCTTAAAGATACGCTCGAAGCAAGGCTTTGTAATGGCAATGTGACTCCTGTCAGGCCCACCAGGGGCGCCAAGAGCCAAGTTCGCCAATACGGTTAGATATGTTTTATTTCAGCGGGGCAGCAGGGGTAGCATAAACAAGGCCGCAACGCATTGCCTATTTAATAAATAGTCTTGGCGCTCTTGGCTACCTGGCGCTCTTGGCGAGCGTGACAGGGGTCGCATAGCCTGGAAACGGCCGGGTCTCATTAATAATCCAATAAAGTTCTATTAACAGAAACAGGCACAGGTACTGGTATCTCCGAACCGAGATATCTCCCGATCTTCCTCCAGTCCCTCATCTGCTCCTCCATCTTCCTGTTCTGGTTCACGCCGCGATTGCCGCAGTGGTACACAGGGAACAGCCTGGTCTTCCCGCCCAGCCGGATGCCCTCTTCGAGCTCCACGGCCTTTCGGAGTACGCCATAAGTTTTCAGGTTGTAGGCGTGCAGTATGCCGTTCGTCGCCATGAGGCCCAGGGCGATCACTGCTTCGGGCTGCACGAGCTCGATCAAGGGGCGCAGGAAGTGTCGGCCGCAGGTATGGTACCATTCTTCAAGGGTGGGCTCCTGCATTCTGTTTCTCGCCTTCTTTCAGGCACAGGATGGCGTTTGTGAAGAAGAGGTCGGGGTTTTTGAGGCCGGAGCCCGGGGGTGGTACTTGTACGCCTATCGAGTTGAGGAGAGTGATTAGGTTTCGATTGGTGGGGTTTGTGATGGAGTCGGTGCTGCCGTCTTTTAGGTAGGCGAGGGTGTCGGCCCAGTCCTGGCCTACGACAATGATTTTGGCGTCTATTTTATATTATTTTAATTCTTTAGGAACCTGTGCCTTCCCAGTTATATAGAACCATATTTTTTGAGCGAATATCGCAATGATCAATAAAGCAATTGATGATGTACAGAAATAAAACGCGTTTTGTAAAAAAAAGGTTATAATTGCATAAATTGTTGCTATAAAACATGAACTAGAACTATTATTGTAGCTAATAGGTTACTTGTTGACTTGTTTTTAATATTTTCACTTGGCTTTTTACCTTCTGCGTTCTTTATTCATTTGCTTCCGATAATTTTTCCATAAAAAATAATATCGATTAAAAGTTTTACCTGTATGAGCAATTCGAATTTTCAATCCATCGTTTTTATCCATATACTCAAATGAAATCTTAAATGTTTTATTATTAAGGCGTTCAAGCTTGAATTTATTAGAATTAGTATTATCAACTATTTTTTCTATAGTGGCCTCTAAAATTTCATATTCATCTTTTACTTTAATTAACAATGGATTTGATTCAGGAATGTCGTTATTTCGTATTACTTCATTACCTTCGTTCCAAAATACAAGATATGTAATAGTAAAATTTTTAATTTGGTGCTCACCATATGTAATTTTTAAACCTTCATTTCCACTCACTGACTCGTTAATAACAGTAGAACCGCTAAATAGTATAATAGGGCTTTTTCTCCTTTTTACTTTTTATATAAAAGTATAGCGCTGATATAAGACCTATAACCGCAAGTAGGGCACTAATTATATTTAAAAATGGATTTGAACCAATCAATTGGACTATTTCCAATATATGAATTTAAAGGCTCCAATATTATCACATCACCCAACTCTATAAGGGATAATTCTTTTATCTATTAATAAATTAATCTTTAGCTTTATGAAAGTAATATATTCAATATTTTTATCATTTTCCTATACTGATGTAGAGCTGGTAGAATTTAATGATCTAAGTGCTTGAGTTCCTGGATAACCTCTCAAGAAGAGCAAGTTATTAGCTAATCGAATTCTTTTTATAATTTATATATGTCAATTATTTTTAATACTTCTTCTATTAATGTAATGTTTTCAATATCCCTTCCCCTAATTTCATGCAACCGATTTGCTAATGTTCTTAAAAGCTCTGGACCTCATAAGTCCATTTTGAGCATTTCATATGATGATTCGTATATTGGAACAGCGAGCGCAATTTATTATAAACGTTTATTAACTGTCTGTCATCGCCGTCTTTTAAATAAAGGTGCATACCAGATCCAATAAATTGGTCATAAAATGCAAAGGATAGGTCTCTCGTGCGGTCGATGGCATTTGTCCAAACATAAATATTGTTTGTCGGGCTACTCAATTCTTCTCTTATCGAACGTGATTGTTTTAGATTATTATTCAATTCATCCTCAACGTTTTTGAGATACCTATTAAATCTAAAGTTATGAGGCTTGGTCGATATCATCTTTCTTACCTCGGCCCTAAGTAAATTTTTAAATTGTGATAACGTTAATTCGTCAATCGGATAATATAATAATAAATTTAAATTTTGGATATCAAACTTAGGCACTTGACCCTTTTTTAGTATTGGAATAATATATTTAAATGCAGATGTCATTAATCCATACTCAAAATATACATTGGCATTGGGACAGATGTGATTTTCCCTTTTAATTGCATCAGTATCCTTTGATTTTAGTGGAGTTTCGGTTAATAATACGATACAAAATGATGAACCGATGATGTTTTTACAAATCTTGGTACAAAGTACATCTTGGTTATATATGTTATAATCGGCAGCAATAATCGGCTCAATATTTTCTTCTGATAGTACCCTTCTGATCGCTTCGCGTTCTAAACTTAGTTCATCTGATGAAGGACAACCGATAAAGCAAGTATTTCTACCAATAAATTCGTTGAAATCCTGATTACAAGGTATATCTGGTCGGAAAAAACATTGCAGTTCCAACCATCGGACTTATGGGCATAATGTCTTTAGAATGATTGACATGAATATAAACTTTATTGATCGTTGGTGTGATAGCAAAAAGTAATCATATTGTTGATGAGTATATATTGGGTATCCAAGGGGTGTCTAAATGGACATATCGGAGTTCCAGACCAGAAAACAGAAGATAGACGTGCTTTTAAAAGAGCAGGGCTGGAAAGTCGCCGATCGCTCCAAAGTTATTATTAGAGGTCGATACAAAGCAGTCTGACTTCAACGCGAAGAAATACAAGACAGTAAATGAGACACTGAAAAACGATCTCGAAAGCAAGTATGCCGATTACCTGTTGCTGGACAGCTTCGGATATCCGCTTGCTGTCGTGGAGGCGAAAAGAACCTCGAAGGACCCGCTGCTGGTGGCGCAGACACAGGCAGCCCACTATGCGGACGACATTAAAAACAAGACGGGCAAGGACGTATTCATTTTTCTTACAAACGGTTACGAGATTTATTTCTGGGATCGCTCCCGTTACAGTCCCCGGATGGTAAAAGGATTCTTTTTCCCAGAAAGATCTGGAGCGCTCAGGTTCCAGGTAGAAAGCACGAAGAGCGATGGCCGGGTAAAGATCGACAGCAAATCGTTGATCGCCTGAAAGAGCATGGAGTGCGCCAAGCGGGTAATTGAGCATATGCAAAGGGAAATCGGTAAAGCTCTGGTGGTCATGGCACAGGCACGGGAAAGACCCGGGTGGCTATGGCCATCATCGATGTGCTCTTGAAGGCCAAAGCGCAGAAGGTTCTGTTCCTGGCGGACCGAAAAGCGCTTCGGGATCAGGCGAGCGACGACGGATTCAAGAAATTCCTCCCAGAAGAATCTAAGTCCAAGATCTTTCCGGTAATTTCGATAAGACCTCCAGGCTGTACGTCTCCACCATTCAGACCTTCCAGGAGATCTACAACAAGAAGGACAGCTCGGAAGTACATGATCTCGCCTGCCGAGTTTGATGTGATAATCTCGGACGAGGCGCACCGCTCCATCTACAACAAGTGGCGGGATGTGTTCACCTACCTGGACGCCATTCAGATCGGCCTCACGGCCACGCCATCGGATCTGGTGGACAGGGACACCTTCAGGTTCTTCAATTGCCAGGATGGAGCGCCAACGGCTCTTTACGATTACGAGGAGGCGGTCCAGGAGGGCGTTCTGTGCGATTTCCGGAGGAACATCCTGGGCGCGCAGACTCATTTCCAGATTCAGGGCATCAGGCCTGAGGATTTGACCTCAGGAGAGTTTACGAGGCTTGCTGGAAGAGGGCATAGATCCGGACGATATCAATTTCGAGGGAACGGAGCTGGAGAAGAAGGTTGCAGTCACGGGAACAAGCGAGGCCATCGTCAGGGAGTTCATGGATAGCTGCCAGATGGACAAGTCCGGCAACCATCCAGCCAAGACCATCTTCTTCGCCGTCTCCAAAAAACACGCCAAGCGGCTTTACGAGGCCTTCGAGAAGCTCTATCCCGAGTACAAAGGGCTGCTGGCGAGGATAATAGTATCCGAGAACTCGCGGGCAGACAAGCTGATCAAGGAGTTCAAGGAGGAGGACTGGCCGAGGGTGGCCATCTCCGTGGACATGCTGGACACCGGCATCGATGTTCCGGAGGTCTGCAATCTGGTCTTTGCCAAGCCGGTGCTCTCCAAGATCAAGTTCTGGCAGATGCTGGGCCGGGGCACCCGCGCGGATCAAACCTGCAAGCATCGCGACTGGCTGCCCGAGGGCAAGAAGGAGTACTTCAAGGTCTTCGACTTCTGGCGCAACTTCGAGTACTGGGACATGCACCCGGACGGAGGATGCAGGCACATGGCTCGGAATCCGATCTCCAGCTGCATCTTCCTGACGAGGATAAAACGAGCTTCATCGCAGCGAGACAGGCGAACGATGTGGGGCTGGAAACAGAGATAAAGGAAAAGCATCTCGGCCATCTCCGGGCGCTGTCCCGGGATAACGTGAATGTGCGAGAGAAAGAGCGCAGAGATCGAGCGCGCATTGTCCCCTGGCTTTTGGGACAACGTAGCTGTCGATCCAGTTGAGTACCTGACCAAGAACATCATGCCGCTGATGCGCTATTTACCTCGTGGTGGCTTACATGAGGCGAGCTTTGCACTGAAGTGCGAACAGCTCGGTCTCGCCATACTCAAAGATACAAGCTTGGCGACTCACTGGGCGAAGACATCGGAGCCATGGCATACAACCTCCCGCCGGTCATCAACGAGGTCATGGCGATGAAGAGCGCAGGATGGAAGAGGTCGCCTCGAAGTCATTCTGGGAGAGCGTGTCCTATACGGAAAGCCAGCGGCTGATCGATGATTTAGGCCCGTTAATGAAATATTACCACCCCGAGGTCCGCCAGCCCATCGTCATCGACATGGGCGACGAGATCGAGCAGCGCATATCTGGGATTTGATCGAAATCAAGGAACAGAAGTTCGAGGCGAAGTACCGGGAGAACGTGGAATCGAAGATCAAGCAGTTTGCGGATAGCAGTCCAGCCATCCAGAAGATCAGGTTAGGACAGGAGCCGTCCAGAAGAGGAACTGCAGCAACTCGAAAATGATGTCTTCGGAGCAGGCACTGCCAATGGCGGAAGCCCAGAGAGGGGCGCGATTATCAAGCTGATCAGGCACCTACCGGGGCTCGCGAAAGGCCCGAAGCCCGAGGAGAAGGTGAAAGAGGCGTTCCTGACCTTCATGATCTGAAAGCCATAAGGATTATAACGCGATAGTTGAACTTCATCAGGACTATACAGACCGTGTTCGTCCGCAAGAAGCACATTGAGATGGGCGACCTTTACGAGGCGCCGTTCACCAACTTCGGTATCAATGCGCCGGTACCTCTGTTCGACGAAGGGGACTTGCAGGCGTTCATCGAGGCATATATTCTAATGGGCTGGAGAAGGAACTGTTCGGGATAGAGGCTTGATTGTAGTGGGAGGAATTAAGGGAGTTGCCAAAGGGATGGGATTGCTTTTATTTCAAATGATATAGCTTATTTTCATTTGAGAATGGAATTTGGAGTGGAATCACCCTCCATTAGAAGAAGGCAATATTATAAGAAATGCTAATTTTAAAAATGATGGTACAATAGATTATTCAAAAATTGTAAAGATACCAATCCAAAAAGAATTATTTGAAAATAAAAGGTTATGTAATGGAGATATAATAATAGAAAAATTGGTGGCAGCGATACTCACAACCTGTTGGTAGGGTCGTTTATTATTACAATACCAATTCGAATTCATATGTATTTAGTAATTTTACCAGTCGATTAAAAGTTGATAATAAAAATAAAATCGAACCTAAGTACTTGTTTGAATATTTTTTTATCTTCATCATATTGGGATAACAACAAAATGCAAAGAAAAACTACAGGTATTCGTAACCTGGTAATGAGTGATTATAAAAAAATACTCGTACCTGTTCCATCAATAGAATACAGCGTAAAATTGTCGTAGCCGAGCGTAGGAGAATA